>NZ_JAUSUV010000035.1 GCF_030814315.1 Croceifilum oryzae | reverse complement strand
CGGCTTAACCCCCGAAATATTGAGTGGATCTCTCTTATTCTCTGTAAATCGCAGATTTAGATATTATTCATTTAGTGTGTTATACATTCACGATCAGTGATGAAATTTGCTTTTTAAGAGTAGCCTGAAAAAACTCGTGAGGTGCAAGGTCAAATAATCTACCATGAATCCTACGTTTGTTGTAGAAATCTATATAATTGATCACGGTCTCGTATGCTTCTTGATAGTTTTTAAATTCATGACGAATCAAACACTCACGCTCCAAAGCACTGTGAAACGATTCGATATGGGCATTTTTATTGGGCGTTCGAGGTGGAATGCGTTCGTGTTCCAAGTCGTTTGACTCGCAGAAATCTCCGAATACATGTGAGATAAATTGTGGTCCGTTGTCTGTGCGGAGCACAGGCAATTTCTTCTGTTCATATTGCTGGCGCTTCAGTAAAGCCCTTTGAATGGTCTGAGTTGCATGTCTGCTTTCACACGATAGTCCTATATGGTAATCCACGATGCTACGATCGTACACATCAAGTATCGATAACAGAAAGAAAAAGCGCTGTTCACCTGCTACGAAACCATATTTAATATCGATCTCCCATAATTGATTGGAAGCAGTTATGGCACGATTGCAAGCAATCTTTCTTGGAAATGCAGCTTTTATTTTTCGTTGAGGTTGGAGTAAGTTTATTTCCTTACAGAGTCGATATACTTTTTTCTTATTGATAAGAAGACCATATTGTCTCCGAAGTAAAACCGTTAACTTCCGATATCCGTATATTGCTTCTTCACCAGAGGCTAATTCACCCAACCATTCCTGTATTTGAAGATCACTAATCGCTTCATCTTGCTTATTCAAAGAGAATCCAGGGATAGGACGCCCTCCGTTATATACTCTCTTTTTTTCATGACGATGCTTTTTGCGATAATAATATATTTGCTCGCTTATACCGACTATTTTCAGCACCTTGCGTGCTGTATAGCCCTGCTTAATCCATTTGTCGGCTACTTCCACTTTGTCCGATAAGCAGGGTTCCCCTTTTTTACAAGATCGCGGAGAACCGCGATTTCAAGATCTTTATCCCCCAGTATTTCTTTGAGCTTTACATTCTCTTTTTCTAGATCTAGGAATTCTTTTGCGCTTGGGATGTAGCTTTCTGCCCTCTTTGAGTCGCTTTCTGCATGTTTCCAAGTAGACAATTGAAGCTCCTTTTTCCATCTATATATGAGATTCGCAGTAATTTCATATCTTTTTGCAACTTGAACCGCACTACCCACCTCTTGCGCTTCCTGAACAACTTTATATTTGAATTCAGTTGTAAACCGTCTTCTTTGCATAAAAAATCTCCTCCACTGTATATAACTCATTCTACAGGATAAAGGAGATTACTCAAATTTAATTTGGGGGCTAAATAG
>NZ_JAUSUV010000033.1 GCF_030814315.1 Croceifilum oryzae | reverse complement strand
GGGAACGTTTTCCCTACTTTCACAATGGTTCTTCCGAACCATTCCGCTTTGTACTCTAGCATGGATACGAATTCAGCCCAAGAAGCGTCTGTAATGGACTTCGCTAACTTATGATTCTTAACCATGTTTTTTACTTGTAAGTCTTCCGTGCTAATCACTTGGTTTTCGTGAATCAGCTTTGTAGACAGCTTATGTAGGAAGTCATGACGAGCATTCGTGATCTTCTCATGAATGCGAGCCATTTGAATACGTGCTTTATGCCAATTAGAACCACCCTTCGTGCGCTTACTCAAAATGCGCCCAGCTTTGGCTAACTTCTCTTCATATTTCCTGAAATATTTGGGCGCATTGATTTTTTCACCATTCGTCAGAATGGCGAAATCCTTCAAGCCCAGATCAATTCCAACTGCACTCCCTTTATCAACGGGAACATAGGGACAAGTATCCATTTCACAAAGAACCGATACAAAATACTTACCTGTCGGATTTCGGCGTACAGTAGCAGAGAGAATTCGCCCCTGAACCTCTCTCGATTTAGCAAATTTTACCCATCCTAGTTTAGGTAGTTTGATCTTGTTTCCTACAACACTCACTTCAGGCAATTGATTCTTCTTTTCAATTTTGGTGGTGTAGGATTGAACTGGATTTTTGCGACTTTTAAAGCGAGGAATATCATTTTGCTTTTTAAAGAACCTCTTAAAGGCATCGTCCAGATTCCGTAACGAGGACTGCAGGGCATGGGCATCTACTTCTTTTAACCATTCCAACTCTTTTTTCAAGGCAGCGAGGAGGCCTGCACAAAGGTTGTAAGTAAGTCCCTTCCCTGTTTCTTTGTATGTATCACTCCATTTCGCTAAGAAATGGTTGAAAACAAATCGGCTGGAGCCGATGGACTTATTGATTAAGATGACCTGTTTCTTGGTTGGATACAAACGAAACTTGAATGCCTTGTGCATGATCTCACCTCACTTAGTCCCTTGATTCTCGATGTACTGTTTCACTACATCGATTGGAGCACCTCCAGTAGTAAGAAGACAGAAGCTCCTTGACCAAAAATACTCTTTCCATAATTGCTTTTTTACATGAGGAAATTCTTTTTTGATAATGCGAGAACTAGCACTTTTATAAGCATTGATGAATTTGGAGAGCATGCTTTTGGGGTGTGCTTTGAATAAGACGTGAACATGGTCTTGATCGTGATTCCATTCTAATAAAGTGACATAGTACTTCTCGCCAATATCCTGAAACATCTTCTTTGCTTTCTCTGATATAGCCTCATTGATCACTTTTCGACGATATTTAATGACGAGGATAAGGTGATAATTCAAGCTGAATACTGAATGATTATTATTGTCTAATTCCATATGTAATCAATCCTTTTAATATCTAAGACTGATTGTACATTAACAAAAAAAAGAAGGCAAATAATTTAGAACTAAATGCCTTTCGGCTAACGCCGAATCGAAATTCACCACACACTTAACTAACGTTTGAAGTGGGTGTACTCTTTCGGAAGATGGATAGA
>NZ_JAUSUV010000032.1 GCF_030814315.1 Croceifilum oryzae | reverse complement strand
GGAGTCGACGGAGTCACGGGAGCAACTGGATCGACAGGAGCTGACGGAGTCACGGGAGCTACTGGAGCGACTGGAGCCGACGGAGTCACGGGAGCAACTGGATCGACAGGAGCTGACGGAGTCACGGGAGCAACTGGATCGACAGGAGCTGACGGAGTCACGGGAGCTACTGGAGCTACTGGAGCCGACGGAGTCACGGGAGCAACTGGAGCGACAGGAGCCGACGGAGTCACGGGAGCCACAGGAGCTACTGGAGCTGACGGAGTCACGGGAGCTACTGGTGCGACGGGAGCCACAGGACCTACAGGACCTACAGGACCTACAGGATCGAGTACAGTAGAAAATAATGCTATCTTTACACCAGTAAATGGCACACCTGTAACAACTTCTTTAGTTACTATTCCTTTTAACCCTCCGGTAATAAATGGAAATCCTGCATTTATTTCATTTACTCCGCCAGATACCATTAATTTAACGCAAGGCTTGTATTATATATCTTACGACATGCGAGTAACGCTAACCCCTGGTTCGGCTGCAATTGGCAGGCTTGAAGTTGTTGCTAATCCTGCTGCTTTCCTATCTTTGACTTCACAAGTTGCTGCTGTCGGAGCTACAGGTGTTGCGGGGCCAATTGGCCGAAATGTTAGTTCAGGAGGACTGTTCCAAGTGCCCGGGGGTGGGTCTAGTCTTACTTTTCAGATTGTGGGAGTACCAAATGATCCTATTACCGCTCTCATCATATCTTCTGTCTTTTCAAATGTCTCTATTATAAAAATTATTTAATCGACACGAAATTGAATTCATAGGTATCACGGTACCATCGCCATCAAGCTTATGTAATTCAATTATAGGGATGTAACATGTTGAGAAAGGGGCAGATGTAGTTCATTCTATACGCCCCTTTTCTTCAATTGAGATACTTCCGAATTTTTGAGAACCATAGGCTTTATCACCAAAAAATAAGTCTTTCAGCAATGGAGATTTTGTTGAGAAAATTGTAAAGGGGATTTGTTGAGCTGGTTTCTACACTTTGATGGAAGAAAGGAGAAGAGCATAGCATGTCTCAATCCAATATACCAAATATCACTCCCAATATTTCAATTACTCGAGAAGACGCAGTAAATCTATTACTGTCATCTATTGCATTAGAAGAGTTAGGCCTTAGTCATATTATTAATGCAGAAGGCGAAAAGCTTCAATATGTTCTAGGGACTCTCCCTGGAGTGTCAACAACCTTTCAACCTTCGATTACTGACTTACTTACGATTAATGCAAGTGTACGTGACACGATCAATGTGATAGGGAAAAAAGAATGGATTTTAAATGAGAAGTTAGAAAACGTGTTAGGCACAGATGTTACGAGGGGACCAACTGGAGCACCTGGACCTCCTGGGACCACAGGACCATCAGGAGGACCTCCTGGACCTTCTGGACCTCCTGGTTTTGGAGTCACCGGACCGACTGGAGCATCCGGACCGACGGGGGCGACTGGAACCACCGGAGCAACAGGGCCAACTGGCGTTGGATTAATAGGACCGACTGGAACTGGCGGAGTCACGGGAGCTACTGGAGTTACGGGAGCTACTGGATCGACAGGGTTAACCGGCATTGGATTAACAGGACCGA
>NZ_JAUSUV010000031.1 GCF_030814315.1 Croceifilum oryzae | reverse complement strand
GCCGCAGATGGTGAGAAACCAATTGAGGACATCCAAGTCGGAGACAAGGTCTTATCCAAAGATGAGAAGACAGGGAAAAGGGAGTACAAGAAAGTCACCCAGCTTTTCAAGCGCGAAGTCGATCAAATCTATACGGTCACAGTCGGCAAAGAGAAAATCGAAACCACTGCCGAGCATCCTTTTTGGGTGAAGGATAAAGGTTGGGTTCCTGTCAAAAACCTCCAAGAAGGCGATCTGCTCGAAGACGAGAACGGAAAAGCATTACCTGTCGAAAAGATCTCTATCAAAAACGAGAAGACCACTGTCTATAACTTCGAGGTAGAGGATTATCATACGTATTATGTGTCGGATACAGGTATCTGGGTTCATAATAAGTGTGGTGTTGATTTATACCGTGCAGTTGGTGCTGGGGAATATCATGATATTATGAAGACAGGGCAGTTTAGATCTGGTCGAAATTCTCTCGAGGGTAAGCAGTTTGGGAAAAATCTGGATGAGACACTCAAATTTGCAGATTTTGCAACAGATACAGTAGCTATAATGAAGGTAACAATCCCGCAAAAGGTATTTAAACAATTAGATCACACACATGTTGACCCCTTTATTTTTAAAAGTGGGACTGCAACTGTTCATCAAGATATGTATAAAACGTTTAATAATTCCTTTGTGAAAATCGAGCATGCTTATTAGGGGACAGCATTATGGATATGAGATTATACTTGAAAGCCAAAATGATTCTTTTTAGATTAGATGAGAAATATAATCTTGATCATGATGGATACTCAGGAATGAATTGTGCTTGCAAGGTTGGAGGAGATTTGATTACCTGTAAAGTTATATACGGTGATAAAGATACTCCTATTGAACGTGAAAAAGAACACATTGTTACAATTGAAGTTTTATATGGCAAGGTAGATATGTATAAGAAACATCTTTATCCTGGTTATAAATTCACTTTGCATCTTGCCTCGATCTTACTTGGTGAGGGAGAAGTTTTGGAAGTGCTTGATTGAATGTTTCAACCGTTGTCTATAGTTAGCTGAACCATTACTAAAATGCTTCTGGACTTTGGTCTAGAGGCATTTTGGTATTAGTCTAAGGTGGCAGTCTCCCTTACATTTGCCAATTGGGCTTCTGACGAGTACAGACTGGGTTAAAATGGAGGAAAATATATGAGTGTAAGTTTATTCTTGAAGGCTAGGCTAATTCTTTTTAGGTTAGATGAGAAGTTTGATATTGACTATGATGGATACTCTGGCATGAAGACTACATTTAAAACTGGGGATACACTGATTTCATGTAGAGTTATTCACGGTGATCCAGAAACCCCAATCGAACGTGAAAAAGAGTATTGTGTCACAATTGATCTGGCATATGGACATTTGTATAAAGATTTAATACACGAAGGTTGTAAATTTACTTTAGTTTTTTCTTCAATTGAATTTGGTGAAGGAGAAATCCTGGAGATATTGGATTGAATTTGTTGATGATTTCCTATATTGGGATTATTAACTAGATATTGATGCTAGAAACCCTTTACATAAGATTGAGTGTGGGTTTTTTATTAGTAAACACTGTTCAGGAACGGCTTAACCCCCGAAATATTGAGTGGATCTCTCTTATTCTCTGTAAATCGCAGATTTAGATATTATTCATTTAGTGTGTTATACATTCACGATC
>NZ_JAUSUV010000030.1 GCF_030814315.1 Croceifilum oryzae | reverse complement strand
CGGTGAATGCAACATGACGGAAGACTCATGTGTTTAATGATGTCTTCTATCTTTCTTCATTTCTGTATCTAATTTTCAAGGTGCATCATTTCGTTATTTTGTGCACCGCATCTCGCGGCGACATGTATTAATATAGCATGCAGATAAATAAGAGTCAACACTTATTCTACAATTTTTTTATAGAACAAAAACACACTATATACGTGTTTCACAATCACATTCAGATAAACCGAAATTATAACATGATCGGTCAAATTACTCGTAAGTAAAATGGAGTCACGATTCACTCGATACAAGATTATTTACCTATCATATACCCCATGATCCATCCTGACTCGCTTCACCTATATAGCTATCAAATACAACTTCATTGCCCAAAAAAGACTCGATCCTTGCCATCCCACTCTCCTGAATATAGAGAAAGCATTGTGTTATCTCCTTGCTTTCTTCTGAGCCTAAAACACTATGTAATGCTTCAGCTGAATGATAATATGTTTCGATGAGTACACTAACTTCTTCTGAATGAGTAGCTATTTGATCTGTTGGGATCAGGGTGGTGAATCGAATATGCTTTACTTCTTCTAAGCCTAGGATGCGAGGAATCACTTCATTAGCATAAAAAACTTCAAACTCATTCAAATCATGAATATGGGAGTAAACTGCTATCGTTTTGTACATAAGACCACCTACCATTATGAAAAATATTAAATGTAGAATGATTGCAAAAACAAACGTTACACTTCTACCACCGTAGCATTACTTGTTCGAGTGTAATACCTGGACCCACTGCCAACATCAATGAAAGATCTCCGTGATTAGGCGGCTCTTTTCTCATTAGTTCATCCAATATAAGTAAGACTAGAACGGATGCTGTATTTCCACTCTTTCGCAATATCTCCCATGAATGCTTCAGATCTTCATGATCTATATGAAGCCTTTTAGCAGCAATCTCTAAGATTCTCTTGCCTCCTGCATGAACAATATAGCTAGAAATTTGCTCCGACGTAATACCCTGACTCTCCATGAATCGCTTCGTATTTCCTTCTAGGTGCTTGTCCAATAGTAGAGGCAGTTTTTGGGAGACTCCCCCCGTAAATCCACCATCTTTTACTCCTATGTGAACAAGGTCCCTACTATTTGGGATGAGCACACTCTCGGAAGCTATAATAGAAGGTCCCACAAAATCATCCGCTAACTCGTCTCCAACTATTAATGCTGCAGCAGCACCATCTCCAAATAGACTTAAATATACTAAATGAGCAGGGGAGGCCTCATCAACTATAAAATTGATACTAAAAGACTCTATACAGCACAGTACAGCTTTGCCTCGGGGATGATTTGCTAGTAATTCGTTCACTCTAGCTAGTCCACCTGCACCGCCAGCGCAACCGAGTCCAAATAACAAGGTACATCTCACGTTCACTCTACATTGAATTTCTTGGCATAAAACGCTAAGTATCCCTTGATGAATAACTCCTGAACTTGTTACAAACACAATATGATCGATTTCTTCTGGATGCGTATTTACGTTTTCTAGGCATTCTAGGATCGATTCCTTACTCATTTTTATGAAATATTCTTCGAACTGGCGGTTTTTTTCATCAAAGCTCCGCTGTTGTAGTTCCCGTTCAAAGGGAACAGCCAAATAACGCTGCTCGATCCGACCATTATCATACGCTTGTAAGGCTTTTTCTCGATTTGGAATATGGTCTTGAAAACGATTATCAACAAACTCTTTAGCCGACCCTTGTTTCCACAAATAAGAAGGAAATGCTTTACCAATCGAAACAACTTTCCCCATAGTTCACCTCATATTTTATGTTTTCAACAAAGTTATTTTATCTTATGTTTTCAACAAAATTATTTTATGTAAAATATTATAACATTTATAAGTGTAAATACTATTATCTTTTTATTAAATAACCCTGAGAAAATGTATTTAATAAAGTACATTTACCTCAGGGTCGTTATCATAAAGTAGAAATTTAATCATTTCCCAAAGAAAGTCTCTATTCCTATGTAGCTCTCGAACTCCGCTAAATCATGTCCTAATATGAGTTGAATAACATCTTTTCCAGCTTCTGAGCTCATAAGTTGTTCGAGAGCCTCTGCGGACTCATAATAGGTTTCAAATAGTATTTTGACTGAATCGTCGTTGGGGTTACTTTGTCCTGTTGGAATAAGGGTCGAGACTCGAATATTGAGCACCCCTGGTAAGCTTAAGATAATAGGAAACACCTTTGTTTGATAGTATTCTTCAAACGCATTGGGATCCTTGATATTTTTATAGATTCCAACTGTCTTAAACATCTGGGCCACACCCCTGTTATTTGAATATAAGCATACTAACATCATAAAGGCTAAATTGAGTAGTTGTCCACAGTGCAATATGTTATTACCAATGTGTATCATTCTAAACTAATGTGATACATTTTTTATTACAAATGACTTTATCTAACAACGTGTATAGCCTTACAGACTGTTAATACGAAAAAAACTTCCTCTAATGTAGGAAGTTTTTTGGTATTCCCTGAAAACTAAAGAGTGAGTAAGAAGCCAAGACCTGAGAGTGTGTATATCGTTATGCTCATAAGAGCTCCATAGAAAGGAGGTGATCCATCCCCACCTTCCGGTAGGGATACCTTGTTACGA
>NZ_JAUSUV010000029.1 GCF_030814315.1 Croceifilum oryzae | reverse complement strand
ACACCTTCAAAATTAGATCAGAAATGAGAGAAAGAGAGTTGCATCTCGAAAGAGATGATTGATTTGTAGGATAAGCCCTCGACCGATTCGTATCTGTCAGCTGAACACATTGCTGTGCGTACACCTCAGACCGATCAACCTCGTCGTCTACAAGGGGTCTTACCTGACTAAGTCAGTGGGAAATCTCATCTTGGAGGGGGCTTCGCGCTTAGATGCTTTCAGCGCTTATCCCGTCCATACATGGCTACCCAGCGATGCCTCTGGCGAGACAACTGGTACACCAGCGGTATGTCCATCCCGGTCCTCTCGTACTAAGGACAGCTCTCCTCAAATTTCCTACGCCCACGACAGATAGGGACCGAACTGTCTCACGACGTTCTGAACCCAGCTCGCGTACCGCTTTAATGGGCGAACAGCCCAACCCTTGGGACCTACTTCAGCCCCAGGATGCGATGAGCCGACATCGAGGTGCCAAACCTCCCCGTCGATGTGGACTCTTGGGGGAGATAAGCCTGTTATCCCCGGGGTAGCTTTTATCCGTTGAGCGATGGCCCTTCCACTCGGAACCACCGGATCACTAAGTCCGACTTTCGTCCCTGCTCGACTTGTAGGTCTCGCAGTCAAGCTCCCTTATGCCTTTGCACTCTATAGGCGCGATTTCCAACCGCGCTGAGGGAACCTTGGAGCGCCTCCGTTACCTTTTAGGAGGCGACCGCCCCAGTCAAACTGTCCACCTGACACGGTCCTCCGCCCGGATGACGGGCGCGAGTTAGAACCCCGATACGACCAGAGTGGTATCCCACCGTTGTCTCGACCAAGACTGGCGTCCTGGCTTCAGCGACTCCCACCTATCCTGTACAAGTCGTATCTAGATTCAATATCAGGCTACAGTAAAGCTCCACGGGGTCTTTCCGTCTTGTCGCGGGTAGCTAGCATCTTCACTAGCAATACAATTTCACCGGGTCTCTCGTCGAGACAGCGCCCAGATCGTTACGCCTTTCGTGCGGGTCGGAACTTACCCGACAAGGAATTTCGCTACCTTAGGACCGTTATAGTTACGGCCGCCGTTTACTGGGGCTTCAGTTCAAAGCTTCGCTTGCGCTAACCTTTCCCCTTAACCTTCCAGCACCGGGCAGGCGTCAGCCCCTATACTTCGCCTTGCGGCTTCGCAGAGACCTGTGTTTTTGCTAAACAGTCGCCTGGGCCTATTCACTGCGGCCCCCCATAAGGGGGCACCCCTTCTCCCGAAGTTACGGGGTCATTTTGCCGAGTTCCTTAACGAGAGTTTTCCCGAGCACCTTAGGATTCTCTCCTCGCCTACCTGTGTCGGTTTGCGGTACGGGCACCAATCTTCTCCTAGAGGCTTTTCTTGGCAGTGTGAGATCAAGAACTTCGGTACTATAAATTTCCCTCGCCATCACAGCCCAGCATTAATAGGGAAACGGATTTGCCTATCTCCCCTGCCTCACTGCTTGGACGCGCACTTCCAGTCGCGCGATTCTCTACCCTCCTGCGTCCCCCCATCGTACAAACGAATCATGGTGGTACAGGAATATCAACCTGTTGTCCATCGCCTACGCCTTTCGGCCTCAGCTTAGGTCCCGACTAACCCTGAGCGGACGAACCTTCCTCAGGAAACCTTAGGCTTACGGTGGAGGGGATTCTCACCCCTCTTTTCGCTACTCATACCGGCATTCTCACTTCTAAGCGCTCCACCCTCGCTTCCGCTTGAGCTTCGCTGCACTTAGAACGCTCCCCTACCATCGCGTCACGTAAGTGACGCCATCCACAGCTTCGGTAGATCGTTTAGCCCCGTTACATTTTCGGCGCAGAGTCACTTGACCAGTGAGCTATTACGCACTCTTTCAATGGTGGCTGCTTCTAAGCCAACATCCTGGTTGTCTAGGCAACTCCACATCCTTTTCCACTGAACGATCATTTAGGGACCTTAGCTGGTGGTCTGGGCTGTTTCCCTCTTGACTACGGATCTTAGCACTCGCAGTCTGACTCCTGGGGTACAAGTACATGGCATTCGGAGTTTGACTGAGTTCGGTAATCCGGGAAGGACCCCTAGCCCAATCAGTGCTCTACCTCCATGACTCAACTCCCAAGGCTAGCCCTAAAGCTATTTCGGGGAGAACCAGCTATCTCCAGGTTCGATTGGAATTTCTCCGCTACCCACACCTCATCCCCTAGTTTTTCAACACTAGTGGGTTCGGACCTCCATTCCGTGTTACCGGAACTTCATCCTGGACATGGGTAGATCACCTGGTTTCGGGTCAACAGCTACGTACTAAAGCGCCCTATTCAGACTCGCTTTCGCTGCGGCTCCAGCTTCTCGCCTTAACCTCGCACGCAACCGTTACTCGCCGGTTCATTCTACAAAAGGCACGCCGTCACACCTCTAGGGGTGCTCCGACTGATTGTAAGCACACGGTTTCAGGTTCTATTTCACTCCCCTTCCGGGGTGCTTTTCACCTTTCCCTCACGGTACTGGTTCACTATCGGTCGCCAAGGAGTATTTAGCCTTGGAGGGTGGTCCCTCCGGATTCCTACGGGGTTTCACGTGTCCCGCAGTACTCAGGATCCGTCTCGGAGAGATGGGAATTTCGGATACAGGGCTGTTACCTGCTATGGCCGGTCTTTCCAGAACCAGTTCTCCTATTCCCATCCTTTGTAACTCCGTGTGAGACGTCCTACAACCCCGAAGGCACAAGTCCTTCGGTTTGGGCTAATCCCGTTTCGCTCGCCGCTACTCAGGGAATCGAGTTTTCTTTCTCTTCCTCGGGGTACTTAGATGTTTCAGTTCCCCCGGTATGCCATCCACCAGCCTATGTATTCAGCTGGCGATACCTGCTCTTCAAGCAGGTGGGTTGCCCCATTCGGAAATCTCCGGATCAAAGCTCACTTACAGCTCCCCGAAGCATATCGGTGTTCGTCCCGTCCTTCATCGGCTCTTGGCGCCAAGGCATCCTCCGTGTGCCCTTAGTAGCTTAACCTACAAAGGTTTGTTT
>NZ_JAUSUV010000028.1 GCF_030814315.1 Croceifilum oryzae | reverse complement strand
AAGACTTCAGTTGTTTGATCCCATAGCTTTCTATTCATAGATTTCACTTTGGGTGGATGTTGCGTCCGTTGTTTAGTAGGATTTTTGCTTTTCTTGATTTTATTACCATACTCATCTTTTGTCTTGTTCCATGATTTCCTTTTCTTATTCCACTTGTAAGTACCATCTACACCTGGTGCACTATATCCAACAGCACGCATCGTTCCTAAGGTAGGGCTGATGATGATATATTCTCCATCCATCCCTCTTTCCACGTGACCATCGTCATCGTAGGCAGAAACCGGATTCCCATTGGTGTAGCGATACATATTGTAATTCGCTGCATCCATGAGAAGTCCCTTGTACTTCTCTGCATCGTTATACGAGTCAGGTGTTAAGAAACGACCCACTCCTGGGAAGTAGTTACGGAAGCCAAGATCGTAAGATTGAGTATTCGGATCCCACGGTTTATTGGTATATCGATATGGATTGTATATTTCCTTTTTCGGATCCTTTGGATCAGGCTTGTCTACTCCTGAGAAGAGAGCTTCGTCGTTTTCGCCGTAGGGGCTATAACCATACGTAGCGCGAACTTCCCCTTGTTCGTCAAGAAGCATTTCTACATCAACATCGGTGTTGTTGAGATAGTAGGATGTCTCACTACCTTGTGCCATCTTCTTAGTCATCGAAAGTCGTTCGCCCCATGCAGAGTAGGTGTACGAACGGTTGATGATGCCATCTACTTCTTCCGAGATAACTTGTCCGCCAGTTCCGAGGTAGTTGTATTTGATTTTCTTAGCAGAAGATGTGCCGGCGCTCTCCGTTTTGGCAATGGTACGATCCTGTGCATCGTATTCGTACTGCGTCTTCTGGCTGAGTTTCTGATGCTCTTTAATGTTATCAAAGACGTCGTATTTATACTCTTCTTGAGTAACATCGTCAGCCTTGATTTGAGAGACACGCCCGATTGAATCGTATTCGTATTTCTTGGTCTTACCAGACGTGGTTTCTGAGATGAGACGGTCTTTATCGTATTGATAGTTGGTCGCTACACCGTCTTTAGTCTTGGAAACGATGTTGCTGTTCGCATCAAGTACATACTGTTCCTTGGAAGAAGAGGTGCCTGTCTTGTTGTATTCTACCAAGCGATCTCGTGGATCATATTGATAGCTATAGATATAGTTAAATGCTTTCTTATCTGCATCGATTCCTGTGTAGGTATCCTTGGTACGGTGCCCATTGGCATTGTACTCTAAGGCATGTTTTTGAATGGTGGTACCGTCTTTCTTCTTGGTCTCCATCTCTTTGAGTAGCGCATCGAGGTAATAAGTATAACTCGTAGTCATCTCGTTCGGCTTGGTCACTTTAGAAAGCTGACCATTTGGCGTACGCTCATACTTCGTCCATTGATACTCTTTGGTACCTGTCTCTCTGTTCGCGAGTTGTTCTACTTGGTTCATCGTATCGTAGTAGAACATCGAACGAGTGAGCGGGTCTTCTTGTGAGTCAATGTTTCCATTTCGGTCGTATTCGAACTCTCGCTTATTCTTGACGACGCCTTTCGAGATATCTTCCACTTTAGCTACTTGGTTCATGGACGTATAGGACATGCGATACGTATCCAGCTTGGCTCCTGTGCTCTGGTCCTTGGTCTCAACTAAGTTACCATTGGCATCATACCCATACTCTAAGCGCTTATAATCAAACACTTGTGAGTCGGATGTACGTAGTCCTGCATCGTACGTCGCAGAACATCTGTTTTGGAATGATATTGAATTGAATCGACTAGTGATATTATAAGCTTAGAATGATTGTCAATAGACTCCTCAACCGAAGATATTACCGCCAGTTCAAAGATTCCAACTGGTAAATAAATATGAGTATTCCTCCACCTCGACACAAAATCCATATTCTAAATTCTCGTCAACTACTATGATATCTGCTTGTAAATCTCCTTTACATATTTTATCAATAGATAATTTAATTAACTGTAAGGCCTCGTCCAACGTAACACGGCAACCTAAAGCTAACTCAATTATATTAAAAACATTCAAATTATAAAATATGATGCTATTTAACAACTTATCCCTATTATTTCTCTCTATCTTATTAATCATCTTTATAATATCTTCTATCTGATCAAACTCTTTATTATCTAAAGAAAATATTTTCTGATATGAAGCTGACTTAATTTCATTTGATAACTCCATTTCAACAAAAGAACTAGAATCTAAATCTACATTTATGCGCTCCTTGTATCTCCTAATAACAGATTGCTTCTCTGAGTTGATTTTTTGTTTTAAAACTAGTTCTTTGATTTTCTCTTTTCTCTCCATATATGGCCCCTCCCTGATTATGAGCTATGATCGTATAACGGATCATAGCTCATACAAATCATCTAGCTACTATTCTCTAAATCCTCTTTTATTCTCTGGGTAATGTCCTTGTATTCCTGAGCCCTCTATTTTCCCCAGATTATAATATCTTGTTCCATCTGTAAATAACCCCACGTTAGGATCTTTTGGTACCCCTACATGAAAATGAAGACCTCTACCAAACTTATCATTACGATGCTCAATGATATGCCTATCAGTCCCTTCAAACTGATAAACTCTTGCTCGTTCCCCACCGCCATAGACATTAATCCATCCTTGTTTAATGGGGCTAGAAGAAGTAGGAATCCCTGCATCGTTTTTAGCTTGATTAAACATTTGCTTTCTAGTCACTTGATCAGTTAAATCACACATATTATGTACCCAGATACCTGTATCCGACACATAATACGTATGATAATCCTCTACCTCGAAGTTATAGACAGTGGTCTTCTCGTTTTTAATAGAGATCTTCTCGACAGGTAATGCTTTTCCGTTCTCGTCTTCAAGTAGGTCGCCTTCTTGGAGGCCCTTGGCAGGAACCCAACCTTTGCCCTTCACCCAGAAAGGATGTTCGGCAGTGGTTTCGATTTTCTCTTTCCCGACATGAACAGTGTAGATCTTGTCTACTTCGCGTTTGAACAGGCGGGTTACTTTCTTGTACTCCCTTTTCCCTGTCTTCTCATCTTTGGATAAGACCTTGTCTCCGACTTGGATGTCCTCAATTGGTTTCTCACCATCTGCGGC
>NZ_JAUSUV010000027.1 GCF_030814315.1 Croceifilum oryzae | reverse complement strand
CGACCGTTAAGCCCTCCAGCGCCGATGGTACTTGGACCGCAGGGTCCTGGAAGAGTAGGACGTCGCCAGGCATACATAATAAAACAAAGCATCCAACTTATAGTTGGGTGCTTTGTTTTATTATGTAAAAAACGATAAACATAGGTCCCTATACAAACGCATTTTATGATGCTGAATAAAGTAATGAAAAACAGTTTATTGCTATTGCTCAGTATCAATTTTTTAACTTAATGAGGGGGCTGGAGATGTCTATACGCGTAAAGAGAACTGGATCTTATCGGATTCTAAACACAAACAAAAAATCAATCTCCATTAAAGCTCTTCGCAATTATATTAAACACATAGAACAACAAAACGGACTTTTCGATAAAAATGGAGACCATGTTAGTCGAAACGATTTTATGAAGAGAGTAATAGGTCAAAAAAATCAGGGAATTGCTGCCTATAAGATTGCTATTTCTTTTCGAAAACATGAAGTAAAAGAATATAAATTCCACATCAAGAAGATTGTTCGAGAGATGATGGGTCAGTATGAACAAAAAAATAAGGTTCAAATGGACTGGATCGGGGCTTTCTGTGAGGGAAAACGTCCTTGTTGTAACATTGTAATACGAGGGAGAACTCACGCAGATAAGCCCGTTTCTATAAAAAAGAAGAATATAGAGCAGATGGAATATGATGCTAGACAAGCGAAAAACAGCCTCTATCAAAACAAACGAATCTTGTTTGTAAGTACTGGCATACCTTTTCCGTATTGGCCGATAGAACATTCCATCGCTAAGGCTTTGAATATGATTACCCATCATAGTCTTACTATCAATCAAGGTGATGACATATTACAAGT
Source organism: Croceifilum oryzae (assembly GCF_030814315.1). Lineage (GTDB taxonomy): Bacteria > Bacillota > Bacilli > Thermoactinomycetales > Thermoactinomycetaceae > Baia > Baia oryzae. Next base: position 2,715 of record NZ_JAUSUV010000027.1, on the reverse strand, counting down.
TGTTCAGGAGTTTAATCCAGACTTGGTTATCGTATTACTCGGTCATAATGGATATCTTGCAGAGAAAATTTCTTTAATCCGTCAATTGGGGGTTAAAACGGCTTTATGGGCTACCGATGATCCATACTTTATAGATATCTCAAAAGAAGTTGCCACCTATTACGATTATGTATTTACTATAGATACAGGTTGTATTGGGTTTTATCGAAGTATAGGATGTCAAAAGGTTTTTCATCTTCCGCTGGCCACAGATCCTGAGGTGTTTCGCCCCATGAATGTAGCCTCTTCCTATTGTTCTGATATCTGTTTTGTTGGATCTTTATATGGGGCACGTCGTATTGCTTTTTTTAATTCCATTTCTTCATATCTTCTTACCAAAAAAGTACTCTTAGTGGGACTATATTGGGATCAAATTCAAAACTACTCTCTATTTCAGGATAAGATCCGACTTGGATGGACACCAGGTGAAGAAGCAGCTCGTTATTACAATGGTGCCAAAATTGTAATCAATCTTCATCGTGAGCATAATGAAAATCAAAATCAATTTCTAGTACCGGCCTTGTCCATCAACAATCGTACATTTGAAGTAGCTAGTTGTGGTTCTTTTCAATTAACCGATATTCGACCTGATTTACATGAATTTTATACACCTGGTTTAGAGATAGAAACATTTGAAAATCCGGATGATTTTATCAATAAAATTGAATACTATTTAAAAAATGAGAACGAAAGAAAGAAAATTGAAATGAATGGCTTAAAGAGAACGTTACAAGAGAATACCTATGAAAAGAGACTCAGGCAGCTATTGGATATATGTTTTTCATGACTCTCCTCATTTGAAGTGCCCTAGCGAATGAGGCAGGGTCTTTTTTTATAAAAGAATGATTACATAGTCTTAAACATAAAAATAGAATGTTTCTAAATAAAATGCGAACGAGGGAGAGAGATGGGTGTTGATTTAACTTTTATTCATTGGCTCTATCTACTTATGGTGATTGTGATTGTTATTAGTATGGTATATCGAAAGGATACAGCTATCATTTGTACAATTGGTATATTTGTTCTAGGTTTAGTGGCCACAGGAGACTTACTACTTGCGACTAGTTCAATCTTTAGCTCGTTTCTTTATACATTTAATCAATTACTAAGCTTGATTTTGGTTATATCTGTGATAGTAGGTATGACCCATGTTCTAAACATCTCAGGTGTAAATAAAATCCTCATTACACCATTTTCAAGGTTAATTCGGAATTACGCTACAGGTTATTGGGTTATCGGTATTACTATCATGGTCTTTTCTTATTTCTTTTGGCCTTCACCTGCTGTTGCTTTATTTGGAGCCTTTTTATTACCAGCTGCCATTCGGGTTGGATTACCACCTATTGCAGTTGCCATCTCTATGAACCTTTTTGGGCACGGAATTGCACTTTCAGGGGACTATTTGATTCAAGGCACACCCAAGCTAACTGCTGAAGCAGCTAATATTCCGATCACTGATGTAATGCTGGCGAGCGTTCCATTAGTGATTGTTATGGGTTTGGTAACCACTTTGGTATCTTTCTATTTGATTAGAAGAGATATGAAAAATGGTTCTATGACATTTACAACAGGTATATCCGATCGATTATATGTAGATGATCTCTTACAAAATGAGGAACCTGGTAAACAGTTGCCGAAAGCGCTCGGAGTAGGATGGTCTATTTGTATTGTGCTCTTGTTTGCATTAAATTTATTTGCTTTAATTTATGCGGACTTACAGGGTGATGAGGCCACTGCTCTTATTTTAGGAACCTCTATTTTTATCCTCATTATCACAAATTTACTTTTTGATCGTAAAAAAGCGTTTACACAAACAACCGAACACTTGGTAAGTGGATTCCAGTTTGCGTTTAAAGTATTTACTCCAGTTATCCCGATTGCATCCTTCTTTTATCTAGGAGGGTCCTTATTTTTAGATATATTTGGAGACGTTTTACCACATGGATCCCAAGGAATTATTAATGATTTTGGAGTAGCAATCTCACAATCAGCTATGGTGACTCCAGAAATGGGAGCCATTCTGATAACAGGGATTGGAATTGTTTCTGGATTGGATGGATCTGGATATTCAGGAATTGCCTTGATTGGTCAACTTTCACACTTATTTGTAGGGAGTATCGAGTGGGGAATTGCGACTCTCAGCTCGTTGGGGCAAGTTGTGGCTATATGGATTGGTGGAGGGACAGTGGTCCCTTGGGCGATATTGCCGGCGGCGGCTATCTGCGGAGTGGATCCGATTGAAGTAGCTAGAAGAAATCTAATTCCTGTTATGATCGGATTGGTGGTTACTACGTTGGTAGCAATGTTGTTAATAAGATTTCCTATTCTTTCTTAGATGAACAATGGAGCCTAGATAAATGAGGGGTACCTAGGCTCCATTGTGCAAAATAAAAAGAACTAAGATGAAATATGAAAAAATATGTTGACGTTTGTATTTTGGACATGTTATATTAATCAACGTTGACATTGCTGATAACAAAAAACACGCAAGATAAACAAACAAGTATAACATGATTAAAATTACTTGTTGACAAAGTAAATCAGTAATGATAAAATAACATAAGTTTTGTAAATATAGAATGTGTTCCTTGAAAACTAAAGAGTGAATGAACCAAGACCTGTTTAATTACTTTAAATTGAGCTTAGCTCAAACTTTCAATGGAGAGTTTGATCCTG
>NZ_JAUSUV010000026.1 GCF_030814315.1 Croceifilum oryzae | reverse complement strand
CGTTCCTGCTTGCTCCACTTTGGCAATAGTGCGGTCTAAGGAGTCGTAAGCAAACTGGGTCTTGATCTGATTCTTAGATTCTTTATCGGTCTTGGTATGCTCCGTAACGTTATCAAACGGATCATAGTTGTATTGCTCTCTGACCTGTTCTCCTTCTTTGACCTTCTCGACACGTCCCATTGGATCGTATTGATAGTCGGACTTAACACCTTCTTTCGTCTCCGAGATGAGACGGTTGCGATCGTATTGGAAGCTAGTAAATTTATTGTCTTTATTCTTTTCCACGATGTTGCTATTTGCATCGAGAATATAGGTCTCAAAAGACTTCTGCTTCCCATCCTTTTCCGCTTTGATGAGGCGATCACGAGCATCGTACTCATAGCGGTAAGTGTTATCCATCTGCTGGTTATCGCTACCTAGGAGGGATGTTACGTCTTTCGTACGATGACCGTTTTCGTTGTACTCGAGGAAATGTCTTTGTAGAAGCGTTCCATCCTGCTTCTTGGTTTGCATTTCCTTGGTTTTCTGGTCTTCGTAATAGCTATAAGTAGTCTGATTGCCGTTTGGCATCTTTACCTGTTTGATTTTCCCGGAAGGTGTACGTTGGTACTCGGTCCACTGGGCTTCATCTCCTCCAGTCTGGCTCATCATGGATGAGACTTGGTTCAACGTATCGTAATAGTAGTACGAAGTTTGTCCCGGATAGACGAGATTAAACAGGTTTCCATTTCGGTCATAACTATAGTCAAACTTCTTCGTGACCTTGTCTTTTTTCAACTCTTCAACCGAGATGACTTGGTTCACATGATTGTACTTCATCTTATACTTGTCTACATCTGCCTTGGTACTAAGGTCTCTGGTTTCGACTAGGTTCCCATTGGCATCGTACGTATATTGAAGCATCTTCTTATTGAAGGTTGCAGCCGTGCTTTTTAGCCCTGAGTCATAGAGTTGTTTGACTTTACCGTCTGGTTGATAAGCCCAACCCATCTCGCGCTTGAGTTTGCCATCGGCACTCGTTACATCTCGCTCGGTTTGCTTCCCGAGATCATCGTATTGATACTCGGTCTTCACTCCAAATGGATCTTCAATGCTTCGGAGCCAGCCAGTATCATAATAGGTCATCTTGGTCTTAATGCGATCGACCTGTCCGTAGGAAGCTGGAGTCGTTACTTCGGTTACGTTTCCTAGTTCGTCGTATTGGTACGTCATCTTTGGACGTTCTAATTGTTTGCCGTCATGTGGATAGATGATCTCAGTTACGCGGTTTAATTCGTCGTATACTTTTTCTTGGACAAAGTCTCCTTTGGTCGGAGTAGCCACACCACGAGGGGTTTCTACTTTTAGGAGGTTTCCGGCACCATCGTAATCGTATTTGGTAATGAGTTCTTTTCCGTTATGAGGTACGCGCTCTTCTGCGAGTAGTCCCCGTTTGTCATAATATTTATAGAGATTGTTCCCATCTTTATCCTTGATGCGAGTGATTAATCCATCGGCATCGTAGGTCGTATGGGTGTATTGGTCTTTAGCATCGATTTCGCGAATCACACGGTGGTTTTTGTCGTACTCTTTCCGAATGGTATGGTCTTTATCATCTGCTGTAGAGGCAATTCCCTCTGGTAGCGTGGTTTTGATCTGGTTCCCGACGTCGTCGTATTCATAGGTAATTTTATGACCTAACGAGTTGGTTGTCGCGATCAGTTGATCAAAGTCGTCATACTCGTAAGTCGTGATGTAATCCTGATCATCATCCTTGGTCAAACTTCCGTTTGGCTGGGTCTCTTTGATCAGTTTCCCGACGTTGTTATACTCGTTCTTCTTCACTCGTGGGACTTTGGTATCAGAGTCAGAAGGGAGTTTGATTTCAATTACCCGGTCCATAGCGTCATAATCGTAAAAGGTTTCCGCACCGGTTGCGGATGTTTCTTTGATGACGTTGCCATTTTGATCGTATGCGGGGGCAAGCTGTGTGATATATTCGTTTTTCTTCAGATCTTTGGGTATTTCGGTCTTTTCTAGTCGTTGATAAATGTCATAGGTCATGGTGATGCGCTTACCTTTAGGATTGGTGGTGGTGAGGGTCTCACCACGCGGTCCATAGGTAGACCATGTGACATTTCCTTTGGCATCGGTTGTTTTTTGCGCTAATCCATTTGCATCATACTCGTCGGATAGGGTAGCGTGTCCATTCACATCAGAGGCACTCTTGAGAAGTCCACCCGGCCAATAGGTATAGGTTGTTCCAAGACTCATCGAGTTTTGCTTCGTGAGCATATTTCCGTTGGCATCATAGGTATAACGAACTTCTCTTCCCTCTGGAGAGGTTTCTTTGATGAGCTCTGAAACCCTTCCATCCATCCCAGTCTGGTATTCGTAGAGGGTGGATTTTCGAGCAGAAGCATCGGATAAGGCATTGTTTTCTTGGTCAGTCTTCATGAGGGGTTGCCCATGCTCATTGTACTTCCAAGTGGTAACCGCCCCGTTTGGCTCTTCGAGACGAATCATGTTGTCATCGTCGTCGTATTGATACTTCGTGGTACGCGTTTTTCCTTTGGTGATCACGCTTACTTGCGTTTGACGACCTTTGCCATCAAAGGAGTATTCGGTGTGACGATCTTTATTGGCATCGGTTACAATCCGCTGATTCGCGTTGTAGTCGATGAAAATGTGTTCATTTGCCCTGTTGGTCATCTTGGTGACTTTGTTCGCTAGGTCTCCGCTTGTATGGTAATCAAACGTGGTTGCATTGCCGCGAGAGTCGGTCACTTTGACGATATGTGACTTGAGGGTTGGATGGTATTCAAATCGGTAGGTTTTTAAGTCAGTTACATTCGTAACTTTCCTTACATCAATCCCGTCCATCAGCTTGACTAACCGGTCTTGGTCATCATAGACAAACTGCATCCGTCTACCTGCAATATCATCGATATAATCAATTTTATTTCGGTCGTTATACGAAATCTGCAAGGTCTCCCGGTTCATCGAGTCCTTGATGCGGCGTAAAAGTTGTTTCGGTTTGTTATCGATCTTTCTTTCTTCGTATTCATAGATTAGCTTGTTTCCGTTTTTATCCACGATCTCACTAGTATAGCCTCGGTCATCCAAGAAATATTGGACTCGGTCCTGCTCCGTGAAGACCCATTTTTTCCGTTTATCTGTTCCACTTATGTATTCGACGGATAAGTTAAGTCCTGCGGGTGGATCAAATTTATTCTTGTTCTTATTCCACGTGAATTCGTGGCTTTCTCCCTCTTCATCCACGACGACGACAGCGCCAGAGACAATCTCATCTTTACTGTTGACCATCGCACCATTGGTGGCAGGGGCACCGATGCTCACAACGGATCCAGTTCCGAGTGACCATCCTTTTCCAAGTCCTGCATCTGTGGTGCTTAGGCTGTTATAGTTCAGCTGGGCATAGGTTTCAAATCCTCTCGAAGGATTCGAGTAGGGCTTGTAGAAAAAGGTGACATTTCCTTGGTAAACGTTCATCCCAACTTTGCTGTCTGGACTGGCAAAGTCGGTTATCTGAGCCGCATTGTGGCCAAATCCTTTGTCTTCTCCTTTCTTCTCTATCGCTACTTTTTGCTCTAGCACAGCCACTGGGTTCGCATCTTGTGAGAGCCACTTTCCATTTTTCGAGAGGTCCCAGCGCAAGCTATAGGATTCACGCTGTTGGTTCCCTGTGAGTTCAGGTGCTTTTACCTTTGCTCGAACTTTAATCGTCTGTCCAGGGCTGACATCGATCGGGGTCGGGGCTTCGATGCCTTTTTCATCTACAGGACGTAGAGGACTATCGAGGCGGGCATTGGTCACTTCTTTCCCATCGGGTCCAATCCAGTGATAGGAAAGTTTATCGGTAGAACCACTCCATTTCTCTTCAGTTGTATTCGTTAAGGTGACATCTACCAAATACTCGGCTCCGGTGGTCATGTAAGAGGGAGTACTTGGGGCATAGTAGTTATTCCCAGCAGACTTCGTGGTATAGATCACCATTAATTTCGGACGTACGGATGTATCGGGTGATTCACTACTATGGAAGGCTGTCCGCTCTTTCACACTTCCGTCTTCACCTTGAAACTTCAGCAAAAATCCATTGTTCGTTTTGGTACCATTTAGCCATGCTTGAACGGCAGGAGTAGTCTTCCACAGATGCCACTCGGCGGTATAGCTTGTACTGATGGCATTGAGTGATCCTATTTCAATATCTCCGCCGGGTTGGCTCCATGGGGTATTCCAAGTAGCCTCTTCGGTAAATCCTTTGGCAAGTGAATAGACATCGTATTTCGTAGGGGTTTTATCATCCGATTCCTCATACTCAGAATTCATGAGTGCGAGATAGGAACTGGATACTTTTACTCCGGTAGGAAGGGAGGAAAGGTCAAATTTGATTACGCTACGTGTAATTCCGTAGGTACCCATATTCCCTACCGAAAGAAACGGTTTTCCATCTATTTTATCTAAATTCGTAGTCGGCTTTGCGCTAGAGAGTGTGGTATCCTCTGCTTGCTGGATCACTTGTAATGTCAGCCCAGCCTTGGGTAATTGCACTTGCTTTTCCTTAGAAGGGAAAACTTTGCTTTCGGTGGTTTTTACGGTGACCATGTAGTAATACGTACGCCCCATATCAGCAGGATTAATCGCCGGAGTTGGCTGGGCAGTCGTATCTCGATACTGCGTCTGATTCACTCCGTCGATGGGAGCGATGAGGGTGCTTTCATTCGGGGTAAATTTAGGCTGGTTACTCCGGTGTACCTGATATTCCACGAAGCCAGATCCGGTGTACTTGCTCCAGCTTAACTCGGCTCCATCACCGTGAACCTTGGTGGGTTCGTTTAAGGTGATAACTGGTTCTCCCCAGTCGATAATTTGATCTTTAATGGTGGGCGCTTTAGCAGGAGCGGCTGGTGTTTTGGACCCCGCCTTTTTTTCTGCTGCCGTCTCTTTATAAAAAGATAAAAGTGCATTGGAATCTTTGTCCATTGCGTATGGCTGTTTGATTTGCCATTGGTAATACTCATTGTTTATAAAATCTACCGCATAGGCAGGTAAAGGTTGCATGCTTGTCCATAAAACAATGGCGACAATCATGCTAACCCATATTCGAA
>NZ_JAUSUV010000025.1 GCF_030814315.1 Croceifilum oryzae | reverse complement strand
GAGATGTATAACTCGTTCCGTTATAGTGGAAAGCGCTGGGATCCGAATACGAAGTCCTATGACCTCGGTTTCCGTAACTACTCTCCGGAACAAGGGCGATTCCTGACTCAGGACTCGTATACCGATGCAGGGCAGTTTAAAGGTCTTATTATGGACCCAGGGAATGCGAATCAGTATGGGTTTGCGGCTGGGGATCCAGTAGGCAGTACCGATTTAGATGGTCATATTGAGATCATGATTGAAAATGATGATTTCCCAAGGGAGACCTATATCGCTGCAACTGGACATCATTATTGCCCTACAGCATTTTGTAGTAATGGGCGAGGCAAAAAGGCCAGCGCAGAAAGAAGAAAGCAGGCAAACGCTCATGTTGACTCATTAGTAAAACGAAATAAGGCAGCGGACAAAGCAGCAGCGGAGCGCAAGAAGAATAAATCGCATCCAGCTCCATCGAAACCGAAATCACAAGCACCACCTAAGCCGAAAGAGCCATCGAGTTGGAAAGCGATCGCACATGGTATATTAGATGTTGCAGGCATGATTGATCCAACGGGTATAGCAGATGGAGTTCATGCAGCATGGTATGCATTTGAAGGCGACTACGAAAATGCTCTCTACACCGCAGCCGGCATATTCCCCGGAGGCGATGCATTTAAATTCGCCAAGAATAGCAAATTCGTAAATAGCACTACCAAAAGGGCTATGAACGCAACATGTAAATGCTTCGTAGCCGGGACACGGATCGAGACAGAAGACGGCGGAAAGCCTATTGAGGAAATCGATATAGGTGACAAAGTCCTCGCCAAGAATGAAGAAACCGGAGAAATCGCCTACAAAGAAGTCGAATGGCTCTTCCAGCGAGAGATAGATGAAATCTACGAAATCCACATTGGTGACGAAGTCATCCAGACCACCGACGAACACCCCTTCTGGGTAGTCGGCGAAGGCTGGATCAGAGCAAAGGATCTCCGTAAAGGCGACATCTTCGAGACCGATAAAGGCAAGAAGCTAGCGGTTGATAAAATCGTTAAGAAGAAACAAAAAGCAACCGTTTATAACTTCAAGGTGAAGGATTTCCATACGTACTATGTGTCGAATTTGAAGGTTTTGACACATAATATGTGTGCTCCTGATGATTTTTTAATGGGGTCAAACAAAAAAGGAGATATAACAAACCGAGGATCATGGAGGAAGGATACGGTTAAAAAGGCATGGGAAGGTGCTGAAGTGGGACCTAATGGCGGGAGATTATGTCCTAGCTGTGGCAAAGAAGTCATGGTTCCACCATTCTCTGGTAAGTCGCGTGACTGGGATATTAGTCATATGCCGTCATGGACAAACAGAAGATTCTCATTGGATTCAAAGCGAAAAGATTTCTTGGATAATTATCAAGTAAACACTTTTCTTGAATGTCCTAGTTGTAATAGACCTAGAGGAAATCGAGATTAATGGTATAGAATGTTACTATTAATCAACCTTATGTTATGAAGCATGATTCTGTGAATTATACTTGAGAACACTAATATAATCATAGAATCATATCTAATTATTTAAGTTAGGAGGAACATAATGAGTGATTATATAGATTTTCTTGAAAGCCACCTAGGCGAAATTGAAGCTGGTACTTCGAAGATAGAAGGTTTTCAAGTTGCACGGTTTACAAAAGGGCCTTTTCCAGGAACGGTCACCTATTCTACCTTGGGAATGAGTCACCATTACCTTAAGAGCCCAGTTTCAAATAAAGAAATAAGGATGGAGTTGTTTTTTGTTTCTTATTCTGAACCTGAATATGACAATATTCCAGGGATTTTGGAACAAGTTGGACGAGAGGCATTAGAGAAGCACCAAGCCTACTTAGCTGGAGAGGTTATTGGACCAAGAGGGAAGTTATTTGAGGGAACCCAGTTGGAAGCATTGTATGTTGCAATGCCTGTTTACTTCCCAGATTCATTCCATGTTTTCTATCCCGAAAATGATATACCCATTGTTCAGGCATGGTTAGTCCCTATTACTTCTGCTGAAGCAGGCTTTATTAGAAAGAATGGCTGGAGCAAATTTGAAGATATTTTAGAAAAGGTAGATCCTGATGTAATCGATTTTAACCGATCCAGTGTTGTTTGATTAACATTACTATAATGATTGTCGCTTCTCGACTTTGGTCTGGAAGCGACTTTTTTATTGTCGAAAGTTCCATAAATGATTTTGAACAATTGATCTTTTGTTCTGTATGATGAACAATGTTATCAAGAAGCATACATGGGAGGGCAAGATGAACATCCAAGAGTACATATTTGAAGACTATGTAATTTGCCCCATCTGCAACGAAAAACTTGCATTTTTATCTGGATCGCATCTCAAATATAAGCATGGATATGAAGGAATGAGAGAATTCAAGATTGAGTATGGTATTCCGTTTGGACTAGCGATTGTATCACATGCAACCCGGGAAAAGATGAGGAAGCAAGGGAAGAAGCGATCAGAATGGTTTAAGAAGGAAGTGATGCCTATAGGCCTTCGAATGGCTAAGGATAAGGAATTAATCGTGCCGAAAGAGTCGCGGGAGCATATGGGCAGGGCGAGAAGAGGGAAAACATGGAGGCCTGAGTTTATTCGGCAACAGAGGCAAGAGGGCTGGATTGATCTACGTGATGCTGCTAACAAACTAGGTCTTGCTTACAATTATGCGAGGAAATGTGCTACAGATGGACGATTACAAACGGTTACTAAGAAAGGGATACGGTTTACTACTGAGGAGTGGGTGGAAGAATGGCGAGCTGTATTAGAGAAGAATCGTCCACATCGTTATGACGGATTGGCTAAAGCGCATCAATGGAAATACAATTTGATTAGCCAAATGAAGGAAGAAGGCTGGCTGGATTTAGCCGATGCAGCTAGCAGGGTGGGACTATCGTTTAGTTAGATGGAAGGCTTCGAACCATCATGAAAAGGGGATTGCGTTTTACCACTGAGAAGTGGGTGGATGCATGGAAGACTTTATTAGAGGAAAAAGGGTAACAAAGACATATTTAAAGGGATTTCTAGTGACAATCAACGGTTTCTCCATTATTGGGGATTCCGTTTTTTTGTGCGCCCGGCATGGGCGTAGTCTATAGGGTGAAAGTCCCGAATGGTGAAGGTAGCAGTAACCATTAGCTTAAGGCAAGGGTGTCCACCGTGAGGTGGAATCTGAAGGAAGCCAGCGGCAAATCTCCGGTCTGAGGAACACGAATCTCATAAAAGGCTAGTATTCGTTGGATGAGTCTGCAAACCAAGACAAAGTCCTTGCTACCGAAGGCGAATGAGAGTAAATGAGGCAGATAGATGGAGAGAAAGACTGCGTTCTTACCCGGGGAGATCTGCATGGCAAGCCATGCCCACATGGTAACCTAGATCGAAAGGTTTAGCTGAACATGCAGAAGTCAGCAGATGCCATAGTACCCGAGTAGAGGACGCTCGAAAAAGGGAAGGGCTGAACATTTGGGAAGAACGATTCACTATGCTTTCATTCTTTACGTTGATACAGACAACCTGTAATAGGCATACCTAGAGGAGGAAGTGGTGAAGTCCATGGGAGACTCTAGGAGGGTGGAGTAAGGAATGGCATAAATAGAGCGAAGCGTTCACGAGGAAGATTATATCGATGTTAATGAAACGACTATTTTCAAGAGAAAATCTCTTGAAAGCACTCAAACAAGTGGAAAAGAATAAGGGAAGCCATGGAGTGGATGAAATGTCAGTAGAATCCCTACGAGAATACATCCGAGAACATTGGGCTTCTATCCGTTCTTCCATCGAAGATGGAACCTACAAACCGTTGCCTGTCCGTCGAATCGAAATTCCGAAATCGAACGGAGGCGTTCGGTTATTAAGTATACCCACTGTGTTTGATCGTTTTGTACAACAAGCAATCGCCCAAATTCTAACACCTTTATTTGACCCCTGTTTTTCAGATTGTAGCTACGGGTTCCGTCCCGGAAGACGTGGGCATGACGCGGTTAGGAAAGCTAAGGGATATATAGAGGAAGGGTGTCGATGGGTAATAGATCTAGACCTTGAGAAGTTCTTTGACCAAGTGAACCATGATAAATTAATGAGTTTACTTGCGAAGAAGATAACAGACAAACAAATATTGAAACTGATTCGCAGATATTTGCAGTCTGGAATTATGGTCAATGGATTAAGAGTTTCCAATGAACAAGGGGTCCCACAAGGCGGTCCATTAAGTCCGCTATTATCTAACATCATGCTTGATTTATTAGATAAAGAGTTGGAAAAGCGTGGGCATAGATTCGTCCGTTATGCGGATGACTGTAACATCTATGTGAGAACCCGCAAAGCGGGTGAAAGAGTAAAACAATCCATCACCGAATTCATTGAACAGCAATTGAAACTCAAGGTAAATCAAGAGAAGAGTGCAGTAGACAGGCCTTGGAAACGGAAGTTTCTAGGATTCAGCTTTACTCATCACTATCGACCTAAAATACGTGTTGCTAAAGAGAGTATTAAAAGAGCGAAGGAAAAGATTAGAGAAATTACTTCTCGCTCAAAACCACTCACCATGGAACAAAGAATTGAACGATTGAATGTATTCTTGGTTGGTTGGGTGAATTATTTTTCTCTGGCAGACACTCTGACCCCATTCCAGCAAATAGAATCATGGCTTCATAGAAGGCTCAGAATGTGCCTTTGGAAACAATGGAAGAAGCCGGGAACAAAAATAAAAAGGCTTATTTCGTTGGGAGTTCCTAACGAAATAAGCCTATGAATGGGGTAATACTCGTAAGAAATATTGGCGTATTGCTCGTAGCCCTATACTCCATAATCGACATGGAGTGGTTGGAGAAAGTCAAATTATTGCACTTTCTTTTACAGAGTTATTATGTAATCTCGTAGAAGGGAAAGGTGATTACTGGTATTGGTTGCAAGGGGGAGCGTATTTGGGAGATGCCTACGATTGATGGTAGTCAATATAATCCCCTGGTTAGGTAGGTGTGCGTATGAAGCTTTACTGTTTAGAACCAGAAGTTGCTGGAGGAATAGGAGAAAATACTGTGTTCTCCATGGAAACATTTCCTAATGGCCAGCAAAAAGTTAGTCACTTGCATTATGAATTTGTTGGATGGCTTGGAGATGCTCTTCTAGAGACTTGTCTATGCTTCATTGTGACTGCTAGTCTAGCTTCCCTTATAGTACTAGCCTCTCTGGATATCAATTTAGAAAGGTGGAGGTAAGTATGTCTGAATTCTTCCAAGAGATGTATCCAGAACGTACACTTCCTGAATTTGTAGAATTGATTTCAGAAGGGAAGGTAGCCTTGCCAGATGATCTAGTCACTGATTGGATGGGAGAAGATTTTTGTATGGATGAAATTGCGAGACTAATAGTAAGTGAACGAGCTCTTTCTGTTCTAAAGAAACATCGCCTCAATCATTGTGATATTGAACAATTGGCTTGGAAAGAAAAATAGATAGCTGAACTAGTAATTAACGGTCTCTTTGGTATGAAGAGACCGTTAATTTTTTAATTCTGATATAAAATATGTATAAAAATAAATTGCTTGGATCTTATGATGATGATGTTAGGAGGGCAAGATGAACATTCAAGAGTACATACTTGAAGATTATGTAATCTGTCCCATTTGCGAAGAGAAATTAAAATCCCTTTCCTCGCAACATTTACACTATAAACATGGATATGAGGATTTACGAGAATTCAAAATCCAACATCGCATACCAAGACCGATAAAGAATCCAAGGACCAAGTCAAGACCCAGTTTGCCTACGACTCCTTAGACCGCACCATCGCGAAAGTGGAACAGGCAGGAACCGACAAAGCCAAGAAGACTAAGTTCGACTATCTTGGTACCACCGAACAAGTCATCTCGGAAGAAGTCGCTGACCAGATCACAAGATCCTATGTTTACTCCGCATGGGGCGAACG
>NZ_JAUSUV010000024.1 GCF_030814315.1 Croceifilum oryzae | reverse complement strand
ATCCACTCGTTCCCATCCCGAACACGACCGTTAAGCCCTCCAGCGCCGATGGTACTTGGACCGCAGGGTCCTGGAAGAGTAGGACGTCGCCAGGCTATTTCTTTTAAAATGATCGTATAAAATATTCTCTATATGTATATTTTATATATTGTCAGATGCTAGGATTAGTAGTATTCCTCAATAGCTCAATGGTAGAGCGCCCGACTGTTAATCGGTAGGTTGCAGGTTCGAGTCCTGCTTGAGGAGCCATGCTTCCTTAGCTCAGTTAGGCAGAGCGCTTCCATGGTAAGGAAGAGGTCACCAGTTCGAGCCTGGTAGGAAGCTCCACTATGGCCCGTTGGTGAAGCGGTTCAACACACCAGCCTTTCACGCTGGCATGCAGGGGTTCGAATCCCCTACGGGTCACCAAGATTTTAATAAAAGTATGGACGCTTAGCTCAGCTGGGAGAGCACCTGCCTTACAAGCAGGGGGTCGGCGGTTCGATCCCGTCAGCGTCCACCATACGTATGGAGGGATACCAAAGTGGCCAAATGGGGCGGACTGTAAATCCGCTGGCTTCGCCTTCGTAGGTTCGAATCCTACTCCCTCCACCATTTTTTTTTATTTTTGGGAAGTAGCCAAGCGGTAAGGCAACGGACTTTGACTCCGTCACGCGAAGGTTCGATCCCTTCCTTCCCAGCCATTTTTTGTTTAGACATCTTAGTACGAGCCATTAGCTCAGTTGGTAGAGCATCTGACTTTTAATCAGAGGGTCGAAGGTTCGAGCCCTTCATGGCTCATATTGTTTTGCGGAAGTGGCTCAGTGGTAGAGCATCGCCTTGCCAAGGCGAGGGTCGCGGGTTCGAGTCCCGTCTTCCGCTCCAAACCTTCATTGAAATTGAATGAGGCTTTTTTTATGTCTACATATGCTTTTAAAAAATATTGACTTTCTGTAAGTACGTAGTATAATAAAATTCGTTAGTTATATGGCCCGTTGGTGAAGCGGTTCAACACACCAGCCTTTCACGCTGGCATGCAGGGGTTCGAATCCCCTACGGGTCACCAAGATTTTAATAAAAGTATGGACGCTTAGCTCAGCTGGGAGAGCACCTGCCTTACAAGCAGGGGGTCGGCGGTTCGATCCCGTCAGCGTCCACCATATGTATGGAGGGATACCAAAGTGGCCAAATGGGGCGGACTGTAAATCCGCTGGCTTCGCCTTCGTAGGTTCGAATCCTACTCCCTCCACCATTTTTTTATTTTTGGGAAGTAGCCAAGCGGTAAGGCAACGGACTTTGACTCCGTCATGCGAAGGTTCGATCCCTTCCTTCCCAGCCATTTTTTGTTTAGACATCTTAGTGCGAGCCATTAGCTCAGTTGGTAGAGCATCTGACTTTTAATCAGAGGGTCGAAGGTTCGAGCCCTTCATGGCTCATATTTGACTTTCTGCGGAAGTGGCTCAGTGGTAGAGCATCGCCTTGCCAAGGCGAGGGTCGCGGGTTCGAGTCCCGTCTTCCGCTCCATAACGCGGGTGTAGTTCAATGGTAGAACATCAGCCTTCCAAGCTGATTGCGAGGGTTCGATTCCCTTCACCCGCTCCACTGTTCCTCAATAGCTCAATGGTAGAGCGCCCGACTGTTAATCGGTAGGTTGCAGGTTCGAGTCCTGCTTGAGGAGCCATGCTTCCTTAGCTCAGTTAGGCAGAGCGCTTCCATGGTAAGGAAGAGGTCACCAGTTCGAGCCTGGTAGGAAGCTCCATCATGGCCCGTTGGTGAAGCGGTTCAACACACCAGCCTTTCACGCTGGCATGCAGGGGTTCGAATCCCCTACGGGTCACCAAATATAATCCTTTTATCCCAATAGTTCAACTATCTGGGATTTTTTCATTTTTATAAAGAAAATGCATTTTAGTACTCAGACTAGTGTCTGTTTTAAAGAATGAATATTACGAATATATCGGGTGTCTTGTATAAATATAATTCACTTCAGAAAGTCTATTAATAGATGTTGCTGAACATAAGATGGATAAATTTGTGTTCTTTAATCTCCCTTATTCTGCTAAATGCATAAATATGTCATAGCAGGTGGAGGGTGGTAAAATGCCTTACTAACCTAAGTTTTTATATGGTAAACTTAAATTGTTCAATTCTTCTTTAGTAGCAAGGAGATGTAATAGATGATAATAAAACAACCGATTTCAATTATTGGAATGCCTATAGATCTTGGACAAGGCCGTCGTGGTGTGGATATGGGGCCTAGTGCGATACGATATGCTGCACTCCAACAAACAATTTGTGATTTGGGTTATGAAGTTGAAGATCTAGGAGATATATCGATTCCAAGTCCGGAGTCTTTAGAGATCTCTGATCAAAACTTAAAATATTTACATGAGATTGCGAGAGTATGTGAAGAGCTGGCCGGGCGTGTTTCTGGAGTCATCGAAAGAAAGCGCTTTCCCCTTGTGCTTGGTGGAGATCATAGCATGGCTATTGGCACAGTTGCAGGTGCGGCGAAACACTATCAAAATATGGGTTTAATCTGGTATGACGCTCATGGAGATTTAAATACTGGAGATACGTCTCCTTCTGGTAATATTCATGGGATGTCGATGGCAGCTAGCTTGGGAATTGGCCATCCATTGTTGACTCACCTAGGGGGCTTTGCGCCAAAAGTACGTCCGGAGAACGTTGTATTGGTTGGTGCTAGGGAGTTAGATTTTGGTGAGCAACAATTAATCCGTGATCTAGGGATTAAAGTGTTTACGATGCATGAAGTGGATCGTTTGGGTATGGCTCGTGTCATGGAGGAGACGATCCAGATTGTAAGTAACGGTACAGATGGAGTTCATCTGAGCTTGGATTTGGATGGCTTGGATCCTTCAGATTGTCCAGGAGTAGGGACGCCTGTTCCAGGTGGAATTACGTATCGAGAAAGTCATCTAGCTATGGAAATGTTGGCGGATTCGGGGATTCTTACATCAGCTGAGTTTGTAGAGGTAAATCCTATTTTAGATCAATCCAATCTAACAGCGAAAGTGGCTGTTGCACTGATCAGTTCCATGTTAGGAAAGAAAATCTTATAGTCCTTGATAAACGAGGTAGATAGCAACGTTGCTGTTTACTTCGTTTATTTTGTTTGGATGAAGTTTATTTTTCCGTAGTTGTTCTCAATCAGGTGTGCTTGTTGTAAAATACTATTAGTTATTTACAGAATGTTTAATTTAAAATTAATAGTCGTTATTATATTTTTAGTTTGAGATTAATAGAAGAGGTTGTGACGATCATGGCAAAGAAGGAAAGCCCAGAGCAAACAGGATGTCCTGAGGGGATTCAAACGAATTTCCGTAATAACATGACTTATGGTGATTATTTACAATTGGATCAAATTTTAGATGCACAAAATCCTCTTTCGAATCATCATGATGAGATGCTGTTTGTTGTGATTCATCAGACTAGTGAATTGTGGATGAAGCAAATGATTCATGAGCTTCAAGCGGCTATCCAACATATCGTTTCTGACAATATAGCTTCTGCTCTAAAAATGTTATCAAGGGTATCGCGAATTCAGTCGCAAGTTATTCAGTCCTGGGATGTACTGTCCACGCTAACACCAGCGGAATATATCGAGTTTCGAAATTCGTTAGCTCAATCTTCTGGCTTCCAATCCTATCAATATCGAATGATTGAATTTTACTTAGGTAGGAAAAGTACGCCTATTTTGGAAATCTATAGCCATAAAGATGAAGTGAAGAACATGCTGGAAGGTGCTTTAGAACAACCAAGCCTGTATGATGTTGCCATCCAATCGCTAGCAAAGGGAGGGTTTCACATTTCATCTGCTGTTCTGGAACGTGATTGGACCAAGCCTTATAAAGCAGATGAGGGTGTAGAGGCGGCTTGGTTGAAAGTTTACCAAGATGTAAATCAGTATTGGATCTATTACCAACTGGCTGAAAAATTGGTTGATGTGGAGGATTGGATGCAACAATGGCGTTTTCGCCACATGAAGACTGTGGAGCGGATTATTGGGTTTAAACGAGGCACAGGTGGCTCACCTGGAGTACCGTACCTTCGTAGCACAATGGAGCACAGTTTTTTCCCGGAGCTATGGGCTTTGCGAACCAAACTATAGATAGAAGGAGAACAACAGCGATGAAACCAACTCAAGCAGAAGCAGTGCGATTTGATGCTCAAGATGTACTATTCAAGTACCGGAATGAATTTTATGTAATTCCTGATCAAATTTATCTAGATGGGAACTCTCTGGGTTTATGTTCAAAAAGAGCAGAGAAGACTTTCATGGAGACATTTGAATCGTGGAAGAGTTATCAGATCGACGGTTGGTCAAACGGAGAATATCCTTGGTTTTACTTGGCTGAAATGTTAGGTGCTAAGATGGCTCCTCTAGTTGGAGCGAAAGAGGATGAAGTTATCGCGACGGGCACTACTACTGTGAATTTGCATCAATTAATCGCAACATTTTATCATCCAGAAGGGAAACGCACGAAAATTGTAGCAAATGATCTGGATTTTCCTTCTGATATTTACGCGATTAAGAGCCAACTTCAGTTGCATGGTCTGAATCCAGAAGAGCATTTTCTGTCTGTAAAAAGTAGACAGGGTCGGTACATCGATGAAGGAGATATTATTGCCTGTATGCAGGATGATGTGGCATTGATGATATTACCTACAGTCCTATATCGAAGTGGTCAATTGCTAAATATTGAACGTCTTACTCGAGAAGCGCATCAACGTGGAATCTTAATTGGATTTGATGCTTGCCATTCCGTTGGGGCTGTTCCCCATCGTTTTCATCAATGGGGAGTGGATTTTGCGGTCTGGTGTTCCTATAAATATCTAAATAGTGGACCAGGTAGTGTTGCGGCAATTTATGTGCATGAAAAACACTTTGGCACGGTTCCTGGACTAGCTGGATGGTTTGGCTCTGATAAAGAGCGTCAATTTGATATGAGCCATTCATTTGAACCTTCTAGGCAGGCAGGAGCTTATCAATTGAGCGCTCCATCTATCTTAAATGCGGCTCCGTTGATCGGCTCTTTATCTATGTTTGAAGAGATAGGAATGGAGTCTATTCGAGAAAAGTCATTATCGTTAACTCGATATATGATGTTGCTAATCGAAAGCGAGCTTCAAGGATGGGGCTTTGTGATCGGAAACCCGACTGAAGATGATCGCAGAGGTGGTCACATTTCTCTGGAGCACGAAGAAGCAACTCGTATCTGTAAAGCGTTAAAAGAAGCGAAAGTGGTTCCTGACTTTAGGGCTCCTAATGTGATTCGACTAGCACCAATTGCTTTATATACATCGTATCAAGATGTCTGGGAAGCAGTACAACGATTAAAGAAGATCATGATAGAAGGGAAGTATAAAGCCTACTCTCATGAACGAGGAGTTATTGCATAATACTATTGATAGTAGGAGGTCTCTCTTTTATAAGGAGGGTCCTCTTTAGTATGTATATCCTTTGATTAGAATGGTCTGCCTTAGAACAAATGATATGTTTTTATTGTGTCTCTTTATCGGGGTGAAAACTTTTTGTCTATTTGAAGCATAATATATGCAAATGAATGCGTTGGAGGAAACAATGTGCAATCATTGGTGGGAATAACAAAGTACATAAATGATTTTATTGATATATTGATCGTGAGTTTCCTTATCTATCAACTATTGACGTTATTGCGTGGGACGAGAGCAGTTCAGTTGCTAAAAGGAATTAGTGTGGTTGTCTTTTTATGGTTGTTAAGTAATTTTCTCGAGTTACGTACGTTACGATGGCTCATTGAAAACTTATTGTCAGTAGGTCTTATTACGGTGATTATCATTTTCCAACCTGAGTTGCGAAGGGCCTTAGAGCAGATTGGCAGAAGAGGCTTCTTTACAAGAGGTCAAGTAGCTAAGGATGAAGTAGTGACTCGAGTTTCTGGAGAAATAACCAAGGCGGTTACTTACTTTTCCAACAAACGGATTGGCGCATTGATTGTGATTGAACGGGAGACAGGACTCTCCGATTACATAGAATCAGGAATTGAATTACAAGCGAAAGTAAGTAATGAATTGTTACGAAACATTTTTTTGCCGAGTTCCGCCTTACATGATGGTGCAGCTGTGATTCGAGCTGATTCGATTATGGCGGCGGGATGCTTTTTACCATTAAGCGAAAATCCTTCTATTAGTAAAGAACTCGGCACGAGACACCGTGCTGCTATGGGAATGAGTGAGGTTTCGGATGCATGTGTGGTGATTGTGTCAGAAGAGACTGGACAAATCTCGATTGCTGTTGGGGGTAAATTAGAACGAGGTATTTCAGAGGATCTTATATTTGAACGATTATATCAACAGATTCAACCAAATTCGCCAACTATCTCGATATTTCGGAGTTGGCGTGAGCGAAGAGGGAAGAAATGAACAAGTGGCTAGAAAATAATTGGGTCATTCAAGTGATGTCGGTGCTGTTGGCAGGGGTTTTATGGTTTATGGTTCATTACTTTAATAAAGATCAAGAAGCGGCTGGGAATGATACACAAACCAAAACAATCCCTGTAACCGCAGAGTATGATAAGGAGCAGTATGAGCTTGTTCAAACACAAAAAGAAGTGACTGTCATGATGAGTGGAAATCCTTTTTCACTTCAGTATGCTTCTTCCCGGATCCGGGCTCAAATTCGGGTTGATGGACCAGTTGTGGAGGGAGAACAGCGCAGTGTTCCTGTCGTGGTAACAGGTGTTCCCTCTGGGGTTAAAAATACGGTTCATCCAGAAAAGGTGACCGTTACTTTATATAAAAAAAACCCGCATTTGGCATATCCATTTATCTCCAAAGAGATTCCCATTCAACTCACGTACCCAACTAAGGATCCTTCTGTAGAAGTGGTGGAAATAAAATCCGATCCATCGAATATTACCTACTACGGAAATCGCTCTATGTTAGAGTTATTAAATAAAGTTGATCTTCCAGTGGAGCTCCCCAAAACAGAAGGTGTGTATCGATTCCGGGCAAGGGTTCCGAAGCCTTCAGGAGTCGAAAAAGTGGAACCCATGGATGTAGAAATTTATGTTAAAATGAAGCGGTCTAACTTGAAACAGATCAAAGATATCCCCACCAAGGCCCTTCATATAGAAGAAGGACTTGATGCACGGATTATGACACCGAAAGCAGTGGATGCTTCCGTATCAGGAGCACCTAATCTACTAAATGCATTACAAACGGATCAAATAGAGGCAGTATGTGATTTGGATAACCTTCCAGCAGGTGTTCACCAAGTCCCAATACAAATAAAATTGCCAAAGGGGATTGTGCTGGAAAGCCAAACTCCAGAGAAAGCGATGGTCGAGATTCGTCCAAAATCGTAGTCTGCTGGAACATGAGCAAGGAGGAGAAATAAAAGTGGGTAAATTTTTTGGAACGGATGGTGTTAGAGGTGTTGCGAATCAACAACTTACACCAGAATTGGCATTTCGTTTAGGTAGAGCAGGGGCATATGTGTTGACTCGCGGGAAGACGAGTCCGTTAATTGTGGTTGGCAGGGATACACGCCTCTCAGGGGAGTTATTGGAATCCGCAATGGTAGCGGGGATGCTTTCTATTGGAGCAAATGTAGCTAGGTTAGGTATCGTAAGTACACCGGGTGTAGCATTTCTGATTCGTCATTTAAACGCAGATGCAGGTGTCATGATTTCTGCGTCTCATAATCCTTTTCCAGATAACGGCATTAAGTTTTTTGGAGCAGACGGCTATAAATTATTGGATGAGACAGAAGAGGAGATCGAACGATTACTCGAGATTTTAGAAAAAGATCCAACTAATGATCCGATTCCACGACCAACGGGGAAAGAAATTGGGCGGATATTTGACGAGAGCGATCGGATTGATGCATATCTGGAACATCTGAAGTCAACGATTGATACAGATCTATGCGGGATGCATATCGTGGTTGACGGAGCCAATGGGGCAGCTTTTGAATTGGCGCCACTATTGTTACGAGATCTAGGAGCAGACGTGACGACGATCGCTGTAAATCCAGATGGTGTAAATATTAATGTGGATTGTGGTTCGACTCATCCAGAACGGCTTCAGCAAGAGGTAGTCAGACAAGGGGCGCATTTAGGACTAGCATTTGATGGAGATGCTGACCGTTTGATCGCGGTAGATGAAAAAGGCGATGTGGTTGATGGTGACCAGATCATGTTTATCTGTGCTTACTATTTCAAACAAAAAGGATTACTTGCAAAAGATACGATTGTAACAACGGTGATGTCTAACTTCGGTTTCTTTAAATCGACTGGTGAAGCAGGAATTGCTACAGAACGAACTGCTGTGGGCGACCGTTATGTGATGGAAAAAATGCGTGAAGGTGGATATAACCTAGGTGGGGAACAGTCTGGACATATTATCTTCCTAGAGCATAATACAACAGGCGATGGAATGTTATCTGCCATTCAACTTCTGCGTGCGGTGAAAGAAGAAGGAGAAACCTTATCCAATTTAAAAGATAAGATGCACAAGTTTCCTCAAGTGCTGAAAAATGTACGTGTGGCTTCGAAAGAAGGTTGGGACACGAATCCTGAGATCCAACAAGCGATTCAAACCGTTGTAGATGCTCTTGGTGAGGAAGGTCGAGTGCTGGTACGCCCTTCTGGTACAGAACCACTCATCCGGGTGATGGCAGAGGGACCGGATCATGCACAATTAGAAGAGTATGTTTCACAGATTGCAGAAGTGATTTTGCGTCAATTGAGTTGATGATTTAATTTATAAAATTCACAGGTAGAGGGGAGAAGGCAGATCGTATGCTTCTCCCTTTTTGCTTTTTAAATTAACTTAGGCGCAGTTAGCCCAATTTATTTAATAGGTGTTGTAATAGTATGGGTTGACAGCATTGTTTTTCTGATTAATTAGAATCGGTATATCGTAATGTCTTCAAGCGGGTTTACATTTCTTATGATAAGAGGGGAGATAAGGAGAATCAATGTCACAAGCTAATATACCGAACATTTCGCCTAATATAAGCATTACAAGAGAAGATGCGGTTAATCTGCTACTATCATCGATTGCGTTAGAAGAGCTAGGTCTGAGTCATATTATTAATGCAGAAGGGGAAAAGCTTCAATATGTTCTAGGGACTCTACCTGGAGTGTCATCAGGCTTTCAACCAACTATTAGCGATCTCCTTCTGATTAACAGTAGTGTTCGCGACACGATTAATGTGATCGGAAAGAAAGAGTGGATTTTAAACGAGAAGTTAGAGAACGTGTTAGGCACAGACGTTACGAGGGGACCAACCGGACCCCAAGGACCAGCGGGAACTACAGGATCATCGGGAGGACCTCCTGGACCTCCAGGAGGTACTGGACCACAGGGACCCCAAGGACAGGCGGGAGCGATTGGATCCACTGGATCCACTGGAACCACAGGGCCTCAAGGACCCCAAGGACCTCAAGGGCCGACTGGATCATTTGCTACAGGCGGGACCTTATTCGTGGTTCAAGGGAATACAGGCGCTGACGGAACGGTTCCACTCGGTTTCGGAGATACAATAAACTTTATATCCAATACGTTAGACATTTCGGTAACACCTGGTTCTGCCAATGTGAGTTTAGAAGTGCCCACTGGAACGACTGGAGCCATTGCAGACATCGTTCAAGCAATTGTTGCAGAACTCGGTCTTACTGGGGCTACCGGAGTCACGGGAGCGACCGGAGCAGATGGGGCAGACGGAGCCACGGGAGCGACCGGAGCAACTGGAGTCGATGGAGCAGACGGAGCCACCGGTGCCACCGGAGCAACTGGAGTCGATGGAGCAACCGGTGCCACCGGAGCAACTGGAGCAGATGGAGCCACCGGAGCAACGGGAGCAACCGGAACGGATGGAGTAACCGGAGCAACGGGAGCAACCGGAACGGATGGAGTAACCGGAGCAACGGGAGCAACCGGAACGGATGGAGTAACCGGAGCAACGGGAGCAACCGGAACGGATGGAGTAACCGG
>NZ_JAUSUV010000023.1 GCF_030814315.1 Croceifilum oryzae | reverse complement strand
AACCGTCTTCTTTGCATAAAAAATCTCCTCCACTGTATATAACTCATTCTACAGGATAAAGGAGATTACTCAAATTTAATTTGGGGGCTAAATAGCAACCTTACTACCAGGAAGTGGAACGAAGAGTGGAAAAGTTGTTTATATAGATATATTTGTTACTTAACAAGGTAAAAAAATGGCTAAGGACATGAAATATGTCCCTAACCATTTTTATTAGTACGAGAACGAGTGTTCAAATCCTCATAGGTATGAGCAATCGACGAGCTCTCTGGATGGATTGGTGGAATGAATCCATAGCTTCAATCCTTATAGGTACGATCAATGCGATTTTCTTGTTAATACGGTACGCGACACGAACCAAGGGTATATCTTTCACCCTTTGCTCGCTTTCAGGGAAGGTCTGAATGCGCGCTCTCGATTGGTAAGTACATGTGGTTCACTCCAATGATACATATGCGTACCACCACCGTTACTGGCTCAAGTAGAATGACTGTGATATCATTGGAATTTGCGATAAGATTGGGGTGTTTGTGTGCAACTAGACAAGTATTTAAACAACAATTTTCATAACCTAAAACTAAGACCACCCCTCTTTTACAATTGGGTGTTTGGAATTCGGTTTGAATTGGGAGACCCGAATGAAGTTAAAAGAAATCCCCATATGAAGCGTGTCTATTTTCGTGCAATAACACTTTTCAAGGAACTTCATTCAACTGAAGACGAGATCATGATAGTAGCAAACGTTCATCACTCTGGAGAGGAAAACATATTAAAAAGACGTAGAGTAAAGATTTATCAGCACTACCTAAAATCAAAGGATATTTTACCAAGATTACAACATCAAATTACTCCCTATGTTTTTGAAGATATATATGATATTTACGATTTCGAAACACACAGATATTCTTTACAGTGTCAGGTCAAGGATATAAAGTTCATCCAATTAGTCAAAGCAATTTGTAATCACGACATGGGTATAAAGCCTAAGATTTTTCATGATGTATTTTTTGTTAACCTATCTAATAAAACAATTTTTCACATTTACGATGATCGTGGTTGTGATGTAATTGCTACATCCAAAGAACACATTAGGCCTTTGTACAACCGATATAATGACTGGATTTTAGATCATGACAGGGCGACAATAGATAAGGTATTTCAATAATCGATAAAAGCAACTGTTCTCACCTATATCGATAAACAATGCCCATGATTTTAGTTGCTTTTCTGCTAATGGGAGGCTATATGATTAAAAATCACTGTTGTAAAACCATGGAAAATACATTAAATTACGTTTGTAAGCAACACAAAAATCCTTTTGACTGTCCAGATCATTTGATTTATTATAGTTTGGTTTTTGATGAATATGGAATTATCATCCATGACGGAGGCCCATCCTATTCTGCAATCTATTTTTGCCCTTATTGTGGTTCAAAACTCTCGGACTCTAAAAGAGATTTGTGGTTTGACGCACTTGAAGCATTAGGATTTGCCGCTCCTTTTGAGCAAAATATTCCAGAGGATTTCAATTCAGACAGATGGTATAACAAACAGGACTAGCGTTGAAAGATACATAAATTCTTTCAACGCTAGTCCTGTTTGTTATGTCAGGAGATAGATTGCTTTAAATGTCCGATACATTTGAGTAGATGTTCTCGATTCTTAGCACTCTTGATCCATTTAGGTAATCTGCTCTCTATACTACGATTGTTCGGGTGTGGATTCCTTAACTCAGAACGGACATAACTTTCTATGTACTCTAGATGTTCAAGATTATACGCCCATAATGTATGACCACAACAAGTAAGCTGTAGATACGCAGGAAGTCCAAAATACCAGTCAAAAGGTCCGCCTATCCGGATTGTATTCTCTTTCCAATAATGTGAATGGGACACTTTGACACGATTTCGACAGACATTTGTCTTGGGTAACATTTCTTTGATGTGGCCACAATGTGAACAGATCATCCTGCATTTAATCCCTATCATATATGGGTTAGTAGATCCCAGAGGGGTTACCTCGGCACATTGTTGACAAGATGGACAAACAACTAAGAATTCATGTCCTAGTTCTGATAGTGATTTGTTTCGGTTATTGAAATTTCTCTTCATATTACATCTCCTACGGATAGCTTTACTTACTTTTGTACTATTAATCATCATCAATTGACATCAACTGTCCCATTGCGATATTCCGTTTTCGTTTCAGAATCGAGAGTTAGAAAAAATATAAATACGCCAAAACAATGGCTAGTAGAAACCATAAGGGACTAAGTATAACAAAGAACCATATTAGAAACCCTACAGCCCAATCCCAATCCCACTTACTCTCCTCCACATCGTATATTTTCCACGCATGAACCAGACTACCTTCATGAACTTCGAAACGGAGTATACTGTCTTCTTTCTTCCCTTTCATCCACTCATCTAGTTTTTCTTGCTCATCGGATCTAAAAAATCGAGTCTCTCCTTCTCTTCCATATTCATTTCCCCAATCTTCTAGTACCACGAGGATATGCGTTCCAACATCCACAAGGTCGAATAAATCATCTCGTCCTTTGGTAAATTGAATAACAGATTGTGGGTCTTTTTTTGGAAAAATATAATATATTTCCTTATCTTCGGTATCTTCAACATGATCATGTAAATTATTCATTTTTATACCATACCCTATCTAATACAAAGTAAGCTACTCCCACTATTGTAACGACAATGGCGTGGGCTCCCTTTCCCACCTCAAACAAAAAAGCCCCCGGATTGGGAGCTATGTATCGATACCTGTTTGATTTCTTTGTTGATCGGACCTACTATGCGAACAAACTACCGATTAGTGAAGCGAGAGAATTTACAGCTTTCACGACATCTCCAACGGATGAAACAATTTTTGATATAAGTTCAAAAATTTCCAATTCTAGTTTCCCCTTTCATTTTTAAATTATATTTAACTAGATATATTATTAAGTATTTTTGACTTAATTGCAACTAATATTTTAGATGAATAAAATTATATATTAACAAACCAACAGGTACTCGATCGCCGTGATTTTCAGATGAGAGGACCACGATACCAATGATGAAGTGATTAAAGGAGTAAATAAACAAAAAACGATCCAAAAGCTACCAAGAATTGAGAGCAGAGGGAGTGTATAATGAAATAAGGCAATATAAAAAATACAGTATAAGGAGATGGGAAACCATGTTAAACACCATTGGGAAACTATTGATTACTGCATTTGTGGTTATGATCCCATACGCATCTGCTATATCTGTATTTGTACAAGAAACCGCTCAAGAGCATCATGAAGAAACTACCAAAATAGAACATCTAAAAAATATCAAATAAACCCTGATGTACCTGTACAAAGCACAAAAACCGCTCAACCCCTGTGATAACAATGGTTGAGCGGTTTTTGTTGGGGTGGAGCAGGAAATTTATAGAAGCTATTCTCAAATCCAATCTTCATCTATTCCCGGTTGAGCCAATCTAACCATTCCTTATCAATCGGGACTAAATTTACCGCCTCCTCAGACCCTTGCTGGAGTACATCCAAGACCGTCCATATTTCAGGAGAAACCCTCTTTCTTCTCTCGACCTTAAACGTAGTCGAAGCAATCAGTTCCTCTGCTTCATCATGAACCGATGCCCTAATCGTAAGGATCTCATCCGAGTGGGCATTGACTCGGTACTTCTTATGATCTTGCTCTGTGATCTCTGCGAAATCAACAATATTCCAATCCATATACTCTCCATGCGTATCCGGACCATTGTATGATTCTAAAATGAAGTCCCAGATATTATCATCATTTGTAGCATCAAAACTATCTCCTACTTTAAACAAAAACATCTTTTCCATGATAGATTTGACCTCCTCGAATTTCAGGGGTAATAAACGCCCCTGACTTTAAACAAACCTCTGTATGCCTAAATGAGCGATGTTTTTAATTTTTTAATGTCCTTGTATGTCAAGACTATAAAATCTCTTAAAAAAATCCTCAGACCGTTTCAGCCATTTTCCGTATAGGTACTATCAAGACCCCAAAAAAGCCCAAGAAATATAGCTTCGACAAAAAATGAATGAATCCCGTTATATCTACATTTTTTCTATATCCCTAACTTTAATTGATAAAGCACTGTCGTCGATCTTCAGGGTTTATTACGCTATTAGGGATCGACGACGTCCGCAGGGGAAACAGGTTTCCAAGAGAGTCCCATTAGGATGGATGTGCGAACTTATCCACATGGATTTGAGGAACATGCCAATTAATTACTTCTCCATCTCACGCATCATCTGTTGCCAGACGGTTCCACTGGCTTCTTTCCCGCTTTCGATCCGCTTTAAGGCAATTTGAGCTTGTAATTGCACCTCAAATTCTTCATCGTGAATCGCTTTTTGTAAAGCTGGGATGGCTGTAACATCACCCACTTCAAACAAATAACGCGCAGCACGCCAACGAACGAGTTTATTCCGATCGGATAGGGCCCTGCACATGGCTGGAATGGCGATAGGATTCCCTAAATCAGATAGCGTGTCTCCAACAGTTCTTCGCACTACTGCCGAAGAATCTTCAAGTGCTCTCATCAGTAGGGGAAATACCCGATCATCTTCTAATTGCCCCAAGATAACTACAGCTTGTCGTCGGATGGAGGTTTGAGGATCCTTGATTGCTTTCTCTAAGATATCCAGTCCATCCAACGCTACTTCCCATTGATCAAGAGCCGCAAAGCGAACTTCCCATTCAGAGGAAGAAAAATCAGCTCTTACCTGCTCCGTCGAAAAGGTAGTTTTAACCTTTTGGTATACCTCTGGATGAAGGGCAAAATCCACTAGCATTGATAAACGCTTCTCGGAATAAGCCGCAACTATCTCTTCCACCAATTGCGCACCGATCTCCTGTAAATCACCATATCGCGGACTCTGTTCGAGCCATCTCCGTTCATAAACGTAATTGGAAACCCCTTTTTGAATCGCCATCATGGATGTGGTAAACCGCTCAGGTAAGCCAAATCGTTTCTCCTCAGTACCTCTGGTTAGCTTCACTTGAACCGGAATCCCTTTTAATTTTTGGATCTCAACTTTTACTTCTGCAAACGCTTGATCCGTAAGCTGGACCTTCGAATCACCGGCAAGTTGCTCCTGCGATCCAAATAGACGTTGTACATCCGGTAAGATTTGTTTCCAGTCTACTTTGGGATGACGCTCCACACTAATAAAGTCCGCTACTTGGAAGATGGCCTTCACCCCTTCAACGGCTAGTAGCTTGCGGATATGCTCAGGAGCCGATTGTTCCTGGTCTTTTCGGAAGTTATAGCTAATACCATTTGCAAGTGAAGGCTCAATCATTAACTTCATCACATTTGGACTTGGAGTTGGTTCAATTGCTACTATTTTCATTCCATCCACCCCTTATGTAGGAAAAAACCTCTGAGTGATTCATCTCATAGGTTCGATTATAAACTAGCAGTATTATTTGGAAGACGTTTTAAGGGACGTGTCTTTTCTGCGCCCCAAGCTTTCGTACATCGCTACTATCAAATTCACTTAAGGTGATACCCAATGATATAAAGTAGAAGTCCGTTGTTCTGCTATTATAACCTTGTGAGGATTTGAAAACCATGATTAAGAATATACCCTTTATGTCACGGAATCTGGATGATGCACAAAACCAGCGCCATAATTAACTCTGGGGCTGGTTTTGTGCATCATCCTTATGTTGAAAATGAATAACGGTGTTACCTCTAGCATCTATTAGTATAGTCACGGTTTCAATTCCATATGGAGGATAGTAGGAGAGCCCGAATTCACACTTAGTGTAGTGAAAATCGGGCTCTCCTACTACTTAATACTAACGTATAAAATGACATCAACATTTCTCTATTAGATCCCATATATAACATTACCTTTCAAAATTGTAAGGTAATGTTATATAAATCGATAGAATAAAAACTGTAACCAGTTTAGTATACAAAGAGTGCCCCAACATGAATAACAATACTTTTACAGGCATATCTACTGCTTATATATTTCTTTTATAAATATTTTTTAAAAATGAAGGGGGCTATCACCAAATGAAAAAGGATAAAGGAGTTGCACATACATGCCAAAATTAAGACGACTTGTACTGTTTATGTTATCTCTTTCGTTTGCTCTTGTTACAGGATTATTTCAACCAACAGTAACTCAAGCTGCGCAGGATTCAAATTACAAAATTGAAATTAATAAGCAAACTAACTATCTGTATTTGTATCAAGGGAATAGGGTTATTAAGACCTATCGGGTAGCTACTGGGAAAAATAAAACGAAGACACCGGAAGGTACTTTTCCGATTATAGCTAAGTTTGTTAAGCCAGGTTGGAAAAACATCCCTGGGGGTGTGCCTGAAAACCCTTTAGGTGAACGTTGGAACGGATTCAGCGTTAATGGTGATAGCGGTAGAAAATATGGTATTCATGGGACAAATAATCCAAATTCAATTGGAACCTATGCTTCAAATGGATGTATTCGAATGTTAAACAAGGATGTTATTGATTTATATGATCGCGTTCCCGAAGGGACTCTTGTATGGATTCACAGCGGAAAAAGCAATAAGGTTTGGCGTGGGAATCCTGATGTAGGCAACTCTATCGTCTATCAATCTCAAGAATAATGACATGAAATAAAATGAGAACGTTCTCCCACGAGATCGTTCTCATTTTGATTTTCGGCAACTCCCTTCACATCCATTCGATATCTAATATTTCTTGAAAGGATAGCCATATTTGAATATCTCCATTCTTCAATAGAAATTTTTGTATATGCGGATCTACTCTTTCCACAGATCCGATAAATGACTTTGGTTCATACTTCCCTATGTATGTAGTGAGGACAACACGATCATCATGTAGAGCTTGATACAGACGTTGATTCAGTTCTTCTAGCCTTTGTTCATCCAGATCAGGCGGCACATACTCTCTTTGCTTCCGACGTTGGGCGATAAGTTGTTCACGATGTTCGGGTAGAAACATCCTGCTCCCCTCCCATAATAAATTTCCCCGGTTCAACTCATTTTCCTTCATTTAAAGTGACCTCCGATCTTCCCATGTCTCTCTAACGCTTGCCCTGACTTTGTTAGGGATGATGCACGAATGACCGCAGAAGCACCGTAGCGTTCCTTAATTCCATCTATGACGTAACCTAACTTCTTCCGTTGCTCTTTCTTTTGATCAAACAAATCCAACTGTACGACTTCATCTGATTGGAAATTACTCAATGACAATCCAATTACCCTAATCGGTGCTTGATCCCAATGGCGTTGGAATACCTCCCTAGCATATTGATAAACCAACATCGTTTCGTTCGTTGCGCCTGGCATAGTCAACTGACGATAAAAGCCAGTAGGTATACCAAAATCAGCTCCCCTAGCCCCTATATGAACCGTCCTACCCATGAGTTGATTTTGTCTCACTCTCCTACACACATTCTCACAGAGTTCTAACAACACCACGTCGATTTCTCCTTCAAATTTGCGATAGTCGCAGGGTAGAGTCATCTGATGTCCGATCCCCTTGGGCTGATGGAAGGAATCGCTTGCAACTGGGGAAGAATCTATACCGTGCGCTGTCAGCCACAATACATGCCCATTGATACCCCATTTCGATTTGATCTGGGATAATGGATAGTTAGCTAGTTGTCCGATCGTTTGAATTCGAATCCGCTCAAAATGTTTTCGCATCCGGTTTCCTACACCAAACATTGCTCCAATCGGTAACGGCCACAACCTTTCCTTTATGTTGGACTCGTCTAACTGACATATCCCAAAAAAATTCTTCTTAGCAAACTGGTCACAAGCCATTTTTGCCAGTACTTTCGTTGGACCAATTCCGACTCTTGCCCGAATATGTAACTCTGATCGAATGGAATCTTGGATCTTAGTCGCAATCTCTTTTGGGGAACCAAACAACCGCTCACAACCAGAGACATCGACGAATATTTCATCGATTGAGTAGGGTTCCACTCTATCAGAAAACCGCTCTAGAATCTTAGTAATGCGAAGAGAGATATCTATGTAAAGCTGCATGCGCGGTCTAACAACAACTAAGTGTGGACATTTTTGTAAAGCCTCCCATAAAGATTGAGCTGTCTTTATTCCATATGCTTTTGAAAGCGGACACGCAGCCAAGACGATTCCACTCCTCCTTTCGGGATCTCCTGCTACCACAGTCGGCTTATTCCATAGATCGGGTTGTAGTGATTTTTCTACACTGCAATAAAAGCTCTCCATATCAACTAGAAGTATCATCGTTGACTCACTTCCTAAAAAGTATCTCAGTTCGTTTTTTATTATATGCGAATGTATGTTCTTATATAATGGATAAATCTTACCAATTGGGATAAAAAAAGACTAGGCATCTGAAATCGCCTAGCCGTGAAACGTAATATGGGTTGTCAATGCATTATTCATGATTTGGAGTAATGTAGGAATAGCATTTACATTCTCTCTTGCCATATCTTTAAAATACATTTCATCTTTTACATTGTAATGATTGGGTCCCAATGTTTTTAGTCCTGACAAGTTATACCCCTCATCCAAATAAGCAACGATTCTATTCACTGGATAATTCAAAAATAAATCATTCAGTGTTTTATGATAATTCGATAGCCCTCTTTTCTCTTCAAGGGAAAATACCATTTTTTTTGCTATCATACTTTGAAATTGATGGATTGCTACTTTTACTAAATTATGGATAAGCATATCACCTAAATCAATTCCAACATAATGATCATTCCAATATAGCAAGTTCGCATTTTTTCGATCTTCATTTCCTAAAAAAGTATCAAGAGCTGTGATACGCTGGAGGTCTAGACTTTTAGCCATATTTTTTATCACTGAATAGTTCAACCCAGTTTCCTCTATTGGAACTTTTGTACCAACTTTTTGTTGAATCCCTGCTTTTGGGACTACTCCTTCTACAAATGTATGTAAAGTAGCTGGATACCCTGAAAAAGGCTTTAAGCTAAACCCCAACTTCGCTGGTATAAGTCGTACACGATTAATGGGGAGATTCATTTCTTCTGCTATTCGAGAACCCACATAATCACGTACTAAAGTCGATTTTTCCCAAGGCGAACTGTTAGGATTAATTTGTTTTAAAACGAACTTACGACCCTGCCCGTCTGTAAAAATAATCACTTTTCCGTTCCATAGGTTTATTTTTCTATTCACTACAAAACTGATTTGAGTACCTCTTTCTAAATGAAAAATAAACTGATCGAGATCTTTCATAAAGGTAATACCACCTTTTCGATCTAGAAAGGATCATCTTAGAATTCTTGAAGGACTTCTATCTATTGATTCATTATATTCCGTTGCGCTGGATGCGGTCTCTTTACCTATTTATACTTGTTCAGTGTGTAGTTTCCTCATGATGACCAAAAACCTCTACTTCACAAGATTGAACCAGTTCAGCCACCACCTCTCATCCTTCTTAGATTTCGGCTTAAACGCCTTTAATAACGGCCATTGGCTGACACTCTGCTACGACAGAGGCAAGACCTGCCCCTACCACAGAATGGATTACCTGATCCACATCTTTATAAGCTTGTGGACACTCATCCAAGATACTCTCTAGTGTGCGTTGGTTTACCAAAATTTCCTCGTCTGTTCCTACCTTCATAGAGGAAGCAAATTGATCGACGCTGATTAATTCTTTCGTTGCACGACGGGAGCGAACACGTCCCGCACCATGACAGATGGAGTAGAAGTTTTTCTCTCCGCCCGTTTCTCCCACCATAATGTAGGAAGACGTCCCCATTGATCCAGGAATAAGGGCTGGATGACCAGTCTCTTTATATGGTTCTGCATTTAGGGAGTGCCCCGCTGGAAGTGCTCGCGTCGTTCCCTTTCGATGTACTAACAATGGCTCACTACGATGGGACTCTGTTAACGCATAGTTATGCATCAGGTCGTAGAGAACCGTCATCTCCAAGTCCTGTCCGAACACATCCCTTAATCCTTCTCTTACTCCATAAGCGATCATATGACGGTTTACCACTACATAATTAAGTGCAGAGTACATCAGATTGAGATAGCGTTGACCCTCCTCTGTGTCGATCGGAGCAAAGACCAAGTTTGGGTCGGAAGTTCCGATGCCCCACTTGTCCATAGCACGTCGGAAATCTTTGGTAAATTTCGGTCCTAACATTCCGCCCCATGCTCGGGAGCCAGAATGGATCATTACCACTACTTGTCCGTCAAAAAGACCCCACTTTTCCGCAATTTCTCGATTTTCATCCTTAATTGTAATACTCTGGATCTCACAGAAGTGATTACCGCCACCAAGTGTTCCTACTTGCATCCAAGCTCGGCTCCACATTTTCTCTGGAATGGCATCTAGATAACCTGTATCGTAGGAAAGCTTCGCATGTTCGATATGGGTGAGGGAACGGCGATTTTTAGGTGAGTAGTAATCTGGTACATACTGCGGTGGGAGACCATGAATCCCCTCTGATACAATCTTCTCTACACGGATATTCTGATAGTAAGAAGCAGCTCGCTCATTTGCTGGAACATACTTTTCGATCGCTTTGATCATCTGGCGACGTAACTTCTTATCTTGAATATCATCGCGATGAAGCGAAGTAAGATGAACCCTCATTCCACATCCGATATCGGAGCCTACAATGGAAGGGGAGACAAAACCATCATTCATATTCCAAACAGCAGTCGTTCCTATACATGTCCCTACACCTACATGAGCATCCGGTGTATAGCTCATATGGACATTGCGTGGGATTTGCAGGTTGTTATCTGCCATCTCGTAAACTTTGTATTCAAGATTTTGAAAGACTTCCTCGTTTGCAAAGACATGGAGTTGACCATGCTTCAACGTAATCTCTTGGTGATTTTTCCCATGATTTTTTAGCATATTTCTCATTCCTTTTAATAAAACATAATACTTATTATATAGACGGTTTATTTATCCTTCTATATAATAGGATAAACCTTTACCGGAATCTTTAATTTACTATCCTATCCGAAAATTAGTCTTTGCTAACGCAGAATGGTAGAGTCAATATAAAGGGCATCAATCCGTTATCTAGGATTGATGCCTTGTTTATTAGCTAATATGTTCAGTCAATACAATATGGGAGGCTAACTCATGAAATGCTCTCATTAAACCCAATACCAACAACCTCTCCAATAGTCATAGTACCAGTAATGATGCTTCTTAGTATGCCATGGAGATCCTCGAACTAGCATAGTGCTTTCATCCAACTGATCAGTCATTTGTAAACTGGACTGATCAGTTCCATTTAGTTCCTTCGTAGGAGTACTTGCACCTAATGTTAAGGAAAGCACAAAGGTCAGAATCACCAAGGAAACTACACTTGAAAGCCGCAATTTCTTCATTGATCACTATCTCCTTTCATTTTTTATTGTTTGTCACAATTGAATATATTCTTTATCTAGGTACATTTACCTTCTGGATAACAAAATAAATTTAGCAATACGAAATTTTCACCTTAGTTATAATTCGTTAAGCGTATCATCGAAAAATAGATCCCCTACAAAAATGGGTGAATTCTTACTGATGCGCCCGAACATTTTTTCAACACGACCTTCACTTTTATATCACCATATGTGTTTTGATGAAATATGGTATATAGGCATGAAAACATAGCGAACAAATGATAAAGCAATTTTATTGATACATCTGCTATAGAGAAGTATTGCTGCGGAAGCAATATGAAATTTCGTAAGGAGGATCACTATGTCATTCCCTAATATACCTAATATTAGTCCCAATATTTCAATTACTCGAGAGGATGCAGTAAACCTATTATTGTCATCCATTGCGTTAGAAGAGCTGGGCCTGAGTCACATTATTAATGCAGAAGGAGAAAAGCTTCAATATATTCTAGGGACTCTCCCTGGAGTGTCAACCAACTTTCAGCCCTCCATTAGCGACTTACTTACGATCAACGCAAGTGTGCGTGACACAATCAATGTAATTGGAAAGAAAGAATGGATTTTAAACGAGAAGTTAGAAAACGTGTTAGGCACAGACGTTACTAGGGGACCGACGGGAGCCATAGGACCTACTGGAGTCACAGGACCATCAGGAGGACCTCCTGGACCTCAAGGGCCCCAAGGGACAACGGGACCTCAGGGTCCATCAGGTCCGGTGGGAGCGATTGGAGGCACAGGGCCTCAAGGACCAATCGGCCCTCAAGGACAAACCGGATCTTTTGCTACAGGCGATCTCTTATTTTTGGTTCAAGGGAATTCAGGAGCAAGCGGAAGTGTTCCACTTGGTTTCGGAGATATACTAAACTTTCTATCCAATACGCTAGAAATTTCGGTAACTCCCGGATCTGCCAATGTGAGTTTAGAAGTGCCTACTGGATCTAGTGGCCCCATTGCAGGAATCATTAAAGCAATCATTGAAGAACTCGGTTTTACTGGGGCCACAGGACCTCAAGGGGCGACGGGTACTCAAGGCAACACTGGACCTCAAGGCGATACTGGGCCTCAAGGCGATACTGGGTCTCAAGGCGATACTGGGTCTCAAGGCGATACTGGGCCTCAAGGTGGTACTGGACCTCAAGGTGATACCGGGCCTCAAGGCAGTACTGGGCCTCAAGGCGGTACTGGGCCTCAGGGCGACACTGGGCCTCAAGGCGATACTGGACCTCAAGGCGATACTGGGCCTCAGGGCGACACTGGGCCTCAAGGCAGTACTGGGCCTCAAGGTGATACTGGACCTCAGGGTGATACTGGGCCTCAGGGCGACACTGGGCCTCAAGGCGGTACTGGGCCTCAAGGCGACACTGGGCCTCAGGGCGACACTGGGCCTCAGGGCGACACTGGGCCTCAAGGCGGTACTGGGCCTCAAGGCGACACTGGGTCTCAAGGCGATACTGGGTCTCAAGGCGATACTGGGCCTCAAGGTGATACTGGGCCTCAAGGTGGTACTGGACCTCAAGGCGACACTGGGCCTCAAGGCAGTACTGGACCTCAAGGCAGTACTGGACCTCAAGGTGGTACTGGACCTCAAGGTGGTACTGGACCTCAAGGTGATACCGGGCCTCAAGGCAGTACTGGGCCTCAAGGCGGTACTGGGCCTCAGGGCGACACTGGGCCTCAAGGCGATACTGGACCTCA
>NZ_JAUSUV010000022.1 GCF_030814315.1 Croceifilum oryzae | reverse complement strand
GATTCCTGACTCAGGACTCGTATACCGATGCAGGGCAGTTTAAAGGGCTCGTAATGGATCCAGGGAATGCGAATCAATATGGGTTTGCGGCTGGGAATCCAGTGAGTAATGTCGACTTAGATGGTCATATGCCAGCGTATTCTGAATGGGATACTGACCCAATCCAGACCGCTATCTATGAGACCGGATATCACTATTCGCCCCCCTCTTTCTCGACAGATGGTAAGTGGGGAAAAAGGAAAGTTAGCAAGGAGACTATGAAGCGGGCAACTGCGCATGTGGATAAATTGGATAAACGGATTAGGGCTGAGAACAAGGCAGCTGCAGAGTGGAAAAAGAATAAATCACATCCAGCTCCATCAAAACCGAAATCGCAACCACCACCTAAGCCGAAGCCGCCATCGACTTGGAAAGCGATCGCACATGGTATATTAGATGTTGCAGGCATGATTGATCCAACGGGTATAGCAGATGGAGTTCATGCAGCATGGTATGCATTTGAAGGCGACTACGAAAATGCCCTCTACACCGCAGCCGGCATATTCCCCGGAGGCGACGCATTTAAATTCGCCAAGAATAGCAAATTCGTAAATAGCACTACCAAAAGGGCTATGGACGCAACATGTAAATGCTTCGTAGCCGGGACACGGATTGAGACAGAAGACGGGCAGAAACCGATCGAAGAAATAGACATAGGTGACAAAGTCCTCTCCAAGAACGAAGAAACGGGTGAAATCGCCTACAAGGAAGTCGAATGGCTTTTCCATCGAGAAGTAGACGAAATCTACGAAATCCACATCGGCGGAGAAGTCATCCAAACAACCGACGAGCACCCCTTCTGGGTAGTAGGAGAAGGCTGGGTCAGAGCAAAAGACCTTCGTAAAGGTGACCTCTTCGAGACCGATAAAGGGAAGAAGCTAGCGGTTGATAAAATAGTCAAGAAGAAACAGAAAGCCACTGTCTATAACTTCAAGGTGAAGGATTTCCATACGTATTATGTTTCGAATTTGAAAGTTTTGACGCATAATGAGTGTAAGGTAGTATTGTCAAAAGGCAAGTATCCAGAAACGGCTAACCATATTGAAGATGCAATAGCTCAAGGTCATCCGAGCACTGTTACGATAGATAGATCGGGTACAAAGCAAAGAAGAAAGGAAGCTATGAGTGGCCATCCTACCAAATCTGGCCATGATAGAGACGAGTGGCCGATGGCGATGTTTAGTGAGGGTGGTAAGGGTGCTTCAGTACGACATATAAATCCTAGTGACAACAGAGGCGCGGGGAGTTATATTGGTAATCAACTTAGATCGTATCCAAATGGAACGAGAGTACGAATTGAGATTGGAGATTAGTTAACAAATGAATCAATATGTTAGACTTAGTATTATGCAAGCCGAGTGGTTGTGTTGACTAGTCTCGATCTATGTGCTAAATATTATTGCAGTTGTTGATACTGCTTTGAAGGTTGGTGTTAAGAATGAAGAAATGGAAAAATGTTTCATTAGATATATCTTATTCTCAAGTAAATGTTTTTAATACGGATGTACAGGATCCGTTTAATGATTGGACAGATACACATGTTAAGCAAGGGTTTTCTTGGAGGGAAGGTAGTGTATCGTTCGGTGCGTTGTCTGACTGGGAATGTGAGATTAGCGTGAAACTGGAAGAAGATATCTATGAAAATGAGAATGCTATTCGATCTATAATTGTGCCATTCTACGTGGAGGATAACGGCATAACAGTAGCAAGCATTTTATCTGAGGAATACATTTTTGACATCCCAAAAGGAAGTTATGAATTACTATTTCATGCAATTCCTTTAGAATCTGGAGAGGACGGTTTGTATCCTGTAAGATATGAGTTAACATTTGTTAGGTGTGCTACACCAAAACCCCGTATTTTAAAGTATGATGATGAATTATCTCCACCTCAAGAGTTTTGTATGGAGGCTAATGCAGCAATTTAAATGGTTAAATTGAATTAATCAAGTGGAAAGAACTGTGGAATGCAAGTATTTGTCATTCCACTTCCAACTTGTTGACTCCAATAGTACTTCCACTTTGACTTCATCATCTTTATCCTATCCGGGATCTGGGCGCATTGTTTGGATAAGAAAAAAATCCCCCTTTATTTTTTAGTGTAAAGGGGGTTATTTTTTAAGTACTTCAACCTTCGGGTGGCTCCGGCTGTATTTCTCTTTCTGGTTGGGGGAATGATTTGGAGACTTGTAACATAATTGGTTCACCTCCGCTCAACAGTTGGACACTACGTTGATAGAATAGGGCATAATATCGATTATACTTTACTATATCCCTGCCCTCGTAACATAGTGCAAGTTTTAACGTAAGATTACACTCTTGTTCAAGAAAAGAAAGTTTATTTGCTAATCCATAAGCTTCGTGGAACTGTTGGACTGCTTCTAAAAAACGGTCTTGTAACAAATAACATTCTCCTAGTGCAGTTTGTGCCTCTAATTGACGTGTGCCGTCATTTGCCTTCTTACTAAGCTTTACCGCATTGGTAAGAACCTCACTTGCTCTCTTTGTATCTCTCTCACTCAAATACATTTTTCCAGACTCTGTGTAATTGTAAGCCAGAAGCAAATGTTTTGACCGTACCTTGTCTTGTAGTTGAGATGCTGTATCGAAGCAGATTTTTGCGAAATGGATATTACCGAGATTTTTGTAGGATACCCCTAAGGTTGTCCATAACTCGAAGATGTGATCATAGTGCTTACCAAGTCTAGCAATTTCAATGGCTACTTCAATGTTTTTTACAGCTTCGTCATATAACTTGAGTTTGTTATAGAGAATAGATTGCAAGCTATACATATTCAGAAGTGTTTCTGTCTCGATCTCAGATTGATATTTCCACATTTTTTCAAGTACCTTCAATGCTTCTACAGGTAGCCCTAAATTATCTAGATAGATTGCCTCACTAATTTGTAAATGGAATTGAAAATACTTTCTTTCACCGTTTTGGATGAAGCACTCTTTTCCTTTACGAGCGCACTTTAACGCCTCCTCATATTGATTCTGGTTATAGTAGACACGAGCTAATTCATTGAAGGATGCGGATTTTAGATTGGAGTTTCTTATTTCAGGGTGAGCGTCATAGAACCGGATGGAATAAAAATAGTGATCCCTAGCTCTCTCCCATTTCCCCTTTCGGGCATAACACTTTCCCTTGAGATATTCTATTGTTGCAAGAATATAGGGATCATCAGAGGATATGATTTCTTTGATTTTCTCTAAAGCTTGTTTAGAACCGACATCTGTTTCGATTGCCTTGAGTTGTAGCCTAATTTGTTTCGATTGATCGATTTTTATTTGTTCTAGATTTTCTAGATATTGAGGAATTTGTTCTAATTCCCAATCTAGCTTTTGGCACAGATAAGAGATGGTCTTCTTACTTACGTTCTTTTTTCCTGTAATGATATTGCTAATCGTGGTTGTTGTTAATCTTTCATCCATCAAATCTTTTTGACGGATTCCTAACTCGTTCATCCGATTACGAAGAAGATCACCAAGTGTCCTACGATCATCAAGGATCATTAATTGCATCCCTCCCGCTATTATAAACTATAAAATATTTTTCTGAATTCATCAACTTATCAGGTGGATTAAAAATCAGAAAATATTGATATTTACATGTAAATAAAGTGGATCTTTTCTTTTGATTAGAGATTTTATCAAGATAGTAAGTGAAAATTTACTAGAAATACCCTTGTATATAGATGGTAATTTTCTGATTTGCCAGATGTTTAAGCGAGGATTATGCTGTTAACATGCGGATGGAATTGAGGTGAGCAGTATGTTAAAACTACGATTAGAAGGTCCAGACAACCAAATTGATGCGTTTCTATATGAACTAGATCGCAACCCGAGTGTGGAAGTACATGAGTCAAAAGACGATTGTGAGATACAAAATGGAGAGGTTAGCGCCTACTCACAATGCTCTATCAGCCATGTTCCTCAAGAGAGGGTGGAGATTATAGAAATGGAAACGGTTGATGGATTGATAATCCGTCTTCCATTGTTAGATGTAATGAGAGTAAGAATTGGCGACGATGTAACGTTTTTTTGCGGAAAGAGTTACGACATTTTCGCAGACAACAAAAAAGGCCACCGCACATGGCCTGAGTGAACATCAAAATTAAACACATAGGAGTGGCCAAAACAGATCATTTCTCCTATGTGTTTTAGTATACCATGGATGTGAAAAATGAACTGCATCTCCAACACGATGCGGTTCATTTTCGTAGCTACTTTGCTACAGTGGTCATAGTATTTATAAAGTTCGAAGCATCGAAGATCCATTTGGAGTGAAGACAGAATATCAATATACGTACGATGCCAATGGAAACCTAGTCGAAACCAGAGACTTGAGTGGCAAGGCAAACGTAGACAAGTATAAGATGAAGTACAACCATGTGAACCAAGTCATCTCTGTCGAAGAGTGGAAAAAAGATAAGGTCAATAAAAAGTTTGACTACACCTACGACCGCAACGGAAACCTATTTAATCTCGTCTATCCGGGACAAACCTCATACTACTATTACGACTCAGTAAACCAAGTATCGTCCATGATGAGTAAGACCGGAGAAAACGAATCCCAGTGGACCGAGTACCAGCGTACTCCTTCCGGGAAAGTAAAACAGGCGACTTTGCCAAACGGTACCCAGACCACTTACAGCTACTATGAAGACCAGAAAATCAAGGAAATGCAAACCAAGAAGCAAGATGGAACGCTTCTACAAAGGCATTCCCTCGAGTACAATGAAAACGGTCATCGTACGAAAGACATCGCAACCCTTCGTGGTGCCGATAACCAACAGATGGATAACACCTACCGCTACGAGTACGATGCTAGGGATCGTCTCATCAAAGCGGAGAAAGATGGGAAACAGAAGTCTGTAGAGACCTATATCTTAGACGCGAATAGCAACATCGTGGAAAAGAATAAAGACAATAAATTTACCAGCTTCCAATATGACCGCAACCGTCTCAT
The DNA here is from genome assembly GCF_030814315.1 of Croceifilum oryzae. Lineage (GTDB taxonomy): Bacteria > Bacillota > Bacilli > Thermoactinomycetales > Thermoactinomycetaceae > Baia > Baia oryzae. Next base: position 14,259 of record NZ_JAUSUV010000022.1, on the reverse strand, counting down.
CTCTGAGACGAAAGAAGGCGTGAAATCCGACTATCAATACGACCCAATGGGGCGCGTAGAGAAGATCAAAGAGGGCGAGCAGGTCAGGGAACAATACAACTATGATCCGTTTGATAACGTTACGGAGCATGCCAAGACCGATAAAGAATCTAAGAATCAGATCAAGACCCAGTTTGCTTACGACTCCTTAGACCGCACTATTGCCAAAGTGGAGCAAGCAGGAACGGATAAAGCCAAGAAGACCAAGTTCGATTACCTTGGCACTACCGAGCAAGTGATCTCGGAAGAAGTAGCTGACCAGATCACACGGTCCTATGTTTACTCCGCATGGGGCGAACGAATGGCCATGATTAAGGCAGGAGAAAAGCCAGAAACATCGTATTATGGTACTAACACCGATGTCGATGTCGAACTTCTAACCGATGAGAAGGGAGATGTCCGTGGTACGTATGGATATTCTCCATATGGAGAGAACGACGAATCCCTCTTCACGGGAGTAGACAAGCCTGATCCGAATAATCCAAGCAACGAGATGTATAACTCGTTCCGTTATAGTGGAAAGCGCTGGGATCCGAATACGAAGTCCTATGACCTCGGTTTCCGTAACTACTCTCCGGAACAAGGGCGATTCCTGACTCAGGACTCGTATACCGATGCAGGGCAGTTTAAAAGTCTCGTCATGGATCCAGGGAATGCGAATCAATATGGGTTTGCGGCTGGGAATCCAGTGAGTAATGTCGACTTAGATGGGCATATGCCAGCTTATTCCGAATTTGATACTGACCCAGTAATGACCGCTATCTATGAGACCGGATATCACTATTCGCCCCCCTCTTTCTCGACAGATGGTAAGTGGGGAAAAAGGAAAGTTAGCAAGGAGACTATGAAGCGGGCAACTGCGCATGTGGATAAATTGGATAAACGGATTAGGGCTGAGAACAAGGCAGCTGCAGAGTGGAAAAAGAATAAATCACATCCAGCTCCATCGAAACCGAAATCGCAACCACCACCTAAGCCGAAGCCGCCATCGACTTGGAAAGCGATCGCACATGGTATATTAGATGTTGCAGGCATGATTGATCCAACGGGTATAGCAGATGGAGTTCATGCAGCATGGTATGCATTTGAAGGCGACTACGAAAATGCTCTCTACACCGCAGCCGGCATATTCCCCGGCGGAGACGCATTTAAAGCCGCCAAGTATAGCAAAAATGTAAGCAGTACCACCCAAAGGGCCATAAACGCTGCATGCAAATGCTTCGTAGCTGGAACCCGGATCGAGACAGAAGACGGCGGAAAGCCGATCGAAGAAATCGACATAGGAGACAAAGTACTCGCCAAGAATGAAGAAACCGGAGAAATCGCCTACAAAGAAGTCGAATGGCTCTTCCAGCGAGAGATAGATGAAATCTACGAAATCCACATTGGTGACGAAGTCATCCAGACCACCGACGAACACCCCTTCTGGGTAGTCGGCGAAGGCTGGATCAGAGCAAAGGATCTCCGTAAAGGCGACATCTTCGAGACCGATAAAGGAAAGAAGCTAGCGGTTGATAAAATCGTCAGGAAGAAGCAAAAAGCAACCGTTTATAACTTTAAAGTTAAGGATTTCCACACGTATTATGTTTCGAATTTGAAAGTATTGACGCATAATATGTGTAAGTGGATAGATGAGGATAGGATTCCTCAAGCAAGCGAAACAATATTGTCTACTTTTACGAAGACTAAGATTCCGCGAGTAAAAGGAGCAGCGGTTTACGAAAATGATAAAAAGCTCTACCATCTTGACACCCTTCATACAGGTTCAGGAGCCCATTTAGAGGTGTACGATAAAAAAAGAGGGAGACATATTGGAGAGGCGGATCCTGTAACTGGGGATATCGCTCCTGATACGGCTGATCCTACAAAACGGATAAAAAGATAAATATCTATCAGCTATGGAGTTTGGTGACAAACTCCATAGCTTTATAAATTAAAGAAGGAGACTTGTATGAAAAAAATATTACTTCATCAGTTTGAAGTGCTGGATAATGATATATATATGTTGGGTATTGTTTCGAATAACATTGTCATAAATAATAACTATACAGGTATTCAAATTTTGGATAGTCGCTTGAATTTAGTCAGATGTATAGAGCTCTTCGATGATATTGCTATCTACTCACTATACAAACATCATTCTAACAACGAGATTATTTTGTATTGTCCAGAAAATGAATGCTTGGTTCATGTCAATTTGGACTCTGGGGACTTTCGAAAAATAGAGTTGGATAATCAATTTTCCGAAGTGGTCTTTTCTTCCATATATCTTTGGAAGAATGAAGAGGTGATGTTCACAGACTATCGTGGACATTTTTATAGATTATGTATTGAAAGTGGCACAATCAGAACAGTAGATTTAAATAGTATTAGGACATGTTACACATCGTTCTATCGTTTTTGGGCAAAAGTATCTAAATACAAGATTATAAGTCTATATGAAAATGGCAACGCTGATTGCATGTTATTTAAGGATGATCATCAACGAATCGGCGTGCTAGATTATCAAACAAATAAAGAGAGCTACGTAAAACCTCCTAATCATAAAGCTCACGAAATTATCTTTCGTAATGGCTTATTTGCCTTGATACAAGAGGTGGGTGTGATTCTTTTGAAGGATGATGAATGTATGATAGAGATTAAAGCGGACCCTCCTTTTTCATTTCTTAGGGCAAGATTTATAGCTGATAATGGTAGTAATCGGCTAGTAACACTAAGTAGTAATCGTTCTGATACTGAAAACAGCATTCTATCTATATATGATATATATGTGTAAGTGATAAAGCATTTAGCTGGAGTGACATTGGACACGTCATTTTAGATGCGATTGGAAGTTCCATCCAAAGAGCCATAAACGCAGCCTGTAAGTGCTTCGTAGCAGGAACCCGAATCGAGACAGAAGACGGCGGAAGGCCGATCGAAGAGATCGACATAGGCGACAAAGTCCTCTCCAAGAACGAAGAAACCGGTGAAATCGCCTACAAAGAAGTCGAATGGCTCTTCCAGCGAGAGATAGACGAAATCTACGAAATCCATATCGGAGGCGAAGTCATCCAGACTACTGATGAACACCCCTTCTGGATAATAGATGAGGGTTGGATTGCGGCTAAAAACCTCCGTAAAGGCGACATCTTCGAGACCGATAAAGGGAAGAAGCTACCTGTCGACAAAATCGTTAAGAAGAAACAGAAAGCCACCGTCTACAACATTAAGGTGAAGGATTTCCATACGTATTATGTTTCGAATTTGAAAGTATTGACGCATAATATGTGTGCTATTGTTGAGGAACTGGGTCTAATATTCCGGGGTGGATCAAAAACAGATATGAATTTGACTCCACGAGCAAAAGATACAACGGGATTATCAGCATCAAAAAAACCTATGCCAGGTAAAAATCAAATCATTGATACTAGTAAGTTTGAAAATTTGTGTGCAGTTTGTGATAACCCTAAAACTGGACATGTCTCTATATTTCCTAAGGATAAGAGTCAAATGCAAGGATGGATCGATAGTAGGGGTAGTGGTAATACACATCCATTAACCGAAGAGTTAAGAAGATCTATTGTTGAAAAATAGGTAAGGTCTGAAGTTAAGTGACGTTGCTTAGTGCCTGTCTGTACGTTCACCCCTATCGGAGGTGAACGTACAGTTCGTAGTTTATTTGTTATGTTGTTATAGCTATAACATGATTATTCAAGTGCTAGAGAAAGGAGAGGTTATACAATGAGTGATCTATTGAATAAATATGTATGGTTACCAGTTCAAAAAGAATTTAAGAAGTTGATTGTTTGGTTAGTATCCTCGAATAGTGACATTAGATATTCTATTGGCACAGGTGCCAGTAATACATATCCATTGGGAATAACATTGACGCTTATGAGTGATAGCGTTGATCAAGAAATCACTATTGATGTAGATGTGCGGTATAGAGATGAACAGTGGATAGTCGTGTCGAATATTTGCCTGGAGGAAGATATTTTGATAGCAAAAGGTCCTTCACTTAGCGTAAAATATCTATCTGCAGAAAGTCTGATAGAATGGTTTGATAGATTTAAAGAATTCTTGATAGCAAACTTTGAGGTTATAGAATTTCGAATATCCAAGCCTGCAAATGTAAACTTGGATTTAGAAAGAGAAATGAATAGAGCTATGAGTGATGCACTATTTGAACACGTATGGTTTCCAGTGCAAATAGAGTTTAAGAAATTGATTTCTTTGGTTGCACCCTCAAATAGTGATATTGGGTATGGTATCTCGACATACACCAATGTCTTGTATCCATTGGAAATACTTCTAATATTTACAGGTTATAGAGCTACAGATAGAGTTTCAGTCAATATAACTGTGCAGTACAGAGATGGAAGATATATAATTGAGGCCAATATCTGTACTGATGGTACTACTATAGCAGAGAGTGCTTCTTTTTCTATTGCTGTAGAAGGCTTATCTGCAGAAAGTCTGTCGGAGTGGATTGATGATTTCGGAAAATTCTTGACTACCAATCTTGAGACTATAAAATTTCGAATATCCAAGCCTAATTAAGAGCTTTTTAGGGGGGAAATTGAGCTATTACTTTGTGAAATAACAACAGAGTAATAGCTCTTTGTACAAATGAATTTCCCAGAACGAAGAAACCGGTGAATCGCTTACAAAGAAGTCGAATGGCTCTTCCATTGAGAAGTAGACGAAATTAGATCAATTCCTACTCCTTCTATCCCAACAAAAAAACTCATAGTGAAATAGGGAATCTATCCTTACTTGTATTTTTATATCCTTGTTTTAATCTAAGATAATTAATTTCAAGTTTTAGCGGTCTCGTTTTAAAGCCGCTGAATTTTCAAAGGAGGAAGGTAGGAAGAGAGTTACCTTGTCGCAAAAGTGGCAAATTTCCTATCGAAATGAAAAATGATAAAAACACTATATGAACTTGATCCTAATTTATTTCCTGAATTTGAGGAATGTAAAAAAATAAATGGTGAATCATTTGATTTATATAGTCTAGCGGGAGTGAAGCTAGATATCGAACAAATGTTACTAGCAGGTAGAATATTATTTCCTGAGTTTGACGAAGTCGATAACATGGTTTTTAAAAATCGAATTGGATTAAGAGACCAGGTTGATCATTGGAGAGAACAAGGGTTATCAAATTGGCAAATAGAAGCGATGCTAAATCATAAGCACGTTCATATGTCTTATGTTCAAGGCTCTGTAGATGCGGATGAGCATTGGTTAGAGCTAGGAAAGTTATTGAAAATGTGTTACGAGTTTTCACTATCTAGATTATATCCAAATAAAAATTTTATTGTGGATTTAAGCGAGGATGATGGTCCAGGGGACTATGTTATTACCTTTTATCAGCCTGAAAGAGAAAAAGGGCATTTGGAAAAGTAGTTTCCACTTGTCTCTATACAGCTTGCTTGTAGTCATTATCCCAACCCCTTCAACCCCGAAGGGGTTCTTTTTCGTCCATGCTTTCTTTTCCATCCAATAGGGTAGCCTAACGATAAAATGTATAATATACTTATTTTTATATAGTTGATTACAATTGAGGTGTCATAGATGCTAGCGATTGAAGCTAAGAAGCTAACAAAGGAATTCCAAGTCTACCAGAGCCGAAAGGGTTTATCTGGAGCATTTCGTGATTTGTTGAATCGTGAGTATCGTACGATTCGGGCGGTAAATGAGATTGATTTGTCGATCGAGCCGGGGGAGATGGTTGGATACATCGGAGAAAACGGTGCGGGTAAATCGACCACGATTAAGATGTTAACGGGGATCCTGCAACCAACCTCAGGCATGTTAAAGGTAAATGGCTATGACCCTCACCGTGAACGGGAGAAGTTTGTTCGTACGATCGGGGTCGTGTTTGGTCAACGGAGTCAGTTGTGGTGGGATTTAGCGGTACAGGAATCGTTCCAATTACTCCAAAAGGTGTATCGTATTCCTCAAGAGAAGTATGAGCCACATTTAAAGCGGATGATCGATGTATTAAACATCCAAGAGTTGCTGGATCAGCCTGTCCGAAAGTTAAGTCTAGGTCAGCGGATGAGATGCGAATTGGCAACGTCTTTGATTCACCAACCATCCCTGTTGTTCTTAGATGAGCCAACGATTGGACTAGATGTACTCGTAAAAGAAGATATCCGCCAGTTCCTAAGAGATATCAATCAAGAATTAAACACAACGGTTCTGCTTACGACTCATGATTTAGGTGATATTGAAGCGCTCTGCTCGCGAGTAGTGATGCTGGATAAAGGAAATATCATCTACGACGGAGATATGAATCGATTGAAACGTGAATGGGGAGATGGGAAACGGATTGTACTCGAAACGGAGAGGGAGTATGAGTTGTCCGAATTACAGGCGACTACAGAAGGCCTTCCTGTTGAGTGGGAGAAAAAAGCGACTCATACATATGAGATAAAAGTTCCTGGCGACCAAGTGCAGGTACCTGAAGTACTTGGGAGAGTCATTGCCCAAGGAATTGCGATTCAAGAAATGCAGTTAGAGGAAGCGACTGCGGAAGAGATTGTACGCAAGATTTATCAGGAGGGGATGACGCTTGATTAGGATGTATGCAGAGATCATCCGAATCCGATTTCTGATGATGTTAGCGTACCGTGTGAACTATTATAGCGGTATTTTAATTTATAGCTTAAATATTGGAGCCTATTACTTTTTATGGACCGCTATTTATGGCGGGCAAGGGAGTATAAATGGCTTCACAGCTCTACAAATGGCTACTTATATCGCGATTTCGTGGATGTCACGTGCGTTTTACTTCAATAACGTCGATCGTGAGATTGCGACCGAGATTCGGGACGGTACGGTAGCGATTCAGTTTATCAGGCCGTATAACTATCTGATGGTAAAGGTGTTCCAATCGTTTGGTGAAGGCATCTTCCGTCTGGTTTTATTTAGCGTCCCGGGGATGTTCTTAGTGTCGCTTATCTTCCCGATTCAGCTGCCAGGCTTTGGCTGGATTTGGTTAAAATTTGCGCTTAGCTTATTCTTAGGCTTTGTGATCAATATACAAATTAACATCTTGGTAGGAATCCTTGCATTCTTTGTCTTAAATAATCAAGGAATGCTATGGGCGAAACGAATGATTGTTGACTTGCTTTCTGGTTTAACGATTCCGATTGCCTTCTTCCCTATCTGGGCGCAGTGGGTGCTAAAAGCATTACCTTTTCAAGCGATTAGTTATCTTCCGAGTGTGGTGATCGTGAAGGACTTGAGTGGATCCGCATTTTGGGGAGCGGTTGGGGTCCAAGCGATGTGGTGCTTGCTCTTATTAATTCCGATTCAGATGATCTGGAACAAAGCGAGACATACTCTCGTTGTACAGGGTGGTTGATTATGGTTCAATTTCAGCTTTTATGGGAGTATTTTAAGCAATATATGAAAGCAAGATTGGAGTATCGTTGGGACTTCATATCTCAATTTTTCACCGATCTGATGTCTCAAGCGATTAACCTCGTCTTTATATTAGTCGTATTCGGACATACGCAACACTTGGGCGGCTGGAGCCGTTATGAGGTTATTTTTATCTATGGTTATTTCTTAATACCATGGGCAGTCTTTACTTCATTCTTCAACTTATGGGGATTTAATGATAAATACATCATCCGCGGGGAGCTAGATCGTGTTTTAACGAGACCTGTCCATAGTTTAATCCAAGTGATCATGGAGTCCATGGCACCTGAATCATTGATGGGTGTGCTGACGGGTGGCATTGTCATGGGCTGGGCAGTGTGGCATCTACCGCTCGATTGGGCTTGGTATGATCCGCTTCTCTTTATCATGTTTGTGTTGGGTGGAGTGGCTGTCTATGCGGGTATCTATGTAGCGTTGACCAGTATTAGTCTTTATTCGGATTCGAAGTCTGATATCCAGCCGATTGTGTATAACATCGGAACCTATGGACGCTATCCAGTTAATATTTACTCAAAAATTATCCAGTTTGTGTTGACGTGGATTTTGCCCTTTGCCTTTGTTGGGTTTTATCCGGCAAGCTATCTGTTAGGCAATGGCGATTGGAAGGTATACGCCATGTTAACCCCGGTTATAGGAGCTGTTTTCTTCTCGTTGGGACTTTATAGTTGGAATCGTGGGATTGAGAATTACAAAGGTGCTGGTAGCTAAGCACCTTCTTTTTTATTTGTCGGTTTCTCCGGTATACCATCCCGTTTTGGATTGATTTCTAAATTTGTCCCAAATTTTTCAGTGATCTCATCTACAAAACCATTCATGTCCTCGACCATTCCTTGTGAAGCTAAGCCCACATTTAAGGTTCCACTTAATGTTTCGACATGTAGCTCTTGCACTTTATAGGTGATATGTTCAATGGCGATTGGTTTGATCTGACTTACCTGTTCTTGCAATAGACAGTTATCACGTTTGAGTGAATGTACCTCTTGCTCTAGCCGTTGAATCCTTGCATACATTTCTTCCCAAGTCAATTTGCCCAACTCCTATTCGCTGCTTTCCTTGTCTCTACAGTTATATGCGCTTGTCTTACCACAACATGCAGAGAATTTTAGTTTTTAGCCAAGCTTGATTTGAATAGTAGTAGCAAGAGAGAATAGGGGGGATCATCCTTGAAGACAGACGATTTTTCCCGCTGGCAACAATTAGCCAAACAATTTTTAGGGGACGAATTTTTTCAAGATATCGTGGGTTCCCAAGGATCGAAGGCAAGCTCATCGTACCCGGCAGTCGATGTGTATCAAGGGAAAAACGAGGTCATTGTACTCGTGAACCTACCTGGGGTAGAAGAATTCCGTATGGTGGATCTCAAGGTAGAAGGGGATCAATTAACGATTAGTGGAAATGTGGCTGAGTCTTATGGAGACCACGAAGTCATTATTTCAGAACGGAAACAAGGTCCATTTTCGAAAACCGTTTCACTAGGCGCATCTGTTGCCAGGAAATATAAACATGCTCGTTATCGCAGAGGTGTGTTAGAACTGCGTTATCCGAAGTTGTAGAATCACGTAAAGGTGTGTCATCGCCCACTCTCCTTTCATATGATAAAGAAGCTCGTGGAGGGAGGGAGCGATCGGCATGCCAACAATTAATAACATCTTTAACATTAAAATAAACAGTGTATCCAGTGCTGCCTCTGTCAACTTTGGCAATACCATCAATATTGGCGCAGAAAGCAATAGTAAATCGCTTGGCGGCTCCTCCCCAGTAGGTGATTTTACTCGGAATTTTGACTGTGAAAATAACGTCTATATTGATCCTGATATTATCGATCAGTCGTAGGAGATGAATGGATGGTACATGTAGAGATTCGATACCTTGATATCAAAGCTGTTTCAAACGCTGGATCGGTGAATATCGGTACGACACTAAATATCATGGATAAATCTGCAATACCGTCCGTTCCACAAGTTCCGGCTCCTCCAAATGGCGATCAAACTGCACCTGTGGTTCCACCCGGAGATATCGTCCCTCCGAAAGATATAGCTCCTCCAGGGGACGTAGCTCCACCCGGAGATATTGCGCCGCCTAGAGATGTAGCCCCACCAATGGCCCGAGGGAATGAAGAAAAATAGCCGAGCTTTGGTAGAGGGCTATTTTTTTGATACAATTAAATCAAACAACGATGACGTAGGAGTGAAGAAAATGTTGCATGGACAAGCCCCAGATTTTACGTTGCCAGCTTCAAATGGTGAATCCGTTACATTATCACAGTTCCGTGGGAAAAATGTGATCCTCTATTTCTATCCGAAAGATATGACGCCTGGTTGTACAACACAAGCGTGCGATTTTCGTGATGCGCACGTATCATTTAAAGAAGCAAACACCGTTATTCTAGGGATTAGCCGTGATTCTGTGGCGAGGCATACGAAGTTTATTGAAAAATACGATCTCCCTTTTCTTCTATTAAGTGATGAAGATGGAAAAGTATGTGATCTGTACGGAGTTTATAAAGAGAAGAATATGTTTGGAAAGAAAGTAATGGGGATTGAGCGTTCTACCTTTGTCATAAATGCAGAAGGAATTATCGTAAAAGAAGAACGAAAAGTAAAAGTGAAGGATCATGTTGGGCAAGCACTTGAATTTGTTCAGCAAAATCTAGAATCTAACTAAGGAGTGAACCGTTTGAACGTCAACACTTCTTACGATTGGCCTGACTACTATGATTGGACTTCCAATGGGCTTGATCACGATACGACGTATTATACTGAACTAGCAAAGGCTTCAGGAGGTCCTGTTTTGGAGTTGGGATGTGGAACGGGTCGTGTGACAGTTGCCATTGCGAGAGAAGGATTTCCGATAATCGGGATTGATAATTCCCATGAGATGTTACTTCGCGCGGAGCAAAAGGCACAGTCACTCGGAGTATCTTCCAATGTACAGTTTATAGAAGAGGAGATGCAGGATTTTGAATTGCCTGATTCCCGCTTCCCATTAGCTATCATCCCATATCGTTCCTTTATGCATGTAACCCATGTGGAGGAGCAAATCAAAACGTTAGAAAATATATATCGGCATCTAACAGATGATGGGGTACTCGCCTTTAATGTATTTGTGCCCTTTATGGATCAGCTTGTAGAAATGGATGGAAAGAGGCAGTTTCGAGGTACCTTTCCGGTTCCGGGAACGGAAGATGAGATAGAGTTGTATGACTTTACGGAAATCGAGCCGTTTCATCAACTTATCAATATAACTCGATATATGGAGCGATTTGATCATACAGGCAAGTCACTCGAACGAATTCGTACCATGTTAGAAATCCGGTACTCCTTCCCTACAGAGTTGTTTCATCTACTCAAGTCTTGCGGATTCCGAGTTACCCAAACGTATGGCACGTTTTATCGCAATCCCTTTTCGCATCAAAGTGAAGAGCTGATCATCGAAGCACGTAAGGTATAAATAGATCGAGAAAGAGGGGAGAACCAGATGAAGCCGAAGCCAAAACGGGTTCCAACGAAGAAAATTTTAAGCACCTTAGGCTTTATGTATCCAGATGCGCACTGTGAATTAGACTATCGCAACCCGTTTGAGCTATTGATCGCAACGATATTATCTGCCCAATCTACAGACCGTCAGGTGAATATTGTAACCAAGTCGCTATTTGAGAAATATCCAACTCCATTTGATATAGCGAATCTGACCGCAGTCGAATTAGCAGAAGAGATCAGGATGCTGGGGCTGTTTCGTAATAAAAGTAAAAACATCTTGCAAACGTGTCAGATTTTGGTTGAACGATATCAGGGAGAAGTTCCAAATGATCGCGCCAAATTAGAAGAATTACCGGGTGTGGGTCGTAAAACGGCAAACGTGGTATTAAGCAATGCATTTGGGGTGCCTGCTCTGGCAGTAGATACGCATGTACAACGGGTTGCTAACCGGCTGGCGCTGGCAGACAGCGAAAATGTGCTGGAAACAGAGCGGCAATTAATGCGTAGGGTTCCGCGAGCCGAATGGACCGATACTCATCATCGCATTATCTGGCATGGAAGAAGAGTGTGCAGTGCTAGGAGTCCAAAATGTTCCTCGTGTCAGTTGCTTGAATTTTGCTGGTATGGGAAAAATAACACCAAGTAGCGTTGACAATTTCATGAAATGAAAATAGACTAATTATAGATATTCTAAAGTAATAATCATTTCATTGACAGACATAGCGAGGTGGGGGAAATGGATAAAAGCCGCCTGACAGGTGCTATTGAAACCTTAAAAGAAAGCGGTGTTCGCATGACCCCTCAACGACATGCGATCTTACAATACTTGCTTTCTTCTATGGAGCACCCAACAGCAGACGAAATTTATAAAGCCCTAGAAGCAAATTTTCCCAATATGAGTGTAGCCACGGTATACAATAATCTTCGTGTTTTTAAAGATGCTGGCTTAATTCGTGAACTTACGTACGGGGATGCATCCAGCCGGTTTGATGCAAATGTGGAGGATCATTATCATGTCATTTGCCAGACCTGTGGCAAGATTACAGACTTTGATTATGCTCCTATTGACTTAGAACATCGGGCTGCTGAGGGAACTGGTTATATGGTGGACTCACATCGTTTAGAGTTTTATGGAACATGTCCAGCATGTCAGCATTATAGAAAAATCCAATAAGAACAAGCTCTTTCATGCGTGTATAAGCTAACATGTGAGAAGCTTGTTCTTTCTTTATTTGTCTACTTCTGGATATGACACCTTGCATTTAAGGTGGCGTGAGTCCCTGTGGACAACCATCCACTTTTGATGCGGGATTCATAATCTGGATCTGAACACAGTTCTTCCATGCGAATCATCTGGCTTTTTACTAATAGCTCGCTATCTGTTGACACTCTCACATCCACGGAAGGAAGAGGAATAAACGTTTTTTCATCTTCAAGGCTTTTTCCTACTGCGATAACAGGACAATCATCTGTTCCGAATAGTTCAAAGATGGATCCCTGCAAATGCCCCTCTATGGTTGGCAATGGGTCTGACAAAGGCTCAATCGAAATCAAATATCTTAGATGTTCACCCAATTTTTTGGGAGCTGGCTTTTTATAAAAGCGATCCATCACTGCTTGAATCCTAGAGGGAATGATTTTTTCTAAAGGTGTGCTTGGAGCTATGTCTTGCTGTAAGTCTCGTTCCAATTTATGCAGGGATTCGGGTGTCTGCAAACAGACGGTTGAATAAGTATCTTGTATGTGTGGGTACAATCCTTTCTTCAAATCCAAGTGTGAAATGCTGGAACCTGATAGCAGAGGATAGAAACGCCCGACCAATCGTTCTATGAAGCAGGAATACGGCAAACAAGATAAAAATTGATCTTCTACTGAAATGGGAATTAAGTAGGATAAGGAATGCACAAGCTGTAGGATATTTCCGTGGCTGTACGTTAAGGCCCGAATTTGTTCGTTTTCAAATACGTAAATCATAGTTGCAGGATCTTGTTGTTGAATAGATGGATAGGGTAGGTTGTATGCATCGTTTGAGACGGTTTGTCCTAATTGAACCATGGTATCAAAGGTAACAGCTCCAACATGAAATGAACGCCCTGTTAATAACGCTACATGCTTCATATGAGGAAGGAGATATTGGATTTCTTCCAGCATACCCGGACTCTCGATGAGAATGGAATGAATATCGGCATGTTGAATCAACTCATAAATCTGCTCCTTGGATCGTAACGGATCGATCGGGACAGAGATGCCTCCTAAAGCTAAGATGGCTAAGTCGCATATGATTGCTCTGGGATTCGATCTTGCATAGATGGCAACTTTGTCCCCAGCTTGAATCCCTAATTTTTGTAATCCGTATGCTACATCATGGATTTGATACCAAAGCTGTTGGTATGTGTAAACACGCTCTTTCTCCTGTTTACGCCATCGTAACGCTGGTTTTTCGGAGTGATGTTTTACAATTCTTGATAACGATTCAATGATGTTATGAGGTTTCATGAGTTCACCCTCCTACAAAATCAAAGTCAAATATGGAATGGTAACTATACTATAGTTTCCGATAAGTCAGAATATGAATCAGATCATAGGGAAAGTGTGCTTTGGGTTGAAGGGAATGTTGAAGGGAATGTTGAAGGGAATGTTGAAGGGAATGTTGAAGGGAATGAAAATAAAAAAAGGATGTTCTACTATTGCTTGTAAGAGAGCAATAAAGTAGAACATCCTTTGATCAACATATCTGATTTAGTTTACCGTTTTAGGGGGTGCATCTGGCGCATCTTTTGGATCTAGGGAAAGAATTGCACGACAGTGGCTACATTCATCCCGCTTGCCCAATAGCTTTGTTTGTTTTTTACACTCGGGACATTCTACTGGCACGGATTGAAGGGATAGCATCCCAATCCAAAAATAGATGCCGACACTGGCGCAGACCGTTAGTAGTCCGAGTATGAAGAAAACGACCATCCAGCTAGGAATGACAAAGCCTATGTACATAACACCAACACCGAGAAAAACGAGCAATAACGCGAATGTGCGTATTTTATTTAGCTTACCGGATAAGAGCATCTCTATGATTACCTCCTATAGAGCCTATATCTTTTCATTAGTGCTTACATTGTATCATTTTCGGGACAGAGAAAAAACGAAAAAAGTTATTGACTCTTATTTTGTGGCATGCTATATTATTACATGTCGCCGCGATACGGTGGCATAAACAAAAAGCAAGTGTTCCTTGAAAACTAAAGAGTGAATGAACCAAGACCTGTTTAATTACTTTAAATTGAGCTTAGCTCAAACTTTCAATGGA
>NZ_JAUSUV010000021.1 GCF_030814315.1 Croceifilum oryzae | reverse complement strand
ATACTCATTGTTTATAAAATCTACCGCATAGGCAGGTAAAGGTTGCATGCTTGTCCATAAAACAATGGCGACAATCATGCTAACCCATATTCGAACTTTCTTACTCATTTGTTGCTTTTTCTCCCTCCATCATGAAATCCATTCAAAATTATATATGATTATTATCCGTTTTTAAATTATTATTTATATTATTCATTGTTAAACGAGATATAATCATGTAAATTAAGAGAGGAATTATAAGATATAGAGGAGATGGAAAATGTTTGTTCGCTTTTCAAAAGGGGTACGCATCGCTTTACTCGCTACCCTCTTCGTGGCGTTTTGCTTGCCAGTAGGAGTCCTTGCGGAAGGAAAACTTTCTCTCGTTCGCCCAACAGATAAAGAATCCTATACGCCTTCTTTACCATAACCCATTGTTTCTAACTGGAAGGATGGGCTCAAGAACATAGATAAAAAGCAAAGTTCAAGAAAGAAACGTTCTACTGATCCTACTGTTACGACTCAAAGACCTTACAATGAGTAAGAAAGTTCGAACCGATCCGGTTTCGTACAATGGGTACCTACATGCAGGAGAAATCCATTACTACGCGTTTGAAACAACAAGTGAAGGTACCATTAACCTAACCTCTTCAGGAGAACGGAAAGCACCGAATGCTTTTATTTCTTCTTTGGACAACAGCACAAAGACTTACCAAACAGGTAATACACTACGATCGTGAATGTATAACACACTAAACGAATAATATCTAAATCTACGATTTACAGAGAATAAGAGAGATCCACTCAATATTTCGGGGGTTAAGCCGCCTTCATTCACACCTAGCTATTGAAAGGCTTTTGTAGATAACAAAAAACTACCTGGGGTCATTGCTTATTCTGACTATATATATTTAGTACAATTACTATAAATAATCGTCTTAGAAACCCCTTAAATGGGTTGATCATGACATTCTGTGGAATTGATTCTGTTACTCTTCCTTTTACTGATTCCTAAGGTCTGATTTTTCATACATTCGTGTTAGAATATAGGTGTGAGTATATGAGCTAGCACAAATCATGCCTACATGGGTTAAATATGTTAAACATTGTATTAGAGAAAGCTAGAGGGGATTTACACTAAGGAGATTCACATGTCTAATCAAGATTTCATTGTCGATCCGGATTCTAAGGATATTCAAATTGTTGGATCTATACCTATTTGTATTGCTGAACATTTTGAAATCATTTGTGACCTTGAGGTAAAGATGTATCCTGGTTCAATCAAACATTTAAAAAAGCGCCACCCCGGCATATTCGAGCAATATTTCAGTATGATTCCCAACATCATCGGCAATCCTGATTATGTAGGGCGTAACCCCACTGAGCCCCACAGCATCGAATTATATAAAATGATTTCAGATTGCATGTTAATTGCAATCAAGCTAGATCCTAGTGGCTATCTATATCTCGCATCTATGTATGATTTAAATAATCCCCATACCAAGATTTCAAAAAGATTAAAATCTGGAAGGATTGTTAGCTTCCATACATTGCGATCGTCTCTCAAGTAATGTTATAATTTAGTTGTAAATCGCATAGATTAAAGGTGACTATCAGAGGTGGGAAAGGTTCCCCATGCGCTGCTTAAGCAGTTACCAGAGATCCCGGATACGCCGCCCGGGCTGGTAGTCAAAACGTTTTTAAGGGTTTCTCTACATGAGAGGCCCTTTAGTGTTTTAAAATGGTTTCTATGCCGTAATAAGGCTAAGGAAAATGGATAAGGTCGTATTGTGCCTAGCAATTTTCCCTATTTCCGGAGAGATCCGAACAAATACTTCCGAATGGGTGACTGGAATGAGTAATCCTAAAAATCATGAGGATCTAATGGATCTTCTCGAAAGTGTTCCAGGCGTAAAGGAAACTGTGTATAGTTTCTCCAGTATAATGGGAAAGGCAATCTATCAAAGGCGCCTCGCATTGAAATTGGCTCAAGGGGAATTAGCTCAACATGTTCAACATGTTACTGAAGAACCGATGGATCAATCTGTTATCTCTCGAATTGAGGGTGGATCGAGAGAGATTACCTCTGAAACCTATGATCGTGTGCTAAGAGCAATCGGTTTGAAGGATTTAGAGCTTAAGTTTGATAGCGATGCACTCTAGGTACCTCCTCTCATTCACAGCAGGCAGTAGGACTTCGCTAAAGCCATAAACCAAAAAAAGACCCTCAATAAGGGTCCGATTGATTCCCATGTTTCAACTGGGTCAATCATGACAATTCCCTCCAGCTCCAATGAATTCTCACATCTGCATAGGTTCAATTCCAAAAGAACTCCACCATTCTTCCTCAACAGGAAAAATCATCCGATGGTCTTATACTCGATACACGGTATTGTCTTGTCTATCCAGAACGATGATTTCTGGATAGACAAGACGATTCATCACAACATATTTAAAGCATTCAAATTCATCAGCCATAACGATAGTGGGCAATGGATTTTTTTCCTTGCAAAACAGTAAATTCGATATTTCCCGCTTGGCCCTAGTTCAATCATGATGATTCCTCCTATCAATAGAAATGAAAAACCACTATCAATTCATTTGAGAATTATTCCAAAACCAAATATAATTTATTTAAAACCCTAGAGGATCGAGCAAGCTCGTCTAGAGGCTGTAAATAATTGATTACTATTCTATTTTCCTATCATTTTCTTTATTTCACGGTAAATATTAGGAAGATTTATTTCAAAGCCATTCCCCTCATACTTTGTAACTGCTACTGCTCCACCTAAGAGCTCTTCCCGTTCCTCATCAACTCCATCTACAGAAACAACTGATTTCTGAAGAATGGTGGCATCGATGAACTTTTGTTGTTGATAAATTACCGATCTTTGATTTTGTATCATCTCTTCCTTAGACTGCGCCAATGCATTTACAAGCATGAGTTGACCGTTTAGATGTTGAATATTCGCAATAAGTTGCTGTTCCCTAGGATTTGTCTGTACTTGCATATACGGAGGCGTGTGTACTGGTAATTGCAAATAGATATCTAAAGCTCTAGCAATTTGCTCCAATGCAGTTGATTTCGATGCTGGAGTTACTGAAAAAAGGACATTTCCAGCCTCATGATGTATGTCTGAAGTAGCTTCAATACCTAACTCCTCTAAAAACTGTGAAAAATAAACAAGATATTGCTCACATGGAACACGAACATGCTCTGGAAAATCAAATAACCTTACAACTGCTGTATCTTGCTTCACTCGCGAATGTAATATCGAAAGTATCTTATTTTCTATTTCTTTAAGATACGTCACTGCTTCATCCATAAAAAATTGAATTGTCTGATTAACATCAAAAATATCAAATGTTACTGCGTGGTAATGCTCTTCTTTTTCGTTTATCCATGCAGCATTATATTTACTATCACTAATGAAATCATTCATCAATTCTATGTATTCTGATATACTCCATGAATTTTTCCATAAATCCCACTTAAAATCAAAGCGAAATTCTAAGCCACCGCTTTCTCCATATATCCCACTATTATCATATACTTGTACTACTATATCACTTATAAATTCATTTAAACCAAACTCCTTTCCTTTTGCCAAATAGCGTATAAACGCTATCTCTTCAGAAATATCGGAAAAGCTATATTCGCAAACCTTTTTAAAAATAAAATCATCATAGATAGTCATATAGCCTCCTGGACCTAACATACCTTGTTCACGAGTTAATTCTATTCCCCTTACAACAAGAGATCCTGCTTCATTTATATATATCATTTAGGCCTCCACATTCCATAGTTTTATTGGAACGTACCAATTTCAAATCCATAATCACCATTTCTTAGGAGCTGGAGAAAAGAATTTATCAGGCTTTGCTTTTAATAGTGTATCCAGCGGCTTTTGATTTTCATTGTTTGTCCAGCCACTGGGATTCTCACCTTTTTTAGCTTTCAACCATTCTCCACGTTTACCGCTGACCTTTAACCATGACATTCAATGTCCTCCTAAAGTTTGATATAAATTAATATTCTGTTTCTATCATTGATTTCCTTCCCATTTTATATAAAATGGGATACTCTACATATATCGTGATTAATACATAGCATTAGAAGCGTCTGAAAAATAAATATTTGTGAGAACGAAAATGAATAGAGTATACAGCTTTAATGAACTACCACAAGCAAGTTTAGTTGTAGACGTGTTGTATCAAGGAGGAGTTTCTAAGAATGCTGGAGACGAACCCATCTGCAAAATTATGGGCTGTGGCAATTCATGCCCACCCCCCGAAAAGATATATTAGGGGTCCCGACAAAAAGTTAGCATTTTCTGTCGGGACCCCTATATTAAAAATATAAA
This sequence comes from Croceifilum oryzae, assembly GCF_030814315.1. Taxonomy (GTDB): domain Bacteria; phylum Bacillota; class Bacilli; order Thermoactinomycetales; family Thermoactinomycetaceae; genus Baia; species Baia oryzae. Next base: position 16,759 of record NZ_JAUSUV010000021.1, on the reverse strand, counting down.
CTAAACAAGCTGGATTTGATATTCTTGAAGCCAACTATTAATCTGAAGAAGATACTCTATTAAACCTTTTGATTCATCATCAGTGATGATTTCATCAGTCCCTTCTGCAATAGCTCGAACTCTTTCTATATTAATAAGTGAAAGAATAGGAGATGTATCGTCATTTAATACGTGTTGCATCCACTCACGAATTCCTTGTAAATACGTAGTATCCTTTGTACTGGGATAAGCACTTTTTTTACGGTAACATACATCGTCTGGAAGTACGGTTTGGAAAGCTCGACGTAAAATTCCTTTTTCAATATTATCAATACTCTTTATTTCAAATGGAACATTCCAAAGGTATTCGACAAGTCGATAGTCACAGAATGGCACACGTACTTCGAAACCTGTCATCATACTCGTACGATCCTTTCTCTCTAACATAAACGGTAAAAATCTTGTAATAAACATATACGACATTTGACGTTGTTTCATCTGTACATCATTTTCTCCATCTAAAAAGGGGATTTCACGAACAGCTTCTTGGAAACGTTGTTTTTGATAGTGAAATGGACTGATTTTTACTTGTAAATCTTCTGATAAAATGTCTGTGATATAAGAAGAATTTACACCCCAAGGAAACATTTCTGCTTGTAAAAATTCTTCTTGATGGAACCATGGGTACCCTGAGAACACTTCATCTGCTGATTCTCCTGAAAGTGCTACTGTAGCATCTTTTTTCATTTCCTTAAACAGCAGATAGAGAGAAGTTTCCAGTTCTCCAACACCTGGTAAATCCCGAGCTCTCATTGGAATTAACAAATTCTCAACTAATTTTTCCGCACCCAACTCGATAGAGTGATGCTTTGTTCCGACATGTTCAACTACACGTTTTACCCAAGGTTCATCCCGGTCACGACGAAGAAAATCTTCTTTAAAATCTCGCTCTTCATTCGTAAAGGTGAGTGAATAGGTATGAAGTGTCTCCTTATTCTTTTTAAATTCATTCCCTGCTAAACCTGTTAAACCACTAGAATCTAATCCTCCAGATAACATGGATACCACAGGCCTATCAGCAATTAATTGTCGTTGCACGGTATCTTGTAGAATAGAGCGGATCGTTTCAACAGTAGTATGTATATCGTCTGTATGCGTTTTACTGTTTAGTTTCCAATACTGTTTAGTTTCTGCTTTATTAGAAGTAAACAGTACATAATGGCCCCCACGCACCTCATGTATCCCCTTAAAAATAGCATGACCAGGTGTACGTACCGGTCCAAGACAAAAGAGTTCAGCAAGTCCATCTGTATCTACTTCTGCCTTTACAGAGGGATGAGCAAGTAAGACTTTTAATTCTGATCCAAAAAGTATCGAAGTGCCACGTTGAGCATAAAAGAGCGGCTTTACTCCTAAATGGTCACGACCTAACATAAGACGCTGGCGCCTCTCATCCCAAATACCAAAAGCAAAAATACCATTTAAGTGTTGTACGCAATCTTCTTCCCATTCTACATAAGCATGGAGTAATACTTCCGTGTCTGATTTTGTTTGAAAGATATGTCCTTTTTTTTCAAGTTCAATGCGAAGCTCTTGATAGTTATAAATTTCTCCATTAAATGTTAGCGCAATGGTTGCATGGTCATCTTTATATAGCATTGGCTGTAGGCCACCCTCAGGGTCAATAACAATAAGGCGTCGGTGCCCCAATGCTGCATGTTTTGAAAACCAAAACCCTTCTGCATCGGGCCCACGGTGTTGAATAGAGTCTGTCATGTTTTTTAAAATATCTTTTTGATTGGAAATGTCCATTGTCCAATCTATCCATCCTGTTATTCCACACATATCAAATACCTTCTTTCCATTAAATTAGTAATCATTCAAATATTTTGAAGTGAATCAAATAAAAAATAAAGAAATATTCTTAGATTTGGTATTCCTATTAACTTTGTTCTTCTCTGTACATTGTAACTCTATTTAAAGTGTATTAAAATTTATATATATTTAATAATAATTAAGTACAACTTAATAAGAAGGTGTCACTATGAATTTTGAACAACTGAAATACATCGTGGAAGTAGCAAAAACGGGCTCATTCACCAAAGCTGCAGTTCAATCTCACGTTACATTATCAGCAATTAGTCAATCCGTTTCATTACTAGAAAATGAGTTAAGCTTGACTCTTTTTACACGTTCTCGAGGATTAGGTGCAATTCCAACTGCTGAGGGTCATTTAATTATAAAAAAAGCAAATGATATTTTAATACAAGTGGAGGAGTTAAAAAAAGAGGCCCAAATGTATAATAATACGTTAAGTGGTGAACTAAGAATTGCTACAATACCTGGACCAATGCATGGACTCATACATACGATTACACAGTTTAAAGAGATGCATCCGCATGTAAACATAAAAATTTACGAAAAGGGACATAAGCAAATACTTAAAGACCTTGAGAATGATAAAATTGATATCGGATTCATTGCGTTTTCAGAAAATACAAGCCAAAGAACTCCTACATTCTTATTTAATAAAATGCTCAATGTTAAAATAGTCGTGGGAGTAAATAAGAATTCCCCACTTGTACTAGAAAAAAAGATTAAACCTGAACAAATAGCGAATCAGACTTTAGTCTTATATGATGATGAATATATTCGAGATAGCGTTGACAATTTATTTTCGAAGCATGCAAAAGTAAATATCCTATTTATTTCAAATAATATACAAGCCATACAAAATGCTATTAGGCAAAACTTAGCAATTACGATTGGTTTGACTTATTCATTCGAAGATCCTATCCTACATTATCAAAATGAAATTGTTTTTATTGAACTAGACGTCCCTAATTTTTCTCCATTGTTTTACGGGTGGGTACGTAGTCATGATAAAAGGCCCTCCAACATTTTAAAAAGATTCATGAATAACATGCAACTGTAGGATCACTATGTTCAGGTTTTATTTTAGATAGATATATGCCCCACGTTTACCGAAAACAATGAATACATTTCAACTAGCACCACAGGTAGATATATAACGGTTGTGTCGCAAAGTATACTTTTTGAAATAGATTGCAGAACAGAAGTGTCCGTTTGTAGATACTCTCGCATATGCAATAGTAAAGGGACAAACCGTCACTCTATTTTCTTCCAACCTAATTTGTATAAGTCATGAAGTAATTCGTAAGCAGAATCTTGATGAATCACACTCAATACGGAAATCAGGCGATTACGCCACTTTTGATTCTTGATCTTCTCCTGCCATTCATGATGCAAAGTTAGGCAACATTCCAAGCTGTGTGTGTCCTTCTTATACCTTTCTTTGACCCGTAGTGTAAGCCAGTCATCTTCATCTAGAAACGTTGTCCGATTTCGAAATGGGTAAACTAAGTGATCTTGATACATCACCTGATCTTGCAATGAGTTTTGTCTAAGACCACATCGTTGCAGCGCCTCTCTCCATCTGGCCTTGTGTGGTGCTACTGATAAATAGTTTCGATACATTTCTTCATTCCGTTCATAGACCTCTACTTTCGCTCTGATATAGGGAGCATTTACTAATTTCGCCCATACAATGCGATGTGTACCATCATACGATCCATAGTATTGATCCATACTAGGATAATATCGCAAGGGTATCTGATATTCTTCCAAGGCAAACGATTCAATGAATGCATCTCGCCCTTTTGTCTCCAACTCCTCCTGCAGTGACTTAATCCGATCAGGCTCCAAGCATCCCGCCTGATATGTCAGATGTTCCCACCATGATCGATCACGCTCCATCCGGCCTATGGGGAGTCCCATAATTTTATCCACGGGAACAATTCGTATTTCCTCTATGCTCATGTCAAAACCAATTTGAAGATCCTCGTCTAAAATTCAGATACCATCTCACTTTTTAAGTATGAGATCCGATCGGACAGCCCTATCTGATTTAATACATCACTCCATCAAAATATCCAATCCATCCGATCGAATGAGCTTCTTCTCACCGATCACTCCGTTGTTCGAATCCTTCACCATTCCTAGCTCAAATCCTGATTTAACAACCATTTTTTGACTCTCCAAAAATATCTTTATCTAATCGTGAGAAAATCTGCATTTTATCTTTATAACTTTTTTGTATGATTATGAAAATCAGATTAGGAGGAATATGACTTGAATACCTATAAAAGAGTAGCTGGAATTCTCTCAATAACTTTAGTAGCAGCTATCGTTAATACGACTATACCCGCAGGTATCGTGAAAGCAAGTACTTACAATTCCAAAGTGGATGCGAAACAAAAGGATAATCATGGGATTGATACATCCACTGATTTTGGAAAAAAAGCAAAAAAGAACTTAACAGCCCTCCAAAAACAAGCATTAGAGAAAGGTAAAACGGATTTCAGTAAATCAGAAGATTATTCTGATTATATGGCTGTCTCGTTAGTTGAATTCCAAGATAAAAAGCATAATCAAATTAATCCAAACAATTCCTTTTACACCAAAGATTTTAATCAGAAACACTATGAAAATATGCTATTTAAATCTGGAGTCTATCAGACCTCTGAAGGAACCAGTATGCCGACGATGAATCAGTATTATAAAGAACAGTCGGGAGGCTCTTGGTCTATGCAAGGAACAGTTGCTCCGTGGATGCAGGCCAAACATAATATAGGCTACTATAATCAAATGGGAGGTCACTTCAAAGATTTTGACGGATTTAAAGAGTTAACAAAAGAAACTCTGACACAAGTTGGTCAATCCATTAGGGGGAATGAGGAGAAATACGATCAGAGAGATCCTTATGATTTAGACGGGGATGGAAATGTCATGGAACCCGACGGATTGTTGGATAGCTTGTCAGTTGTTGTAGCAGGAGCTGAGAAGGATCTAGATGTGGTGCCCCATATGGATACATTAAAAGATCCTGTACCAATACCAGGGACTTCTCTGAAAGCCTATGCATATATAATGGTTCCGGAAGATTCTCCTGTTGGTATTTTTACACATGAATATGGTCATAATCTAGGTTTGCCCGATTTGTATGATTTAGATAAAGGATCTCCAGTGGGTAATTGGTCTCTAATGGATATGGGTGCAATGAATGGAAAAGTAGAGGGAACCGAGCCAATTGGCTTTGATCCATGGTCTAAAGTGTTTTTGCAGGCTATCTATGGTGGAAATTGGATTAAACCAATTGAAGTGGATTACAATGATTTAAAGCAGAAGAAAGAAATTTCGTTAAGTGAGGCTGTTAGTGATGATCCTTCACGAAAAGTAATCAAGGTAAACTTACCTCCAGTGGATAAGGATGGCACCAAGTATCCTAATTATTACCTCATTGAATGGCGAAGTCACAATGGATTAGACAAAGGATTGTCTAAAACATTTCAAGGGGCGACTTACGATCCAGGAATGCTAGTGTGGTACTATGATGGTCGTTATACGGATAACGCAACAAGTAAACATCCGGGTTATGGAATGATTGGAGTTGTTGATGCTCATCAGCAACTTAAATACTGGAACAATGATAAGTTAAAACCGGCCTTTGAAGCGTTTCAACTTGCTGATGCAGCTTTTGGTCTTCGCAAAACTTCTCCACTTAAGCTAGAGACAGATCATGGGAAATTGGACTTTCCCTCCCAAGAAGGTATCTCTACTTTTAACGATCAGAATGACTACTCATTAAAAGGTATGGAAAGTGTAGGTAAGATTTTACCGAAGTTGGGTCTCCAGTTTAAAGTTCTCAAAGAAAACAAAGACGGAAACGGAGCTAATATTGAGATCTCCAGGGCTAATTAGACGTAGGAAGACCAGATTAACCCTTGCTACAAATGTAAAAAGCCCCAATGTGTAACTACTCCGAAATAAGGCTCCCAGAAAGCTCTACATGGGGTCCCTATAGAAAAACGCGGATAATCCCCTCTAAATTATTAGATGTGTGTCTAATCATTAGAGGGGATTATCCTGCTTTGGACTGACAATTGCTATTCCGAACCTTTTTCAAGGAAGTTTTTTAATGGCTTTTGAAGTGCGTCCACAGCGGCTATGATGATACTTATTGCTAAAATTCCCATTAGACCTAATGATGTAGGACCTGCTGGATCATCACCTGTAACTTTAGAAAGTACCTTTAAGTTTACTAGCCCTAACAAAATGATGAAAATGACTGTAAAAGCACATTTCTTTATAATCTTCAAAGAGTTAAGGGATAATTCAGAAAAAGCATTGCTCTTTTCGATGTAAGTTAATAGCTTATATGCTTGATACAATGCAACAGAAAGCGTAGCACAGAATCCGTATGCACATGCTAAAAAGGGGATAAGGAAGTACGCCGTATCTGGATGTGCTCCTGCATCTCTAATGGCTGCCCCAGGTAACCAGATACACAAAGCAAGTATTGCAACTCCAACCAGAAAAATAATCACCTTTAAGAAAGTGGTTGAACCTCGTTTAACATTCATTTAAAACACCTCACTTATTTAATTACAATATGATTTTACCATGACATTTATCGTTTTACAATATATTAATATTGTTTTTCATTATATATTAAGTTGATAATCCGAAGCGATTTTTTAGGTGTTTCTTACATTATAGAATTCGATATATCTGCAATAGTCCTTTTCGAGTCATAGACACCAAGGCATTGGCGCATATTCGACAGCTCACTGGTAATACTTAAAAAACAGACAATACAAACCAATATATAGAAAAAAATGTTGAGGTCATTTAAACATGTTATTTATTGATGAAATCGATCCAAAAACATTTGTAAACCAAATAGTAAGCACCTTTCAAAATCCCCCAGATCTAGTGAATCACATCTTTGTTATATCCCCGAACCTTCACGGTCACTGTGTTTTTATTGAAACATTAGTCGATAAACATAAGATTGAACATGAATTGCTTCACTTCTTATCCGAAGAATCTATTAACAACGAGTTGCAATCATCCCCTGACATCATTGACATACTACAAACTCGAATCCCGCTTAGTTCTATTACGGAAACCACAGATTTAAACCACTGTGTCCAGAAATTGCTGGATGGATGGTGTTTATTGGTTATCGAATGTACAAAGCAAGCATTGTTGCTGGATATATCCAAGACACCTCATCGCAACGTATCGGAACCTTTGATGGAATCCACCGTTCACGGACCACAGGAAGGGTTTACGGAAAGTATTGAAATCAATTTGGCCCTCCTCAGAAAACGAGTAAAAAACATTCATCTGCGAATTGAGCAGTTCATCATTGGTACCGAAACGGAAACGAAAGTCAGGATACTCTACTTAGAACACCTTGCTCCAACAGACGTGGTGGATGAATTCCGAAAGCGTATCCGTTCGATCCAGATAGACAGTATTTTAGATAGCGCCTATGTAGAGGAATGGATCCAGGATAGAACAATCTCCCCTTTTTCTACCTTGTTAAAAACAGAAAGACCTGATGTTCTGGCATCTCATCTGTTGGAAGGACGAGTGGGTGTACTCGTTGATGGAACTCCAGATGCATTAATGGGTCCAGTTACTTTTTTTCAATTTTTTAGTGCACCGGATGATTACTATCAAAGAGCTCATATTGCCACCCTCCTTCGATGGTTAAGGATTCTCTCTTTTATTCTGGCTATACTCGTACCATCTCTCTACATTGCTGTTCTTACTTATCATCAGGAGCTTCTACCCCATTCTCTCCTCATCAATCTTTCTGCTCAGCGAGAAGGAGTTCCTTTCCCTACACTGCTAGAAGCTATTATCATGATGATCACGTTTGAAGTGTTGCGTGAAGCAGGTCTTCGTATGCCTCGGATCGCAGGCCAGGCTATCTCCATCGTTGGTGCGTTGGTATTAGGAGAAGCAGCTGTTGTAGCAGGCCTCGTTGCTGCGGCGATGGTTATTGTCGTATCCATCACGGCTATTTCCAATTTTGTAGCACCGTCTTATAAATTCGGTATCACGCAACGAATTCTCCAATTTTCCTACATGGCACTCGCCGGCTTTATGGGGTTGTTTGGTGTATTGTGTGGTGTGCTATTTACGGTTGTACATCTGGCTTCCATTAAATCATTCGGTGTTCCTTACCTCTCCCCACTTGCTCCTTCTAAATTTAGGGATTGGAAAGATGTTTTTGTGAGAGTACCTCGTCCATGGATGAATACGTATCCCCAAGTAACCAGAAAAAAACGAAGGAGAAGAATATGAAGGAGCTAAAAAAAGGCATCATGATCATGATGACAGGCATTTTGCTATGCTGTACAACCGGATGTTGGGATAAGAACGAGCTGAATGAATTAGCGATCGGTGAGTTGGTGGGTGCAGATAGGGACCCGGATACAGGTAAGCAGACTGTATATTACCAAATCGTGAATCCGGAGGCAGTTGCTGCACAAAAAGGGGGCGGTATTAAGGCTCCGGTGTATACGTACTGTGTTCAAGCGGACAGTACATCGGAGTTAGGAACAAAAACGGCTAATCTTTTACCAAGAAAGCTTTTTTCTGATCACTATCAGTCTGAAATCGTGACGGAACGTTATGCTAAACAGGGATTGAATTCGTTGCTTAACTTTTTCGAGAAGCAACACAATCGGCGTTCCAACCTTTACTTATTCGTTACGGATTCACCTCTCTCTGAAGTGATGATGACTTATCTTCCATTGGAAAGGCTACCGGGACGCTCACTACGATCTATTATTGAAATCCAATCCAAATTAACTGGACGTTTAAGCAGAAGGGTGCGTATTAAAGATTTGGTTGAAAATATGGAATCTTCTAGGCTAACCGTCATGCCCATGATCAGCCTAAGTGGGTCCAGTCCATCACCCACCACGGACAGATACGAAAAGATTGAAGCAAATCAAGGAAACCTCATATTTAGCGGAGGTGCTGTGTTTAAGAACGACCGAATGATCGGGAAGTTGCCGTTAAATCAAATGAATTATTACTTTATATTGAAAGGAGAAAGTGAGGTATTTATGGAATCGTTGACGATTAATAATCGCACAGTGGACGTTCAAGCAATTAAACCAAAAGTCCGAAGGCGCTTGGATCTTATTTCCGGTGAACCTGTTTGGAAAGTCGATATCAGTACAAAGCTCTCGCTTGTGAACAATGAGCAAAAGAATGAATTAACGTTGGAAAATTTGAAGATGATCGAAGAAAAATTTAAACAACAAGTGTTTCAGAAAGCGACGGAATTCTATCAAGAGTCCATCAGCAAAGAATGGGACTTATTTGGATTAGAGGAAAAAATCAAGTACCAGAACGGAAAAGAATGGGATGATATGAAAAAAAGGGGTATTGCATGGGATAAAACCAAGCTCCAACTATCCATTAAAAGTGAAATCACCGATATTGGTCAAACCATCAATCCGTATGTGGGGGATAATGATGGAAACAGCTCGAATTAGCACTTGGCAATTTTTTATATTAGCACTTGGATATTTGCTAGGAACTTCATTTTTTTTTCGTATTGGAGGACTTATTTCCATTGCAAAACAAGATGCGTGGATGATTCCCCTATGGTCAGGAATAGCAGGTGTTCTATTAGTCCTTATCTGGATAAAACTTGCTAACTATTATCCAGGAAACACCATCATCCAGATCTGCATTCAAGTAGCTGGAAAGGGATTCGGAGGATTCATTGCACTATTGTATATTGGATATTTCGTACATCTGTCTGCTTTAATCACTCGAAATCTAGGTGATTTCATGAAAATAAACCTCATGCCACGTACGCCTATAGTCGTATTTCATGTCATGTTTCTTCTCGTTATCTGTTACGCTGTTACAAAGGGAGTAGAAACAATCTCCAGATCAACAGAATTTTTGTTTCCTCTCGTTACGGTGACATTTCTCCTCATATTTTTTATTGCTCTTTCCGAGTGGAACTGGGATCGATTCCAAGGAATGTTTCATATGAACATCTGGACGACCATGAAAGAGACTCGGTCACTAATTGGTTTTCCTTTTATGGAGGCATTTGTTTTGATGATGCTATTTCCATATGTCAAAAGCAAAAACAGAATCAAAGTAAGTTTTATTCTAGCAAATGTTGTTACTGCGTTATTGCTCAGTTTAGGTGTTTTTTTCACAATAGGAGTGCTCGGTGTTACGCGGGCTTCCCATGAAACTTACTCTTTATTTGTCATTGTGCAAGAAATGCACATAGGGACTTTCTTCGAACACCTAGAATCGACTATTGCACTCATTTTGCTGATTGTTATTTTTATTAAGCTGAGCATTAGTTATTATTGTGCAGTATCAGGGTTGTGCCAATTGTTTCAAGTGAACAATCGATCATGGCTTTCCATTTCTCTCATTTTATTAGTCTCTGGACTTTCATTAGGATTTGATAACATTCTAGAAAATATTGTATTTAATAGAGAATACTACTTTGAATACATGCTGCTCTTTGCTGTCATTTTCCCCTTACTTTTCCTTTTCTTAACATGGATGAAAAAAGGTAAGGAGAAACGAAAGGTGGTTGGCTCTCAAGCATGATATGGTTCATCCTTTTTATTGCAGTAGCTCTGGCAACCAGTATCTTCATGATGGTGAAACAAAAAAAGAGTACGAAGGAGATTATGTTGTTCTCAACGATCGTATTGCTCGGTTTCGCTGATTGGATAAGTATTTTCTTAGAAAGGAAGTTTAACCCCAATCATTGGATTGCTAGCTTTATTGATTGGATCTCTCTATAAGGACAGCATCCCCTAGTTTCACATAAAAAAAGCAAGGAGTTCTATGTTCTAGAACCCCTTGCTTTTGGCGATTCAAGAAATCGGGATGATCGATACGACTTCCTTATTCATATATGAGTTGCAACACGCTCACTTAATTGTCCATCCTTAATCATCAACACTCGGTCACATAAATCAAGTACTCGTTCATCATGAGTAACCATAATCGCAGATTTGCCTCGTGATTTTACTTCCTTAGCGATCATTTCTACGATGTCTCGACCACGTTTAGAGTCGAGACTGGCGGTGGGTTCGTCAGCGAGGATCAATTCGGGGTCGTTCATCCATGCACGAGCGATGGCAACACGCTGTTTCTCTCCACCCGATAACTGCTCTGGATAATGATTTCGACGATGGAACAAACCCACTCGCTCGAGCAACTGATCTGATTTTTGTTTGGCTTCTTTCTCTTTCTTTCCTGCTAACTTAGACACAAGTAATAGCTGGTCTCGTACAGATAAGAACGAAACGAGATTAGAGGATTGAAAGATAAATCCGATTTTCTCTAAGCGAACCTGTGCCATCTCATTTTTGGTAAATTTTGTTACATCTTGATTATCGAGCAGGAACCGACCCTCGCTAGGTGACAGTAAAGCGCCCATAATTGATAGTAAAGTACTTTTCCCTGAACCTGATGGACCGATAATCGCCACAAACTCCCCTTTTTGGACGTGGAGAGAAACTTGATCCACTGCCTTAACAAAGGTAGCACCTTCTCCATACCACTTGCTGATATTCTCCAACACGACTTTCCCGCTCATTACTCCACCCTCCCGATTGCTTCTACTGCATCAATTTTTAAAATCTGATAGAGCGATAACAGAGACCCGATGATCGAAACAATAAAAAACAATCCTGAGAACAAAGCAATCGTTCCAACTTCTAATTGGAATGGGACACTGGATGAAATAAGAGCTTGAGCACCGTATGAAAGTCCTATGCTACACAAGATAACGAGTACGATAATAAACAGCATCTGCACCACTAGACTTCGTGTAAGCTTCGCAGTACTCGCCCCGATTGCTTTTAAAACGCCATACATGCTCGTTTTTTGTAAGGTGATAACGTAAAAAAACACAGCTTGCACAAAAGAAGCAATAACAAATAGGAATACCATCATCATATTTAATGTACTTTGCTCTTCTTTATATCCAGGGATGTTTTGCAGAGCATCCGCTTTCGTAATGATGTCGATATCTTTTACTTGGCTTTGTAATGTATGGATATTGAGCGAATCCATTTTTACGGAAATAGCATTATAATAGGTTGTTGTTTCGGCAGTTTGCTTTATCGCAATGGACTTCCAATCATGTAGGTTCATAAACACAACAGGCGAGTGACTATACATCTGACCCTTTGTAAAGCCAACTACCTGCCACTTTTGATCAGTATCTGGGTCTTGAATCCAATCCCCTATGTCAATTCCTTTTTCACTAAGAGATTGATCGACAACCACTTCATGTTGTGCATCATTCCTTAATTTTTTCCCTTCTATGACATCAGGGGCTAGAAACCCATTTGCATCGGTAGCAAAGACGGCAATATCAACCTTATGGTCTGTTCCCTGTTTCACGATCGAAAGCATCTTTTGACCAAAGGGCGTTACTTCCCCAGGACTGGAAAGCTTTTGAATCTCAACCCATTTTTCTTCTGAGATTCGAGAGCGATTTAGTTTTTTATCTGCATTGGGCTGCACGATAAAATGAGTTGCTTTTATATTTTGAAAGGAAGAAGCATTTTCTGAAGACAATCCATTGGCTAAACCCGATATCAGAAACACTAACCATGTGATGAGAACCATAATGATACTAATGAGCAAGAAGCGTAGTTTCGAATATTTGATTTCTCTCAGAGCCAGAAACATCTTAATTTCCTCCTCTATCTCGACTTTCTGGCTCCATTATAAATTCGAATTATGAACATCAAATGAATAAAAAGTTACACTGGGAGTCGGATGAGAAATTGAGCTCCTTCCCCTTCCTGACTCGTAACCTCAATCGAACCTCCATGCATATCGATAATCTTCTTGGCAATGGCAAGCCCAAGTCCAGTACCTTGCTCATTTCTAGTCCTTGCTGCATCTACCTTGTAAAAACGATCAAAGATATAGGGCAGATTTTCACTCGGTATCCCGATTCCCGTATCAGCAAACAACACCTGTACCTCTTTTTGATCGGAATTGGATGAGGTAATCTTCACCACAACTGTGCCGTTTGGATCGGTAAATTTTACACTATTGGTAATCAGATTGCTCCACACTTGATAAAGTAGTTTGGGATCTGCATGAATCATCGTCTGAGGGAGCTCCATCTCAATGGTTAGGTCCTTTTCCCTCCATTGCCATTCGGACATAAAGATCACTTGTTTGATCTGATCAGATAGATCAAAATCCATTTTCTCTATGGATCCTCCTTCCTTATCCAGAGATGCGAGGGTTAGCAATTGTTTGCTTAACACGGATAACCGATGGCTTTCACTCTCCACAATCTCCAAATAACGCTGTTGCTGCTCCCTAGTAAGATCCTCTGTCTGCAAAGTTTTCGTAAATCCTTGAATCGAAGTAAGTGGAGATTGAATCTCGTGAGACACATTGGAAACGAATTCTTGCCTCATTTCATCTAGATTTTTCACACTTTGCGCCATCTGGGAGAAGGTATAAGCTAATTTCCCGATTTCATCTTTACGCTGGGTTGGCAAATAGAGATCATACTCGCCCTGGGCTACTAATTTGGTAGCATGTGTTAAATCTCGGATTGGTTTTACCACATAGTGCGTACTGATCAAAACAAACAAAACACTTAATCCGATAATAAGAGCGATCAGAACAGCAAAAAAGATACGCATCTCTCCAAATTGGTACCCAATATCAGGGCGGAGAAAGACCGCTTGTTGCTTGCCATCTAATTTAATTGGCATGCCTATCGTGTTTCGCAATTCATCATCAAAGAAACCCGTTACAAATGCCTCTTTAGGAAACTGCTCAATTCCATGATATACCTCTCCTCGTAAAACCTGATCGACAGTAGAAGAGGAGAGATGATTCATCCGAAAAGGCTTTCCAAAAAAGGTTGGTTCTTTTCCTTCATCGAATAAGGCAATCTGATAGCCCAGCTGCGAAATATGCTGCAGATATTTATCTAGTTGAATTCCGGGATTATCGTGATGAAACGACACAATGGTTTGAGTCATCTGGGTAATCTTTTGATCATTAAACGATTTTAACTTTATCTGGTAATAGAGATTACTCCCTAAAAAGGCAACAAATCCACTGACGATCATGATGCAGATCGTGGTGATGGTAAACCGAGAATAGAGCGTCTTCACTAGGATCTTACCTCCATTTTGTACCCAATCCCGCGTACGGTTTTAATGGTAAAGTCATCTGTCTTCGCTTCAAATCGCTCACGCAAACGCTTAATATGTACATCAATCGTCCGTACGTCTCCTACAAAGTCATAGCCCCACACCAATTGAATCAATTCATCCCTAGTAAAAACTCGATTGGGATAACTGGCTAGTTGAGATAATAGTTCAAACTCCTTCAATGGAAGAATGATAGAGTTTCCCTTGCATCGAACCTCATAACTTTTGCGATCGATCATCGTTTCACCAATTGTAATAACGTCAGAGTGAACCATCGAATAGCGACGAAGCAATGCCTTTACACGAAATAAAACCTCCCGTGGTTCAAACGGTTTGACGATATAGTCATCTGTCCCACACTCAAACCCTTTTTCCTTATCCTGCAACTGATCTTTAGCAGTCAACATAATAACGGGGATGTCATAGAAATCACGTATCTCTTTACACAGCTCGTATCCATTTTTTCGGGGCATCATCAAATCGATAATCGCTAAATGAATCTGCTGTTTCTCTAGAATCTCGATTGCCGTCTCCCCATCTCCAGCTTCCCACACGTTTAACCCTTCTTTTTGCAGATGAAACCGAATCAATTCGCAAATATGAGCATCATCATCTGCGATTAATATATGAATCATAGATATCCACCTTTTTATCAAACATATTGGAGTGTTCCTCTAATCCTTTTCACTTCTCTTTTAGTATATAAAATGCTTAAAGCCTCTCAAAGCTATTACCTTGAGAGGCTTATTTTTATAACCAATGTATATCACCATTCGTCTGTCTGCCCATTACAAATTGTCTTTTTAGTATGAGTCTGTACGTGTTTGAAAGACCCCGTCACTATTAGGGAGATAGTACTCACCGGAAGCATAAGATGTCCTAGGATCTAGATTATACACCATAGGAGTATAGCAAAATGTCTGACCATTAAGCACTTCACCATTGCCTCCAGCCGATTCGCAACTAAACCTTTTCCCATCTGTATTCCGAGTGATAAATGCATTCGCTTTCCAAGGCCAGACGATAGGCTTAAACATAGTGATTCTCGCCCAGGCTGTCTTACACATATTACTAAATCGTAATTCCACGATACCAATATTTGAGTTATCAGGACCTTTTAGATATGAACTTCTTTTTGTTTCGACACTGCCATCACAATTGTTATATGAGGGGGTTTTCCCATCATAAGGATGGTCTTCAGCAAACACTTCCAGATTAAACGTAAAGCTACCCGTAAACAACAGAAATAGAGAGAGAAAAAACGTTTTTTTATTCAAGAAAATCTTCTCCTTTTTACATTGATAGCTCACCGCTACCAAAATATGTAATATTTCCAATATTTTGTAATTATTAATCAAAACAACATAACTGTCAAGTAGTACTCACCCTCTTTCTTCATTACACTTAGTATTTCAGTTCTTTCTCACGATTTCCTTTAATTGATATTGTAGAACAATAAATAAACAGGCAAGGGATTCCTCCCAACGTCCACAAGATCGCTTAAGTCGTCTCGTCCCTAATCCTTTTCATAGGTAGACAGTAGAAGAACCCGATTTCCGCTTCATAAGTAAGAAATGAGAATCGGGTTAGAGATAGCAGTATAATTCATATTTTCACCCTGAGCAAACTGTTAAATAGAAGGTAAGAGATTTTTCAGCCAGCTTAGTTAGCAATGCTACAAAATCATCAGGAATTCCAGTGTCATCATATTTTTGGAGCGCTTCATAGTAAGCCACTCGTTCCTCAACCGGCAGGATAACAGGCGGATAATCTTGCTTCATTAGCTCTAGATTTGTAATAAGCCTTGCAGTCCGTCCATTTCCATCGATAAACGGATGAATACGAACGAAATCACAGTGAAGATACGCAACCTGTTCTAGTGGATGAAGCATGCTCCATTCTCTGTAATACTTCTGGATTAGCTGTTCCATTTGTATGGAAACTTCCCACGGCTGGGGTGGTAAATGGTCTCCAACCGTAACAGGAACACCTCGATAACGCCCCGCATCATTCGGACGAATCCGGTTAAGTACGATTGCATGGATTTGCTTAATCTGGAACTGACCTGATATAGTGAAATTGTAACACCACAAAGATTAGACGAGATATAATGAAAGCAATAGAAAGAACAAAATCCGAAGGAACATCAATTCGTTCATTTCTATGATGTTATAGAATGAACAAGCAAATAAATTTCAGACAAAGGCAAATTCTAAGAGTATGAGATTAGTCCTAGAGAAACGGGTGAAGAACAATGCAAAGTTTGTTCAGATCATCCAACAAAATTGGGCTTATTTGCTTGGTAGGAACCCTGTGATCAAGCCTCTCTAAGGAATATTTAGTCTTGAACACTCCCGCCACCTACGCTGAAAAACGCTAAGAGGTGGGGGATTCTTGGGTAGTCCTTGGCACTCCGAGGAAGTTTACCAAGCTTACACCGTAGTTCCTACGGCTATTAATCTTAAACCTTCTTTTAGAATGTTGGTGGATGCGTTGATGTCCCGATCATGGTGTTCCTTGCATTCAGGACACGTCCACTCTCGTAAATGAAGGTTCTTCACGTCTTTATTGCGATATCCACAACAAGAGCAAAGCTGACTGGATGGGAACGTTTTCCCTACTTTCACAATGGTTCTTCCGAACCATTCCGCTTTGTACTCTAGCATGGATACGAATTCAGCCCAAGAAGCGTCTGTAAT
>NZ_JAUSUV010000020.1 GCF_030814315.1 Croceifilum oryzae | reverse complement strand
TCGGTTCCGGTTGCTCCCGTAGCACCTGTGACTCCATCGGTTCCGGTTGCTCCCGTGGCACCTGTGACTCCATCGGTTCCGGTTGCTCCCGTGGCTCCGGTCGCTCCGTCGGCTCCATCTATACCAGTGGCTCCCGTAGCTCCGTCGGTTCCGGTTGCTCCCGTAGCTCCCGTAGCTCCGTCGGCTCCATCGGTTCCGGTTGCTCCCGTAGCTCCGTCGGCTCCATCGGTTCCGGTTGCTCCCGTAGCTCCGTCGGCTCCATCGGTTCCGGTTGCTCCCGTAGCTCCGGTCGCTCCGTCGGCTCCATCTGCTCCCGTGGCTCCCGTAGCTCCGGTCGCTCCGTCGGCTCCATCTGCTCCCGTGGCTCCCGTGGCTCCGTCGGCTCCATCTGCTCCCGTGGCTCCTGTTGCACCAGTCAGACCGAGTTCTGAAACGATTGCTTGAACGATGTCTGCAATGGCTCCAGTCGTTCCAGTGGGCACTTCTAAACTCACATTGGCAGAACCAGGGGTTACCGTAATGTCTAACGTATTGGATATAAAGTTAATTGTATCTCCGAAACCGAGTGGAACCGTTCCGTCAGCTCCTGTATTCCCTTGAACCACGAATAAGGTTCCACCTGTAGCAAAAGACCCTGTCGGTCCTTGAGGTCCTTGTGGTCCAAGAGGTCCTGTGCCCCCTGTAGCTCCAACCGCTCCCACTGATCCTTGCGGTCCCTGAGGTCCCGTGCCCCCTGGAGGTCCAGGAGGTCCTCCCGATGACCCTGTGGTTCCAGGCGGTCCTTGAGGTCCCGTTGGTCCCCTTGTAACATCTGTGCCTAACACATTTTCTAACTTCTCGTTTAAAATCCACTCTTTCTTTCCGATCACATTGATCGTGTCACGAACACTTGCATTAATCGTAAGTAAGTCCGTAATCGTAGGTTGAAAGCTCGTTGACACTCCAGGGAGGGTTCCGAGAACGTATTGAAGTTTTTCCCCTTCGGCATTAATAATATGGCTAAGACCTAGCTCTTCTAGTGCAATGGATGACAGTAATAGGTTGACTGCATCTTCTCGGGTAATCGAAATATTGGGTGAAATATTAGGTATATTTGCCTGTGACATATCTTCACTCCTTAATTCAAATAGATAAATGCCTTTATCATCTATATTCACATTCATCGATATAGAAACCCATTCACAGCCTAATTTTTAAAATATAAAGCCCGATAAAGCTGATTGTTTTTTTGGTTCGTGACTTCCTATACTCAAAAATAAATTGAATCCAGTTGTTGAAATATAATCATTTTCAACAACTGGATTCAATTTATTTTCGTGCACGATTAATGTAATCGGAAGACTGGATTTTAACGAGAAATTAGAAAACTGTTAGACACAGACAATACCTCCGACTATCAAAATACTATTTGTAAAAGATATATCTGCTTTTACTATATTCCACCTTGAAAAGAAATATGTCCTGACACTTCGCCGTAAAAGACAAGCGCCTTCTCCTTGATCCGATAAAAGGTAGATTTCTCGATATTCACTTCGCTTTCGATAGCCCGTCGATCTAGCTTTCAAAATATAACTTCCGCACAAGATTTCTTTGTTCTTGGTGCATCGTAGCTAAAATATTTCTATACGTTGTATACGGCTCTCTAGATTTATTTTCTCCTTCTCCAACTTCATTCGCTGACAAACGATCTGGAATGTGGATCACTAGTCCCTGATGTTTGGACGTTTGCGGTTTCCTGATGCTGTTTAGAGCCTTCAAAGAAAGCATCTACTAGTTGATATTCTATTTCCACCAATCGGGCTTTCCATTGCCTAAAACGGCGTAGATCATGCTCAATTCTTGCTTTAATCATCGGATCAATCATTTTCTTCCGCCCTCGCACCATGAAGTAGTTTTAACAAAGTCTCCACGGGTAAAACAGCCAACCAGCCTTTAATAATAAAATTTATATTTGATTTATATACAGAAGAAAATGGAAGATTAGGCGCTCGAAAAAGGTACGATTGATGTACAGAGCCAGTTAACCAAAGGCACATCCGTGATAGTATCTATTCCTCGTCAGACTGTCCAATAACCAGATACTTGATCTACTCCGTTACTCAAATACAGCATAGAGGGTGCTCGTTGCCCTACCGTTATAGGTCTTAACACCAAAATACCCTCCCTTCACAAATACGCACCAAAGAAAACATATGACCTAATTAAACTTCATTCCCAATACGCCAAATTCAGCACCGACAACCTAGAGACAACCGAATTAAACATAAACACAACTGAGGGAGACTTTAAAATAAAAAGATTCAAAGGAAATAAAATAACCGGAAACTCAGCCTATGTAATGAAAAAGTACATCAAAGAATAATGAATCGTCAGCGTCTATGTATGAAAATATCAAGTCAATCATAATGCCTTTCGATTAGGCAAGTAGCACGCAAAGAGAACTCAATCTCCAAAAGCACGGAAACTGAGTTCTCCTATTTTCTTCCTATATACGATCCTTCTTCGGCACATTCCGGTAAAACTCGTGAAACAACTTAATCAACGCCCGCTTCTCAATCCTCGACACATACGAACGCGAAATTCCTAACTCCTTTGCAATCTCACGCTGCGTCTTCTCATCTTCATTCATCAAACCAAAGCGCCAACGAATCACCTCTTGCTCACGCTCATCGAGGATATGGATATGGTTATAAATCTGGGTCTTTTCAATTTTGAGTTGCACATGCTCGGCTACTTCATCCCGCTCTGTTCCAAGGATATCGATTAGGGTTATTTCATTTACACTGGGGGTTTATCTGTGTTTGTAGATAATCTATCTACCAATTGTTTCGGAAAATAAAGTAAATCTCACAGTTTTGTTGGCATTGGAATAACAGAAAACTAACCCATCTTTAACTAGTTGGGTTAGTGATGATTAATTATGCCTTTTATAGCTTTTATTCTTCTATCGTTACACTTACTATTTCCTAGTCGTATCGTTCCTCGTCTCGTGATCCATTGACAACCATAGGCTTAAAATCAATTGCTTCAGTTCATCTATTCTTATACTTCTTTCTTCTTCCGTGATTCTAGGAGGAACTAGATGAATCGTTGTTTTTCCAATTTTATATGTTACATCGGCTCTCTCATCTTCTTGCAACGTTCATCACCTCGATAAACTGTATGCAGAAAACAAGGAGTTTTGACATATATTTATATCCATAGGAGGGTTTTTTATGGATAGAGTCGCGATTTATCTACGAAAATCACGTGCAGATCTGGAAGCGGAAACACGCGGTGAAGGAGAAACCCTTGCGAAACATAAGAAAGCATTGCTTCAGGTGGCCAAAGATCAAAACCTACATATCGTAAAGATCAGACAAGAAATTGTATCCGGAGAAAGCCTCATCCACCGTCCGGAAATGATGGAATTACTAAAAGAAGTTGAAAACGGGCTCTATAATGCCGTATTGGTTATGGATGTAGATCGATTAGGTCGCGGAAACATGAGGGAACAAGGCTTAATTCTAGAAACATTCCAAAAGGCTAACACGAAAATTATTACCCCTCGTAAAACGTATGATCTTCGAGACGAGTGGGATGAGGAATATAGTGAGTTTGAGGCTTTCATGGCTCGGAAAGAGTTAAAAATCATTAATCGGCGCCTGCAAGGTGGGAGAGTCCGCTCGGTAGAGGAAGGCAATTATATCGGCACTCGTCCTCCATATGGATATGAGATTCAAAGTGACAATAAAAGCCGTTATCTGGTTCCAAATCCAGAGCAAGCACCCGTGGTAAAGATGATTTTCAACTGGTATACACATGAGGATCCAAATAAAAGGATTGGGTCTAATAAGATTTCTAACGAGCTAAATGTACTTGGCTATAAGACCTATCTTGGAAACCCTTGGAATAGTTCTAGTGTACTAAATATCATCAAAAACGCTGTATATGCCGGACGAATCCAATGGAAGAAAAAAGAACATAAAAAAACAGCTGATCCTCTCAAACGCCGTGAAGTCAAGACACGTGCTCAAAGCGAATGGATTGATGTTCAAGGAAAGCATGAACCATTGATCCGTATGGAAACGTATCAAAAAGCACAACAAATCTTAAAAAAGCAATATCATGTCCCTTATCAACTTGAAAATGGAATCTCTAACCCATTAGCCGGATTAATGAAATGCGCAAAATGCGGCTCCTCTATGGTCTTAAGACCTTATACAAATCAACTTCCTCACCTCATGTGTTATAAAAAACAATGCCAAAACAAAAGCTCTAGATTTGTATACGTAGAAGAACATTTAATTGAAGTATTACATACTTGGCTAGGTCAATACCGTTTAACATGGGACAAAAAAGACCGCCATGAGAGCTCTTCTTACAATATCGAGCTCACAGAAATGACTCTACGAAACCTTCAACAGGAAACACGAAATCTGGAAAGCCAAAAAGGTAGATTATACGACCTGCTAGAGCGAGGAATTTATGATGAAGAAACCTATATAAATCGCTCTCAACACATCGCCAACCGGATCAGTGAAATACACCAAGCATTAGAAAAAACGCTAATCGACCTCGAAGAAGAACAAGATCGAGCAAAAACACAAATGGATATCATACCCAAAGTAGAATATGCCCTAGATATCTATCCCCTCCTACAAGATGCCAAACAAAAAAATGCCTTACTAAAAGGCATTTTAGATCACTGTACGTATGATAAGGAAAAGGATCAATGGAATAATGAATTCACACTAACTGTGTACCCCAAGCTCTAAACCTCAATGACTTAACAGTATACTTGACCCCTCTCTCCTAATCTTACTATCTCTATTTTTTAGAATAACAAAAAGGGCATCGTAAGAACCAATCGTTCTACGATACCCTTCTATCTTATTTACCGAATTTAGCAAATGCATAGTCTAGCAGCTTTTTAGTCTCTGTAAACCGAGCATCTTGTGATTTTGTTCCCATCACCACTGTAATAAAACGTTTTCCTTCTTGTTCAGTGACTCCAGTAAAACAATATCCTGCCGGAGTCGTAAATCCAGTTTTTAGACCTATGACCCCTGGATAAAATTGATCAAGCCCAGGTAACATACGGTTCCAGTTGATCACCTTTTTCTCCCGCGGCGTTCCTTTATAGAAGGTATATTGCGGAGTAGACACGATATTCTCAAGTTCAGGATGCTGTTGTAAGAGTGTCCGAGCTAGATTTGCTGTATTTTCCGCAGACATGACATGCTCACCATCTACATTAGGTGGTTCCTTATAATCCGTCATATTTAAACCTGTTGCATTACGAAAATGGGTTTCATTGAGATTTAATTCCTTGGCTTTTTGATTCATCTCATGGACAAACTCTGTTTCTGTTCCAGCCACATGTTCAGCTAAAGCCGCAGTTGCATCATTAGCCGAATAGACAGCCATTGCCATAAAGAGCTCTCGAACAGACATCTTTTCGCCAGCTTCTAATTCAATTTGTGACTCATCGATCCCAGCTGCCCGAGGACTTACTTCTACGGTATCATCCCAAGAGAGCTTACCATTCTTAATCCGATCTAATATAACAAATTCTGTCATCATTTTCGTCATACTAGCTGGAGGACGAGGCTGGTTCACAGATTTCCCGTATACTTGTTGTCCTGTTTTAGCATCCATTATGATATATGATTCAGCTTCCACATTTGGTTCAGAAACCGTTTGAGGATCGATTGTATAGGTAACCAGTAATTTCGGTCTTTGGGTGACATTATCCATATAATCACTAGATCGGAACGATTTACGATCCTGTGTCTCATCCTCATATTGCAAGGAAATACCGTTGTTAGGAGTTTTGTTACTATACCAGTCTTTACCTAATTCCGTGAGATCCCAAGAATACTCTCCAGCACCGCCTACAATACTTTGATTCAGCTTCTGTCCAACGCTAGGTTGCTCATTCCAAGTAATCCCCTTGCTAGTCCAACTAGATGTAACCGGGTGTAGGTTAACGGGTTGTTGATGAGCTGTTGAGTATTGATGTAAGGAGAATTTAACCCCAGTAATTTGTGCTCCCTGGATAAGAGTAGGCAGATCAAATTTGATAAAGGAACGAGTTGCTCCATAATCAGCATGAGTTCCCGCAATTAAAAATGGAAATACCTGATAATTCGTTGTTGGATTCTTGCTAGAAACTAAGTTATCATAAGTGGATTTAGCTCCTTGAACACCAACTGTAGGATCAATGGTGATAGGAAAGACCCGTTTCGGATCTTTGAGCCATGCTTCATCCGCTTTTATGTCCAGATACGTTTCTGTTCCACTGTTACGAATTTCTAGCTTTACTTCCTGAGAAGAAGCATCATTCGCATCGTACATGAAGGGACGTGGGATACTGAAAAGTAGAGCCCCTTTCGGATCCACAAATTGCATAGAACCATCTTTTTGAGGAACTGGTTTTGCATCTTTCATCTGGATGCCCATTGAGAATGTAGATTGATCAGAATATCGATGTAATTTCCATTCTTCCTTCACACCAGCAGAATCTATATGATAGACGAGATCAGTGCCTGGATATACACCCGGGTAACTGAGTTTATTCCCTTCTTGTTTAACCGGAACGGCATCCTTCCCGATGTAACGAAAGTCTACCTTAGAGCCCCCTTGCTCGAAGCTAAGAATTTGGGGTGCATCCGATTTTTTAGCAAAACCAAATCGTGCCTTCCCTTCCTCTACATAAATCATCTCATCTGAAGTTTTAGCGGAGATGTTCTCTTTCTTAGTTTGATCAATATCAATCCATTTCCCATTTTTTTGAACATGAATAGGTTCTAAATATTGCTCCGTTACAAACGTTTTACCATCTTTTTTCTTAAAGGTTTTCGATGTTTCTGTTCGCTTATCCACTACTTCCGTTTGATCATTCATCTGTTTTGAGCTTGAAGCAATAGCTTGAACAGGCTGATTATTCAGAAATAGTAAAACCGCAAGAATAGAGAAGAATAGAACTAGAGCCTTTACATTTTTTGATCTCAAACAAAACACAAGAAAAACTCCCTTTCGATATAGATTGTATATTCGGTCAATAATAAAAACCGCTTTGTATCTATGGGTCTTTAGCTGATATTGGTGTGGCTTGGATGCTTGTACATACAAGAATGATTCCACTTGCGAACCAACAAATTATTTTCTTTTTCATGTGTTAAATATAAATCAAAACATGCTTAAAATCAATAAAAATATTTTGTTATAAATATAAATGGATGTAATTAATTTGTGAACAATGTAAATGGATGTAATCAAAATTTTTTGTTAAAACTAATATTATGTTATAAATGTTTACTAATTAAAGGGAAGTAACACTAGAAGAACCGTATTTTTCACTTCGTGTAGTGAAAAATACGGTTCTTCTAGTTTCTATGTCCTTAGCGTATGAAATCCGCTTTCCTACTCAGTGACAAGTGCAAATGCAAAGCCGTCGTATCCTTTACCACCTACTGTTTGAATGGCTGTTGAAACCAAACGGGGTTCTTTGGCAATCATCTGGAATAAGGTCCTAGTTGCTTGGATACTAGAATCTGTGCTGTCTCCGTCAATGATTTCTCCTTCACGAACAACATTATCGAAGATGATCAGGGTTCCAGGACGTGAAAATTGTAAAGCATACTGTAAGTAGTGAGGGTTGTTAACCTTATCCGCATCAATAAATATCATATCAAATATTTCATATTGCTCTACTAACTTATCCAAGGAATCGAGTGCTTCTCCCACTTGGATCTCGACACATGCAGAAAGCCCCGCACGGTCAATGTTGGACTGAGCCACTTTGGCATGAATCGGATCCAGTTCTAAACTCACCAATCTACCGTTTTCAGGTAGAGCACGCGCTAACCATATAGTGCTATAGCCACCGAGAGTCCCCATTTCCAATATGCGCTGGGCTCCCTTAATTCTCGCAAGTAAGTAAAGCATCTTTCCTTGATTAGGAGCTACATCAATGGATGGTAAGCCTGCTTCCTCGTTGGCTTCTAAGGCTTTTTCTAGCACTTCATCAGATTGCACAAGTAGATTATAGATATACTCGTCGACTTTGGACCACTTTGTTTCGATATCATTCATGTTTGCGTCATCCTTCCAACAATAAATTAGCTAAGCTAACTATATGACTAAAAAAATTTACACATTGTGTAAGCTGTCAGCCATTTAAACGAACAGTCCACACTCCTGTAGTAGAGAGAATGTTTCCATCAAAACAACCCTTCTGTAATTAGTTAACCTAGCTAATTAATAGTATAATGATGAGAAAAAGGAATGTCAACAGAGAAAAAATAGTGGTCCCTTCTAGCTTAGAGATACGTAAAAAATACCTAAAATAAACCGACTTCTTAGCCTACAGGAAGTCGGTTTATCTGTGTCTAAGACCTTGTCTGAAACTAGACATTTACAGTAGAGCGACAGAAAGTCACTTTTATGCTTCAGCGTTCTACTTATTATGGGCTAAATCCCTTTTTAGTACGTCCCAAATAGGGTTATTTTGACGTATAGGTTTTCCATCTTGATCCCATTTGATTTTTCCGGTCCCTAATTCATAATCCATACCAGTCCAAGTGTCTTCACGAAATGCATAGAAAGACTTGTGCCAACCATGTTGATTAAAGATAGAGATTAAATCTCTCATGTATTGCGGGGCTCCTGGAATAGTACGATTAATCCCGAATTCCTCAGCCATAATTCGATTGGCAGGAATATGATTGCTCTGAGCCCATGTTTGAATAGGCTGTAAGAATGTGTTCAACTCATTTTTATTCCACATGATCGGTTTTTTATTTTCTCCCACCTCTACAACTCCGGGGTACTTATACTTCTTCTCTTGACTTTCACCCTGGCTTGTTAATTCATAGGGCTCATACATATGAAAGGCATAAAGGGTTTTATCATCGTTAACTGGTTTGAGATATTTGAACGCCCAAGGAGTTGCATACAAACCTGAATCCAAAATAACAGGTGTGTCTGTATCTACTTTCCGAATGGAACTCACAACTTTTTGATAAAACCGGTTTAAGTCAGCAGTTGTTCCTTTTACCTTGGAATACCATTTTTCGTAATCCTCTGTCCAAAAATCATTGAATTTATTTTTCTTAGATGTTTCTGGATGAGGTTCATTAATAATATTGTATCCAACGACAGCAGGGTGATCTTTTAGTTCTAAAGCTAAGTCCTGCCAAAATTGACTGGCTTGTTCCTGATATTTTTCTTCTTCCCAGATTCGATCATCATTTTGGTTGTTATTAAATTGACGCCAACGATCTCCTGGTAATGATAGCATGGTAAGAACCACTTTTATCCCCTGTGATTGTGCTACATCTAGATCCTGCTTTAATTTTGCTAGATCTTCTTTTACTAATCCTTGATAGTTATCCGCATTTCCTATCAGAAAGTCCTTTCCTGATCGATCCGGTTTGTCCTCGAATAAGAAATCTCTATCTTTTGCCCATTTATCTGGAGCTAAACGTACATATTCAATTTTAGCTTCTTTTGCTGCTTCGTAACTTTCAGGCAATGAAGTGCTATTCATAAAGTTAGTGCCTGTCCGTTTCTGATTCCAGAAATTGATTTTGGACTCTACCTTTTTATTGGGCTCAGCCCTCACCGCTATGCCTTGTATTCCTAAGCTCATAATTCCTATCAACGTGATTCCAAGTATCGTTTTTTTCATGATTCGCCTTCCTTTCTAGATCATCATTTCTCATTTAGTATAGATGGCCGATGTGACACGAACGTTACAACTAAGATGGAGTTTTTTTATGGTGTTGACAGATTGATATGAGACCTATATATTATCACTACAGACTACTTAGTCGGTAATAAACAAGAAGTGAGTGGATGTCAATGGAAACAAGATACGGGCTTCAACCGAAGATCCCCTTTAGCTTCAAATCTTTAGCAGGGTTTCTCCTTATTTTTGTCATTTGGCAAGGCGGCGCACTTATGTGGGTCAGCCTTATGAATATGTTCATTCCTGCTACTCGCTCTGGATTTCCTAGCTTTATCACACTTTTTTTATCTTTTTGGTTTTTGATTCTCGGTGTCTTTCTAGTCACCAGATATTTTTTCAAGATTTCGTTTCGAGCCTTTTTGTTTGAAGAGAAAAGACCTGACCTCCGTAAGTTTACGATTTATTTTTTCTGTTACTTTTTAGCCTTGATCCTGTATTTGCTTATCGATCTAGCGGTACATCCCCAATCTTTTACCTTTCATTTCAAACCACTTCCATGGCTAAGCGTATTCCTTGTCGCTGCGCCATTAATTCTACTCCAATGTGTTGCTGAAGAAATTTTGTTCAGAGGCTATATGTACCGGATGTTCAGATCACTAAAAACTGGCGCGTTCTGGTCCATTTTCATCACCTCCATCCTATTTTCCTTGGTCCATGGCTTTAACTCTGAAATGCTAAACAATGGGATTTGGGGACCTTTATATTATCTAATGGGAGCCTTCCTTCTAGGAATCGTCGCTTACCACACAAATGGTCTGGCTGCTCCCATCGGAATCCATTTTGCGATGAACCTGTTTAATTTCACTATTTGGGGATATGGTACATCGACAGCTGAAAGTATGGGCCTGCAAAATTTTGTTTACCGCCACACGTTAGACATGCCCTTTACATTCTTGGGGATTCTTACTATCGTTATCACATATGGCGCTTTTCAACTTTTCAAGGATAAAAGAAGCCGTTCGTACGATTCTGGGAGGAATTTATGACGAGAAAACGATTATCAGCAGATGAATCCAAAAAAATAATCCTAACCCATGCCAAGCAATTATTTATTGAAAAGGGCTATGACCGGGCTACGATGGACCACTTATGTGCATCGACACAAATGAGCAAAGGAAACCTGTATCATCATTTTAAAAATAAGGAGGTACTCTTTCTCCAATTACTTAGCCAACATGCTGCAGAAACCTCGCAAAAGTGGCTTCATTCACTGGAGAATTCCGCATCTCCCAGCGAACAGTTACTTGCCATCGCAGGCTTACTCGGAAGAGATTGTGAAAGTCCCTTACTCCCTGCAATTGAGGAGTATGGCAGGACACTTTCTAGTGAATCCGAGAGTCTGGCAACATTAAGAGAAATTACGAATATAACCTATCGTGCAATACAACAAGTGCTACAAAAGGGGATCGAGAAGGGCGAATTTATAGACGAAGATATGGAAGGCCTTAGCTTCGCAGTTATGTCGGCATTATCTGGTGCAACACAGCTTTGCTTGGCAATGCCCCACTTAAGTGGTGACGAATATGC
This sequence comes from Croceifilum oryzae, assembly GCF_030814315.1. Taxonomy (GTDB): domain Bacteria; phylum Bacillota; class Bacilli; order Thermoactinomycetales; family Thermoactinomycetaceae; genus Baia; species Baia oryzae. Next base: position 12,128 of record NZ_JAUSUV010000020.1, on the reverse strand, counting down.
AGCTCTGCATACCAATGCGATCAGACTACTATTAAAGGGGATTTCCGTTACGACACGTTAAATTCCTAGCATGGCAAAAATACCTCTCCCCTACCTTTAGATTCATCATTGACGTTTAAAGAAGCTATCCAATGAAAGAAATTACTCTCAATGGATAGCTTCTCTGTACCTATTTCCCCTGTCAGACAGTAACAAACAGCGCTGTAATATACATCACTACAATACCAGTCAATAATCCAGCTACACCCACAGGCGTCAAGAAAGTCGCCCGATTCGATTCAGAACGTTCTAAGCGGAACACTTGTATAACCACTTGGAATATCGCCCCCGCTCCGATGGATAGGAAGATGAGAGACCAAATGGGAGAATAAACAAATCCACCAATCCAAGTACCTAGTATCGCAGGAACACCACCCATTGCTCCCAAGATAAGCAAATGAATAAATAAATTCGATCCCTTTGTCTTCTCACGGGCAACAGGAGCTACAATCGCTAAGCCTTCCGTAATATTATGCAGGGTGAATCCCATAATGAGAAATGCTCCCATCGCTACATTGCCTAGTGTAAAAGCAGCTCCAATTGCTAATCCTTCTCCTAAATTATGAATCCCGATCCCCAAGGCAACGAGATACGCTACTGTTAATTTTGCCTGATAGCTAGCTGGATCTCCTTGGCGTGCTTCCGTATAGGAGCTGATTGCACTTAAAATGAGAAAGCTCCCCAATCCCCCTAGTAAAATAATACCGACTCCTTGAAATGCTCCCGGAATCTGATCAGCTAGTTCAAATGCTTCATTCAAAGAGTCGACTCCTAAGAAGATAAGTAGCCCAATCGTAACAGCCAAAACGAAAGTGTAGCTCTTTCCACCTAACTTCGCTACAAATGGCTTCCATAACATTCCTAATAGGACCGGAATCACTCCAACAAAGAGACCGATAAGTGCATATAAACCAAATGTAGCAGGGGTTGCTTGTGAAACTTCCATGGCAGCTGCAATCTCACCCGTAAACTTGGCTCCTGTAGAAGTAACCAATGTTACGACATAGGGCTCTCCTTCTACCCAGTGGAACGGAATGGTGATGTCTGATTGATCAAAGCGGCCAAGTTCCGACTTAGAAACATCTGCATTCCACATAGCATCATTTACCGTTACCTGAGCAATCGTAACAGGATCAGCTCCCGTATTCGTCACTTTTGCTAAAATCTTCCCCTCTACTACCCATACACGATCAAAACTAATCTCCTCTAACGGAATATTGGCACGAGGAATGAGCCGATCTATCCCTGAAAACAAACCGACGATCATCAAAGCAAGTAAGACAACCGGAAGCAAACCTAAAAACCATTTCTTTGAAGTACTCATCTCATTCTTTCCCCCTATTCCGTTACCTCAAATAATCCCATCCAACCTAGCTCCGCAAATTCGCTTTGGTGGGCATGAAACATATATTTACCAGGGAATTTATACGAAAACTCCAAAACAGACCGCTCTCCCTGACATAACATCACGGTATCTGTAATTTCATAGTGGGTTAAAGACGTGCCCGTCCGGTACAGTTTGAACATATTTCCATGTAGATGGAAGGAGTTAATCAAGTCAAACTCCGTAACATTTACCAAGTAAATTCGAACTTCCTCCCCTACTTTTAGCTGAATGGGATGATCTAGAAATGCATTTGCCAAACCATTAACCGTATAAAACTCATTTTCACCATCAAAATCTGTATCAAAGGCATTCATCACCATAACGAGCTCTTTCATCTTCTTTCTCGGCTCTTTTGGATCAATAATAAATGCTCCATAAAGTCCTTTTTCAATATGCTTTTTCAATGGCATGGAATGACAATGATAGAGATGAAGACCAAAGGGTTCTGCCGTAAACTCATAAGTAAAACTTTTACCCGGTTGTACAATTTCAAACGATCCATCCATATTGCCAGGATGAATTCCGTGAAAATGAATGGTGTGGGGATGAGCACTCCCATTATCAAACTTAATACGTAGTAAATCTCCCTCTGTGGCTCTAATTGTAGGTCCTGGTGCAGTTCCATTGTATGTCCACGCTGGATAAAACACACCGGGAGCCACTTCTATCTCATTATCTTGCGCCAACATTGTGTATTCTCGTAGAGTTCGACCATCTGGCAATTTACTGACTTTTCCATAGTCAAATGTAGTTAATGCTTGTTGTGCAGATTGATACGCGTTCGCAGAGGCCTTTTTATTCATGGAATGTACTTGATCCATACCACTACCACCATGGTTAGAGTGATCATGGGGATTCGATGCATCAGCCATATGGTCCTCACCTCGAATCCATTTAGGAAAGAGCCATGTAGCCATACCTGCTATGCCCAGAGCACCACCTATTCCTGCCTTCAAAAACTTACGCCGGGAAAAAAAGGATGAAAAAGTTTCATCAGACCCATTTTGTTTGTCTTTATTCATAATGTTTACCTCCTGCAACTTTTAGGTCAAAAAATGTCAGTTCTTCATTTTCCCTAAAGAACGAACCTTTGTTTTGCTCAATTAAATTATACTCGATTGATATGAAAAGTGCACTTGATTTCTAGTGATTTCGGGTATTTACAGCAGAATGATGGTTTAACTCGGATAAATCTTTATCTGAAATCGTTCTAATCTTTACATAATCTTTATCTCTTTATTCTATGATCTTCCATAAGCTATCTCTGGCATAGCTTACGGGAAATATGTGTAGAACGATCATTCTAAATCGCCAGAGAAGAGAAAAGGGGAGATTCATTATGAAAAGTACCACTAAAGTATTCGGAGTAATCGCTACCCTAGCACTTTCTATTACTACCTTCCACGGTGTTTCATTCGCATCGGATGAAGGAACTGTACCTGAGAAAGATATGCACAAGTCTGAAACAACGAAGCATTCAACATCAGATAAAGGAAATCTATCTGAGAAAACGAAGCAAACCACATCGGATAAAGGAAATATCACAAAAGAGAACAAACCCGCTACTAAAACGGATACAGCACAATCGAAGGATGTTAAAGGCGGAAAATTACCAAAAACCGCCACTAATTATCCTATCGTAACCGCAGTGAGTGCGGCAGCTTTGCTGGCTGGTGCTGGTATTCTCGTGGTTCGTCGCCGTAGACAAGCACAAGCACAATAGGATCGTTTTCCTGTTCGTCCATGCTCCAATCCTCCTAAAACCAATAAAGGAGCTATCTCTGCATTCAAAGAGATAGCTCCTTTATCCTGATTTACACTAATGTTGGTAGATGTACTTTCGCATCATATTCTACGAAGCTTTCCCCCTGTTTCAACCGATGAACAAAATCTGGGTTAGCAATTAACGGTCTGCCAAACGCTGCTACATCGATTGTTCCTTCCTGCAATGATTTTTCTGCCTCTTTCGGGTTCAAACTACCTACCCCTACCATAATTCCATCCCAATATTTCCTTACTAATTGATGAAAGTTCTTTCCATCCGAAATAACTCGTGTATAATCCATCGTCGAAGGATGAATCATCGTTAATCCAACTTCTTTGAACATCTCTACAAAAGTTTTAACCGCTTCTTCCGGATTGTCCCACATATAAGCAGGATTATCGCCTTTAAAAGCCGAGAATCGTAATAAGGTTTTGTCTGCTCCAACCGCTTCGATCACAGCCTGAACGACTTCTTTCATAAATGTTAACCTCTTTTTTAAATCACCGCCGTATTGATCGATTCGCTTATTTGCGAATTCATAGGTAAATTGATCGATTAAATATCCGTGCGCACCGTGAATCTCTACACCATCAAAGCCAGCTTCCACTGCATTTTTTGCAGCTTGCGCATACTGATTGATTACTTCCTGTATATCTTCAAGTGTCATTTCTTCCGGTGTATCATATGGCTTACGAAAGCGTGGAACATCTCCTTTTGCCGCAATCGCTGAAGGTGCTTGTGGCATTTGTCCACCAGCTAGTTCATGATGACTCATACGCCCCACATGCCATATTTGAGCAATAATCGTCCCACCTTCTTTATGTACTGCTTCTGTAACGGGTTTCCAGGAACCAATTTGCTCTTTTGTGTAAATACCTGGTACTCCTGGGTTCCCTTTTGCTCTTGGGCTAATAACAATCCCCTCTGTAATAATTAAACCAATACCATCAGCGGCACGCTTTCGATAATACTCAACCACCTCAGAACCCACTACACCAGTCTCATCATTTGCAAAACATCTCGTCATCGGCGCCATCGCGATACGATTACGAAGAGACCAAGATCCAACTTGAATCGGATCAAATAACTTCGTATCCTCAATGCTTCCCAAAGAACCACCATCATTTATCTTGGTTCCTTCAAAAATACTTGCTACTTTATGATTTGAATTTGTCATCCTGATTCCCCCTTTAATATAAGAAGCAACTCCTATGCTGGATAACCACCACTAGGTGGAGGCCACGAGCCTAAAAGCCGACGCATCACTACAATTTCACCTAGGTGATAACTATTATGAGAGGCAATGTTACGCAAATGCTCAGCTCGTGTCACATCTGGATATTTTTCCAAAGGCTCATCTAATTTCATTGTTTGCGTGATTGTACAAGCTTGTTCTAATCCCTGTAAGAAGTGCTCGATAACCTTTTGCCATTCTTCTTGATTTTCAGCGTTACTTTCATCCGGCCAACTCTCCTTTACATGAGTAGGCAGCTTCGGTTGTTCTCCTTGGAGACCTAACAAAAGAAAATCTTGCCAATATATCATATGTTTTAATAATTGATAAATCGAATAAGGGATTCCCTCTATATGCTTACCTGCCAATTCCCAACCAATGTCCGATAAAGCATTCGCAATCGGAATATGTCCACGCTCTCCCTTTAGTGATTTTAATAACGCTCGGACAAATGCTTCATTTGATTGTGTCATCATGTTGACCCTCCTATCTATATGAAAACCCCAGCATTTCTTTTTCAAATGGGGCAAGCGTTGCTTTCGCATTCATTTTTTTTACGTCTCAGACTTCTTTTATGTTGTTTTTAATTCTATTTAGTATATCCAGTAGTACATCTAGTTCCTTTTCATCAAAACCTTTTAGGATAGAAGTAACAAAACGTTGCTTTTCTTCTTGATACGAACTAATTTTTTGACGTCCTTCGTCAGTAAGGCTTACCAGAGTGATTCTGTTATCACTTGGTTTTTTTCGTCTTACAATCATTTCTTTTGCTTCTAGCTGTTTTAAGTGCCGTGTGATGGCAGCATTGTCAATATTCATCACTTGTTGAAGGGCTTTTTGACTCACTTCATCTACTTGATAAAGATGATGTAGAAGCTCAAGACGTGACTGACTAACGCCCGTACAACCTTCAAATTTCGAACTGATTTCTTTGTTGAGAAAATGTAATTTATATAAAATAACGGCTTCCTTCGAGCATGAATTGGTCAATTCTTTCCCTCCTTTATTGGTGTTCAAAAACAGTTGATGCATCAATATTTGATACATCAATTATATTAGCTCAATGAGATGTGAAATGCAAGTATTGACCTCAGAGTAATGGAACCAAAATGGAGAATACGCATTATTGACAATAAAAAAATAAGCAGTGATCATCATACATCACTGTGAAAAAGCTTAACCGCATCGTCTCAGCTACATGCGGTGAATATGGTTCTTTTGGGTAGTCCCACATTCCTATTCCTCTTGGGTATCATCTTCAAATCGATATTCTAAGATGTCTCCTGGTTGACACTCTAATACTCTGCAAACTGCCTCTAAAGTGGAAAGCCTAATTGCTTTTGCCTTTCCATTTTTCAATATAGAAAGATTGGCCATCGTGATTCCAACCTTCTCCGACAGCTCTGTGACGCTCATCTTTCGTTTTGCCAACATCACATCGATATGAATGATAATTGCCATATTCTCCACCTCAGACCGTCAAATCATTTTCTGATTTTATGTTAATCACTTCTTGTAGAAGCCGTTGAACAATCGTAACAAAAACGGCGACAACTGACGAAGCAAAAACGATGATGAGTCCCAATAATCCAACAGGCGGGTCAACTTTCTTCGCTATAAAATGAAAGAGTGGCAAGCCTAATACGTACAAACCACTGATTGTAATCGCACAATACTTTATGTTCTTTAACGATTTTACAGCTAGTTCCGAGAATGCCGTGTTTTCGTCAATGAACCGTAAAAGTTTGAAAGCTTGATATAGAGCGAAGTAAAAAGCGATAGCCGCTCCATACATCACGATGAAAACGAGATACTTTATGGGAGCAATATCTGGATACAGTTTTGCTGCGAAATTCGCCATATTAGGCACTAAAAATATACATAGAGCAAGAACGGGTAGTCCTATTATAAAAACAGCTATCTTTAAAATGAGTGTTGATACTCGCTTCATAAAAAGCACCTCACTTGATTAGTTACATTTGATTTTAAACTCACATTTATCGTTAGTCAATAAATAATTATCTTTTCGAATTACATTTTTATTGCTACTCTGTGATTAGCAATCCCTATATTAAGTAGGTCTCGACAGTACCTTGACTCAAAAATGCGATTTATTTCTTCAAGCGATTACTTTGAGGTTTATCGTAACCCTGTGATTATGCCTTTTACAAGTGGGTAGAGGCAGTCATCAAAGTAGAATAGTTTCATTATTTTAAAATGATTGACTTATATTACTAGTTTGATTTAAGATAATTTTATTAATATAAATATTTATTTAGGGGGGATATAAGTGGTAGGCTTCTTAAGAAGCAATGTCTATGCAACCTTCTTGTTAACGGCGATTCGTTTATATTTGGGAGTGACCTGGATACAAGCGGGTTGGCATAAGGTGACGAGTTCTTTTACAGCGCAAAAATTTTTAGTCGGAGCAGTACAAAAGTCCGCTGGAGACTTCCCGAGTGTACAGGGTTGGTGGGCATGGTTTTTAAAAAATGTAGCAATTCCTCATGTAGACGTCTTTGACTTCTTAGTATCTTGGGGAGAGCTTCTTGTTGGAATCGGACTAATCGTCGGTCTGTTTACAACATTTGCTTCGCTCATGGCGATCATGATGAACTTTGCATACTTATTCTCAGGCACTACTAGTCTCAATCCACCCATGATACTATTGACGATCTTTTTGCTTGTAGCAGGATTCAATGCAGGTAGATGGGGCTTAGACCGGTGGGTAATTCCTGCTCTATTTATAAGACATAAACAAGGTGTACCCGGAGTGAAACGTACAATTTAATTCGTCCATACGCGGATTAAATTGATATCCTAAATAACCGAACATAATGAATACATTTCACTGAGTCTCTCAAATCTTCTTATTATGAGGGCTCAGGTTTATTTTTATTTTTAATACTTCGATTACAAAATAAAATACTTGCATTTTGAATCTCATTGAGTTAAATTACTTGATGTATCAATCATTGATATATCAAGTAATTAACAAGAGCATTCATGAGGAGGAAGAGAATGACAAATGTATGCCTTAAAGACCCGACTTATTACTAGATATGCTTAACCACATTCAAAAATATAAATACTAACTATGAATAGGAGAATGCTATATGATTACTGCACCAATCAAACAACAAACAAATGACTTTAAAGAAATTTTAGTAGGACGTCGTTCCATTCGCACCTATGATTCATCTGTAAGAATAACGAAAGAAGAAATGGCAGAAATTCTTACTGAAGCAACCCTTGCTCCTTCTTCCGTTAATATGCAGCCATGGCGATTTCTTGTCATTGAAAGTGACGAAGCAAAAGCAACCCTCGCTCCACTTGCACGCTTTAATCAAGCTCAAGTTGAAACATCTTCAGCCATGATTGCCGTATTTGGCGATCTAAACAACTTTGAATATGGCGAGGAAATTTACAGTAAAGCAGTTGAACTTGGATACATGCCTTCAGAGGTAAAAGAGGGCCAAATGAGCAGGCTTACAGCCCACTTCTCAACGTTGGATCCTCAAGTTAACAGGGAGACAGTGTTGATTGATGGTGGACTGGCGGCTATGCAATTCATGCTTGTAGCACGCGCGCATGGATACGATACATGTCCAATCGGTGGTTTTGAGAAGGATAAAATTGCGGAGGCATTTGGCTTAGATAAGGATCGGTACGTACCCGTAATGCTTATTTCAATCGGTAAAGCAGCTGATAGTGGTTATAAATCCGTTCGCCTTCCTGTTACTAAAATTGCACAGTGGAAGTAATTTTAAAGAAATAGAAATGAGCACATTCTATATACTACAGTGCTCATAGCATCGAATAACGATGGCATCCCCTTTTCTCAAAAGTTTTGATCTTAGATCAAACACAAAAATCTGAGTGAGTACTAAATTGAAATTTACTTTTATATAAAAATGAACCGTTTCCATCTTCGGATCGGTTCATTTTTATATTCTAACTTAGCTACTACAATCTGGGATCTTCTAAAAGCCGCTCAATTTCTTCCTTATGACTGGTTTCATTCGCAATCATATCTTCTAGTTTTAGTTTTAATTCGATTTCTTGAAGCACTTCTGCTTGTTCCATCCGCTTTATATATCGAGAAACAGTGTCTATTTCTGCTTGCAAAGTAATTTGCAGCATCCCTTTTACATCACGAGTTGTCTGAACAGGTGGAGCTGTTAAAATAGGGTCCCCACCAAGAGCAGCAATTTTCTCTGCTAAGTACTGGGCGTGTAGCATTTCATCTTGTGCTTCTCTTAAAAAGAAGTCCTTTAGTGTTAGCCGAGCCAATCCCGATACAGTAGAAGCATTATAGATATATTGATGAATCGCTCCCAGTTCGTGGGCTAGATCTTCATTAAGTCCATCGATTAGTTCTTTCCGTTTCACATCCATGATATGGGCTCCTTTATCTGTGTTAGTTCTTTTTTACAGTACCCAATTGTTTGAAAATCATGCAGAGGTGCTATTCCTATTTGAACTCTATACATAGTAGAGGTCTGTCATTGCAGATAATATATGAAAAAAGGAGTGATGAGATTGAAACACAAATTCATTTTGTATATACTCTGTTGCCTTATGCTTTTTACGACAACTGGCTTTTCCCATCCGAGTCAAATTCCAAATCAAGAATATTTACATGAACGGGCTTTGATTGGAACCTTAAGCCCATCTATCTATAATGCAATAGCAGGATACTATGGTAGTACAAAGTTGTTTGATTCAGAGAAAATGATAAGCGTGGAACAATCTCCTGCTGGTAGCAATATCTATATTGTTAAAGTACAAGTTACCACATTTGAAGGACCACAAAACCCTCCTTATGGAATTGAAACAGTGACCCTGCGGGTAGGATTTCAAGGCATCACTGTTATTAACTTTCAACATAGGGATAAAGCTTAAGACCAGCACTAACATTAGGGCTTAGTACAGTGGTCTAAATAGTGAAATTGGTATCGTTAAAACACAGATAAAGACCTAGTGTAAACTCATTGCCTTCCTTATCCGTCCCAATCGGATCGTGGAGCGATACATCCTTACGTGCTTTTTTTAGGGACCGTAGGTGCATCAATATCTCCATTCTTATAACAACAGTGGTGCATATGTTCCAATGGTTCCTTTTACATCTATATACGCTAAAGAAGTTTATTTTCCTCTCCCTCTGAAAAAACAATCATAGGGAGCTCCACTTAGATTGGGGTAACAGACTGAATAAACGAACATGGTACATCCGTTACTCCACCATCACTAAGGCGTACACTGATACTGTTCCTAGTAATTCTGACCAATCTTCCTCTAAAGTCTACACCTCTATCTGGTTTCAACCTTACGAAAACTAACCTATTCAATAATTCTGGCGATACACAACCATTAGTGATTAACGTAACAGACTGAATAAACGAACATGGTACATCCGTTACTCCTCCACCATTCAGGCGTACACTGATGCTGTTATTAGTAATTCTGACCAATCTTCCTCTAAAGTCTATTCCTCTATCTGGTTTTAATCTTACAAGAACAAGTTTATTTAAAAATCTACGTGGTGCACAACTCATAGACATCTCACCTTTCCCAAGTTTGTCACATAAATCATGCTATAGTGTATTAACGGTAAAGGAGTATTGATATAGCCTTCTGCCTTGTTGAAAAAAAGAGGGCACTCCCTCCCTTGAACGATTTGATAACGGATAGATCATTAATCCAGCCATATATTAGAACATTTTACTCCTGTAGAAATGTTGGATTTCATTACGAAAAAACCAAGAGGATGATATCCTCTTGGTTAGACTGTAGACCTGTCTAGAAATTAGGCATTAATAGAAGCATGTCTCCATCCACTAAAACGTATAAATCTCCACCCGATCCTTATACACCAAAATCTCTCTTACAATCTGCCTTGTTAATTCCCTCTTATCTTCAAATGCAAGATTATCCGTTCCCTTTTGAAGATAATATTCGGATGCTTGTTTAATTAATTCAAATGAATATTCCAAGTCCGTATGATCTTCTTGTTTCTCTTTCAGTACAGCTAATTTCTCCACCAAATCTTCTTCCTTCTGTTTTAGATCTCGAATCTCAGCTCTGATCTCTTCTTCCAAATCTGGTTCTTCATTAAACAACTTAAACAATCTCTTTCTCCCCGACTTGATCTTCGTTATTTCTTTTTCCATACGCTCTATCTCTACTTCATCAAAGGATTTAAACGTTTCATCCCCGGCTAATTGTTCTGCTGCCGATGAAATCTCGTCAGGTTGATTCAACCATGCTACGATTTGCTCCCACACTTGTTGATCTAGCTCTTCACACTTAACTTTCCTACCACACCCAGAATGTTTGGCTCCAGAGTAATTCTTTCTATCGGTATACTCCGCAACCTTCTTTCCCCAGTTTTTTGATACTCGTCCAGTCATCGTATTATGGCACTCTCCACATCGTAATAGCCCGCTCAACAGGTATTGATTTTTGCTTTGCTTCGTCCACCTTCTTCTTGATTCGTTTAGCAATCTTTGCGCATGAGAGAAGGTAGCATCATCTATGATTCTAGGGCAATTCATCTGAATCCATTCTTCTTTAGGCCTAATACGGGCTGGAATACGATCCCCTGCTTCCCTGTGCTTATTAGCTAACATCCCTTCTGTATTCCAACGATTCTGATAAAATTCACCGATATATGCCTTATTCATAAGGATCTGTCGTACTACTTGCCTATGCCATACACTACTTCCTTTTTTCGTGGGAATCCCTCGATCTGTTAAATACTTCGCAATTCCGTTAATCCCTTTGATTTCATGAGGGGTCGTAAACATATGATAAATAAGCTTAACCACTCTTTCTTCCTCTTCATTCACTATAATTTGTTCTGTCTGCTTATCATAGTTATATCCATATATCTGGAAATCCCGGAGAACACGGCCTTGCTTAGCCTTCGCGCGCCGTCCCCTACTCATTCGTTCATTAATCTTCGCTTTCTCAAATTCCGAAATTGCCCCTCGCATACTATAAAATAAATTTCCTTCTGGTGTTTTGGCATAATCTCCATTTATGAACACTAGATCCACACTACGCTTATCAAACTCATCTGTTATTAACAGCTGATTCATCAGCTTACGAGATAACCGGTCTGGATCAAGGCAGATCACTTTCTTGATGATTCCATTCCGAACGTCTTCTCTTAACCTACCTAATGCAGGTCTGTCTAGGAACTCGCCAGATATCCCTTCATCTATGTATTCCATCACTTCCGTAGTCATCGCTTTCTTCCGGCACTCGGACACCTGATCCTGAAGGCTGAACCCATTTTTCGCCTGTTCCTCGGTACTCACCCGTGCATAGATTCCGATCAATGTTGATATGCTCCCTTCTATATAAATCAATAAGGTATTGATAGCTATCCAACCTAGTTTGATGCGCATAATCTCCTTTAATCATCATCACATGCATCTTAGCACCCCCTGATACATGGGTATGCCAACACTGCTTGTCAATTTGAACGAGTTTAAGAAAGAAATTATGCTCCGAGAGTTTCTTAACTAGAGGAACGCGTTCTGGATGTGATTAAACGATACGGAGAGGGGCATGAAGTAAGTAATATGATGTTGTTGAGCCAACCGGCTTAACCCCCGAAATATTGAGTGGATCTCTCTTATTCTCTGTAAATCGCAGATTTAGATATTATTCATTTAGTGTGTTATACATTCACG
>NZ_JAUSUV010000019.1 GCF_030814315.1 Croceifilum oryzae | reverse complement strand
CCTCAGGGTGATACTGGGCCTCAGGGCGACACTGGGCCTCAAGGCGGTACTGGGCCTCAAGGCGACACTGGGCCTCAGGGCGACACTGGGCCTCAAGGCGGTACTGGGCCTCAAGGCGACACTGGGCCTCAGGGCGACACTGGGCCTCAAGGCGATACTGGGCCTCAAGGCGGTACTGGGCCTCAGGGCGACACTGGGCCTCAAGGCGATACTGGGTCTCAAGGCGGTACTGGGCCTCAGGGCGACACTGGGCCTCAAGGCAGTACTGGGCCTCAAGGTGATACTGGACCTCAGGGCGATACTGGACCTCAAGGCGGTACTGGGCCTCAAGGCAGCACTGGGCCTCAAGGTGATACTGGACCTCAGGGTGATACTGGGCCTCAAGGCAGTACTGGGCCTCAAGGCAGCACTGGGCCTCAAGGTGATACTGGACCTCAGGGCGATACTGGGCCTCAAGGCGGTACTGGGCCTCAAGGCAGTACTGGACCTCAGGGCGACACTGGGCCTCAAGGCGATACTGGGCCTCAAGGCGACACTGGGCCTCAAGGCGATACTGGGCCTCAAGGCAGTACTGGACCTCAGGGCGACACTGGGCCTCAAGGCGATACTGGGCCTCAAGGTGGTACTGGGCCTCAAGGTGATACTGGACCTCAGGGTGATACTGGGCCTCAAGGCGGTACTGGGCCTCAAGGCAGTACTGGGCCTCAAGGTGATACTGGGCCTCAAGGTGATACCGGGCCTCAAGGTGATACCGGGCCTCAAGGCAGTACTGGGCCTCAAGGCGGTACTGGGCCTCAAGGCAGTACTGGGCCTCAGGGCGACACTGGGCCTCAGGGCGATACCGGGCCTCAAGGCGGCACTGGGCCTCAAGGCAGTACTGGACCTCAGGGCGATACCGGGCCTCAGGGCGATACTGGGTCTCAAGGTTCGACGGGTCCTCAAGGCAATACTGGAACTACTGGTCCTACTGGATCCACAACACCTATATTACAAAACTTGGCTCGCGTAAGCTGTGGTACACAAATGATTGATGAACAATTCCCTATTGATTTTAGTATAGTAAATGGACCTGCTACTATATCTGGCATTATATTTGATGGCTTCACTGATTTTACGATCATCAGAGATGGTATATATTTGATGATATACTCTGCAAATATTGATCCAGCTTCAGACATAACAACCTTTGGTATATCTATAAATGGTAGTCCTTTCGATATTGCTCCCATGTCTATAGGTGCTACGGGTGGAGTGCTAAGTACCTCTACAGTTCGACAGCTTTCTGTTAACGATGTTATTCGGTTTGGTAATAGATCCGGAGGTATTAGAAGCATTACAAGTGGCAATATTGTTGGATCTGGTGCTCAGGCGACTATCCTTCGTGTAGCGGATGGAGGAGCACTTTAGTTAGTGGACTTGAATCCCATCATAAAGCACATGTTTTTTGATAAATCGGTGATCTTGCTTAACGAATTATAAAGATACCTTTTTTGCCTGATAGCTAAGCTATCGGGCAATTTTTATGATCTTCTAGAACTATTTATTGGGCCACTCTATCTCTACCTTCTAAATCTTTCGCTGTCGAGCTAGTAGGCACGTCTTTTTCATCTTTTAATGTCCCAAATACGATATCAAAGAGTGGATTGGAGACACCGTACCAATAGTTCTCATTTTTATAATGGTGCAATAAGTGCGTCTTTTTTAACCATCTTCCAAATGAAGTTGTAGGTTTAAGCGAAACGTGCGCAACATAATGTTTCCATTCGTAGATCAATAGCATAGCTGTTAGTCCCATCACAAAGGATGCGGTGAGAGGAAGAGAATTTGTGATGAGATAAGCCGCGGACGACAACACAACGGCAAAAGGAAGACTATACCAAACAGGTAGAAACAATAGTTTCAAGTTAGTCGGTTCGATATGATGATCATAGTGGAGACGCTTCATCAGTTTTAAGAAAAAGAGGTTTTTAGGTGGCTTCATATGAAAAAGAAACCGATGCGTAACGTACTCTAAGAAGGCATATAAGCCCATTCCAAGAAAAAGTGCGAGAAGAGTAAAAGCATTCACCCCTTGATATAGAACATAGGAACCAAAAGCAACTAAAATGATAAACATAGCCATGATATCAAAATGAAAAAAAAAGTCTCGATATACCTTTTTCATTAGAATCCCTCCATGATTAACCTCGGTCGTGGCTTCAATAGATTAACATGTGAATATTTCGACTTAATCCGGTAGACACCAACAAAATGATGGATCCTTACTATTCTCTGTTGATCTTATTGAATGATGAGCCTAAACTTGGTCTCTTAACCCATTATAATACTTGTTTTCAGTATAATACATATGTTAACGTGTTCAATCTCTTCCTAATCCTCTACATGATCGATGACATCACCTATAACTTTCTGTACATTCATAAAATAAAAATTGCTATATATTATATGATATTTTCTATATAATATATGAGAAAGCCCCTTACATTATTGAGATTTGAAAGGATGACGCAAACATGATTGATGTCCAGACAAAGTGGTCAAAAGTCGACGATTATATTTCAAATCTACTTGTACAATCGGATCAAGTGTTAGAAGAAACCTTAGAGGTAAATGAAAGGGCTGGTTTACCCGCCATCGATGTATCTCCTAGTCAGGGGAAACTCCTTCACTTACTCGCAAAGACCCAAGGAGCACAGCGCATATTGGAGATCGGAACCCTTGGTGGATACAGTACTATATGGCTAGCTCGTGCCTTGCCACAAGATGGACGATTAGTAAGCTTAGAGCTTGATCCTGCTCATGCCAAAGTGGCCCAGGAAAATATTGATCGAGCAGGTCTTACCTCTCGTGTGGAGATTCAAGTGGGGGAAGCGTTAGACTCCTTAGCCAAATTAGCAGAGGAGAACACCGTATTTGATATGGTGTTTATCGACGCAGATAAGCCTAACAACCCTAACTACTTGCAATATGCCTTACAATTTTCACGCCCTGGAACCCTAATCATCTGCGATAATGTAGTTCGTGACGGAGAAGTTGTTGACGAAAACAGTGATGACCCAGGCGTTAAAGGAACTCGCGAATTATTCGATATGATTGCCAAAGAACCTCGTTTAACTTCCACAGCCATTCAAACAGTGGGTAGCAAAGGATACGACGGCTTTGCAGTCATTCTCGTCACTGAGTAAGTAAACATTTTTCTTCCATATATAAAATCAAAACCTCCCTCTTACTCTTTAATAGGGAGGTTTTGATTTTAATAGAATGATCGATTATACAGCTACACGAACCTTATATTCTTTTAACCATGTATTGACTTGAATGAAATACTCAAATGCACGGACGGGTCCATGAATCAAATGTATATCATTATTTGTCCCTCTTACCATCGAATCTAACTTCTCTCTGTCAATGAAAGGCAAAATAGGAGAGTTGGAGTCCTGTAAAATCCCCTCCATTCGAGTACGCATTTCCGCAACGTACGAAGGATTGTATGAGATAGGGTACGCACTCTTTTTACGATATAAAACCTCTTCAGGCAGCAAACCTTTCAAAGCTTTTCGTAAAATACCTTTTTCCATCCCCCCTGTGTTCTTCATTTCCCAAGGAATATTCCATGCGTACTCCATTAACCGATGATCACAAAACGGCACCCTCACCTCTAATCCAACAGCCATACTCATTCGATCCTTTCGATCTAGTAATACAGGTAAGAAATATGTGAGATTCAGATAGAATAGCTCACGTAGTCGACGATCCCGATCGTTTTCCCCCGGCAAGTAAGGAACTTCTGAAATCGCGGTATGATAATGGTCCAAAATGTACTCTTTCGGCTTGAGTCGATCATGTAATTCAGGTGACAACAGTCCTGCAAAATCAGTTCTGTATAACCATGGTAATGCTTGAACTTCAGTTGGCTCAGGAGAATGGAACCAAGGATAACCACCAAACAGCTCGTCCGAAGACTCTCCTGATAGCGCAACGCTTGCTTTCTGCTTAATTGCTTTAAACAGAAGGAAAATGGAGGTGTCTATATCACCTAGAGCTGGGAAATCACGTGCGTATAAGGGAGTCAAAAAGTTTGAGATTAAATCAGGTGTATCCAATACAACATCACGGTGATCACTTTTTAAGTAATCCGCCATCATTTTCACAAAAGGTGTATCCAGACCTGTGTGAATCTCTGATTTTTGAAAATGATCACTACTATCTTTAAAATCAATCGAATACGTGTGAACATTCTCTCCTTTTTCCTTTAAAATCTGCGATGCGATAGAAGTAACAGCACTCGAATCCACTCCACCAGACAATAGGGTACAAATTGGCACATCCGAGACTAACTGCCTACCCACAATATCAAACATGAGCTCACGTATATGCTGTGCCGTTTCTTCTATATCATGTAGATGGGGAGCACTCTGTAGTTTCCAATATTGGGTCGTCTTCGTGCCCGATCTTTGGAAACTGATCGTGTGCCCTGCTCTTAGCTCATGAACATCCTTGTAAAATCCTTGACCGGGTGTACGACACGTCATTAAAAAAATCTCAGCCAATCCTTTCTCATCTACTTCTGGCTGAACAAGTGGGTTAGCTAACAAAGCTTTTGGTTCGGAACCAAATAGAATAGCGCTTCCTCGAACTGCGTAGTAGAGTGGCTTTACTCCAAGCCGGTCTCGTACTAAAAATAGCTCTTCACGTTCTTCGTCCCAAATCGCAAAGGCAAAGATACCATTTAACCGATCCACGCAAGACTTACCCCATTCAATATAGGAAAACAATAGAACCTCTGTATCTGAGCGAGTTGTAAAATGATATCCACGCTGCATTAATTCATTTCGCAACTCTACAAAGTTATAAATCTCACCACTGTACGTCAAAACAACATTTTGATCAGCAAATGTTCGTTTCATAGGCTGAGCTCCACCATCAATATCGATGACAGATAACCGTCTGTGTCCCAAAGCCGCTCTAGGCGATAGCCACATTCCCCCTGCATCGGGGCCTCGATCTATCATGGTATCGACCATTTTCTGTACTACCTGTTCCTCTTTGGTAAGATCTCTTTCCCAATCAATCCAGCCAGTAATTCCACACATATTTTCACCGCCTACATTTATTTTATCTTGTGAAACTTTAGAATTAATTCGATGCACGAATAAATAAATCCTTCTATTATGAATAATAAATCCGTTTATTTTTATTTCATTTTCTTTCCTCATCAAACTAAAAAAAGACCCACCAAATGTAGGTCTTAAAATCCTGATTCCAATCTTATTTATTGTATTCAAATGTATGCATTGCATCTTTGCGAGCCTTGTCCTTATCAGCATCCGATTTTTTAGAATCGTACTGGTATACTGCTGACTCCCAATCCCCATACATAGGATTTGGGAAAACAATAAATTTCTCGCCAAATGATGAACGAACACTTTCAACTGCTTGATTTCGATCTTTTACATTTTTTTGATCAAATGCTTGGAAATCAGATAAATTATCGCCAAAGAAAAGGACGATTTCTCGTTCTGCTGTAACTTTCTTTCTCCGTTCGTCTTTTCCTTTTTCGTTTTCACCTTGCAATAAGACATGATCTGCATCAGCCTGTGGAATTCCCAAATTCTTCAAGTTTTTAACTGTTGCCTCTAATTGATTCTTTTGTTTGCGATTCGATATGTAATAAATGGAGACACCCTTTTCATTTGCATACTGTAAAAAAGAGACTGCTCCAGGTAAGGCTTCTGCTTTGGCTGCTTGAATCCAATCGTCCCATTTATAAGGGTAGCCTTTTCCTTCTTTTGCCGTCATCGCTTGATACGGACTGTTATCTAGCACAGTCTCATCTAAATCTAATACAATCGCAGGCTTTTTCTGTGTTTTCTTTTTCAGAGCTTCATCTAATTTCATTTTTCCAATGTTATATCCTTGGTAATAGAGAGCTTTGGATTCTCCTGCTGTTTGAAACCACACATCCGCCATTACTTGTTGTTCGCTCAATGCAACCTCTTTGGCTTTCTCCTGTTTTGCGTCCTGTGTTGGTGTTTGACATCCTACTAAAGAAACCATCGAGAGCGCCATTACCATACTTACTTTCATCATTCGATTCATTCCTAATCCCACTCCTCACTACATACTTTTTAATACGTATTTACTATACATCATCTATCTATCTGTGTAAATTTATGGAAATATCATTTATCATGGTCACTCTCAATCTCATAGGCAATCCTTAAAAAAGGAACCCCAAAAATCCACATTTTATGATGGGCTTCCATCCTCCCAGATTCTATCTCTCTAACCCAAAATCGCTCTCGTAGAGGTAGCTTCCAAGTAAACTTCTTACAAGTCAGATAAACCCCTGAATCGGAAGAAGGCGTCGAGGCTTCACTTATGATTTGTAAATCACGTCCCACCTGTTTCCACTCCAGAATCCCAATCATCGCAGAACCTGGTAACGGTAGTGCTATATTCATATAGGTTCGTCCCTGGCTTTGGTGGTACGAATACAGTGCTACAAACACAACTTCTTCTCCCACTTTTCGAAGCCAAGCCCGCGGCTTCACTCTACCATCTAATTGTTCTAAAATAGGCGATATACTACCTATCATCTCGACTGGTTTGCTGGAAATAGGTAAATTCAACTGTTGAAATCGCCTACTAAAGAAGTGATAGATGAAAGCAAATGGAGTAAACCAAGAGCTCCAACGAACTCTTGCTATCAAACGATATCGCTCCGTGTGCTGGTAAAAGTCAGAAATGGTTGGAGCCAGTAGCGATACATCCACGTCAGGCGTAAACAATTGCACATCATCGACAAGCCCTTTCGGTGTCGTTTCCTTTAAATCAACTATCTGCTGACGGATTTCCTCGCCAATTTTCCTGCCACCCCGAATGCGACTCATGGGAAAATTCCACCCGGTAAAACGAGATTCTGGAGTGTGAGACATCCAGCCCATTAAGCCGAGAAACGCAAACCCTATACTATTCGTAACTCCGTGGAAACCAATCATAAAGTCAATCGTAATTCGATAGGCTCCCCAAACATTCCCTAGCGCGTAGACGAGAGAAAAGAGAATCGAGATTCCTACGGCAGAAAAAGAGCTTCGAATCATCCATCTTTGAAAACGATTAGTAAATTTCTCTCGGAAAGAAAGATAAATCAGCCCATAAATTCCAACGATATAAAGTAGAACAGAGACTAACTCCAGCCATCTGGAAAAGGTAATCCCTAAAGCCACTATGATCGGAGATACAAAGATAACGCCACATACCAGTTTATAGAGAGGAGATTGAGATTGAATTCTTCTACCTAGTAAACCGGCGAAAACCAAGAGCAAAAACGAAGAATAATGAAAATGAATTCCCGTTAGCCAGCGAATAATCGGAGAAAAGCCGGTCTCTAAATTCGTTTCATGAGCAAAATACCAAGCTCCGCCGATCCATAGATACATCATTCCTAAATCAATGGAGCATTCTTCTAGATACGCAAACCCTCGCTTAAAAAATCGTGTAAGACCATACAATGAGACCATGATCGTAAAGCCTAGATAAATTCCTGCCAACCATGCATCCCATTTCGTTTGCCCTGTTATATGTAGTATCACAATGGCAAGAAAAGCCGGATATGCTATATACGGATATACACGTGCGAACCAAGAGCTTTTCTCTGTAACCAGATGTAAAGCAAGCGGAACAAAGATCAGTTGAGCAGCAGTAAGTAATAAAAAATACCACTCATGTTCTCCAAAACAAACCGCTAAAGCAAACAAGACCAAGTGCAAGATCATGTGTTTACTTATTTTCATCGATTCGGAACTCTCCTTCGTAAGCAAAAATAACCCCGACAAGAGGATTTCGCACTTCTACTTGAATCGAAAAAGCATCTTTTTCTTCTATGTAGGCTTCTCTTACGTTTGCTATGCCCTGTAACCATTTCGGTAACGGAATCTCCCATTTTCCACATACCAACCTCTGTCGATCAGACTGTATATACAAGTCTCCATTCATACCCACCCGAAAAAGCAAATCAGAGTATAAAATACTCGGTTCGCCCAAGTAATCTTTTACGATTTTTCGATCCGAATCAAAACTCATGAGTGCATTAAAATATCTTCTCTTCTTATGAAAATAAAAAATACGTTCCCAATGAATTTGTTGTTCTCCATTTCTTCCGACTCGGCACACATTCGCCAGTGTAAACGGGATATCATTTCCTTGTTCCGGAAACATAAGCTTACATCGGGTTCCGAATCGAAATAGAGGGACAAGCCACCATTTGCCTGTTTTGATTTCTTTCATCATTCCTGATGCATACAATGACCCTTTGGAGATTTCGTACCTCTTTTGAAGCATGGGATGGAGAGACTGAAACGCTTCTTCACCTAACATCTGTCTGTAGATGGACATACTGATTACCCTGTCCTCCTTCTTTTGCAACTACTCGCAGTCGGCACATCATGACTGATCCACAAGCCGATGAGTGATAGAACCCATAGACTCAACTGAAACGTAAGTGGACTAAATGGATGGATCATATAGCTTGGATTCGCTATGAATAGCTCTAATATGAAAAGAGGAAATAATAAGACCTGTAATCTAAATAGATTCTTGCGCTTTTTATACAATATCCAACATAATCCCAGAGAGACTTCCAAAATCCCCATCGATATCAACATATCTTTAGCCGTAGAAAGATCCATTGGAAAAGCATCCCTCATCATCGAGATTTCTGCTGGATGCATCGCATAGATTTTGGGACCAAGACCGTGGAAAATCCAGATCCCACTAAACAAGATCGTCATAAGCCAGTAACTGAAAAACCGAATAAATTGACTGGCTGGATTCTCTCCTTTTTCGATCCACCTTTTTAATACATCAAAGCTCAAAGCAGTGGCCCACCCTATCATCGGTCGAAAAATAAGCCGATCAAACCAGCTCCCCAAACGTCCAAAGTTAACCTGATAATCATATTGAGTTAGAAACAAGACAGATTCTGGTTGCGGTTGATACTTCCAATATCCCTTCCCTTCTCGGATGATCGAAATCGCTTGCTCTGTACCGAAATGCAAAGAGGAAGTTCTAGAACCATCTTCTGAATGAAACTCCCCTACACTCCTGCCCCAACCTTCCACCTTCATACCAAACCCAATATTCGTGCAATATGTAAATTCTTGAGGTTGATCATCTACACGTGGTAAATACGAAATCGATGAAAATCGGAGATCCCATTGCTCATGCAAGTGAGGCTCTTGAGTCGCTTTCCAAACTTCTTCGATATCAGAATCAATTGATATCTCAACATAAATAGGTGTATTCTTCACTTTCCTCACCTCTTCTGTATCTTATCACAGATTGTGAAATTGTGAACAATAAATCACAAATAGCATTCTAGTCGTGGAATCAGCATCATGCACCACTGTTGTCATCAGGATCTCATTTTCAATGCACCGTGCAGCATAAGTCGCTAGCTTCGTTCCTTTTCCTACTTGATACGATTCAATTGCTTTAATAAGGCCAATCGTTCCAATGGAGATCAAGTCTTCTGAGTCTTCACCTGTGTTCTCAAATTTTTTGGTATTGTAGACACGAAACGATGTCAATGTTTTCAACGAAAATATCAAGATGACCCATGCACGTCACTTCACAGCGAGTATTATCCTCATTAAATGTAAAAATGATTTTATCGACCAAGGTCTGAATGATAGCTCTCTTTTTTTCAAATGGAATATCTTCCTCTTGAGTGATTAACTTCTCTAAATAAGTAACTACCTGTTTGGCTCTCTCCTTAGCTTCTTGGTTCTCTTGATTTTCATTTAAACGGCTTTGCAGAGATTGGAGCTCGCTTTTTAGACTCTTACTATCTTTGTTCAACTTACTTAAATCTTCGAACATTTCTTCCTCCGTGATTGCCTCACGAACAAACATCGTTTTCACTCTCGCTCTTTCTTTTTCCTTCTCCTCAATTCTTTTCGCTAACGCCTCTACCATCGTCTCGATCTGCTCATGAACGACAGCTGAATTTTTTTCAAAGCGGGATAAAATTGTGTCCCGATCCATGATCGTACGGAGAATTAGGTTCCAAATGAACTCTTCGATTAATTCTGCTCGTAGTGTTTTTGTACCACACTTATAAACCTCTTCTCCATATCTTTTCGGGTTCTTATTTGGACAGCGATAACATCTGTACTTCTCCTTCTCACCTGTTTGTTTATCTCTTCGGCCAGAGTAAGTAGTACCGTTCCATGTGCGCCCACAGTGCCCACACCTTATAAGTCCTTTTAACAGATACTGAAACTTAACATTTCCACTGTTGGTTACATTACTTTGTCTCTGTGCCTGAGCTAATTTAAACAGTTCCGGATCAATAATGGCTGGAACCTCTGCCTGAACCCATTCGGATCGATCACGTATTACATATGTTTTCTTCGGATTACCGCTCTTTGTTTTCTCCCCTTTTACCTTTTGACACTTTCTTCTGTTATACCAGTACGTTCCCACATAGACTTCACTCGTCAAAATACGATTAATAGAAGACTGATGCCAATTGCTACTCTCTTTTCTTTTTGGTGTTATACCCAGACTAACCAACTTATTTCCAATCTCACGAAGAGTCAAGCTTTCATACACATACCACTCATAGATCATCTTCACGAGCTTTGCTTCTTCGCTATTCACAACTAGACTCGAATCCACTAAATCGTATCCAAATGGAGCTACCCGCATCGGCATGATTTTCTTATGCTTCTCGATCGCTTTTAACCGACCTCGACTTGTTCTTTTGCGAATCATTGCTAGTTCATACTGAGCAATCGATGACTGCATGTTGAAGAATAGCTGCCCCTCTGGAGTATCCTGGTATTCCGCATCACAGAAAACCAGCTTCACATTATACTTCTCGAACTCTCGACAAACGATTAATTTATCGGTCATATCTCTACTTAAACGATCGGGGTGTACACATATCACATGTGCAATCTTGCCACTCGCTATATCATTTCGTAATCGATTCATCTCAGGGCGATCGATATCTTCTCCAGAAGCTCCACCCTCTTTATAGATCTCAAACTTAGATAAACCTAGAGAGTGAGCTTTATTCATACACATCTCAACTTGTGCTTCTAGGGATGTTCCCTGACTTGCTTGCTGTTCAGTTGATACCCTAGCATATAAAGCTACTCTCATCTCCACTCATCCCTTCTGATCTCATCTCCATATACTCCGCTTGAAACGCCAGCTGCGCAAAGATATCAATGGCTCTATTTTTCGCATCAAGCGCCTTTCTTAACTCTTCAGTTGATTTCGACTTTTTATCTTTCACATATACAAAGGTTACCGGGACTTTCTTTCTCGTCATTTGCTACACCGCCTTTGTTTTATTAATAAAACGTACGTGTGTTGTAGGTTGTACTATCACATTTAGCAGGAGATCTCTATGAGCCTAACTCCTCCTAAAAACCATCCTTATCTTTGAAAAAACGTACACTATCACTACCAATAAGACCAAAGGAAAGGCAACTCCTAGGAGAAAAATCACAGCTCCAATCAAATAAATAATCATGACCCATTTCCAAAATAAACGATGATGTGTAACACTAACTCTCGCCTCATCCCCAGAGCAATAAATACTCCCCATAAATCCGGACAAACAGAAAGTAAGATATATCAAAATCCCGACTGTGGCTCCGATCATAACAATTGTCGAGACCAAAGATGTCTGCCCAAGAACCTGGTGAAAAAATTTGCTCATCTGCTTGCACCTCCAGTATCAAATAAATGAAAAGAAGAGATAAAATGAACTACTTAAGTAAGCCCGTAGTAAAAACCAACTGAAGCAAGTACTCTGTATCCCTTGATATCTCTGTATCCTCTTAGCTTATAGCAGGTGTATTAGTAAAAAAGTGACTAATACACCTGCTATTACACCCTAACCCCTCATTTTCTGAATGAACTTCTCCAGTGCAGTTACATAATCTTGTTGCATACAAGTCGTGGAATCCAAAGCTCTACTTTGAAAGATTTTCGGCACTTCTGGAAAACGTTTCGCTTCTTCTGTTACAAAAAAAATGTGCGGAAATTGATTCTGTGAAGAGGTACTAAGAACGCCTTGTTATTGTAATACAGATACCTGTTAAAAATTAATTCTATAGCTAACACAAACAAAGCCCCTGTGATAGCCAGATCTCGTCAGAGATAGCATTTCACAGGAACTTTGTTTGTACTGACTACCAAAGTAACTCATCCTATGTCCTTTGATACTTTCCTAACTCCTCATTATTTCTTTTGCTTTGATTTCTTTATCCTTCGTGGTGATTTCCAACAGAGCATTAATTTTGTTTTTTATATTTGTCAATATGTTTGAATAACTCAGCAGGAACAACGAATAGGAGAGCGATTACAAACGGAAATAGGTACGGTATGATGGATGGAAATGAAAAGCTAGTTTTGTAGCTTACAAAGATAGTATAAAAACAAATGGATACTATCGATATTACATAGACATTTCGAACATATTTCCTATCGTTGCGATATTTTTGTAAAAGCTTGATATTCCACAGACCAAAAACAATAATCCATATCCCTTTAAGAATCATATACAAATTGAGAAAATTCTTATCCACAGCAAGTTCAACAAAGAGGGCGCTCATAATCGCACTCCATAGAAAAAACACCGGTACAAAACGAGATAACTCACTCCAGCTTGGATACATAAGTTCCTCCTGTTTTCATGTGATCATTCCATCACTATCCTACATACCCGAAATTATACTACAAAAACCATAGGAGATATTTAATGATATATCTCCCATGGTTGAAACTCTAAAATGACTAAGTACTACATTGTCTTTATCTAGATTTGACAAATCCCCTGACTCCAGCCAATTTCACATGCAATTGTACAAGCAGTCACTATAACAGGTCCTGTTGCCCACGCTGTTGCGCAAAGCCCGAAACAAGATGCCGATCCAGCGGCATCACATACAACATTAGCTAAAAACCATTGCCAAGAATATTTTTTAGGGCCTGCTTGCTGTGATATTTCACTAGCCTTTTTTGCAATACCTTCTTTATTATCCATCTTGATCTTGTTGATAGCGCCTGGAGTATACGTGCTTACAACACCTTTTTCATCCTTAACAATCATTTCCTTTTTGTCAAGGTTGACAGTAACCATTCCAAGCCTACTAATTTGGTTGGTGCTATGATTATACAAACCAGATACTCGCTTAAGACCATCTGCATCCTGTAAAGCAAAGGTTGTATAATAAACGCCTTGTTTCTTCACTTTGACACCGTATGTTTTTTTCAGATCGAAATTTAATGATATCTTTTCTTTATTAAGATATTTTTTCAACTCGGAGTGCTTTAACATCTCTTCGCCAAATTGCTTTTTTGAGGTTTCATTATCCAAATACACTATCTCATCCACGCCAGCTTGCTCTAAAATCGCCTGTTTTTGAATTTGTTTGATTTGTGAGTCTGTAAGCTCTGATGCTCTAACCTTAGATACACTTGGACTTATACCCAAACTCAACACGCAAATTGCGAGCATGGCTAACACCACAAACTTAAAGTTTATTCTCTTAAACATTCTCGTTCTCTCCTCATATGTGTGAATTTTCGATCTAAGAAACTAATTTTTATAGTGTATCTATTGTACATTTCAAATGTCTTCCGTTGGTTTTATAGATTATCTACTAAAAATTAATTTCAGCTTAATTTCTCCCAACCTTTAAAGCTTAGATATTTATCACATGACCACCGCCACCTCTCATTTGGAAATTCTAGGTTCGTAAAGTCTTATTCATATAGTAAAATACATAATATTTTAAAGTCTATACTTTTTTTGAAATTAGGCACGCCAACTTTTCGACATGGAATCCAACGCATTTTCATGCTAATACATAAAAATTGTATGTTTATTTTATATAGAATAGTTGAGTTATTATGCATATTAATGTATGTTTATTTTATGGAGTTTTTCTATATAAAATCTTTTGCAAAATTCGAGAGGAGCAAAAATCTTGAAGACATTAGATTCATATGTACTAAAATTACTTGAATCGAATCCAAAAGAGGTTGGGGCGCTAATTAGGAGATTGCGAACTGAAAAAGGTCTCCGTTTAGCCGATCTAGGAGATGAGCAGGTTTCGTCCTCAACCCTGAGCAACATAGAGCGTGGAATCGGAAAACATAAGGTAGATAGAGTTGTATATATACTCGAAAAACTAGGTGTACCAATGGACAACATTGCTGACGTTTTAGATCAAGAGCGAAATAGTATTGCGTTGATTGACTTTAAATTGAAGTCAGCAGAAGCATTTTTGAAGCTCCGACAGTCAAAGGAAGCATTACAAGAACTGGAGAAAGTCAAGATACATGATTTCCATTATCTCACCCCTAAATACTACTATTTAAAAGGGCGATGCCTGCAAGTTTTAAACGAATGGGATCAAGCTGAAAAGTTCTTCCTCCATGCAATCGAATTGTTAATCGATGTGGCAAAGGATGACAACATTGAGGCGGCTTGCTATGGAGAGTTAGCACTCTGCAAACACCGTCAGAACGATCTTCATCAGGCGCTAGAGCTTACAGACAAGGGAATCCTTTCTTTCGTTGAAGGGGGAGATAGACAAAACACTATCTATACCTTATATTTAAATAAATCTATATTTTGTAATAAATTGAGTTTGCCAGACGGAATCCTTTCTCTAAAACAGTTAGAGATATTACTCGATCAAATCGAAGACCCTAACATCCGTTTGAAATACTATTGGTTGAAAGCAGATTACACTCGTAAATATGGGAATTTTAAAGAGTCTATGCAATATGCAGAAGAAGGTCTTGAACTAGCAGGCATGTGTCAACTATTTCACCTATTCATGGAGTTTTGGCTTTGTATTGGTGACTGTCTCTCCTGCATGGGAAAGTTCAGAGAAGCCGAGGATCAGTTTAAACAAGCACTCCAATTTAACCAAAACTTAGTGGGAACAACGGCTCTAATTTCAGCCAATTTGCGGATAGGTACGCTATACTCAAACAATAAGCTATGGGAAAAGGCGGAACCATTTGCCATTACAGCGAGAAATCTGTCCATTGAACAAAACAATGCGCCTAATCTATTTTCTACGCTACTTCTATTAGGAGATATTGAACGAGGCAAAGGTAATCATACTGCATCTGTCCAATTTTACCAACAGGCTCAAGAAGTGGCTCATAAATACAATTACACAGAACTTGAAATACAAGCATGGACATGCCTTGCACTATGTTGGGAAAATGTTGATCAAGAACAATTTCAATTGTGTGCAAGTTATGTTTTCAAATTAAAAAATTCTACGATTTAAAAGGAGAATAACGAATGAAGAAATCGCTTAGAGTTTTCATGGCTTCCAACATTCTTATTTTTTCTGTAACACTCGTATTTTCTATAAATAGTAATTCAGCATTACACATTCCTTCTAAAACAATCAACAGTCCAATAACACCCATGATTGACCCTGAACATACGTAAGTTTCTATTGAGATAACTATCTTCTATTGCTCAAACAAAAAAAGGGTACTATTCACTTGATCTGTGAATAGTACCCTTTCTACAAGGCATTTTAAGGCGTTATTTTTATTTTCTAATGGTTCTATTATACCAAAGTAAGAAAATCTATTATGCGCCCTTCTACTTGCTCTGACAGCATATAGAAGTCCCTACGAATGATCCTATTCATGAATTATCCCTTTCTTGGTCAAATACTTCGTTTACCTCTCCACGTAAGGCATCCATATAGATTTTAACGTTAGGAGTTTCTGGTGCTTTATGTCTCTGCTCCAACTCTTGGCGCTTGAGTGCGATTTCTTGACCTTTATAGGCTATTTCTACTTCCCTATTAATCTTGTCCCACAACGTGCCTATCACGACGGCGGAATCTCTCGCGCTCGTCTTCTGGATCAATTCGGGATTAGCTACATGAACAATATAGGCATGGATGACTGACCACGCTTTCTCTATGTGTTCTCTTTTTTCTGTTCTCGTAGTTTATCGAATTCGTCTGGATGAGCAGCTACTATTTTTTTGACAGTCGACCATGAGACATTAAACTTTTTTGCGGTCTCATTTGCATTGCCACATGATGCGTAATAGGCTCTGATCTCTTCTTGTAGTCCATCATCTAACTTCTTTCCTCGTCTTGCCACATGTTCACCATCCTGCAGTAAATATAGAGTAAAAGTTCATATTGAAAATAGTGCTTACACAAAATTGTTGTAGATAAAAAAGAGGAATATAGATATTTTTGCTTTTTGTATGATTTCCCGAATACAAATTTAACATCTTATCAACCTCACTCCCTACCCATCCACTACAATCGATTTCTATTAACAGAGTTCTCGAACCAATAATTGCAAGTTAGATAAATTCTTATTTATTAAATCATTCATATTTATTAATATTGAGTAACGTTTATTGGTGGTGATCCTATAAGTGGCAATCAGTAGAGTTCTAGATATAATAAGCGATCCAGAAACTATCTGGCTTTGTAAATCTGGTGAAGATCATATTGTAATCCCTTTTCAAATTGAGCCAGCAGAATTTTTGTCGGATGCTGAAGTAGATTTGACTAGTGATGTAAACCATCGTCTTATTAATGCTCTGGCGAATTCTAAGAGAGCATTTAATTGTCAAATAGATTCCCTACTAATAGCTTTTGGTCTTTTTAATTTAGCAAAAAGGAAAAGATACCATACTCCACAAAAGTATCAATTACTGGGGAGTGCAGGCGTTGTTACTCCCCGTATTTTACTGAAACTAAATAAAATGCGTAATTTAATGGAGCATGAATACATTAAGCCAAACCAAGAGCAGGTAGAGGATTTTATAGATATTGTTTTGTTATTTCTTGCAAGTACTAATCAATATATCTATAAGTTCCCTAATAGTATGCAACTGGGTTACGATTTGGATTCTAGCGATTTTTTAAACATAGACTACGATTTTAGAGCGTCGTCATTCTCTATTCGTATTATCTATGGTGACAAATCACCAACAGAAGATTGCAAAATCCTTTTGGATGAAGACAACAATTTATACCTAGAGCTTTTAAAGGCTTGGATCAAATTTTCTATAAAGTAACTAATCTTAAGTTGTGAACGCCTAATATTGTAGTAGCTACTGATCTGCCCGTTTAATTCCAAATTTCTCTGTTGAGCAAGCAAATTCACTATATCCCTTACACTTTAATTTAAAATCCAAGACCTTTCACTATCAACCACGAATCTCCAAACTTTTTAGCCGTCTCGTTCGCATTGCTCTCTCAGCTTATCGTCCAGTTTCTTTCCCCTTCTTGCCAAATGCTCACCTTCTATCTATATTAAATTAGCAGAAAAGTGTTTATTTATATATATCTAAGTGATACTTTAGAAACAGATGTTCTATAAAATAGAAATTGATAGGCTACTTTGGGGTACCTATGAGGATAAAAAAGATGAAGAAGTTCTTTTTGAATACAGCAAAATAGTATGTAATGCCTCTCTAAATGAACTACATTACAACTATGATATAAACAAAAAATGAAGCTAACTTCAAGCCAAGGAGGCGCTTTTGATTGACCAGAACAGATTATTACCACATATCAAATTCACCTCAAGCAAATTCAATCGTTCCTGCTGCTTCCGCAATTGTAGTGAATAACAAGGAAGAAATTTTGTTACACAAGCGAAGAGATAATCAATTGTGGTCTCTTCCAGGAGGTGTAATGGAGGTAGGAGAAACGATTGAGGAAGCAATTGTTCGTGAAGTAAGAGAAGAAACGGGTTTTAATGTCGAGGTAAAAAAAATGATTGGGATATACACTGATCCCAATCATCTCATTGAGTATTCAGACGGTGAAATCCGTCAGCAATTTTCAATTTGTTTTGAATGTCGTATTATCTATGGTAAAAAGCTTGTCAGTAACGAATCTACGTGTGTGGAATTTTTTTCGAAAAAACATCTATCTGAAATATCACTACACCCTGCTCAATTGGTTCGAATTAATGATTTTTATCGTAATCAAGAAAAAGCATTTATTAGATGATGATAAGCAAATCACTTTTATAAAGGGAGACAGATTACGTGATTGTTGACACACTATGTATTCCATCAGATGGGTTGGTTCAACTAACCTACGAAGCAATCGCTGATCATGAAGATGTAATTGTTAATATCGAAAGTCAAACGGGTCGCTTTTTCCCATTAGATGAAATCCCTTGGAGTAAATTAGCCTTTCCTTCAACAGAAAAAATCTTGAAACAGTGTATTAATTAACTGACCATACTTTGTACATACAGGTCGATGGAGGTTTTTTATGGATCTTGGGACACGATTGAAAAATCTTAGAGAAAACCAAAACCTATCTCAACAACAATTGACTGCAAAACTAGGAATGAATCGTGAACTTATAGCCAATATGAAATCAACAGACGTATACCCGATCTTGAAACACTTCAAAAAATTACAGACTTCTTTGGGGTCTCTCTTGACTACATCAGTGGGAGAACAACCAATCCATCGCCTATACAGCATGAAATTTCCCCATTCACACATAACCATTGTTTAAACCACTTCTCAACCTGGACAGACTTACAGGATATGGGGCTCGCTTTTTTCCCTATCGGATCTTTAGAGCAACACGGTCCCCATCTCCCTATAGGCACTGACAGCTTTATCGCCCAATCCATTGCTAGTGGACTTTCTAAGAAGTTTCCAAACTCTTTCGTGGTTCCTACTCTCCCCTACTCATCCTCTTTTGAACATATCGGCTTCCCAGGCGCCATATCATTGCGTTCTACTACGATTATTTCTGTCGTACAAGATGTTATTCACTCACTAGAGCGCATGGGCATCCAAAAAATTGTTCTCGTTAACGGTCATGGAGGGAATTATTTGCTAGGTAATATTGCTCAAGAAATGAACGTGGACAAGCCATATGTATTTGTCACACCCAACAGGCACCATTGGGATCGAGCGTATGAGAAGGCTGAGCTATCAATCTCTATTAGCCGAGATATGCATGCTGGTGAAGGGGAAACATCTATTCTACTTCATTTAATCGAGGAAGGGATTATTCCATCATCTGTAAAGCCAGATAAATATATGGATGTAGACTCACCCAATCGTCCGCTCTTACAAGCAATTGGCATGAGGCCTTATACCTCCACTGGAGCCATTGGCTTTCCCACACGAGCAAGTTCACGCAAAGGCAAGCTACTTCTTCAAGAGTTAATTAATCAAATCTCCATAACAGTAGAAGAGTTTTTAGGAGACAAACATTAACACAAACAGCTTTCATTCTCATTAGTAGCCACCTCAAAGGAGATTAGCCTATGATAAACCAGACTGCTCAACAAGTTACATTCGATGACCGTCAACTCAGCAAATACCTGTCACCAGAACAAAACCGTTATCATCACGTGTTGGGAGTAGTAGAACGAATGAGAGAACTACTGGAAAAGATCAACATCCCATCCGAATGGAAACCGCAATTAGTCCAAACAGCATACATGCATGATGTCGGTTACAACGAACAACTCAATCAACACAATTTCCATCCATTGGATGGAGCTCTATTTGCGGAAGAAATAGGCATTCCCAAGCCAATCATAGCAGGGATCCTCTTCCACTCAGACGCCTACACAAGTGTGAAGCACACCCGTCCCGATCTAATCGAAATCTATGACAAAAAATATAATCTATTAGACGAAATCGATCATACTTTCATTGACCTGATCACCTATTGCGATATTCACACTTCCCCAGTCGGAGCAAAAATCACACTAGAAGAACGCGTTCTGGATGTGATTAAACGATACGGCGAGGGGCATGAAGTAAGTAATATGATGTTGTTAAGCCAACCTTACTATCAGGAAGTGGAACGAAGAGTGGAAAAGTTGTTTATGTAGATATAATTTGTTAAGTAACAAGGTAAATAAAAATGGCTCAGGACATATATTTGTGTCCCGAGCCATTTTTATTTAGTACAATCAATGCTCTACAGAAAAGCTATATTGTTAAAATCCCCTCATGCGTTTCAAATCCTTATAGGTACTATCAAAACAAAAGTGATGTCCGTTTCTCCAACCCAGTAGCTGGACAGTTTCAAATCCTTATAGGTACTATCAAAACCAAAAAAAATGCCTAGAAATATAGCTTCGACAGAGAGGAAATAAATCCTGTTGGATCTACTTATTTTTCTACATCGTTGATTTAATTGATAAAACATTGCCGTCGATGTCCAAGGTTTACTACGCTATTAGGGATCGACGACTTTAGGATTTAGTTGTATTTTAGAACCTAAGCAGATCTACACAACCAAGCATTAAGAGTTGTTTTATTTTGTGAATCTATAAGTCATAAAAGTTGCTAACAAGAGTCGTTCGTCTTAACCCTCTGATACTCCCTCCATCGACGGTAAAAAGTTGCTTCACTTATATTAGTGATTTTACAGATCTCTTTCACTGTTTTACTAGTAGTCTCATGTAATTCAATGGCATGATTTATACCTTCATGCTCCAGGCCGAATTTTTGCTTTCGACCTTTATATGTACCTTTTCTTTTCGCAACAGCGATTCCAGCCTGTTGCTTTTCTTTGATCATAGTCCTATCTAACTCACTAAATGCTGCCATAACAGTTAAGATGAATTTTCCTGAGGGAGTCCTCGTATCAATTCCTAAATTGAGTATTACGAGGTGAATACCACGTTCTTCCAGATCTTCTATCAGTTCCAGTAGTTGCTTAGCATTTCTCCCCAGGCGGTCCATTCTAGTAACAGCGAGTGTATCGTTTCTCACTAGTTGGTTGAGTAACTGGCTTAATTCTTCTTTTTGATCTTGAACTCCTGATACCTTTTCCTGAATAATCCTATCTATGTTGCTAGCTCTTAACTGTTCGATTTGAGAGTCTAGATTTTGATCAAAAGTAGAGACACGCGCATAACCAAAAATCATAGAAATGCCCCCTTAGAGATCTAATTAAAAGACAAGTGTATATGATAGTCAGATAATACAGTAAATTAAACATACAATCAAGGAATCAATAGGGTATACCCTATTGATTGCATTTGTAAATGATTGGAAAAGTTATTGCGGAGCAGAACAACTACCCTGTCACTGGGCCTACATGGCGATGGAGAAACCATCGCCACAAACGATATTTGAGTCAATTCATACAAAAACCTCTTCTAAACTTGTTGTCCAGAAGAGGTTTTTGTATGAATGGTCGACGCTAGGCCGACCATTGTCTACAGCCCCTTAAACAAATCACTATTTTTGTTTCCTTAACAGAAGATTCCTTGCTTCTTGTTCCGTTCTTCCAGTATTAGCAGCAGCAATGACCATTGCTCTAATATCTTGGGCAAGATTTTTTTGGTTTTCAGAAATTTTCGCAATCATTTCATATATGCCATTCATAACTTGTTCACTCCCTTTCATGTCGCTATCTTCCGTAGTCTATCATACTCATTACTCCCAAAACTTCCTCCGCTTTTTAGCAATTAACAAATTAATCTTCTTGTATAAGCTGCCCTAATTCTTTCTTTATCGTCTAATGTGTAGGAAAAATGAACAAGCAAATAAATTTCAGGCAAAGGAAAATTCTGGGAGTATGAGATTAGTCCTAGAGAAACGGGTGAAGAACAATGCAAAGTTTGTTCAGATCATCCAACAAAATTGGGCGTATTTGCTTGGTAGGAACCCTGTTTAACCTCAGCTTGTCCAGCATGAAAAAGAGCGAGGGCTTCCGGATCGCGGAAGCCCTCGCTTGCATAAATGAAATGTGTTCATACCTATTTATATTCAGATCGCTCTAAGGATGCTATTTCTTCACAAATTGAAGATGATGCGTTTCCCTTGTGATGGTAACATCTTCGTTAAAATAGCCGTTGATCAAAAAATCAAATGATGCAAACTCATAGTCACCCGGTTTTATCTTTACGACATAAGGCTCCCCTGCTTATATTGACTACCATCAATCGTAGGCATCTCCCAAATACGCTCCCCCTTGCAACCAATACCAGTAATCACCTTTCCCTTCTACGAGATTACATAATAACTCTGTAAAAGAAAGTGCAATAATTTGACTTTCTCCAACCACTCCATGTCGATCATGAAAGCTATCATAACAGTATCCAAATCGTTCACTCTCTAAATCAATTGTTAGATACTCTCCGGATAAGTCATCGGCAATAATATACCAATTAGAAGAGATGTCTTCTTCATATCTCCCTCCCAACATTACTGGGTTAGCCGGGACAAAGAATTTTGGTGGAACAATACGTACAGGATAGTTTGTAGATTTATACAAAACTACACCACCACATAATTTATAGAAGTCATGAAGGTCTTTAGGCAATTGGTAAATAGACTCAATCTGTGGAAGTCCTTCAGATAAAAATATTTCACAGTCATCATGTTTACTGATTTGTTCGAACAAATCTTGGATTGTCATGCTGATCCATCCTATCTGTAGTTATAGGAATTAAATGCATTGTAGTAGTTTTGTCTAGCATCTCTAGGTACGTTAGCTGCGTCAAACATCCTTTCACTCAAACCCTGCATTTCTCTTGGTGAGACTTCATTCCAATTGACTTTCCCACCCACTCTTTTACCTGTTTTTCCCTCTAGCCAATCTCGATAAGCAGATTTCGTAGCATTATGCTGATCCTTTGTAAGAGCTATAGTCGGTGTATGAGAACCTCGGGACTTATAATCAGGAACATTATGCTTCGCCCAAACGTCAAGCACGCCATGATGATTTTCTAAAGGAGAACTAGATGGACGATAGTTTACTACATCAAAAACCTTACACTCATTATGCGTCAATACCTTCAAATTAGACACATAGTACGTGTGGAAATCCTTCACCTTGAAGTTATAAACAGTTGCTTTTTGTTTCTTCTTAATGATTTCGTCGACGGCTAGTTTCTTTCCATTATCGGTCTCAAAGAGATCACCTTTACGGAGGTCTTTCGCCGCAATCCAGCCTTCACCCACTACCCAAAATGGATGTTCGTCGGTGGTCTGGATGACTTCGTCACCAATGTGGATTTCGTAGATTTCGTCTACTTCTCGATGGAAGAGCCATTCGACTTCTTTGTAGGCGACTTCACCCGTCTCTTCATTCTTGACTTGTCGATCTCATCGATAGGATTTTTATCTATAAATTTCTATTTATCAAAAAAGCTCACTAGTATGCTTCGAACACCCTGGTGAACTTTTTATAAGCCTATCTTGAAACAAATGTAAGAATAGATTTCCTATTTCACTATAATTTTTTCTGTTGGTATAGAAGGAGTAGGGATTGATCTTATACTTTCTTCTGCTTTGATACGAAGTTCAATAATGGCTTCCAGAAGTTTCTCTGGCCTTAAACTTTCAACGTCTTCTAACTCGCATCCTTCCTCTACAATGCTAATTATTTCTTCACTAATCCCCATTTCTCTTAGCGCCATAAATGAATACGGGCTAAATAAATACCCTTCTGCCTCCTCAATACTGATCAAGCCCTTTTCTAAGGCACTCAACATCCCTAACAGAATTATTGATAAAACTCGTTCTATTTCATTTTTCTTTGATACCTCTAGCCTTAGCAACAATAACCACCCCTTCCTGTGTATTTCGTCCATATTTCTAAAGAAAACAGCCAGAAATTTAAGTGGGTATGTCTTAAAAATACCCACTTAAATTTCACAGAACTATCTTCTCGTATTACTCCAACCATCTTTCACCTTCACATTAAACACTTGGCCTGACTGACTGGAAAAATAATGAATTGAGACTTTATTTCCATCCGCATCATGCCCATCCTTATACACTTTATCCCATTTACCAGACTCAATTTCTCGTAAATCTTCTAAAGCTCCTTTATTTTTCACAGTGTTCTTAGTTGTTCCATTTTGCACTGCCTTAAAACCTTCTGGGTATTGCGGAGCTTTTTTGATAGAAGAATAAACGTTCTTTATAAAACCTTCAGGAGCACACATATTATGCGTCAAAACTTTCAAATTCGAAACATAATACGTATGGAAATCCTTCACCTTAAAGTTATAGACGGTTGCTTTCTGTTTCTTCTTAACAATTTTATCAACCGTTAGCTTCTTCCCTTTATCGGTCTCGAAGAGGTCACCTTTACGAAGGTCTTTTGCTCTGACCCAGCCTTCTCCTACTACCCTGAAGGGGTGCTCGTCGGTTGTTTGGATGACTTCTCCGCCGATGTGGATTTCGTAGATTTCGTCTATCTCTCGCTGGAAGAGCCATTCGACTTCTTTGTAGGCGATTTCTCCCGTTTCTTCGTGCTTGGCGAGGACTTTGTCGCCTTTATAGCAGTAATCGCCTCCAGATTGAAATCTAGAAGCGATTGTACTGCTAATCTCTTACATACAGTTCTACGAGACTTCTTCTGTAAACACTGCAATTCGATCAATTATTTCAACATCATCTTCATCAAGTGTTGTATCAATAGCCAGACCCGGTAGCTCGGGAATGTGATATACTTCTTCTTCTTCATCGAATTCAATGCGGGAGTCAATTTGTATAGCTTCAGTGATTTTCATTCCCATACATATTTCTCCAAATAAAGTTCCTTTATAACTAGGATAGGCAATCATATGACGAAGTCGTCCGTCCAAAACATTAAATATTAGAACGAGTGAATCTCGAATCTCATAGTTGATCTGGAACGGGACACGCATTTCCCAATACTTAGTGGAACATTGATTTGTAGTTTTCGAACTGATAATACCAAACCAGCTTATTACATCCTCATAGGTTTTAATATGCTCTCTAAGCTGAAAACCACCCATGCTCTCTCCCGGAATGATTGGAGCCTCTAAATCTACTATATCAGGTGTCACTTTCCTACCTCCCCATGTTATTTTAGGAAATATATACTTGATTTCTCATTACCAGAAGTTCGATAGTTCGATTCAGAGCCCCAGATAACTTTCGTTTTCCCTCGATCAGTTGTACTTATCACTGCATATGGGACATCACCGTGTCGTCCTCCACCCATGCTACTTCTTATCGCGGAAACCGGACTTCCTGATCCAGTCACACTAAATTTCTCTCCCCTTTGTGATTTAGTTGGATCTAACTTACTCACATTAAAGCCATTTTCCTGAAGTACCCTATGTGCATCTCTAACAAACTCATCTGGATCACTATACTTGCTAATCTTGTCCAGGCTACCAGAAATGTCCCTCAGATCATCCAGATTACATTGATTATGCGTCAAAACCTTCAAATTCGACACATAATATGTATGGAAATCCTTCACCTTGAAGTTATAGACGGTTGCTTTCTGTTTCTTCTTAACGATTTTATCAACCGGTAGCTTTTTCCCTTTATCAGTCTCGAAGATGTCGCCTTTACGCAGGTCTTTTGCTCTGACCCAGCCTTCTCCTACTACCCAGAAGGGGTGCTCGTCGGTTGTTTGGATGACTTCTCCGCCGATGTGGATTTCGTAGAT
>NZ_JAUSUV010000018.1 GCF_030814315.1 Croceifilum oryzae | reverse complement strand
ATACTCATTGTTTATAAAATCTACCGCATAGGCAGGTAAAGGTTGCATGCTTGTCCATAAAACAATGGCGACAATCATGCTAACCCATATTCGAATTTTCTTATTCATTCTGTTACTCTTTCTCCTTCGCATAAATTAACCCATTAAGGATTATATATGATTTCTCCCTTTTTTAAAATTATTATTTATATTATTTATTGTTAATTTAGATATAATCATGTAGATTTATAAAAGAGTTATAAAGATGTATATAGGAGATGGAAAAATTGTTTATTCGTTTATCGAAAGGATTACGCATAGTACTACTTGCTACTTTATTAACAGCACTATGTTTCCCAATGGGTACATTTGCCCAAGAAAATAGCTCTCTCATTCGCCCCACAGATAAAGCTTCATATACGCCTTCTTTGCCACAGCCCATAACTTCGAATTGGAAAGAAGGTTTGAAAAATCTGAGTAAGAAGCAAAATTCTAGAAAGAAACGTTCTACTGAGTCTGCTACAGATCAAAAGCCTTACACCAATCCTGTTTCTTACAATGCGTACCTACATACGGGAGAAATCCATTATTATATGTTTGAAACAACGAGTGAAGGAACGATTAACCTAACTTCTTCAGGAGAACGAAAAGCACCGAGTGCTTTTATTTCTACTTTGGATAGTAATCCAAAGACATATAAAACAGGAGATACACTCCCTGCAGGAAGTTATGCATTAGTAGTGGAAAAGGGAGAAATGCTCTACTCTATTACACTATCCCAGCTATCCTTTAGCGAAAAGCCGGATACAAACCTTCCGGAGATCAAGCTTACCAAACCAGCAATCGAAAGTCCGATTCATGAATCCTATCGACTTGCCGTGCAAGATGTACGCTTTTCGTTTGAAGGCACATCAACGAATACCACTTCATTAACCCTGAAGGAACAAGGCAAAAGCGGTTCCGTCCGTAACCTTCCTGTTGGCAATGCCTTTCAAGAAAGCTATAGCATTCAGAAAAACACACCTGCTTATAGCAACTATGAGTTCCAAGCATCTAGCCAAAGTGGGAATTCGATCACTCGTGTAGTCGAAATCGTTCGCCCAAGTCTCCTCAGAACCAATGGCTCTGATCAATATGACACAGCAATTAAAACCAGCCAAGCCTTACATCCAGATGGAGTCAAGTCAGTCATTATTACCGGACAAGATGACTATTACGATATAAAAGGCGGAGCGGTCCTATCCCACTTCGACAATGCTCCCATCTTGCTAACTCCTACTGGAAAAAATGGTTTACTGCCAGATCGAGTAAAGCAAGAGATCATTCGATTAAAGCCCGAAACAGCCTATATTCTAGGGGGTTCGGATAGAATGTCTACTCATGTGGAAAAAGCCATCCAAGATTTAGGAATTAAACCTGTTCGCATAGCTGGAGCTTATCCTGCCCAAACAAATGCGAAAATTGCTGAGTATTTCACTAACAAAATGAATGAATTAGGTACAAAACCAGATACTGCTCTTATCACCAGTAGCAATTTCGGTCCTGTAGGTACACAAGCAATGAATATATCGATTCAAAAAGGGATGCCTCTTCTCTATGCAAAAGACACAGGGCTCCACGACGACGTGAAAGACTTTCTCAAAAAATATCCACAGTATAAGAAGTTTGTGATTGTGGATGACCCTACGATTGTTGTTACAAACACAGAAAAAGAACTACGCGATCTCGCTCCTGGCAATACGGTAGAGAGAATTGGAGATGGGAAAACCCTCACACGTTATGAGTCTGGAGTTGAGTTAGCGAAAAAGTTCCAAACCGATGCTAGAACGATCGTCCTAGCAAACGGGGAGAATGACCCTGCTCAGCCACTTGGCACCATTCATATCGATGCAGTCTTAGGAGCACCACTTGCTGCCAAACATAAAGGCACATTGCTTCTCACTCCAAAAGACTCCTTCTCAACCAGTGTACTGCAGTACCTAGATGAACAACGGGGCCGTGATAAAAAGGTAGATCAGTTGTTTATCCAAGGGGGCAATGTAGTCGTTACGGAATCCTTAGTAGATAGATTACTGAAATACCTACAATAAGTATTACTAATCATTTCTTAACGCAATCACATATGACCTTATAGAAAAGAACTGCATCCGCGTCAGGTTGCAGTTCTTTTCTATTTCACATCTAGCAATAAGAGAATCATGGAGTAGGAGGCAACCTCTCTATCCTAACCTCACCATTATCTTCCGTTATAGTGACTACCATCTCAATAAATCTGCTTCACAATCAAACTCTCCACTCTTCTCGCCAACTGACCCGACTCATACTCAGCCTGAGTCACAACAAAGCGGGTCATCCGTTGATCTAAATCTAGCGCCTCTTCCATCGAAGTCATCAAATCCACAGCTTTACGGTCCACTTTTAAAATAATATCGACTTCGTGGTCGTGTGGGGTAAATACGACAACGATCTGATCGACTACATCTTGAAAACGCAACAGTGGATTAAAGCGATACTCCTGCACAAAGGGTTGTTGTGTGTAATAATGCTCAAAGTCGGCTGTGACGCCTCTTAATTCAAATCCAATCTCTTCGATTAGTTGAATCATTTGGTGCACGAGCGGGTGAGGTGTGATCTCGATCCCGTCCACGTCACCGGGATCTTTTGCCATCCGGATGTCGAGACCCGTTTTCAGATAAACAGGGCAACCGCTTGTCGTCACAGGGACATCATAAGGGAGTTGAAACTCGAATGGAATCTCTTTGGACTCACTCGGACCAATCACAAATGGCTCCGTGATCCGGAACTCGTCAAGCACATACTCTGCACTATTGCCTTCGTGATGGTACTGGACTACTAAGTAAAGATAGATATCATCTACTTTCTGCTCTACTTGTCCTCCCTGTATGTAAACAGCTCCGTTAATGAAGTCTCCCTGGCGATAGCTTGATTTCTCTAGGCGTGTATCTACCTTAGTTGCTCCGATGCCCATACTTGCTAATGTTTTTCCAAAAATCGACATAATCTATTTCTCCCTCCTATTTCTGTTACCTAGCATTTTGCGAATCTTATGTAGTGGGTCTTCTGGTACGGCTTGTCCATTCATTTGCAGAGTGGACTCTGGATTTTTATGCTCCCAGTATAACTGGCTGGTTAGCACTTTAGCTGTACGAATCATCTCGATTTCCATATGTAAGCCAATTTCGTCGTAGGTAAAAATGACAAGAAAATCGTCCACATACCCATGAAACGAGCCAATCGGTTTAAATTGAAACATTTGATAAAAAGGATGTGGTTTCACCTCAGCATCGTATTCATTGCTAATCTTATAAAGTAAAAATCCAGCCTCTTCAATTTCTCGTAAGATTTTTTGAATGATCGGCGAAGGAAAGATATGAATGCGATCCGAATCTGTTGGAGCTACGCCCAGCTTAACATCTAACATTGTTTTTAGGTAAATAGGGTAACGTCCCTCTGACATCGGAATCTCCGCCGGAATTCGAAATTGGAATGGAACTCGTTTCTTCTTTTCTGCTTCAATCATCACAGCATCGGAAAGTGGAAACTTTTTAAATATATGCGATACTTTCTTTCCACCTTTGTTATATTGGACAACTAAAGCTAGTTCAATTTTTGAGATATCTTGATCTGTATTTCCACCTCGTATGACCACTTCTCCCTTTAATATATCTCCGGGAAAAAAGCGGTTATCTGCTAAAATGGTATCCACACTAGCAGAGCCAAATCCGGCACTGGTGATCCACTTACGAAGCATCTTTGACTCTCTCCTTTATCATCAAAAAACAATTCATATGTCAATGGAATTATAACACAGCCTGCGACTTCCGTTTTCTTCTGTTTCTCGTTACAATGACAAGGAGAAGGAGAGAATATTTATGAATAAAAGAATAACGTCTACTACATTATACGAACAGGCACTTGATGTGATTGTAGGAGGAGTGAATAGCCCCTCTCGCTCTTTTAAAGCAGTAGGTGGCGGTGCTCCTGTCTTCATGAAGAAAGCAGAAGGTGCTTATTTTTACGATGAAGATGGCAATCGATATATTGATTATCTAGCGGCTTTTGGCCCTGTTATCTTAGGACATGCCCATCCAGCTGTCACACAAGCCATTCAGGAAACAGCTATCGATGGGATCCTATATGGCGCACCTACTTCCAAAGAAGTTGAATTTGCTACTATGCTTCGGGACGCGATCCCTTCCATGGAACAGATTCGCTTTGTAAATAGCGGAACAGAAGCCGTGATGACCACCATTCGCCTAACAAGGGCTTATACGGGGCGCAATAAAATCCTAAAATTTGCGGGATGTTATCATGGACACTCTGATCTGGTCCTCGTTGCCGCTGGTTCTGGCCCGTCCACACTCGGAATCCCAGATAGTGCTGGAATTCCAACTAGTATCTCGCAAGAAGTGATTACGGTGCCTTACAACGATATCCCCGCTCTGAAAGGAGCTCTTGCTAAATGGGGCGATCAGATTGCAGGCGTGTTAGTAGAACCGCTCGTTGGAAACTTTGGGATCGTACCTCCCGCCCCTCAGTTCTTAGAACAGGTAAATGAGCTTGTCCATCAAGCCGGCGGTTTAGTCATCTATGATGAAGTCATCACCGCATTCCGCTTTCACTACGGAGGAATCCAGAATTTATATGGAGTGGAGCCTGATCTAACCGCACTCGGAAAAATCATTGGCGGGGGACTTCCAATCGGAGCCTACGGTGGTCGTAGAGACATCATGGATAAAGTCGCCCCTATGGGTCCTATGTACCAGGCGGGAACGATGGCAGGTAACCCCCTCTCCATCTCCGCGGGAATTGCTTGTATTCGTGAATTAAGCAAAGAAGGCACCTATCAGCAACTAGATGAAATGGGCGCTCGGCTAGAAGAAGGGATTCGTTCTTCTGCTGATAAACATGGGGTGCAAATCATGCTAAATCGATTTGGCGGAGCACTTACCGTATACTTTACAGATCAAGAAGTATTCGATTACGACACAGCCCAAACTTCAGATAGCGAGCAGTTCGGAAAATTCTTCCGTCTCATGCTGGAACAAGGGATTTATCTAGCTGCTTCCAAATACGAGGCTTGGTTCCTAACTACAGCTCATACGGATCAAGATATTGCAGAAACCTTGAAAGCTGTCGATATCTCATTCTCAAAAATGGAGTCACACAAATGAGTCATTCAATTTATGAAGCAATCGGAGGGGCACCTACCATCCGCCAGATTGTAGAAGCCTTCTATCCGAGGGTCAAAGCACATCCTCTACTCGATCCGATTTTCCCAGAAGACCTAACCGAAACCATTGAAAACCAATATATGTTTCTTACTCAATT
This sequence comes from Croceifilum oryzae, assembly GCF_030814315.1. Taxonomy (GTDB): domain Bacteria; phylum Bacillota; class Bacilli; order Thermoactinomycetales; family Thermoactinomycetaceae; genus Baia; species Baia oryzae. The sequence goes on along the minus strand of NZ_JAUSUV010000018.1, from coordinate 39,947 downwards.
CTTTGGCGGTCCTGGCTTATATACGGAGAAAAAAGGACACCCCATGCTACGCGCACGGCATATGCCATTTGAAATTACTCCCGAGCGAGCAGAAGCATGGCTTGCTTGTATGAACGAGACCCTAGACGAAGTAGGGATCCACGGCCCCGTTCGCGAACAAATGTGGTCACGACTTGCCATGTCTGCCTATCACATGGTAAATTCATAAATCGGATAACTAAACCATGCAAGCCGTAAAATTCATCAAAAAACGCTATTCTTCCTGATATCTCTTCAGAAAGAATAGCGTTTTTCACTTTAGAGAAAAATTTGACAGTCATACAGAACCTGTTAATCTGTGAGCTTGATGGCTCTCAAAATGACAGTATCATAATTTCCAACCCCGGCTGAAAAGAATGTAATCGGATTTTGCAATACTCTTAATCCAATCGCTTCACCAGCGTTTACTCTTTGGAACGTAGTAGCTGTAGTTGTAGTATCTTGCCTGATTTCTGTATTCCTACCTACAGGGTTCGGTGCTAATACACCATTAATTTGCAACTGAACGAGAGAGTTTGCGATCATTGTTCCTGACACAACTGTATAGTCAATTGCATAAACCCCACCTTGCAATACTCCAAGACCCGTTGTCCCAACTAGCGTAAATTGTCCGGGCGGGATTGAATTAACTGCAAGAAATGGAAGGAAATCATTGGCAGCAACTGTCCCTGCGGTGTTGTCTCTTACTGCTCCACCCACTATATTGGCAACATTTACTCCGGTAGGTCCAGTTGGACCCGTTAGCCCTATATCTCCTGTAGACCCGGTTGCTCCAGTTACTCCATCAGTTCCAGTTGCACCCGTGGCTCCTGTGGCTCCGGTTACTCCATCGGTTCCGGTTGCTCCTGTAGCTCCGGTTACTCCATCGATTCCGGTTGCTCCTGTGGCTCCGGTTACTCCATCGGTTCCGGTTGCTCCTGTAGCTCCGGTTACTCCATCGGTTCCGGTTGCTCCTGTAGCTCCGGTCACTCCATCGATTCCCGTTGCACCCGTGGCTCCGGTTACTCCATCGGTTCCAGTGGCTCCTGTGGCTCCGGTTACTCCATCGGTTCCAGTGGCTCCTGTGGCTCCGGTTACTCCATCGGTTCCAGTTGCACCCGTGGCTCCGGTTACTCCATCGGTTCCAGTTGCACCCGTGGCTCCGGTTACTCCATCGGTTCCGGTTGCTCCTGTGGCTCCGGTTACTCCATCAATTCCGGTTGCCCCTGTGGTCCCGGTTACTCCGGCTACTCCATCGGCTCCGGTTGCCCCTGTAGGTCCAGTGGCTCCTGCCAGTCCTGTAAGTCCTGTAAGACCAAGTTCATCAATGATTGCTTTAATGATTTTCCCAATAGTCCCAGAAGCTCCCGTGGGCACATCTAATCTCACATTTGCTGAACCAGGTGTTACCGAAATCTCTAACGCATTAGATAGAAAATTGAGTGTATCTCCGAAACCAAGTGGAGCACTTCCGCTTGCTCCTGAATTCCCTAGAACCGTAAATAAGAAATCACCTGTAACAAAAGTTCCCGTCGGACCTTGGGGACCTTGAGGTCCTTGAGGCCCAGTGGCCCCAGTGACTCCAATCGCTCCCACCGGTCCTTGAGGTCCCTGAGGTCCAGTGGCTCCCGCTGGCCCTGGAGGTCCTCCTGATGACCCTGTGGTTCCCGCCGGTCCTTGAGGTCCTGTTGGTCCCCTCGTAACATCTGTTCCTAATACATTTTCCAGCTTCTCATTTAAAATCCACTCTTTCTTCCCTATTACATTGATCGTGTCTCGAACACTTTCATTAATCGTAAGTAAGTCACTAATCGTGGGTTGAAAGGTGGTTGATACTCCGGGGAGAGTCCCTAGAACGTACTGTAGCTTTTCTCCCTCGGCATTAATAATATGACTTAAGCCTAGCTCTTCTAATGCAATCGATGATAGTAGTAAATTTACTGCATCTTCTCTAGTAATGGATATGTTAGGTGAAATATTAGGTATATTCGCTTGGGACATATTCCTATCTCCTTGCTATATAGGATTAGTTAGACATCAATATAAACTATGCATGAACAACACGTCCGCCACACACACATTCCAACTCACCCATAAATAGAAAGCCCCTTTTCTAAAACAGTTACTTTTTTTCCTGTTTTGTATCATGTCTCACGGAGTCTGTTTTTGCCGTTTGGCTACTTGCTCGAAGCAAACTTCCCACATCTTCACATGCCAAACGAAAACACGAAAAAAGCCTTCTCCTCTCAATCGAAAGGAAAAGGCTTTTTCATCAACTATAGCACCTACGGCATGAAAACAAGTCCCGTTACCGATATAACCGCTACCATTACTCCAAAAGCAATAAAGAGAATGTAGTAGAAGGACCCCTTTTGATCCAAATGCATAAAGGTAAACAATTGCAAAAGAACCTGAATCACCGCAAAGCCGAGCATCAAAGGTAGTACCCAAACCACTGGTACAACATCTCTTAGTACAAGCACGAAAGCTGCGACGGTAAGCAAGATCATCGCGCCAAATGAAACGATATGCTTCATTTTGCTCTCAGGTTTGTGCTCAGGTGGTTGGGTATTAGAAGTATTTTGATCCGCCATCATTATCCCACCATTCCGAGAAGATATACCAACGTAAAGATAAACACCCATACAACGTCGATAAAGTGCCAATACAAGCTACTTACAAAGAGTTTAGGGGCTGTTTCTGTATTAATCCCCCATTTCCAAGCTTGGTACATAATCGTCGAAATCCAAATGATCCCAAAGGTTACGTGCGCACCGTGCGTTCCAACTAAAGCGTAGAAGGAAGAACCAAAGGCACTACTCATAAAGGTATGACCCTCATGGATATAGTGAATAAATTCGTAGATCTCAAGGACTAGGAAGGAGAGACCGAGCAATACGGTTACTCCTAACCAGAAAAGCATTCCTTTTTTATCTAGCTTATTCATTGCCATCATGGCGAAAACACTGGTTAAGCTACTAAATAACAAGATCGCTGTTGCCACCGCAACAAGGACCGGATCAAACAAATCAGCTCCGCTTGGACCATTTACGGTTTGATTACGAAGCGCTAGATACGTACCAAACAAACAAGCAAACAATACGGTTTCAGCACCGAGGAACATCCAGAAGCCCATTACTTTATTTTTACCTTCAAAAGTAGCTGTTTCTAGATGCACACCCGGTTTGATTTCAACTGAATCATGAGCCATTAGCTTTTCGCCTCCTTATCTAGGAGTTCTTTCGGTTTTACATAGAATCCATGATCACGGTCGAAGGAACGCATGAACATCGTTACGCCAAACGCGAGTAGCCCCATGACACCGATTTGCCAACTACGAGCGATTAAGCCCCAACCACCCACAAAGAGGGCAATCGACATCAAGAACGGAATATGAGAGCCAGATGGCATATGAATCTTACCTAGAGGCTCAGCAGGAGTCATTTCCTTATTCCCAGCTTGTTTTTCAAGCCAGAACGCATCTACACCGCGAACTTCTGGTAGTTGTGCAAAGTTATAGAAAGGAACTGGAGTTTGGGTAGCCCACTCCAACGAACGACCATCCCAAGGATCTGCAGCAGCAATCTTTTTGGAACGGAACGATTGAATCATATTCCAAGCAAAGATAATGGTTCCGATTCCCATGAGGATCGCACCAAATGTACTCACTTGGTTAATATACTCAAGCCCTACATTAGGCTCATAGGTAAACACACGACGTGGCATACCGAAGAGTCCCAAGAAATGTTGCGGGAAGAATGTTAGATGGAATCCAATAAAGAAGAGCCAGAAATGCCAGTTTCCTAGTCTCTCACTTAACATCTTACCAAACATTTTTGGCCACCAGTAGTATGCACCAGCGAGAAGAGCAAATACTGTACCACCAATTAACACATAGTGGAAGTGAGCTACTACGAAGTAGCTATCTTGATACTGGAAGTCAGCTGGAGGAGCAGCAAGCATAATCCCCGTCATACCACCAATAACGAATGTTGGAATAAAGCCAATTGCCCACTTCATGGCAACTGGGAAGGTTAGTTCCCCGCCCCACATAGTAAACAACCAGTTAAACACTTTAATACCCGTTGGAATCGCAATGAGCATCGTAGCGATAGCAAAAATGGAGTTCGATACAGGTCCAAGTCCTACTGTAAACATATGGTGAACCCATACCATGAAGCCTAAGAACCCAATTAATGATGTTGCGAACACCATTGAGTTGTAACCGAACAATTTCTTTTTAGAGAATGTCGAGAAAATATCAGACATAATCCCAAACGCAGGGAGAACTACGATATATACCTCTGGATGACCAAAGATCCAGAACAAATGCTCCCAAAGTACCGCGCTACCACCCATTACATGATCGAAGAAGTTCGCTCCGAAAAGTCGATCCATCATCAATAAGAGTAGAGCAATCGTAAGTGGAGGCATTGCAAAGATAATCAACACAGAAGTAATCAGTGATGTCCATGTAAACATTGGCATACGAAGCAGGCTCATACCCTTCGTACGCATATTTAAGATGGTGACGAGGAAGTTAATCCCACTCATCGTCGTTCCGGCACCCGCTATCTGTAAACCGAGTACATAATAATCGACCCCGGGCCCGGGACTATATTCATTCAAAGCTAACTGTACATAAGAAGTCCAACCAGCATCAGGAGCTCCACCGAATATCCATCCCATATTCGTCAAAAGCGCTCCGAAGAAGAACAACCAGAAACCCAAAGAGTTTAGAAACGGAAACGCAACGTCACGTGCACCTATTTGCAATGGCATCACTACGTTGATCAAACCAAAAATCAGTGGCATAGCCGCAAAGAAGATCATCGTTGTACCGTGCATCGTAAGTAATTCGTTAAATGTACGTCCTACAAAAGCATCATTTCCAGGAACCAATAATTGGTAGCGCATAAAGAGCGCCTCCAAACCTCCTACTACAAAGTAAAAGATCCCCGCCATAAAATACATGACACCAATTTTTTTATGGTCCACCGAGGTAAGCCAATCCCAGGCTGTTGTCTTACGCGCACGTTGGATAAGGGTATTATTATATCCCCCTGTAAAAATCGCCGCAAAGAATAGCCCAAACACAATCATGATAAGCAGTGTTCCCAAGGTAGTCCCTCCTTTGTTACCTCACAAGATAGGAGTCTTATTTGCGATTCATTAAGTATTGCGTTAGAGCATCAAGTTCTTGATCATTCAAGAAGTCAAATTTCTCCATCTTCGTACCTGGCTTAATCGATTTCGGATCTTTTAGCCAAGCTTTTAGGTTCTTTTCATCATATTTAAGAACACCCGCAATCGACTGACGGTTACCAAACTTCGTCAAATCTGGACCTTGTCTTTTTGGATCCATACCAGCATGACATTTGATACAAGAGCTATTAAAGATCTCTTCACCTTGTTTTTCTTTCGCTGTCACAACAGGTGCTGGAGGAGCAGACATCTTCGCAAGCCATTTATCAAAATCAGCTTGTTCTTCTGCTACCACTTTAAAGTCCATCAAAGCATGACTCGCTCCACAAAGTTCCGCACACTTCCCATGGTATAATCCTGCTTTTTTCGCATCAAGTGTAAGCTCGTTGACACGTCCAGGGATTACGTCCATCTTACCACCAAGGGCTGGAACCCAGAATGCATGAAGTACATCAGTACCTGTAATTTTGAAGTGAACTTTCTTTCCAACAGGTATATGTAGTTCTTGAGCTGTTTTAAATCCTTGTTTCGGATATTTAAATTCCCACCAATACTGATGACCCACAACCTCAACCACCAACACATCGTCGCCTTTTGGCACTTCAGCAAGATCGAAGGTATACTTCACAGTCGGAATTGCGAGCGCTACCAATGCCGCAATCGGAAGAACGGTCCAGATAATTTCCAACACAGTATTATGATCCTTGTACTTGGAACGATCTAGGGTTACCCCCTCACGCTTTCGAAACTTCACTAAAACATAGATAAAAATAGCCATTACAATAGCAAAAACCACTAGCATGATCGCAATACTAAAATAGATTAAGTCTAAGCTTTTTTCACCCGCTGTTCCTTTTGGATCAAGTACATTGAGTGCATCACTTGGTAGTATTTTACTTGAATCACAGCCCGCTAGTACAAGCATCGCTAGGGCAAGTACAGCTAGTATTCGCCATAAACCTTTTCGGCTCACTACATTCAACCTCACTTTCTGAAGACAGTTCCTCTCATAAATTCAGTATAACCACGAATCCTGAAAAGAACTGATTGAATAAATGCAGGGCAATCAGCCCTACTGGTTCACATCTAATAGAAGGATGTAATTCCCTTGTCAATCACCATGACTAAGAGTATGCCCATGAGATAGATGAGCGAGTAGATAAACATCATCTTAGCCCAAGCGATATCATCCTTGGCATAAAAGCCTTTAATAGAAAGGATGATGTAGACAACCCCTAATATGGTTGCTGCCGTTAAATACACCCAACCACTCGCTCCAGTAAAGAACAATAAGAGGGATGAAGGCAACAACAAGAGCGCAAAGAGTAGCATTTGGATCTTGGTCTCAGCAAACCCTTTTATCACTGGTAACATCGGAATCCCAGCAGCGCGGTATTCTTCAACTCGACGCATCGCCAGCGCAAAAAAGTGAGGTGGTTGCCACATGAACAAGACCAAGAAAAGAGCCCAAGCGGTTAAATCGATCCGCTCGGTAACAGCTACCCAACCGATCATTGGCGGCACAGCGCCTGAAACTCCACCTACTACAGTATTCCACACACTTGTACGCTTCAGCCACATTGTATAAATCATCACATATACAAAGAAACCAACAAAGCCCAAGAATGCTGAAGCGGCATTGACCAATACGCCAAGCACGATAAATCCTGCCAAACTTAAAAATATGCCATACCATAACGCAACCATCGGCTTAATTCGACCTTCAGGGACTGCCCTAGTCTCTGTGCGATTCATTTTTGGATCGATATCTCGATCATAAAAATTATTTAACACACAGCCTCCAGCAATCACCAATGCCGTTCCGAGGAGAGTCCATAGTAGGTTTAAAAAATCAAAATGCTGAAAACCAGAAGCCAGCCAAAAGCCCGTAAATGTAGCGAGCAAATTTGACTTATTAATACCTGGCTTCGTCACTTCATAGTAATCACGCCACGTTGATTTACCTACATCCATGAGAGACTGGGAAGCTAATACTCTCTCAGCAGATCTTGACATAACAAACCTCCCTCCTTGTTTACGTCCAACCAAGAAGCTGGTTGTTAACATCCTTTTTCAAGCAAATACTTTTATTCACAATCCCTGATTTACGCTTGATACCAACATCATTTTAGTTGATGATGGATGTTCGTGCAAGGGCAGAAAGATTTCCAGATAAGATAGAAAGGATTTGTTTTCTCCTGCATTTTCGTATAATAACATTCACTTGCTTCGAAGTTCCCTTAATTCGCATGGTATTCCATCCATAAACGAACCTTGTTACATAGTATGTGAATATTTTATGTCAAAATTTCATGGAATCAAAATTTGTTTTTGAATCAAGTGGCGCATCCAAGTTTTGTACGTGAAAAAGTTCACTATAAAGCCCCTCGTGTAATAAGAGTTGTTCATGTGTTCCTTTTTCCACGACTTTCCCCTGATCGATGACGACAATCTGATCCGCATGGGTAATCGTAGACAATCGATGAGCGACTACGATCGTGGTTCGGTTCTTAGCAAGTCTCTCCAGTGATTCCTGAACCAACGCCTCAGACTGCAAATCAAGAGCTGACGTAGCCTCATCCAGGATGATAATTCGAGGATCTTTCAGAAACACCCTAGCAATCGCTAATCGTTGCTTCTGTCCACCTGATAACTTTACACCTCGCTCTCCGATTTCCGTTTGATAGCCTTGAGGAAGTTGCATGATAAAATCATGGGCATTTGCGGCTTTTGCGGCCTCTATCATCTCATCCTCTGAAGCCTCAATTTTCCCCATCCGTATGTTTTCTTCAATCGTCCCACTAAAGAGGAAGTTATCTTGAAGAACGAATCCGATCTGTTTTCGCAAGCTCTCTTGCGTGTAATCACGCACGTCCCGACCATCTACTTTTATGCTACCTTTCGTCACATCAAAAAAACGAGGAATTAACGAAACGACAGAAGATTTACCCCCACCAGATGGTCCAACTAAGGCAATCATCTGACCTGCTTCCATCTCTAAGTCTATATTTTTTAAAACAGGCTCCCGTTCTTCCCCATAGGAAAATTCAACCCCATCAAAGTCAATCTTCCCTTGTATCTCTTTCACTACATATGCATCCGGACGATCCACTATGTCGTAAGACTCATCTAGAAACTCAAATACACGATCCATAGAAGCATGTGCTTGCGTGAGAGTGGTAGAGGAGTTTACTAGCCGACGCACGGGTGAATAGATCAAGCCTAGATAGCCATAAAAGGCTGTCATTGCCCCCAGCGTAAGCTCCCCTTGGATTACCTGATAAGCAGACACTGCAATCACAATAATAGGTGCTAAATCGGTAATCGTATTGACAGAAGCAAATGTTTTCGCTGTCCATCTCGTATGAGTCAACGCTTTATTGAGAAAATGACGATTCCGCTTTTGAAACTGGACTTGCTCATGTTCCTCCAGATGAAAAGCACGGATCACAGGAATCCCTTGAATCCGCTCATGGAGATGCCCTTGTAACTCGCTCAATGCTTGCGATCTCTCACGTGTGTACTTTCGTAAGTTCTGATAAAAATACTTCACACTAAAGCCATACAACGGAAAAATCGAAAGCGAGATCAAGGTCATCCACGGATCAATCCAGAGCATCATTCCTACCGCAATAAACAAGGTGGCAAAATCTAACCACACATTCATGATCCCCGTAATCACAAACTCTTTTGTCTGTTCGACATCGTTAATCACGCGTGAAATCACTTGCCCTACTTTTTGATTATTGTAATAACGTAGGGATAATCGCTGGATATGATCATACATCTGATTCCGCACATCAAATAAAATACGATTAGCGGTCCATTGCGCGAAATATTGCCTGTAATACTCCGCAGGAATGCGTACAACTGTAAATAAGAGTACAGCTCCCACCGTAATCCACCATAATTGCCGAATCTGTTCTTGCCTAACCATCCCAGATAGCAGTACATGGTCAACCACGTACTTTAACATAAGAGGCAATAACAACGGGATACCAAACTTAATGATTCCAATCCCCATTGTACCTATAATCTGCTTCCGATAGGGCTTTACAAATTGGAGATATCTGCGAACACTTCCCATATTTTCATCTCCTACATACCATCGAATCAGGTGATCCTAGTATATCAAAAACAGAGTACCTACACACAAAAAGACCGAGAACAATCAATGCTCTCGGCCTTACTTTCTTATTAGCGTGAAATTAATGACGCGCTTTTTCCAACGCTGGTAACAACTTCGCGTTTAGAATTTTGATGTAAGTACCTTTCATTCCTAAGGAACGAGACTCTACTACACCAGCAGACTCTAATTTACGAAGTGCGTTTACAATCACAGAACGGGTAATTCCCACACGATCCGCAATCTTACTTGCTACTAGTAGACCTTCTAAGCCATCTAGTTCGTTAAAGATGTGTTCTGCTGCTTCTAGCTCTGAGAAAGAAAGGGAGCTAATCGCGAGTTGAACCACTGCACGACTACGAGCTTCATCTTCCACTTTACCAGCACGTTCGCGAAGTACTTCCATTCCTACTACAGTCGCACCATACTCAGCCAAAATGAGATCATCATCTACAAAGGATTCATTAACCCGAGAAAGAACGAGAGTACCTAAACGATCTCCGCCACCGATGATTGGAACCAATGTGGTAAGACCTTCACGGAACATTTCTTTCATTTCGTAAGGGTATGCAGTGTAAGGGCTATCTACACCAATGTTTGGCATCGTATGATCTACTTCCATAAGAAGACGAGCATAGTCTGCTGGGAATTCGCGATTAGTCTGATATTTTTGCATACGCTCATTTTCAAAGTCATGGTTCGTAGCGAGACCCATCATTTTTCCTTCTGGATTTACTACATAGATGTTAGAAGAAATCACGTCGCAAAGCGCTTGTGCTACTTCATCAAAATCTACTAAGTGGTGACCTACATTTTTTTGTAAGATCTTTGAAATTCTACGTGTTTTGTCAAGCAAGTTCATGAATAAATGCCTCCTATTTTTTGCAAACCTATCATTTAAATGGACCTAATCTGCCAAAACATCAATTCTGACAAAAGAGGATTTTTTTCAACAGGATTTGATTTTCGAAAGATTGAAATGTACTTTACCTATTATGCTCTTTTTTTCCACATAGGCAAATTAATTTTTGTGAACAATCTTTGACTTTTAACCACATTTGCAATAGTTTTTAAAAATTGGTCAAAGATGAGCACTTAAGGATGGTCGCCATAAAATCCATTCCACTTTTCCCTCGATCAACTTCACAGAAACCTGTCCTACGGTGTCGTATCTGCTGTCTCGAGAAGCAAACCGGTGCCGATTATCTCCCATCACAAAAATTGTTCCTTTTTGCACTACGATCGGGCCGTAATCTCCATCTTCAATCCTAGTATCGATATAGGGTTCTGTTACAACCTGTCCATTTCGCAGAAGCTTTCCGTCTTTTATTTCAATCCGGTCAGCTGGTACCCCGATCACTCGTTTTACGAGATATCGATTTGCATCGGAGGGATCTTGAAACGTGACAACATCCCCTCGTTGCGGTGTGTGAAACAAGAATGAAAATTTGTTAACTAACAAACGATCTCCATCGTGTAAAGTCGGTTGCATGGATGTTCCGTTTACGATTGACATCGCAAGTATAAATTGGTTGACTCCAATAGCGATTGATACGCCAAACATTGCCAAGACAATCCACTTTGTTACACGATGTTGAACGAGACTGACTACATTCACTCCATCATCCCTCTCCTTTGATCAGGGAACGATACTGCCTGAACCAATATGGGGCAATTTCTGGAGCAAATGGAGCTGATCGGGTATGGATCAGATCTGTGATTTTATGTACAGCTTGTTCAATCTGTAACAGTACCTGCGAGGGGTACGCGTATCGAACTTGATTTATCTCGTACTCATCCTGATCTACAATTTGAAATCTTAAATCAGAATAGGTAATAACATCAAGGTCATAATCAATATACGTTATGACATTTTTCGTACGATCCAATATCACAGGTGAGGCGATGTTGGTGTAATAGTATCGGAGCTTATCCGAATTCCTGTACACGCAAACCGTATTAAACCATTCGTCCTTGGGAAAAATCGTAATGGCGATGCCCGCGAAGACTGCTTCGGTGCCATCCGGCTGAATGACTTCCACATCTTCGTTCGCAATCACTAATTGACGAGCATCTTCATGAAGGACAAGAGAGGTTTTCCAGATTCGGTGCAAAACATCTCGGTGCTTGTAACTTTCTACCCGCACCATGTTGCCTCGATTCTGTAAGATTTCCATTCACCTCCAGAAAAGCGTTCCTATTTCCTTTATTGCCAAAATCTGAAAGATATAAAACAAACGTTTCAGAATTTATTTTCGTGATCTGCTTTTTTGGAGTAAATGAAAATCTTTAATTCTGTTATCCTTTACCTTAACGATGTGATTATGATATATATTTTTATTCCTATTTACAATGATGTAAATATTTCCATGTAAGAAAAAATTGAGCTCTCTAACATCGAGAGCTCAAGTCACTAGCGGGTTTGCCTAACTCTTGTGAACGTTCTGTGGCTTTGAAAATTGCCTCACAAATCGCTTCCTCAAAATGAAATTTCTTCAAAGTTGTTAACCCTGCAAAAGTTGTCCCACCCTCAGAGGTAACTTCCTCGCGTAGACGAGAAGGTTCTTTTCCCGTATGAAGTAGCATCTCAGCAGCGCCAATGCAAGTTTGAATGAGTAACTGACGAGCGATATCTGCTTCAAGCCCTACGTAGACCCCTGCTTTTTGCATTGCTTCCACCATGTAGTAGAAATAAGCTGGCCCACTCCCTGCAAGTCCGGTTACAGCATCCATCTGTGGCTCCTGAACCTCTATCACGATTCCAATTGCTTCGAGAATCGTTTTAGCGGTGGAAATGTCATGTTCCTTCACATGCCTTCCAGAGCAGATCGCGGTTGCCGATCGACCTACTGCCGCTGAGGTGTTTGGCATCGTTCGTACAACGGCTACTTTTTGCGGACAAGCTGCTTCGATTTGATCTGTACTCACACCCGCGATTACGGAAAGGATCAGTTGGTTCTTCCGAAACTTAGGACCCCAATCCTGTAAGACTTGACCAGCAAATTTTGGCTTGATCGCGAGTACGATGACATCCGACTCTAAAATAGCTTGTTCATCATGAGAATGACGAGATAATTGATAGCGGTCTTCTAACTCTTGTAGCCTAACATGGTTCGAGCGATTCACCACGGCTATGTTACGCGGCTGGATCACTTTCCCCCTCGTCAATCCTGTAATCATGGCCTCTGCAATCGAACCCGCGCCGATAAATCCAACACGAAGATTCTCATATATGTCTGTCACGTTCTTTCCTCCTTATAAATAAAAAAACAAACTAAAAACAAACTAAAAACAAACTAAAAACAAATAAAAAGTATATAAAAAACAAATAAAAACCCATTCATCCATTAAGGACGAAAAGGCTTTCTTCCGCGGTGCCACCTTATTTAAACTCACTAACCATGAATTTATCTCTATTTATGCAGGTAAGTATATAAAAATGCAACCATCTCATTCCTCACTGCATAACACTGAGATAACGGTCAGCTCCGATCTGATTTCTATCATCAGCCACTACAAGGGCGGGTTCAAGCATGTTCTAGGTAGAATCTCTCAGCCGATGGATTCCACTCTCTATACTAGATTCGATAGCTTTACTATTCCTTGTCACAGCGTTTTCTTTATTTTTGTATTGTATTTCTATATTATGTAAATTAAAACCTAAAGTCAACACTTACGGAGATGGCAATTGATTCCGCTGAAATTGACGGTAGTGTTCCGCTAACTCCACTGCCGCTACTGCACATACATTGCCAGCTAGCTCTCCCGAAATCTCCTTTGCCGTACTCGTTAAGATTGCTTTTAGATCATTGGGGGTGAGATTGGGGTTCTCCTCCAAAAGCAACGCACAGATTCCCGCCACATAAGGAGTTGCCATTGAAGTACCTGACAGTCGTAAATAATGGTCATCAACACATCTATCTAGAAATTGTAACTCTAACTCAGAGCCTGGAACGTTTAATGAGATAATATCCGTACCTGGTGCATAGAGATCAGGCTTCATCCATCCATCCTTTGTAGGGCCACGACTCGAAAACATAGCTACCTCATGATAGGCAGCACCTACTGTTAAAATAAGCGGATCATGCCCTGGACTACTGATCGTCCCTGGCTTCGGACCATCATTACCTGCTGCTGTACAAACCATTATCCCATTATGCCAAGCAATTCTGGAAGCCTGTGCGAGAGGATCTTTTCGATAGGATTGAATAGCAGGAGCACCTAGTGAAAGGGATAAGATATCTAGTTGATATTCCTTCTGATTCATCACACACCATTCAATACCGCGAACGACGGTTGAAAGCTTACCTCCACCGTGTTGGTCGAGTACTTTCACTCCGACAATCTTAGCCTCTGGAGCGGCACCCATGTATATCCCCTGCGAGCTAAATCCATTTCCAGCTGCACTCCCTGCACAGTGGGTCCCATGACCATGATCATCATAGTAATCCGTCTTCCCTTGAACTAAGTCTATAAATCCCACAATTCGCGACACAGGATTTATGAGATCTGGGTGTGGAAACAATCCCGTATCTAAAATGGCAATGGTAATGCCTGTCCCCATTAAATTGCGCTCTAACTGAAGTTGCCTCACTCCAGTCGATTTCGCAGATAAATCTAATGAAGCATACACCCGTCGATCGAGATATAAGTGTTCTACCTGATGATGGACCACTAATTCTTCTAAGAGTTCCGCTGAAAATTCCCCATAGATCGAATCAATCAAAGGGATTTCTCCGAGCACACTCCCCCCGCGACTGGCACACCAATCCGCTAACGCGTATGTATCAACCGATTCCTCTTTATCTAACTGTATGATTATTGGATAAGAGACTGATATAGACTCCTTATCTAATTGCTTCTTACGGCTTAGTTGCACACGCAAATCAGGATCAAGTCGATGCGCGTATTTCTCATACCATTCTCTTTTTCTCAACTGCATCCAAGTCTCCTCACTTTCCTATCTGCATTTAATTAGATTTTTATCTAATGATTACCTGCAAAAAGGAGGAAGTGACTTTATGCATTTTGAAATTTCAGTAGGTCTCCTGTATACCAAGTCACAATCGGAAAGAGAATCGACCAAATCCAGATTGATAGATTCGGAACTCCGACATGACAAAGCAAGCTACTTAGTAAGATTCCCGTCCATAAAGCAAAATGTAGGACACGAACCGACCCTTGAAAGCGTGAATCTGTAAATAAAACGAGACAATATAGGAGTCCGCCAATCGAGAGAACAGACGGAATCACATACGTTAATAGGTGAACCAAGCTTTGCTCTAATTGACTAAGTGCATAAAAAAGACCAACATTCCCTTGCGTTTCCCCTGTAGCATGAGCAAGTGGCACAATGATTCCTTGAGCAAACAAATATAAGATCACAAGGCAAATGCCCGATAGATGAATAAACCAAGCAATCTGTCCCATCCACTTCCACTTCGGAGATACTAATTTCACATTCCATGTACATGCCATAAATAAGCCGATTACTACTAATACCCCGCTACTTACATACCAGAAGAAAAAAGACGAGCTTCTCTCTACAATAAACTGGGCAGTCGTAGCATAATCATTTTTTGTTTGTTGGAGCAATAACCACATCGAAATAGCACCGACTACAGAAAGCATCCCTGAAATACGAAAAATCAAAATTAATCCATTTCTTTTCATCTGGCCTCTCTCCTAGATTATCTATTGTATTCTTCATCTTTTCTTCTAGAAGAGCGATATATACCCATAATGAAAAAAAAGGATGTGCCTAGGCACTATCAAGCCCACACACATCCCAACAGGATCAAATATCTAATTTTATATTTTAACTATGGAGTTTGGATTTCTTATTCGGGATTATCTTCATCCGACTTTGCTCCACTGTCTTTACTTTGGCTAAACTTTTCTGGAGGCAGCGGTTGGTTCTTTCCTCTTTCTGCTCCTGGGGCCGTGTACGTATTGATTTGAATCGACCCACCGCTGATCGTAATTCGGATCACCATCGGCTTACTGTAATTATTTTTAAAACGGAAATCAGGACCACCCCATGAAACAGTTGCATCTCTGCCTGGTGGCACGTATGGAACTTCTTTACTGTGAGATTGTCTTCGGGTAATCATTACCCTTGCCTTATCTACACTATTAAACAACGTACTCGAAACCTGACAGATTCCCCCACCAATATCCTCCGAGACTTCTCCTTTGACAATGACACCCGCTTTTTTATAGCCACGAGCCACTGTACGCTCTCCAACTACTTTATTAAATGAAAACTCGTCTCCAGGAAGTAATATGATGCCATCAATTGTTTCGGATGCTTTCTTGATATTATTCGTTCGATTTTCATTCCCGGGATCAAATGTCGTCTTAAAGGTTCCTATTAATCTACCACTCGCTTTGTTAAGATCAGCAGTGGTAACTTGTGGTTCAACGGTTATAAATGGAAGCTCTTTCGTTTGATTCACCAAAGACTTGATATCAGTAAGCCACTCTTGGACTGTTTTAACATCGACCACTGAACCCGCCTTTTCAGGTGTGACGGGATCCCCTACTTTTTTCTGAGAGGCATTTTTCATAGGTACATCTACTTGCTTCTTCACATCATCTAGCCATGCTGTGAGCTTCTTCTGATCAATCTTAGCAACGTCTGTCCCATCATAACCAATGGTAAGCAAATCGAGTTCAAAATTTTTCCCTTTTGCTGTTAAGGTTATTTTCTGAGGCGGTGCTTTCACTTTCTCTTCGTTGGCACGAGGATTATTACTTGCATCTTGCGTAGCCCATAGATAGACAGCCCCTACTACAAATAGAAACGCTAAGGCACTAACAAACCACTTTTTCGTCTTTTTAGCGCTCCTCTTTTCGGGATCGAGATTTTTAGTCGATTGATCTTCTTCTTTTTTCGAACCAACCGGCTCTTCCCCATTCATCAAATGAGTACTTTGATGTAGATTTTTTAAAAAAGAATCTTCATCTTCCTCGGACTCCTTGGATTCTTCCGACTCAGAAGCTGACTCGCCAGCATCATGCTTTGCTTGCTTGATCTCTTCTATCTTCTGTTCCGTTTCTTCTGAGATAGCAAATATCTCTTCATCTTCAGAATCAGCTTCGGATTCATCATGCGCAAGCCCTTCTTGTTCTTTCAGTACTTTCTCTAACTCTGTAAAATTCCACTTAGAAGTATCCGACAGGGGGACTTCACTATTTTCCTCTAACACCAGAAAATCGGATTCATTTTGGGTAGCCTCAGAATCTCCTATATCCTCTTGGTCAAGCCTATCTGGCTCTTTTCTCTCTTTATCTTTTTCCTGCACTCAGGCTCTCCCCTTACACAACATTTTATCTAAAAATAGAATGAGTCACTTATTTGCCACCTGTATAAAGATACAAAATGATCGCGTTTTTTATTGTTTTTTCATAACTGAAATTGCTTTTCGATAAACATTAGGAAATGCTTTTTGATAGATACTATTGATATCTATCCATTCTTCGTTCTCATCACATTCAAAGGGAACCTGATCTAACTTGATCCGCTCAATCTCGATGAACCAATGACGATGGCTAAAAACATGATCTATCTTAGCTTCCACTTCTCTGCTCTGTACAGTCCATCCACGAGCGAGGAGATATTGCTCTAACTCAGCAGATGGATCCTCTTGGTCAAAAGTGGGAAGCGACCACATACCTGCTAATAATCCTTTATCTGGACGTTTGACAAGAAAAACGGAACGAACCGATTCAATCCAAGCAAACCGAACCGAAACAGGGGTAGGTGCCTTTGCCTTTTTTTTCTGTGGCAATTCATCTTGCAACCCTTGTTCATTTGCCTCACAAACAGAAGATACTGGGCAGAACAGGCATTGTGGAGACGTAGGTGTACAGATCGTAGCTCCTAGCTCCATAAGCGCTTGATTAAAATCACCTGGCGCATGCTCTGGGATCACAACTTCCCCAATCGCTTCCATTTTCTTGCGAGTGGCTGGCATCGCAATATCATCATACATAGCAAAAATTCGTGAATATACCCGCATCACATTGCCATCTACTGCTGGTACTTTCTTTTGATAGGCGATGCTTAAAATAGCGCCAGCTGTATAAGGACCAATACCTTTTAAACGAGAAATCTCTTCTACTTGATCGGGTACTTTGCCACCATATTTATCTGCTACTTCTTTCACCGCAGAATGGAGGTTCCGCACACGGGAATAATAGCCCAATCCTTCCCACATCTTCACTACATCGTCGTCACTAGCACTTGCTAAGTCTTCAATAGTAGGAAAACGCTCAATAAAGCGGTTAAAATAAGGAATAACGGTATTCACCCGAGTTTGTTGAAGCATAATTTCTGAAACCCAAACCTTATATGGATCTTGATCTTTTCGCCATGGTAAATCTCGCTGGTAACAAGCATACCAATGTAAAAGTTCGGTTTGAATCGTCGAAACAATAGTAGACTCGGGTCTCTCCATTGTATTCATGATTGATTGCATACTTGCCTCCTACAACTAATTATATAAGAAACAGACTTTTTTTCATCAAAAGTATAATAATGTAATTAAATCGTTATAATTTCAATCACATTGACGAAATGTCCACAATTTTATTTTTGACCTACCGCCTACAATATGAGAATCTAGTGAGTGGAACCACGATGGCGTAGGTCCAGTGCGAAGCTCTTGTAATTGGCTAACTGCGCCTTGGTCATCCACTTGAATCACTTCCACAACTTGTCCCACTTGAGCTTCGGATATGAGGAACTCATGACGTACGACATGTTCCACCTGGTTCTGAATCTGTGCTCGGATTTGGGC
Organism: Croceifilum oryzae; assembly: GCF_030814315.1. Lineage (GTDB taxonomy): Bacteria > Bacillota > Bacilli > Thermoactinomycetales > Thermoactinomycetaceae > Baia > Baia oryzae. The sequence goes on along the minus strand of NZ_JAUSUV010000018.1, from coordinate 21,794 downwards.
GAAGTACTGATCTCGAAACATCGAAATGGAATCTTCTTGAACCCGATATTCAACAAATACTGTAAGAAATTGACTCACTGTTACTATTCCTTTCTGCTTTCAAATACCTTTTTATGAGAAGGAGGACACTATGGATACAGGCACCCATCTTGTCATGGGATTAGGTCTTTTTGGGTTAGCGCAACTAGATCCGGTAGTAGCAAGCGACCTAGCCACAGCTCATGCTGTATTATTAGGCACAGTAGTTGGCTCGCAAACACCTGACATAGATACATTGTATCGTCTAAAGGGCAATCCTGCCTATATTCGAAATCACAGAGGTTGGACCCATTCTCTACCCATGTGGTTGATCTGGCCCACTCTGTTAACCCTCGTTCTCCATTTTGCATTTCCAGCATCGAATACAGCTCATGTATGGCTATGGTGTTTTGTTGCTGTCCTTGTACATGTTTTTATCGATTTATTTAATTCGTATGGAACACAAGCGCTCAGACCCTTTTCGAATAAATGGGTGGCGTGGGACATTATTAACATTTTTGATCCTTTCTTGTTTATATTGCATATCGTAGGATTTGTCACATGGTGGTTTTTTCCTTCTTATGCAGGATATATCTTTTCTTCTATTTATATTGTCATCGGTCTATATTTAATATGGCGAACTTGTGTGCATCATCGCTGGCTTAGATGGGTAAAGAGTCAAGTAAACGCACCAGGCTCCTATACCGTAATCCCAACTGCCCGCTGGGGTCAATGGAATTGTGTATATGAGACTCAGACGGAAGTGCGAATGGGCGAAATCCGAAGTGGTAAATTGCTCTGGACTGGACAGCTTAGCACCGAATTTGACCATCATCCAGCTACTCATCACTCGAAACAAGCAGAAGCAATCGATGCTTTTTTATCCTTTACCAGTTATGGCTACCCACAAGTTATCGAGCACTCATTTGGCTATGAAGTTCGGTGGCTCGATGTCCGATATCATCATAAGAAGCACTTTCCGTTTGTGGCGGTGGCCATCTTAGATGATCGCTATAATATCCTTCATTCATTTGTGGGCTGGATCAGCGAAGGGCAGTTAGAAAAGAAAATTTATGAGATGATGTCTACTACAGATATAAAAAATACTTAGAGGTGATACCGTGTTTCCTCCAACATCGAAAGACACGACGACTACCGCCGTCACTGGAGATATCTTAGATGGGTTCCAATCCTTTTGGGATCGAATCACATCAAATCCGATGGATAGCATCGTCTTACCGTTTATTAATATTGTGCTCGTCATGTTTCTCGCATGGTTAGTGGTCCGGGTTTTTGACAAGATTATTGATCAAGCCTTTTCACTGGGAAAAGTGGAAAATCGTACAGCTAAAACATTGGTTAAATTAATTAAATCCATCTCGCATTACGTAATTTATTTTATTGCTGCCCTAACCGTACTTGCCAAAATCGGCATAAACCTCGGTCCTGTATTGGCTGGAGCCGGAATATTAGGTCTCGCAATCGGATTTGGGGCCCAAAACTTAGTTCGTGACATCATAACAGGCTTCTTTATGATCTTTGAACGTCAATTAGAAGTGGGAGATGTCGTTCAAATTAACGGACAGATTAATGGTACAGTGGAAGAAGTTGGACTTCGCATCACTAAAATCCGGGAATACAATCAGAGGCTGCATTACCTACCAAATGGAACCATCACCCAAGTGACCAACTATAACCGAGAAAAAATGCGTGCCATTGTCCCGGTTACGGTTCCACCTGAGTCCGATTTGGATGTCGTAGATGAAGCACTACAAGAAGCTTGTATGACCATTAAAGAAGAATATAAAGATCAGATCATCTCCGATCCTGAAGTGGTGGGGATTACCAACATGGATGCAAATGGAGTACAATTCACCATTACCACCATCGCAACCCCAGAGGAATACTTTATCGTCGAGCGAGCCATGCGAAAAGAAGCTGTTTTAAGCTTACATAGACGTGGAATTACCATTGCCACCCCGCGTAGTGTGGTCGTATCAACCGATCAGATAAAAGGTACCAACCCTCAAAAAGTGAGCGCAAAAAAGGAATAGATAGCGAGATCGCCCCTGTAGGAAGCTGAGGCTATCCTACAGGGGCGATTTTTTATCTCAGTCATTTATTTATAGAATGCTTTTAGACAGAATCCCCAATGTGACTCCTACAACCACAACGAAGGCTAACCAGAGACCCATTCCTTTGACATCTCGAATCAAGATACCAACTTCATCAACAGTAGCTACACGATGTTCTTTTTTACGCTTTTTGGCCATTTTTTAGCCCCCTTTCATTATCTACCGTTCATTATAACCCTTTTTTGTGACCTTACTTATCTTTTTTTGTTGGGTGAGATAATCCCACAGATAAAAAGTAACATAGCTGGCATATGGACTCCAGTCTTTTGCAAATTCCCGGACTTCGGTTTCACTAGGTCTCGTATCGGATCCGTAGAGAAGCTGGAGGGCATTGCGCAAGCCGATATCGGCCGCTGGCAACACATTCGATCTACCGTATCCAAACATCAACAAACATTCGACTGTCCACCTGCCAATCCCGCGAAATGATATCAAACGCTTCATTATCTCTTCGTCTGTTTCTTGCTGAAGACTAGATAAGTCTAGTTTCCCTTCTACGATCGCTCGGGATAGATCAATGATATATTCCGCCTTCCGCTGAGTCAGTTGTAGCGTGGTAAGATCTTCGTAGTTTAGGTCGGCTACTCGTTCGACTGTTGGGAAGGAAGAGAACCACATATCCAGATGAGAGATTTTCTCGCCAAATTGTTCGATGAATCGATGAATGAGCGTTCCAGCAAAGGAGAGATTGAGCTGTTGGGAGATGATCGTACGAATCAAGCATTCATATAAATCAGGATCGCGGACGATGTGAAATCCCATGCGATCGGGTATGGTCGAATATAAGATCGGATTTTGTGCCATCCGTTTATAGAACGGGGTTAAATCAACTTCTAGGGACCAACGATGAGTCATGATTTCCTTTAGTTCCATTTGCTCAAACCGACTCAATTTATCGTGAGATTCGATTTCTAATTCTCCTGCTTCATTCTTACATACCCCTACCACAATCGCTCGGGAGGAAAGCCGAATCGCTCGCCATAACTTTTTGTCCTTTTCATGTTCGGTTGCTTTCTCAAACTCTTTTACTCGTTCGATTGTCTTTTCAAAGGAATACTCTTTGGGTAACGGAATAGTAAGTTTCAACTTTTCACCTTCTACTGTTTCTTAGTTTCATTCTACAACAAAGCAAAGGCTACTAGTGGTTATCCTAGTAGCCTTCTGTCAATTAGCAAGCGATTCATGCAGGGGCTTGTCTTTAACCTACAGCTCAATAATAAGCAGGTTCATTGTCCCTAGTCTGTTCTCATTAATTTACGACTTCCAATAACATTTTTTCCTTTGTACCCACCTGCTTTGCTTTTGCTGTACTTTCTACGTACAATTCGATCTCATTACCAGTAACTCTTCCCTCGGCATCTCGAGCGGTGCGGTAGCCGATAGTAGGTAGATATACTCTAGATCCTACAGGGATCACTTTTGGATCCACGCCAATGGTAACTCCACTGAGGCTGCTCTTACTTTGTATCGGAGGGGTCATGGCGACAACCGTAAACTCGCCTAGCACTTTTCCACGGTGCCACGAGGTTGTGGTTGAATTTTGTGCTGGTTTCTCTGCTTTTGGCTCACTTGGTAAGAAATTTTGTAACGGATTCACTACGACTTGTTTTCCATTCTTCATGATGCGAATCGATTGTCCCACTCGAACTCTAGAAGGATCAGCGATCTGGTTTAATTCAACGATTTTCTGTACGGATGTTCCATATTTCTTTGCTAATCGGTAAAGAGTATCTCCTTTTTGGATAGTTACCTTTACATACGAGGAAGAATTAGCTGATGATGATTCCATTTCTTTTGCTGCTACGGGTACTGGATCGAGTTGGAGAGAACCGTCATCCTTGATATGGGCACCTATGGCGAAAAGGATCACAACTAGAGTGACTAATAAGTACTTTTTCATTCATGTTCACCTTTCTTTCAATTCTAATAAACATCATGGACAGAATTTTGAAAAGTTAAACATAAATGGACAGAAAAAAAACTTTGTACTCCGTGCATCCAGAGTACAAAGTTTTCTTGTTTCACTATGATTCGTTTTTCTTGATTTTTCGAATAGAAAGCATTGCTGATACGTGTTTAACCGGATGCGATGCGGCTTTTATCTTTTCTGCTGATTCCTCATCCTCACTCCATTCAGGCCTTAAAACACACCTTCGTTCATATTGTGTATGTATCATCACGATACTTAACATAAACAGAAGACCCACCTGTGGCGAGACAATCGGGTAATCGTACATACCGTGACCGAGTAAAGCGACTGTCTGTGAGATCAACATTCCAGCCAGCCGTTTTTCCCCCTTCTGATTAGCGGCCTTTCTCCAAGCCCTTGCCCGACGGATGGTCATGAAAATCAGAGCGCTAAATAAAATGAGTCCAATTACTCCATATTCAGAAGCAATCCCCAGCACCACATTATGTGCATGATAAATAATCTTGCCGGTTATCTGCTTATATAATTGCCCAAAATGAATCGGTAATGTTCCCAAGAGCCAATTGTCCTTAAAGATTTCCCAAGAAGTACTCCATACTTGAAAGCGAACATCGATGGTACCAGCAAGGGAATCTTTTCGGGGGATAATGGATGGAAAAAACGAAACAATACTTATGAAAACAGCAAACAAACCTACTGTCCATTTCCTTTGACCTGTCATCCATACTTGAACAATCAAGCCTATTACCAATCCAATCCAAGCCCCTCTAGAGCCTGTATACGCCATCGCGGTACAAAATAAAAAGAACATCGAAAAGGCCAACGTTTTTTTCCATTTTCCCTCTAATACGGATGATGCATAGATACTTAATAGTGCAAAACAGATTAAAAGTGCGGCTGTTAAATTAGAGTTCCCTGTGGTTCCAATACTTCGGATCGACTTTTCTGATTGATATCGATTCGTGCGATAAAAGTCTAATAAGTCCCCTATCCACGTAGATTGTAGCCCTTGCCAATCCTCTAGTTGCTGCAAAAATACGATCGCGGCAACGTAAAGCCCACCAAGCCAAAATAGGAGATAGACCTTTTGCAAATCCGTCCAACTAAAATGTAATACCTTCCGTGTCCACATAGATAGCATGTAGTATGCTCCGAATGTTGCAAGTGGTACAATCCCAATTGGGAAAGTAATATCTTGGTCTTTTAGGTGATACCAGGTTGGATTGTAGCACCAGCTAATGATGGTCACTAGCATAAAACCGAGAAAAACAACCTCTGGCCAGCTTCTATACTCCCAATTTCCCCTAACGTAATAAATAGTAGCACAGCTAAGTAGTCCTAAAGCGACTGGGGGTAAAAATGGAGAGAGTAGAATGGAAAGGTACAAAAATGCAGTGAGGTTGTTAATCACATGCTGGTTCCGTTCCATATTCAAGATGTTAACTCCTTCTACTTTACAGATTCATACTGAATGGCATTAGAAAATTACAATAAAGCAAACCAAAATGTATACATAGAATGACCGAATCACATACATTATAAACTTACTCCAAGAAAATATAAGATTACCACAATCCATTAGTAGTTGAACAGCTGAAGTTTGGGGGATCTAAATCAAATATTCCTTATTATACCATACAAAAATCCAAACGCTACCAAGTCGTTGCAACCATGGATACACCTCGCTTCTACTTACCCGATATCGATTAAACTTCAACATATTTTTCCTCCCTCTTTGTATAGAGCAGACAAGTTAGAACAACCTAAGAGAACAAACCAAGGGGGAACGAACATGACAAAAAATATTAGTACAACAAATGCCATGATGCGAATTACTTGTGGATTAGTTGGATTAATCTGGAGTATTAACTATTTAAATCGCCGTCGTATAAGTCGAATGCGCCTACTTTTCATCGCAGTGATGTCGGCTATGAAGATTGCAGAAGGAATTACCCGATTCTGTCCCTGCAAAGCTCTCTATAACAAAATCCGGTCCATTGCTAGTAAGGATATGATCCTAAGCTTCTCAAACTCACACGAATGACACCTATTGTCCTCTAGTATCATCGATCTGGCCACTAATTCGGTCAGATCTTTTTTATGATTAGCTACTTGAAAACCTAGCAAACTATGTTACAATCTTAATTAGAAACAGAACACTTGTTCTCATTAAATCAACATAGGAAATTTACTTCAAATTGAAGTCTTATCTATTGCCTATATTCTGACTTTTTCGTATAATAGTTTTCAAGAACTAAAAAGGAGGTATAGAGTGAGCAAACAGATCCATTGGATGAGATTAGCTGTTTCTCTCTGGTCGTAGATAGATCTATACACCCTAATTCAATTGCCCACTCCTTCCTAGTATTCCGTCGGTTTTGGAGGCGTTTTCACATATACTACGATCCACCATTTGGAGATCACTTCTATTACAATTCTTTTTACGAAAGTCAGAATGAAACAACTTTGTAACGATGAAGAACACTAGCCCTGGATTAAGATACTGGTTACCTTCTGAAAAGATTATTTCTCGAATGATAAGAAAAAATTTTTCAGAAAAAAGAAGGCATCTGTCAGTTTACGTCGAAAAATAGGGTACAAACAGTTTCTCGTACTTGAAGGTGGCAACGTGGACTTGAGAACAAAGACATGAAATCAAAAAATATGTGATCAGGAATCTGATCCGGTTGGGGAGTGAATAGTAACATGTCTCTAAGTGAAATGGAAAAAGAAACCGTGATCCAATTTGATGAATCCACCAACCTAGCCACCGTCTATACGGCAAGTTGGACTGTCGCTCGCACTTTGAAAAAAGCCGGTTATCAGCCTATTCGAAGGACAGATGGGGCTTGGTGGTTTCAAATCCCTGTTCATGCTATGTGCATTCAAGGGGATAAAGAAACAACAACCATGTGCTAATAATCATCTGCTATAGTCAGATGCAGAAAGGGGCAAGTAAAGACCTGCCTCTTTTTTATTTTTACATAGAAAAGGCAACCTACTGAACGAATCAGTAGGTTGCCTTAGAAGGCCATTCTATCTTTTATATATGGGTTTGCGCCAGATATTGAATTGCCTTTTCCGCAATATCTTTTCGGTAGTGTGCATTCGGAAAATGAATCTGTTCCACAAGGCGATATGCTTTTTCGCGAGCAATCTGCAAGTTTTCTCCTAGAGCAGTTACTCCAAGCACCCTTCCCCCTGCTGTCACCAACTGGCTACCTTCAAACCTTGTTCCTGCATGATAAACAGATTCCCTATCATGTAACTGATTTACCATACCCGTAATGGGTACTCCACTCTGGTACGGTCCCGGATATCCACCTGCTGATAAAATGACACACACAGCCGCTTCATCTGACCATGTAACCATTTCTTCACGAAGACGCCCTTCCACTACTGCTATCATAATTTCAACCAAATCACTGGTTAGTCTCGGAAGCACCACCTGCGTTTCAGGATCCCCAAAGCGAGCATTAAACTCAATCACCTTCGGTCCTTCCGAAGTTATCATCAGACCTGCGTATAATACGCCTCGATAATCGATCCCCTCTTTTTGAAAGGCTTGTACCATCGGTTCTAAAATAGTCTGAACAGCAAGAGACAAGACCTCATTGGAGAATTGTGGCACAGGCGAGTATGTACCCATCCCACCTGTATTAGGTCCCGTATCCCCATCATAGGCTGGTTTATGATCTTGGGCTGGAACCATCGGCACAACCATTGTCCCATCTACAAATGCCATCAGGGATAGCTCCTGACCAACCAGAAACTCTTCTACTACCACTACATCCCCTGCTGATCCAAATACCTTCTGCTCCATAGCCTCGGAAATCGCTTGCTCTGCTTCTTGTAATGTAGTGGCAACCACCACTCCCTTACCCGCAGCGAGCCCATCTGCTTTAATCACAATGGGCACCCCTGTTTGACGAACATATTGCTTCGCTTCGTCCGCATCGGTAAAAGCTTGATAATGGGCCGTTGGAATATCGTGTTTTTTCATAAAGTCTTTCGCAAATCGTTTACTACCCTCGATCTGTGCAGCTTGTCCATTTGGGCCAAAGACGGATAAGCCAACTTCTTGAAACTGATCCACAATCCCATATAGCAGAGGGACTTCCGGCCCAACAATGGTTAAATCAATCTGTTGTTCCAAAGCAAATTGACGCAAACCATCTAAATCATCTACAGAGATCGGTAAGAGTGTTGCTAAGTTCGTCATCCCTGCATTGCCAGGTGCTACAAAGATTTCCTTCACTTTTGGACTTTGTGCGATCTTCCAGAGTAAAGCATGTTCCCTACCACCACTACCTATAATCAGTACGCGCATCCATTTATCCCCCTTAGAAGGTAAATCGGCATATCATCCGACCTTACCGTCCATCCAAGGATTTAGGAAAAGACCAGACTAATGCCGAAAAGTGAAATCGTAACAAGAAGACAGATAAAGGACCATTCTTCACGATAAAAGCTTCTCGTTTTCGCTTTGTAATTCTTATCTGTTGTGAGTACCCCACCCACGACTAACGCAACCGCAAAGAACAAACCTGCCCCAAACTTCAAATTACTTCCCCATACAGCCAAACCTGACTCAAACCATATATACGAAAGGACACCGATCGATAAGACAGCCGCGATCGTCCAGAACAAAGCCCATTTTAATAACGACATAAAAGGAATCCTCCTTAACGTTTTTTATTAGTATACGCAAGGAAAATACAAGTCGATACTTCATAAATCTTTGTTCTCGGAAGAAAATTAGATCTGTCTAATGTTTGAAGTGACGAACTCCAGTAAACACCATCACCATGCCCAAGCGATTTGCTGCTTCAATGGATTCTTGATCTCGAATGGAACCACCCGGCTGGATAATAGCTGTTACTCCCGCTTTTGCCGCTTCTTCAACCGTATCTGACATCGGGAAAAAGGCATCAGAGGCTAATACAGATCCATTTACAAGTTCGCCTGCTTGTCCGATCGCAATTCGGGCAGCACCTATCCGATTCATTTGCCCAGCCCCTACTCCAACCGTACGGTTATCCTTCACTAATACAATGGCATTGGATTTTACATGTTTAACCACTTTAAATCCAAACAGGAGTTGCTCCCATTCCTCCTCAGTAGGTTGGCGATCCGTTACCACTTGGCAGTCGTCCTGACTCACTTGACGAAGGTCTGCTTCTTGGACAAGGATGCCTCCGCCAACGGTAACAATCGAATTTGCTTTACTTTGAGTAATATTTCCTAACTCAAGCAGACGAAGATTCTTTTTCTCTTGAAGAATCTCCAGTGCATCTGCTTCAAAATGGGGAGCTAATATAATCTCAAGGAACAGCTTCGTCATTTGAAGCGCTACTTCCTTCGTTACAACCTGATTCGTTGCAACAATTCCACCAAAAATGGAGACCGGATCCGCTTCGTATGCTTTTTGATAAGCCTCTTCGATTGTTTCTCCAATACCTACGCCACATGGGTTCATATGCTTCACTGCAACTACGACTGGCTCTTGAAATTCATTTACGATGGCGAGGGCCGCATTCGCATCATTGATATTGTTGTAGCTAAGCTCTTTGCCATGAAGCTGTTTAGCAGAAGCAATCAGTCCGTCAATAGCGAGAGTCTCTTTATAAAACGATGCCTGCTGATGCGGATTTTCCCCATATCGCAAAGAAGACTGCTTCTGATAAGTGACCGTGAGTTGATCTGGGAATAAATTCCCCATTCGATCATTTAGATACTTGGCAATTAGAGAATCGTAAGCAGCCGTATGGGAAAACGCCTTTGCCGCTAGGTATTCTCTTGTTTGCAAAGTCGTCTCTGCATGAGTCGTAATTTCATCCGCAACACTTTGATAATCAGCTGGATCGACCACCACCGTAACAAAGCGATGGTTTTTAGCGGCTGAGCGGACCATCGATGGACCACCGATATCAATATTTTCGATTGCTTCTTCATATGAGACATTTGGCTTCGAAATGGTTTGGGCAAACGGATATAAATTGACTATTACTAGATCGATTTCTTGGATTTCATTTGCTTCCATCTGTTGCCTATGAGCAGGAAGATCTCGAACCGCAAGTAAACCCCCATGCACCTTCGGATGTAAGGTCTTTACACGACCATCCATGATTTCTGGAAAGCCTGTTATCTCTGATATTCCGATTACAGGGATTCCGGCTTCTTTCAGGAGTTGATGCGTTCCGCCCGTAGAAACGATTTCGATCTCCTTGGCCACTAGTTGCTGGGCAAGTTCTACAATTCCTGTTTTATCGGAGACACTAATAAGAGCTCGTTTGATACGATTCATGGTGGGGATCCTCCTTATGAGTGGCTTTTATTTATGTTAATTAGTTGATTGCTAAATGATTGTATCTATTTATTGAATGACGAGCGAGGATAAAAGATTGCTGACTATTTTATCGAATACCAAGGCTTGGGTGATTGGATAATCAGAGCTGGGAGAGTCTGTTGGACCACAGCTCAGATACCGATCCAGCAGGGAAGATGAGACTGTCCACTCCGCGATCCTTCGCAAGGACAGGTGCAAAAACTCGCAAAGTCACCCTATCTAACTCTACTTTCAAACTAGCTGGTCACAACAATTCTCGGAGTATATAACACTTTCCCTGTGATCACTTTCCATATCGTTTCCGGATAAACCTGATGCTCAACCGCATGAATCTTATCCGTTAACATCTCAATTGTATCCATTGAATCCACTTCCACAGCCCGCTGCACAATAATCGGTCCCGAATCTAGTCCAGCATCGACAAAATGAACCGTCACACCCGTCACCCTCACACCATACCCCCACGCCTGCTCGATTGCATGAAGCCCCGGAAACGACGGAAGTAACGATGGATGAATGTTAACCATTCTACCTTCAAAAGGTTCCAGTAAGGTACTACCTACGATTCGTAGATAACCAGCTAATACAATCCACTCCACGCCATACTTCTTTAACAACTCCAGTAACGCCTCTTCATATTTCACTTTAGTAGGGAAGCTCTTCGGAGATACAACATAACAAGGCACACCTAATCTCTTAGCTCGATCAATCGCACCTGCATCCTCACGATCAACAACTAGCAAAGAAACAGGAGTTGTCCAATGTTGATCCCTGGAATATTGGACAACAGCTTCGAAATTGCTTCCATTTCCTGAGGCAAAGATAGCAATACTCATCGGCATCCTCCACCTTCAAAACGAAGAGGATCCGTTCCCGCTTCTACCCTACCGATCAGAAAAGGAGTCTCTCCTAACTCGACTGCTTTCTGTAGCACAGAGTTAGCTTCCTCCCTCCGAACACAAAGCACCATGCCAATTCCATTGTTAAATGTACGATCCATATCTGATTGACTAATGCTCCCTAGCTGTTGAATCCACTGAAAAATCGGCGGAACCTGCCATGAATCACGATCGATCACAGCTTGTAGACCTTCCGGCAACATCCTTGGTACGTTTTCTACAATTCCACCACCTGTGATATGCGCCGCACCTTTTATCGTAAACTGCTCAATTAGAGAAAGGACCGATTTCACATAGATCCGAGTCGGAGCCAACATCGCCTCGGCTACGTTTTGTGACGATCCTAGTACACGTTCTGACCAATCAAACAAACGATCTGTTAATAAAACTTTCCTCGCTAAAGAGTAACCGTTGCTATGCAGTCCATTACTCGCTAATCCAATCAGAACATCTCCCGCTTGAATATCTGGACTTGGTAGAAGATTCTTCTTCTCCACCACCCCCACACAAAAACCCGCTACATCATATTCACCAGATGCATACATCCCCGGCATCTCAGCCGTTTCGCCGCCTATAAGGGCACAACCTGCCTGAACACATCCATCCGCAATCCCTTTTACAACTGCCTCGGCCTGCTCAGGTCGAAGCTTCCCTGTAGCAAGATAATCGAGGAAGAATAGCGGCTCGGCTCCTTGCACGACTAAATCATTCACACACATAGCTACACAATCAATTCCAATGGTGTCATGTCGATCCAGCATAAAAGCGACTTTCAACTTTGTCCCCACTCCATCTGTAGCAGAAACTAATATCGGCTCTTCATAGGCACCTAGAGCAAACAAGCCGCCAAATCCGCCCAATCCACCCATCACTTCTGGACGTGTGGTTCGGCTTACGTGCGCTTTCATTCTCTCTACTGCTTCATTTCCAGCATCAATATCGACTCCTGCCGCACGGTAGGATTCACTCATCGCTGCCCCTCCCCTACTAGTTCCTGTTCAATGACAGTTGGATAATCACCGTTAAAACAAGCTAAACAATGTCCACAATTCTTTTCTTGACTTTCTCGTCCAATTCCTCGTAGCATTCCTTCCGGGCTTAGAAATGCTAGGCTATCCGCTCCAATTGCCTGACGAATCTCTTCCAGCGAATGAGTAGACGCGATCAACTGCTCTCGATCTGCGGTATCAATTCCATAGAAACAAGGATTTTTCACAGGCGGAGAGCTAATACGTACGTGAACTTCGGTCGCACCTGCATCCCGAAGCAACTGAACGATCCGCCTGCTCGTCGTCCCTCGCACAATCGAGTCATCCACCATGACAACTCGCTTTCCTTCTACGACTTTGCGAACAGCGCTCAATTTCATCTTTACACCGCGTTCTCGCATCATCTGACTAGGTTGAATGAAAGTTCGTCCTACATAGCGATTTTTAATTAAGCCCAATTCGTATGAGATTCCAGTCGCTTCCGCAAATCCAATCGCCGCCGAAATACTCGAATCAGGTACACCTGTTACAACATCTGCTTCCACAGGAGCTTCCAACGCCATCTGTACCCCCATACGCTTCCGAGCACTGTGAACATTAATGCCTCCGATATCACTATCCGGTCTAGCAAAGTAAATGTACTCAAACGAACAGAGTGAGCGCGGGGCAGGCGGAGCAAATCGCTCCGAACGAATCCCTCGATCATCGAGAATCACCATCTCTCCAGGCTCGATCTCCCGAATATATTCCGCCCCCGTAATATCAAATGCACACGTCTCTGACGAAAACACATATGCACCTTCCACCATCCCCATGGATAAAGGACGAAGACTATGTGGATCTTGGCAAACCAGTAACTGTTCATTGGTTAAGATGAGAAGCGCATAGGCTCCTACTAGACGATTTAGTGCTTCTTTTACTGCACCTTCAATCGTTTCCTCTTTGGAACGGGCGATTAAATGAGCAATCACTTCGGTATCAGTTGTCGACTGAAAAATCGATCCCTCTGCCTCTAGCTCTGCTCGCAACCGTTCCCCATTCACTAAGTTCCCATTAGTCGCAATGGCAATTTCCCCTCTGGCATACGTAAAGACAAGAGGTTGCACATTCGCTAGCTCACTTGCACCTGTTGTGGAATAACGAACATGACCAATGGCTACTGTTCCTTTGCATCGCTCAATCGTCTCAGTAGAAAACACTTCCGTGACAAGCCCCATATCGCGATGGATGTGAAAACGATCTCCATTCGTGCTTACGATACCTGCACTCTCTTGTCCACGATGTTGCAAAGCGTGTAATCCGTAATAAGTCAGAGCGGAGGCCGTTGGATGACCCACAATACCAAACACACCACACTCTTCATTTAGTTCATCGAAGATGCTCTCATCTTGCATGGGATCGCCTCCTCATAAAGTTTCGTAATCGAAGCAAGCGAATCACTTACAACAACTTGTCCATTGTAGGAAATCGTGATAGTTGGCTCTTCTGTAACAATCCCAACTTCGTGAATCGGAACCCCTCTTTCGCGGAAAAATGAAATCACCTCTGCTCCATCTTCTGGACGTACACTCACCATGACACGTGATTGCGTCTCACTATAAAGCGCGGCGATCGTAGGCAATTCATTTTTCCAATCAACCCGAACGCCACATTTTCCGCTCATCGCCGATTCAGCAACTGCTAGAGCAAGTCCACCTTCCGCTAAATCATGGGCAGATTGAATCATCCCTTGGCGTATCGCTTCTAATAGCGCCGCTTGAAGAGTTTGTTCCGTTTCACAATCAAGTACGGGTGGACGTCCACTGATGCTACCTGTCACAAGATGTTGCAACTCACTTCCACCCAATTCAACCTTCGTATCCCCTAACAACAAGACCAAGTCGCCTGCTTGCTGAAATGCTTGCGTGGTAATATGCTCTCTCTTCTGAATCAACCCAACCATTCCAACAACCGGTGTCGGAAAAATAGGCTGTCCATTCGTCTCATTATAAAGGCTCACATTTCCCCCAATGACTGGTGTGGATAAGGCATGACAAGCCTCACTCATTCCATCAATTGCTTTCGATAACTGCCAGTACACCTCTGGTCTTTCTGGGCTACCGAAGTTTAAACAATCCGTTACACCAAGCGGCTCCGCACCGGAACAAACCACATTTCGTGCCGACTCAGCTACCGCGATCCGGCCACCTTGCTCTGGATCCAGATAAACATAGCGACCATTTCCATCCGTTGACATCGCCAATGCCTTTTCGGTCCCCCGTATAACGACAACTGCCGCATCCGACCCCGGACGAACCGCCGTACTCGTGCGTACCATATGGTCATATTGTTGGTAAACATAACGTTTACTCGCTACATTACTAGAACCTAAAATCTTGTAAAAAGCCGCTTGTGGATCTACTTCTTTCACTTGTTCATATGCATCCACTTGTCCAAATTCGGCATAATAAGCAGGCTCTTTCGCCTCTCTTTGATAAACAGGCGCATCATCCACCAACGTATTCACAGGGATATCCGTAATCAAAGCTCCTTGATGCGAAATTTGATAACGATTTCCTTTCGTCACCCGTCCAACAACAGCAGACTGCAAACCCCAACGATCACAAACTTCCTTTACCTCGTTCTCCCTACCTGCTTCGACAACAAGTAGCATACGTTCTTGAGACTCAGAGAGCATAATCTCATACGGTGTCATTCCCGATTCACGCTGTGGAACCAAGTCTAGATTCATCTCTAGCCCTACTCCACCTTTGGCAGCCATCTCCGCACTTGAGCAGGTAAGCCCTGCCGCTCCCATATCTTGAATCCCCAAAAGCATTTCTTTCTTTACCATTTCAATACAAGCTTCGAGAAGCAATTTCTCCACAAATGGATCACCCACTTGAACCGCAGAACGCTTTTCCTCTGATTCCTCATTTAGCTCCTCAGAGGCAAACGTAGCTCCATGAATCCCATCGCGTCCTGTGCTAGCCCCCACATAAATAATCGGGTTCCCTACACCTGTTGCGACCCCTTTTTGTAGCTCATGATGCTCTAGCACTCCTACACACATCGCATTGACCAGCGGATTCCCCTCGTAAGACGGATCAAATACAACTTCCCCGCCGACTGTTGGGATTCCAATACAATTGCCATAATGAGCAATCCCAGCCACAGCATGATCAAACAAGTATCGTACATGTGGCGACTCAAGATCACCAAATCGCAGAGAGTTAAGCAACGCAACTGGACGAGCCCCCATGGAGAACACATCACGGATAATCCCACCTACACCTGTTGCCGCACCTTGAAATGGCTCAACAGCAGATGGATGGTTGTGGCTCTCAATCTTAAACACAACAGCCTGATTATCCCCGATATCGATTACACCGGCTCCCTCTCCCGGGCCTTGCAAAACCCTTGGTCCAGACGTTGGAAACTTGCGAAGCAATGGTTTAGAGTTCTTATAACTACAATGTTCTGACCACATAACCGAGTAAATCCCTACCTCTGTCCAGCTAGGTAGACGACCTAGATGTCCACAGATTTGATCATACTCTTCAGGCAAAACACCCATATTGCGATACAATTCTTGATCTCGAATATTTTCTGGAGTAGGCTCATTCGCCATTGTCTTCACAGCTTGCGCAACGGTTTGAGTAGATTCATGCAGCACCTTGATTCTCCTTCCATGCTTGTAACATTGATGTAAATAGTCTCGTTCCATCGGCTGACCCCATCCAATCCACAATCGCTCGCTCAGGATGCGGCATCATGCCTAATACATTCCCATTTCGGTTCATAATGCCAGCGATTTGATCCAGAGAGCCATTTGGATTCGTTCCTGCATATCGGAAGAGTATCTGGTTATTTGCTTGTAACTCCTTAAGCGTGCTCGGATCACAAGTAAAATTACCTTGCCCATGAGCAATCGGAATTTCAATTGTTTCTCCAAGCTTATATTGATTGGTAAATGAAGTTTGATTATTTTCTACACGTAAAGTGGTAAAATCACAACGAAATTGTAGATGATCATTCTGCATCAAAGCCCCTGGAAGGAGTCCTGCTTCTTGTAAAATTTGGAATCCATTACATATTCCGATTACAAGTTTTCCTTCATTTGCAGCATTCACAACCGACTCCATGACAGGAGAATAGCGAGCCAACGCACCCGCACGCAGATAATCACCGTAAGAGAAGCCACCCGGCAGAATCACTGCATCAAATCCATCTAAATTAGAAGTCTGATGCCATACTGGTTGCACTTCTTCCCCTAACACATCTTCCACACCATTGATACAATCCCAGTCACAATTAGATCCCGGAAAGATTGGAACTGCAAATCGCACTTTCATCAACCTCCTCGATTTCAAACGTGAAATTCTCCATCACAGGGTTCGAAAGTAACTTTTCACACATGATTCGGATGTCTTCTTCTGCTTTTTGTAGATCCATCGTATCCAAAACAACCTCAAGCCTTTTGCCAATCCTCACATCTGCCACCGTTTGATAGCCCATCGTGTGCAATGAATTCTTTACAGCCACTCCTTGTGGATCGAGTACACTCTCTTTTAGCGTAATAAAAATGATCGCTTTAAGCATGTGAAGCGCCTCCTAGTCGTTGGTAGATTTCTTGATATGCCTCTAAAACATTCCCTAGATCTTGGCGAAATCGATCTTTATCTAACTTTTTCCCTGTGGTGTTATCCCAAAAGCGGCACGTATCAGGGGATATCTCATCTGCTAACAACAATGTTCCAGACAGATCGACTCCAAACTCTAATTTAAAATCAACCAACATAAGATCCTTTTTTTCTAGATATAGCTGTAAAATATCATTTATTTGAAGCGCCATTTGCCTCATATGACCGACCTGATCCGAAGTAGCCAGCTCCAACATCGCAATATGGTCATGATTCATGAGTGGATCCCCTAAATCATCGTTTTTATAATAAAATTCCACCACCGGACGACTTAACTTGGAACCTTCCACTAACCCTACGCGTTTAACCAGCGATCCAGCCGCTATATTTCGTACTACTACTTCGAGTGGAATAATCGACACTTTTTTTACCAATTGCTCATGGTCCGAGATTGTTTCAATAAAATGATGCTCCACACCATGTTTGCTAAGCAACTGAAAAAATAACTTACTAATTTGGTTGTTTAAAGCCCCTTTTCCGCTTAAATCCGCTTTTTTCTCTCCATTAAAAGCAGTCGCAGAATCCTTATACACAACCCGAAGAACTTGTGGATCATCAGTAGGAAATAGTTGTTTTGCCTTTCCCTCATACAGCAAGCTACCCGTATTCATCCAAGCTCCCCCTATCTAATAACCCTAGGCCATCACTGTTTAATTCTTCTCACTCCTAAGGCACTTTTTTCTGCTACTACACAGATTAACTAGAAATTAAGCTTGATTCATGTAATGTCACCACTCAAAAAGTAAAGCCTATTGAAAAACCAAAAACATAGGTTCAGAGGATATGGAGAGTTTGTTCGATCATAGCGATGTTATCAATCCCACTCTCCTGCCCTCGATCACCCAATAAACATTAATCGATTACAATCCCAAACCTACCCGCCTAAAAATCGTATCTACCTGCGCCAAATGGAACTGATAATCAAAGCAATCTGCGATCTCTTCCTCAGTAAGCGTTTCTCGAATCAAATCATCCTTCTCAACTAGAGGACGGAATGGTGTTTGTTCCTCCCAAGCTTGCATCGCCAATCTCTGAACACGATCATATGCATCTTCACGCTTCAAACCCTTATTAATCAAAGTGAGAAGCACACGTTGCGAATAAATCAGTCCAAAAGTACGATCCATATTCCGCTTCATATTTTCAGGGAATACCGTCAGCTCTTTTACAATCCGAGCAAAACGGTTTAGTAGGTAATCAAGCAAAATCGTTGCATCCGGTAAGATGACACGTTCTACCGAAGAGTGAGAAATATCCCGCTCATGCCATAAAGGAACATTTTCATACGCTGAAACCATATGTCCTCGAATCACACGCGCTAAACCACTCACGTTTTCACAGCCAATCGGATTACGTTTATGCGGCATCGCAGAGGATCCCTTCTGCCCTTTTTTAAACGCTTCCTCTACCTCACGCGTCTCGCTCTTCTGCAAGCCCCGGATCTCTGTTGCAAACTTATCTAGAGATGTCGCAATCAAGGCCAAAGTCGAGAGATAATGAGCATGTCGGTCGCGTTGCAATGTTTGAGTCGAGATCTCTGCTGCCTGCAAGCCCAACTTTTCACATACATACTCTTCTACAAACGGATCAATATTGGCATAGGTGCCTACCGCTCCAGACATTTTCCCTACACGTACCGATTCAATCGCTTGCACCAATCGCTCCCGATTCCGTTTCATCTCTGCATACCATAACGCCATTTTCAGACCAAACGTTGTCGGTTCAGCGTGTACACCGTGGGTACGCCCCATCATAACAGTGTATTTATGTTCAAGTGCCTTCTCTTTCAAAACATCTATGAACCGATCTACGTCAGCAAGTAGAATTTCATTTGCTTGATGT
Source organism: Croceifilum oryzae (assembly GCF_030814315.1). GTDB lineage: Bacteria > Bacillota > Bacilli > Thermoactinomycetales > Thermoactinomycetaceae > Baia > Baia oryzae. The sequence continues at coordinate 2,950 of NZ_JAUSUV010000018.1, read as the reverse complement.
AGCAAGTACGATAATGCTGTATCCACAACATCCGTCGACGTAAGCCCATAATGTACCCACTTTGATTCTGGACCAAGCGTTTCCGCAACAGCACGAGTAAAGGCAACCACATCATGACGTGTTTCCAGTTCAATCTCAGCAATTCTCTCTACATTCACCTTCGCATTTTTACGAATAAGCTCAACATCTGCCTTGGGAATATGGCCCAACTCAACCCATGCTTCACAAGCAAGGATTTCTACTTCTAACCAAGCACGAAACTTATTCTCTTCTGTCCAAATCGCCGTCATTTCTGGCCGACTATACCGTTCAATCATGCAATCTCCTACCTTCTACCTGATTGTTAGCAATGGAAAAAATAGCTTCCCACTCTTGCCCGCTTAATGGCTCCCAAATGGGAATCTCGTTCACTAACTCTAACAAATCTTGCAGTGAAGAGTCCCCAGCAAAATTAATGTGTCCCATCTTTCGTCCCTCTTTGGCAACACTTTTCCCATACCAATGCACCTTTGCACAAGATGGTAAATTCGCCAATTGCTCAAAGAAAGCCTCTTGATGTTCTCCTAATAGATTTACCATAATTCCAGTACTTTTTCGAGCCGGTTTACGAAGCGGAAGCCCAGTTACTGCGCGTACGAACTGTTCAAACTGGCAAGGATTCATGATATCCATCGTAATATGCCCTGAATTGTGTGGTCTAGGCGCTAATTCATTTACCAAAATAGTCCCATCTGCCAGCACAAACATTTCAATAGCAAGCACTCCCACAAATCGAAGTTGACTAGCCAATTGATATGCTATTTGTTCCGCTCTCTCACGAATTCCTTCCTTGATAGGAGCTGGAGAAATCGTCATGTGTAAAATTTGATTCCGATGGATATTCATAACAGGTGGATAAACCTCTACCTCTCCTGAAACGCCTCGAGCCACAATCACCGAAATCTCTTTTACATAAGGAATAAATTTCTCAACCAATATTCCCTTTTCTATTACTTCTACTGGAGGAAACGGATCGTCTAGAGTACGAATCACCCATTGACCCTTTCCATCATATCCACCTGTCAATACTTTCAATACACACGGAAGCTGTAACTCTTCAATCGCCTCTAGTATCTGTGTTTTCGATGTCACAACCTGATAGGAGGCAATAGGGATTTGTGCATCTTGCAATACTTTCCGCTCTTGTCCTCGATGTCTCGTCCAACGAAGCAGGTTGCTTCCCTGCGGTAAAGGTTTTATAGCCTCAATCATTCGAACCATATCAGGATCTATATTTTCAAATTCATATACAACTAAATCAGACTTGTCCATAAGTCGTTCCATTGCCATTGGGGAATCATATTCTCCAACAATCTGTTCATCCGCTACTTGCCCTGCTGGAGAGTCAAGAGCTGGGTCTAATACAACGAAACGATATCCTAATCTACGTCCCTCTAGGATCATCATGCGACCTAACTGTCCACCACCTAATACTCCAATCGTCTGTCCAGGAACGATTAGTGCAGAAGAACTGCTTGATTGTCTCTCAGTGAAGCTGGACTCTTTTTTAGGAATGTGATTCAGTAGGGAATTCTCTAATTGTGTAGATTGCATTGTCATGCCAGATCACTATCCTTTATCACACGCTCACGAATCGTCTCTCGGCGTTCTTGATATCTCCGTTGTAAATCCTTATTCGTTATAGCTAATATCTGAGCTGCCAACAAGCCTGCATTACTTGCCCCAGCATCCCCAATGGCAACTGTCGCTACTGGCACACCAGCCGGCATCTGCACAATCGATAGGAGAGAATCAATCCCATTTAAAGTGGAGCTTTTAATTGGAACCCCAATCACAGGAAGAATCGTCTTAGAAGCCACCATACCTGGTAGATGAGCCGCCCCACCTGCTCCCGCGATAATGACACAAATTCCCTTTTTCGATGCTTCTTCTGCATATTGAAACATCTCATCTGGGGTACGGTGAGCGGAAACGACTTGCTTTTCATAAGGCACTTCTAACTCGTCCAAGATCTGACAGGCTTTTTGCATCGTGGACCAATCCGACGTACTTCCCATGATTACTCCAACTTTCGGGCGATTCATTTATTCATCTCTCCCTCTAATTTATATAAAAAAGACCGAAATACAGATATTTTCATGTGAAAAATCTACATTTTCGGTCTCATGTCCCGTTTAAAAGTAGACTTCCCCCATAGAAAGGAAATTTACGGTTTCCTTGTAGAGACATCCAGGCCTATTCCCAGACTTATATGAAGAAAAGTACTTTATTCTATATTCATTTTGAGATATTTCATTTGATTCATAAGCTTGATTCGTTATCAGTGTAACAAGGAGTTAAAAGTTAGTCAATAAAAAACGAACATTTATCCAATATTGATTTGAAGCGTTCGGTTTAAATGTTAAAAAGTCCAATTAAATCTAATTATTTAGATTTTTATGCGTGAAAAGAGTACAATGAGCCGTTCAATAGCTATTTGCCAATTCTATCAAGACTCATAGCTTCATCTCGGGGCATAAACCTATCCATAGATCAAAGAATGAGTATGCAAAGTAAGAAAGTCCGCTCCATGATTCTGTAGTAAAAATCACAAAGAACGCTCAAACATTAGCACAAAACGCCTATGCTAAAGGCTTACTAACATCGTAGTAGTCAGATACATTACTCCTACTCGTCTTCCATTCAAATAGATAAACCGTTCCTATAAGGGCTATATTTTGTTGGATGGGGATGGATTACTCATAATTTAGCCCAAGCATCAGCCTCTGGTGTACATATAGCTCGTCGTATTCTTCTTCATCTAAATCGATTTGACATAAAAAAGAAGCAACCAGCTTATAGTCGGTTGCTTCTTTTTTATGTATATGCCTGGCGACGTCCTACTCTTCCAGGACCCTGCGGTCCAAGTACCATCGGCGCTGGAGGGCTTAACGGTCGTGTTCGGGATGGG
>NZ_JAUSUV010000017.1 GCF_030814315.1 Croceifilum oryzae | reverse complement strand
GCAGACAAGCCGGAAGGCGATAAACCAAAGGCAGACAAGCCAGAAGGCGATAAGCCAAAGGCAGACAAGCCAGAAGGCGATAAGCCAAAGGCAGACAAGCCGGAAGGCGATAAACCAAAGGCAGACAAGCCAGAAGGCGATAAGCCAAAGGCAGACAAGCCAGAAGGCGATAAGCCAAAGGCAGATAAGCCAAAGGCAGATAAGCCGGAAGGCGATAAGCCAAAGGCAGACAAGCCAGAAGGCGATAAGCCAAAGGCAGATAAGCCGGAAGTACAAAAGGTAACAGTAAGCAAACAGGTTAAAGCTAATTGGAAGACTGCTAGTCAAAAGGCCATCACCAAAGAGGCAACCCAAACGATCAATTGGAAGGCCATAGCACAAAAAGCCATTGATCAAAAAATGGTTAATAAGTTGGATCAGTCGAAGAAATAAGTCATGAGGAGAGGGGCAGAGTGACTGTCCCTCTTTTATATACAGAAGCAGGAGGTGTATCTGATGGCAATGTTCGATTTCAATGGTGGAACACTTTTCATTGAAGATAACGACATTCGACTAGAGATTCCTTTGAAATCTCTAGAAGGAGATTTAATGGAGGATGATATGGACTTTATTACTCAATTGTCGTCCCGAATTAGTTTTCCTTGTTCATATGAGATTCTAGAGGATACCGATAAGCTTGCGATCCATTTTCAAATGGATGTGAACGAAGGCTTTGTAACTCTTCAAAAAGCACGTCTAGATCTAGATTTATCTAGGGATATCAAGATGAAAATAGCTCTAGGACTAATTGATATAGGTAAATCTTTCGAAGAGTATACAAATCTTAACACTGTCATAGATCCAAACAACATTTTTGCAAATCCAGACGGTGAAGTCCGGGTTTTATATCGTGGCATACGGCATGTGATGCCAGCACAGAGATATGAAGAAGAAACCGTATATAAGCAAGTTAGGAGATTGGTGGTATTTCTTCTTTCTTCGGCCAATTTCGATCAGTTGAGGGTCCAAGGTGATGAGTTAGCCTTTAAAAAGGCAGATGTTGAATATCGTCAGATCGTTAAGCGTATCTCAGAATGCGAGGAAGGATTTGAGGAATTAACAAAAATCATTGGTGTTGCTTTAAAACCAGAAGATACTCTAAGAGAAGCTGCTACAGAAGAGATGGCTCCACCTAAAAAGAAAATATATCAGATATTGCCAACAAAGAAAGAAGAAGCTAGGGAGAAGAAGCCAAAGGAGAAAGAAGCTAGGGAGAAAAAAATACATAAACCTAAAAAGGTTGTAAAGTCCGACTCTCCAAATATCCAGAGATCATGGATAACTAAGTCTATGTCTTTGATTCTTACGGGTACAGTTGTAGTTTCCATTGGAATTGGCTATGTGCTAGGGTCATCTGGATCCTCCCCGAAAGCAGAAAAAACGAATGATTCATCAACACCATTGATACAGGGTTTGAGATCCGCAGGTATGCAACAGTACGATGAAGCAGCTCGTTACTTTGAGAAAACGGATTTCGCAAAGCTTAACAAAGAAGATCAGAAGGTTGTCTTGCTAAGTTATCTCTTATCGGGCAAAGAGGAGAAGGCTATTCAGCTAGAACCCAAATTTGCGGAATCTGTGGTTAGTTACTACATCTCGCATAACCAGTTGAACAAGGTAAAAAATCTAAAAACCAATCTACCTGTGATCCAATTTGAAAAGGCTATCCTAGAGAAAGATCCTAAAAAAATCATTGAACTCAAAGGGAAAGTGCGTCTGGATGGTCGAAGAGAAAAAGTTGTATTGGAGGCATTCCTAAGTCAGAAAGATTTTGAAGGGGCTTATGATTTTGCACGAACTACGGGGAACAATGACCTGATAGAGCTGATTAAAAAAAGAGAAGAGAAGAAAGATTCAAATGCAACAGCAGGTACAAGTGTTAGCTGAATAGATTCCAGCCGATTATGGGCCGGGTCTATTTTTTTAGGTTGGAGGCTACTAAAATAACAAAACGAGAAATGAGGGGTTGAAACCTCACTTCTCGTTTTGAGTGATTAACTCTACATCAGTATAACTTATGAAAATATTTTTGTCACAGGCCCTTTAACAAGATCAACCCCCTAGCCCCCAATCATGGGGGATTTCACGCTCGCCGCTAGGCACCCCTTCCCGTTAGAGGGAAGGTGAGACATAAGCTTCGGGACTGGTTCTATTTGGCAAGGGTCTGCGCCAAGGGAAATCACCTTGCCTTGATCTGCGAGGTTAAAGGAGAATTTTTGAGTAAAAGCATCTCAAAATTTCCCCTTTAACCCCCTTCTCCAAATGAGGTGGCTTTACTAGCTATTAGTTTGTAAGACCAATAATCGGATTCTTCATCGTGATAGATTTCCACAGATGATAAGTGTTTCTGTGTAGGATGCGGTATAGAAAATGTTAGCTCTTGATGTAGTTCTTTTCCTAAAGCTATGTATCTTGAAGCTAGTTCATCAAAGGATTCGTCGTACTGTGTGCAATCGAATAGATATTCAACCGAAAACGAGTGAGATTCACCTATGCATGTACAAGCTAAAATTAGCATTTGTAGATCGTGTTGTATGTGCATAAATTCTTGTGATTTATCCGCTGGCATAATGTATTCTCCTCTATTTAGCTTGTTTTATCAACATCTAAGCCAAGATATCCCAAGGAACACTCGGCTTAAATGTTATATAGCTTTATCTTTTGTATACACGTATGAGATCATCTTCATAAAATTCGGCTTCATCAGCAATTTGATGACCAATGCAATCGCCTAACACATACCCAGTTACATTGTCTACATGCTCAAATGCATCTTCCTTTGTAATCATGACTCCCTCAGAGTCGATCCTCGATCCTAATCGCTCTAAAAACTCTCTCTTAGGTAGCTTGAATACTTTGTATATATATTTATCTTCCTTAGGGATTTCCTTATGCAGTTGGGCGACTTGTTGCCCATTTAATAGAGTTGATTTTGATTCCATTTTGATTCTCCTTGTCATATTGAGTGGTTGTTTTTGTTAATTCTTGATCCATTCTGTGTGTAGTTCTGCATCTTCTGCACAAGAACGGATGTATTCAACATCATCATAGGTGTACTCATCCAGAAAGTCTTTGATTGTGGCATAATCAAGTTTTTTAGTAATTATTTGTTGTAAATCACAATGATTTATCTTTAGATTACGATCATACGAAGTTAAAATGATTTTAGTCTGGCTCGGTTGTGTACGTGTATCTTCTTGCTCACGTCCCAAGCGAAAGATTGATTTCATATACTCATCAACGTTGCAACCCAATTCTGTAAGATGCTTTTTTAAGTCCCCTTTCTCTAAAACCTTTCCAGATATATGCTCTCTTGGGCAATCACTCTTAAAAGTGATTAGGTACGTATCCCTTACCTTCACATTTTCCTCATCCATTGTAAAAACCTTGTATACTTGTTGGTTTTTTCCTTCTAAGATGATGCAATCCTCACTTGTTTCCATCATGATTTCTTCGGTTATGGTGTCATATAGCTCATACTTCCATTCATCCCCATTGAACCATCTATACACGTATGATATTTCAAGTTTTCCAGAGTAGTAAAACTTTGAATCGAGATCACAGTACAAGAGGAAATCATCAAGCGGTTCTCCATTTACGGTTGGCTTTTTCAAAGTAAACTCATGTTCCTCAAAACCTTCCCATTTTAAAAAATCGTCGACATCTAGAGGAACAGAATTACACATGGAGTAGTGCGCATGTTGTTCCTCATAAACCTTCAATCTTTCATTCAATTCTGTTACATGATCGAAAGGAATACCCTCAATGATGGTACAAGATTTATCCAATGCATATACCTCTTCGATTTCTCTCTGATCAATCAATAAATCATTCCACAAAGCAAGCTTTTTCATATTAACTATCTCCTTTTTAGTTAGTAGGGGATGGAGGAGGAAGGATTTTCTTCCCCCTGATAAATAATATTTAGTTACTAAGGTCGTGGAGGAGTTTTGCAACATCCTCTATTTCAACTTGCTCATGTATCTCATCGGGGTCTATCTCATCGAAGTCTAGATCATGGTGGTAATGAGATAGTGCTTTTCGGATGATACGAAGGTACTTCTCCTTCATGGTGAGCCGATGTATAGTATCTGGCTCTATGAAACTCTCCTTAACAGGTGTTTCAAAAATATAGTTGCTATCAAACGAGATATCATAATTCTTCTGATAGTAGGAGGGGAGCGAATCCTCCACAGCACTCTTAACTAGGTCTTGATTCGTAATATCTGAAATGTTGATGGTAACGGGTAGAGAGTAGCTTTCTGGAAGGAATCGGTGTTTACCTACTACGATGATGTTGTGTTCCATTGATGTCTCCCCTTAGCGTGTTTATATTTATATTCTACACCATAAAGGGTAATTAGTCAACTATATTATATAATTTTATGTTGTGATGATATAAAAAGGAGACTCATCAGAGTCCCTTCGTTTTACATGGAAATCATTTCGATAAGTTCATCCATCAGAATGCATGTACCATCTGATAAGCACGTTCTAAAATGGGTTCTGGCAATGGATGCTCCAAACAATTAGGCGAAACATAAACCAGTTTCTCACCTTCACATTGGCAAATCAAATCATATTCCTGTGAACAAGTGCCATCTCTTCTACTAATGAAAATCATTGCGAAGCATGTTGAAGTTTTAAATTCAACATCAATATAAAAGGTGCTTCCATTAATAAGTATCTCTTCTTCTTTTGTATCTTCTGTCTCATCTGCATCAATATCACTGTAATCAATAATCACTGGACAAGGAGTATTTGGAGATTTAGCCCCGATCCAGGCACTGCCACCATCAACACAAACAACAGTTGGTTGAATCGTTTCAACGAATTTACTCATAATATCTACCACCTTCTTTATATCTATATTCTACACTATAAAGGGTAATTAATCAACTTTATTATTTTCTTTTTAATTAAGTTATCTACTTATATAAAATGAAAAAATATGTAGGATGATAGAAAATATCTTTTATAAAGAGTTGACATTATTCCCTTTATAATGTAGAATAAGAATATAAGAACGATAGGGAAGAGACAACAGAGCGTTGTGAAAGCCTTGTTGCACTTCTTGAAAGCAAAATATAACTAGGAGAGTGCAAACGTATGAAAAAACACGCTTCGGAAGAAAAAGTTAGTTTGGATGTCACTTGCTTTAAATGTGAAACAACATTTTCACTGGAGGTTCTTCCATCTAGTCTGGATCAATATGAAGCAGGTGCATTGGTTCAGAACGCTTTTCCATATCTATCAGAAGATGATCGTGAGTTGATAATCTCTAGAACCTGTGGAGCTTGTTTTATAGAAATATTTAGCTTCTAGGGAAGGATTAGTCAGATAGAGGAAATGAGAGGGGAAGGGAAATGACAAACATACTTAATCCATTAATTGTTGAAGAAGTACCACTAGTTATATCCATAACAGAAGGTGAAGTTGAAGAATCTGTAGTACCGGATGGGATTAATTATCTCATAGTTAACTTTGACGATATTATGGAAGAAGAACCAATTAAGCTTGTCAAACACGAATTGAAAGACTTTGAGATAGACATACGATTTCAGGAGTCCATATTTGCTCTCGTATCAATTGTAAAAAAAGCTCCAAGGAAAGTGTATGAATTTGTTTGTAAGAAAAAAGGAGATAAGCTTATCCCGATCACCTCAAATTATCAAGAGGTTCCAATGATTGTATTAGAACGAGTGATTCAGATCCTAAATCAAGATATGGCGGCTTGTGTTAAGCTAACTGGACGTTTTGGTAGTTTTGATATATTGTACAGGGATTTAGTCTCTATATTGAATCAACTTGGTAGAGAGGAAAGCATGGATGAATTTTTGTGGAACCATACATTGGAAGATGTTGAGACGATACACCATATGTACTTTACAGAAAGGCGAACTAACTGATCAATCATACAAGATGTTCAAGGATAGGAGGGGAAGTTTTATGATTAGACAGGATGAAATCAACATTACATTATCAAAGAAAGACATTTATATCCTATTGGATGAGTTAGATAATTCATATGCCGCTGATGAAGAGTTATTAGAAGGAAAAGAAGAGTTACTAGGTTCAAATGAAAACGGTACTGACTATATGGAATTTCTGCAAGGAGAGATTGAGGAATTCAAGGATCGCATGAGTGAAAACAGAAGAGTAACAAAAGCTATTAAGCAAGAAATGGTGAGCTAACTGATTAATCATAGGTGGGATATCATGGGGGCTTTTTCAGCCCCCCTATATGTTGGATGACAAGGTGGAGTTGGAAAGCACATGTCAGAGGAAAACTGCCACGAGATAAATCGAATCATTTAAAGGAGGGTGTATTTGATTGAGTTGGTTACAACAAAAGCTTAGGGAAACACTTGAGCAGGGTGAACAGATTCATTGTGCCGATTGCGATAATCCTTTTGGATCTAAGGTTATTAAAAGAGAAGATAGTGAAAGGGTTGTGTGTGAAGGGTGTTATAGCAGGCATGTAATGGGGAATCTATCTAATTCTGAACATAATCATATTGCCAGCGCAATGTTCCGTTGGATACTGGATGATATGGCCGATTTTCATGCAAGGACGGTTAAGAATAGTGAAAATGGATTTATTGACCATGCAGACGAAAATTATACAAAAGAAAAAATTGCTTTATACTTCAAGTTATATCCATCGCCTTATACGGAAGAAGAACTTTGGGAGATGTCTAAAATAAGGCGACGAGAAGAAATCAACAGATTTGTCACCATGACCCAAGGTTAAAAAGAGATGAGGCCCTTAACGATTAGGGGCTTTTTTGTTTTTGGAGTATACTTTGAAATCTCTATCCAGCAGTTCATACTCTAGGTCATCTAATCGGGTTTCCCATCCATTACTTTTGACGATCCCAAGTAAATCATGTGAGGAAATCCTGCCTCTAGCATGATGTCTGAGTAATTTATTCACATATGGGGAACATTTCGGACACCTAGCCCTGGAATATTCTCCGTACATATATCGGGATGGTTGGATTTTATATTCAGTTTTACAGGTCAGATGTTGAACTGTTAAATGTGTGTTCTTTCCTTGATACTCGTCTGAACAGTATATGAAGTTCTTGAGGCATTTCATATAGAATCTATTGGCTGCCGATTCCATATCTTTCATTGCACAACCGCCACAATCACTAATCCCTAGATAGAGCCTATGTGGAGCTACTTGAAATTCTTTGCCACATCGTAAGCATTGTACCCATACTCTTTCATGGGATGAAACATATTCGGATAGGGAGACGATATATTTTGAGTGGGCAATCAGTATCTCCCACTTTGTTCATGCTGGAAGCTTTCGCATGGTATCAACTCGTTTTCCAATAATTAAGACAGAGGTCCATTGGTAGCAAACTGGGTTTGTTGATTTTCGATCTCTTGAGCCACTATATACATGTCGTCCTGATCGTAACAAATGAACAGGATAGAATGGCATCTACTCATGTTATCACGGATTTGTTCACGCCATTCAGTGTCATTTATATTGTCGATCAGTGTGCGCCGTTTATATTTGTGGATCTCAGAATGGAGAGTAAATGGATCATGCAAGTGGACGACTCCAAAGTCTGTCCATGCTGGCACGAATACTCCTTTACGCCGATCACGGGAGGCCCTCTGTCGACATGTAGCGGAACAGAACTCTGCATCCCAACGCTTGAATGCGAAGGGAGATAGACAAACAAGACATTTTTTCGATCTAATCAAATCAATCAACCACCTGTCACAGAAAAAATAGTGTCACAGATAATTGTTTCCGAAAATAGCTCTACATATAACAAGAAAAGCCATCCTCGAAATACAGGATGACATTAACTTTAGTTGGTACATTTCTCTTCATTGCCTTCATAGGGCTTCAACACTTCTTTATTGCTTATTCCTCCTATAGAGGTTCCCTCAGTTTCTTCAAACGAAAAACATGGAAGTAAAACACCTTTATCATACGTACCAACAAAATACTGGTCCTTACGGATATCCAACAATACCTTATTTGTAGGCTGGTGATTATGATACACCTTATATAACGAATTGTTAAACGTGTAATTAATTAAAAAGGATGCGAGCCAAGGAATTAGAAATAATACAGTAACGATTACTGTTGTTACTTGTTGAAGCTTTATCCTAGATCTTCGCACAACCACCACTAGATAATACATCACAATCATGGCGGCAGCACATACTATTACACCCGGTATGCTGAAAGTCTTGAACTCGAAATAATGAAACGGTATATTCCACTTTAGAAAATGGAATATTTGATATATGTAGCTAGTACTGTACCATGAAGCAGCTAAAACTAAAAAAGGTGCAAGTATTGCTATAGGGATTAACGCTAAATCCTTTTTTGACATATTATAAGTCTCCTCTATATTGGGTTGACAATGGTGATTTCCTAGCTATGAATGTTTGATAAACAAATAGTGATGGGATACCTATAAGTGAGATTGCTACAAGCAGATTTGGTATTACCCTATGTGATTGAAACAACATTTGTATAACTTCTGTTCCATCGAAAAAGTCCAGTATATAGCTTCCAACTACAAAGGCAAACAACCATGTGAACGCAAAATTCCCACATTTAGTTCCTATTTTATGCCATCGGGAAAGCACCTCGTCTATTTGCCACCAAATTTCATTCTTAATCCGTATACTGCCTACGATTCTTATATAAAAGCCGATTCCACAAATTACAATAAGAATCGGAATAGCCAATTGCAAAAATGTATGAATATATCCATCCAATGGATGAAGTATATCTTTTAATATTTCAATTGTATGTGGTACTACAAGTGAAAAAAATGACATTACGAGCATAAAGGGAAAAACGATACTACTTCTGCTGTTCAATTAATACCTCTCCAATCAGAAAATAAAAGTAATCCTCCCATCCTTCTTAAATAATAGGATGGGAGTTGGTTCTCATACATGTTCAAGTTCTTCCTTGTCTACTAGTTCGATCTTGACGGTATAACCAAGAGCGTCAGCAATATTTGAAATGTAGTCTAGTGTGAGATTTTGTTTTCCCGACTCAATACGTCCTATAGCGCTTTGAGCTATATCCAGCTTTTCAGCAAGTTCTAATTGTGTCATATTCTTTCGCTTCCTACCTTTAATGAGTTGATCCAGTATGTTATAGCGTAGCTGGTATTCTGCTTCGCCCTTCTCCCACTCTTTCGCAAACTCAGGATCCTTCATGTTTTCTTTGATGATACCTTGTAGCCAGCTCATATTATGTTCCCTCCTCTACGATTGCTTTTCTTCTTCCGCCAATATCTCCAGTATCCGATCTGTACTGTAACGAATCAAAAAGTCCGCTCGATACCGCTTGGCCCTTTCGATTTCAAGCGGTGGTGTCTTTTGAGTTTTCTTCGTAAATCCATGAAGCAGAACTAGGTAATTTTCATGCCAATGAAATAGCAACACTCGTTGGTGGTTATTTCCTACATGAGACCTTACTTCAAAAATACCTGAATCTAAGTGTTTGATCAGTGGAGCACCTACACCAAGTCCAAAGTGTTCTAAAAGCATTAAGGCTCTCAACAGTTTCTCCCTATCCTTGGGATTCAAATCAAAAATAAATTCTCTGACTGGACAAGAACCGTTTCGGGTTCTGTATGGAATCGTTTGATATTTCATATAACTAGTATAACATATATGTTATATCATTACCAAAGTATTATTATTGTATTCTTCGAACAAGGAAAATGTCTGTACTAGGGCTTGTTGATAGAAAAAATAGTAAGTTTATGTTGACTAATTACCCTTTATGATGTAGAATATGAATATAAGAACGATAAGGAAGAGAGGTATGGAATGGATTTCACTTATGGATGATTAAGTAGCGACTGTAATATATCTTTCTTCCATTTGTGTACAGAGAGGAGGAATAATCCATGAAAACAACCATAAAAGAATATGTTGGCTTTATGCTACTTTTTGCTTCCATTATTTGTCTAGCATTTTGTTTTGCACTTGGATTGATGAATTGCATCCATATGATTATGAAGACGAGAACTACTAATATGGGTGAAATTTTGTTAATAGCTGGTTTGGCAATTTCTAGCATGTATGGACTTAAATACAGTTTTATTATTTTGAAAAATCATCACTATTGTTAAATGACGTAATTAAGGGCACTACATTTACGTGAAAGTAGACTTTCACGTAAAGTTAGGGTAAAATAGAAGTATGGAAGCCGCATATATTCGTTTGATGGAAGGTTGCTAAGTATGAAAAAAGTTTACGTGAAAGTCATTGATGATTTCCTAGTCGATCAAAAGGAAAAAGGACGGAGCATCGAGACAGTCAAAAAATACAATTCTATCTTACAGCAATTTTCATCTTGGGTCGATAAGCAAGGTGGAGATGTAAATGATCTGACTAGAGTGGATGTCCAAAATTACATAAATCATCTGATTAATGTTGTTGGGAATAGTGCAACCACTATTGAAAATAAGTTTGCTGTACTTTCTCTCTTTTCAAAGTATGTAGGCCGTCCTCATGTGGTAGAACAGATTAGTAGACCGAAAACCAGAAAAGCTATGCACCGAGCACCAAAATCCTTGGATCGAAATGAACGAAATCGAGTTCTAAGAGAAGTTGAGAGGAGTGGCAACCTTCGAAATATTGCTATTTCATATTTGTTTTTGTACACGGGGTTGCGTGTTTCTGAACTAGTCGACTTGGATCAAGATGATATCATGATGAGTGAACGGAGAGGATCCGTAATAGTTGGCAGGGGAAAGGGTGATATAGAGCGGATAGTGCCATTACCTCAGGAGGCCCGTTTCCACTTAAAACGATATCTACAGGATCGGAATAGTAATATAGAGGCTTTATTTGTTTCTTATTACAGAAAGAGCTTTGCACGTATTACGGTGAGGGCGGTACAAAAATTGCTTCAAAAATATGATATCCATCCCCATCAATTGCGTCACACATATTGCCGGGAGCTAGTTGGTTCCGGTGTAGATATTGCTACCGTTGCCGAGCTTGCTGGTCATGGCGATATCAATGTTACACGCCGATATTCAAAACCATCGGATGACGAGCTGGAGCAAGCTGTACAAAAAACATTTGGATAGGAGAGATTACACCTATGAAGAGGAAATATACCGAAGAACAGATAGCAGCGAAACTACCAAACGTGCAGGCAACTATGTCATTTGAATCACTAGATCTTACAAAAAATGAGCTGGAGTTGTTGTTGGCTAGGCTCAGAGGTGAAATTACTCAAGAAGAGTATTTAAAGCGTGCGATGGAGATCGATTGAGATGACAGGTAGATCAAGATACTTTTATCCAGGAACAAATACGTTCAAAAACAAAGAGAACATCATGGATCCAATGAAATTAGAGAAGTTTGAAAAAAGAGCAACGAGTCTTCGTTTATTTGCTCTAGAGAATTCTCCGATTTATGGAAGATTCAACTTCCAACACCTGCAAAAAATGCACAAGTACATATTTCAGGATGTGTACGAATGGGCAGGCAAGATTCGAGAAGAGGATATCTTTAAGGGCGAGACTATGTTTGCCCGAACTCTCTTTATCCAAAATGTATCAAAAGATATCTTTCGATCCTTATCTGGAGAGAAGAATCTTAAAGGCTTAATGGTAGATGAATTTTGTCAGAGGGCTGCTCATTACCATGCGGAGATCAATATGCTCCATCCGTTCAGAGAAGGGAATGGACGTACCCAACGGGAATTCATCCGCACACTTGCGCTTAACGCTGGATATGAGCTGAACTGGAAGCATCTTGACAAAGAAACGATCTTGAAAGCAACAATTAAATCTATTACTGATACAAAAGATCTACAGGAAGTCATCTTCTCTTGTATTTCGAATCATCAGCCGGATAAAAGCTTGACTAGATTCTATCAGAGTTGTGATGTGGATCGAGGAAGATAGGAGGCGATTAGGCGTGATATTGGACAAGATCGAAAAAGAGTTAGATATACTCTATGGGGTACGTGATGTTTATCGCAACAATGAAAATGAATTGGAGCGGATAGAGAAGCAAATATCTTTTTTACATAGTCTTACATCAAGCCGAACCATGACTATATGGACTTTAGTTGAATGTGGGTATAGGTACACTTTTGAGAGCAAGGCCGGGGACATTATTGCTGTCCGAGCCAAATCCATTAATGAAGCCAGTAAAAAGGTAGAAAGAATGCTAGTTGGTTATGGCAGTGTAGTAATAGATACGAGTGGATGGGATGAATGATGAAAACTGTCCTTTACAATCAACAAGGAAAGTACCTGAAAAGCCCTATGAATGCTAAATAATACCTAGAGGAGGAAATTGATATGATGAACTTGTTTTCTGAAATAGGAGCGAGGTATGGCGGTTTAAAGGATGGTGAAGAGGCGATCGGGATCTTCCAAGATGGAGCTGTCTACCTGCAAATGGATGAGGGATCGCTCCACTGTGAGACGATAGATGATGTCGAGGAAGGCGAAAAGATGGCCCAAGAGCAAGAGATCGAGAAGGTCATTCGCATGAATGAAAAATTGTACCAAGCTTAGAGAAGATATAAAACATCGAGAGGAATGTTACAACATGGCAGATAGTGCTCTAGCCTTTGAAGTAGATGAGTTTCTGGATATCAAAGTAGGTAGACCTATTAAGAAAAAAGGTAAAGAGGGACCAATATGGATTGATCGAATCATCTTGGGTGTATCGGAGGGTTGGCATATCAGATATATTCTAAATGATATGAAAGATGAAGTGATTATTCGCAAGTTAGAGGCTTTACATAAATTTCTAGAAGAAAATGAACTTCGGGCCCCAGTTCAGGATGATTTGGTTGATTTTGAAGATCTTGGGGGAGAAGAGTGAAGTATTTAAAGTCCATAATTTAGTGACTAGCCGTGGGGTTTAGAAGCTATCTCTCCACCTGTTGTCATCTATAGGGAGATAGCTTCTTTTGTGCCTTTTCTACTTCTCTTTAATAAGCTTGTATGTAGTACCATCATTTAGTTTGATGATCCAGACTATTTCAGTGGTTAAACAGGAAATTCAAGGGAGGTATTGAGTAAATGCCAAAGGTGCTGTCAAGTGGAGAAACAAGGTATTCAGCAGCAGAAGTAAAAGAGAGTGGCCAACCTTATTTGGGTAGTAGTAGGTGCTACAATGGATACGAGGATATCAATGGTGTTGAAGGCTTTCTTTCTTGGTCTTTCTGTCGCAGAAATAAACTACGTGAACCTTCTGTTGATGAGAAGCCTGTTGCATATATCTATATACGTAATATAGGCAGTAATCATTATTATGGTCTATACGATCGGAGAGAGGAATATCAAAAGTGGAAGATATGGTGGGAAGAAGAAAGCTTTTGGGGATCAGTTGAAGGATCCATGAGTCAGATTAAAGAGAAAAACAATCAGTGTCATGTTAGAGAGATGGATTTCTCTATTCGTTGGTGCGAGAAGTTCTATCCAGATGATATTTTACATGCCACTTTTGAAGGCTCTGTAAACGAATTAAGTGAGTACGGTAAGGCACTTAGATCCTTTTTAGGAGAGTATATGGAAGACGGATTGGATTCGTGGCGGTTGGATGGAGAGGAAAGACTTTCATTCCGGATATTTAAACGGGGTAATCGCAAGGTAAAGAGTATCCAAACCCGTATACAAGGTATTGAGTCTGTTCAACATGTTGTGAGCCAATTGAAAGAGGAGCAAGAGTTGGAGCTCCAAGTAAAGAATGGACAAGTTCTAGTGGTTGCTTTAGTGGATGGAGCAGAAGTTACTTTGGGCAGTCTACCCAATCGAGTCAGGGATATTATCCGCTTACAGTTAGATTTGAACAACAAAGTCATTGGAGAGATTTCTTGGTTTACTTTTGCAAAATCCGGAGATCGAATGCAAGGTAGAGGGTCAGTGATAGAGTGGAAGGAAGCTACTATTGAACTTATTTTTGTGGAGGAGAAGGACAAGTGAAGATTACTTATCAAGGGGATCCACAGGTTATTAGGGAATTCCACCAGTTACAGAAAGATAGGTTTAAACGAATCTTCGAATTTAGTCAGGAAGAATCACATGAGGGCCGACTAGAAATCCAAGCTAAACAAAAAATATTTCGTCGAAGGAAGGAAACTAGAGTAGCTGGTCCTATGTACGAGGGGAGACAAGAGTTGATTGCACAGATGAATGAAGAAACATCACTTCATTTAGAGAGAGAGCCAAGTAATGAGTATGATCCGAATGCGGTGGCGATCTATGCAGCAATCAGTGGGAAGTCAGAGAAGATAGGTTATGTACATGCCTATATTTCTGAAACGATTGCTCCTCTAATGGATAGAGAGGAATCTGTAGAAATCTATATGGATTGCATTCGAAAGGAAGAAAATGGAGCAGAGCCACATGAGTCTTGGTATGATTACTGGCAGGGAGTGAAGATCACTCTTGTATACGAGGATCAATTGACGGTGTTTGATTTACTAGATGATGATCGAGGGGAAGTATATGGATACTAATCAAGCTGCTATTTTTCTGCATGAGAACTTTGATGATGATGAATTCAGAGAGATAATCCATCAAGTCTTTGCGTTACGCCAAGGATACATATCTAGTTCGAAACTACGTGGAGGACAGAGATCCGATGTATTTGACCAGAAACCAAATCCAATTCATGAATGGGAGATTCGGATCATGACTGATGATATAGTCCTAGAAGATCTAGGCGCACTTATAGAGATGGTAGTGAGTGCGAGAAGGAAGTATCCCGAAGCAAGTAAAAACCGTGACAAATATGGGAATGGAGACAAACGAAAGCGTCTCTATTACGTTTTGACGTAAAGGTCTAGTTTAGTTAGAAGATGCTATATATGCCATAAAAATACTTTTTTTGTCAACTATTACTAGATATCGCTATTTTGCGAATCTAGTAGACGAAACCTATCAAATCATATAAAATAGTATTATTACCAGAAAAAGGCTTTAAAAAACAGTCTTAAATAGAAAAAAGAAAAAGCCTATGATGTTGTGGGAACATCATAGCCTCTTCACCACCACTCTTCGCCAAAGCAAAGATATAGAGATAAGCCGTTTAGCAAATTACTTTCCTTAAGTATATACAGATTAAGGAAAAAAGGCAAGAGGTGGAGGGCAGGCTTTTTTTGAAAGGGGAAAATATGCCTGCTGTTTCTCATGCTATGAGACAAGCAGTCGCCATCGAGAATTGGACAGACTGTTATTTGTCACCCAGTAAGAAAACTGGCTATGTTAGCACCTTACAGTTACCGGAGAAGATACAAAGATCGTGGGGATTAAACGATATACAAAAGATGCTTACATATGCTCAATCCCATTCACAAAGCAATATGTACCTTTCTTTGAATGCTTTCAAGTGGGGGAGTCGTTTAGAGTCGGATTTGATGCAAATTCGGAATATCGGAATTGATCTTGATATTTATCGGGTGGGAGCTACACCTAGAGAAGCTGGAGACGAGCTTCAATGTATGATTCTAGACGAGATGTTGCCCGAACCGAATTTATTGATTCATTCTGGCCGTGGTATTCAGTTAATCTATGCAATTGAGGGGGGAGCTGCTCCTCAAATGTCCTGGTTCACCAGGTACATAACCTCTCAATATATTGACAAGTTGTCATTCCTTGGAGCGGATGCACAAACAACAGATCCAACACGAGTTTTGCGATTCCCTGGAACGGTAAACCAGAAAAATCAGGTTAAAGCTACGGCGGATATTTGGAATCCAGAAGAATATAGTTTGGACATCCTCTACGGATATGTGACACCACTTGAAGAGATACGGAAGTCCCGAAAGAAACAGAAGCAAAATGTAGTGATCCTACGGCCTCCTGATGGAGTCGTTAACCTTTATAGTCTGAACACCAAGAAGAAGGACGATCTGGAGCTTCTTGTTCGACTACGTGAAGGCAAGATGAGCGATTATCGAAACACTTTTTTGTATACATACGCATTTACTGTAGGTCTCATCTTGAAAAATCAAAAGGGTACCCTTACTTTTACAAGACAAATCAATGAGCGATTTACAGAGCCATTGCTTGTAAAAGAAGTGACGGAGACTGTTAAGTCAGCTTATGAGGATGCAGCTGCGTTTCTCAAAGCTTTTGCGGAAAACGAATACCAAGTACGAGGGCTACCATCAAAGCTCATCAAGCCGGAGATGTCCAGTACGATCATCCGAAAGCTGGATATCACAAGCGATGAAATGGAGCATTTCCGTGTTTTGATTGGAAGAGTGATCAAACGTCAAAGGAATACAGGGTATCAGAGAGAGAAGCGTGGATCAACTACACGTGAGGAATACGTTACGAAAGAACGTCAAAAAACAGAAAGTAAGTTAGAAGATTTACAAAAATTACTAGAGATCGGTAATTTTACAAATAAAGAGTTGGCCGAGAAGCTAGGTGTAACAGTAAGAAGGGTGCAACAATTGAAGAAGGAATTAAGTGACCACAGTGTGTCATTATAGGGGTGAAATGGTTGTCACTATAAGCAAAAGGTCTCCTCTAGGCAAGGTAGTTTTTGAGAACATATGTTCCCGTGAAATGGTTGTCACTATAAACATATATAATTGGACTGGTTTAGGTCTTGGGTGGTTGGTTTTTAGGTTTTTATCATTTGCTCTTCAGCTTTTTGCTGGAGGGTTTTTTCTTTTGTTCTCTTCTTTATCTTTATGCATTCGACTGTATATCTGCATGGGTCGTTCTGATAGTTTTTGGGTTTCTTCCTCTAGCTGCTATGGTTTTTCTAGATTAGATTTGATGGGGAAGGGGTATATCTAGAGCCTGCGTAATAATGTTTGTAAACACTTAACTCTATCCTGTATGCTGGATCGTCATTTGTTTTGTAGGAGAATCCTATTCTGATTCTGAGGAAGGGAGTGTTCTTCTCCCTTTCGAAGAGAGGAATTCAGCAACCGAAGGGCGGTAGTTTGTCTGTATTTCAGACTAGTTTTTTATGCAGATAAGGTATACGTTAAGAGCTTAACAGTGTATACCAAGTAGTTTTTCACTACGCTAAGATAATAGAGAAAGGCTTAATTTGGTATTTATTCCATTTTCTTCTGAAATTGCACTATATGACACAGTTGCTGGATCTGTATTTGGACCATGTAGGGGGAGAATGTATTGGTTTTTGGGTTTTGTAACGTTATTTTTAGGATTGTTTGTAGCTAAACCTTGATTACTTGTATTGAGGTCTGTTTAGAGCGGTTGTATTATGACTGGATGCAAAAATAGCACCTACTATAACTATAGGTGCTGGTGCTTTCAAAGGGGAAAGTTACAATGACTACTAGTAAATCTATGGTATTACTATTTTACTTTAGCCGAGATCTGTTTGTTTTATACTGGCCTAGTGATAGGGTAGCTGTCCTAGTCCTTATTAGGAACCAGCTTATTTTATTTGTTTATCGATCTTTTTTTTAAAACAAAGCGAAACTTGGAATTTTCTTTGCTGACTTCTTTTTTCTCATCAATCTCTTCCCAAGAGGAATCAGTTAGAACATCAAACCTATACAGACTAGGCTCTAACTTCAAACGAAGCTTTCCACTGGCATCTGTACTGGACGGCCTGAAAGGATACATTTCCCCTGATTCAACAACGAAAAGATCTACTTTTTGTGGCACATTTTCTTCGTCAACAATTTCAATTGTTACATCAACCCGATCATCATATAGATACCAGAAGCCACCTCCGGCAATAAGTAATCCAAATAGAATCAAAGCAGGAATCCAGCGTTTTTTTGGTATCATAGATTCTCCCTCCGGCAATAAGTAATCCAAATAGAATCAAAGCAGGAATCCAGCGTTTTTTTGGTATCATAGATTCTCCCTCCAATATCCTCTTTATATTATCAAAAAAATTCATTGATTTCTATTAATTAGAAAAATACAATTACATTTATATTAGTAAGGGGGATACTATGATGATCAAAACCATATTCAAAACAATACTAATAGGTAGTCTTGTGAGCGTATCTATTTTTGTGCTATCAGAACAACCGAAAGCAACTCCAAATAGTAGCTCGGCTGATTTCTCTAGAGTGAGCCTAGAAGATCTCCCAAAAGCACAACAAGAGCAGCTACTTAAAATTGCTCAAGAAGCGAGAAAACAAAAGAAGTTTACTTTAAAAACAAGTGGGAAGCCAGATATCAACTCTATTTCTCAAGAGACGTTGCAGTCCTTGCCATCAGGTGCCAGTATAGGTAGCGATGGATCAATCGAACAGGTACCACACTCTCAAGAGACCGCTAAGGATGAATCAGAAAGTCTGCAACCATCACCTAAAATTATTACTCAAGGAAGCTCAAAGGACTTGAGCAAAATCACTAATACCTCATTGCATCCGAACAACTCAATTGCCACACTCATGATGAGTTTTGACAATGGTCATAATCCTGACGATCCAAGCAATTATTATCTCTGTACAGGATTCCATGTAGACGAGGATACGGTTTTAACAGCTTCTCATTGTGTATGGGATATTGACAGGCCAGAGGGAATAAGGGCGGCAAACTCTATCATGGTTGTTAGAGCCTTGAATGGAGTTGATCAACCCTACCCAGCTTCCTATACAGATGCTTTTTGGGTTAACTCCGACTTCACCAAGGTAAAAAGGGATTCGAATGGGAAACTTGATCCGACGAAAGTTCCCCCTGTAGATGTCGCCGCAATACGGGTTGATAAAAAATCTGACTCATCGCTTGCTATCCGATCTACTAAACATGCTGTTGGTGAGCAAGTATTAGCGCACGGGTATCCAGCTGAAAGCCCCGAATTTCTTAACAAGGGACTATATCAGTACAATTCTCTAGGCAAGCTGACAGACTTGTACAATCAGTACATGATGACGAATCAATATACCGAAGGTGGCATGTCCGGTGGGCCTATGTGGAACTCGAAAGCTGGCGTAGTGGCCGCTATTAGTTTGAACAGTTTGAGTGATCGTGATTCGATAGCCTACGGCCCACGATTCACAGGGAAAAATTATGACCTAATCAAGTTCTGGATGAAAAAATAGATTCAATCATACAAGTGAGAGATCAGAAATCTCTCACTTGTATGTACGTAAGTATGTACGTAAGTATGTACGTAAGAGAGGTTCGGAGGAGCATATTAGTTTAGGTGTTTTTACCTACAACGGCTCCCCAGAAATAAAATGAATAAAAAAGAAGCTATTTCCCTGAGCCATAGGAAAATAGCTTCTTTTTATTATATATCTTCTAAAAAGAAGATCCTTGAGAAAGAAATTGCACTTGTCTCCTATTTTAATCATAGGATCATCTTTGTGGCAACCTTTAAATCGAAAACATGATAAAAGAAGCTATTCCTAAAGAATACCGGCTCCAAGGAATAGCTTCTTTTTATTATTACAGAGGAGATTTCTTTAATGCAATACTTGCAACTATCCCTATTTTCCTTTTTTAAAGGTCAACTGTCAATATTTGTACTGTATTTAATTGATAATATTATTGAGCAACACGAATTAAAATTGATGTAGAATAAATACATACATAAATGGGAGGGGAAAATTTGAAGTACACAAAATGGCTACTTGTATTTATGGTGGCATTCACAGTTTTATTAGGTAGTTTTACGTCTGATGCAAAAGCAGCAGCACCAGACTACAAGATCGAAATCAACAAAAAAACCAACAAACTCTATCTATACAAAGATGGAAAAGTTACAAAGACGTATCCTGTTGCTACTGGACGTACTAAAGATCTCACACCAGAGGGAACATTTCCGATGGTAGTCAAAATTGTTCAGCCTGGTTGGAAGGGGATTCCTGGTGGTAGTCCTGAAAATCCACTTGGGAAAAGATGGATCGGATTCAGTGTGAAAGGCGACAATGGCCGTGTCTACGGAATCCACGGGACAAATCAGCCGAATTCGATTGGTAAATACGTTTCTAATGGTTGTATTCGCATGAACGAAGCAAATCTACTAGAGCTATATGGTCTGATTCCAGAGGGAATACCTGTATGGATCCACAGTGGTAGCTCAAAAAGTAAATGGGCTGGAGATTCTTCTATAACTGTACAAGCTTCCACAGGAAAATTAAAAATCAAAGGCAATCAAGTTAATGTGCGTACAGGCCCATCAACTGGGGCATTTGTGGTCACTCAATTAAACAATGGCACTATGGTCGATGTAATTGGGAAGGCTGGAGACTGGTACCAGGTAAGAGTATCTGGTGGAAAGACTGGCTTTATCCGAAAAGATTTTGTTACCTCTGTTTCGGGTTCTACTGGATCCACACATACATCACCAACGACATCATCAAACGCCTTTACTAAGGCAACGGGTTCCATCGTAACGATTGAAAACCTAGTTAACGTGCGGTCAAACCCATCTACTACGGCTCAGATTCGCCAACGAATTAGTAAGGGGACAAAATTAACTCTTATCGGCGTGTCTAGCGAGTGGTACCAAGTAAAATTGAAAGATGGATCTACTGCATATATCCACAAAACTGTATCTAAAAAGGTGTAAGACAATGAGAAATGACCGATTACCTTTCATAGATAATCGGTCATTATGTATTTTGAGTAATGTAAAGGTATTTGACTTGTATTTTGTGGTTTGAAGATTAAGCATTATTGAATTATAATGTGTTTACATAAAGAAAAAGAGGTGTAAGAATGAATTTTCTATCTTCAAAGTTTTTCGCTTTAATGATGTTAGCCGCAGACCCAAAAAAGAAAGGGGAGGATGAAGGAAACCCCATTGTTAAAGGGAATGATTGGTTGATAACACAGATAGTCGACAAACTTCAAATTGTATTACCGACTGTTGGAACGTTAGCATTTATTGTCATTTCGATCATGATGGCTGTTTCTAATGATGAACATCAACGTCAAAAGTACAAAAATTGGCTCTACTGGGTAGTCGGAGCAATAGCATTTGGTCTAATGGCCAAGCCGATCATGTCTTGGCTACAAAAAGGATTTAGCTAAGTAGTGGAGGTGGGCATTCAGCATGAATGCAAGAAAAAAATTCAAAATTCCCGATGAGATAGATAAATCAATCTATCTCGTTCGCTCATTTAAATTCGTTTATCTATTAGTGGTGGTTCCCCTGATTGGTCTTGGCTGGTTGATTTATGAGGTATTCCCGGATGTTGATGATGCTATTTACCAACAGATTAGGCTTATATTAGCTTTGCTTCCCCTGACTCTTGGTGTGGCAATGATAGTTATGCGCCCCATCCGTGAAAGAAGGAACATTAACTTACTCCAGTTTTTAATTTGGATAGTTCGCTTTCGTCAAAGACAAAAAAAATTCTATTTCAAACAAAAAAGGATGGGAGGGTGATTTTTGTTGAGTAAGCAGGTGAAAGCAGAGAAATCGGTTCAGGATCTAATCCCGATCAAGGCCATTTACAGCGAAATGATAGAGACGACAGATCGTCGGTTAGTGAAAATTCTTTCGGTCACTTCCGTAAATACTCATTTGATGTCATATTCCGAAGAGAGAGAAATTTTAAAGTCATATGAGAATTTTTTGAAGTCTTTGGACAAGCCGATACAGATAGCAAGAGTTTCCCAACCTATTGATTTGAAGAGCTATTTATTTGATCTAAATAAACAGTTGAAGCAAATTGAAAATCCATATAAAAAGAGCATGATGCAGAACTATATCGCATATGCCAAGCAGCTCCAGGAAGACCGAAATATGATACGTCGAAGTAGATATGTAGTGATTAGTGAACCATTTACAGACGATAGATCGAAAGATAAGGCTATTCAGGTCTTAAAGACGAGAGTTCAGGATTTAAAGTTCAAGCTTGAAGAGATGCTATATCGTCAGAAACTTGAAGTATCGGAGTTAACGAACGAGGAATTACGGAAGTGCTTACACATGTTCTTTGACTATGAACATGCCCAACTACAAGGGATGTCAGAAGCGGATGCTAGAGAATATCCATACATGATCGGGAAACGAAATTTGATGGAAACAGCTCAGATCATGCTTAAAGAAGAGAATTTGATTGATTAGGAGGGGAGAGGTAATATGCCTCTTTGGAAATCAAAGAAAAAAGAAAAAATAAGCATCGAGAATCTAATTGGGAATAACTCAGGACTCCTTAATATGATCTCTCCGGACAGCATAGAGGAGCATCGAAATTACGTCCGTTTTGGGGGGAATTTTTGCCGCACCCTTGCGGTTACAAAGTTTTCTAGTGATATCGAGGCCAACTTCTTAGAGAGGTTACACAATATGAGCCATAACGTGTCTGTGATTCATCACATTGAGCCTACTTCAATTGAGGAAATGAAAAAATACCTCAACAATTCCATTAGAGAATATAGGACAAAAGGCAACGATCGTTATGCACGAGATATCGATAGGATTGAAGCTGCGAACTATATCGAGAATCAAAAGGTTCTCTTAACAAATTTGGTTAGAGGAAAGACCGAGATGTTTGATGAGCATATGCTCATTCATATCCAAGCAACTAGCTTAGAAGAACTAGATATGATCACACATAGCATCAAGACACAAACGAGCCAATATCTCCAAGTCAAAGAGCCAAATTGCCGTATGATGGAAGCGTTTTTCAGCGCCCTTCCTGTGCAATCTCACAAAGTCAGCGAGATGACAAAACGGAATTTTGATGCGGAATCTTTGTCAGCTCTGTTTCCTTTCGATGAGTGCGAGATCTTCTCCGAAAGAGGAGTAATTAAAGGAAAGAACCTTAAAACAAACTCTATCGTCATGGTGGACCATAACGCTCTCTTAAATCGTAACGAAGTAGTGATCGGGATGGCAGGAGGAGGAAAGTCTACTTACCTTTGGGGAGATA
This sequence comes from Croceifilum oryzae, assembly GCF_030814315.1. Taxonomy (GTDB): domain Bacteria; phylum Bacillota; class Bacilli; order Thermoactinomycetales; family Thermoactinomycetaceae; genus Baia; species Baia oryzae. The sequence goes on along the minus strand of NZ_JAUSUV010000017.1, from coordinate 34,732 downwards.
TAGTTCGAAGATGGATCCAAGGAACCGTGGTTCGGATTATCTGTCCAAAGGGAGAGTTCGGGGATAAAGTCCAAGAGTTAGGTGGGGAATGGATCAAGATATCCCCAATGGGCGAAAACAAGATAAACTTGCTGGAGATCATGAATTCAACGATTCCCAAAGACGAAACCCGGAATAAAAATGAAAGTGAATCTTCTCTGTTGCACCAAAAAATTACTCGTCTAAAGACTTTGTTCACCCTTATATATCGAGATTTGAAGGATAGTCAAGTTGAGATGGCTTTACTAGAGCAGGTTTTAGTCGATTTGTATGATAGTAAGAACATTAACTGGCGGACTGATTTTTCTAAGCTCACAAGTAAAGATTATCCGATCCTCCAAGACCTATATGAAATGCTAGAAACGTTGATGAAAAAAGAAGAGAGATATAAGCAGCTGGATAGATTATATCAAGTTTTATACCCTTACGTTAAAGGATCATATTCCAGAGTTTTCAACGGCCACACGAATGTAGATCTTTCAAATGACCTCATCGTGTTCGATATATTCGACCTTCGAGACGAGGGGGAATTACAACAAGTGGCGATGTTTAATATCCTTACTTTTTTACAAGATGACGCGTTAAAGGATAAAAACATTAAACAAATATATGTGGATGAGGCGCACATTTTAGCGGATCCAAACAATCCCCTAGCCATGAAATTTTTGGCTAGTATGTATAAGTTGATTAGGGGTTTCCGAGGAGGAGTGACTTCGGCAACCCAACAGGTGGGGGATTTTCTCAGTGCTGTTGATGGGAGCCGAAATTATGGCGAAGCAGTCATTTTGAATTCGATTTCGAAGCTATACCTCCCAATGTTGCAGGAGGAAATGAACGCCATCAAAAATCGTACAGCAGAGAACTTCTCAGAAGAAGAAGAGAAGTTGATCGTAGTACGGGATGCAGATCGAAACAAGAATGCCGGGAAAGGGATCTATGTGAGCGGATCCAAAAAAGTTAGTATCCAGATCGAGTTGAGTCCGGAAGAACTTCGTATATGGGATCCAGAGAGATACGAGAAGACGTACAGAAGAAAGGCTATTAACGGATAATGTTAAAGGCTAGACTAACGGCGGAGCTCATCAAGTACGGTAGTTATTTTGTGATTAGTCTACTGGTAGCCGGGGTTTTCATCTTTGGTGGTGCTTCTACCATGCCTCAAACGACTCCAACTGCAAGTGCTGCAAGTTGCAGACCTAGTGGTAGCCTCATTTCAGTGAGTGAGTTACAACAGAAGCTTCAAGGAAAAGGTGTATTTGAAGGCAAGGCGGAGGCGTTTATCTCAGCTGGCCAGCGGTACGGAGTCGATCCAGTACTCGTAGCAGCCATCGCCTTCCACGAGACCGGTAATGGGACTTCTAAAGCCGTCCGATCTAAAAATAATCCGGGAGGTATGATGGGGAAGGGCGGCCTTATGACCTTTTCCAGCTTGGATGAAGGGATTGACAAAATGACAAGCAATCTATATCGATTGTATGTCAAACAAGGGTTAACGATCCCGGAAACGATTGGACCTAAGTACGCCCCTCTGGGAGCGGCGAACGATCCTACCAACCTAAATAGACACTGGATCCCGACGGTAAAGAAGTACATAAATAGTTTGGGAGGGCTTTCCTACCACTGTGATGCAGATCCCGGCGAAATTGGAAATACGGGACCGATTTCACCAGGAGGATTCATTCGTCCGTTGGACAAGCAATACCGGATATCTTCTCCATTCGGAAAAATGCGTGGTGGAAAACCACACCAAGGGACGGATATTTCATGCAATAAGCAATCTCCACCTATATATGCGGCAAAGGATGGAGTCGTTGTTGTTTCTCAATCAGCCGTAAAAGGTGACGGGTACGGGGGATATGGAAACGTCATTGTAATCGACCACGGAGGAAACACCTCCTCTCTATATGGACATTTATCCAGTAGAGGAGTACAAGTTGGTCAGACTGTCAAGCAGGGACAAGTCATTGGGAAATGTGGTTCCACTGGACACAGTACTGGGCCGCATCTTCATTTGGAAATCCGTTTGGGAAAACCCGTGCAGAGTGCTACGAAGGTGGATTCCGAGAAGTATGTTAACTTACGTTGATCGAAATGAGGTGGGCATTTGAATAGATATTTAGTAGGTTTAGTACTTTCTTCCCTAGTTTTAATAGCTTCTCTGGCGTGGATACTGAATCAAAATTCACGAATTGGGACCCTAGAGAAACAAGTGGAGAAAGCAGATCAGAAAGAAAAAGCGATGGATGTAGCAAATGATTTTGTTAAGCTACTCACGAACATCAAGGCAGAGGGCAATGGAGAGAAAATAGGAGCGATTACAACCCCTCAAGTACAAAAAACAATCTTGGTTCCCCATGACGAAGATAATGATGAAGAACACGAGGGAGAAGAACTCGCCAAGGGCGTGAAGGAAAACTTCTCAATAACATCTACGTTTTTAAGAAAGAATACGTCAGATGAATCCAAGAAATATCAGGTGTTAGTACGGTATAAAATCTCTTTTAATGTAGATAAGAAGATCATGGGCAATGACTACGAAATGCTTGTTGATATCATTCAAGATGGTAAGAGCTTGAAAGTGAATCAGTACCATTTGGAGTCGGTTGAGCCGCTTTCAAAGGAAGGTGACGATAACCATTGAGCCAAGAACAAATGGAAAAGATAAATAAATGGTTGAAAGTAAAGAAGTGGTTGAAGCTTGCACTGTTCATCATTTTTATTGTGACTTTGGCTTTTCCAGCTATCTCTAATATGGTGGTTGCAGAGCAACCAGCACCTAAAAGTCTCGATCCGAAGAATAGTAGTGGTGCCTGGGGGATGAAACCAAAGACAGATGAAGAAGTAGCCAAAGAGAAAGCTGAAGAGTCTATGGATAAATGGTGTGGTGTTAATCCGGCTTGTTACTTTGAGAAATGGTTATATCAAAGCGCCAAGTGGCTTATGGATAATGCCCTCGCACTAGTGGGGAAGTTTACTATACAACCAGCGACCATACTAGAAAATACAACTGTGAAAAAGTATTACGGTTATTTTGAGCAATTTTCATGGACTTTCCTTACTCTGTTTTTGGTATATCAGTCTATAAGATTTATTGTGATGCTCAATGTCGATGAGAATCCCGCAGAGTTAAAGTTATTAGTACGGAAACTTATTTTTTCTGCTTTTATGATCGGCTCACTCCCTACGATATTTCGTTATTTGCTCGATCTGAACAACTGGATTGTCGTAGGGTTGGCAAATGGTGGTCTGAAGATAGATATGTTTCAAAAAACGTTTGGTGAAGCTGCTTTAGAGGGAGCCGTTTTGATTATTTGTCTCCTTTTGCTTGCGGTAATGCTATTAGTTGTCTGTTTTCAAATGGCGATCCGGAGCGCAGAATTAATATTGCTTTTGATTCTGGGACCGTTCTGCATTGCAACCAACTTGAATCAGGAATACAATCTATTTTCTGTTTGGTGGCGGCATCTATTAAGCACTATCTATACTCAAGCTCTTCAAGTGCTTATGATCGTTTTAATGATGACCTTCTTTACAGAAACTAGGACAGCAAATTTAGAGAACTTTGTTTTCGCAATTGGCTTCATGTTTCTGATTGTCAAAGCCCCATCCTTCCTAAAAGAGTGGATGTACTCAACAGGATCTGGCCGTGCTGCCTCTGGAGCTGTAGTCGGAGCTGCTTCTACAATAATGAGAAGCGTAGTTCGAAAAAAGGTTGGGTAATAAACTATGACAGGTAGCCTGGAAATCCCAAGGTTTCGTTGATTGGCCATAAAAAAGCACCTCCAGTTCAGTTATTGGAGGTGCTTTTTTTAGTCTCTTTTGTATGTACAAACACCGGAATCTCCTTCATCTTGAACTGTCATGGTATTCCCGGATTGTTTGATAAGAGTGACTTTTGAGTAGACCTTGAAGTCTAGCTTATACTTGTTGTTTTCGATTTCTTTGTATGTTCCAGCCAACGAGCTACTAGAATCACTTGTTACAAACGATATAGTATTTTTGTTCAAAAAAGAGAACTTCTTAGCACATGCAGGCTGTTTATCAGACAAACTCCAACTTCCATCGAGGGAAGATCCACGATTACAGGAGATTGCCAACCCGGTTATGATGATAACAATACTAATTATGGAGTACGTCAGTATGTTTTTGTTTACAACCATATCTCTTACCATCCTTTCTAACTATGTATTGTGGTATTGTGTTTCGCTATTTTTTCGTCAAAACAAAGGTTAGAATGAGCAAAAAGGAGAACAGCAATCCCAGTATCAATAGAGTACCAGTAACTTGAAACAATAGTTTAAGCAATGTTGTTTTTCCGAATAGAGCCGAGATGAGCGAGGTACTTACTAGGACGGCGATAGCAACGCTTAGGATTGCGACAATCATTGCAGATTCTGTTGTGGAGCTTTTATATTATCCATCTGAATCAGGACTTTTAGTAGTCTCTCTGTTCGCTCTGTGTATTCTTTCATTGCTTGATGAATCATAAAGATGTCATCCGGATTTTTCACATGCATATTTCCTAGCTCTATATCAACACGTCCTGTTTCCTCATCAAATTCTAACATGACATATTTCTTTTTATTCATAGGTTCACCTCATTATTTTTTTGGAAAAACAAATTTCTTCTTATCAAATATCATTATTAACATCCTCTTAATGAAGCCTAGAAAGGTAACTCGCTGTCTTCCAGATCCACAGGAGCCTCGATCTCATAATCATACGATGATTTACTTTGTAAACTGTCTCATTTTAGCTCCCACATTGGTGTGAAAGGCACCAGTGATCAATATTGAAATTTCTTTCTAAGCATTTCACCGTCTTCACCGATCATATCTACTGCCTCATCTACTAGGCTTTCTTTTGTATGCGGTATGAGCTTCAAGAGAGGGTTTATGGTTTCATCTAACATTTTTTTACAAGTCTGATCATCTACTATTGGTACACCGTATCCCTTACCACGAGTGAGAACTGAATAAATTTGATTAACAATCCAACCTCTTATGATATGTTCGATCAAATCCTTCTCATGATTTGTGAGTAATGGATACCCTTCTTTAAACTCACAGTACTTGCAAACTTCATCTCCAAATTTTGTTCGTTTTCTTATCTCCCAACCCACTATCCAGTGCTCATATTCGCTCAAACCACATTTTTTACATTTGTGCGTCATGCCTATTCCCCCTTGGATGCTATTTTTTTGCAAATACAAACTTTATCTCCTGATTCTCTAGTTTTAAAGCTGCATCGAAAGTCTTTCCAGCTTTCGATTTCAATCCTTTGATGATCCCAGACTTCTTTCCCTCTAATAGTTTACGTATATTGGCTTCTGATATTTTCTTCCCTAGTATGGCTCCGGGTATAGTGAACTTGCACCCCTTTTGATAGCCATTGCATCCATAGAAGCTCTTTCGAGCCGCAACATCTTCACCACAAAGAGGACACTTCCCTACATGTAACTTTGCCTTGATCTCCTGTGCAGCTGCTGACACATCCCAATTCTCCGCATTCAGTTTCGCTTGGTCGACAATGGTTTTCGCTAGTTTTTTTGATGTCTCAATGAAGGGAGCAGATGGCTTTTGACCTTGGCCAATTTGGTAGAGATATTGTTCCCATTTTGCTGTTAGATCTGGTTTGGCCAGCGCTGATCCTTGGACAGCCATGACTAAGAGTTTGCCTTTTTCTGTGACCCAAACCGTGTTTTTTGTTACAACAATGTACTCACGATCTTTCAGCGTTTGAATCATACCAGATCTGGTAGCTTCCGTTCCAAGGCCCATACTTTTCATGCTGGAGAGCTCTTCATCTTCAATATGTTTTCCAGCCGTCTTCATAAGCGAGATGAGATCACCCTCTGTATACCGTTTAGGTGGTTGAGTCATGCCTTCTTTAAGCGAAGGAGCAGCTTCTACCTGTTGACCTTGCTGGAGGGGAGGAAGTTGTTGTTGATTCTCTTTATCCTGGTCATCTGATTTTTCATCCTGATAGACATCTTTCCAACCATTCACCACGACTTGCTTTCCTGTTGTCTTAAACTCGTATTTTTCAATATTGGTAATGACTGTGGTCTGGTTGAATTTGTGATCTGGATAATGAGCAGCAATCAATGAGCGAGCGATTTCATCATATGTTTTTTTCTCATCTGGAGAAAGCTTGTCTAGATCAGGAATCTGGTCTGTCGGAATAATGGCATAGTGATCGCTCACTTTCTTTTCATCTACATATCGTTTCTCGCCACTGATGTCCTTCAAGTTACTATTCAGTAGGGATTTGTAGCATGATTTTAGGCTGTTAAGGATCCCTGGAAAAGTAGAAGCCTCAGCCACAGTAACATGTTGTGAGTCAGAACGTGGGTATGAAATGTATCCTCTCTCATATAAGGATTGGGCTAACTCTAGTACCTTAGCAGGTGCTAACTTATGTTTTCTATTAAGCTTTGTTTGTAGAGTAGAAAGACTATGAAACATAGGCGGTTTGGTAGTTTTGAGCTCAGTATTTACACTCGTTACAATGCCGTTCTTTCCTTGGATTTCGTGTAGGATGGTTGCTGCCTTTTCTTTTTCAGAAAAACGTGTTTGGTGCTTCCCTTTGAACTTGTGTTGACTGAAAGCAAAGATGGCTTCTAATTCCCAGAAAGGTTCTGCTTTAAAGCGCTCTATTTCCTCTTCTCTGCCCCGAATGAGTGTTAAGAGGGGTGTTTGTACCCGGCCTGTAGAAAACGCTTCAGGAATGCCTCTTCTCCTCATTAGAAGCGTATACACACGACTACTATTAATCCCGACTATCCAATCACTTTCAGATCGGGCCTTGGCTTCGTAATAAAGAGGTTTTGTCTCCTCACCAGGACGCAGGTTTTCAAATCCCTTTTTGATGGCACTCTCTGTAAGACTGGAACACCAAAATCGCTTAATAGATGTTGTTTTAGGAACTCCGGCCATCTGGATGATGACTCTTGCAATGTACTCCCCTTCACGGGCCGGATCCGTAGCTATAATGATCTCTTGAGCAGTTTTTAGATGGTCCTTGATTGCTTTGAAGTGGCTACTTTTTCCTTCTGCCATTTGGTATTGAAATTTCTCTGGAATAATAGGTAGCGATTCTAGATTCCATTTCTCCCAATCAGGGTTGTATTTTTTAGGATCTTGCAACTTGCATAGGTGGCCAATTGCCCAGATGACCTTAGCGCCTTTAGGGAACTGTGAACATGGTTCTATCTGGATAAACGATTGCTCTTTTTTATGGCGAAATGGAGCGGCTAATTTCCGTCCTTGATCGGGTTTTTCGGCGAGAATGGTGATCATTTTGATACGCTCCTTAATTTAGATTATTCAACAAGTATACCAACAAAAGGAATAGAGAAAAGATAAAAGATCAGCCCCCTAGCCCCCAATCATGGGGGGACTATCGCTCGCCGCTTGGCACCCCTTCCCATTAGAGGGAAGGTGAGGCATGAGCTTTTTTGGCTGGTTCTACTTTGAAAAGGGTCTGCGCCCAGGAAAAACACCTTGGCTTGATCTACGAGGCGAAAGGAGAATTTTTGAGTAAAAGCATCTCAAAATTTCCCCTTTCACCCCCTTCTCCAAAATGTTAGCTATCTTTTTGACTCGGCTTTAATAGATGTATAGATCGAAGGGTTAAATTTCTTTCGATATTCAATTTTTCTTTGCATTGGTTAAAATAGTCTAGCTCATTTTGAGAGAAATCATCTTCTCCGTTGCCAAAACTCTATAAAATTCTGTTTGCTTCCTGATTCAATGTGTCCGATTTCGCCGAAGCTACTTTCGTTTGCTATAACACTCCACAGGCGTAAATTCGGATGCAACGAATCCTACATATTCGCATAGTCGTTAGGTGACATGTGCGAATTCATAACAAGATAGATTGATAGAAGCGTTAAGGTCTCTATCTACGGATTCTCCACAATAATCACAATGGAAAACTCGTTCCGATAAAGATAGCTTTGCTTTCTTACAACCACAAGATGAACAGGTTTTCGATGATGGAAACCACTTATCAGCCTGAATGAATTCAATGCCGTATTTCGCACATTTATAAGCGATTTGACGAATGAATTCAGCTAGTTTCTGGTTTGCAATCGCCTTTGATAAGTGCCGATTTTTCATCATGCCTTTGATGTTCAAGGTTTCCATTACGATCCTCGAAGGCTTGGTTTTCACAATCGAAGTGGTCGTTTGATGGATGTGATTATCTCGTATACCAGTTAATCGCCGATGTAGGATGCGGATTCTTTTCTCAAGTTTTTGTATGTTGCACGTTTTGACGAAACGGCTTCCCTCCTTGTTCATCTCATATTTGCGAGAAACTTTACGTTGCAACCGCCGAAGGTGTTTCTCTGCCTTACGTACTGTGTGAGTCTTATTGATGTTCTTAAATATCATCCCATTGGAGCAGACCGCTAGGTCTTTGATGCCCACATCAATACCCAAACTCTCGGTAAGCTCTATCGTTTGCTCTGGCTCTTCGATCCCAACAGACAAGTACCAATACTTGCCGTCAAAGCTAATTCGAGGATTACTAACCTTCGCATCGTTTGGGATTCTCCCATGTTCTGCTAACGAAATCCAACCGATTTTCTCGATTTTCACAGAATCATGTTTGAATTTGATCTTATCTGTATCATGGTAGAAAGATGGTTTGGAATGTCTACGATTTTTAAATCTAGGTTTGTCTGCCAGTCTGTCAAAAAACTTCTTATAGGCGATGCAGAGATCTTTAACTGCTTGCTTGGCAACATTGTTAGACACCTGTTTCAACCAAGCAAACTCCTCTGTCTGCTTCATCAGGGTGATCTCCTTACGGAGAAAACCATCTAACAAGAACTTTCCACCTTGCTGATAATTCTCTTCTTGTCTGGTTAGTGCCCAGTTATATACCCATCTTGCCGTTCCAACGGATTGCCAGAGTTGTTGAAGTTGGAATTCATTAGGTTTCATCCTGATTTTTCGTGCTAGAATCATCTTCCAACAGCTCCTCCTTTACTCTCTTTCAGCAGCTTCAAAGCTAACCAAACAAGTATTACCTTTGTCTGCCACATACTTTGGATGTTTGACTCCATCGTTATCATCACGAAAAGTAACTGTATTTAAATTCAGATCTCCATGATACATAATATCAAGATTACCGCCGTTCAGATGCGGTTGAGTAAATGAAAGAGTAACAAACTCTCCATTTGATAGCTTCACCGATAATGTGTGATTCGGTTTTTGGCTCAGGTCAATACATGTATGCTCGGATTTTCCGCTATAAACGGCATAACCTAATTCCTGTGCATCAGATGAGCTTCCAGTTTGGATAAAAGTTTTGTTTGTATGGTTCATGTTTTTGTTCCTCCTAAGTGTTATCTTATATCTTTATTCTATAGTATAAAGGGTAAAATGTCAACTATATAATTAATTTAATTAGCATTTTTATATAAAATAAACAGGAGAGAGCATGTTAATTAACAGCTCTCCCTAGTGTGATCTGTCATGTATGGTTCCTTCTTTATGAGACTCAAACAATACCCATCTTTTTTATGCGTTCTCTCGCCTCTGCAAACGTTGTAAATGTATCTTCTAACTTGTGCCAATTACCATCTGATTTTGTATGTACAATATATTTCTCTTCTCGTAAAGAGTACTCAATGTCGTACATGATAGGGAGCTCCACCTTTTCGATGTCAATAACGGTTGTGTCTTCATGTTCTGTGTCCATATAACACATTTCTTCCAACAAATCGTATACGTAAGATAATACATCTTCTTCGTTACCGTCTTCATAGTACGAATCAAGGTTTGAACAATCAGAATCACGCCAAACACGCCCATAATAGGTAATGGTTTTTCTGTTTCCCCAACGTTCGCGTCTAGTGTACGTTATACGGTAATTGTGCGTTTGGCACTTATCGTCATCGGTACAAATCAGAACCTTCGTATCCTCTGTCATTTCGTTAGCTCCTTCCGTACATCATCTAAGAATTCACAGTACCTGTATTCCTTTTGATTCGCTTCGTCTAGTTCCATGTATTCAGGTATTGCAAGTAGTTCAGGACGTACAGCATGGTTTTCCTGAATGAAATATTTAATCTTGTCGTGTTCGTCAAATGATCCTACATACCATACGAAACGTTTTTTAAACTTATCCCGTTTGGCTTTTCTGTACATCTTCTGTGCTATTTCAGATTCAGCAAACTCTTTTACAAGTTTCTCATAAGGTTCATCCATAAACCCACTATCTTTTATGTCATCCACATGTGTCTGAGCTTCTTCAAGTGTTTTAAAAACGATGGCTACTCTGTGAAATTCTCCATAGGAACGTACATCTACAAATACATTCCCTTTGTCAGATTGTAGAATCCGGTACGTTTCCTTTTCCGCTAAATAGTTCAAAATTTATACCTCCTTTTAAAAATTGCCTCCACCTCATCTAAAACCTTTGTCACTAAGGTATCGTCACGTTCAAGCTCCCTCATTTTTTGTTCACTTGCATAGCGCATATCTTCTGCCTGTATTTGGCTCTTGATGATTGATTTTTCTAGATGTGTTGCATACTCAACTAGACGTTTTGTACAATCAGGGTCTTCTCTCCTACGTTGCCATAAATACAGCCCGATTCTTGATTTGGCTAATTCCTGTATATACGCTTTTTTCTCCGATTCCTGCCATTTCACGTAATTCACGTCACCGTACTCATTCATCAGGAAACCTCCCTACATATTTTTTCAAATGTACTTGCTTTAACCCAATAAACGTACCAACCAAAGTAAAAACAATTACGGGATTCGTATTCTAAGTGTCTACCGACAAATGTTCCTTTACGTCCCTTTAATTTAGTTGGAATCGTAATTTTCACAGAACCTGTGACCTCGTATCTCTCGAAATACAATTCGTCGTTAAATTTTGTACCAAGTCTAGGTATGTCGTAGGAAATGCTACCGTTGTTGTAAAATTGTTGTATTTCTTTCAACCTAATCACCCTTTCATATGTATTACCTTATATCCTTATTCTACACTATAAAGGGTAATTAGTCAACTTTATTATTAATTCAGCCGGCATTTTTTATATGAAATAAAATAAGAGAGAGCTGCTAATTAATAACAGCTCTCTTCCTGTCATGCCTTTACGTCCTCTTTTAGTTCAGATAGTACATCGTCCAAAGCCCAGGAGAGCCGTTAACTTGGCTCTTCTGTTTTTCCTATGTGGCAGTGTCCGCAGTACATCCAACCGTTTAGAGTCCATTTGAGGGTTGAATATGTATTTTCACCACTAACCCAAGAATAAGGCTCGCCCATTTGAATAATAAAGGAGGACATAAAGGCTGGTGGTAATATGTCTGTGAAATGGTCCTCCATCTTTTCATCAACAAGGTCCCCCACCTTGAGATATTCTTGCAAATCGTGTGACGAGGCCATCCAACCATCATATGTTTTGTACTCCATCTCATTGTCTCCCCTGAATGTATTATTGAAGTAGATAGCAAAATCAATTACTTGGGTAATGGAATCGAAACGTGCAGCCGTCCCCCTGGTGTGGTCATAACAGACCTCTCCATTCCTCCAGTGTGTCACCTCATATGATGACGCATTCCCAAGCACAGCCCCTTCCGGAAACGTTATAACAACCAATTTATTGTTTTTATCAAGTGTGAATGTAGTATCCATATATATCATCTCCTAAGTGTGTGATGCATCGCTCGTCTTGGCGTACCTTTCGGATCTAGGTGGCTCGCCCGTTGGGGTCATGGCTCACTCCGCTCAAAGCATCGTGTCATCCTTATACCCTTATTCTACACTATAGAGGGTAATTAGTCAACTTAAAAACGATATTTCTTTTATTACTATAGATATTTCTTTTCCTTTATATAAGTAGGTTATTTATTTCTGAATAGCATAACATTAATTAAAGAGTTGATATTTTACCCTCTATAGTGTAGAATAAGGGTATAGACAACAGAGGAGATGATTTTAATCATGAATACTCAACTACAAGTAAAGAACAACACAAATGAACTTCATCACATTTTAACTAGGTTAGAAAACGAGTCAACTAGAAAAGAAGATTTAATTATTCCAGCAAGGAATCTCATGTTTCATGAAGATGGTTTTATATATGATAGATCCAGCAATAAGATTGACGGATATGTTTTAAATGAATGGGCGACTGGACAATTTGCTCAAAAGACAAACATACCATCTAAATACTTTAGACAGTGTCCACCAGAACTGAAAGCGGTTAATGCGAATCACTGGATCAAGGAGCTTTCTTCTGATGAAGATTGGATGCTCAGAACGATGAGGTCTAGGGATGGATCGCCTGGAGTCGTCAGAGGCATCATGAGTGATAAATATGTACCGTTTGATGATATAGAGATTTTAAACATTTTGGATGATGTGTTAGCCAAGTTTAATAAGGATTACGAAATCGAGATGTGGAACAGAGGGGATACGGGCTGTCATCTACGAGTTACGTTTCCCGATCTCACTACAAGCGTAGGAAAGCTAACAAATGGAGCACCTGATATTCATAGAGTTGGCTTTCATATGATGAACTCAGAGGTAGGGAAAAGCTCGATTAGGATTACTCCAATGGTGTACAGGATGATTTGTACTAATGGTTTGATGGGTTGGGATACGAACGGTGATGTATTCCAGCAACGTCATATTTATTTAAATCATGATGAAATCAGTAATAGAGTAACTGGAGCAATCGGAAAAGCTTTAAAATTGGGTGACAATATGATTAACGATTTATTGAAAGCAAAGGAAACCGAGATCGAAAATCCATATGATGTTATTGATCAAATAGCAAAAGATAACAAATATAGTCAAAAGCTTACGGGAATCATTCATGAATCATTCGATAGAGAACGGGGAAACACGGCATTCCATGTGGTTCAGGCTCTTACCTTAGCATCGCAGACCCTCAATGCAGACTCTCGCACGGAGATGGAAAGAAAAGCCAGTCAAGTTCTAAATAAACTAGTTGTGGGGCTGTGATTATAGACCCTAAGATCACCTATTCTGAATAGGTGATCTTTTATATTATATGGCATAATCTTTATTTATGGTTGACATATTACCCTCTTTAGTGTAGAATAAGAATATAGAAACAAACAATATAAAGATGTTACAGAAGAGGTGTTGTAAGTTGACAAGTACAAAGCAAACACAAAAACTTAGGAATTTAGCCGAAAGCCTGAATGAAAAGATACAGCATCTACGCTCACCGGATCGCATGACAAATACACATAGAAGATTGACTATAGCTGCTGGCATGTTAGTAGAAGCAGATCGTTTTGAACGTCTAAAGAAGGTCACACTGTCAATTGCGGAATCTATTGAAGATGGAACAGCAATCTACTTGAAAAAGATCAAAAACCGAACTCAAGTAGAAACCTTGATTAGAGAGGGGAATAGGATCAAACGTTTGATGGATCAAAAAAAGAGTTCATATTACTACAGTGAGCAACACAATAGCTATAGGGACACGGAAGAAAGAGAATTGATGATGGAAGAAATTATGACATATACAAAAATGCCTAGTTTTGAGTGCTGTTCTTATATCCTAAGGGACTTCTTGGGCGATTTGGATAAGGTGTTAGGGAGTAATAATAGCAGAGAAGATTATGATAAAGTCATGTCCTACTATGTAGGATTAAGCAACCAGGACTATATTGACTTGTTACCAGTGCGGAGCCAGATGGCAAGATTGCTTTCTCTAGGGAAGAAACATAGAGAGTCTAAATATGTATCTGAACGGATCCACGGCTTTCTCATGGAAAGGAAGCGTTTAGAGTCGTTGGGGATACAAACGGATGAGGATTATAGAAATGTATTAATCGAGTTTATGGCCCATGTGAACGGTACTCAAAAGAGCGTTGAACAAAGGCGAATAGATCAAATCAAGATGAAAGAAAAGGAAGTAGCCCAAACTAAAATACCTAGTTATTTTCCAACTCCAAAAACGATCGTGAATCAAATGATAGAAGAAGCGGATATTGAGCCTTCTATGAGGGTTCTGGAGCCGTCTGCTGGATCTGGTCATATTGCTGACGATTTACTTGAGACGGGTGCAGAGATTGATGTCATTGAAATCAACTATAGACTGCGTGACCTTCTAGAACAGAAGGGACATAGACTAGTTGGACAAGACTTCCTCCAGTTCCAAGAGAAGAACATATATGATCGGATCATCATGAACCCCCCTTTTGAAAGTGGATTAGATGTGCAACATATCAGACACGCATATAAACTTTTGAAGCAAGGCGGAAAAATAGTTGCTCTATCAAGCGAAGGACCTTTTTTCCGACAAGATAACATATCAAGAGAGTTCAGGGAATTCTTAGAACAAAATGAAGGGTATTCGGTCCCCTTACCCCCTAACACATTTAGAGCGTCTGATAGGCCAACCGGGGTTAACTCTCGTCTACTAGTTATTGAAAAGCCACAAAGCGAAATAGATTGCGAGTATATGTCTAATTATTCTAAAGATTACTCTAAAGGTGCTTAAAAATGGAAGGCAGTTTCTAACCCATGAATACCATGACTTTAAAGCCTGGCTTTTTAATTTAGGAGCCAGGTTCATATACTACAATTTATTTTATAATATAGTTGACTTATTACCCTTTATAATGTAGAATTAAGATATAAGGAGGTTGAAAACATGGTTATTAAAGTAGCTAGTGAATGGTTGATGATGAGCGATGAAGAAAAGATGGAGAGATTAAAAGATTGTGCCGAACGCACTCAACAAAAGAACGCCCGTCGGATCAAGAGTGTCGCTTAGGAGGTTGTTAATTATGGCAGTGAAGATGATATATCGTGAGATTTCAATTGAATGTGAATCCTATGAAATGAAGTATGTCGTAGGAGCAAAAATGAATGACTTGGAAGACTGGGCAAGATGGGAACCTGTAGAGTATGCAACCTGTCCGTGTTGTAAATCAGAGAATTTAGATGAACTGAATGGTACCGTTCCATACTACCAAGCAAGGCGACTTGGAAAAAGGGCATATGTGCATTCGAAAGAATCAGCAGAATGGAATAATTTCCTTGATTTTTGCTACGAAGTTGCATGGTTAACCAACGATGCTCTTGATAAATTGATCGAGACCATTGAGAAGGAGAGCCTACATGAAAATATGTGAGGAGTGTCAGACGAATAAGGCCACGCATTCCAAAGAAGTCAGCGAGTCAGGTTTACGGCGGAAGGCCCTTGTCTGTTGGAGCTGTCTAAAGCCTTATCATGATTACACGGGCCAGACGATCAGATGTCTAGCAGATGGAAGGAAAGTCAATCCAGCTATATGCCAGATCTGTCGTCGTCATGCTCCGAAAGATTACAAATGGCAAGAAGAAGTTAGATCAGATGGTGGGATTGATTTTCGGTGTAAGAATTGTGGGAACTTAATTGGATCATGTATTCTGGGCCCACTAGCCAATGATGGAATGGGGGAAATGATGTGAACGATAGGAAATGTTCATCTTGCGGAACAGATCTGTATCAGATCTATTGGAGTGTATGGGTGTGTCCCTATCGCTTTTGTGAATTGAATACTGCACGGGAAGCGAGGAAAAGAGATGAGGAACGTCGTTCAACTAGATTTTGAGACAGCCGATAAAATAAAAGAGTTTCTGTGTGCGGCCGAAGCCACTCCAGAAACCCTCGAAGATTGGATATCCCAAAATAGTGATCTGGTTTGCCCACCAGATCACCCTTCTATACTACCACAGGATGAGTAAGAGAATATATGATCAACACCCAAGCTATGGTCGTTTTTTCAATTTTTTGCTAAATAATTGCTTTTTTTCATAAAAAACCGTCGGTGGGGAGGTCCCCTATGCGTATTGGGTCCCCTCGACTTACTTTTTGTAAGTTTTAATATCTATGAGAATTCAACTTACCTCCTCTGCCTACACTACCTTTCAAATGGAAGAATCTCCTGTAAATCAGGGGAGGTTGAGTTAAGAGAGAGGGGGCCTTCATCTTGATAGAATTTTCAATGAGTCTAGTAAAAAATATGAGAGAAATTTGGAGAGATATTCCTCAATATGAAGATCTATACCAGGTCAGTAGTTGGGGAGATATCATGAGAAAAAAACGAGTGGGAACAGATCGTTATGGCAATCGTCGAGCTTTTCCGGAGATGTTTCTCAAACCAAACCCCATACGCAAAAATGGTACAGAGTACATCACTCTACATAAAAACGGAAAAGGAAAAAGGCATTATGTGAATCGGCTTGTTGCGTTTAGTTTTTTTCCAGAGGCTATTCAAGATCCAGATCGCCCCGTGAGACATGTTGATGGTGATCGAAGTAACAATCGTATTGATAATTTATCTTTTTATCTCCATCATCAAGATTTCATCTGGAGTCCGATCAAGGAACGAAGGCTACGAGAGGAATTGACAGAGGATTCCTTCCCCTTGTCTTCTAGTGATATTGAGTTCATCCGGTGGGCCTATCGTCCTCGATCTAGGGAATTCGGAATCCCTTCTCTTTCTAAGATGCTGGACGTAGATTCCAAGATCATCAAGCAAGTATTGGAGCGTGAAGTGATTGAACTACGGTAGTCAGTCCAAGGCAATGCATGAATACCTCCAAGACGAAAAGGAAGCCGATGAGTACTTAGATAATTTCGAAAGTGTTGAGATCAGTAGACCGAAGCAAGAGACAGAACCGCCACTTGTTT
This sequence comes from Croceifilum oryzae, assembly GCF_030814315.1. Classification (GTDB taxonomy): domain Bacteria; phylum Bacillota; class Bacilli; order Thermoactinomycetales; family Thermoactinomycetaceae; genus Baia; species Baia oryzae. Next base: position 18,004 of record NZ_JAUSUV010000017.1, on the reverse strand, counting down.
ATGATCGTGAAGAGGCGTTATGCCGCTGCCGAGAACGTATAGGCAGAGTTCGTCGAGGAACAAAGAATCTTTGTACGGAGTGCTTCATAAAGCAAAACATCTATGAGCAAGAAATCAAACGGGCCGTCAAATCCGGCGAGTCAATTGGATATCTGTATTTAAAAAATGGAAAAGTAATCCCTTTTATTTGGGATCCCAAGGTTAACTATATGAAGCTTGTTGAGCGTTTTAGAAAACGAGGAGTATGCATGAAAGTGAAAGGCATACAGGAACAAGATAAGTACTATCCAGCCGATCTTATTATTAAGGTGGAGGAGTCCGAAAGAGAATATGAAGTGGCTTATGATGATGATTGAGCGATTCCCATTGATTGAAAGAGGATTACAAAAGTGGGTTGCGTCAGAAGATGAGGAAGAAGACCAGGAGCCGCCGCCTATTCCATTCTATGAGGAGTGGAGTGATGGATCCACGCACAAATTACGGATTAATCATCACGTATATTTGATTCACAATCATGACAGTGAGTATTGCTGTCGGTGTCCAAACAAATATACAAAGGTCATAAATCTACGGGGATTCTGCGATGTATGCGCTCGTCGTCGGTCGGTTTTGATTGAAGAGGCGCAACGAGCGCAACGAATGGAATGGTATCCCTTGGGCTTTTTTCTATCTAAAAAGTACAAACCTCAGCTATTTGTTTGGAAAAATGGAGTCCACTATGATCAAATTTATTCTCGAACCAGAAAAAAAGGTCAGGCCATGAAGCTGATCAATGAACGTGGTAGGCTGATTTCTCTTTCTTCAAAAGAGATGATTGGACTAGAAAAGCCAAGGGATTTTTGGGCATATCTAGACAGTGGAATTGTGGATAGCATCGAGGATGATGATCGGTGGTAAATAGGAGGAGCACATAAAATGACCACAACATATAAAGCGCTGCACCTCTTTTGCGGAATCGGAGGCGGAGCTCTTGGTTTCCAGGAAGCTAGGGAGGAATATAGGGGAGTCGTTGGGCGGATCGAAACCATTGTGGGCATTGATAATGATCCAGAAGCATGTGAGGATTTTGAGATAATCACAGGTGCGCCAAGTGTTCAAATGGATTTGTTTTCAAAAGGCCAGTATGTAGATTTTCATGGAGAGGAACCGGGAACCGACTGGAATGAGGTAAAACCGTCCGATCTACTGGATGCAACAGACGGTGTGTACCCCGATATCGTATTTACCTCGGCCCCGTGCAAGTCTTTTTCGGGACTGCTTGGTAAAGACAGAGCTAAAACCCGAAAATATCGAGCTTTATCAAAGCTGACGATTAGGGGGATTAAGCTAACCTTAGAAGCATTTGAGGATGATTTACCTAGCTTGATCTTATTTGAAAATGTGCCTCGAATTACGACTCGTGGGAAAGATCTGTTGGATAAGATCAAAAAACTATTAAAAAGACATGGCTATGAGGTATCCGATGGCTTTCATGATTGTGGTAGTATTGGAGGATTAGCACAGACTAGGAAACGTTATCTATTGATTGCACGTAATGCGAGAAAAGTAGATAGTTTTGTGTACCATCCCCCTTCAAAGCCAATGAAAGCTGTGGGAGATGTATTAGAAAGCCTGCCAATTCCCGATGGTGTAGCCGGTGGTAAGATGCACAAAGTTCCAAGACTTCAATTGAAAACTTGGATAAGACTGGCCCTCATCCGCCCCGGTAAGGATTGGCGAGATTTAGAGAGTGTGGATTATGAAAAATATGGGCTTGTCCCACTATCTACAGGGTTCAAGTCTGGTACACATGGAACTATCTACAAAGTTTCGAGATGGAATGAGCCTGCTAATACGGTTACTGGATCATTCCGACCAAACAATGGGGCAATTTGTATCAATGACCCAAGGTTAGGATGTCGACCAAGGTCTGGAACATATGGTGTTCTGGCATGGGACCAAGTGGCTAGTACGGTGACAGGATCAGCTGACGTTCACGCATCAACTTGTGCAGTGGCTGATCCAAGGATTCCCCGGTTAAACGAGAGTGGGAACTGGATCATCTTGAGTGAGGATGGGAATTGGCACAGACCCCTCACAACCTTGGAGCTTGCGGCACTACAGGGATTCCCTACTAGTATCAATGGGAGACCATTAGAGCTTTCGGGAAAAAGTGAGCAGCGCTGGCGAGAAAGAATCGGGAATGCGGTACCGCCAGCTGCTGCTAGGGCGATAGCAGAAACAATGTTGAGGACGCTGTTGGCAACTAGACAGACAGATTGGCTGATGTCTAGTGAGGAGATATGGGTACAACCGATAAAAGACGAACTAGAGGCAACTAGAGCCACTGGTTGAGTGGTATCTACTATATGTACAGGGATTGAAGGATGAGTTTAATATGTTTATTAACAGAAGAGGTAGGAGGGGCTGTCATCCCTCTACCTCTTCCTTCTCTATGGTGGATTATAGTATATTGTTATTAAAGTCCACGTATTTTTGATCGATCCAAAAAATGATAAATACAAAGGAAGAACCTTAGATGATAGATGATAAAGTAACAGGAAGAATAAAAGGAAGAAATATATACGACTCGCAGCTTACATTTGAACCGTTCCGTCTTTGGTTTGAATGGCAAAAACAACATCCTCTCAATAGGATAAATAAGCAAGATATAATAAGGGAAAGCGGATTTTTACTCGAGTCGCAATTGACTTTTGAGCCGTTTCGTAGTTGGTTGAAAAGTTGTAATTTGACTATGACGGATATTCAACAGGAAGTGGGATTTTCGTGGACAACGTTAGAGAAGATTGGATCGGACGATTTTCCGTTTAAATCTGATACGATTGATAAATTATATCTCTTTGCAAAAGGAAGAGGATCTAACCTCAATTTGAGTCAGATAGTACGAAAAAAAACACCAGAAGAAATAGCTGCCACTTCTTATCGACTAGGTAATGAAGATAAAATCACCAAAATAGGTAAAAATCCGATCGAAAAGATTTGGAATGATGTATTTCCGATTAGAACAGATATCTTAGAAAAATTGATGATCATGTTCGATTTGGAGTTAGACCAAGTCGTTCAATTTAGAGATCAGTTAGACAGAAAAATGCTTTTAGAATCTTTTGGTCCGCCACCACCTAAACCAATTAATGTTACTAGGAAAATAGGTTCCGAGTTGACTTTTGAGCCGTTTCGTAAGTGGTCAATGGATCAATATCCAAATGAAAATGAGCAAGAAATCCAAGCATTACAAAGGCTTGATATGGAAAGTGAAATTGGTCCTGTAACTCAACTGACTTTCGAACCATTTCGTACTTGGATGGAAGACTGTGGAGTGACTAAGAAAGATCTTCTGGAGAAAGCATCGCTTTCCTGGACGACGATCCATAAGATTCGAGATGATAACTTTCCTATTAGATCGGATGTAATAGAGAAGTTATTACTATATGCAGAAAGCTTAGGATTTAAGTTGAAGTTAAGTCAGGTGATTCGAAAGAAAATGCCAGAGGAAATGGATAACAGCCTTGAAAGTGGAGAAATCAAAGGCTCTTCTGAAAAGGTAGTGGAACAAATCTGGACTGATACTTTTCCTATCCAAACCAGTGTTTTTGAAAAGATTATGGCGTTATATGACTTGGAGTTGGATCAAGTCATTTGTCGGAAACCAAAAAACAAATAAAGAGGTAAGCGACGAGCTGCGAAAAAAACTCTCCAGGTGTCGCTTACCTTCTTTTGTTTATTTTTCTTTACCTCTATGTTCTAATTCCATAACACGATAGGACAGGACTGATTTTTCTTCTTTGAGTTGGGCAATTTCGTTGCGTAGATGATCAATATCACTTGATGCCTTTTGTTCTGCTTCAAGTTTGGCTCCTTCTGTAGCCAAACGGCATCTCTCTTGAGAGAGTTCCTTTTCTGCCTCGAATTGGCGTGTAATATCAGAAATCTCTCTATCTTTCTCCAATTGTAAGGCCTGTAGATCTTGGTTTAATTGGATGATATGAAGCTTTGCTTGCTCCAGTTCTTCTTCAAGCTGATCAGCTTGAAGAGCTTTCTTTTCTAGGGAATCTGCTTTTTCCTTGGCACGATTGGCTTCTTGTTCCTGGAGTTGGGCTAATCGTTCCATTCGATCCAGTTGTTGTTGAGTTTCAGCAACTGTTTTTCCGGTTGTAGCTATTGTATCCTCAACCGTTTTTTCGGCTAATTCGATTTGTTCCATAGCTTCGGTTCGTACTCTATCTATCTCCAATTTTGTTTCTTCTAGCACCTGATCTCTACTTTCTATAGCTTCTTGAGAGCGGAGCTTTGCATCTTTCAGTTGCTCTTTGAGAAGTTCCAACTCCACTTGATGCATCTGGTCTTTATCGAGAAGTTCTTCTGCACTAGAAATATAAATCTCCTCTAGCCGTTTCAAATGATGTTTAACCGTAGAGAGATTTTTAATCTTAGAGAGTGCATCCTTTCTTTGTGCTTCTTTATGGGCATTCACTAGGACTTCAAGCGTACCTGCATGAGTTCCCCCTTCTGTTACATGGAGATTATCAAAATATGTTTTATCCTTCTCGTAAACTTTCGTTGAATGTGGAACAACCTTTGTTCCGTTATCAATATCATTGTTTTGGTTTTTATCCATTATAGACCCTCCAATTTCGTAAAGTATACTTTAGAATACTGGTATACTTTAGTATACTCCTTTATTTTCAAGGGGTTTTCTATAGTATAAAGTATACCCATTGATATTACTAGAGTATACCATAGTATTCTAGTATTCTTTTTAATTTGGGTGTCAATGTTTAGCTTTCTTTTTTCTCACCCAATGTAAAAACAGAAAAACGCTAATGGTTAGGAGATCATAAAATGTCTCTACCTTAGCGTTTCCCATTCATCTGTTTCCTATGGAGATGGTTGATTAAAGGAATTCTTTAAATCGGTTAGTCCGCTAGATTTCAAAGCGGACATTCGTTTAGCTTTAGCTCTAGGTGGCTTCTTTGCGGCCTCTTGTTGCATAGGTAATGAAGGGGGTGGCGAAGGAGCTGTCGCCTCTCCCTCTACTGCTATTAACTTAGTAGTAGCTTCTTCATTGCCTTTAATCGCATGATTGATAGGGAATTGAAGTGGGCTATCTAATGAGATTGAAGTTTTGATGATGTTAGCAATCAGGTTCATTAGTGGCTCATTGTCTTCAATTTGCCCTATTTCTTCTTGTGTTACTCCCGGAGGAAGCGGAAGATAGATTCCTTTCTTTTGATTTACTCCCGTTTGTTTCATAGAAGAAATCAGATGATCTAATAACGCCCCGGTCCCTCCCTGTGCTTTAGTATCGTTGATGAGGGACATAATAAATGTGGGTGTGTCTTTTTTTGTTCGGATAGTGATGACATCACCAGGGCTGTATTGCTTCGTCTCTCCTGACACGTTTCCACCCTCCTTGGAAGCGAAAAACCCCATTACGGGGGCTTTTCTTGTATTAAACTTTTCCTAATCCTCTTCCATCTCTTCTGGGAGTAGCAAATTATTTTCTGCTCGATATGTAGCCCCCAAGATATCTCCGGCCTCAACAAGACCCCAGTAACTGGTATGACGATCTGTAAAGTAGATAGGGAACGCTTTTTCGAGTTCATTATTGATCTTGGTTAATTCTTCTTGTACCAAAACAGCAGTTCCGCCACTTAGAGTATAGGCGACCACTTCTGGACTGTGAATTAAACGGTCTCGAATAATCGGGAATAACCGGAATTCGCAGAACTTGGTCAATTCCTTTTCCACAATTGGAGTTACATCGTGGGGCTCTCCATACCAACTAATAAAGTATTTACCTACTTCTTGTTGGGGCAGTTTCTTGCTAAACTCATTTTTTAGATGTTGCATACTTTTTTGTAAAAGGTTTTCTTGCTTTTTGTTTACAAATAAGTAGTTCTCATCTAGATCAGCTATTGATTTCTTTGTAATCCCAAGACCAGCAAGAATCATGTCGTTGACCTCTGATAAATTACTGAATTTAAAGCGCCGAAACTTCTCGCTGGTTTCAATCTCTTTTCTAATGATTTTCAGCAATTCATTGACTCCAATGTCTCTTCCCTCTGATTTGTCCGGATCACAATAACTGCCACGCATATAGGCTTCATCTAATGTTCCGCCACCTAAATCACCAATGACATGAATATTATTCACATAATGATTATCTGTCTCTGATCCGTCCATGTTGAATTTCAATCTAACATGATTCCCTAATCCTTCTGGATTCAGTTCCACATGGTCTAGAAACATGATTTCTACTATCTTGTCGGAATGGGACGAAACAGTATTGAAGAACTGTACCCTGTGAACTCCGGTAGTGAATTTTTTAATGAATGACTCACGCTTTGCTATGTCTTTAAATTCACGCATAGGAAGAAATGTACTTAGGAATGCTTTCACTTCGTATTTCTGATACTTTCTTTCTGTGCCTGTAGCGTCTTTCTGTTTTACTTCTCCACTATGATAAGCAGCGCCATGTTCAAGAGCATCCGCTGCAATACTTGCTAGTAAAATGACAGTATGATTGTCATCCTTGTACTTGTTGCCGTATGGTTGAGGATCGTGTGTTGAATCAAACCCATACGCAGCTTTTCCAATAGCAATGCCTTTTCCGGCCAACTTTTTATCGATTGCAGGTGAATACACCTGAACTTTCAACCAGTCCCATATACTCCCTGTTGGAGAAGAAAGACCATCGTCTCCAATGGGTTTGTCGTATGTAGCTATCAAACTTGGAAGATCACGATAACGATCCCCTTCAAAAATGAATTTGCTAGTGTTGAAACCCAAGTCAGCTGTTACAGGCAAAAATGGAATTCGTAGGGAATCAACATTCATTGCTTTGAAGTTGGAATCTTCTTTAAATATAGATTTAAACATGTTTCAAATCCCCTTAGCTTCGATTTTCCTTACTAAAATTCATTGTATACAAAAATGTTTACAAATGCAATATATTTGTATACAAAAATGTAAACGTAGATAAAACCTAGATATTTTAGAGATTTGATAAGTTAAGAAAAAGATAAGTGGAAACGAAGAACCGAATTCGAAACCGTCTACATCCATTGCAAATAAAAGGGGAAAAATAGCTCGTTTCCGCTTTGAGAAATGACTAAGAAACGACCTATAGTAATTAAGTCAACAAGTACCACTCATGCGAAATAACTAAGAAATGAATAGTGGAATTATGGAATTGAAGCAGTTAAGCGAGTGGAAATGGAGAAATGAATTCGAAACTGGTCTATATCCCTTGAAAACAAAGGGTAAAATGAAGATTGTACGACTCAGGCGAAATTACTAAGAAACGAACGGTGGAATTCTGGAAAAGAAGCAGAAAACTGGGTGGAATCAGAGAACCGAGTTCGAAACTGCCTATACCCCTTTAGAAAAAAGGGGGAAATAAAAATTGTATCACTCAGACGAAATGACCAAGAAACGAACGGGGTGGAATTCTGGAAAAGAAGCAGAAAACCGGGTGGAATCAGAGAACCGAGTTCGAAACAATCTATAACTCTACAAAGGAGAATTGACTTCGAATTGAGAATTATATCAATAGTCGATGTGATGAAAAAGGAGGAGGTTTTTTGCTTGGAGAGTGAATGGTTGAATTCGACAAAGGTGACAATGCGATGTGGAGTGACTTCTCGAACTCTTACTAATTACATATCATGGCATGGTATCTATATTAAGCATAAGAGGGAGGGCACAGGCAACAATCGGATCTATGTGCATGAATCAGCAATCTTTGTTTTGGAAATTATCAAAAACATGTATTCTTCCAGTGATGGCAATAGATGTACTAGAGAACAAGTTCAAAATTATTTGTCCGAAAATCATGAGATGTTCCTGACTTTACCAGATGAAAGAAAAGGTACACTTGTGACACTTGCTCAATCAATGCAAGGACTTCGGACCTATTTAGATACCGCCTTTATGGATGTAAACAGTAGAATAGACAATTCCCAAGAAAGACAAGAGCGCTTTTATAGACAAGAGATCGAGCTTTTGAAAGAACATCAAAATCAAGAGATTGAGTCCTATAAGCAACAGTCACAACAAGAGATTGAGTCCTATAAGCAACAGTCGCAACAAGAGATTCAGTCTCTGCAACAACAGTTCAGTGAGGTACAAGCGCAACTAGCAGCTGCACTAAATACTCAAAATACAAACCAAGAGTTGATCAGCAAGCAACTTTCTAGGGTTGAGAAATACGGAGTTAAGAGAAGGAAGCAAAGGCGGCAATTTCCCTTGTTTTGGAGATATGTTGATGAAGAAACTGATGAGGATGGTGGTTAATCAATGGAAATGTGAATTTCAACAGTTAGTAAGGGGAGTTTCCTTATTTGGAGAAGGGGGTGAAAGGGGAAATTTTGAGATGTATTTACTCAAAAATTCTCCTGGAGCCTCGCAATAGCGATCAAGGCAAGGCGGTTTCCCTTGGCGCAGACCCTTTCCAAAGTAGAATCAGCCAAAAAAGCTCATGCCTCACCTTCCCTCTAATGGGAAGGGGTGCCAAGCGGCGAGCGATAGTCCCCCCATGATTGGGGGCAGGGGGTTGATTTTTTATTGGAGGTCAGAAAACATTTCCAAATATCTCTCAATATAGATTTCTATCATTCCTGATAGAGAAAGTGGCGAATCATTCAATTCTTTGTTGAGGAAAAATGGAAGTTTTGTTGTGCACTGTTCTCTGGCTGGAGGAGGATCTTCTACTTCGTTTTTTTTCATCAAAATCTCTTGAAAGAAAATATCTAAGTCGAAATTTGCTTGTATTTTCTCAATATGTAAAATATCAATGAGTAGTAGATGTATAGTCAGATTATACTTTTTGATATATTGGTACATACGTGACTTTAACGATTTACTTAGATGGGGTGAAAGTGATACTGGAGTGAGGTCTTCCTTTGATAAGAGTTGACCATCACTTTTTTTTTTTGATTTTTCGTAAAGTAGCTCAAGGTGATATGAAAGAATCCATCCAATGAATTGATTTCTGTTCTTTCCTGCTTTTTCATCTATTTTTCGGAGGTCTTCTACTACTTTAAGAACCTCTGTAGAAATCATATAGGGTGTATTTCCTTTCCTAAAAGGCTTATCTCTCATGATGTTAACCATTTCTAGTAGTTCCTCTGGAGATAGTTTTTTTTTCATTAATGCATCGTATAAGATAAAGGAAACAATCTTGGCTTTTGATGTACCTAGTTGCTGTGAAAATCGTACCAGAACGGCATAGGCATCTTCTGTTAGCCTAAAAGAAACAAGTGTGGTGGTGGCCATTGAATGGATTCTCCTTTATTTTATTTTAAGTTGTGACATGTTTATCCAACTTCAAATATTACGATATCTGGGGATTGAATCCCTTTACACCTCAAAGTATTATGTAATTACATTATAAATATATAAAGAGAAAGAGAGATGAGAAATATAATGTCGAAAATAGGTCAACAGCTAGGACAAGGTATTTCAGGAGTGATAGATGAGCTTGCAAAAGCATTTTATCAACGTGGCGAGAAGGCTATTCAGAATGAAAAGGATTTGATACAACTTCATAATCAAGCACTTGATGCTCTTGAAAAACAACTAGCAAAGGAATTGGAAGGTCATAGCTTAGTGCCAGCGGATCCGCAAGTAGAAGTATCACCAACAGTACCAAAAGAAAAAGAGCCAGATAAAGTAGTAGAAGTAGGAGCAGAAAATACCTCACTTCATAGTAATGGAGAGTCTACACATACGCAAGCTGTTGCAGAAATGAAAGATGGTTTGGAGCGAGATTTCCATCACCAAAACCTTTCGTTTGAGAGAGAGGGAGAGGTCTTTAGCTTTAAGAAAATCCAAGAAGGGAACATTGTCTTTTCGAACCCGGAGCAAACAAAAGATGTGGTAATTGAGCCAAAGGATCTTAATGTTGGCTTAGAAATGCGTGGTCGATTGGAGGCATTACAGTATTATCGTTCTCTCAGCCCGGACGATGTCCTTAAAACGCTAAAAGAAGTTCAAAAAGTTGCAAAACGGGAAGGGAGACCTGTAGAGGAAGTGTACCGGGAGAGATTACAGATAAAAATAGAGCGATCGGTCACACTCTCTAGAGGGTCGCTATTGAAACAAGCTGAGATCACTTCCGAGGATATCAAAGAGATCAAGATGGAATTGAGAGAGGCAGAAAACGAGATCAATAAGAATTTTGCAAAGCTAGAGAAAGGCAGATCGAATGGTGAGGTTAATCCAGAGGAGTATAAGCAGCTGAAAGCTAACCTAGAGGGTCGTAAAGGGATCGTAAAGGATCGATTGATGCAGATAGAGGGTGCAGAGAAGAAGCTGGAAGCACAAGTAAAGACGGATCTAAAAGCTCAATATCCCAGTATGGACATGAAGAAGCTATCTCTAGCGGAAGCGGTTAGTATTGGACTAGCTGCCGAGACTGTAACAGAAAAAGGAATCGATAAACTAAGAGACTTTGCGTCAAATAATAAGATGGATGATCTATTACAAGCCTTGGAAAAATCAACAAAGGAAGTTGAAATTGTAGTAGAAGAAACGATAGATAGAGAAGTTTTCTCACGATAAAAAATAGAGATTCCTGGCACTTGAATGCTGTCAGGGATCTCTATTTTTTTTGATCATTCATCGGAAGAGGGGAGATTTAATGATTCATCATTTTTGACAACTGGACCATATTTATATCCTACTTTGAGGGCATCATCTTTCGTTTTTACCCCTAACGATTTCATCAGGATTGCTCCCACTTCAATTTTAAGTTTAGTCTCTTGCTTTCTTTTTTCTTCGGAAATTAAATGCTGTGTTTTTTTAACCTGCTTCTTAGCAGTAACAACTTTTTTTTTCGCATCATCAAGTTCTTTAAAGTTATCCTCTAGCTGTTTTTCTAGTTGTTGAATTTTGCTTGGTTTTTGTTTCTTTTCCTCGACACGTTCATCCATATTTTTCGTCCCCCAAGTAACCGAAGTCCAGTATCCTTAAGATGATAATAGAAAAAAATAACTTCAAGGTCAAGCTAAGTGACAAAGAAGAGTTTTCGGGGTATAATTTCCCTGTAGAACTTCGACAGGGCGCACTTATACATTGCTATGCAATGTCGTGCGAACCGATCTCTGGATCGGTGGTTTCTAAAATATCCATTTTCGCTATTCGCTACATGCCATTTTAGAAATTTGTTTTTCCCACAGGGGTTAGCATGATCGTGTAAAGTTTGCAGATTCGAATTTGAAAATATGGGAGGTGTGAAAGTTGGCTATCTATCATTTATCAATGCAAATAGTGTCTAGAGGAAAAGGACAAAATGCAGTCGCTATGGCTGCATATCGTTCAGGTGAGAAGCTATTAGATGAGGACTCTGGAGAGGTGAAAAACTACCAACGACTCACACCTCCCGAAGCCTTTATCCTTGCTCCAAAACATGCTCCTATTTGGGCGTATGATAGAGAGCAACTTTGGAATGAAGTTGAACGGGTTGAGAAGAGAGTAGACTCACAACTCGCTAGAGAAATGAACATTGCTCTACCTAGAGAACTGACTAATGAAGAACAAAGAATTCTTGTTGAAGAGTTTGTCACGGATACGTTTGTTTCGCAAGGAATGATCGCTGATGTAGCGATCCATCGGGACGATCTTAATAACCCTCATTTTCATGTGATGCTTACGATGCGAGATGTTTCTGAAAGTGGGTTTGGTCTGAAAAATCGGAGTTGGAATCCGCAATTCGCCAATAGAGGAAAATCACATTCCTTCAATGGCAGAGGTTTTGTAAAAGATTCAGACTCACTAGTTGATGTTCGTGGACAATGGGCGATCTATGCGAATCGTGCTTTGGGACTTGCTGGCCATGTAGCAACACGCATTGACCATAGAAGCTATTCGAAGCAAGGACTGGATCTAGTCCCGACTAAGCACATAGGCTCATCCGATCATTTGATGGAGAAAAAGGCTTTAGAGGAATCATCTATGTCAGGGGAAAAATATCGTCCTGTGACGAAGTACGGCCGCATAAATGCCGGGATTCAGAAGCTTAATCGGAAGATAGCGAAAGAGATTCAGCAAGGCGAAGCAACTATCATTTCCTTGGAGAAAAAGATCGAGGAGCGCAAGTCTAATATCCGCTATCAACTAGAGAGATCCGGAACGTGGGACCAGCTCAATGATGTAGAAAAGACATCAGTCGTCTTCATTCAAAAACGAATGAAAACAACTAATGTTGATTTAGGTGTGGCAATAGAATGCCGTTCATCCGTTGAGCGTTGGGGGAAAGTGCTTAATAAGACAGAAGCTGAATTGAAGCAAGAGATATCTCAGCTAAAATCAGCAAGAGAACTATACAAGCAGTACCAAGCTGGAGAGGACACTGTTGATCAGCTGGCCAAACTTGGCTTTACAACAGGCGATTTCAAAGAAGAGTTTAAGCAACGTGCAATGGCAGCTAAACAAGGAAAAGAAAAGATAGAAAAGCAAAAAGGTTATATCCAAGAAGGGCTTGAGAAGACAAATATAGCCATTAAAATGCTGGAGGACATGACTTTAGACGAAGCAAAAGTGATCTATTCGCATGATGCTCATGCTCGTCTAAGTGACTATAAGCCACTAGAGGTCCACTTACTGGTGAATGAGTATCGCCGAACCGGGGTGATAGTGCCTGTAGATCAGATAGAGTCTTTCTTGAAAGATAGGACAGAATCGGAAAAAGCCTCGCCTGTTCCAGTTTTGGAACAGTATCAAAAATTGCTCAAGGACAACCGCTTCTTAGTCAACTGGATCAGAAAATTAAATCGTCATGAACAGGAGTTAGCTTCAATCAAAGTGAGTGATCCCAAGGAATTTGCAAGAGGTATGAGTGAGATCACGAAAGAGCGTGGTGTTATTGTAGAACGGATGAAGAAGCTCAAAACGACACTTTCTGTTGTGGAGAAAGCAATGATCGAAGAGATTAGAAAACAGTACCCTGGTGAGACTTGGGCGGATTCGATTGAACCTAAGACCGCTCATCAACTATTGACCCTGAACGAACAAGAGGGACGTGTTGTATCTCCACAAGAGATTTTGGATCGAACCTCAAATGATTCATCTTCTAAGGACTCATCATATCAACCAATGACGATCACATCTGATGTACTAGTCAATGAGTTGTCGCAAGGGATCCGTACTCTCATGTCAGATACCAGACATGGAAAGTCAGAGTTGGATCGAGCTGCGGAAGAACAGAAACGTAGATCGGAAAGAAGAGGCAAGGGGTACGGGCGTGGTCGCTAGACCAGAGGAGTAAAGATGATTTGAAGAAGGAGCTGAATGGAGAATGCTAACTCGTTTGAAAGAAACAAAAAAGCAGGTAGTAGGAGCTTCCCTGATCGGGTTAATATTCCTAGCTGTATTTGAATGGGTTATAGGAACGATCATTGTTTGGGTTCCTCGTATCAATGAAATTGAGTCGATTGATAACGTTTTGTTGGAGATGAAACATCCCATTGATATCATCCAATCAGCATTGAAAGAACCTGTGTTTGTATCATTGCAGTACGTAACTCCTATCCTATATGTTCTCTGTGTAGTCAAACTCTATAAGGTGTTAACGGGTAAGGGGAAATATCGTACTGATGCCGCCTATGGTGCTTTTGGTACAGCTAGATTAGCCTACCCTAACGAAGTTTTTAACAATAGAGCTTTTGTCAAACGGACTTGGAATCAAACTCCACAGAAGAATTTAGAGAATAAACCCGGTTTAATATTTGGTCTAATAGATAACAAGCCAGTAATCCTTCACGAGAAAACGAAAATACCAAATCGGAATGTTTTTATTGTGGGTTCTCCTGGAGCAGGGAAGACACAGTCCTATATTTTGACAAATATCATTCATGAGAAGGAACGAAGTATAGTAGTCACGGACCCCAAAGGCGAAATCATGGAGGACACAGCCCGGCTAAAAATGGCCCAAGGTTATAAAGTAAAGGTTATCAACTTCAAAAACATGTTGTATTCAGACCGATATAATCCGTTGGACTATCTAGATAGGGAGATTCAGGCAGAACAAGTTGCTAATACTGTCGTAAAGAACTCTTCTGAAAGTCGAAATGGAGGAGATCCTTTTTGGATAAAAGCAGAAGTTGCATTACTAAAAACGCTTCTCTTATACGTGAAAAAGGAATGTCCAGAGGATGCAAATATGGCAAATGTAAGAAAAATCTTAACGACACATGGACAAACCAGAGAAGAAATGGATGCCTTTTTTGATGAATTGGCTGAAAATCATCCAGAAGGTGAAGACCATGCGGCCTACCAATCATACCTAGATGTTAAGATGGCCGAGGATAAAGTGAGAGGCAGTATTTTTGTTTCTCTAGCAATGACTCTATCTAAGTTTAATGGTCCTGATGTACGTAGTTTTATGAAGACCAGTGATTTTTTGCTTGATGACATTGGTAAAGAAAAAATGATTGTATATTGTATCTTGCCCGTGGCCGATTCAACATGGGAACCACTAATCAGTACATTTTTCTCACAATTGTTCCAACGTTTGTACGAAGTGGCAGATCTCAACTTTAACAAGCTTCCCGTCAAAGTAAATCTATTCCTAGATGAGTTTCCAAACTTAGGTAGAATACCAAACTATGAAGAAATACTTGCTACATGTCGGAGCTATGGTATTAGTGCGAGCACGATTGTCCAATCGTTAGGGCAATTGATTGATAAGTATAACAAGGAAAAAGCAGAGTCAATCATTGGGAACTGTTCGCTGCGCTATCTACTAGGGGTTGGAGATCACCTGACAGCCAACTATTTTTCGAAGCTGATTGGACAGACAACGGTTGAAACACGATCTACTTCTTCATCAAAGAGCAATCAGGGTGGAAGCGACTCTACTTCACAAAACTATAGTGGACGTAGCCTATTCACCGCAGATGAGCTGGAACGTATGGACGAAAAGGAAGGAATATTATTAGTTAGTGGAAAGTACCCTATGAAACTTAATAAGGCGTTTCAATTTGAATTTTTTCAAGGTATATTGACCGAGGATATGCAGGTTAGTCGCTTTGAATTTTTACGAGAACGTGATGGTTTACCGCTACAAGAAGATCAAAAGTTGACTTTAGAAGACATGATTGGTTTTGGGGAATCAGTTGAGCCGCTTTCATTGTTCGATCAAATCACTCAAAATATGGAAAAGGTTGACCGGATAATAGGAGATACAACAGATATTCAACAAGTACTATCGGCTGTAGATACTCTAGTTACGGATTTATCGAACATTTCAAGCGAAGATGATGATCAAAATGAGGAAATAGAGGAAGTAATGAGTCCAGAGCAACAGCAGCTGGACGAACACATGGATCAATTACAGAATCAGCTTTCCATTGCCCCCAAACAAGAAGAGGCGTTAGAAGCAGAGGATGATGGTGATGGAGAGGTTTTAGAGCTTGATCAAGATGAGGATGAAAAGTTTTATGACAGCGAAGATCTAGATAAGTACTTACTTGAATTGGAAGAAGATGAAGAAGAAACAAAAGTTAATATATAATTGAAACTCTTACGTTATTGATTTACAATGTATTTATATAAAGAGAGGTGTGTAATTTATGGACGAGACGGAATCAAACTCCTTTTGGAGTGTAAATGAATTCCCAGAGAATGAAATCATAATAGGTGATTTGGGGAATGGCCAGGAATCTAAGCTTTGTCCATTTCAGCTACTGGATCGGGGAGGAGACACCGGATGAGTACATATCAAAATTGGATTGATATGATTTATGCCTCTGATGATAGAGACAATAATAGTTTTTGGATTGTAAATGAAAAAATGTTGTTGTCAGAGGTGATGGATCATCTGTCAAAACGTGGAGAGATCGGTACCTTTGAAGATATGAAGGTTGCATTATACGAATGGAGTAAACCTGACAATATTGATCAACTACTGTTTTTTCCATCAGACGCTTTCAATGTGATGGATGATCGAGTTAAGAAAACGGTTTGGACAAATCTCTCCGTTACCTTGAGACTATTAGGCGATATAGCTCAAGTGGATCAAGATGACTTTGCAGATACGGGTGCATCAGGATTGATTTTAGGATGGGATGAAATAAGCTCTAGATTGATCACATTGGATGGGAATCATCAAGGGCATACATTAGTAAACGGCGGTCCGGGTTCTGGTAAGACGACTACATATGTGATTCCTAATATCGTATTTGAACAGAAGCGTTCCCTCATTGTTTTTGGTCATGGAGAAATATTTGATATAACCAAAGAAATCAAGGAAAAACAAGGCTATCAAGTCATCTCATTTGATTTTCATGATGGTTACCAATTTGAAAATCCTAATCAAGTGAAGGAAATCCTTGAAGAGATCTTTAGACAGTCAAGGAACGATAAGGTGTTCTATTACATCGGAATACCTATGAACAGAATAGAGAGCTCTTATCTCAAAGAGGCTATATCAAGTCTTCTTATGGAAGTTTTAAGCGAAGACGTACCCGTAAGAAGGAACTCTATTCATTTGATTTTTGATGAGAGTCCTTACTATATAGACTACAGTCAACTATCAGATATGTTGCCGTTATGTGCTTCGCATAAGATCCAAGTTAGCTTGGTGATTCAAAACCTTAGTCAATTGCATGTTAATCTATCAAAAGATAAAGTAGAAGCGCTACTTAGTAACTTGCAGAATCATGTTATTACTGGATTGGTGGGTACTCAGGAGGAGATTCAGTTGTATAAGAGTCTAATCGGGGTATATGTATATCAGAATAGCGAGGGTAAATGGATTGAGACTGATAAAAACCATCAATCTCTCTGTTATCTTCCTGTTGGCAAAAGCTTGTTTCTAAAGATGGGTAGTGAAATGATGGAAATCTCTCAGGTAGTTTACCAGGGAGGTGATAGTGGATTTTCAAAGAGATATTGAAAGTTATTTTAGAGACAAAGGGAGATGGAGTTTCTTGGAGAAAAATAATGAAATGATACGGTTTCAAGAAGAGTTTCGGAAGTCCTACAAAAAATTAGGAACCATATCTGTTGCAGCGGTGTCTTTGATTGCACTTGCTGGTTGTTCGGGTAGCAAGGATGCAGCTGGTGTTCCGAATCCAAACAAAGATCAGGAAAAAACAACTGTTGCTCAAACAACTCCAACTGATACGAATACCGAAACTGGAACTACACCCGTTACAACTGATGATAATAGTAAATTGAACGAGGATGATTTTCGGCAAATTGAAGATCGTGTAGACCACTCAAAATCGGATTCATCGAGCAAGGTAGCTATTGCATTAGGAAAGATGGAAACGGATGGAAACCACAGCAATCCAAGCAAAGATATCGAAGTAGCTCAAGTGCCTTCGAAAGCTAATACAGGCTCACAGGACGATATATTGGCATTTATTGGTGGTAGTGGTAGAGAAGGAGCTAACACAGGTAATGTTGAAGCAGGTTTTTTTGATCCTCAGCAACCAGTACCAGTTGAACCTAAACCTGTGACTCCAGTAGCAGCACCAATTAAGCCGGAACCAAAACCAGTACCAGTTGAACACAAACCACCTGTAACTCCAGAACCGCCAGTTAAGCAAGATCCAAAACCAGCGGTTGTAGTTACAAAGCCAGATCGTGAACCGATTGTGGTTATGAAACCAGATCCAGAATTACCATTCATTCCAATTACGAAGCCAGCAGACAAGCCGGAAGGCGATAAGCCAAAGGCAGATAAGCCAAAGGCAGACAAGCCGGAAGGCGATAAGCCAAAGGCAGACAAGCCGGAAGGCGATAAGCCAAAGGCAGACAAGCCAGAAGGCGATAAGCCAAAGGCAGACAAGCCAGAAGGCGATAAGCCAAAGGCAGACAAGCCGGAAGGCGATAAACCAAAGGCAGACAAGCCAGAAGGCGATAAGCCAAAGGCAGACAAGCCAGAAGGCGATAAGCCAAAGGCAGACAAGCCGGAAGGCGATAAACCAAAGGCAGACAAGCCAGAAGGCGATAAGCCAAAGGCAGACAAGCCAGAAGGCGATAAGCCAAAGGCAGA
>NZ_JAUSUV010000016.1 GCF_030814315.1 Croceifilum oryzae | reverse complement strand
CGAAGCATATCGGTGTTCGTCCCGTCCTTCATCGGCTCTTGGCGCCAAGGCATCCTCCGTGTGCCCTTAGTAGCTTAACCTACAAAGGTTTGTTTGTTTCTCGGTAATCACATTTTCGGTGAATGCAACATGACGGAAGACTCATGTGTTTAATGATGTCTTCTATCTTTCTTCATTTCTGTATCTAATTTTCAAGGTGCATCATTTCGTTGTTTTGTGCACCGCATCTCGCGGCGACATGTAATAATGTATCATGCCCAAAACAAATCGTCAACAACTATTTTTTAAAAAATGAACTCAGAATATAAAAAGCAAGCAAATCCCTTATTTCCGTTGCAAATATCTCTTGTCCTTTAAGAACAAAGCCCAGAAAACAATGAATCCCGGAAGCAAGATTGCGAGTCCCAAACCTAGTACATTTAACAGGGAATAGAACGTATTAATATTGGTGAAAGCCTCCCCCACTGTAAGGTACGGATACACAATATACGGAAGATGTGAGGTCCCATATGCAAAAGTCGCAATCCCATATTGAAGAATCACAAAGATAACCGCAATCCTCGGCTTGCCCTCCAGCTTTTTCCCTCGATCGCTCCACCATAATGCCGAATAGCCGATAACGAACATGATAATAGAGAGAACAAACCAATTCTGATAACGATTGATATTGCTAAGTAACCAGCTTGCTTCTGGTCTAAAAGATAAGAGTGTAACAACTGCCACTACTAACGTGATGGGACCAAATAAAATTGCATTCCGCCTATAAACTTTATAAGCCCCCTGATCTCTGCTTTCTTTTGAGTAGTCTGCCAAAAACAAAGAGGACAAGAATAACTCAGAAGTAAGTCCAAATAACATGTACATATAGACAGATGGGCTTGTGAAAAAGATGCCGAAATCTAGTTCAGGTCCCCGAGGACCCACTTGAACTAAACCGCCTTCAGTCACAGGGAGCGCGCTAATTAACAAAGCTGGCACTAATACCCCTGTTAAACCAGATACGGTACGCAAGGTTCGGTTATAGCCCTGTACGGAATAGGCAAATACCATAAAGGAGCTACGAAGCAAAATCAGTAATAGGATTAAACTTACTGGGACAAGCAAGACGGTTCCAAACGTAAAAGCTGCTTCTGGGAAGAACCCCACAACGGCAACAACCAGCAATACCAAGATTGTATTATTGATCTCCCAGGTAGGAGAAAGAAATCGATTCGCAATTTCACTCGCCTGCGTGTCTTGTTTGGTATAAATCATCGCCCAAAAGCTAGCTCCAAAGTCAATCGAACCTGCAATGCTATAGATAAAAACTAAGATCCAAATGACTAAAATGGCAATTTTCGGCTCAATCATATACTTACTCCTCCTTCGCTCTCATCTATGATAGATATCGCTCGATATCCTTTTGAATTGGATTTCTTCGAAAATAGGACTTCATTACAATCACGACGAGAACGGCTAGGAACAAGTATACAGCCCCGAACATAAAGAATAAGAATCCTAGATGTGGTGCTGTAGTTGCTGCTTCACTGGTTCGTTGAATCCCATAAATCGTCCAAGGCTGCCTTCCACTACAACTAAAAATCCATCCAAACTCAATCGAAAGCATAGACAAAGGTCCGGTAAGAGCGAGTATCCATAACAACCACCTAGGATACGAGTCTCCTCTGCGTATCATTCTCCTCCAGTACATATACAATCCAATTGCCGCAATCATAAGCAATAATGTTCCTAGCCCTACCATGACATTGAATAATAAATGGGTATAAAACGGTGGCCATGTATCTTGCGGAAAGTCATATAACCCTTTCACTTCGGTGTCAAAGCGCCCCGCCGCCAGCCAACTTAATAAAAACGGAACCTCCACTCCAAACTTTACTTTATGGGTCGCGGGATCTACATATCCACCAACTGCAAGGGGGGCATATTTCTGCGTCTCAAATAATCCTTCAGCCGCGGCGAGTTTGGCTGGGTTATGGACATGAAGCTTTTGAGCAGATGTGTGTCCACTTAAAGCAGTTAGAAATGAAAAGAGCAAGGCTACTACGAGTGAAAGCACCAGCGCCTTTCGATGAATCGTAGATTCTTTGGTATCGTTCCGTTGCTTCAACCACTTATAAGCCGCAATGGAAACAATCGCAAACCCTCCTGTCATCAAGGCAGTAACCACAACATGGTATGAAGTGCTCCAAAAGGTAGGATTGAAAAAAGCCTTCCATGGATCTACGTTAGTAATCGTTCCATCTGGCTTCATCTGAAATCCAGCAGGTGTATTCATCCATGTATTCGCTGATGTAATTAAAACCGCAGAAGCAGTAGCACCTACCGCGACTAAAAATACAGAGAAGATTCTTGTCACGGGGCGTAAACGATCCGCAGCATACACGTAAATGGATAAAGCGAGTGCCTCCAAAAAGAAAGCAAAGATCTCAATTTTAAATGGAACTGCAATGACTTGACCTACTATCTTCATAAATCCTGGCCAAAGTAGGGAAAGTTGCACCCCTACAATGGTACCGCTAGGGATAGCAACACCCAGTAAAATGGCAATCGCCTTTGTCCATCGCTTTGCCATGATAAAGTAATCGTTATCTTTTTTCCATAGATGAAGCACTTCAGCTAGGAAAACCATAAACGATAAGCCGATGCCGAGTGTTGCAAAGATAATATGAAAGGCAAGAGAAGTTCCAAAAAATGCACGAGCTAATGTAACTGTATCCATAACAACCAACCTCATCTAATCGTTCCAATTTGCTGATATTATGCGATATAGGTGGTTGTGATATACAAATGTCAGCAAAAAAGCCAACTTCATCTCAATCGAATGTGGTTGGCTCTCTTGTCACGGATCTGATTTTATTTTTTTATGGAATAGGTTCTCGCCAAACAGTTTGGGATGTCTTAAAATCCAGACACCCATTCCAATTAGTAAGCACAAGGTACCTGCTATGAAATATCCCGTCGAAAGGGATTGATCGGTACCATAACTGACCATAGGCACCAAGATGCTGGTTAAAAATAATACAGATAGCTGGCGGAGTGACGATATTCTCCCCCGAATGGGCCCTACACAGCGTTGTTGCAATGTGCTAAGCATCACGACAATCGAAAGCACATTCCAAGAGGCTAGCCAGAAACTAATCAACATAATCGCCAGCCAATGATCGACGAAAGCGTATAAAAAGAGTAATAAGCCTTGCATCGTAATCCCAATAAAGGATAGCTGTGTCGCCCCCACTCGTCGAATAATCCGAGTCGTAAAAAGGGAAGTAACAACCGCTCCAGCTGCAAAGCTAAATTCAAAGGCAGACAACCAAAAATAGTTCTCTTGAAATTTCTTAGTCACCATTGGTACAAGTGTCAAATTAAAAAACATAATAACGAGAAAGTCAGTAGCAGATATGAGCGAATGAAGCCAAAGCGATGTCTCACGTTTGAGTAGGTAAAAGACTTCTTTCCAATCACTCCACAGATTTCCGATCCAAATATCCGTCACGACCGACTCTTTGGTCTCAATTTTAGGAATGACCGCCCATGCAATGGCTAGTCCAGCTAAGATGTAAGTAACACCGTTGATCAAAATAACAAAACTCGTATCCATAAAAGCAATAAGTGGTGCGGCTGAAACGGTCCCAATAATCGTTCCCAGCTGAGAGCTAGTGCCTACCATGGCGTTAAATTTTTGCAACATCTCTCCTTTGCATAGATTGGGTATGATACTAAATGTGGCAGATTGATAAAATGGTTTACATATATTAATCACCAACGTAAGAGCCAGCACATAGTAAAACCAATGATTCGTCAAACTCATCGCGGCCGCAATGACCATGATGGCGATCCCTCTCCCTACATCACAGATCACACAGATCCACTTTGGGTTTCCACGATCCACCATCGAACCTGCTATGAATTGCAGCAAGAAAGAGACTAAATGTTCAAATATAATAACAAAACCAAAAGCTACGACGGAACCCGTATTTCTATACATTAGCAAACTCATTGCAATGGTATGTGTACCATTACCAATATTAGTCAGAAAAACAGAAAATAATATTTTTTTAGCCTCTAATGAAAGCTGGGTTCTCATAAATTTTCTCTCAATCCCTTTATTTTGTAGAAAATTATTTGCCATGGGTTCAGTATATTTTTATACCATATTTTAAAAAATTATTTTTTGTTTATTATTGCATAATATTTTTTGAAAATCAATTATATTTCAACCGCATACATCTATACATTGAGGTTAAAATGCGGAAAATGGTACAAATAAAAATAGAAGGGTCTACTCTCTCCCTTCTACTCAATTAGTTAAGATAACATAGAAAGCATTTTGCTGGGCTCTTGGGTGAAGATCTGTAATGCCTCTGTAAAACGAATCGCATCCGCTCCATCTACAATCCGATGATCAAAACTAAGCGATACGTTCATTCTCCAACCCACAGCCAATTCACCTGATTCATTTACAATGGGCATTCGCCGGATCGGATGAATTGCTAAAATCCCGATTTCGGGTGATTGGATGATAGGTGTCGCCCACTCTCCCCCTAGCACGCCTGCATTGCTGATGGTAAACGTACTCCCAGTCATTTGATGAGGCCCTAGCTTTCCTGATCGTGCTAAAGTGGTAAGGTCTTGTAATTCGTTAGAGATGTCATTCATATTTTTCTGTCCGATTTCCTTCAAAACAGGAACCAATAATCCTTGTGGCGTATCGGTAGCAATTCCGATATGAATTGATGAGTGTTGATGAATCATGTGCTTTTCTTCATCAAAATGGGAATTCCACATCGGGTATTGTTTCAATACACAGGAAATCATTTTTAGCAAAACAGCTGTGTACGAAATCTTAGAACCATTTGATTGGGTTGATTGGGCTCTCCATCTAACCAGTCCTGAGACATCCAGCTGGTCAAAGTGGGTAGCATGGGGTTTGGTGGTGGTGGATAAAAGTAGTCGTCTGGAAATGACTTTTCGAATGGGTGTCAGCGGTAATTGAATGGATTCCGTTTCTGTTTCTGATCGGTTGATTGGTTGGTTAGAGGAATTAGGGTAACTGGAGCTTGAGATAGGAAGATCGTGGAATTCTTCTGCTTGAGTAACGTGGATGGGGGAAGATGCGATATTTAGCTGTCGTTCTAGATCACTTTGTAAGATCCTGCCTCTTGGACCCGAACCTTTTAGGAGATTTAAATCAATGCCTAGTTGTCTGGCTCGTTTTCTGAGTGCAGGTGAGGCCAATGCTTTTGGGGATTGGGATGGTGTAGATTTTTGACTCAAGACAGTGACTGGTTGCTGGATACTGGTTTCGGATAAGGGATGAGTGTCATCGGCTTGATCCGGATGTGTTACGGAATCAATATAGAATAAAGCTTCTCCTACTTTTACCGTCTCATTTACCTGACCATATAGCTGGCAAATACGTCCTGCTTGGGGAGAAGGTAGTTCGACAACCGCCTTATCGGTTTGCACTTCTACTACGGCTTGATCCTGCAATACGATTTCCCCTTCTTGGACAAGCCACTTTACAATCTCAGCCTCCGTCACACCCTCTCCGATATCGGGCAATCGGAATGGAATCAATTTTACATCCCTCCCTCTTGAACCACTTTATACACTGCTTGGGCAACTTTCTCAGCCGTTGGCCGAAATTCGTCTTCTAGGGCGTACATTGGCACGGGCACATCATAGCTGGTTACTCGGACCATCGGTGCTTCCAAGGAGTAAAAAGCCTGCTCTTGAATCATCGCCATCAATTCAGAACCAAGCCCGAGCGTACGGGGCGCTTCTTGAACAATAACAACGCGTCCTGTTTTGGTAACCGATTGAATAATCGTCTCTTCATCTATGGGATCTAATGTGCGAAGATCGATCACCTCACAGGAGATGCCACTTTTTTCACACTCACTTGCTCCCTGCATCGCAACTGGAACCATGGCTCCCCATGCTAAGATCGTTACATCCGTTCCGGTTTGCACCAATCGAGCTGAGCCTAGGGGTATCTCATACCAACCAGCCGGAACCTCTTCTTTGAAAGCACGGTATAACTTCATTGGCTCCAGAAAAATAACGGGATCCGGTTGTTTAATCGCTGCTAACAAAAGTCCCTTTGCATCACTAGGGGTAGAAGGTACAACTACTTTTAAGCCAGGGGTATGGATAAAGAAGGTCTCTGTGGAATCGGAATGTAATTCAGGTGCACGAATCCCGCCACCATAAGGAGCGCGAATGACGATCGAGTTGGGAAATGCTCCTTGCGTTCGAGTATGAAGCCTCGCAATATGCGAAATGATTTGTTCAAAAGCCGGATAGATAAAAGTAAGAAACTGGACTTCTGCAACGGGTTTAAAGCCATTGACCGCTAAACCGATGGAACTACCGATGATTCCCGCTTCTGCTAGAGGGGTATCGATGACTCTCTCATCACCAAAATGTTCCCACAAACCATCCGTAGCACGAAATACACCGCCGTTTTTCCCAATATCCTCTCCTAAGAGAAGTACCTCTGGCATCTCCTCAAGAGCAACTTGCAAAGCATCGCAAATCGCTTGTACCATCGTTAGTTGAGCCATGGTATCTCCCTCGTTTCACATTCAGTTTTTTGCCGCATTATTTTTCGAGATACTTGGTGATAGACGTGTTCAAATAAATGGGTGGCTCGTGCAGGAGTGGAAGATTCGGCTTCTTTTATTCCTTCGTCAACCTGCTCGTCACATTGATGAGTCCAATTTTCGATTTCTTCTAAGCTAATTAATCCTTCATGCAAGAGGCAAGTTTGCCATCTTTCCACGGGATCCCTCGCTTCAATCCATTCCTTTACTTCATCCGAAGGGCGATATCGGGTAGCATCATCTGCCGTCGTATGAGAGCCTTTTCGATACGTAACGGCTTCGATGAGCGTGGGACCATCTCCATTACGGGCCCTTGTAATCGCTTCTTCCATTACACCGCGTACGGCTAATACATCGTTTCCATCTACGAGAACGCCTGGAATTTGATACGCTTTCGCACGCTCCGCAATCGTTTCGCTAGCAGATTGACGGTTAAAAGGAACACTGATCGCATATCCGTTATTTTGGCAAAAAAAGATAACGGGTAATTTAAACACACCAGCAAAGTTTAAGCCCTCATGAAAGTCTCCTTCAGATGTAGCTCCATCCCCAAAATAGGCAACAGAGACAAACGTTTCTTTTCGTAATTTACTCGCCCAAGCCGCGCCTACTGCTTGAGGAATCTGGGTGGCAATGGGCACCGTTGGAGGCATCAATCGTACTCCTTCCGGTGGCTTACAACCTTCTACTCTGCCCATCCAATAGAGAAATACCTGTGAAATCGGCATCCCTACTTTAAGCGCAACCCCATGCTCTCTGTAGCTCGGAAAGACCCAATCTTCTGAATGAAGCGCCATCGAACTCCCTATCTGAGCCGCTTCTTGTCCTTCCAAAGGGGCATACGTCCCGATCCGTCCCTGCCGTTGTAACAAAATCGCACGACGATCAAATTGACGAGCCAGTATCATCCAACGAAGCCACTCTCTTTTCTCCTCGTTTGAGAACTTTGACCAATGCTTTAAACCCTGTTTGGTCAATTTACCTTTTGGTGTCACCCACTGAATCAAGGTTATCTCCTCCCGGTTTATGTCTATGACTAACCAAGATAAATCCTGCGAATATCGGCTATTTTTTCTAACCGTTCCTCTACTATTTCGTTGGCAGCCTGACAGGTTGAGATCTGATGTTGTTCAGCTCGTTTGTATACCAGAAGAAGCATCTCGTATATAAAGCGAGCTTTTTCTTCTGCGCATTCTTTTGTTTTCTGCAAGATCTCCATCGCTACTTGGATCAAACCACCCGCATTTACCAAATAGTCTGGGGCATATAAAATTTCTCTTTGGGCTAATAAATCCGCACATTCATCACTTTCTAACTGATTGTTGGCCGAACCGATAATCGCTCTGCACTGAAATCGATGTATGTTAGAGGTATTCACAATCCCTCCTCTGGCACAAGGAACCAAGAAGTCACAAGGTGTCTCCAAAATTTTATGGGTCGTTGTAATCTCAACCGATTCTGGAGACATCCGTTGAATGATTAAACAAGATGGAAGATGTACATCGGCAATAATTAGTTCGGCACCTTCAGCCAACAAAAGGCCAGCAAGTCTCGCACCTACTTTTCCGATTCCTTGAATAGCGACCACTTTTCCCTCTAATGATTCAGATCCATACAAATATTGAGCCGTGGCGCGCATGCCTTGTAGCACACCCATCGCTGTGGAAATGGAAGTATCTCCACTCCCACCGTAATATTCGGGTAGGCCTACAATATACTTTGATTCTTTTGCCGCATGAATAAAGTCTTCCGGGGAAGTACCCATATCGGTTCCCGTATAAAATCGCCCTTGTAAACTACTTACAAATCGACCCACTGCTCGAAATAACTCAGGGGACTTTTCAGTAGGAGAAGTATCAGGTAAGATCACCATTTTCCCACCACCGAAATCCACATCTGCAAGGGCACATTTACGAGTCATCCCCTGTGATAGTTGCAGTACATCATCAAGAGCCTCTTGGGTAGTAGAGTAGGGAATCATTCGGCAACCACCTAGTGCTGGTCCTAAAGTAGAATCATGAATCGCTACAATCGCACGCAACCCCGATTTACCATGGCAAAAGAAGGTTACTTGCTCATGACCGCCTTCCTCCATACAAGCAAATATATCCTTCATCACATACTCAGTTCGATTCTCTTCCACCAGTCCTTCACCTCTTCTGTTTTAATACTCAGAAAAAATAGATTCTGCCCATACGATGATGGGCGGTTTAGGACTTGCTTGAAAAGCGTTTCGATGAGTTATTTCCCTTTGAAATCCGGCAAACGCTTCTCAGCAAATGAACGTACTCCTTCAAGGAAATCTCTAGTACGTCCAGACTCACCTTGATGGATTGCTTCTTGCTCTAACATTTCATCCAATGAAGACTCCATGGATTGATACGCCATTTTTCTAGTCATGGCAATGGCTCTAGTAGGACCTTTGGCAAGTTGCTTCGCCAATTGCATGGTTTCGTTTTCCAATTCGGAAGCTGGAACCAATTTATTCGCCATCCCGATTTCCACTGCTTCTGTTGCAGAAACATCTCTACCTGTAGTCAGAAGCTCTAGAGCACGACCCACTCCTACCAGACGCGGTAAGAAGAAGGAAGCTCCACTATCTGGGACTAATCCGATCCGTACAAAGGCAAGTGTAAATTTCGTTTGGGAAGCGACAATACGCATATCACATGCCAAAGCCAAACTACATCCAGCTCCAGCGGCAACCCCATTTACTGCGGCAATCGTCGGTTTATCCATCGCATACATCTGCTGAATGAGAGGGTTATAGCGTTCGCGAACTTCTACCTCAAGCTTTGGCTGTTCGGTCAACAATTGGCCTGCTTCTCTCAAATCTTGGCCCGAGCAGAATGCTTTTCCAGAACCAGTTAAGACCACTACACGTACTTCTGGATCTTGATTTGCCATACGAAATGCTTCAGTTAACTCTTTTAATAAATCTGTGTTAAGAGCATTAAATAATTCTGGACGGTTTAGGGTGATTGTGGCAACACCGTCCTCTAATTGATATAACAATGTTGAAAAAGTCATGTCATATTCCTCCTGGCGCGTTAGTTTCCATGAAATTGGGGCTTCCGTTTCTCTAAAAAAGCTTCGAATCCTTCATCTTGGTCATTCGTTGAAAATAAGAGATAAAAGCTATTTTGTTCAAGCAATAAACCCTCAGCAAAACCAACTTCCGCCGCATTTAATACGGATTGCTTAGCTAGTTGAACCGCGAGTGGAGCATGAGCAGCTATGACCTTAGCTAATGATCTAGTCTCTTCTTCAAGCTGATCCGCTGGGACCACTCTACTAATTAATCCCGTCGCCTCTGCTTCCTGGGCTGTGATCGTTCGGCCGGTTAAAATCATTTCCATTGCCTTCGATTTACCAAGCGCTCGGGTGAGACGTTGTGTGCCGCCTGCACCGGGAATGACACCGAGACGAATCTCTGGTTGACCAAACACGGCTGTCTCTGAGGCTATAATGCAATCGCAAATCATCGCCAACTCACATCCACCACCCAAGACAAATCCGCTTACTTGAGCAATAACGGGCTTCTTAATGCGACGAATTCGTTCCCAATCTTTAAAAAAATGGGAATGAAGGAAATCACTCGGAGAAAGCGATTGCATCTCATGGATATCAGCTCCAGCAGCAAATGCCTGGTCGATTCCCGTCAGAATCATACAACGAATCTCTCCGTTTCGATCACATGTCTCCAATGTATCTGCAATCGCACGAATCAATTCCGTATTAAGTGCGTTTAACGCTTCAGGTCGATTGATCTGAACTCTACAGACTCCATCATTTATTTCTGTGATTAACCAACGGTTCTCCAGCTTGGATCGCCCCTCTTATTATTATAATGTTGATAAACATTATCACAAAAAATAGATGTATTCAGACATCATTATTTTATCAAATATGCTTGCTAGTGTCAGGTAATTATATTAACACGGTTATGCTTTTAAGTACTTGGAAAAGGAAAAGGAGCCTACTATGGCTCCCTTAATCGATCATTTTCCTTTGTTTTGTTCACTCTTTTTACTAAGTTCGTCATTGCTTGTCTGATCATCATCTGGCTTGTCATCCGTTTTCGACGCGGATGGCGCAGATACTGGATCTGCTGGATTACTAGATTCCGGTTTCCGTTGTTTTGAACTTTCCTCATTCTCTTTTTGCTGGCTTACTGGAGCTGGGGCTAGTTCATTGTTCCGTTTACCATCAGACTGTTTTTTAAGTAGATCGTTTCCTTCTGTCTGAGGACCTAGTGGATTGAATAGCTTTAATTCAATTTGCTTCTTGTCTGCTAGTATATTCTCGATCGACTTGTTCTCTTGAACGACTTCTGAAATAGGCTTACTTTTTAGCTCCTTAATCGGAATCGGCTGTCCCTCTTTTTTGGCCAATGCCCATACAGCATATTTACTAGGCGTCAAATTTTTAGACTTTACCTGACGCTTCGCTTCTGCTGGGAGAGTAATCGCAGCTAGTGTAACGTGATGGAAATCGGTTTGGGCGATAAATTCCTTCTGTATCTTTTTTTGCTCCGACCGATGCTCATCATCATCAAATAACGAGAGAATAATCGTATCGTTTGCATCAATTAATCCTTCGTTCTCCGCCTCACGAATCATTTGTTTTGTAAATCCACTTATACTCTGTTTATCTTGTTTCAGCGTCTTATTCAACTTAGTAGCTAAGTTTTGAGCTTTTTCATCGCTTTGATCCATGGCTGTGATAGAAACGACATCGTTTTCGTCATTCATTCCAATCTTCATTCCAGCATTAATATCTACATAGAAATACGTTTCGGCTGCATGTGTTTCTTCTGAAAAAAGAGAAGAGAAAAGGAACATCGCTGCACAAGCCGCCGCAGTTGCTACTCCACCAATTGGAGCCAGCCACTTTTTCTTTAGTAGAGACGGTTTTCTCTCTATCACAAGAGGCAGTTCTACTTCTTCTCCCACTTTGGCCAGTGGGTCTATGTTGTTTACTTTTTCAAAAGAACCATCGGCACTCATGACGATCCAATGTTTTTCTTTAATCTCTAAAATGATACCCCGACGCATCATTGCTCCTCATTTCTATTGACAAGGTAACTTTTCATATACGGAACATCTTCCGACAAGATGATCGTCAAAGCAATTAAATAGACACGATGTCTCGTAAGCGTTCGACGATGATATCCTAACTCTTTCATTAATTCTTTATCTAGCTTGGTTGATTGATAAAAAGACTGAAGGTATGTAGGCTTTGACACAATCGTCTTGGCAATTTCAAACATACTCTCGCGAGTGTCTCGGTGTTTCGGACACTTTTTCACTACTTCTTCCAACGTGATGCCATGTACCTCTAAAGCACTTGTGAAAAACGCAATATCGTTGCGTACTTGCTCAGCTTGACCCATCGCTTGATATTGTTCAACTGAGTGATGATTTAATTCTGGATGAATCATTTCACTCTCAGAATCGGCATACCCCGGTACTTCTAGCGATATTTGATTCTTGTGTTTCTTTTCATGACGATAATAATCAATGAGCCGTCCTCTAATCACTACGAAAGCAAATGCTAGAAATGAACCCTCTTCTATAGTTTGAAATCGTTCAATCGCCTCATCCATAGCAGAGTAGGCAATCATATATTCATCATCATGCTTGGTGATTACTCTTTGACAAACTCGTGAGGCCATCCGTGCCACATGAGGCTCTAATTCGCGTAATAGTTGATCTCGTTGCTGTGGAGAGTCGGTAGATTGGATCTGTTTTACTCTCTTTTCTAAATCGGGCTGGTTGATAACGTTCTCTTTAAACACCCGGAACATTCGATAACCGACACCTCTCTATATATTAATACGTAAGCAAGGTCTTATTTGAGTCAGATTTTAGTTGACGAAAATATGAATTTTATATTACGAACTACTTTATTTAAATATCAGATTAATATAAGTATTTTATTTTAAGTTTAAACTATGTAAATCAACCACTAGCTGTTAATAATATGAAAATATAATTATACTCTACCCATTTTTATATTACCAAAACTAACTTCTTTTTTCCCTTATTTACCTTATATTAGCTTATAAATAGAAAGAGCCTAGTAGAATTTCTACATAGCTCTCTCAAATTCTCACTTATTTAGTCCAGTACCATCGACAATTTGTGTATTTCTTCAACCGAATCGGGGTTTTCTAGAGAGGATAAATCTCCTAGCGCTTTCCCCATATAAGCCGCTTTCACTACACGACGCAGGATTTTTCCATTTCGAGTCTTAGGAAGTTCCTGAATCAAATAGACTCTTTTTGGACTTAATGCTTTCCCCATTCGCTCCCCAACAAAGTTGCGTATTTCGAAAGCAAGTTCTTCTGGCGAATGATCTGGATTGGCTTTACCCACTACGAAGCAAACGGCCACCTCTCCTTTATCCGCATCTGGAACCCCGATGGTGACGGCTTCAATCACCCCCGGATGCGCCACTAGAACGGATTCCATCTCAGCAGGTCCCAGTCGCTTCCCGGCAATTTTGATCGTGTCATCCGAGCGACCGGTAATGTAGTACATGCCTGATTCATCCATCTGAACCCAATCGCCATGCACCCATGTCTTCGGCCAACGACTCCAATAAGCTTCTAGATATCGTAAATCATCCTGCCAAAAGCCTTGTGTCATTCCCACCCACGGCTTCCTGATTACCAACTCTCCTACTTCGCCACGAACTGGCTGACCCTCTTCATCATATATCTCAATATCCATCCCCGGAATCGCCATATTAAACCCACATGGAACTTGTGGTTTTACGATTACATTTCCAAGAATACCGCCTGATATTTCCGTTCCTCCTGAATAGTTAAAAATCGGAACTTGTTTCTTTCCTACTTTTTCAAATAGCCAATGCCATGGATCTGGATTCCAAGGCTCACCCGTAGATCCAAAAACACGCAGACTGCTTAT
Organism: Croceifilum oryzae; assembly: GCF_030814315.1. GTDB lineage: Bacteria > Bacillota > Bacilli > Thermoactinomycetales > Thermoactinomycetaceae > Baia > Baia oryzae. The sequence continues at coordinate 46,552 of NZ_JAUSUV010000016.1, read as the reverse complement.
ATCACGCGCTTCCACCCAGCTCTCTCCTTGTTTCATCAACACGCGAATCAAAGTAGGTGAGATGCCAAGATGCGTAATTTGGTACTTCTCTACTAACTCCCACAGTCTCCCTGGATTCGGATAGTCAGGTGTTCCATCAAACAATACCATTGTGGCACCGTTTAGCAGAGTCCCAAACACTTTCCACGGTCCCATCATCCAACCCATATCGGTAACCCAACAAATCACATCCTCACTACGCACATCCATACAATACCCTTCGTCAAATGCTGCCTTAATCGGAAATCCTGCGTGTACATGAACCGTTCCCTTTGGACGGCCTGTAGTACCAGACGTATAGATAATCATAAACGGATCATTGGCATCCGTTAGATGACATGGAAGCGGTTTCATATCTGTCATCACAGAAGCCCAAAAAAGATCTCTATCATCGGTCATAGAGGCATCATTACCTAAATTAGATACAACGATGACTTTTTCAATGGACGGTGATTGTTCCACAGCACGATCGGCTTCCTCTTTCATCGACACTACCTTACCGCGACGGGTAAAGCCATCTGCTGTAATAAGGAATCTAGCTTGACAGTCATTGATCCGGGTAGATAATGCATCGGCTCCAAAGCCAGAGAAGCAAGGAGTGAAGATAGCTCCGATTTTCGCAATCGCTAGCATAGTTACTACATTTTCTACAATCATGGGCAAATAGATTGCTACACGGTCACCTGCGTGTAGGCCCAGCTTGAGTAATCCATTGGCACACTTATTTACTTCTTCCCACAACTGTTGGTAAGTCCACTGGTCCTGTTTTCCTGATTCATTTTCATACACGACCGCCACTCTGTCACGGGAAACAGGATCTTCTAAAAATCGATCCAATGCGTTATACGCTAGATTCATCTTGCCATCTACAAAGAACTTCGCATGCTCGATTCCGTCTGCTTGCTCTAAGACCTGACGGTATGGAGATGTCCAATGAATCCCTAAATCTTGAACGACTTTCTCCCAAAACCATGCTACATCTTGAATGGATTGCTTTCGAAATTCTTCCACATCGGAAAAGCCATGCTTTTTCATAAATTGATACAGTCTGCTTTGTTCTATTGTTTGTTGACTAGGAGTCCATGCTGGTTGCATCATTTAGTAGATCCCCTTTCGTAAGGTCACCCTAGTATGTATTTTATATGTATTGATAACTTTCGGTCAAAGAGGAATCCAAATCTTTTATTCGCGATGGGAGGATTATTTGGGTATATTGTAATGAAAGCATTGTTTTTGTATAGAAAGGGCAATGAGAAATGGATACCAAATATCTAACTAGAACGATTAAGAAAGAGAAGCTGACAAGTTCTCATTTAGAGGAGACGAAGGATATTCACGTTTATCTGCCACCGGATTATGATGACTCCATATCCTATCCTCTCCTTATTCTCCATGATGGACCTGATTATCTTAATTTAGGCAGGATTGCTACACAGGCAAATCAATTACTATCACAAAATGAGATGGTACCAGTGGTGATAGCATTTGTGCCGGTGGATAAAATGAAACGAACAGCGCAGTATTCGCCCACTAGGGAGCTTCATGAAGCACATAAACTAATGATCGTCGAAGAGTTGTTACCGCTTATGCAGGAAAGGTATTCGGTGGATACCGCGACTGACAAATTGGTAATAGGAGGCTCTTCTTTAGGCGGGACAGCCTCTTTACATATCGCCCTTGAGTATCCAGAAATTTGTAATCGGGTGCTATCTCAATCGGGGGCTTTTCTCGAACAAACGGTACATGATCTCTCGCGCGTGTACTCTCTACAGTTTCTCGAAATCTATCAGTCGATCGGGCTATCCGAAACGGCGATTGAAACACATATGGGAACCTTGGATCTCGTGGCTCGAAATCGTGAGGTCCATCAGATTCTATTAGAGAAGCGTGCTCATGTAGCCTACCACGAAGAAGAAGGCGACCATACGTGGGGCTTCTGGCAACGGGAACTCCCGAGGGCATTGAAGTTTTTCTTCCCTACAAATTAACATAAGGAAAAGGGGCAGATTGGTTCTGTCCCTTTTGTTGGATGATCCATATTGGGCTTAGTTACTAGCTACCTTCTTGAAACTTCCTCAACACTTCCTTCACTGTTTCCGTAACGGGCAACTCTCCTGTTAGTGCTACCCACTCGTACAAATCGTGCTCCTCTAGAATAATCGGATCCGAAGTATTTACATCCACAGCAAAGTTGAATTGACGGCTCTTCTTACCACTACGACCCGTATAGTCAAAAGAATCGATGTAACTACGGATCGCAACCACATCAAGCCCTGTTTCTTCCTTCACTTCACGGATCAGTGCCTTGTCTAGTGATTCGTTCGCTTCGACCTTACCACTCGGCAACTCATAGATCCCGCCCATGAAATCATCTGGTAATCGCCGGAGGATGAGTACCTTGCCATCTTTCTGTATCACCGCACCCACTGCAAACTGTTGTACACCTTCGCAAATGGCTTGATCAGTGAGCTGGGTGAGGAGAGAATGGTCAAACATATGCATCATCCTTTTAGGTTTTGTTGGTCATTTTCATAGGGCTGAACAAGCACTTTGCCTTTGCCATTAAATGCTAGCTGAAAGGTCTCACCAGAAGATTTGCCGATTAATGTTTTGAAGTTGATATCGGTACGAATGGTAGGAGAGGTTCCAGAAGTCCAACCGAGAACGGAGTCGGGATCTACGACGCAGGGAGCCTCTAGAGCAATGGGCTGGCCAAAGGAAGTGATCGCAATGCAGCCATGACCGCTTAATTTACAGGTAAAGAGGCCACCGGACATGGATCCTCCGCCTTTTAATAAGGTAACATCCCAATCGATTGTCTTTTCAAAGGCAAGGAGATTTCTACTTTCTACAAAGAGGGTTTCTCCTTTCAGTTCAATCACCATAATATCAGCCGCTTGATTTGCTAAGAATAAATCGCCATTTCCAACTGCCTTCATCAAAGGCACACCTTCGCCTGTTATCTTCTTTTTAATCCATTTGCTAAGCCCGCCGCCCGTGGTGCTTTCAAATTTGATGTTTCCTTGGTAAGCAACCATGCTCCCCGCCCGACAAAATACGGAATCGGTTAGGCGGATTTTTAATGCTTTTGAATTTTGAAGGGTAAAGGCTTGAGAACTATCCACTTCTTCCGCGCGGTGCAATAACTGATCTAGAGAATCAGACATTCTAATTCCTCCCTATTTGAAATCATAGTCATGTCCATTCTTTATCTAACTTCCACCACCACAGCCACCGCCGCCACATCCGCTACTGCCACCACAACTGCTTCCTCCGCTACTTCCTGAGTCACTACTTCCTGAGTCACTACTTCCTGAGTCGCTACCGCCTGAATCGCTACTGCCTGAATCACTATCACCTGTACCGAACACATAGTTACTACTATAGGAACTTGATTGCGCATTAAGGAGAGCATATTGAGCAAGAAACGCATCATAATGATAGGCAGATAAAAACAGGAAACCCATAAAGATGTAATCAGGTGATTTCATGTTATGGTACTTTTTAAACGTTCTTACATTGGATCCGTGAGTCACGTAAAATTGGTCCAACTTCTCTAATTTTTGCTTTACTTGTGTGATTAACAGCTTTTGTATGTTTTCTATCACGGGGAAATGGGTTGCAGTGTCTGTATTAAAATACCTTTCCTGTAGCTTCTCTGTTGAGAGGGTTCGAAAATCATGAATGACTTGAACCGAGACTGGGTGTTTCAAGAACTTTCCCCATGTGTAGTTCGTATATTTAGTTGGTGCAAATAGTAGATGAAAGATAAGATCAAACCATGCACGATCGTTTGGAACGAGTTTCTGCTCTTCTGGACCATGCGGTTGGTGATGGAGAGTCGTCCCTAATAGTTTTTTGGAGAATTGTTCATAGTCTTTGGTGAACATTAACATCTCATGCCAGATTACATCAACGTCTCGACTATACATCGGTACATACGGGAGAATGGAGACCATCGCTAAGTAGCGCTTCCACTCAAACCAACGATTTTGAAAATCGTGTTGTGAGATTTGATATTCACGAATCACTCGCTCTCTTACCTGGCTGGCATAGTGCTCAGGAATCGATTGTTCGATATGCTCCACTAGCTTCTTCATCTCAGCTTGGAACGGTTCCTCATTCTTTTGTAGTCCTAAATCAGGCAACACATGTAAACCGATGTTCTTCCCTCTTTTTTTATTATTACGTACGACGACATTTACGATAATGGTTACCATGATAAACATAAACAATAAGACACCGATCATTAGCTCCAAATCATTTCCCCCCTGTTTCGTCCTACTGTATGATTTAGACCATTCAATCATGATCTACTTACTATTACCCACAGCTACACATCCGTAATGTAACTTTTAGATTACAAATAATATGACTTTAGCCCTAATCAAGACTAAAGTCATTCCTTATATCTTACTGTAACATAGTAGGATATTGTGAAACATTTCTGTTCGAACTCTCCACTTTTTTGCTATCCATTCTTTTATTTAAAAAAAGCCTTTCACAACAAAATAGTAACGTCTCATTGGGATATTGGGGAATCGGGAGCTGGGAGTGTCGATTTGACAACTCCCCTACTCCTATTAATCAAAGGTTTTTTTGGTAAACGAGTGAACATACATAGACTAGAAGACTAACAGATCTGATATACAGCAAACTTTTGATAGAGCAGTAAGGATAAATAGAATAGGGGCAATGTATCTGACCACTGCGAGGTTAGTAAGCCTACTTAGCGTAGTCCTTCGTAGCTAGGGTGTTTTGTGGCAATGTCTGAGCGTTCTTTGCGAGTTTTGCCACTTGCCCGAAGCGGAGAAGGATGGAGCGGACTTGCTTTTCCACATCCTCGCAGGCTTACTATTTGAGCTGTGGGCAGATACATGCCCCGGGCTATCTAGTCTAGTTCCTAACAGACTACATAAACCTTTTGTTCTTTTGTAAACAGTAAACATAGTAGACTAGGCATATCTAGTACCTAGTTTCTAGCACCTAATACCGAATCCGAATGACACAACCTACCAAACTCCTCCATCCCCTTTACCAACAACTCAAGCGCTTTCTCAATCATTTCAACCGAATGAATAATCGGAACCCGAATATACGAGCACTCGATCCCGTCGTAATTACTCGTTGTAGTCAAGGCAAGCCCGTATTCTAACAACACAAAGTCCGCAAACAGGTCAATATCATCCACTGGCAGTTTTACGAAGAATTGGGTTCCTCCAGCTGGAATGTGGTATTGGATGTTCTCAATCTTAGCCAGTTGCTGCTCCACATATTCCTTACGGTGCCGGACAATCGCTACCAGCTCATCGTTTCCTTTTTGAATCAAGTCATAAGCTTGTAATTGAGATAGTCCACTAATCGCAACACATTCCGCCTCACATAACCCGGACAATTTCTTAATATTTTCCATATCGGAAGTAATCCAACCAATCCGCAAACCAGGGGCACCGTAGTTCTTTGACATCGAGTTCACGGTATAAAGATGTTGCCAATCTGTACTCACAACGAGAGGGGAGTATGTAACGTTCCCATCAAATGTGTAGGAATCGTAGATCATATCGGCGATTAGGGCAACGTTGCGTTCCTGTGCAAAGTTGACTAACTCCTTCACTACACTCTCCGATAATATGCCGCCGAAGGGATTATGCGGTGTGTTGATGTATATAAACCGCACGTCGTCTGTGTACAATGGTTCCAATTGTCCTAGCATTTCGGCTTGATCAGATGAAAAATAGACTATTTGATACCCAGAAGCTTTTAAGATATCGGCAATGTTCCCTAATACAGGGGCTTGGACAAGGGCGATTCCTCCCGGCTTGTACAAAGAACGGAAGATGAGAGATAACGCATGCATTGCCCCATTTGTAATCAACATATTTTCATTTTGAACGTAGGACTGATATTTACTCTGATCCCGTTCCTTCAGTCCATTCAACAAAAAATCATAGCCATTGCACGGTGCATAGTCACAGATATAGGACTGTTTGCTTGTCACGGGCTGAAGGGGCGTATCCCACTGGGGCACATTTTCAATTAAGATCGTAAACGGACGATCTGGATGTAGGGCGATGTATTGAAGGCGTTGTTGGAGTAAGGTGTATGGACTGTTTTGACTCGTGATTCTGAGCATGCTTTCAGCCTCTTTTCTTTAATAAATAACCGATTTCAAGACCTGTAGAGTCCACATTTTGATCTGTTGTATCTTTGGAGACAATGGTTAACCCACAACGTCCAAAGAGCTGATCCCAAAAGGCTTCTGTCTCCATTTTTTGTTCTGTGAAGTAATGAAGCAAGTAATATGGATTATAGTAGGCACGTGATAATCCGTGACGCATAATCTGTGGATCATCAATTCGATTGTCTACTTCAATAACGATGAGGTGAATGTCTGGAAAACGGTCTGTTACCATCTGTAAGAATTGGGCAACGCCTTCTTCGCCTTCTTGGCCTAGGATTTCATGTAAAACGAAACCTAACACGAGAAAATCGGGCTCATAATCTATTTTTTGATGAAAGAAGTCAATGGCATTCAAATTAGAGAGGCGAATCCGATTCTCTAGGCCTCTCTCTTGAATGAGACGTACTGCTTCGTTGTATCCTCCTTCGCTAGGCTCTGTGCCCCATGCTTCAATGTGTGGAAATTGCTCACAGAATTCCACTAAGTACATCCCATTTCCACAACCGAGATCTAACAATTTATTACATTGACCCGGAATTTGTTCCATCAGGCGGCGGGTGAGTGGAATCGAATCGTAATGGCTAATGCCGCAAGAGCCAATGCCTACTTTCATCGCATCGCGAGTAGCCCAACCGGATTCTTTGTACAGCTTTTCACCGACTTGGAAAAATGTGTTCGCGTAGCCTCCAATTAGCATGATGTACCACGCACGGAAGTCAGAAAGCTCCTTTCCCTTCTCAGTAAGAGAAAAGAGTTGCCCTTCCTCCCATACGATTCCTTCGACTTTCAAATATTTACAGAATCCTTCTAATTTGGACTCGTCCATGTTCAATTTCTCTGCCGCTTGGGAAGCGGATATTTCGCCGCGTTCATTTATCAGGTCGAACAACCCTGTATCAAATAAATGATAGATCGAAACGGCTAACACGTGCTGGCGAATCGGTTCAATTGCCTCGATTAATCTACCTTCTAAATTCCCCTTAAACATATGAATCTCTCCCTTAGTAGCACGGTATTTTACGAATTGAGGACGTTTTGTATAATGAGTAGCGCTTGATTGATATCTTGAGAAGTAATACCAGAATGGGTTACGGCACGAATTCGTCCATGCCCTAGTTCATCGATATATAATCCCTGCTGACGTACTGCTTCTACGAACGTTTGCCAAGTAAAGCGTTTATCTTGTACACGGAAGAAAACAATGTTGGTATCCACCGTTTTCACATCACATTCGATTCCTTTTATAGAATCTAGACCGGTCGCTAACTGCTTGGCGTGGGTATGATCGTCTTCTAACCGTTTTATCATGCTATTTAGAGAAACGTATCCTGCTGCGGCGATCACTCCTGCCTGACGCATACCGCCACCTAGCATTTTACGAATCCGATATACTTTTTGAATAAATTCTCGATCCCCTACCACTATGGAGCCAATCGGCGCTGACAATCCTTTGGATAAACAAAACTGGAGCGAATCTGCATACTGAGCCACTTCGGCAACAGAAACAGTTAGAGCTACAGCCGCATTACATACACGAGCTCCATCCATATGGACCGGGATTCCCCTTTCTTTAGCGAAGGCTTGCACTTCTGCCAAATAGGTAAGAGGTAACACACGACCTCCCATACGATTATGTGGATTCTCCAAGCAAATGAGGGCAGGCAAGGCAAACTGTGGGTCTGCTAGATCGTTTGGAAAACCCTTTTGCAGATCATCTATGGCTAGACGACCATCTGGCTGTGTTGGAATCGGCTCATACATAATCCCTCCACATACTGTCGCGCCGCCTGCTTCGTAGATATAAATATCGGACTCGTCTCCCACTAGTACTTTTGAACCTCGCGGGCAATGGGCCATCAAAGAAGCTAAGTTTGCCATCGTGCCGCTTGGAACGAGAATGGCCGCTTCTTTGCCAAACATCTCTGCCGCCCGTTCTTCTAACTTCTTCACGGTTGGGTCTTCACCGTATACATCATCACCCAGTTCAGCGTGAATCATCGCATCTAACATTTCTGGCGTAGGCAAGGTAAATGTATCGCTTCGCAATTCAATTTTCTTGCTCATTCTGACCTTCCTCCTTTAATTGATCATCTGCTACTCCGCAATAATGCTTGATATGACCATGATTCAACCACTGTATCTGCTATAACTCGCTCAGGGGCTTTGGGAAGTCGTAGACTATTAATCCCCTTTTCCATTCGATAGTTTGGGTTATAGATGGTATGAACGTAGCGATCCCCGCGGTCTGGGAAAACGGCTACAATCTTCATGTCAGGAGATACTTGTGAGCTGACCCATTTTGCTACCGCATAAACAGAACCGGATGAGTTGCCGGCAAATATTTTTTCCTCTTTTGCTAGTCGGAGTGTGGCGGAAAATGCCTCTTCATCGTTTAACCAATGAACCTCATCTACAATGGAATGATCCACGTTGGGCGCAACTAAGGAGTTCCCGAGACCGCCCTGCAATCTCCAAGGTTCGTCTGGTTGACCGAAAATCACACTTCCTGTGCAATCCACCGCTATCACCTTTAAATTCGGGTTGTACTGTTGCAAGGCCCGGGCTGTTCCTGACATGGAACCACCACTCCCCACCGAAGCAACCAATACATCTACACGCCCTAGATCTTCGATCAGTTCTTCTGCAAGCAATTGGTAAGCGGCAGGATTATCTGGATTTTCGTATTGCCGTGGGAAGAAAGCTCCGGGTAAGTCATCTAGCAACTGATGCAGAAGCTCCAGCCTTGCACTCTGCCAACCATTTACTCCCATTTGTTCCACAACGTGAACGGTGCATCCTAAGGATTCAAGTTTGGCAAAGGTAACGGGATCCATCCGTGGATCGGTAACGATATGAACTTCGTGCCCTAAATACGTTCCAACTAGCGCAACCCCACACGCCATCGTTCCTGAAGAACTTTCTATAATAGGTGCTCCTTCTTTCAACTCCCCCGTTCGTTTTGCTTCTAGTAAAATTCGCTTAGCCACTCGGTCTTTCATGCCAAATGGATTCTGCATCTCCAGCTTGGCGTAAACTTGCCCTCTTGCCTGATCATCCAAGCGTAAACGGACAGTCGGGGTATTTCCGATGGAATCAATAAGGCTCTTCAACTTCACACAGCTCATCCTCTCTGCAAAATAGGTGAATTCTCCCAAACACAATCTTCTTCCCATGAGTAGTAAATGCTTACTTCACCTGATATTTCATTGAGTAGATGAGTGGTTTTCTGAAGCTTATTTGGATAGTCTGGAAAAAGAGGAGAAAGCAACAATCCGATACATGTACCACTATGTGTGACAATGACACCTAAGGCCGCTACTTGCTCGCATATCTTCACTATTTTCGAAAAAGATTGTTTGGCGAGAAGCTTCTGATTCTTTCGGGCACTTTGCGTTGAAATTTGCCCCACACGGGCATAGTCGCGTTGTTGAATGGCAACCGTGATCTCATCTAGCAATCGTTGATACTCCATCTTATCTTCTGAGGTAAACGGCTTTTCTTGTTGGTTAAAGCGGAGTGTATCAACCATCCCGCCTTCATCAATACTCACGACTGTCAGGTTCGGTAACGGGCCCATGAATTCTCGAAGTTGGACCTTTTTATGGTAAAACGAAGTGACTCCTGGGTACATCACTCCATCAGATGGCTCAATTTCGGCTAAAAAACGGCCTATCTCTTCTTCGTTGATCCCTAGGTCGTAGCAGTTATCAATGGCCCGAGCACATGCAACTAAGTCAGCTGAGGAGCTGGCTAAGCCTTTCCCGACTGGAAGTGTGCTCTCAATCGTGATTCTCCCCCCTGCCGGAAGTTTATACCAAGCTAGCATTTGCTCGGCTAGTTTTTGGGTCTTGGTTTTGTAAGAGGGACTTACTTCGATGAAGTCTTTACTAGAGTCGGGTACAAAGGTAACTTGGGAAGATCGGGTGATTGGAAATGAGACTAGGAAGTCTAGGTTGTTTTCTGGTAAAACTCCTTGTAGTAGCTCTCCAAATGTTCCGAACGATTGTCCGAATCCGGTGGATCTAGGTTGAGCATTTTTATTCATTGGGTTACCTTCCTTTAACTTTGTAGCAAAGGAGCATGATGATAGAGATTGACTGTTAAAAGGATAAAGAGATATTGATTCGCTTTACGTGGGAGTGATCCCGGGGCATGTATCTGACCTCAGCTCAAATAGTGAGCCTGCGATGTTAGTGGTCAGATACATTGCCCCTAGATCTACTTTCATTTGCTAAAGTTATTTAAAAACATTTTGGAGATCAAATACTAAGTACTTTCAGGCTTACATCGTTTGGTCAAAGCTGCTTATCTTCAACATTAAATGAGTCGCTCATCAATGATTAATGCGTTGCTGCATCGTTTCAGCGAGTTCTTTTACGTAAGGATCTTGTAGTATAGTGTAGTGATTGCCTGAGGCAGTTACTACTTCGATTGGGGTCTGGATGAGCTGATCCCAAGCTAGGGTTAGGTTGTCATCCTCCTCAGATCCTTCTTCCTGTGCACGAATGAGTATGGTTGGAGCTTTACATCCAGTTTGGGGAATGTAGTTTCCACCTGCACGTACATTTGCTTGGAAAACTTGATAGAGTCGTTCGATTCTTTGCTCATCCATGTCTGGTGGCACATTCCCTTGTTCCAGTAAGCGAGTGAAGACAGACTGTGAAGAAGTTTTGGACTGGGTTAACTGCTTTGTAGTTCCTTTCTCTTCACTTGATGTGGTGGTGTGAAGAAGATCTTGGAGGAAGCTATGAATCAGCTCTTCTTCGGTCCAATCGGTTTGTTGGTTGGATCCCGTGGGAGCATAAGAGTCCAACAATATTAGATGGGCAATCTCTTCGCCTTGCTGTTGTAGCTGATTCACAATTTCGTAGGCGATGACACCGCCAAAGGACCAACCGCCAAGGGAATAGGGTCCTTTTTTTTGCACGGTTCGCATTGCTTCCAGATAGGTTTTAGCCATCTCTTCAACTGATGTTTGCAGTTCATACATACCTTCCAAATGTAACGACTGAAAAGCATAGACGGCAAACGCTGGTTCCAAATGTGCGGCTAAGCCTGTATAACAAAAGGCGCTACCCCCGATTGGATGAACGAAGAAGAGAGGAATTTTTTCGTCCCTACCATCCTCTGAACCAAATGGAACAAGGGGGGATGCTAGTTCTGGTGAGCTTTCGCTGTGTCGAATACGAATAGCTAAATCTTGAATGGTTGTTTTTTGAAGTAAAACGGACAGAGGTAGCTCTATATGAAAATGTTGGTTAATCCGTGATATGAGTCGAACTGCGGCGATGGAGTGCCCACCTAGTTTAAAGAAGTGATCTTGAACGCTGATTGGAGAACGTCCCAGTACTTCTTCCCAGATGCCCACCAACTCGGACTCGACATCATTACGGGGCTTCACTAGATTCTGTTCTTGACTCTGGTGTATGTCTGTTTCAAGAGTGGCGAGCACTTTTCGATCTAGTTTTCCGTTTTGGGTGACAGGAAACCGGTCAAGCAGAACGAGATGAGGGATCATGTAGTTAGGTAATCTGTTGCTTAAAAATGCCTCAATCTCTGCTTTTTTGTCTAGACATGCAATGACATAAGCAACGAGATACGGTTCATCATCCCTACCTTTTTGGGCCATGACAACGGACTCGTGTACCGCAGTATGTTCGCTAAGTACACTTACAATCTCACCCAGTTCAATTCGAAAGCCTCGTATCTTGACTTGGTCATCGTTGCGCCCCAGGTATTCTATATTTCCATCGGGTTGAAAGCGTACTAAATCGCCCGTCTTATACAGACGTTCCCCGTTTATAAAGGGATTCGCGATAAATCTCTCCGCTGTCATTTGTTCTCGATTATGGTAGCCTGATCCAACCTGTACGCCCCCGATAAATAGTTCACCTGGTGTGCCTAGCGGAAGCGGTTGGTATTGATCATCTAAAATATAAGCTTGTGTATTGGCAACGGGTCGACCGATAGGGACGACTGCCAGTTCAGTATCAGGGCGACATTCCCAGTATGTTACATCCACTGTAGTCTCTGTGGGACCATACAGATTATGTAACGAAGCTTGAAAGCGCCCGAAAAATTTCTGCTGTAGTGGATAAGACAAAGCCTCCCCGCTACAAAATACACGCTTCATACTTAGACATTTGCCTGGTGCTGCCTCTTCTACAAACAAGCGAAGCATAGAGGGAACAAAATGAAGCGTGGTAATTCTTTGTGACTCGATTAGATCGGCTAAATAGTGTGGATCTTTATGTCCATTGGGACTTGCAATCACTAGACTTGCCCCTGTGATGAGCGGCCAGAAAAACTCCCATACGGAAACGTCAAAGCTATAGGGCGTTTTCTGTAGCACCCGATCCTCTTCTGTCAATGAATACTGTTCCTGCATCCACAGTAGACGGTTATGAATACTACGATGTGAAATCATCACTCCTTTTGGCTTTCCAGTGGATCCAGAAGTGTAGATCATATAGGCGATACAATCTGGATGTGAGGGTCCTGAAATTGAAAGATTACTCTCTGTTTGATCCGATGCCCATATATCTTCTACCGTTAAAATTTGTGTGGCCGTAGATGGCAAGCTGTCTAACCATTTTTTCTGTGTAATGAGGACAGAAATGTCAGCATCCTCTAGTAAAAATGCTAAGCGATCAGCTGGAGATTCGGGATCAAAAGGCACATAGGTACCACCTGCTTTGATAACTCCATAGAGACTTGCGACAAGCTCAAGGGAACGATCGAAGAGAAGCCCTACTTTCACATTGTCCTGTACCCCTTGCTGTTTAAGCACACCTGCCACTTTGTTGGCTTGTGTATTTAACTGCTGATACGTCCACTCGGTTCCTTCAAAGTGTAAAGCCATGCGATCCGGGGTTTTCCAAACTTGTTCTTCAAACAACTCATGCAGGGAACGTACCGGATAATCCCGTCCAGTATCATTCCAATCCTCAATCAGTCGGGTTCGCTCCACCTCAGATAGCAGATGGGTTAGTAAGTAGCGACTCTCTGGTTCGTTTGCCATTTGGTAAAGGGCTGTTTGATAATAGCCAGCAAATCGTTCTATTTGTTCCAATGGGAATTGTCTACCATCCCAACGTAGATGAAGATGCACATTGGAAGTCGTATGATCGAGTGAAAACTCTACGCCAAATGTGAAATTCGTGTCTGCATGGGAACATTCATCTAGTATTTGGATATAGGGGCTCTGTTCCATCTCCTGTAAAACATAGAAACTAGTAAAGTTGAAGAAGGTTTCAAAGAGAGGCTGACCTCCCACGTCCCGTTGGATCTGCGCCAACGGATAGTGACGATGTGGCATGATCTCTTGCTCTCGATCAAACACTCTGCAGATGAGATCATTCCATGCTTCATCCTTCAATTGCATACAAAATGGCAATGTATTTAGAAACATGCCTAATGCACGTTCGCTATCTTCCTGTTCGGGTCGTCCATTCCATACAACTCCTGTTATCATTGCTTTCTGGTTACATAAGAATGAGATCACTCGAAGATGAGCCGCCAACAATACGCTTTTGATCGGAACTTGTAAGCGAAGAGATAAGTCCTTCAATTGCTGTGATACGTCACTTGAAATCGCAACATTCTCGTACTTCATATCAGCCCCAGATAACGTCTTCTCTTGGGAAAGCAAGCGCGGAAGCTGGTTATGATGATGATCGGACAATTGCTGTTCCCAGAATGGTTTACTTGAATCAGAGCGGATCGCTTTTTGTTCTAGAGCAATAAAGTCTTTGTATTTCGCAATCGGTGCACTGGATAACGGTTCCGCAAGATGAAGCTGGTGTAGATACAGTTGAAAAAGCTCGATCTGCATCGTAGCCACGCTCCAGCCATCTAGAACCGCATGATGCTCTGTGATCACAAGTTGAAATGTATTCTCGCTCCGTTGATGAATAGACAAGCGAATGATTGGGGCTTCCGTCCAATCAAACGGCTTATTCCGTTCGCTCTCTATATAAAGATGGATCTGCTCGTCTTGCTCGCTTTGAGACAAAGAGCGAATATCAAAAAAGCGTAACGGCACCTCTACCTGCCGATGGACCCGTTGCACAGGCTGATTGGAATGAACGAGATCAAACGATGTGCGCAAAATCGGATGTCGGGAGACTAATTCCTCAATCGCCTTCGTCCAAGCCTGCTCATCGTACTCGGCTTGTAGATGGAAGCTGTGTATGTTGTGGTAGAGATCTTGAGTCGAGTCTAATTTGCTATGATAGATCATACCGATCTGTGATTGAGACATCGGATATATATCTTCTATATCCCCGTGTGGCTGATATGCGTCTTCCATTTCCACCATTGGCACATTCATTTCGCTTGGTTCGTCTTCTTTGATCTGATCTCGTTTCCTCCATGCTTCTACCAGCGTTCGTACGGTTCGATACTTGAAAAGATCCTGCATAGCAAAATCAATCCCTGCTTCACGCGCTTGGTATAGGATCTGAAGCGAACGAATCGAATCCCCGCCTAGTTCAAAATAGTTATCTTCTACTCCCACACGCTCCACTTGAAGGACACGTTCCCAGATTTCCGTCATGATCCGCTCTTCAGCCGATTCAGGTGGGATATACGTATGAGCACGCGTCATGCTTCCGAAATCAGGATCAGGCAGCGCACGAAGATCTGTCTTACCATTCACCGTAAGCGGAACCTGATCGATCACCATGATGATCGTCGGCACCATATACTCCGGAAGCTTTTCCGCTAGAAAGCTACGTAGCTGGTCTGGCTGGATCGTTTGTTGGTACAAAGGAGCCACACACACATAGCCAACTAATCCCTCTTGCCCACCTGGAAACTGTTTCACCGCTACCACAGCTTCAGCCACTGATGGATGTTCCAGCAAAGTTGCTTCAATCTCGCCCAATTCCATGCGGAAACCACGAATCTTAACTTGTGAATCGGCTCTGCCACGATAATCAAGCTCGCTACTTGGCAATAGCCGTGCGAGATCACCCGTTTTATAAAGTTTCCGTTTTGAATCATCCTTGTGAAATGGATGGGGAATGAATCGTTCTGCGGTCAGTTCTGGGCGATTTAGATATCCTCGTGTTAAGCCGGAACCCTCGATATACATCTCACCAAACACGCCTGTTGGGACAGGTTGTAAATATGGATCAAGGATATAAACCTTCAAATCCGGGATAGGGACTCCAATGTAGCTTCCACCAGGCTCCATTGCATCTTGATACCAAATCGTTCGATACGTAACATGGACCGTAGTCTCTGTAATCCCATACATATTGATTAATTGGGGTTTCGTATCCCCATGACGTTCGAACCAAGGGGACAATGTCCGAAAATCAAGCGCTTCTCCGCCAAAGATGACGTATCGCAAGGAAAGATGGGGTGATGATTTCTGGAGATCGACTTGGATTAACTGCCGAAAACTAGACGGCGTCTGATTCAGCACTGTAACTTGCTGATCGATCAGCAAGCGATAAAAGGACTCTGGCGAGCGAGTTACCTCATACGGAACCACGACCAGTTTTCCTCCGTACAGCAATGCACCCCAAATCTCCCATACAGAGAAATCAAACGCGTAAGAATGGAATAATGTCCATACATCATGCTCATCAAAGTGATACCAATGTTCGGTACTTGTAAATAACCGGTATACATTGCCATGCTCCACCATGACACCCTTAGGCTTACCTGTAGAACCTGATGTATAAATGACATACGCTACGTCATTTGGGTTCACATCGTAACGCGGATTCTCTATAGAGAAGGACTCTAGCTTCGTCCAATCAGATAAATCGATCACTTCTATACCTAGCTGAGTTGCGAAAGGTGGCATGATCTCATTATCCGTAAGTAACACAGATACATTGGCATCTTCTAAAATATAAGCGGCACGTTCTGACGGTGCGGATGGATCGATCGGAACATACGCTGCGCCTGCCTTCAAAGCACCTAAAATCGCCACGATCATCTCAATCGAACGATCCAACCACATCCCAACTAGATCCCCTTTTCCCACCCCTCGGCTATGCAGATAATGCGCTACACGATTCGCTCGCCTATTTAACTCGCTATACGAAATAGAGTCCCCTTCATACACAATCGCGATCGAATCTGGACTACTCTCTACCTGATCCTCAAACCATGTATGGATACAGGCAGTAGAACGATTTCTCGCTATCACCCTGCCTACTTCACTTTCAAATCGCAACCATTCATCCTTTGTTAAGAGAGAGATTTTCTCTACTTCTTTTTCAGGAGATTCTACCATTCGTTCCAACAAGATCAGAAAATGCTCCGTCATTCGTTTGATCGTGTCATGATCAAACAAATCGCTGTTGTATTCGAACATCCCTGAAACCGCTTCTTCACTCGGATGAATATAGAGAGAAAGATCGAACTTACTGGTCGAGCTTGGGGTATCAATCTGCTCAATCTCGGTATCTAGCAGATGAAATGAATCTCCACTGATCCATTCATTCTGGCATTCGAATAGCACTTGTACGATGGGAGTGTGATGGTAATTTCTCTCTGTACAAACCTCTTCTACAATCTTGTCAAATGGCACATCCGCATAGGAAAGAGCGTCTATACATTCTTGTCCCACCTGTTGCAATCGCTCACGAAATGTAACACCTTGCTTCATCTGAGCCCGATGTACCAACGTATTCACAAAAAATCCGATTACGCCTTCCACTCCATCTAGATTGCGATTTGCATGAAGAGAACCCACACAGAAATCATCCTGACCACTATATCGAAAGAGAAATAATTGAAATGCAGTCAAATACGTCATAAAAAGTGTCGTACCTTCCGCACGTCCCAGCTCGGCTGTCTTCTCTGCAACGGAAGCAGGGATCACAAACTCATAGCTTCCGCCTTTTAGATTTGACTTGGCCAAGCGTGGTCGATCCGTTGGGATTTCGAGTAGAGGATGGTGCCCCTTTAGCCGTTCTTTCCAATACTGCAACTGCTCTCCAAATTCGTCCGACTCCACCCATTCTTGTTGCCACACAGCATAGTCTCCGTATTGAATCTCTAACTCTTCTACTTCAAGTGATTCGTTTAAACAAAGAGATCGGTACCCTTCTTCCAACTCTCGAAAGAACACGTTACCCGACCAACCATCAAAAATAATATGATGGATCGATAGAAGCAATACATGATCATCCTCAGCAAAACGAACGATTGAAGCTCGAATGAGTGGTCCTTTCGATAACACAAAAGGCTCCAGAGCATCTCCATGTGCAAGTTCTACTGCTTGCTCACGACGCTCCGCATCTGATAAACCCTCCTTATGACATAATGGAATCGATAGCTCCAGATCCGGTACGATCGCTTGCATGAGCTCGCCAGCATCATAGGTGAAAAAGGTGCGTAGTGATTCATGTCTTTGGACTATTTTTTGTATGCTTTGTTTTAATGCTTCCTCGTTTAGTTGACCCCGAATCCGTAATGGAAACGATAGTGTGTATGCTGGGGTGTGAAGTAGGAGTTCATCCAAGAACCATAGTCGTTTTTGGGTGTAGGATGCTGGGAAAATGAAGTATCCTTCGTTGGACGACAATGGAATCAGTCCTTTCTGGTGCAATCTTTTAAAATCATTGGGCAATCGAGAGCAGGAGAATCTGTCAGAATTGTATGCCCTTACTCTTTGTCTAATAGAGAACTTACCTCTTCTTCAGATAGACCCTCTATCATTTCCATGAGGATACCTTCTACTATTTTTGCTAGTTCAAAGATGGTTGGCTTCATAAATACGTCTCGTAGGGGGAGTTCTACGCCGAGTTGTCTGCGGATGCGGGAGACAATTTGGGTGGCGAGTAGGGAATGTCCACCTAGATCGAAAAAGTTGTCGTGGATACCGATTTTCTCGATTTGTAGCATCTCTCTCCAAAACTCGGTAAGCATAATCTCTACGGGTCCCTGAGGCTCGATATAGTCCACTCCGGTATAATGCTGGATTCGATCGGGTCTAGGCAGTTGCGGGCGGTCTACTTTTCCGTTTGCATTTAACGGCATCTGCTCTAGGATCATCACGAAGGAAGGAACCATATAGTCTGGTAGCGACTGTTTTACCAACTCGCGCATCTCTTCGCTGATGAGAGGCATTTTGGGATTGAGTGGCACTACGTAAGCAAGAAGTCGCTTCAATCCCGGTTCATCTTCTTGAACGAGCACGACCGCTTCTTTCACATTTTCATGCTTTAAGAGAACTGCCTCGATCTCTCCCAGCTCTACACGCATCCCTCGAATTTTTACTTGGTTATCGGCACGACCTACAAACATGAGCGAACCGTCCGGCCGATGATAACCAAGGTCTCCCGTCTTGTACATGCGTTCACTCGGCATAAATGGATCGGCGGAAAATGACTTGGCTGTCCGCTCCGGATTATTTAGATATCCCATTGCAACTCCTACGCCAGCTAAATATAAATCTCCGACCACACCAACTGGAACAGGATGCAGATGCTCATCTAAAACGTAGCAGCGGTTATTGTCAATCGGTTTCCCAATGCAGACTGCGCCTTCTTCCTCCACATCCTCCGGACAACACACATGAATGGTGGAGTCAATGGAGACTTCCGTTGCGCCCCATGTGTTGTTAAGCGTGCCGGGTATCTTTTCAAAGAATCGACGTACGGTCGTAGCGCTTAACGCTTCCCCGGAAGAGATGGTACTTCGTACTGCGTGTAATTGTCTGCGATCTTCCTCTGTTATTTCATCCAACACTAAATTCAACATGCTCGGCACAAACTGGAGATGTACTGCTTCGTATTGGATCGCCGCATCGATAATCGCCCGAGGATCACGGTGCATGCCAGGCTCAATCAGAGCAACTCGACCACCCTGCATCAGAGGCCAAAACACCTCTACAGCCGCATCGTCAAACGTAAGGGTTGTCTTCTGGAGAACAGTCTCGCCCGGCTGTAACTGAAAATGATTCTGCATCCAGCACATCCGATTCATCCAACCTGACTGTGTGTTTACAACGCCCTTTGGCTTGCCTGTTGAGCCTGAAGTGTAGTACACCGAAATCGGATCGTCGGGAGCAATTTTACCTTTGAGTGTATGAGAAGACATCAACGTAATCCGATCCCATTCCACATCTAGCCAGGTTGTTGAAACGGTGTCATGTGGCACTCGCTCCTGAAAAGCTAACTCTGACAAGCAAACGACAGCCTCCGAATCTTCTAGAATCTGACTCAGACGAGCTTTAGGTGCTTCCGGGTCAAGTGGCAAAAACGCTCCTCCAGCCTTGAGAATGGCATATAGTCCAACTATCAAATCCAAGGAACGCTCCATACAAATCCCCACAACACGCTTAGGTCCCACACCTTTTTCTACCAAGTAGTGAGCCAATTGATTTGCACATTCATCTAGCTCGCGATACGTTAACGATTTTCCTTTGAAAACAACCGCTGGGGCATCTGGCGTTCGTTCCACTTGTTTTTGAATCGATTCATGTAGCGTGCCATTCTCCGGAAATGGCACACGAGTCTCGTTCCATTTCAGTATGTCTGTGCGCTGATTCTCGGAAGTAATCGGGAGCTGGGCTAAGGATTGTGTGGGATCCGCAACAATTTTTTTCAATAGAGTGGTAAAATTCTCACATAATCGCTCAATGGTCTCCTGTTTGAATAAGGCAGTATTATATTCAAAAATCCCTGCGTACTTCCCTTGCTTCGTCTCCGTCAAGAATAACGTCAAATCATACCGAGCTGTATGTGTGTTTACATTTACCGGAGAAACTTGCAAGTCGGTTAGATGAAGCACTTCTTCTAAATTATTTTGAAAGGCAAACACCACTTGTACCAATGGAGAATAAGCAGGATTCCTCTCAGGCTGAAGCTCACGTACCAATTGCTCAAACGGAACATCTTGATGGTTATAAATATTTAGGCATTTTTCTTTCATCTGATTTACATATTCATGAAAAGCGCAATCACCTGAGTACTCGCTTCGAACGATGATCGTATTAACGAAAAAGCCAATCATCTGCTCTAATCCAGGGTAGTTCCGGTTCGCAATGGGTGAACCAACCAAGATATCTGGCTGTCTAGAGTAGCGGTGTAACAAAATGTTAAACGCAGCGAGCAACACCATATAGGCTGATGCTTCATTTTGTTGCCCCAGTTGCTTAATCTGATCAACTAACTCCGCATCCAGATGAAATGTAAAGCGGTTCCCTTCAAACGTTTGTACAGCGGGTCTAGGATAATCGGTTGGTAATTGCAGAACGGGAAGTTCTCCCGCAAGTTCCTGCTTCCAAAAATCAACTTGCTCTTCCAATGTCGTCCCTTGTAACCACTCTCGTTGCCATGCGGCAAAATCTGCATATTGGAACGATGGTTCATCCATTGGATTCGGTTTCTTTTTTAGCACCGCGTCATACAAAATGCCTAGCTCTTCCAAGAAAAGAACACCCGACCATGCATCTGTGATGATATGATGCATGTTAATAAATAGCACGTATTCTTCCGTATCCATCTTGAACAATTTCGACCTCATGAGCGGAGCCTTATCCAGACGAAACGGGATGCGTGATTCCTTGGTTAGTCCCATTTGCAGAGTCTTTTCTCGCTCACCTGCTGGAACTGACGAGAGATCCTCTAGAGGAAGTTCCACCTTTTCTTCCTGAGCGATAAACTGAACCGGATGATCGCCTATCGTGATAAAAGTGGTGCGTAAGCTTTCGTGACGTTGGACCATTTCACAGAGCGCTTTATGCAGGGCGGGTATCTGCAAATCCCCGCAAATACGATACGCTACAGGCTCATTATACGTTGGCTTCTCTTCGTCTAACTTATGAATAAACCATAACCGCTCTTGTGCAAAAGAGAGTGGCAACTCCTGATCGCGATCTACCCGTTGGAGTCCCATAATACCTTCTAATATAAGACTCCATCCATTCTCTTGAAAATAATGGGTCAAACCAGCAATATGTTTAAGATCAAACAACACTTTCAAGGGAATTTTCGGATGAATCGTTAGTCGCAGACGAGTCATCACCAATGTAGCTGTGATCGAGTCCCCGCCTAATTCAAAGAAATCATCGTAAACGCCCACTTCTTCCATCTTCAAAACATCTTCAAAAACACCCGCTAAATAGGACTCCATTTCATTGCGAGGCTCTATATAATCCGTTCCCAGATCGGGGCGCGTACTACTAGGTGTTGGGAGCGCTTTCCGATCTAATTTACTATTCTGATTTAGGGGCAATTTCTCTAGAAACATCATAAAATGCGGGATCATATAAAGAGGCAACCATTCTTTCAGATGCTCTCGTAGTTCGTGTTTATCCCCCTCACTTTGGTCCGCTTTCATCACTACATAAGCGACCAATCGCTTATTACCAGGAGTATCTTCACGTAGGAGCACAACCGCTTCTTTTACCTTCTCATGTTTCAAAAGGGTCGCTTCGATCTCTCCCAACTCTACACGGATTCCACGAATTTTAACTTGGAAGTCTTCCCTTCCCAGAAATTTAATCGAACCATCTTCGCGAAAAATCCCACGGTCGCCTGTACGGTACATCATCTCCCCAGATACAAACGGATCCTCCATAAATGATTTCGCCGTTCTCTCCGGATCGTTAATGTAGCCCTTTCCGACACCGATCCCAGCAATATACAAATCGCCTACTATCCCCACATCGACTGGTTGCATGTTTCCATCTAGGATATAGACACGATTATTATCAACCGGCTTACCGATGCAGACGGCCCCTTCTTCGTTATAATCAGCTTCCGAACACTCATGGATCGTCGAATCAACGGATACTTCCGTGGCTCCCCACGTATTGTACAACTTGCCTGGCAGTAGCTCAGCGTGACGACGTACCATGCTCGAGGTCAGCGTCTCACCCCCTACATAGGCAAAACGAAACTTGGATAGTTGGAGCTTCTTTTTGTGATCCATCACATCCATCACGCGATTTAACACGCTTGGCACAGCAAGGAGACCACATGCTTGGTAATGAATCAATGCATCCACAATCGCTTCCGGATCCCGATGTAATCCCGGCTCGATCAAGGCAATGCGTGCTCCTACCGACAGGGTCCAAAAGATTTCGATCGCTGTATCGTCAAACGTAATCGTCGTCTTATGCAGGATTGTTTCCTCTGGTTGTAGTTGGAAGCGACGTTGCAGGGTGTGCATCTTATTCCCCCAGCCCTTATGGAGATTAATAACTCCTTTGGGGCGACCGGTTGATCCAGATGTATAGTAGATGGCGACAGCATGCTCAGGTCCAACTCCTGAATCAGGAGATGTCTCGGTTGGAAAGGATGCGATTTTATCCTCCAACTCGTTTACGAATACAAGCTGAACCTCACAGATTGGTAACGATTCTTTAAGCTCTGACTGTGATAAGCAGACGGGAGCCTTTGCTTCGGTCAAAATTTGTTCGATTCTGCGAGTGGGTGCTTCCACATCGATTGGAACATAGGCGCCACCTGCTTTTAAGATCCCCAGTAAGGCGATAACAAGTTCGATCGAGCGATTCATGCATACTCCAACGGGTACGTCTGGACCTACACCGAATGGCTGTAAATAATGGGCTAATTGGTTAGCGCGTTGGTTTAGTTGTTGATAGGTAATCTGCTCGCTACCCATGACAACTGCGATCTGATCGGGACGTTGTCGGGCTTGCTGTTCAAACATTTGATGTAAACAAATCTGAGGGAAGTCTATTTTTGTATCGTTCCATGCCATCATTTGTTGTATCAACTGATGCTGTTCCAAGGAAGAACACCTCGATTTTTGTATATGATGCAAATTCGTGTGATTTTGATTTCTTAAGAGATAGGGATGGGATTTGCTATGGAGTAAGACCGGGGCATGTATCTGTCCACAGCTCAATAGTGAGCCTGCAAGGATGTGGAAAAGCAAGTCTGCTTCGAAGGACTGCGCTAGGTAGGCTCACTAACATTGCAGTGGCCAGATACATTGCCTCTACTCTTTTCTCATTTGCTGGGATCTTGAGATTGATTCGAATCACTAACATCCTAGCAGGCAGATACATCGTCCCTTTTCTTTTCTCATTTGATCAATCTTCATTCCCTCCACCAAGCTGTTGAGGGGGGCAGAGAGTATGATATATGGGGAGGGTGGCCTGTTCGATTCCGTGCGATGTTAGCGATCCTACTTAGCGTAGCGATCCGTAGTGTAGGGCGCTTTTTGGTGCAACATGTTTGAGCGTACTTTGCGAGTTTTGCACCTGCCCTAGGCTACGGATTGCGAAGCGGAGAGTTCTACTTCCCTGCTGGATCGGTATTTGAGCAGGAATCGAACAGATCCTCCTGCCCTCGATCGTCCAATGACCCATCAATCAGTAAGCCTACTCCAACCGTAAACTTACAAACACCCGATAAAGCCTACTCTCTCTGTTTCTCTCTATCATTTTGAAACTACGCTTTTCAAAACCACTATCCTAATTCCTCCGCTATAACCTCTTCTGCCTTTTTCAACCTTCTCACAGTTGAAAAAAGAATGAAAATAGCCGAAACCATAATCCCAACTGCCCCTACAATAAGCGTAGGTGTCGTCCCGATTTCCCCACCTAACCAACCACCCAGCAACGCACCGATCGGAACAACTCCCATCGCAAACACACGAATCGATGCATTCATTCTCCCTTGCAGATGATCTGGTGTAATCGCAGTCCGCAGGCTTCGTTGGTTAATGTTGTACACAATCACCATCGCCGCATCAATCAAATACATCGTCATAATCAGGATAACAGCTGGGATCAGAGGCAAGAATGTAGCAAGTGGGATTAGAAGTGAGACGACTCCTGCGATAAGTAACGAAGCAACAAGTGCTCTCCCAACGCCTAGCTTCTTAGCAAAAGGTCCGGCGATCATAGCTCCCAAGAGGGCCCCTACCCCTGACATAGCAAAAATCAAACCAATATAGATTGGTTCCAGTTTCAGCGAACGAGTTAGATACAGAATAAAGATCGGCTCAATGAAATAGGTAAATAAATTAAAGATCACAGTTGCAATCAAGATCGGACGAATCACTCTATTGTTAAAAACAAAAGAGGTGCCTTCTCGAATCTCAGTCCACATGTTTTGCTCTTCTGGCGGCTTTTCCACCACAACCTCTTTCTGCTTAATAAAGCTTAAAAAGAGAGCAGAAAACAGATACGTCCCCACATTAAATAAGATGGCAAACGGAGCAGAAAGCAGCTGGATGACAATCCCACCCAAGCTTTGACCAACGGTAGTTGCACTGGAACTACTAAACTCCAATTTGCTATTCCCCTCAATTAATTCGTCCCGTTTAACGAGGGAAGGGAGATACGCAGTATGGGCAATGTCAAAGAACACGGTATTAATCCCTACTAACCCGGCAATGAGATATAAGACAGGCACGGTTAATACATCAAAGTACATACATACTGGGACTCCTAATAAAATCACGGCTCGCAACATATCGGTCACGATTAGAATCGGCCGCTTTGGCTTACGGTCTACCCATACGCCAACGAATAGACTTAAAATTAAAAACGGTAAAAACTCGACTGCTTGCAAGATCCCCATCTGTAGTGGGGTTGCTCCTAGACTAATGGCTGCTACTAACGGTAAAGCGATTAGTGTAATTTGGACACCAAACATGGAAATGGTGTATCCAAGCCAAAAGTTACGGAAGTCAGCTTGTTTTAGTAATCCAAACGAATATTTTCTCATCTTGAGTACCTCCTATTCTGCGTAGATGAGTTAATGGTCCTTTACGGCTGTTTCTTGATTCGAGAATTGATTTTCCTCGGTTGGCGCTTGATGGCACGCGGGGCTTGTGCGTTGCCTGCTGTTGTCGTTGCCTGTTCAATGCGGATCGCCAAGTCTTTTAAAATAGGTGCCTCAAAGATGAGTTGCAGAGGCACGTCGATTTGGAAATCTCGGCGGATACGGGAAATGATGCGAGTCGCTAAGAGGGAGTGACCTCCTAGGCGGAAGAAATGATCGTCACGACCAATGGAGGTGCGTTCGAGTACGTCTTCCCAGATCAAGGCTAGTTTTTGTTCGATCGGTGTTGCTGGTTCTGTCCATCTAGCCGTGTGGTTGTTGGCGCTGAGATCAGGCTTAGGAAGCGAGCGTCGATCGATCTTACCACTTGATGTTAGCGGCATCTCAGCAAGTTGAATATAAAAGGTAGGAACCATGTAATCGGGCAATTGGCTTACTAGGTAGGATCTTATCTTTTCCGAGTCTGGATCCATTTTCTCATTCGCCACATAGTAAGCAACCAGCTCGATTCTACTGGATAAGTCTGTTCGAGCCACAACGACGGCTTCCACCAAGCCCGGATACCTCAGCATCGTCACTTCAATCTCTCCCGACTCGACCCGGTATCCACGAATCTTAACCTGATCATCGACGCGACCCAGATACTGGATGTTTCCATCTAGCAAATAGCGGGCTAGATCACCGGTTTTATATAGTTTTTCGCTCGGATCTCCACTGAACGGATTCATGATAAATCTTTCTTGGGTCATTTCTGGTTGATGAAAGTACCCTCTCGCCAAACAAAATCCCGAAAAATATAATTCACCTGGCACTCCAATCGGGACAGGGCGCATTTTACTGTCTAAGATGTACACTTTTGTATTGGCGATCGGTCTACCAATCGGCGGAAGAGTTCGCTTCTCCTTGAAGGGACATACTGGATAAGTTGTGACCACATGTGTCTCCGAAGGACCATAGTGATTATGAAGTACACAACCATCAAGTCGCTTTAAAAATTGGACGATCTGCGTGGTGAGATTCAGCTGTTCGCCCGCTACCAAAATCTCACGCAACTTGAGGTCTAACACGTCCCGCTGAATTGCCACTTCGGCCAATTGTTGCAAGGCTACATAAGGAAAATAAGAACGCTCCACTTCTTGCTCAGATAACAATGATAGCAATCGTTCTGGATCCGTACGATCATCTTCACTCGTCAGGATTAAGGTAGATCCCGTATCAAACGTTGCAAAAAACTCGAGGCACGACATATCAAAGCTTAAACTAGCAAATTGGAGAACTCGCGCTTTTTGGGAATGTACCCATTTTTCTTTTTGCCACGTTACCAAATTCACCATCGCTCGATGTGTCAACTCAACCCCTTTAGGCTTACCCGTCGATCCTGACGTATAAACGAGATACATCAGATTCTCCGGAGTACAACTATCCCTATTCTCATCGTTCCAATCTAATTCGTCCCAAATGAGATCTAGGTACACTTTTTGAGCTGCCGTTGTGCTCGGAATAAGGGAATCTAACTCCATCTGGGTCAACACGAGAATCAGCTGTGCATCCTCAACGATATATTGAAGGCGTGCTCTATGATCTTGTGGATCAAGCGAGACATAAGCCCCTCCCGCTTTCAACGTCGCAAGTACGCTAACGACCATCTCAATCGATCGGCTCAGGCAAATCCCTACTCGCGTCTCAGCCCCTACCCCAAACTGGCGTAATCGTTGGGCGAGTCCATTCGCTCGTTGATTCAGCTCACGATAGGTAATCGACTCATCTCGGAAGATAACAGCAACCTCATCCGGCGTTCGAATCACTTGCTCCTCAAACACGTGATGGAGGCATCGATCAGCTGGATAATCGACCGCTGTTTGATTCCATTCGTGTAACAGCAGATGTCGCTCTTCCGCTTGTAGCAAGTTATACTCCAAAATCGACTGCTCTGGAGCTACCACTAACTCTTCCAAAAGAGTGTGATAGTGCATAATCATCCGCTCAATCGATGTACCATCGAATAAATCTGTACTATACTCCACCCTTCCTTCTATTCCATCGCTCGTTTCCATGATCTGCACTTCAAAATCAAACTTTGCTGTATCATTATCCACATCGACAAACTTACTCTTCAGCCCGTAAAACTCCGTTTCATAGGTGGATTCAATATAGTTAAACATCACTTGAAACAATGGATTCATACTTACATCGCGATTCGGCATTAGCTTCTCGACAACCTTCTCAAACGGCACATCTTGGTTCGAATACGCATCCAACGTCATCCTACGAACGCGTTGTAGCAACTCGCGGAAAGAGGGAATCCCGGACAAATCCGTGCGCAGGACAACGGTATTGGCGAAAAATCCAATAACTCCATCCCACTCACTACGAGTCCGGTTGGCTATCGGGGCGGCAACTACGATGTCCTCCTGATGGGTATAGCGATACACCAAAACCTTAAAAGCCGCCAGCAAGGTCATGTACAACGAAGCCTCTTCTTGTTGACTCAACTCTTTTAGCTTCTGATGAAGCGATGCCGGAAGGGTAAAATAGTGTACATCCCCATGGAACCATTGCTTAGAAGGTCGTGTGTAGTCATATGGCAAGGCTAAAACAGCCAATTCCCCATCCAATTGCTTCTCCCAATACTTCAGCTGACTCTCTAACACTTCTCCTCGTAACCACTCCCGTTGCCACTCTGCATAATCCACATATTGAAGATCTAGCTCTGGCAAATGTACCTTTGTTTGCAGGATTTCTCCTTCATAGAGAGCTGCTAGCTCCTTAAAAAAGATCCCTGCTGACCAACCATCCATAATGATGTGATGAAAATGAATCGAAACGAAATACGCTTGCTCATCTAAGCGAATCAATTTCACCCTGATTAACGGATCCTGTTGCAAGTCAAACGGAGCTTTGGCATCTTCCACAAGGAGACGCATCGCTTCAGCTTCACGTTCTTCTTTCGGAAGATGGGTTACATCAATGCAAGGCATATCTAATTCCAACTTCTCCGCAATCACTTGAAACGGTTGATCATCCTTCTTTACAAAGTTAGTACGAAGACCTTCATGCCGATCGACCAGCATTTGCACACTCCGCCTCATTGCTTCTATATCAACATGACCTTGTAGATGAACCGCATACGGCATATGGTAAGCTGTACTTGCTGGGTTCAATTGGTCTAAAAACCACAGACGATGTTGCGCATAAGAGGCTAACATAGTGTGTTCTCTCGGATACGGCTGAATCGCTTCCTTTGATGATAATGGTTGTTGCGCTACCTCTTGCTCGATACGCTTTGCCAAATCTTTTAAAATCGGCACTTCAAAGATTAACCGAAGCGGGACTTCGACCTGAAATCGGGTACGTACCCGGGATATCACTTGCGTTGCCAAAAGCGAGTGACCTCCCAAACGGAAAAAGTGATCCTCACGACTCACCGCAGTCCGCCCTAGCACCTCTTCCCAAATAAGGGCTAATTTCTGTTCAACGGGTGTCTCTGGTTCCTGCCACATTGCTTGATGGCCTGAGGTCCGATCTGGCTCAGGGAGAGCCCTTCGATTCACCTTACCACCTGAGGTTAACGGCATTTCTTCCAATTGAACATAAAAAACAGGCACCATGTAGTCGGGAAGTTTGCTTAGCAGATAGGTTCTCAATTCCTCGCTCTCTAGCTTTTGACTCGCCACATAGTAGGCAATCAGTTCCATACGCCCCGGTGCTTCTTCTTTCGCGATGACGATCACTTCTTGGATAGCTGGAGCCTTTTGCAGAACGACTTCAATCTCCCCAGGCTCAACTCGATAGCCACGAATTTTGACTTGGTCATCCACCCGACCGAGGAATTGAATATTGCCATCCGGAAGATACCTAGCTAAATCCCCCGTTCGGTACATTTTTGCATGTGGATCTGTGCTAAATGGATTGCTTACAAATCGCTCTTCCGTCTTATCCGGCAAATTGATGTATCCCCTTGCCAAACAGACACCTGCTACATACACCTCACCTGACACACCAATTGGGACAGGTTTCATCTGCTGATCTAGAAGATAGATTTTCGTATTGGCAATGGGACGGCCAACGGGGGCAAGAACTCGCTGTTCCTCCTCAATCATGACAGGGTAAGATGCTATGACATGTGCTTCAGAAGGACCATAGTGATTATGAAGCACACAGCCATCCAGCCGCTTCAGAAAATCAACAATATTGGGCGAAAGACGGAGCTGTTCCCCTGCCACCGCGATCTCCCTGAGTTTAATCGCTAACATCACATTGCTGTTGCTTTGCAACGACAACTCAGCCAACTGTTGAAGCGCCACATACGGAAAGTAAGCACGTTCCACTCTCTCTTCCGTCAGCAATGCTAACAATCTCTCGGGATCATTCCGCTCCTCATCTGTTGGAATGACAAGCGTCCCTCCAGCTATAAAAGTGGTAAAAAACTCGAAACAAGACATATCAAAGCCAAGGCTTGAAAATTGCAGAGAACGCGCCTTCGCAGGATGAATCCACTTCTTTGTCTGCCACGTAATCAAATTCATCAAGGGACGATGCGTCATCGCAATCCCTTTGGGTTTCCCTGTAGTGCCCGAGGTATATACGATATAAATCAGACTATCGGGATTCCTACTCACTACATTCTCGTCCAGAAGCTCTAGCTCATTCCACATCTGATCGATATGGATCCTCGGCACAGTAGAGTCCGGAATAACCGAATCCAAGTGTTGATTGGTGATGATGAGAGAAAGCTGTGCATCCTCCATGAAGTGCTGAAGTCGTTCCGTTTGCTCATTCGGATCAAGCGATACGTACGCTCCGCCCGCTTTCAAAATCCCGAGCACCGCCACAACTGTTTCTAACGAACGCCTTAGACAAACCCCTACCTTCACCTCTGCTCCCACACCCAATTGGCGCAAACGCTGTGCAAATCCATTCGCCCTCTGATTCAGCTCACGATAGCTAGTCGACTTCCCCTCAAAAATCACCGCTATCTCATCAGGTGTTTTCTCCACTTGCTCTTCAAACAATTGATGTAAACACATATCTGCTGGATAATCGGCATCGGTTTCATTCCACTCATGTAACAGCAGATGTCGCTCTTCCTCTTGTAGCAAGTTATATTCAGCAATCGATTGCTCTCGATCTTGGGCGATTCCTTCTAATAGCGTATGGTAATGCGCCATCATACGCTGAATTGTTGACTCATCGAACAAATCCGTACTATATTCAAACCTTCCGTGGATCCCATCTTTGTTTTCCGTTAATTGGACTTCGAAGTCAAACTTAGTTGTGCCATTATCGATATCGAGAAATTGTGTTTCCAGACCATGGAACTGAGTTTCTTCTGGCAAATCTACAAAATTAAACATAATCTGAAATATCGGATTCATACTTAAATCCCGATTCGGCATCAGCTTTTCCACGATCTGCTCAAACGGAACATCTTGGTTTGAATAGGCACTAAGTGTCACCTGCTGAACCCGTTGTAATAACTCTCGAAATGACGGTGTCCCTGACAAATCTGTCCGTAGAACCAGCGTATTTGCAAAGAATCCCACAACCTTCTCCCACTCACTTCGCGTCCGATTCGCAATCGGGGAGGCTATTAAGATGTCTTCCTGCCGGGTATAACGATACATCAATGCTTTAAAGGCAGATAACAACGTCATGAACAACGAAACCCCTTCTTGTTGGCTCAACTCTTTCAATTTCTCTAACAAGGAGGCAGGAATCGTAAAATGTTGCAAAGATCCCTGAAAAGTTTGCTGAGTGGGTCTCGGGCGATCATACGGTAAATTGAGCACAGGTAACTCTCCACCCAGTTGCTCTTCCCAATATTCAAGCTGACGATCCAACTCTCCACCTTTGAACCAGTTTTGTTGCCAATGTGTATAGTCCACGTATCGAAGAGGCAACTCCGGTAGCTGGACAAGCTCTTGTCTTCTACTATAAGCTTCGTAAAGCGTGGATAGATCCTTAAAAAAGACTCCAGCTGACCATCCATCAAAAACGATATGATGAATATTAAGGAGGAAGAAATGGTCCTGCTCATCCAATTTCACAAACACCACACGAATCAAGGGACCGTTGTCCAAAACAAATGGTGTTTTCATCTCTTCCAAAAGGAGCTGCATCGCCTTTGTTTCACGCTTTTCTGTAGGCATATGCGTTACATCCACACACGGCATGGCTAACTCAACCTTTTCCGCAATTACTTGAAATGGTTGATCATGCTCCTTATGAAAGGTAGTTCGCAATCCCTCGTGTCGAGCTACTAACTCCTCGATACTCCGGCGCATTGCCTCTATATGAAATACACCCCGAAGGCGCATCGTATACGTAACGTTATATGCAGGGCTTCCCGGATACAATTGATCTAGAAACCATAAACGCTTTTGTGCAAAAGAGACTGGAACTCGGTCTCCTTCATAACGTTGAATCGATTCCTCCTTCGATAAGCTTTTCTTGCCTTCTAGGATCTTAGCGAGAAGTTCTTGTTTCGATAACGACCATTGATCTCGGCGGAAATCCTTTTCCAATCCTACTCCTCCGTTCAGAAACGTACTTATGAAACAAACTATACAGCCGTTATTTCCTTACCAGGGGTAAACTCTTCTTCTACTTCTCGCATCGTGTTAAGCAACACCTGTAGCGCTTCAGCTAGTTGTTCCGGAGTAATGACCAGAGGTGTTAAGAAGCGAATCACATTCCCATGTAATCCAGCTTTAAAGATAATCACACCACGAGCTAAACAACGCTTGATAATTTGATTCGTCTCCTCAGTCGCTGGCTCTCTCGTCTCTTGGTTTCGTACCAATTCAACCGCACGCATCGCACCCATCCCACGAATCTCACCAATCATCATCGAACGTTCCGCAAATCGCATCAACGCTTCAACGATCTGCTCCCCGATCTGCTTCGCACGTTCGCCCAATTGCTCAGCATCATACACTTTCAAAACAGCCAATGCCGCTGAACAAGCGACCGGATTTCCTACAAACGTCCCGCCTATGGAGCCATCCCCCGCAGAATCCAGAAGCTCTGTACGCCCCACCACTCCGGATAACGGAAGACCACCTGCAATGGATTTACCCAGCGTAATCAAATCCGGCTCAATTCCAAAGATGGTAGAAGCTAAAAACTCGCCCGTTCGCCCAAAACCTGTCTGTACTTCATCACAAATTAGCAATATTTTGTATTTATAGCAGATCTCTTGCACGCCTTTCAAATAGCCTGCTGGTGGAACGATAAAGCCATTTTCTCCTTGAATCGGTTCCATGATGATCGCGGCAGTCTCATCGGGCGATACTTGTGTAGAAAACGTATTCTCCAGATATTCCAACGCTTGCCGACACACTTCCTCTTCAGAAGGAGAACCCGGCCAACGGTACACATATGGAAACGGAACACGATACACATCCGGCGCAAAAGGTCCCATTCCTTCCTTGTACGGACGGACCTTGGAAGTAAGGGTAAGCGCCATCATCGTACGACCATGAAACGCGCCATCAAAACAGATAATCGCTTTCTTCCCTGTAGCCTTCCGGGCAATTTTAATCGCACTCTCCACAGCCTCCGCACCTGAATTCATGAAGACTGCCTTCTTCGAAAAGTCACCCGGAGCTCGGCGGCATAGCTCTTCAGCCAATTCAATATAGGAAGAGTAAGGTACAACGGTATAATCGGTATGGGTAAAGCGTGTAGCTGCTTCTTGAATCGCCTGTACAACAAGAGGATGACTATGCCCCACGTTTAGTGAACCGACACCGCCAGCAAGATCAATGAATCGATTCCCATCAATGTCGTTAATTAATGCGCCTTCTGCGTGGTCAATGATCGCGGGTACGAGTGTTTTTTCGGCTTTGGCTTTTCCGACGGATTGATACATTCTCTCCATCCATTCTTGGGAGCGCGGGCCTGGTAGTTCTGTTTTCAGTTGTATGAAAGACATGTTTGGTTTCCTCCTGTGGTTCTAGTTGACCTGTGGTTCAAATGAGTCGTGGTAAGCTCACTATGGTAAGCTTTTCTTCAGTTTTTGCACCCCCTAGTGGTTGGTGGATCTGGCTTAGTCCGCTCCGTCCTTCTTTAGCCTGATTGATTTTATGATTGATCTAACATCTCTCGGGCACGTGAATTGGTGGCATAGATCGTTTGACGGAGAATATCGTGGAATCCGCGCTTCTCTAGTACCTCTATCCCGGCCGCCGTCACGCCTCCTGGGGTAGTCACATCGTCACGCAGTTTGGCTGGTTCTTCGCCTTGCTTCAGCATTGCCACAGAGCCAAATAACATTTGGACGACTAGCTTGCGAGCCATTTCGGGTTTTACACCATATTCCTGAGTGACTTCTTCTAGCACTTCTGTAAAAAGATATAAAAACGCCGGAGCGCTTCCCGTAATCGCAGTCAAGTTGTGCACTTGCTCCTCAGTACACTCCGCTGCCTCACCAATCCCGGCCACGATGACCTCCAGCATCCTACGATGATCTGGGCTGACATGTTGTCCACATGTATACAAGGAAATGGACTCGCCAATACGAGAAGCTGTGTTTGGCATAACCCATGCAATAGGCGTGTTCATCGGTAGAAGTTCTTCTAACAAATCAAGCCCAATACCCGCCGCTACCGTTATCACTAACTGCTTACGAATATACGGGGCAATCTCAGTCAATAACTCACGATGTTGTTGTGGCGGCACAGATAGTAACACCACATCCACAGACTCAATATACTCCCGCCAATCATGAGTCACCGTCACATCATACTTCTCTTTTATCTCTATCAAACGAGCCGAATTATTGCGATTCGTTACCACAATTCCCTCTACATGTTCCACTTGTGTACGTAACAATCCAGCAAAAATCGCCTCGGCCATTCTCCCTGCACCGATTACTAAAACGCGGTACCTCTTCACAAATAACCCTCTCCATCCACTCAATATCCTTACATCCTACCAACTGAATTCCCTAGTTCCATTCCAGCATAGAAGAACGCCCTTCATCCTATTATCCTGATGATTACATTTTATATCCGCCATCATGGACAATGGCGGATTGTGTTTTCCATACATATATGATTGCAAACATTTTGTAAAATAAGTAGGAATTCGATTACGAATCTCCAAACATCTATATGTAACATTCTATATTTTCTTTATAAATTAAACAAACATTATTTTTGATTATTTTATTTTCATAGTAAATAACATACTTCGCTCCCCTCATCGTCAACTTACCGGTTCATAGAAAAAAATACAAAAAAATTACCTGCTGAAGCAATGACAACAGGTGGTGACATAGTCATTCGGATTGTCAGGAGTGAGGTTCCCCTTTGTCTGGGTCACTTTCACTTGATTTCCGACAGAATCATATTCATACGTAATTTTATGCCCTTGACTACTGGTTATTGATACAAGTTTGTTTAGCTCGTTGTACTCATACTTAGTAGTGTAGTCATCATACTACTTAATTGTTAATTTCCATTTAATGGTTTATTAAAAACAAAAAACGGAATCCCCAAAATTGAGAAACCGTTAATGCAAATTAATAATTTTAATCTCTACTAATCCGTAATATAGGATCTTGATCATGAAATGCAATACATACAGGGATGGTCCTCTCTATTCCATAACAAGCATTAGCAAATGAACATACCGTTCTAGCAACTAAATATAAGGTATTTCCAATTGCTTTTCTAGATGAATCAAATCCATTCTCAGAGTAGATTCTAGAAAACTCCAGCAAATCTGGCCCTTTCACTACCTCCGCTCCTAACAAAGTTTCAGCTATTACATTCACAATTTCTAACTAACTCATGGTAGAATGGGAATATTAATTTGTTCGTACTTAATGGGAGGTAATTAATTTAGAAATTCCAAATTTATACAACAAAATAGCAAGTGATGCTGAAGCTACAAATCTACTTGCATGGCCCTATGACTTTGAAATTGTTAAACCTTATTCAATTGAACTAGAGTCAGACATAGTCGTTGATGATCAAGCTATTATCATCGCCAAAAACGGTACAGACGGTCTCTTTACTTTATGGGGAGAAGGCAATATCGAGAAACGACCAGTCGTGTATATAAGCTCTGAGGGAGCAGCAGGAAAAATTGCCAAAAGTTTTGATGAGTTTATTCTTATCTTGATTACCTGTCCTTTTTGGACAGATTTACTTAAATTTTCAGGAGAGGGTCAACTAGCCGAGATGAGAAAGACTCTAATTTATCTTCAATCTAATGAAGAGTACATTGAAGTCGGAAAGTCGAAAACTAAATTAGCCACAAAGCTTTCTCTAAATCTCCTGTCAATAGACCCTGTAGAAAAACTCCATGAAGCTATGAATTCAAAACCAGAGATCGCAGTAAGTTCAATTTCTGGAGATCTCTTCCATTCATTATTTAATTCATTTGTTGCCAATGACCTGCGGAGATAGTATGAAGAGAATCCACTATAAAGTTCATAGTGGATTCTCTTCATCTTCTAGTGGTTTCAAAAGCAATACTCCTAATGGATTATAGAACGTCTCATCTTCTTTCCATCTGATATCTTGGATCCTTTCTAACCACAGAATCTCTTTCTAAACTAATGGTTATATAAGAAAAACGGCTTCCTCTACATGAAGAAGCCCGCCAATGCAAACTAATAATTTTAATCCGTATTAATCCGTACTATAGGATCTTGATCATGAAATCCAATACATAGAGGAACACTCCTGTCTGTTCCATAACAAACACTCGCGAATGCGCATACAGTTCTAGCAATTAAATACAATGTAATTCCGATTGCTTTTCTAGAAGAATCAAATCCATTCTCAGAGTAAATTCTAGCAAATTCTGGTAGATATGGCCCTTTGACTACATCCTCCCAATCACAAGCCCAATCATCATCTTGTTCAGCAAGAGGACGATAGTCACTACAAAGGAAGAAATGGCTGTCCCAATTATTATCAAGATCATATTCATAATATATAGCCCTAGCCTGTTTCTTCTTAGACAACTTCATTGCTTGCAACAAAGACGTTTCTAACTCTCCTTTGTACGTTTCTAAATTCATTGCTTTGATGCGTTCTGCATCTTCCTTTGACGCAAAGTCAACACATAGATCATAGTATTTACATTCTACCTGTTGGATCGCATCTAAGAATAAAATATCTTCCTGAAATTCATGCAGATACTTAAATATACTCAATTCATCCCCTCCTTCAATCTATGGAAACAAGTGAAGAAAGAGCCTTAAATTGACTCTACCCTCCACAACATTCCATTTGCAACCATCAAGATTTGAGGTTATTGAGGCTCAAATTACCTTTACCTCTAAAAAATCAAACCCAGTCAGTTTATTCTTCTCAACTTCTTTCTTGAACTCTTCAGACACGAACAAAGGAAACTCATCACCATGTAATTTAAAAACATGCTTATTCTCCAAACACTGTCTGTTCAAAGCATACTTTTTCACAGAAACCAGTTTCTGGTTCTCACCATATTCAAATATACTGTAATCTGAATACTCCAGATTTAAAGCATCTAGGACATTGACCACATTCGCCACAGAATATCCTCCTAAGCTCTCATCTGTCTCTTTATTGTAAATTCTAACAGGGATATACTGCACTCCACGTTCTTCCAATGAATCAAGCACCATCTTCACTCTCTCGGACACAAGAAACCAATTTTTGTCACATACTAAATAATCAGTTGAGCATTTCCCTTCAGCCGGATCGAAGTTGAATACTATTTCTTTTTCAGTTTGAAAGTCAACATACTTCCCTTCCTTCAACTCATAACTTTCAAATCCACCACTATCACTGCAGTAACATACAATGATATCCTCACTACCTTTATCACTTGTTAACACTTTGTAATACTTCATCAACATTCACCACCGCTTAGTAATTGGAGAAATCTTATTGATTTCTCCAATAGTTTTTATACAGCATATCAGGATTCGTTCTTATTTCACTTTTAAGACCTTCAAATAGGTTCAAGAATGTATTTCTATCCCCTTTCGCAATACCATCAAATTTTTCCAATTGAGATAAAACATGATCATGATAAGCATACGGATGTCTTCCTTGATGTGGCAATGCCTCTTTATTCCAAGCATCATCTAAATCAAGTCCATACTTATCTGTAATTTCTTTCATTTTGGGTGTATAGGTTTTACTTTTATTTGTTACATAGTGGTGAACCTGTATAGGCTTAGAGCCTCCACCACTAGAAAACATATTGATCAAAGAGGAAATATCCTGACCAAGATTCTTGGCTCCGCCACCTGTAGCACCAACACCCCAAGAGGCTGCGGCGGCACCTGGAGCGGCGGCGGCACATGCAGTTGTTCCACAGGCTACAATGACTTCGCCTCCACCACCAACTGTGGCAGATATGCCACCTACCATGGTGAGGACATCTCCTGCTATTGCTCCTAGATGATAGGCTAACCCCTTTTCTTCGTGAGGGTCACTTATATCTGCAATTCCAAAGGTAAGAGTATTACTAAACGCCCTATCACTAGCCCCTCTAATAAACTGCGAAGCCGATTTTGGAGCAGACTGAACCGCTTTCTTGACGCTATTAACGATTCTCTTGACGGCAGGCTTGACCACATTTTTGACGTAGTTCTTGACCTTGTTCACAATCTTTTTGACCGTTTTCTTAACCTTATTATAGGCCTTCTTGACGGTATTGTAGACTTTCTTTGCTAACTTTTTGACCTTGTTGTAAACTTTCTTAACTCCGCTCTTCACTTTATTGTAGATTTTTTTCACACCAGAAGAAACGGTATTGTAAGCCTTTTTAATTCCTGTGGAAACTTTATCATAAGCCCATGAAACACCTTCAGATATGCCTGAAACAATAGCGCTTCCTGCTGACTTGGCTTTGTCCCATAATTCGCCCCAGAAATGACCATCTGGGTCACTATTGGAAATCGGATTTCCTCCAGCGTAGCCGTACAGGTTGTAGTTTCCTGCGTCCATCATAAGAGCTAGGTGTGCACCGGCTCCATTATAGGAGTCACTACTGAGGAATCTTCCTTCTCCCGGGCGATAATCACGGAATCCGAGGTCGTAGGACTTGGTATTTGGATCCCAGCGCTTGCCTTCGTAGCGGAATGGGTTGTACATGTCCTGATCGGGCTTGGTTGCATCGATCTTGTCTACACCGGTAAACATGTCCTTATCGTCTTCACCATAAGGCGTATATCCGTATGTGGAACGGACATTTCCCTGCTCGTCGGTGAGCATCTCAACGCCACGGTTCCCTGCTTCGAAGTAGGAAAGCTCCTTCGTATCCTCTTTTAGCATGGTCATCCGCTCGCCCCATGCGGAGTAGGTGTAGGATCTAGTCATCTTACCGGCGACTTCTTCTGATAGGACTTGGTCGCTTGTACCTAGATAGTTAAAAGCAGTTGCCTTTTCGTTATCTGTACCTGCTTTTTCTACTTTAGAAGTAGTTCGATCGAGTGGGTCATAGGTGAAACGGGATTTGATGGTGGTAGCTTTATCTTTGTCTAGTTTCGTATGCTCGACGGTACGATCAAATTGGTCATAGACGAAGGTTTCTTTGTCTTTCCCATCGGACGTAATCTTTTCAATACGACCCATTGCATCGTAGATGTACTTGGATGCAAGCCCTGCTTCGGTTTCCTCGATAAGACGATTTTTATCGTATTTGTAGGTGGAGAGTACACCGTCCTTCGTTTTTTGCACGAGGTTGCTATTCGCATCGAGGACATATTCCTCTGTGGAGGATTGGGTTCCCGATTTGTCATAGCGGACGAGGCGATCTCGTGGGTCGTAGGTGTATGCGTACGTGTTATTGATCGTCTTGTTGTTCGCATCGAGACCGGTATAAACATCCTTGGTTGGGTTTCCATGCAAGTCATACTCATAGGTATGCTTTTGTAAGGATGTCCCATTTGTTTTCTTGGTTTCCCATTGTGCCATGGAGCCGTCTAGGTTGTATTGATAATCGGTTACGGTTCCATTTGGCTTGGTTTCTTGCTTGGTCTTTCCGCTCACCGTGTACTGATAGTTGTAGATTTGCGGTTTGTTGTCCTGAGCGGATTTCTTTTGTGAGAACTGTGTTACTTGATCCAAGCCGTTGTAACTGTATTCGGAGATGTTGTCCGAGTACTCTTGCTTGAGCAAGTTCCCGTGAACATCGTAGTCGTATTGGATCCCTCGTTTGACGATGCCATCTACGACTTCCTGTACCTCTTTCACTTGGTTGAGAGGGGTGTAGGCAGTACGATATTCGTCTACTTTTTTGTTGCTACTGGAATCTTTCATGGAAAGAATGTTGCCATTTATATCGTAAACATACTCAAACTGTTTCCGCTCGGTATCTGCTGAGCTACCTTTGTTTTGTAGACCTTCATCTACGTTTTTCTTCAGTTTGCCGTCTTGGTAATAATCCCACGTCATTTTCCGTTCGACTTTCCCATCGGAACTGGTTACAACACGTTCTACTTGGCTCCCGATTTGGTTGTAATCATAGGTGGTTTTTACACCCCAGCCATCCGTAACGGTTTTCAGCAAGCCGTTGTCATAATAGGTGAAGGTAGAGACGTTACGCTCGGTTTGTCCCTCGGAAGGCGGGGTGCTAACCGACGTGACGTTGCCCACTTCATCATAGTTGTAGATGATTTTCTGCTCTTCCTTGAAGCGTGGGTTCGGGCTATTCGGATCACGTGGGAATATGATTTCTTTCACACGACCGAGATCATCGTAGGTTTTCTTTTGCACGAAGTCGTCAGCATACGGTGTAGCGGTTCCACGTGGTGGATCGACTTGAGTGACATTGCCCAGTTTGTCATACGTATAGCGAGTGGTTCGGGTCTTTCCTGACTGATAGGGGGTCTGCTCTTCTGCTACAAGCCCTCGGATGTTATACGAGACTTTGTGAACATTACCCTGTTTATCTTTGTTTTCGATGGTCTTGCCGTCTGCATCGTACACGGTTTCAATCGATTTTCCATCAATGTCCGTTGCTTTGATCGGATTGTTGTTTAGATCAAAGGTAGTGGTGGTGACATAGTCATTCGGATTGTCAGGAGTGAGGTTTCCCTTTGGCTGGGTCACTTTCACTTGATTTCCGACAGAGTCATATTCATAGGTAATCTTATACCCTTGACTATTGGTTATCGATACAAGTTTATTTAGCTCGTTGTACTCATACTTGGTGGTATAGTCGTCTGGGTCGTCAGTGAGGTTCCCTTTCGGCTCCACTTCTTTGACCAGATTCCCAAGTACATCATAGAAATACGTGGTTTTCTTTTCTGGATCGCTTGGATTGTCTTTCGGTTCAATTTCTTCGATCATTCGATCATATTCATCATATTTGTAGCGGAATTTTGCACCCGTTGGGGTTGTTTTCTCAATTACATTATCACTGGCATCATAGACGGGTGCTGGATTGACAATGTATTCTCCCTTAGCCTGATCCTTCGGTATTTTGGAATCGAGTGGACGACCGAAGACGTCGAAGTTGAAAGTAGACGTTTTTCCTTGCGAATTGGTAGATGAGATCACCTGTCCAAAATCATCATACTGGGTGAGCGTCGTCTCTCCTAAGGAATTCGTCACTTTCTTCGGCTTTCCTGTCACATCGTAGCCAAAGTCGGGTGCATCCGGATCGCCAAAGGTTGTGGTTTTTCCGTTGGCATTGGTGATGCTTTTGACAAGATCGGTATTTCCGTAATAAGCGGTCGTTGTCTTATTTCCTTCGGTATCTTCGACCGAAATCAGGTTACCCAGTGTGTCATAGGTATTCTTCGTAACACGTCCTTCTGGCGAAGTGATTTGAATCAATTCGGCTACATGCTTATTCATCGAATACTGGTAATTGTAGCGGACGAATTTTCGCTTGCTTGTGTCCGAGATGGCATTATTGACTGGGTCAGTCATGGTTAGAACATTACCCAGTTCATCATAGGTCCAAGTCGTAATAGCTCCATTCGGGTCTTTTTTCCACGTCAGGTTTCGATTGGCATCGTACTGATACTCTGTCACGTTCCCTTTCGCATCGGTAGATTTGATGAGGTTCCCCTTATCATCCATGAGATACTTGGTGGAATTTCCTTTTAGGTCGGTTTCAATCCGTTCTTTCTCTTTATCGTTATACGTGTACGTGATGACTTCGTTTTTCCGGTTGGTCATCTTACTCACACGGTGCTTGTTCTCGCCATCCGTATAGTAGTCAAACTTGGTAATGTTTCCTTTTGGGTCCTTGATTTGGTTGATTACGTTAGTAGAAAGCAAGTCGTAAACAAACTCGTACGACTTCGCTACATCGGTCCCTGCCCCGTCAGTAAATTTCACTAAGCGGTTCGATGCATCATAGGTAAATTCAACTACTTGTTGTGGTACATCGGACAGAGTTGGTTTAACTGCTTTGATCCGAGAGACTTTGTTGTTGTCGTTGTAGTCAATGGTTACGGTTTGCCTGCCCGCTGCATCTGTGATGTAACGGAGCATCTTCACAGGCTTATTGTTAACGGCTCTCTCCTCATACGTGTACTTAAGGAGGTTCCCCGTTTGATCGGATGCCTCCGTCATGTATCCTTTTTCATCAAAGAAGAATTGGCTACGGTTCGGTTCTGTAATCACCCATTTCTTACTACTGGAACCACCTTGTAGATATTGAAGGTACAGCTCATCTCCCGGTTGAGACTTGAACTCTTTTGCTTTGGAGTCCCATGTAAAGGTATGGCTTGTCCCATCACTATCTGATAGATTCATAGAGCCTTGTACAATTTGACCCTGTTTATCCATATAGACTAGGTCTTCCATCGAAGATCCGAGGCGAACGAAACTAGAGGTATCAAGAGACCAACCCGCTCCGATCACAGAATCACTCGTGTCTAAACTGTTATACGTAAGGTCCACAGAGCTTATAAAATCGCCGCGGGATGGGTTGCTAAAAACAGAATAGCTAAAGTTGGCATTTCCGCGATATAAGTTCATGCTCGCGCTACTGCCTGTACCTGTTGCTTCATCTGTGGAAGCATGATTATCGTCATTCCCTAAATCCTTTGCTCCATTTGGGTCTTCAACCATAACAAACTGGTTAAGAGTAGGAATCGGATCTGCACTCTTGGATAACCATGTGCCATTTAATTTCAAATCCCACTGAAGGACTAACCCCTCACGGAGTTTGTTCGGCTGGCTAATGGCAGGAGCTTTTACATTTCCTCGAACGGTAATCGTGTCCCCCGCTGGGATATTGACCGTGGTAACAGACTCATTGCCGTTCGCATCAATCGGCTTAAATTGCGCCCCGACACAGTTATCTTCGGTGGTGCGATCGGTTCCATTCGGTAATGCCCAGTGGCAACCAAGAGAATCAGTACTACCGCTCCATGCGGTATCCGTCGGGTTGGAGAGAGTAATCTCCACAGGATACGTTTCGCCTGCCTTCATCGTAGTAGGCGTTTTTGGTGCGTAGTATGAATTAGCGGCTTTTTTATCGATATAGACAACCTTTAGCTTCGGCTTCAGCTGTGGAGCTAGGGTCATCTCACTACTAACCGTAAGTAGTTTTTCTTTCGCTGTCTTGCTTCCTTCGTCACTTTGGCGAATCATGAGACCTCTATTGCTCGAACCATCTTTGACCCATCTGGCAGCGGCGGACGTGACGTCCCAATTGAGTCACTTAGGATCATTGGTAACGTTGGTAACAAAATCGAGAACCGAGTTATGAAAGGCATCATTGTGACTGGACCATGTGGTCTTGGGAACTGATTCAAAATCCTTCCATAGATAGTGCGCGTTATAGATAGCATTGGTTGTACCTGTGCTATCCCGTTGCCAACTCCACA
This sequence comes from Croceifilum oryzae, assembly GCF_030814315.1. Lineage (GTDB taxonomy): Bacteria > Bacillota > Bacilli > Thermoactinomycetales > Thermoactinomycetaceae > Baia > Baia oryzae. The sequence continues at coordinate 3,792 of NZ_JAUSUV010000016.1, read as the reverse complement.
GACTAAAGTCAGCATCGACCACTTTCGCTGTATTAGGAATGGAAGAGAGGTCAAACTTGTAAAGAGAGCGGGTGTTGCCAAATGTCGCACTGTTGTTCCCTACGGATGCCCACGGGTTCCCTTTTTCATCTAGATAGTTAAAGCTCGTATTTTTATGCTCACTCGATATAGTAGTATCAATAGCATTTTGCAAGACTTGAATGGTCATACCCGATTTAGGTAGCCGGACAAGCTGAGTCGTAGAGGGAACAATGGTGCCGTCTACTGTTTTCACCGCAATCTGATAGAAATAGGCTCGTCCAAATGGATTACTGCTATAAGAAGGTGTTGGCGTTGCTGTGGTATCGGTGAAAGTAAGTGTATTTTGATTCGGAATCGGTGCGACAAGGGTAGTCTCGTCTGGGATAAAAGCCTGATCTGTACTTCGATGGATTTGGTACTCCACAAAGTCAGTACGGCTATACTTTGTCCATTTCAATTCTGCACCGTTGGCATAAATCTTAGTAGGCTCCGATAGTAAAACGGATGGCTTACCGTAAACTACTTTTAGCTTCGGTCGAACGGCGTTTTCATCGTAGTTCTGACTGGCCGTATACCGCACGCCTCCTACTTTTTTCGATTCATCCTTCGCTTTGATGAGGACTCCATAGTTTTCTTGGCTTCCATCGACCCAAGATTGAACGAGGTCGCGCGCTGTGTAATCATGCCAGCGGTTATTCACGTTGGCGGATTTGTCCACTTCGGCTACCTTAGTAAAACGAATCGCATCAGCAATCACGGCTCCATCTACTTTTTTACTCGAATCATAGTTAGAAAGCGTGATACTGTGACTATCTCCAGCGGCAAATTTGAATTGCCCGAGCCATTGATAGGTGGTATCGGCAGTCCGTTGATTGATGTAGACTTTCGATGTCCCGCCATTATGAACAATGGTATACGGGGCAGAAGTCGCACGGTCGGATGCCTTTACGTTTGATGCCGCGACATTAAATGTTCCACTTTCATTCAGGTATGGCTTCCATGTGAAGGTGTTAGTCGCACTCTTATCATTTGGCTGTGCCGCATGATAACTACCATTGACCCCGCCTGATACATTGGAAGATAAGTTCCATGTACCATTCTTCGTGACTCCATCTGAATCAGTATTATCTAACACGTACGTACTTGCTTCTACATTAGACTGAAACGTTCCACCTGGCGTTTTCCACGCCTCCCCTTTCTTCGCTTCCTTCCAAGTAGCCTCGGCTGGATTCCAGTCTTGAAGGACTCGGTGAAGGCTAAAGGTTACATCGTGGTCCGTATCCTTACAACCCGAACAGAAGTTTTGATCGTAATAAAGCTGTACCTGTGCAAAATCAATCTTACTTCCTGATGGAATAACAGAAGTATCAAATTTAACAAGAGAGCGTGAAGTTTGCGACGAATCTGCACCTACAGATAGTTTCCAGTTATCATTATAGTTTGTGGTAGGTGAGGAACTGTTAATCATCGTATCTTTACTACTTTGGGCTCCGTGACCTGGAGTTGGCTGTATTTCTAATGTGGGGTCCAAAATAATTGGAAAACTTCTACTACTATCGCTTAACCATTCTTTATTGGCAGTCACACGTAAAATGTTTTTACCATCCACGTGTACAATTTCTTGCTTCACATCATGGCTCCAAGCATAGCCATAAGGAGAATCTTCTTCTTTTTTACTATCGTACATAAATGGCTTTGGAATCTTAAAAACGCCAACATCGCCTTTATCTACAAATAAAATCGTACCATCTGATTGTACCTTTGGCTCTAAATCGCCTGTTTCTAGTACAAAGTCAAATACATTATTCTCTGGTTTCGAGTTTAAGATAATCCGTTCTTTTACTTTGCTATTTTCAGTTTGATATTCGATTTTACTTTTATTCAAGATATCTGGAAACGAGATGATGTTCCCTTTTACAGTCGGGGAGGCTTGCGATTTATCTGGAGTTTTTAATCCCATCGATATAGCATGTTTTCCACTCGTAATCTTGACTAATTCATTTGCTCTATCGCTAAAGAACGTCTTAAATTGATTTTTTTCGTTACTATATACATATCCCTTTTGGTTCGCTTTCGAGATATCATTTTTTATATCTTGTAATTTTCCATTCGAATCTCGATAGTGGACGGGATCTGAGCTTATCTCCGCTTCAATCCGACTATCTGAAAGCTCGTAGAACTTCGCATTTAGCTTCCTTTGTTCCACTAACTCCTTAGTCCTCTTAGGATCTTCCACCTTCTTTCCTTTAGGAGTAGTTTCTTTTACTGGTAGACTCTTCTGATTCTCGGTAAGTTCCTTACTTCCATTACTCTTCTCCGATGCTACGGTCCACTGATCCGTCATCTTGTTCCATGCATCTTTCGCATTCATGTAAACAGATAGAAAACCCCACTCAGCAGCTTTATACGTCGTACTAGCAAAATCAGCTGCATGGGTAGAAGTAGGGAATGCTGTTCCAAAGAATATAAAAAATGACATTATCATTAATAACATTCTACGGAGAAACATTCGTTTCTTCTTTCTCATCCTCGATACTCCCCTTTTCATAGATATATATAAAATTGTTTAAAATACACTAAAAATATATTTCATTTTACAATAATTCGTCAATAAAAATATGAAAAATCGTCAATAAAGAATAAATGGAGGAATCGATCAGATCTTTGTTCAAGGTGGTCCGCTTGCAGTAAGTGATTCTCTGTTTAAAAGCATGTACAAATATGTAGACTAGCAAAAAAGGGCGAGGAGGATGGTAGTAGATTCCTTGCTGAAATATAGTACAACGAAATTCCCTGTTCTTTAATAGAGCAGGGATTATTTATTTGTGTTCAGCAATGGGGATACCAGACAGACGTTGGTCTATGACCCTATTGTTTCATCCTCGAAACATAAAAAATAGTCATTTATTTATATCACTTCCTGCTATGAATTCGTATCCTGTTATATCAAAAGTTTAGGAGTGAGGAGATGAGCCAACGTAGGAGATATATCCTTCCTTTCTTACATGGTTATTCTAGAAAATACAGAGGTCGACGCGGACCTCAAGGACCTCAAGGTCCTAAGGGTCCTAAAGGGTGCCGGGGTCGATATGGACTCCGTGGACCTCAAGGACCAAAAGGACCTAGAGGACCTCAAGGTAGGGGACGAACTGGCCTAACTGGTCTAACTGGTATAGACGGAGTAGTAGGACCAACAGGCTTACAGGGTGCCCAAGGACCTCAAGGACCCATCGGAGGATCAACATCGACCGGCGCTGGGTCTACAGGTTCAACTGGATCGACGGGGGCAACTGGGAGTAGAGGTATTGACGGCGTAACGGGACCAACAGGGGCTGGGACTCCGGGGGCAACTGGAGCGACTGGGCCAACGGGCATTGATGGAGTAACTGGACCGACCGGTATTACGGGAGCTGGTACTCCAGGGCCGACTGGACCATCGGGCATTGACGGCATTGACGGTGTGACAGGACCGACCGGCGCTGATGGTATTACAGGACCGACCGGCGCTGGGACTCCGGGGGCAACTGGATCAACAGGACCATCGGGCATTGATGGCATTGACGGTGTGACAGGACCGACCGGCGCTGATGGTATTACAGGGCCGACCGGCGCTGGGACTCCGGGGGCAACTGGATCAACAGGGCCATCGGGCACTGATGGTGTGACGGGACCGACAGGCGCTGATGGCATTACAGGGCCGACCGGCGCTGGGACTCCAGGACCAACTGGATCAACAGGGCCATCGGGCACTGATGGCATTGACGGTGTGAC
>NZ_JAUSUV010000015.1 GCF_030814315.1 Croceifilum oryzae | reverse complement strand
GATCGTGAATGTATAACACACTAAATGAATAATATCTAAATCTGCGATTTACAGAGAATAAGAGAGATCCACTCAATATTTCGGGGGTTAAGCCGATGTTCTCTTTTCACAATACGATATGATCCGGGAATATGAATAGGTACCTCCACTTCTTTACCTTCTATTATGATCATATCATTGCACTTTAGATCTTGCCCAGGCTCTCTTCTAGCAAGCAGTATTTCTCCATGTCTTGTTTTAACTACTACCCCAAACCATGCACACGTATCACGAATTGTCTTCACAGGTATCGAGCATTTATCAGAACCAAGACAGTAGTCTATTATTGGAATAATTGCGGACTTTCCAGTACGCGACGCTCCACTAATTACGTTCACCTTACCTAATTCAAATCTTAATCGACGAGGGGCTAAGTTTGATTTCTTCGGCCATAATACAACTTCTTTTATTTGAAAAAACATCTTAAAAACCTACCTTCAATATGGATGAAATCTCGTGTAAAGTAAGACTTGCGCACCAATATCCTAGCTTCTTAGCAGCTTTCACCATTTCTTGAGAATCGTATTTCTTTGGTAGTGATTGACTTGCAATATTTACCTTACCATCATTGAGATTAAGCATAACAAGATCACATGCTAGTGCGATTCTTAATGAATCCATTGTCAATTCCCTCATTCGTAGAGTTTGATCATGAATCGACAATAGCAAATCCTTGTTCCTTTCTTTTGAAAATTTAGAAACAAGCAATCTTAATCCAGATGACTCATATGTAGAATCTATCATCTCTAGAGTTGCTTTGTGGTACAACATAGGTAGAATCAAAAAAATCAATTGCATTGGTACAGCTTGTTCTGATTTTTCTCTGTAACTAGAAACGAATCTATGAATTAGAATTGAACCGAGTGCAGGATTTTGGATGATATCTGTTTCTCTTTGTAAGATCCCCATATAAAAATCCCTCTCTATTCATCAATTTACTTTTTTAACAATTCCTTGTAATCAGGATGCCAGCCTATTTCTTCTTCATCTGAAAGTGTATGGTAGCTTCCAGAAACAAAATATGATGGTACGTCCAATCCTTGGAGTTTTTCTCGGTGTGACTTACAACACCTACCCCACAGTAGTTTTCCTTTGTTAATATCATTTTGTTCATATGGCATAAACTCTATTTCGTTTTTCTGACCATCCCAATACCTTAGCAATGCTTCTTCAAAATCAGCAATACCTGAACTGTGGATTAATCCCTCAGCACTCCACATAGTTCGGGCTGTTGATGACCTAAGGTAATCATAAACGGAATCCTCTTTATTTTTCTGATCTGTGTCAATCAATTCCAGTTGTCTTACATATTTAGCATTCATTAAATCATACTCGATAGCCAACTTTTCGGGTTCGTCTGTGTTTCGAGATAAAGGAACTTGTTTTATTTTTTCGATATATGCTGTTAAATCTTTATGGAATTCGTCATATGAAATTTCAGCTGGTCCATTCTGAGTGATTAGTTCCATAAATCTATTGGTCACCCACCCAATAGCATTATCAGTTGCATGCCTAACTATATTTGGATTTACAAACATTCGACTTATATGCTTCTCAATTTCTTCTAAAGGCTCTCCCTCTCCTCGAATCAGGGTAAAGTTTTGAATTAATTTCTCAACAACATCATTATTTGCCTTGAAAACATTTTCTACATATTCTTTTATCGAGGAAGAGACTTTCTCAAATGATACTGTTTCACTATCAAAAAGCTCCACTTTAGCATACCTGATAGCCTCTCTTACTTCACATACCTTAGTAGCATTAGAGAATTTCTCAACTATATTTCCACCTTTCTTGCAATTTGTATAAAGTTCGAATCGAGTCCTATCCAAATCAATATTACTACTAACAATCTCATTTACCCAATTACTGATAGTCTTCCATAAATCTCTAGAGCGATCCGCCACAGGATTATTCTCACTTAATGAGCTTTTATCCTGTTCATATATGATGGTTCCATCCTCATATCTAACTCCAACATCGTCTAACAATTCTAAACTCACTTTTGTTCCGAAATCACTCTCCAATAATCTACATACACATCTCTGAATTTGAAGATTATACCCATAAAGATGTTTGGGAGCATTAGTTGGTTTTCTATTCTTTTGGGAGGATTCTTGGATATGTGACATAAAGCACCTCCATAGGAAACTAGTCTATCAATTCGCTAATAAATATATCAATTTATACTATTGTACATATTAACCATCTCAAAAACAATCTATATATTCGATCTATCTATAAAAACTGACTAAAAGTAGCCGCAGCCGAATTCTGCGGTTGCTACTTTTATGCATTATGAGCCATCACTGTTGATCCAGTCGAAAACATTCCGCACATAACAGTAACCAATACCTACGAGAGAAAAAACCTATTTAAATTATAAATTACGATACATATACTACGGGACAAATAGTTCATTTCATCTCCTTCTTCTTGTTACATTCAATAGATTAGTGATCACCCCGAGTTCAAAAACATATTACGTAACCAATAACCACTAGTCGCAGACGTACTAGAGGGGAGCTTTGGGAGTAACGAAAAAGGACGGATTCCTTTTAATTAGGGGTCCGTCTTTCGTTGTTGTTCATCTATAGCTTGAATGATAATAAATCATTTTCGATCTCTTCATTCGTAATTCCAATATACCTCAAAGTAATCGAAGGGTGCGAATGATTCAAGATCATCTGTAACTTGGTAACATCCTTAGTCTGTTTGTAGTACCAGTAACCGAACGTCTTCCTCATCGTATGAGTGCCGATAGATTCCACTTCTGCCATGTCCGCCGCCTTCTGTAGCTGTCGGTATGCCTGTGTCGTCGTAATAGGCTTGTCCCCCTTACGACTAGGGAATAGCCATTTAGAATCTACGTCCTTTATATAGGCTTGTATCTCGTCATATATATTGTCTAGCTGGATGGTTCGTGTCTTCTTCGTCTTCCCTTCAAGTACTAGGACACGTTTCTTCTTTCGCACATCCGACACCTTGATTTGCAATAAGTCGCCACACCGTAACCCCGTATTGATCCCCATGACGAATAGTGTATAATCCCGTTCACTACAAAAATTCCGTAATGCCCATTTCATATCATCGATCTTCTGTAAAGCTCGTATTGGTTGCACATCTTGAATCTGATTCGGTGAGTAATTCGCCATCTGCTATACCCCTTTAATATCAACCTTTTAAATGTATGCTTTATTTCTACATTGCTAGTTTATCGGGTTATTCAGCTTAGGCCAATAGATTTAAGAAAATAAATGTATGCTTTCAAACAAAAGTATACAAATAAAAATGTCCCCTTTCCTATCCTCCCGACGCTTACATAAGTACAGAGTTACGAGAATGGGGGATTACGAATGGACAAGAATAGTTATGTTGATTTAGAGACAGGCGAGGTGAAATCCAAGCGAGAATATAGGCTACAGAATATCAATCAAGCCGATGCATACAAGGCGATTCTTAAAAAAGAAGAATATAGGGATCGGCAACGTTCACGTAATTGGATTGCTTGCTTCCATCAGTCCATACAGGAGCTATCAACGGAATTAAAGTTACATGAATTAGGAGTTGTCATGAATCTCCTACCGTATACGAAATTCAATGGGAAAGGACAGTTAGTTAAAGATGGGGAAGTAATGCGAATTGCTGACATTACCGAGGTGATTGGCAGGTCAAAGCGATCTACTATTACGATCATGAACAAACTAGAGGGATTAAACGTTATCTTGAAGCGAAAGGAACGAAACCGAAACATCTACTCATTAAATCCGCACTATCATTCTATAGGGAAATTACTTCATAGTGATCCGTTTACGAAGGTCTATCAACTTGCAGCAAGAAAAATGTTGCGGAATCTAACACTTAAACAAGCAGGAATCTTATATAAGCTACTACCTCATTTCCACTATGAGACGTATTATCTCTCACATAATCCGAATGAAGCTGACCTTAACGAAATTAAGCATATGAACCAAAGAGAACTAGCACAGGCTATCCATGAAGACGTTAGGACACTTCGTACCCATATGAAAGATCTACAGAGCAAAGGGTTCGTCATGATACAGAAGTCGTCTAATACGGATGCCTTTATCGTCAATCCCGACATCATGTTTCGGAAGGATGTCGAGGATGAATATACGGATGTTGTCCGAAAACAATTCTATCATCAGCAACTCAAGGAATCTCAAGAGTTAGACGTTAAGCTATCTGATGTAACTAGCGGAAAATAATTGCACCAAAACCCCCTATCTTGCGGAAAATAACTGCACCATTCAAAATGCCTATATCCCTTGGTATCATTGACCTATGGGGTTTTGGTGGAGAAAAAGACTCTTTATCTTCTATTACTATTAAGGTTACGTCCACTACCTATAAGAACATTAAGTACTAGGCTATCGCCTGCAAACCTATTCGGTGTTGCAATGACTAAGTGAATATATTGCTAATCATTTTTCACATCAACATGGAACTAGACAACCAAATATAACCGGAGCCTGTCTTTTAGGCGACGGTAATCACTTCATCTCTTGTTTAAGGCTTCATATCGAATCTAAAAAACCATGTAAAGCAAACCTGACATGGACTAACTTACTAACAAATAATAAATAACAAGACCTACAAGATTACGATGTCAAAGAACAATATCGTTAATATTGGGTTATACACTTAATCTTATTAGTTGAATGAAACAGCATAGGTCCACTACTTAATGTTCAGATAAAAAGAGCGATATGGATGCTAGATGAAAGAATCCGTTCATTACCGTTCATATCTCTTCTTATCTGGCATATCCAACTGTGGATGTATCGACTTGCCTGCGATAGTAGGTCGATTCAATGTACTCAACTTTGGGGAGTCAGTTTAACGTCCTTACCAAACATATTCGACATCAAAACTACCCCCCTTGAGTTTGGAGAGCGCCTTCCATATCTCTAAGGGAGTGAATGTGAAAACTTACTTTTAGTAAGCATATGTATATGTATACGATGGATATCAATTACCGTCTAGATCAGTTCGGTTAAGATGTACGATAGATCTACGGTGCTTCCGTTCATTGTTTACATACTTGCTTAGTAGTACTGCTTAACCTGATTAAAACCAAGATGACTAAAATATACCTTCTGATATGTTTTCGTGATTATCACAGCGAAGCTCCACACTAGGAGACCTACTTCTTATGTCCAGAAAACGAAAAAAATGCTTAGGAGTAAATTTTGTTGAGTTGACAGTCATACTCTGCTTTATTAAAAAACATTCGTGGTACTTTTTCCAGCCATTGAACTTTGGAACCTATACATTCATAACCCAATATCAAATCTTCTCTGACACTTCGATCAATGCCAATTTGGTCCCACGTTACATAATCGCCTTCTTTAATAACTTTTGCAACAACTACTGTACACCATAAGTCACAGTCATCTGGACACATTAAAATTGGCAGTATTTCCTCTTTGTTAGTTGAAGTATATCTTCCCTTAACGAATTCCATTTCTTCTTGATTATCCACCCATTCTAAGATTGTTGGAATGAGACCGTTTAGATAATCTGTAGGATAAAGTTGGTGAAGCAATACATCTAAAGGAATCCCATCTACCACAATATTTAAATGTTTTTCCGTACAATGCTCGCTCTTCATCCATTTAACTTCTAATTTATTCGTCTTCATTAATTAATGTCTTCCTTTCTTTGAACACTGCCCTACGACACCTTGTCTCTAGATGATTTGGTCAGTCTTTACCCTTTTCATTAGCTCCTTGTGTTTTAAAAGCGTGACTGCTCTACAATCACGCCTTCACTCTGACATCACTTCATAACAATTTTGATATCAAATTCTTTGCCCATCTTCGTATAGACGATAACTTCAACTAATTCCCTTAAAATCGTGTTCACTTCACGTTCAGGAAACTTGTCTCCATGTGTAAGGAATCGACGCATTGTCGCAAGTGTCAATTCCACTCTATCCAGCTCTGTGATATTCCCTTGCTCTTTGAGTTCGTCAACTTGTCCCTCTAATGTCTTGATCTGCTGTTTTACTTGGTGAATTTGCTCCCTCGCCTCACCCTGTGTGAAAATCTCCATCATGAACCCTTGTTGGATTCGTTTAATATCGTTGTTCAACTTTGTAATCTGTTTTTGCTTCGATTCTAGCTCTTGGGTGTAATCTGGTACATCGCTCGAACCATGCTCTCTTATCAGATCAACGTACTGTTCTAGCTGTTTTACATGTTGAGAGAAATAGGTGTAGAATAGTTCTTCAAACTCGGAAAGTTTTGCTCCACTATTTTTACAAACGGTGTAATCATCTCCACTACTATATGTCCTCGTTTGACAAGATGAAATCCGCTTGCCCCCGTATCTACTCCCTTGGAAGGAATGAATGGCTCCACATAGACCGCAACGGATCAGTCCACTAAATTTGTGTTTTCCTAGTTTCAATGCTGGTGGCCTACTATTGCGATCTTTTTTTAGCTGTTGAACTTGGTCGAATAGATCTTGAGATACAATAGGTTCGTGCGTATTCTCAACTAGGATCTGCTCGGATTTATCTGCATATGTTACGGTACGCTTTCCATCGACGGTCTTTTGGATTGTCTTACCATATAGAGAGTGTCCAACATACGCAACATTCGAAAGCAATCTTGACACACTAGCAGAAGACCAAAGCATATTCATGGTAGTTTTGACTGCTTCTTGTGTGAACTTATACGCTATATCCTTAGTGGAGAGTCCAGCTATGTACAAGTTAAACATCTCCCTAACAACAGGGGCATCTTCTGAGATTTCTAGACGCTTGGTATCTCGATTGTATTTGTATCCAATCGGGGATTTTTTCCCCAGCCAGTTACCGTCACGGGCTGATTGCCTAGAACCTCTAATCAGACGAGCTTTGATTTTTTGGTACTCTTGCTTAGAAAGGACACTTTGAATATCGGAAATGAAATCATCATCGTCTTTTCTAAAATCGTAAACTCTCGAAGGGGTAACAAATAAACAGCCTGCATTCACTAGAGTTTGCTTGATTTGATCTAAATGACCCACACTACGACTTAAACGGTCTTGATCGGCGGAAACAACAGCATCATAATGAAAGAGTTTGATTCTTGAAATCATCTTTTGGAGTTCTGGTCGATCGAGTTCTTGAGAACTTCCGACCTCTTTATAAACATCGTAGTTCCAATGGTTACGTTCGCATAAATCAATGAGAACAGACTGTTGTCGTTGCAAAGTGTCTTCGGTTTCTTCTTCTCTAGACTTACGGACATATACGGCAACTGTTTTCTTTGCTTCCATGCTCTAACTCCTTGTTGCTTAATAGTTTAATTGCAAGATAATTATAACAAAATGATTGCGTAAAATAAACTGTTTATAAGCTCACAAAAGATGCTACTCCGGAGCAGTTAAAAGCCGCAGGTCTTGATGCACATTATGTAGCCCATGACAGTGCCCTATTTTACAATAATTCTGCTGGCGTTCCCTTTACAGCAGCCTATATACAAGCAAAGGGCGATCCGATTGCTGATTTGTATGAGGATATCGCTGCGGAGGAGAAGGCACGGGCGACTTATCAGTGGATTATCGATCAATCAGATGATCCTGATTTAAATGACTCCCTGAAGTTTTTAAGAGAGAGGGAAATCGTCCACTCTCAACGCTTTCGAGAAGCGGTTGATATCCTGAAAGATGAGCGAGGGAAAAAGAAAATTTTTTAGGCATAGTTCTACCTCATCCACCTATTGTTAATCCTGAAGCTCTTTACTAGATCTCCCTACCGATTATCGATTTCGGACGAGATAGGTCCATTTCCATAGTAGCTCGTCGTAAAGATATTGGATTACAATTATGCAAATTTATATCAACATCCCCAAACTTAAAGAGCCCTGTTGGGCAGTTACATCTATTAAACAAAGAAGGAACAACCTCCTCATAAGGCTGTCCTTCTTTGTTTTTTAGTTATAAATCGCAATATATTTATGATATAAATCTTTTGCTACTTCTTTATCATGGGTACCGTGAATGAGCACGCGACCATCTCGGAATACGACAAAACGGTATGGATTTAATTTAAAAGTCAGCAAGTAATCATTAGCGTGCATATGCTTTGTTTCTTTCTTAAGCAATTGCTGTAAGCGAGTAAGATCAAATTCTTGATGAGGGCGTGTGCGGATTTGAACGGTATCCCTCCCGCAGAGAACCGTTATCTTCGCTCCATCGTCTGTTTGAAGAGTTGGATAGGTTGCATCTGGGCCACATGATGGACAATCTTCCTTCTTCAGATGCCTGACTCCTATCGAGGAGACTTCGTTCTTCCATACATCGAAAGAATAAAGCTTTTGGCGTAAATGTTCGGTCTGGTCGAGTAATATTTTAAATGCTTCTGTGACTTGCTCGGATACAACCACCTGTACTGCTGGGGCGATAATACCCGCTGTATCACATGTTTCACTTGAGATTGGCTCGTCCCCTAACAGGCACCGTAAACAAGGGGTGATTGTAGGTAAAATGCTGTACGTAACCCCATAACTCCCAACACAAGCTCCATAAATCCATGGAATGTGATGCTTTTGCGATATATCATTGATTAAAAAGCGGGTTTCGAAGTTATCAGTCGCATCGAAGATAAGATCCACTTGCTCCACAAAGGAGAAGATATTATCAGCTGTAACATCGCTAACTTGAGCATGAATCGTCACTTCTGAATTGATCTGCTCCAAACGATTTTTAGCAGCAATCACTTTGGGTAACGTTTCTCTTACATCCTGTTCTGTATACAACGTTTGGCGTTGTAAATTGCTTAGGTCCACGTAGTCCCGATCCACAATCGTAATCGTCCCAATCCCTGAACGAGTAAGCATCTCAGAAAGAGAGCTTCCTAATGCCCCCATCCCGATGATGAGAACATGCTTTTTTTTCAATATGGCTTGTCCCTGAATACCGATTGGTCCGAACCGCTCCTGCCTCGAATACCTTTCGGTTATCATACAGGGACGCCACTCTCAGGGCTGCTTGCTGTTGCATAGGGACGCTTAGGAATCCTGCCAGCTTCATAGCCAAGTCTCCCAGACATGACTGCATATTTCATCGCAAGTGCCATTTTGACAGGATCTTGTGCACCTGATACGGCTGTATTTAATAACACTCCGTCCGCACCGAGTTCCATCGCTAAAGTAGCATCTGCTGGACTTCCAATCCCCGCATCAATGATGACAGGAACGGTAGCTTGTTCGATGATGAAGGACAGATGAAGTGGATTAAGTAGCCCCATCCCAGATCCAATCGGGCTTCCTGCGGGCATGATGGCATGTACACCAAGTTCTTGAAGTCTGCGAGCTAGAACCACATCATCTGAAGTATATGGCAGCACAATCATTCCATCCTCCAACAATTGTTCGCAGGCTCGTAGGGTTTCAATTGGGTCGGGCAACAGGGTACGATCATCACCAATTACTTCTACTTTGATCATATGGCATAAACCTGATTGATAAGCCAATCTAGCGATCCGTACCGCTTCCTCGGCTGTTTTGGCTCCAGCTGTATTAGGAAGCAAGTGAAAGTTCTCTAAATCAATGGATTCCAAGAAGTTAGGCATATCTGGATTATCTAAAGGTAACTTACGAACAGCAAAGGTTAAAATTTCCGATTCGGATATCTCAATCGCTTGGTTTTGTGTTTGGGCATCGGGAAATTTACCCGTACCTAGTAATAAACGTGATTGAAAGGAATAAGGTCCAATTTGTAGCATGTTAGCCACCTCCCACAAAATGAATAATTTCAATTCGATCTCGATCTGTAAGCAAAGTAGCATCATATTGATCAGGTAAAATAACCGTGCCATTATGTTCAATGATGAGTCGCTTTTTTTCTAGGCTGAGCTGGATAAGAAGCTGTTCAATTGTTTCTGGCATAGGAGTAAATTCCCGTAAAGAGTCATTCAGATATAGCATATTTCTTCCTCCATCTCTCTGGTGCAAATGGTTGTAAGTCAAATGAACTCTTTCCATGCACAATGAGTTCGGTTACGATTTCACCCGTAATGGCACTGAGTAAAATTCCATTTCGATAGTGTCCGGTTGCATAAATGAGTCCAGAGAGGTCTGGGTCTAAACCTAAATAAGGAAGTCCATCTTTTGTTTGCGGCCGAATTCCTGACCAAGTCCTCTCAAGCTCTCCATCCAGAACAGCTGGATACATCTTAGCCGCTTTTAGAAAGAGTTGAAATAACCCCTCCATCTTTACAATAGGCTCCCACTCATAAGGGGATTCTGTTGCACCTACTAACAAACGATTTCCTGATTTAGGAACGATGTAGCAATCGCTAGTGTAAAGGGTATGCGTAAGATCCGTTCCAGGGAGTCGCAGAGAAAAGGCATCTCCTTTTACAGGATAGAGTGGAACGTGATAATCCTCAGGTAATAGATCATTCGTCCAAGCTCCCCCTGCTAGTACAACTGTTTCCGCGAAATACTTCCCATTCGTCGTATGGACACCCCGAATCTCATGTTGATGAATTTCTAGCGATAGAACGGTTGTATCTTCATAAACATCAACCCCTCGCTCCACTGCTGCTTTCATTAATGATGGCGCAAGGCGAGATGCTTCTAGTTGTCCATCTGAAACATGGACTCCCCCTCTAACCGCCGGAGAGACACCACGTACCCGATCACAAATTTGATCATAGGTGAGAAACTGGCTTGAAAGTCCGATTGCAGACTGCGCTTGATGTAGTTCAGCTAACTCCATCAGCTCTTCTTCTGTACGAGCAAGGCGCAATATGCCATTTTGGTTTAAATGAAGCTTTTCATGGGTCTCATTCTCTAATTGCCCGACCAAATCCCCAAAACGATGTTGACTCGCTCTTGCTAGATGAAACAGCGGATTATCAGGCTTCAACTCCACTTGTGCACCTAGCATGCCTGCGGCTGCGGATGAAGCATGGGAACCGATTTTATCTCGTTCGATCACAAGGATTCGTTTCTGAAATGAAGACAGATGGTACGCAATCGAAGCTCCGATGACCCCACCACCCACGATAATCACATCATACATTCAGTTCCCTCCTTGCTCGATTATAAGAAGCGAGTGCTTCCACAGGCTTGTCCATATTTAGAACTCCACCCATCACTGCAACTCCGTGGAAGCCAATCTGATGTAAAGGTGTGATATGAGCAGGCTGTATCCCACCAATCGCGATGACGGGTTGATTGATAGTTTCAATGATTTGTTCCGCTTCTTTTTCGCCGAGTGGTTGTTTATTTGGCTTAGAGGCAGTTTGATAAATGTGACCCAGCATGAAGAAATCTGCTTCTTTTGCCTGCTCCATTTCCCTAAGCGAATGAACAGAGACACCTATTTTCAAAAAAGGATAACGCTTCTTCACCACTTCAAATCGGGGACTTCGAAATCCAATTTGTACATGAGAGAGTCCAAGCTCTGCAACCAGATGCGGACGATCATGCAGAAGTAGCTTGGAGTCCGGAAAGGATTGATTTCGCAGCTCTTTGACAAGTGAAAGTAGTTTCTGATCAGAAAAATAGTGGAGACGCAGATGAAGCATATCAAAATCTTGTTGTAACAGCGGTATCGTTGTTAGCAAAGTTTGAAATGAACTGTTCTCAGGTGTAATCAAATGCAGCCTCATCCCGATCACTCCTAACCTTGTTAACTGTAAATTTTGCCGCCACTCTCTTGAAAATCTTCTGCCTTCTCTTTCATCCCTTCTTGCATCGCATCCTCTAAGCTGAGGCCTTTCTGCTCTGCATACTGCCGAATGTCTTGTGTAATCCTCATGCTACAAAACTTCGGACCACACATCGAACAGAAATGAGCCGTTTTCGCTGGTTCAGCAGGTAGTGTTTCATCGTGAAATTGATGAGCTCGCTCTGGGTCTAATGAAAGATTAAATTGATCTACCCAACGAAACTCAAATCGAGCCTTAGATAAAGCATCATCTCTTACTTGTGCGCCAGGATGTCCTTTCGCAAGATCGGCAGCATGAGCCGCGATTTTATAAGCGATGACCCCTTCTTTTACATCGTTTTTATTAGGAAGCCCCAAATGTTCTTTCGGTGTTACGTAGCAAAGCATTGCTGTCCCAAACCATCCAATCATCGCAGCACCGATCGCGGAAGTAATATGATCATAGCCAGGAGCGATATCGGTCGTAAGAGGTCCAAGTGTATAAAATGGCGCTTCCTGACAAACTTCCTGCTGTATATCTACATTTTCCTTGATCTTATGCATCGGAACATGCCCTGGACCTTCAATGAGCACTTGCACATCGTATTCCCAAGCAATTTTTGTTAGTTCGCCAAGTGTATCGAGTTCGGCAAATTGGGCTTCGTCATTCGCGTCTGCGATAGAACCAGGGCGCAATCCGTCTCCAAGTGAAATCGAAATATCGTACTCTTTTAGAATTTCGCAGATTTCACGGAAATGTGTATAGAGGAAGCTCTCCCGATGATGAGCCAAGCACCACGCTGCCATGATCGAACCACCACGGGAAACGATCCCTGTTACTCGCTTCGCAGTGAGTGGAATATAAGCAATTTTTACTCCAGCATGAATGGTGAAATAATCCACTCCTTGCTCTGCTTGTTCAATCAATGTATCCCGATAAACTTCCCAAGTGAGGTCTTCTGGTTTTCCGTTTACTTTCTCCAGCGCTTGATAGATAGGAACTGTTCCTACAGGTACAGGCGAATTTCGGATGATCCATTCGCGAGTGGTATGGATGTTTTTACCGGTAGAAAGATCCATAATGGTATCTGCTCCCCAGTGAGTGGCCCATGTCATTTTCTCCACTTCTTCTTCAATGGAGGAGCTAACTGCTGAGTTCCCAATATTGGCATTAATCTTAACGTGGAAGTTTTTGCCGATAATCATGGGCTCTAGCTCAGGATGATTGATATTAGCCGGAATAATAGCTCGTCCAGCCGCCACTTCTTCGCGTACAAACTCAGGACTTATTTTTTCACGTATCGCGATAAACTCCATTTCAGGCGTAATGATTCCTTGTCTGGCATAATGCATCTGCGTTACATTTTGGCCTGCTCGAGCACGTAATGGCTTAATATGGTTAGAGGGAAAAATAGCTTGATTCACTTTTTCTTCAGAACGATAACCGTTGTCGATCGGTTGTATCTCTCGTCCTTCGTACTCTTCGACATCCTCACGTTCTAAAATCCAATTACGTCGCAATGGGAATAAGCCTTTATTAATATCAATGATTACTTCCGGATCCGTATAAGGACCGCTCGTATCATAAACTTCAACAGGCTCATTCTCCGTTTCACCGCGCCAATCGTTAGTAGGTGAAAGTGCGATTTGGCGCATTGGAACACGAAGATCTGATCGGGATCCTTGCATATAAACTTTCTTGCTAGCTGGAAATGGGTATGCGTTCACGTCCATTTCTCCTCTCATCAAGCCAAATCAACTCTTATACGCAAGCTAGGGCCTAGGATTCCAATTCAATAGGCATAAAAAAAGTCGTACGCCAGTAGCGCACGACTTTCTAATTTCGAGTATTAGAAGTCTACAAGATCAGAAAAGTTCCGCTAAAAATAAAAAGCGAATCCTTTATCCATCCCTACGCTGGCATTATCCAGATCAGGTTATTGGTCGGTGGCAGAGTACTCCACCCTCTCAGCTTGGCTATCTCCAGGCTCCCATTTGATCGTATAAAGTTGTTATTTTGAATGTATCATACTCTTTTTCGGTTAGCAATACATTTAATTTATGAATTTATTTATACTATGTATTCATATCTTACGTAAGCCATTTTTTTAAATAATAACGTGTATGCTGATCTGGATAATCTAAAATTCCAAAAATCTCATATCCATATTTCAGGTAAAAATCTTTCGCTTGAAAGTCAAAAGTGTCTAGATGAGCCATTTGGCAACCCTTTTCTCGTGCTTCGTCCTCCATATGACGTAATAATCTTGAACCCCATCCAAGCCCTCTATCTTTCTCATCAATCCAAAACACAGTAATAAACAAACAACGTTTCTTCCAGTAAATAATCCCGTTAATCCCTCCTATCACACTTCCAATAGAATCCTTGATGTGAAATCCAATAGGAGATGCTGTAATAGGAACATGCAAATGATTATATTCATCAAGCCTTTTTTCAATAAAATCACGCTCATGCTTCTCACTCGTATAAATCATTCGCTATCACACCTTATGAGATATAATGAGATACGTAAATATAACATATAAAAAATAATTAACAAAATAATATTTTTTCAAATAGAAACACACTTGAACCAATCACTTTGGGCTCAAGTGTGTTTTTAAATTGGACGAGAAACTCACCTTCTACCTATCCAACTTTATGTTCAATTCGTAATTTATCCGCAACCATGGCGATAAATTCGCTATTAGTCGGTTTTGCTTTGCTTACATTGATCGTATAACCAAACAGAGTCCGAATTGAATCCATGTTTCCTCTGCTCCAAGCTACTTCAATCGCGTGACGAATAGCGCGTTCTACCCGGCTTGGGGTCGTTTTAAATTTCTCCGCAATTCGAGGATATAAGGTTTTCGTAATCGCCCCTAGAAGGTCTACTTCATTGTATACCATCGTAATCGCTTCTCGTAAATAGAGATATCCTTTGATATGAGCTGGTACGCCAATTTCGTGGATAACACTTGTGATACTGGCATCAAGGTGATTTGGACGGGATGCAAGCGAAGTAGTCATCGCATTCGTACGCGGTCTGATCACACTGCTTACCCCTTTCATTTGCCTGATCCGCTCGGTAAGTACATCCATATCAAATGGCTTCAAGATATAGTAAGACGCTCCCAACGAAACAGCCCTCTGCGTAACTTCTTCTTGTCCAAATGCAGTTAACATAATAATCTTTGGCATCGGTTGAAGTTGTAATTCTTGGATTTGTTCTAATACGCCTAATCCATCCAAGTGAGGCATGATAATATCCAGCACTAATACATCCGGTACTTCTTTTTTTAAAATTTCAATGACCTCTCCGCCATTATAAGCTACCCCAACCACTTCCAAATCAGGTTGTGAAGATAGATGCTCTTTTACAAGCTCAGTAAATTCTCGATTATCATCTGCTAATACAACTCGTATTTGATTCATAAACTTTCTCCCCTCATTGGTCCTGTCCCGAGAACTGGATAGAGTACATTTTCGACAACTTACCAAATCATTCCTTCTATTTATATTTAATTCCCTAACTTTTCCATTTTTTGATCACGAAACAAAAAGCGGTTACCTGTTAAGGTTTCCGCTGATTGATTTTCTAACGCCCCTGCATCTTTTAACATCCATTCGATATAAGTTCCATATCCAGAGCTTGGATCATTTACAAAGACGTGAGTAACAGCCCCCACTAATTTTCCGCCTTGGATAATCGGACTTCCACTCATCCCTTGGACAATACCCCCCGTTTTGGCAAGGAGACGAGGATCCGTCACTTTAATGATAAGTCCTTTGGTAGCAGCAAATTTCTGTTTCATGGCATGAGTAATTTGAATATCAAATTCCTCCACCTTCTGTCCTTCTACAACAGTATAGATCTTCGCAGGACCTTCCTTTACTTCATCGGAGAAACCGACTGGAATCGCATCACCTTGATTATGAAGCTTCTCACCCATACTCCCAAAGATGCCAAAAGGCGTATTTCTTTTTATGTTTCCGAGCACCTGGTCTTCGTTAAAAAAGATCGCTCTCTTTTCTCCAGGCTTACCAGAAGCACCCTTTTGAATCGAAGTCACATTGGAGTGAACGATTTTTCCATCTCCAACTTGAATCGGCTGTCCTGTATCCAAATCAGAAATGACATGGCCAAGTGCACCATACACTTTCTTTTGCGGATCATAAAACGTAAGCGTTCCTACACCCGCAGCAGAATCACGAATGAATAAGCCCATTCGGTACTGTTGATCCTTCTCATCAAGAGCTAGTGGAAGGACTACTTTGTACTGCTTGTCATCCCTTCTAAGCACAATTCGGAGCGACTTCGTTGTATTTCCTGCATCTTTGACAATCTTGGCTACATCTTGCGTACTTCTCACTTGTTGACCATTCATTTCAACTAAGTAGTCTCCTACATGAATGTCTGCTTGCTCACCAGGAGATTTGTCACCGTCTTTCGTTGAAACCAAGTGATGCCCGACAACCAAGATGCCCGACGATTGTAGCTTTACTCCGATTGATTGCCCTCCAGGGATCACCTGTAGCTTTGGTTGCTCCTTCGAATCCGCATTCTGGAGACCTGCCATTGTTTGCACAGAGTGTTCCTGACCCCTTTGTAGTACATTTGGAGTAGCAGGACTTACTGCATCTGTGATCGAAATCGACAGGAATACAAGATCCTCCCTTCCTTGCATCAAGTTATGATTTCGAGGGAAGGAGAAATACTGTTGAAAAAGAGAAGATGTACTTCCTATTATGAAAAGAAGCGCCAGGAGAACACCCCAAAATTTGATTCGTTGTCTGTCTTTACGCACGTATGAATCACTCTCCTGAGCTTCCCACCAAACCACCAGCCCAAGCAATTACATCTTGTACCATACGTTTAAAGTAACCTCAACAAATGGTGTTTATGTTACTCAAAAGCTTCCATTGAATCAAAACCGCCTAGTTTGGGAGCGCCCAGTTTTTGGTAAACTAACCGACACACTTCAAATCTTCTCTTTTACCACATTCGCCAAACGAATCATCTCCATGGCGTGATCTTTGGTTTTATCTGTAACCTCTACTCCGCCTAACATTCTCGCCAGCTCTAAAACCCGATCTGAATGATCTAAACGATTGATTTTTGTCCGTGTAGAAGTCTCTGAGCTCTGTTTGGAGATACCATAATGATGATCAGCCATACAAGCTACTTGAGGTAGGTGCGTTACACATAACACTTGGCAACGTCTTGCTATGTAGGCAATTTTTTCTGCGATCGCTTGAGCAGCTCGCCCGCTTACTCCTGTATCCACTTCATCAAAAATCAGCGTATCAACTTGTGACACATCGGCAAAGATACAGGTAAGAGCTAGCATAATTCGAGACATTTCACCGCCCGAAGCGATTTTTGCTAATGGACGAAGTGGTTCTCCAAGGTTGGGAGCGATTTGAAATTCGACTACATCCTGTCCTGTACCAGTAAGTCGTGTTTGCGAATTTTCATCCTCGTTAAAATGAACACGGAATAAGGTCGATCTCATGTGCAGATCTCCCAATTCACGTTCCATTTCTACTTCTAACTTACCAGCAGCCTTCTTTCGAAGCTGTGTGATGTGCGAAGCGAGTACAAGTAATTTCTCCTTATACTCATCTCGATTTTTCTCCAAATCATCTCTGTACTCGTCACGGTTCAATAGTTCTGATAGCTCCGATGAAATCATTTCCTGATAAGTAAAGATATCAGGAATCGTTTCACCATATTTACGCTTTAGTTGCCCAATATGGTGAGCTCGCTCTTGGGCTTCTGCTAACCGCTTCGGGTCGAAATCTAACACGTCTTGATAATGGCTCATCTCTCGGATCATTTCATCCAACTGGTCCGTCACACTAAGCAATTGCTCATGCAACACTTGGAGCTTAGGATCAATATCCGCCACACTAGCAAGCTCTGATGATGCTTGGTACAGGAAATCCAATCCTCGTTGCTCCCCGTATAAACAGCGATAGGAACGACTTACATGAGTCATTAATTTCTCCGTATTGGCTAGCTTTCGACACTCGGTCTCTAGTTCATCATCTTCACCTAAAATGAGCTGAGTATCTTGTATCTCTCGTAATTGGTACTCTAAAAGGTCAATGCGCTGTACCCATTCTCGTTCATCTTGATTTAACTTTGCCAATTTGCGCTCTATTTGAATATATTTTTCATAATTTTCTTGGTACTCTGTTCGTGTGGTAAGAAGCTCATTGCCTCCATATTGGTCAATCCACTCAAGGTGCATATCGATCTGATTTAATTTTTGGTATTCGTGCTGACCGTGAATATCGATCAGATGAGAGCCAATTTGTTTTAAGGTCCCCAACGTTACCAATCTGCCGTTCACCCTGCAACTACTTTTTCCATTCGCCATCATTTCTCGGCGAATCCATAAACTGCCCTCTTCTAACTCTAAGCCTTGCTCTTCAAACAGGGCAGAAAGTTGCTCACTCGGTTCACAGTCAAATACGGCTTCAATCTCGGCTTTTTCTTTTCCATGACGGACGAAATCAGCAGAAGCCCGCCCCCCCATCACTAGCCCAAGAGCATCGATTAAGATGGACTTTCCAGCGCCTGTCTCCCCTGTCAACGCATGAAAGCCATGAGAGAAATCAATATGTAATTCTTCGATGATGGCAAAGTGACGAATTGATAACTGCCGAATCATTTTCATCGTCTCCTACAGCATGTCTAAAAATCGTTGAACAATAACGGGTACTAGTTCTTTATTGCGTATAATCAACATGATGGTATCATCACCTGCAATGGTGCCAATAACCTCATCCCATTCTAAATTATCCATCAAAGCTCCAATAGCCTGAGCGTTTCCTGGTAAGGTCTTCATGACAATTAAATTTTCTGCATGATCGATCCCGACAAATGTTTCCTGTAGCATTCTCTTCAATTTTTGGTTGGGATTAAAGCGATTATCCAAAGGAAGAGAATATTTATACGTACCACTATTGGTGGGAACTTTCACTAGATGTAATTCTTTAATATCACGAGATACGGTTGCTTGAGTTACATTATAACCAGCTTTTTTTAATTCTTCCACCAGCTCGTCCTGTGTTTCGATGTCACAGTGAGTGATAATATCCCGGATCTTTATGTGCCTTTGCGCCTTCACAGTTGTTACCTCCTGTAGTTAACCCTTCTCATCGCCATGAAGCTTTTTACGTACTACTTCAAAGAAAGAGCGTTCTCTCCACTTTACTAAATAGGTTTGATTTTGAGATCTTCTAATCCGAATTAAGTCACCCTCATGGATCTCAAAGCCAATTTGTCCATCAATGGTCATCCCCATCTCATGATGCGCAGCGGAGACTCTTACTTCTAATTCACTCTCTGCTGGTAACACCATCGGACGAGAAGTAAGGGTGTGTGGGCAGATCGGGGTTAATAAGATTGCTTGAAATCCGGGCCATACAATCGGACCACCACAAGATAATGAGTACGCTGTAGAGCCAGTAGGAGTTGAGACAATAATTCCATCCCCTGAGTAACTACCTAAGAACATTCCATCCATACTAACAGAGCAGTTCACGATTCTCCCAAATGAACCTTTAGCAATTCCAACATCATTAAAGGCAGTTCCTCGGTGAACAATTTCCCCATTCCGAATGCATTCTGCGTCAATCATCATCCGTTCTTCAATACAAAAATCATTATTTAAGACTCGATCTACAGCACTTCCTAGATTATCTGGCTCCGCCTCAGACAAAAAGCCTAAGTTTCCCGTATTTATCCCTAGTATTGGCAACTTCGCCCCAGCTAACTCACGACCCACTCCTAAAAGTGTGCCATCTCCCCCTAGAACAAATACGATTTCCACACGACTGGGAAAATCTTTCAGCGGAATGCCACAATCATCTCGTCCCAACACACTTGCTAAATCCTGCTCTAATAACACAAACGCATTTTTTTCGCAGAGGAGTTGCATTAATTCCTTCGCAACCTGCAAAGCATGTGGCTTGCTGGCATTCATCATAATGCCGATTCGCTTCACAACTCCTACCCCATTTCTCTATTTGGTTATCGACCATGCTACAAGCATTCCTAATATAAATACAACGATGTAGCTCCACGGAAAAGGGGACCGTTTATGTGAAGGAAATTCATATTGAAACGTAATTTCCTTCACACTACGTGCCTCTATATCCACATAAAGCAAACCCATCGGTTTCGCTAACAAGTAAGAAGCAAAAAAAGAATCTCGCAGGGATGCTCCCACTTTTTTTAGCGGTCTTCTTCGCCTTGAAGTGATAACGGCATAGCGGTTGCCGTACTCATCTGTAGCAAATACATCGATAAACATCCGACTATCAAAGCTTTCTTCTCCCACCTTAATTTGGAGGGGGATCTTCTGTTTTTCCGCATATGCCTCATATCCATACTCCTGTAAGATCGCAGGGATATCACCCCTGAGCGGTTCAGGATCAGGACGAGTATTGAAAATCCAGTCTTTCATCGAAGCAAACGAAAACCATTTTCTTAGGAAAATGTAGAAGATGACTCCAACTAATAGGAATAAGACGATCGGATCTCCGGAACGTGTCATACGCACCTCCTCCTTCCCCTACTAATTCGGAGTCATGAAAAAGAAACCTCTTTATTTTTAGGAAAAACGTTGATGTACTTCCTGAACGATTTTTGAAATCGAGGCTGTCCAATCTTCTTGAACAGGTGTCTCTTGCTTTTCAAGTAAGCTGATAAATTCAATATTTCCTTCGCCACCTGTGATAGGAGAACCCGAAATTCCTTTTACAGAAAAACCATTGGAGTTAGCTGTAAACACAAATTTCAACAATACCTGCTCATGAATCTTGGGATCTTTTACAATCCCCTTTTTCCCAATCTGCTCTTTCCCAGCTTCGAATTGTGGCTTCACTAAAGCGATCGTTTGACCACCGACTGGCAAAAGCTGTCCTAAAACGGGCAAAATATGAGAAAGAGAGATAAATGATACATCAATCGTAGCATAGGTAGGCAGCTCACCTGTCAGTTGCTTTTTTTCTAAATATCGAAAATTGGTCCGTTCCATGACGATCACTCGGGCATCTTCACGAATCTTCCAAGCCAGCTGTCCATATCCCACATCGATCGCATACACCTGTTTCGCACCATTCTGTAGAGCACAATCTGTAAATCCACCCGTGGAAGCGCCGATATCCAACACGACTTGATCTTGAACAGAGGTAGGAAAAACGTGCAACGCTTTCTCTAGTTTCAATCCACCTCTGCTCACATAAGGAGAAACTTGTCCCTTAATTGTAATCGTCTTATCTACTGGCACTTTTGTCCCAGGTTTGTCGATTCGCTCTTGTTCAACCAAGACAAGCCCAGCCATAATGGCACGTTGGGCTTGCTGACGACTTTCATAAAAGCCTTGTTGTACGAGTAACACATCAATTCGTTCTTTCACTGCGTATCCTCTTATGCTTCCTGTTTTTTCTTTACAAATCGAGTTACTTGATCAGCTATTTGAGGAGGCGTTAGTCCTACTTCCTCCATCTGCTGAGCCATACTTCCATGTTCCACAAAGTAGTCTGGAATCGCAAGTAACTTTACCTTTGCATCATAAATCTCATTTTGAGCAAAAAACTCTAACACTGCACTCCCAAAGCCACCTTGCAAAGCCCCTTCTTCAAGCGTAACGATCGGCAGGTTATCTTGATAAAGAGATAAGAGCATTTCTTCATCCAATGG
Source organism: Croceifilum oryzae (assembly GCF_030814315.1). GTDB lineage: Bacteria > Bacillota > Bacilli > Thermoactinomycetales > Thermoactinomycetaceae > Baia > Baia oryzae. The sequence goes on along the minus strand of NZ_JAUSUV010000015.1, from coordinate 40,555 downwards.
CTTCACGAATCGCGCATTAACCACTTTCGCACTAATTCCCTGCTTTTGAAGTAATTCTGCTGTCTGAATAGCTGGTTGAACCATTGATCCAAACGCTACTAAGGCTACGTCTTCTCCATCTTGCACGATTTCTGACTTTCCGATTGGAATGAGCTTAAACTCTTCGTCCATCTGCACCCCAGTACCGTTTGCTTTCGAATAGCGAACCGCAATCGGTCCTTTTCCATATTCGGTAGCTGTATAGAGCATATGTCTCAGCTCATTTTCATCTTTTGGCATCATCATAACCATGTTTGGTTGGGAACGCATAAAGCCAATATCATAGATCCCTTGATGAGTCTCGCCATCTTCTCCCACAAATCCAGCACGGTCAATCGCAAACACGACGTGCAGGTTTTGCCGACAAATATCATGAACGACTTGATCATACGCACGTTGTAAAAATGTCGAATAGATCGAAAAGACTGGGACGATCCCCTGTGTAGCGATACCCGCTGCAAAAGTACCTGCATGTTGCTCAGCAATCCCGACATCAAATGTGCGATCCGGGAACCGTTGCTGGAACTTCTCCAGCTTCGATCCTGTTAACATAGCTGGAGAAATCGCTACGATTTTCGGATTCTTCTCCGCTAGTTCGATCATCGTCTCGCCAAAAACAGCTGGATAGGCTACTGGTCCACCTGATTTCTTGGCAAATGCTCCTGATTCAATCTTATAGGTTCCTACCCCGTGGTAGTTTACTTGATCAGCTTCCGCAGGCTGATATCCATTCCCTTTACGAGTCACGATGTGTACTAGTACAGGACCTTTAGTATGCGCCGCTTGACGTAGACACTCCATTAGGTCCGTTAAATTATGACCATCGATCGGACCTAGATACGTAAAGCCCAACGTTTCAAATAAAACTCCATCTACAACTAAGAATTTCAAACTATCTTTGACACGTTCAATTAGATGGGCAAATGGAGTACCCACAGAAGGGATTTTTTTAATCAGTGCTTCCACATCATGCTTGGTTTTCGAGTACGTTTTGTTGGTACGTAAACGTCCTAAATAATTATGAAGCGCCCCCACATTCGGACTAATTGACATTTCATTATCATTTAGCACCACAATGAGGTCTTTTTTCTCTTCCCCAATATGATTAAGCGCCTCGAGAGCCATACCGCCGGTCAAAGCTCCGTCCCCGATGATGGCAACCACTTTATTATCTTCACCTTTTAAATCACGTGCAGCCGCCATCCCCATCGCACCTGACAACGATGTACTACTGTGTCCCGTTTCCCATACATCATGTTCACTTTCGCTCATCTTAGGAAAGCCGCATAAGCCTTTGTATTGACGAAGCGTTGGGAAAAGATCCATTCGTCCTGTCAATAATTTGTGAACATAGGCTTGGTGACCCACATCCCATAAAAACTTGTCCTTCGGGCTATCAAATAAATAGTGTAGAGCAATGGTCAGCTCTACTACACCTAGGTTAGAGGCAAGATGTCCACCGGTTTTTGATAAACTTTCAATTAAAAACTGACGAATCTCTTCCGCTAACTTAGGTAATTCTTCTACGGGTAGTTTTTTTAGGTCGTCTGGTGATTGCATCTGCTCCAAGAGCATCGCGATCGCCTCTCTTTCTAGTTTCTTTATACACAAAGTGTAGCATGTTTAAATTGATTTTTATTGGTTGAGATGATCATATCAGAAAAACGCCGGTCACGAATCTTTGTTCGAACCGGTACGATCTCAATTCCCTATGTATGTTCATATCATTCTTTTTAAACGTAATTATTATTATACCATAATCTAGCGATCACGCGACATTAGGTAATCGGCTATCTCCATTAGTCTCCCCGGGTTGCAATCTGGAATATTCATGAGTGCTACCTTTGCTTGTGCGATACAGTGATGTAATTTCTTCTTTGATTCTTCAAGTCCTAGTAATGACGGGTACGTTGACTTGTGGTTCGCTTCATCACTCCCCACACGTTTCCCAATCTTCTCTTGGTCGCCGATCACATCTAAGATATCATCTTGAATCTGAAAGGCTAATCCAATCCCATAAGCAAATTGGCTCAAAAAGTGCATCGATCCTGGAGATACTCCAGCAACACGAGCTCCCATGCGGACCGAGTATGCAATCAAGTCGCCTGTCTTCCGTTTATGAATGGACTGGAGATCTTCTAAATCAATTCGCCGATCTTCTGCTAATAGATCGCTTACCTGCCCTCCAACCATTCCTTTTGCACCAGCTAAGGTAGCTCCTTCTCTCACAATAGACATCGCAGTATGCATGGGCAGATGAGCCTGAGTAGCTCCATCAGCTAACAAGCCAAATGCTTCCGTTAGCAAAGCATCTCCTGCAAGGATCGCCATTGCTTCACCATAAACTTTATGGTTAGTTAATTTACCACGGCGATAATCATCATCATCCATACTAGGCAAATCATCATGAATCAGTGAATAGGTGTGAATCATTTCCACAGCACATGCAAATGGAAGTACTCGATCTGCCTCAGCCCCGAACGCTTCGGCCGTCGCAATTGCGAGAACCGGTCTGATCCGTTTTCCCCCTGCTAATAACGAATAGCGCATCGAATCCAACAGCGGTTGCGGAATATCCGTAAGCTGGCTTGTATATGTATCTAGCTCTTCGTGCACGAGCTGTGCTTTTTGCTGTATGTAATCTCGAATAGTCGGCACAGTCTATAGCTCCTCCTCATTTTGGAAAGGTTTCTTTTTCCACTCTCCATTTTCTTGAACCAACATCTCCACTTGTTGCTCTGCCCAATTCAACTTTTCGCGGCAAAAATAAGCTAATTGGTTTCCTTCAGCAAACAAACGAATCGCTTGATCCAGCGGAGCTTCCCCTTGCTCCAATTGTTTCACAACTTCTTCTAAACGCTCCATTGCTTCTTCAAATGAAGTGGGCTCAGAAGGTTGTACACTTTGACTATTACTCATCGCCCTGTTCCTCCGTTCCAAATACTTGGCATTTTACAATTCCGTCCTGCATGCGTATTTTTAATAAATCACCTAGTTTGACTTGAGAAGTAGACGCGATTACATCTGGTTGATGAAAACGATACACTACCGAATAGCCTCGTTTCAATACTTTTAATGGGCTAAGGGCATCTAATTTTTCTAAATTACGATCCAAACGATTTTCTTCTCGCTCCATCGTAGCCTTCATTGCTCGAAGTTGGTTCTGACATAATCGAGATAATTGCTCTTGATATAAGGCAATAGACTGATGTGGCCGAAGCCTGTATAGTCGTGAAGATAACTGTTCTACTTTTAGAGCACCTTTAGCTGTCTTAGATTTAGCATGATTGCACAGATCCCGTTCGAGATAGTCAAGACGTTGCGAATACTGTTCCAACCGTTCACCTGGTTTTTGGAAAATAGGTCGTTCCAGGATGGAGTTTAATTTACTCCGTTGTCCCTCTATCAACTTGATAGAAGTATGATGAAGTCGTGTTTGAAGAGATTCAAACCGTTGCGCGATCTCTTGAAAGTCAGGGACCACCATCTCTGCCGCTGCCGTCGGGGTAGCCGCTCGGAGATCTGCTACATAATCGCTCAGCGTATTATCTGTCTCATGTCCCACAGCTGAAACAATCGGGATGATGGACTCGGCAATCGCACGAACCACCACTTCCTCGTTAAAAGCCCATAACTCCTCTAACGAACCACCACCTCGCCCGACGATTAATACATCGACATCCGCTAATCGATTCATCTCCAGAATCGCCTCTGATATCTCTCGTACCGCATGCATCCCTTGGACCGCTACAGGAAGCAACACAATTTGGGTAAGCGGGTAACGCCTCTTCATCGTCGTAATAATATCCCGAACCACTGCCCCTTGCGCAGAGGTAATTACCCCCACACGGCGTGGAAAGGTTGGAATTTGTTTCTTAGGGCGTGTAAATAACCCTTCTATCTCTAAACGTTCTTTTAGCTGAAGATATTTGCTATATAGATCCCCTTGTCCGCTGTTTTTCATCTCTAAGACTTTTAGCTGAACTTGGCCATCTTTTTCATAGACATATAGCTCACCACGGATCGTTACTTGATCTCCATTCTTGGGCTTAAAGAGTATAAAGCGACTAGACCATTTAAACATAACAGCTTTCATCTTAGCAGTTTGATCTTTGATGGAGAAATACATGTGTCCACTAGAAGTGTGATGAATAAAGTTCGTAATCTCACCTTGGATCCAGACCGCTTTACTACGCTCGTCTCGGTCTACTAGTCCTGAGAGGTGAGAAACGAGCTCCGATACACTCCAGATTTCGCGTTCTTTGCGATGGGGCATGTTAGTTCCTCGCTATCTCTATATGTATAAGTTTTTGAGTTGGGTGGGGCTTGAATTGGGCTGGGATTGGGCTTGTGGGCTTTTGACAGAACGACCAGAAGAAGCTTTGGGGGTTCAGTGCTCTTGAAGCCTTGCGCAGATGTAGAAAAGACCGCTACGGCAATTTGCTACGGGCGCGAGCAAAACTCGCATTCGCTCAAACATGTTGCTCGCTTCATCCCTACGCCAACCGCCTCCGCTCTGTAAGCGGCATTCAAAGGCACATTCACCCCCAAAGCTTCTTCCGATCGATTTCGTCGATAGTCCGTTTTGAGTGATGTGGTATGGTGTGTGCTTTTTTGTAGAATAGATAAAGAATAAATGCCTAAGAAAAAATGGCTAAGAAGAAAAAACAATCCTTAACTCGTCGCAATCTCTGTCTACAGTCATCTAGCCACCCAACACGCCTGTTAATTACCTAGACAATGGAGATGGAATAGGGGCAATGTGTCTGACCACTGCGATGTTAGTGAGCCTACCCAGCGCAGTTCTTCGTAGCTTGGGCGTTTTGTGGCAATGTTTGAGCGTTCTTTGCGAGTTTTGCCACTTGCCCGAAGTGGAGAAGGACGGAGCGGACTTGCTTTTTCACATCCTCGCAGGCTCACTATTTGAGCTGTGGTCAGACACATTGCCCCGGGACATCCTATCTAGATAATCAACAAAGTACTCAAACAACTATCCCGACCTCAATAAGCCAAATAAGCCAACTCTTAACAAGCTCTTCCTAATTATTCATTCCACAGTTTATCAATCAAACCTATTACCTACTCCGCACTATCCTCACTCGCACGTTTCGCCGCCTCAATCGTATTATGCATCAACATCGCAATCGTCATAGGTCCTACTCCACCCGGCACAGGAGTAATAGCCGATGCCTTATCAAATACCTCATCAAACAACACATCACCAACCAACTTGCCGTCCTCATTCCGATTCATCGCCACATCAATCACAACCGCACCCTCTTTCAAATGATCAGCCGTAATCAATCCAATCCTCCCCACAGCACTCACAATAATATCAGCCTGCTTGGTAAAGGTGGCTAAATCCGGAGTACGAGAATGGCACATCGTTACCGTAGCATTCGCGCGTTGCAGTAACATCGACACCGGCTTCCCCACAATATTACTTCTTCCAATCACAACCACATGCTTTCCAGCTATTGTAACATTAGAACGCTCTAAAAGTTGCATAATTCCAAATGGCGTACAAGGTAGATAACATTCCAATCCAGTCATCATTTTCCCTACATTAATCGGGGTAAATCCATCTACGTCTTTCTCCGGCGAAATCGCTTCAATTACTTTTAACTCGTCAATATGCTTCGGTAGAGGTAATTGTACTAGAATTCCATGAACCGCTTCATCTTGGTTCAATTCTTCAATTCTATCAAGAAGCTGCTTTTCCGTTATTTCTTCACCCATCCGAAGCACTTCTGATGCAATTCCAATTTCCGTGGCAGCACGAACTTTCCCGCGTATATAAGACTCGGAAGCTGGATTATGACCAACAAATATCACCATCAAGCCCGGACGAATTCCTTGCTCCTGTAATTGTACAACTTCCCCTTTTAACTCTTGACGAATATCACTTGCGATTTTTTTTCCATCGATTAATTGTGCCATTTGTCATCACCCTTATAGACCGTAGTTTTTAGATATGTATGGTTTCACATATTATCATCCAGTTTATTCGTTTCTACTAAAGCTGTAAAGGATAATCCGAACAATACAAAAAGAGAGCGAAGCAATATTCGCTTCTACTCCCTTACTATTGTATTTCTTCCCGTAATTGATCGAGATTTTTCGCTAATTTACCTAGAATCCCGTTGATAAAGCGGCTTGTTTCCATACCACTAAATGCTTTGGAAAGCTCTACTGCTTCGTTTAGCACCGCACCAGATGGCGTTTCTGGTTGATAGAGTAATTCTAACGTAGCTACACGTAGCACCGCTCGATCCACAGCAGAAAGACGACTCAGCTTCCAGCCTTCTTTTACATATCGTTCTAAAATAGGGTCAATCTGAGGGTGATGTTCTTTCACACCTTGCACGAGAAAGCGATAAAAATCCAAATCTTCCCCCTGAACCTTCTTCTCCAATTCACGAATCATTTGGAGATCTGCCTCAGGATGCACATCTTGTTGATATAAAGATTGAATCGCTATTTCTCTTGATAATCTCCGACTCATTTAAAATCCTCCAAAAAGAAACCCGAGCCACCTGCTTGGGCCCGGTTTCGATGTAACTTCTTACTACTACCTATCTTACCTTACTCTTGGGGTAGATTCCCCATCTTTTGTTTTTTCTGGTTGTGGAAATTTGATGCCTTCGACACGAACCACAATCTGGTCTACTTGAATGCCTGTCATCGTTTCAACAGCCGATTTGATACTTTCTTGCACTTGCTTTCCTACTTCTGGGATCGATACCCCATATTCCACAACAAGTGATACCTCAATCGTTGTGGACTCATCTAAGTTTACCGTAATTCCCTGACGAAGGTTTTTCCGACCAATCAACTGATTAAAATTCTCGACGACACCGCCACTTAGACTAATGACTCCCTTAACCCCTGTCGCTGCTAGCCCAGAAATAACTTGCAACACTTCTGGCGCAATCTCTACTTTGCCTAGATTGCCATTTTGCGTTGGTTGATGTTCCATATTAGCTTAGGTTCCCTCCTCGTATATATTAGTCGTTTCCAAAAACTGAATATGAAAGTCACCAGAGCGAAATTTTGGATGTTGGATCATGAGTTGATGGAAAGGAATCGTGGTATGAACACCATCAATCGCAAATTCGTGTAGTGCACGATTCATGCGGTCGAGTGCTTCTTCGCGATCTTTTCCCCAGACAATTAACTTCGCTACCATTGAATCATAAAACGGCGGGATACGATAGCCCTGATAACAAGCACTATCCACTCGAACCCCCATACCACCAGGAGCTAAGTACGTTTTAATCGTACCTGGCGATGGCATAAAGTTTTTATCAGGCCGCTCCGCATTAATCCGACATTCGATCGACCAGCCGTTGATCTTAATATCTTCTTGACTCACTAGGAGTGGTTCTCCTGCGGCTACCCGAATTTGTTCTTTCACCAGATCAATTCCCGTAATCATCTCTGTAACAGGATGTTCGACCTGAATTCGAGTATTCATCTCCATAAAGTAGAAATTTCGATCCCGATCAAGGAGAAGCTCTACCGTGCCCACCCCTTGATAGTCAACAGAGCGCGCGGCAGCGATCGCGGCTTGGCCCATTCGCTCACGCAACTCTGGATTTAATGCCGGAGATGGGGCTTCTTCAATCAGTTTTTGGTATCGACGTTGAATCGAGCAATCCCGCTCACCTAAATGAACGACATTTCCATGGGAATCAGCTAAAACTTGAATTTCAATATGACGAGGCTCAACAAGGAACTTTTCTAAATACACACCTGGATTTCCAAAGTTGGCTTCAGCTTCCTTCTGCGCTAGCGTAACCGCATGACGCAATTCTTCTGAACTATGTACGATCCGCATTCCTTTTCCGCCGCCACCAGCTGTTGCTTTTACGATAACTGGGTAGCCAATGGAAGTAGCAATCTCTTCCGCTTCATCGAGATCTTCAATCACACCTTGCGTTCCCGGGACGACCGGAACTCCTGCTTCTTTCATCGTTTCACGAGCCGTTGTCTTATCCCCCATCTTTAAGATGGCTTCCGGCGATGGACCGATAAAAGTAATGCCACATGCCGCACAAAGCTCAGCGAAATCGGCATTTTCCGATAAAAATCCATATCCAGGATGGATCGCATCTACACCGACTAAGGTCGCTACACTAAGCAAGTTTGTCATGTTTAGATAACTTTCACGAGATAGAGCTGGACCGATGCAAAAAGCCTCATCAGCCAAACTCACATGCAATGCCTCTCGATCCGCTTCGGAATAAACGGCTACAGTGGCAATCCCTAGTTCTCGACAAGCTCGGATGATTCGAACAGCGATTTCACCGCGGTTTGCAATTAGTACCTTCTTAAACATTCACAGTTCCCCTCCTGAACGATCAGGACGTTTTTACCAAGAACAATGGTTGTCCATATTCAACTAGCTGGCCATTTTCCGCCAACACTTTTACAATCGTGCCTTTTACATCGGCATCAATTTCATTCATCAGCTTCATCGCTTCTACGATACATACGATCGTTTCGTTTTGAACTTGATCGCCTTCTTTTGCATAAGGCTGAGAATCTGGGGAAGGTGCACGATAGAACGTACCCACCATAGGTGAGACGATTTTATGTAAAGTAGCATCCTCCACTTCAGGTGCAGCCGGGGTTGCTTCTACTACCGGTGCTGGACTCGTCATCTCTGTCGCAACAGGTGTTACAGGACTTGCAACTGGAGTTGGTTGTTCCACATGTTGAACCACTGGTTGCACAGCAACAGGGAAACTTGCAGTAGGTACCGTAACCCCATTATTTTTTTTCATCTTAATTGTGGTTTCTTCATTTTGGATTTCAAATTCTTCGATTTGAGATTCATCTATCAATCGAATAAGTTCACGAATTTCATGCATTTTAAATGTCATTTATGTTTGCTCCTTTCTAATCAGGTAACGGTTTAATCATAATGGTTTTTGCTAGGCTTGACCAGTCCTTCAGCAGGAATTACCCATTCAGTCAAAATGATGACACTTCTCTAAATGAATATTACCATGCATATATCGCATAAAAATCCATTGGAAAATTCCGCGTACTTGCAATCCGATTTACCTCATATCATCACATAGGTATAATAAAGATAAGAATGTCCATTTTTATCGTTTTATATCATAAGGAGGATCTAAGATGGAATCGAAAGCAAAAAAATTACCAAAACGATCTGAAATTGCCACTCCAGATACATGGCGATTAGAAGATATATTTGCCACGGATGATGCATGGGAGCAAGAATATAGAGATATTAAAGCAACTCTTCCCCAATTCGCCGAATTCCAAGGAAAACTAGGGAGTTCAGCCGATATTCTTTTTCAAGCATTACATATCCGCGATCAAGTTTCAGAGAGATTAGGCAAAGTATTTGTCTATGCTCGTATGCGTTACGATCAAGACACCACTAACTCTCATTATCAAGCATACAACGACCGCGCTGCTAGCTTAATGACAGAAGCAAGTAATGCTATGTCCTACTATCGCCCTGAAATCTTAGCAATTCCTGAAGAGAAAGTCACCTCTTTTGCAAAAGATCACGAAAAACTTTCTTTATATGGATATGAACTGGAAATACTAAATCGTTTCCGTTCCCACACTTTATCAGAAAAAGAAGAATCTCTACTTGCACAAGCAAGTGAAGTACTAGGATCCTCTAGCCGCACCTTTAGTTACATAAACAATGCCGACATTAAATTTCCTTCCATTCTTGATGAAAAGGGAGAAGAAGTTGAAATTACCCATGGTCGTTACATTCAGCTTCTCGAAAGTAAAGATTCTAGAGTACGTAAAGAAGCGTTCCAAGCTGTCTATGAAACATACGGCAAGCTACGTAACACACTTGCAAGTACCCTATCTGGACAGGTAAAAAAACAAAACCTCATTGCGAAAATTCGCCAGTACGGATCTGCACGTCAAAAGGCGTTAAATGACAATCAAATTCCGGAAACGGTATACGATCAACTCATTGAAACGGTTCATGAACACCTACCGCTTCTCTATCGCTATTTTGATATCCGGAAAAAAGCGCTTGGGCTAGAGGAGTTACATCTTTATGACCTTTTCGTTCCCCTCACTTCTGAGCTGGAGATGAAAGTTAGCTACGAAGAAGCAAAAGAGCTACTTCTCAAAGGCCTACATCCACTTGGGGAAGAATACCTACAAGTGTTACAAACGGCTTTTGATAACCGTTGGGTTGACGTTTATGAGAACCAAGGGAAGCGAAGCGGGGCTTACTCTTTTGGAACCTATGGAACCAATCCATACATCCTCATGAACTGGCAAAACTCCGTCGACAACCTGTTCACGCTCGCTCATGAGTTTGGTCATTCGGTTCATAGTTATTACACTCGGAAGACTCAACCACACGTTTACGGGGATTATTCAATCTTTGTAGCGGAAGTCGCTTCTACCTGTAACGAAAACTTATTGAACGACTACTTATTAAAAACCACAACAGATCCACAGAAACGTCTCTATCTGATTACGCATCATTTGGATAAGTTCCGGAGCACCATTGTTCGTCAAACCATGTTTGCAGAATTCGAGCTACTGATTCATCAAAAAGATCAGGCTGGCGAGGCGTTAACAGCAGATGTACTTTCTCAGATGTACTACGATCTTAACAAGAAATACTTTGGTGAAGGTGTCGTAATCGATCCAGAGATTGCTCTAGAGTGGGCTCGTATCCCTCACTTCTACTACAATTTCTATGTATACCAGTATTCTACAGGAATTAGTGCAGCCACTGCCCTGTCCAAGCAAATTCTCGAAGAAGGACAGCCAGCAGTTGACCGCTATCTAGACTTCTTGAAAGCGGGAAGCTCACAAAGTCCGATCGATATCCTGAAACATGCAGGTGTTGATATGAACTCCCCAGAACCGATTCGCGAGGCATTTGTGGTGTTTAAGGAGTACTTAGATGAGTTAGAAATGTTGCTAGAGCAGAAATAAGAAACTGAAATAGAGTAGGAGGGGGCAAACCAGCCCCCTCCTACTCTATTTCACGGAACCTTAATAGCTTTTTCTCAGATTTTATATTGTGGTCTTTCACGAAACCATAAAGTTGCGATCCATTTTTCCCCTTTTTGAACAGGGCATCCTTCGTGTTTGGAAAGAGGATGAGGTTCAATAGTTCCTTTTTTACAAGTTTCAAACTGTAGTATTTTCCCCACAGTAGGTGTAATCGCTAGGTTAAGATCGGAGAATGCTGTTTCGCCTCCTTGTTCGACATCATTTAAATATAAAATAGCAGTCATGAGACGTTGCCCACCTTTTTGAGGAGTGCGATAGGTATCCCAATGAGCTTCAAATCTTCCATCAATAGAGTATTTTGCTACTTGTAATGGCTCTGCATGATGTAGGGGTAGCCCAACTGTTTCAGCCATTCGTTTACATATTTGCAGTACGATTGGATTGAGATGATGAGGTAACCAAGGATGATGAGGCAACCAAGCTTGTTCCGATTTTCTTATACTTGAATATATGCCGAGCTCTTCATCTGAGTTACTAGCGACTTGTGATTTTTTGAGTTGGTTCCTGGATAGCTCAATTAACTGCTGGCATTCTATTGGCGTCACCACCTCTTCATAAGAAGCAATATACGGATCTTCACAATAAATTGTCGCATTTTTTATCATACAAACTCTCCTATCCTGCTACTATACAAGATATATATGCTGTAAATTAATACATCTAGAACGATCTTCAGTCCTTGCATCCTTATAGACTTCCATGCCGGACGCACACAACAAACCCTTCTGATCGCATTGTCAGAAGGGTTTGTTGTCAAAACTCTTACTCCCCAGTAAGATCCGTTGATAAAAACAGTTTAACCGTACATTGGTTAGGTTTTGTTATTTATGGCAGTTTTTGAATAATATCCAAGGGACTTTGCATCACGAAACAAACTAGAAAAATCGAAATCACTATGCAACTCATAACGATCTTAAGCATTTGATTATTATCCTGCCATATCTTTTCCCCACGGAATTTACTCACAATGATATCTGCAAGAAAGTAGATATAAGAGAAAAACACAGTCAAATATATCATGGTAAACTTAGAATCAAATGATAGCATTGCGTCTGCCATGTAGCCAAAAACTCCGTACAAAGCAATTTTTAGAGCCCACTTTGAACCTTTATTCTCCACATTGCGAGAAATCCAATCAATATAAATCGAAGAAGCTGTGCCAAAGGAGGCCGAGATAAGTAAGCAAGCAAAAAAAGTTATAACTGTACCCAGAAAGAAATCTAACACGTCAAGATCAATAGCAATGGTAAGAGAATATAGAAGTGCACAAACAAAACCAACAATAGCTGCAACTTTCGTTTTTCTAATTATAATATCGTGCATAAAGTTCACCTTATCCTATAGATGACTGCTTAGCGCCAGCACCAAGAGTCATATTTACATTATTAATCTATATCTAGAATGACCATTCCAAAATAAAATCCTAACCAAACGATCAGTTAGGATTCATTTTTATTTCTATCTATTTTTTCACAATATCCTTAATCAAAACTCTTACTTTCCAGTCCCTCCGCCTGCAAACGCTCGTAAATTGGCTTCGTCTCTGGTTTCGAACCAAACTCAGGATCATTTACAATCAAAGCCGCATCTGCTCGGGCTACCTCCATGATCTTCAGATCCTCTGCCAAATTAGCAACTTTAAACGCAGGGAGCCCACTCTGCTTCACGCCTAAGAAGTCACCAGGTCCCCTCATCTCTAGATCACGTCGTGAGATCTCAAATCCATCCGTTGTTTCCGTCATCACCCTCATCCGCTCATTTCCTTGCTCGGAGCGTGGATCCGCAACTAGAACACAAGTAGATGCACCTCCGCCCCTTCCTACCCGTCCACGCAACTGGTGAAGCTGAGCAAGTCCAAAGCGATCCGCATCATAGATAACCATCACGGTTGCATTGGGAACGTTTACGCCTACCTCAACGACTGTCGTAGAGACCAGCACTTGAATCTCATTTTCCGAAAAGGCTCGCATCACTTCTTCTTTCTCCGCTGGATTCATCTTTCCATGGAGAAGTCCAACTCGTATAGGAGAAAGCTCCAAGGTTAGTTGTTCATATAAGTCATGCGCGTTTTGCAAATCTAACTTCTCAGATTCTTCGATAAGTGGACAAATCACATATGCTTGGCGATCTGTCTGGCATTCTTTTTCAACAAAGGTAACGATGCGGGGAAATAGATCCTTTTTCACCCAATATGTATCAATCGGTTGCCGCCCAGCTGGCATCTCATCGATCGTGGAGATATCCATTTCTCCAAAGACCGAGATAGCTAGCGTACGCGGAATCGGAGTCGCGGTCATGAATAGGACATCGGGATTACTCCCTTTTTCACGTAACAATGCGCGTTGTTTGACGCCAAAACGATGTTGCTCATCCGTAATCACGAGGCCTAATTGGCGGTAAACAACCCCCTCTTGAATGAGGGCATGTGTTCCTACTACGATATCAGCTAACCCCATTTGAATCTGACTCAACGTATCTCGGCGCTCTCTTGCTTTCATATTCCCTGTGAGGGAGACAATGGTAAGTCCCAGTGGACCTAAAACGGCTTGTAGCGATTCTGCGTGTTGATCCGCTAAGATCTCCGTGGGAACCATAAGCGCACCTTGATAACCAGATAAGTAATTGGCATATAAGACAATCGCCGCAACAACGGTTTTCCCAGACCCCACATCTCCTTGTAATAAGCGATTCATCTGATGAGGAGCTTGTAAATCATCTAAGATTTCATCCACGACGCGCCTCTGAGCACCTGTTAGTGGGAAATCTAGTCTGGAGACAAGATCTTCTACCTTCTCATGGTCAAAGCGATGAGAAATTCCCTCTATCTCCGTCTTTTGAAGCTTCCGTAGATACATTAATTTCGCTTCGTAGAGGAGAAGTTCCTCATATGCCATACGTCTGCGTGCTTGATGACCTTCTTGCTGTCCCTTAGGGAAATGGAGGTAGTACATCGCTGTGGCACGAGGAAGCAAACGGTATTCTTCGATCAAAGTAGAAGGTAAAATCTCCTCAATCTCCCCGCCAAATCTTCCATAAGCCTCTTCAATTAATTTCCGAAGCCAACTTATTTGTACGTTGGCATTTACAGAGTAGACAGGCTCCAAACGACCCGCCTGCTTCTCTTGCTCAGTCTCGCTCACAAACGTCCGCTTCGCTAAAATCTCCAACTTATGCCGATCAAAACGACCCGAAACCATAATCGTTTTTCCGGGAATCAATTTATCTTTTAAAAAATGTTGATTAAACCAGACCACTTGGACAATGATTCCATCCACATCCAGACGAGCGGATAATCGAGAGCTATTCTTTTTAAACCATCGAAAGCTTGGAGCTTGATAAACTCTCCCTTGAACGGTTACTTGGGATTCGTGCTCTGCTTCCCCTAGATCTGTCACCCGATAGTCGATGTAACGATATGGATAATACTCCAAAACATCCTGAATCGTGTAAATTCCTAGTTCCTCAAGATGCTGTTTACGCTGAGGTCCGACGCCAGACAACACATCAACCGAATACTGAGCCAAACTCATTCAGATGACTCATTTCCAAAAATTTGCCGCTCCAAACTACGGCCCGTCGGAGTAGCTGCTAAACCGCCCAACGCTGTCTCACGCAATGATACCGGCATATCTCGGCCAATCTTATACATCGCATCGATCACTTCATCAGTCGGAATTACGCTCTCAACTCCCGCCAATGCCAAATCAGCGGCTACCATCGCAATAGCGGCGCCCATGGCATTCCGCTTCACGCAAGGAGCCTCCACCAATCCGGCTACAGGATCACAGACAAGTCCGAGCATATTTTTCAGCGCAATGGCCACTGCTTGCGCCGATTGGGAAGGAGTACCCCCAGCCATCTCGACCACAGCAGCCGCGGCCATAGCAGTCGCAGAACCTACTTCCGCTTGACATCCACCAGCCGCACCTGAGATACAAGCATTATTTGCGATGCAAAAACCAATCGCACCTGCTACGAACAAAGCTCGTACCATATCCTCACGACTGGAATTCAATTTTTTCGATGCAGTCGAGATCGTGCCAGGTAAAATCCCGCAAGCGCCTGCTGTTGGTGTTGCTACCACAATCCCCATCGCCGCGTTTACTTCTGATACCGCTGTAGCACTCGCAACCGCTTCTAAAACGGTCGTCCCTGTTAAGAGAACTGGAGCATTCTCACGGTACATCATGATCTTCTTTGCATCTCCACCTGATAGCCCACTCTTGGACTTCAGATCTTCGGTTGTACCTCGTTCAATGGCTAATTCCATCACTCGAAGGTTTTCTTCCATTTCACGATAAATTTCTTCTATCGGACGATTCATAACATCTGACTCTTGTTGCATCATCACATCCGAGATTTTTAGTTGTTCTGATTCTGCATATTCGACTAGTTCTGCCACTGAGCGAAACAACATGTTTAGCTCCCCTTTCCAACAGTAGAATAACCCAAGCAAAAGACACTTTCAAAGGCCTTCTTACTTGGGTTACAAGTTTGATATTTATGAAAGAACGGTGACTGAAAGCATGCCATGTTGTTTGCGAATCTCTTCTTGGAGTGATTCGTCCACAACTTGGTCTGTCTCGATCGACATCAATGCTTGAGACCCTTTTTCTTTACGAGATACTTGCATATATCCAATATTAATTTCGTGTTTAGCCAAGATAGTGGCCACAGCAGCGACCGCTCCATGTTGATCATGATGATAGACCAACAAAACGGGAGCATTTCCCGACAGACTCAGCTGGAAGCCATTTAACTCGGTAATCTCCATCTTTCCGCCACCAATCGAGATGCCTACCACTTCTAAACGATGGTCGCCATCCTCAAGGATCAGACGAGCCGTATTCGGATGATCAGTAAGTTCATCCGATTCGATAAACTCGACATTCATACCCTCTTCACTCGCGATGTCTAAAGACTCAGCCATACGAGTATCAAACGTATCAAAGTCAAGCAATCCTCCAACTAAAGCGATATCAGTTCCATGACCCCGATACGTTTTTGCGAAAGAACCATATAAAATGATGCTAACACGCTTAGGCATCTTCCCAAACATGGTACGTGCCGCTCTACCAATCCTCGCCGCGCCTGCCGTATGCGAGCTAGAAGGACCAATCATAACAGGCCCAATGATATCAAAAACTGTACGATATTTCATATGCAGTCGCACCCTATCCATCTAAGATCTATAAAAATCCTCATTCACCAAATCCTAATTATTAACAAATGTATCAGACCAAGAAAAAAGGTACAAGGGGATTCATCATAGAACCTAGTTTAGACTTCTAGGTACGGTGCTACTGAGATCGCAACAGTACCTGGTCCTGCATGCGTTCCAATAACTGGACCTATTTCCGTCACAATTAGCTCTTTCACTTCAAACTCCTGCTCGATTCGTCGCATCCATTTATCAGCTTCCTCTGGATTACGTGCATGCATAATCCCGATCGACACAGCTCCTTCTCCAGCCTGCTCTTTTACAAGTCCAAATAACCGTTCAAACGCTTTATTTTTCCCTCGCACTTTATCTACCGCATAGACAACGCCTTCTTGGTTTACAGACAAAATGGGTTTAATGTTCAAAAGTGAGCCTACAACCGCGGATGCTTTTCCAATTCGTCCACCTTTTTGAAGGTATTCCAATGTATCCACTAGGAAAAAAATAGAAGTATGCTCTCGATTTGACTCTAAAAGCCCCTTGATCTCATCTAACGACTTACCTGCCTTTGCCGCATGAGCAGCTGCAATCACTTGTAAGCCACTTCCTAGAGAAGCAGAACGAGTATCAAATACCTCAATCTCCACATCTGGATTTTCCAGCATAGTAGAAGCGAGAACGGCTGTTTGATAAGAACCACTTAGACCGGACGAAAGAGAAACGAGAAGGATTTTCTTCGCACCTTCATCAATCGCCTTCTGGTATGCATTTACATAATCCATCGGCGACGGTTGAGAAGTAAATGGGATCTCTTTGCACTCTGCTAATTTTACATAAAACTCATCAGCAAAGAAGTCAACACCATCATAATACGTTGTTCCTTCAATATGACACGGAATCGAAACAAGGCTGATTCCAAGCTCTTCCCTTAACTCTTGCGGTAAATCTGCTGCACTATCACAAATTATTTTTACTTGATCCATAAGGCACCTCGCTATTCAACAGAAAATAAGAAGTAATAGAGTGGCTGTCCACCATCATGAACCTCAATTTCTACATCTGGGTATGCATCTCCCAGCCGTTTTGTGAGCTCATCTGCTTGATCTGAGGATACATCTTGACCGTAGATAACGGTAACGACATCTGCTTCATCAACCGCCATCTCACCTAATAATGTAAAGGCAGTTTCCATCAAGTCTTGCCCCACTACCTCTATCTTACCTTCTGTAATTCCTAGATAATCACCTTGTTTAATCTGATGCTCATCAATCTGTGTATCACGTACGGCATACGTAAGCTCACCTGACCGGATAGCCTGATAAGCAGATGTCATATTGGTTTTGTTTGCCTCAGGTGTAGCATCCTTATCAAATGCCAATAATGAAGCTAATCCCTGCGGAATCGTCTTGGTAGCTAATACCGTTACAGGTACATCTACTACCTCGCCAACTTGTTCTGCAGTCCAAATAATATTCTTGTTGTTTGGCAAAATGATAATATGCTCTGCATGAATTTGGCCAATCGCTTTCACGATATCTTCCGTGCTTGGATTCATCGTTTGACCGCCCTCGATCACTACATCGACTCCCAAACTACGCATAATATCTGCTACTCCGGAGCCTGCTACGATCGATACAATCCCATATGGCTTTTTCTCTACCTCTATAGCTGGTTTCTCTACATGACCATGAGAATAGGAAGATGTATGCCCTTCGGTTGCGGTTGCATATTGTTCACGCATATTTTCGATCTTAATTTTAATCAGGTCACCGTATTTTTGAGCATAACTAAGAGCGTCACCTGGATGCTCCGCATGAATATGCACCTTTACAAGCTCTTCATCTGAGATCACTAAGAGTGAGTCTCCAAATTGAGATAGCTCTTCGCGGAAATCCCCTTCAGAGAATGCCTCTACGCGGCGGCGAGTCGTTTTTAAATCCACCATAAACTCTGTACAGTAGCCATTCTCAATTGTAGCTGGATCAATTTTCGCTTGTGCATTATCATGAGCCATTTCAGCTAAACTTTCTAAACTAGGAAGATTCTCTTGAGTCGTTGGTTGATCTACCACCACTTCACCTGTTAAAACAGAGAGCATTCCCTTATATACTAGCAATAATCCTTCTCCACCTGCATCCACAACACCCGCTTGCTTTAATACAGGAAGCATCTCCGGTGTACGGTCTAAAGTGGCTTTGGCTTCATTTACAACAGCCTCTAACACTTCAATCGAATCGTTCGTACTCCGAGAGCGCTTCACACCAGCCTCTGCCGCCTCTCGTGCAACTGTGAGGATCGTTCCCTCAACGGGTTTGAGAACCGCCTTATAAGCCGTTTCCACGCCTCGTTGAAACGCTTCTGCTAACTGGCGAGGGCTCATCGTTTCATTTCCTGCTAATGCTTTTGAAAATCCACGGAAAAGCTGGGACAAAATAACGCCCGAATTTCCTCTCGCACCCATCAGTAATCCCTTTGCAAGCGCTTCCGCTAGTTTCCCGATGTTTTCCTCATGCGCAAACTTCTCCATCTCTTTTACACCAGATGTAATCGTTAAGCTCATATTGGTTCCAGTATCACCGTCTGGAACAGGGAAAACGTTGAGGGCGTTTACCATCTCAACGTTGCGATTAAGATTGTTCGCGCCCGCACGCATCATTTGTAAAAATAAACTTGCAACAATTTCGCGTTGTGCCAACTGGGCTCCTCCTTACTCTTCATTCACCAATCGAACACCTTGAACAAAGACATTTACATAGTTTACTTTAATTCCTACTAATTGGTCTAAAGTATATTTCACTTTTGCTTGCACATTATGTGCTACCACGGAAATTTTCGTGCCATAACCCACAATAATATGCATATCGACGATCAGTTCGCTTCCTTCTTCACGAACCTCGATGCCTTTACTGAGATTTTCACGACCGAGCAATTCTGCAATTCCATCTTTAATTTGTTTACGGGAAGCCATTCCTACGAGTCCATAGCAATCCATCGCAGAAATCCCTGCAATGGTCGCAATAACATCATTGGAAACTTCGATTTGACCTAGGTTGGTCGAAACATCAATACTCATGACTACTCCTCCTTGAAGAGGTTTCTCAGGCGTTTTTACTAGGACAATTTTACAACAACCCTCTTGATAAAGAAAGAGAAAAAGCCTTATCTACTATTATACTCGTATCTCGCAAATTCAATAATCGAAACTTCCTTGCAGAGAACTGGCATGTGTGTTAGAATTGCATGGTGATTTATACCGATCCGTACGTGATTGTGATCGTTGTAAGGTAGGAGGTGCAAAAAAATGGCACGTCGTTGTTTTATTACTGGTAAACAAGGCTCTACTGGAAACAAAGTTAGCCACTCTAACCGTAAAAGTCGTAAAAAATGGGGCGCGAACGTTCAAAAAGTGCGCATCTTGGTAGATGGTAAACCAAAACGCGTTTATGTAAGCACCAGAGCTTTAAAATCTGGTAAAGTGACCCGCGTTACGTAATCGTGGGTTTTTTAACACCCCAAACCATATTAAAAAAGCACTCGATTATACGGGTGCTTTTTTTATCTTTATAATTCCCTATCAGATTATTTCTATCAGCTTTTTTTAAATACCCCGATCAATGCCTTGACCATCCCACCGAGGAATTTCGGAAGCTTGATGGTATAGAACTTCACCCCGATTCCCTCCTTGTTCTATTAGCGTTTGGATCCGCACGATGACGAGCCCCATCGTGTCATCACTTATTTATATTCTATCCTCGCTATTATGTACCTAGAACAAAGAAAGAAAATTCCCTGAGGAAAGTTAGAAGTCCGCACTTTGAATACAAAAACATTTGCCCAAGCGGATCGTAATCGCCCCCGATTCCTGAGCGATTTCATTGCTTACCCCTAAGCTCCCTCCACGAGTCAAAGTAGCATCGTTTAGAGGGTAGCGAAAGCCCTTTAAAGTGACTCCGGTAACTTGAGAACTACAAGGCAACAGCGAGATATATTGGGCATCTCCCTTCGTTACGTAAACCGTCGTTGGACCCGTTAGGTAACGAATCTGATTCTTTCCCGAGACAAGCGTACAAGGAATGGATGTGGTGGCAAGCCACTCTAACAAATATAAATTTGCTAAGGCATGGTCAAATCGCGATCCGCCCAATGCTCCCAACAATAAAATTTCACTAGGTTGTAGCTTGATAGCTTCTTCTAATGCAAAGTGTGTATCCGTCAGATCCTTTTCACTCGGCAATGTAAGATACGAAATCTTCAGGTCTTGGAGCTTCGTAAGGTAGTCCTGCCTCGTCGTATCAAAATCACCCACAGCTAAATGAGGGTGTATTCCTAAATCGAGTAAATGCTCAACCCCTGCATCAGCTGTAATGAGAAAATCATCTGGACGGATGAGGTGCAAATCCTCTGCGGTCACTTCTCCGCCAGCAATCACGACAACTCGCTTCATCGACCCCACTCCTATCTTGAGACCGATAGAGCAGCATCACGAATCTCCGCAATAGCACGAGCACGATCTTTTGCACCGAATACAGCTGAGCCTGCGACAAGCACGTTTGCCCCTGCTTCTGCTACCAGCCTGGCCGTCTCGCTATTTACACCGCCATCTACTTCGATATCCAAGTTTATTCCTAATTGGTCTGCCATATCCCGTATTTGACGGATTTTAGGCAGAACGGAATGGATAAATTTCTGACCACCAAAACCAGGATTGACGGTCATTAATAATACAAGATCTACGTCAGGTAGGATGGATTCGATAGTAGATACGGGCGTAGCTGGATTCAAAACGACTCCTGCTTTTGCACCGCATTCTTTAATATGATAAATCGTGCGATGGAGATGAGGACAAGCTTCCTGATGAACCGTAATCAAATCAACGCCCGCCTTCACAAAAGCCGGGATATACTGATCTGGATTTTCAATCATGAGATGACAATCAAGCGGCAACTTCGTATGAGGACGAATCGCCTCTACTACGAGGGGCCCTAACGTAATATTAGGTACAAAGTGACCATCCATCGCATCGACGTGAATCCAATCTGCTCCTGCTTGGTCAATCAATCGTATATCTCGCTCTAAATTAGCAAAGTCTGCTGATAAAATCGATGGTGCAATCTTCATGTGTTAGTACCTCCGAAGTTGAAGTTCTTTGATCTCTTCTAAAAATGTTACATAGTGATCATAGCGCTTTGGATCAATCTCGCCTGTTTGTGCCGCGTCCCTTACCATACAGCTTGGTTCATTCACGTGCAGGCATCCACGAAAACGGCACCCTTCTGACTTCTCGCGAAACTCAGGGAAGCAATGTCCGAGGTCCGCAGGTTCCATGCCGTCAAAGGTGAGTTGGCTAAATCCAGGCGAGTCAGCGACTAGTCCACCTGTAGCGAGCGGAATGATCTCCACGGAACGAGTAGTGTGTCGCCCTCTGCCAATTTTATGACTCACTGCCCCTGTCTCTAGCTCCCGATTCGGTAAGATTTGGTTTAGTAAAGATGATTTACCTACTCCAGACTGTCCCGCAAACACGGAAGTCTGATCTTTCAAATATGGCTTAACCTGATCCACCCCATCTGCCGTTTCGATACTGGTGGCCACGATAGGGTAACCAGTAGGAGCATAACTGGTGCGAATCGCCTCTAGTTCAGCTGGGTCTTCTAACAAATCTAGCTTCGTCAACACGATCACAATCTCCAGTCCTGCATGTTCAGCATGGACTAAAAACCGATCTAGTGGCATCGGCTGAAACGCGGGCTCCCTGAGTGCGCAAACCACTATCGCCTGTGTCACATTGGCGATCGCTGGGCGTACTAACTCCGTCTGACGTGGTTCAATGACGGTTACATAACCCTTACCTGCATCCGTTTCGTCAAACTGTACATAATCGCCTACCAACGGCTTACATTTTTTCTTCTCAAACTTAAAAACTCCACGCGCCTTACATTCATAGGTTTCCCCTTGATCGGTTCGAACATAATAAAATCCGCTGATTGCTTTGATAATTTGACCTGATGGCATACATGCCTCCTACTGGGTAAAGTCCCTCTGTTCAAGTTTTTTATTAACCATTTATTGGATTGATGGGGCTACTGATAGTTACATAGCCCAGGGCATGTATCTGTCCACAGCTCAAATAGTGAACCTGAGAGGATGTGGAAAAGAAAGTCCGCTCCGTTCTTCTTCGCTTCGGGCAAGTGGCAAAACCGCAAAGAACGCTCAAACATTGCCACAAAAAGCCCTTGCTACGAAGAACTGCGCTAGGTAGCTTCACTAACATCACAGTGGTCAGACATTGCCCCAGTCTATTCTCGAATACCATAGGCTTGGTGGTCAGTGGAATGTAAACTGGCTATTCTTCCCTTACTACTTTAGTTTTTAGTAACCAAAAATCTATTTCGGTCACGCATCTTATGTAGACAGGAGGTTGCTTTGTCTGTAAAGAGACGAAAACAACCTCCTGTAATGGTGTATTAGTTATGGGTTTATTATTTAGTGCTTTTACTACCAGGATCCGCCTTGTGAAGGAGGGGGCTTACTACATTGTTTATTAACATTTTGCCAAGCATGAATCACTTTATCATCTGGGATTGGATCCCCTGCTTTTGGAACCGTTTCAATAATAGCACCACGTGCTGCCCTGCCACCTGTTGTGTCCGTCCAACAATGGCTATTATCATATTCAAGAGTTAATCCTGCAGCTGCAGCATTTGCTTGTGCTCTTGTAGCTGGAAGCCCCACAAAATCAGGGACAGTATTAGCACTACTCCCAGTAGTAGTTTCCCCCTTGCGCCCAGCGCTTACAGTGACCACTAGCGTTTTCCCTTTCTCCGTCACATCAATCACTGTATCTTTCTCTTGGTCGTTTTCTTTATATGTGTCCTGCACTTTAAGCCCTTGTTCCTTCGCCCACTTCTTTAAATCTCCTATTGGCTTTCCTTTAAAATCAGCAGCCGTCTTTTGCTCTTTCTCTTGAGCCTGAGAACTGCTTTCGGATGCTGGACTAGCACCACCTTTATTATCGCGACCGAGGAATCCGATAGCCGCATTAAAGAGCCATAAAGCGAGGGCAAAGATGAGTACGACGCTAATGAGTCCAAAAATTGCTTTTTTCCACCATGGTAGCTTTTGTTGCACGTCGTCTAACCAGACGACTGTTTTTTGAAGAACGGTCTGTTCTCCAACAGGAATGTTACGGAGTCCTTCGATCCGGCTTTTCGTTAGTCCAAACTTCCCTGTATGAGAGGTTGCTGGGCGATCGAATTTCCGCTCTTCTTCCTGTAGCTCATTTCCGCTTCGGAATTTATTGGGCTTTGCTGGAATTGAGTCTGTGTCAGATGATTTTTTTGAAAGATTTGTATCGCCCGTTAACGGAACGGTTGAATAAAAATCTTTGGTACGTGATTCCTTAGTACTACCCCAAGTAAATTCATTGCGATGTCCGATTTGTAGCGCATAGCGAATATCTTGCATCATCGCTCTTACGGACGTATATCTCATCTCCGGATCTTTTTCCATCGAACGGAGTAAGATTTTCACGATATTATCGGGAATGTCTGAGTTGAGCTCTTTTGGATCGGGTACTGGTTCTTGCAAATGTTGCAAGGCTATCCCGATGGCTGAATCACCATCAAACGGAAGTTTGCCTGTAAGCATCTCATAAAACACAACACCGAGGGAGTAGATATCCGACTTCTCGGTAATGACTCCGCCACGTGCTTGTTCGGGTGAGAAATAATGTACCGATCCCATGACGGACCCTGTTTGAGTAATCGTCGAGGAACTTGCCGCCCGCGCGATCCCAAAGTCGGTTACTTTTGCGCGACCACTTGCACCGAGTAAGATGTTATGTGGCTTGATATCCCGGTGAACAATCCCGTTATCATGGGCATTGGATAACCCATCGCAGATTTGAATCGCGATCTCCGCTGCCTCTTCTACCGAAAGGGGTCCTTGTTCTTGGATATGTTGCTTAAGAGTAGGACCTTCGATTAATTCCATTACGATAAATTGGGTATAGTCGTCTTCTCCTACATCATATACATTTACAATATTCGGATGAGACAAACTAGCTGCTGCTTGAGCTTCGCGACTAAAACGACGAATAAATTCTGAATCATTACTGAGCGATTCACTAAGCACTTTCACTGCTACATTACGATGAAGAGACATGTCTTTTGCCTTATACACGACTGCCATCCCACCGCCACCGATCCTGTTTAGGATCTCGTAACGACCACTCAGTCTCTTCCCTTCCATCCGCATAATTACTTTGCTCCTCCTCAGCCTATTTAAAATATCTCTGTATTCTTTAGTAGGATTACGGAAATATTATCTTTGCCACCTGCTTGTATGGCTTGCTGAATTAGTTCATCAGCTTTTTCTTCGATCGTGATATCACTTGATAAAACTAATCCAATCTCGCGTTCGGCAACCATATCGGTTAAGCCATCAGAACACAGAAGCAACATGTCATCTGGATTCCATGGAGTGTGAATCAGATCCACTTCTACGTCCTCAGCAGTACCAATCGCTCTTACGACCATATTTCGTTGAGGATGGTTCTTCGCTTCCTCTGTCGTGATTTGCCCGTATTTATGTAGCAAGTTCACGTATGTATGATCTTCCGTGAGCTGATAGAGACCACCTTTATGTAACATATAAGCACGGCTATCCCCTACGTGACCCAGTACAACCTCACTTGAATCCATAATACCCGCGATTACTGTAGTGCCCATCCCTTGATATTGCTCATTATTTTGCGATAGATAAAACACTTCTGCATTTGCTTTTCCAACCGCACTCAGTATGGCATTAGTCCGCTCTTCTGTGGAGACTTGAAAATTTTCACTTTGTAAGGTGGATTCAATCACCTTGACCGTTGTCTGGCTGGCAATTTCTCCAGCTTGATGTCCACCCATACCATCTGCCACAATTGCAAGTACTGACCCATCTTCACGGCGGACGAGAACAGCACTATCCTCGTTTAAATCACGCACGAGACCGACATTTGTTCGGTGTGCAATCTCCATTGCGGCTTTACCCCTTTCCCATCGGCATTCCTAAAATTCGTGAGAACCATATGTGAAGAAATACCTTTCATTTCTGTCATCTTGAAAATGGAAGAAGAAGATAGGAGCTATATCTCCTTCTTCGTTCAGGGTACTCTAACTCTATATTATATTGTAAACGATTTGGGTTCAGTTAGACTAATTTATTATGCTTGGCACGTAATTGTCCGCAGGCAGCGTCTATATCGTGCCCTTGTTCACGGCGAATGGTCGTATTGATTTTATAGGAATCCAATACTTTTTTAAACTCGAAAATCTGATTCCGAGAGGTTCGTGTAAAGTCGCGCTCCGGTACATAGTTAACCGGAATCAAATTTACTAAACAGTTCATTCCTTGTAACAATTTCCCCAGTTCATGTGCATGCTCCAATTGATCGTTTTTCTCACCAATAAGCGCATATTCAAATGTGAGCCTGCGACCTGTCGTCCGTAGATAATACCAACAAGCATCCAACAGCTCAGCCAACGGATGCCTACGGTTAATCGGCATTAAGCTAGAGCGTACGTCTTGATTCGGTGCATGTAGAGAGATCGCCAACCCAACCTGCCAACCCTCATCTGCAAAACGATAAATATTCGGAACCACACCACTTGTCGATACCGTAATATGACGTTGCCCGATGTTAAGCCCTTTTGGTGAATTGATAATTTTAACAAACTGAATCGTGGCATCATAATTTTCAAATGGTTCACCAGAACCCATAATCACGACCGATTTCACGCGCTCCTCTGATTCATCAAGTGCTTTTTGGGCAGTCATCACTTGAGCCACGATCTCACCCGCTGTTAGGTTCCGTTTCAAACCTCCCAGAGTAGAGGCACAAAATGTACATCCAATCCGGCACCCTACCTGAGTCGTTACACAAACACTTACTCCGTAATTATGACGCATAACCACTGTTTCAATCGCATGATCGTCGACCAATCCAAATAAAAACTTAATCGTTCCATCTTGTGATTCTTGAGAGGTGATAATTTTCAAAGGTTGTAGCTCAAAAGCATCTGCTAAATTTTCACGGAGCTTCTTAGAGAGATTACTCATCTCTTCAAAAGAATTCACTCGTTTTCCATACAACCAATCCATGACTTGTCCAGCACGAAACTCTGGCTCACCATGCTCTTTCATCCAACTTTGCCATTCAGGTAAATCTAAATCATATGCAAATGGTTTCATAACTTTTTTCACCAGTTCTTCCTAATTTGTTCTTCATCAATCCTTTTAGAAAACTTTCCCTATTATATCAATCCATAACGGGAAAGAAAAGGAAATAACCCCCTTTTTCCGCTCTTCTTGTTTCGAATTTTTGACAAGTTAGTCTGAGCTAATCCCATACCGATGAATTGTTACGTGGTACTTGGTTGTAATCCGGATATTCGGATACTCCTCTTGCCAGTTGATGCTATTATAAAACTTCGGTTGATAGGCCCTCACATACTTTCCCAAGTTTAAAACATCTGCTTGTAACTCTTTTTGCGAGCGAGTAATCAATCTTTTCATCCGATCTTGATAAATCGTTGCTACTTGATTACTCACATCTTGTATCACTTCCACCTTCGATAGGTCATCTTTGGATGTTTTTTCTTGGATAAATCCAGTCACTTCTATGTGGATCTCGATGGAACCATCTGGCTTCACCTTAATCTTTCGACCACTTCGATAGGGATGAAATGCGATCGCACCATCCGAGCGTGGGGCGATTACAACATGCCCTCTTTGATTGGTTCTGACTTGAAGAACTCCCGCAATGTCCTCTCTTCCATGGATCATGCCAACCATTTTATCTCTATTAAATACAGCAACCCCGTCCCACTTATATCCTCCTTCAATGGGTTCAAGGTAATTCATGACAGGAAACTGGCAATTAGGAATCTCCATATCAATCAATAGTTGACCAAATGTAACATCCGTAAAAATACCATTTTTGGTTCCGGAGCGTAGCATTCCGCGAATGTAGTTGGTCGGAATCTCTTCTGACGGTACTTTTATATTAAGTGCCTCTTTTGCCTTTCCCTTCACAACCACTGGGTACAATTGACGACGAACTTCAGAAGTACGCTTCAGTGCATCCATAAAAGGCTCAATTCCTTTCTTCGCCTGCTCTTCCGAAATCATGATTACCTGCATATTTCCAAAAAATAATGGATCGTTGGCAGAAGAAATAATCTGATGCATGGCTTCTGTATACGTCTTTCCAACTCCCGACAAGAGTTCAAAAGGTCCACTCGGTCCTTTTCCGTCCGCTGAATCACCCCCACCTCCGCCGCTTCCGCCTCCCGTTACCTTGTTTGGAATCGGAATTTGAACGCTAATCTCTGCTTGTCCTTCCTCTTCCGCACTATCAATCGCAATAGCCGACACAAATGATCGATCTTCTATCTCTCTTCGATCCCAACAACCAGACAGAAGAGGAAAGATCAGCATGAAAATGAGTACCTTAGGTAGATGTCGCATGATGATTTTCTCCTCCTTTCTGGTCTTTTTTCTTAGGTGAGGATCTCTTACGACGAATGATCGCTAGCAAAAATAGCAAGATCGGTATCACGATGGAGAAGATAAAACCAACATAGCTGTGCTCCTGAAACTTGGCGAAGAAATCACTTATATTTTCTGAAACCATCGCTCCTCCATAGAAAAAAGGAAATAATGACCAGGCCACATATTTTGTTTGTTCTTCTTTCACATGAAACGCTTCACAGATGGTTCGAACTAAGACAAACTGCAAATTCGTGATCGCAATAAAAGCAATCACGACCCAAATCCCCAGTACAAATGCCTCGATTCGCTCGATGACTAACAATTCAGGTCGTACCTCTTTGTAAAAATCGAGGGCAGACCATAGATTCTTAGATAGTGCATTTACTCCAAAGACAAAGTATTGCGCAATGACGGTACTCGAAAGTAGTATCGCAGCCGTCAGCATAGCCCTCGTGTTCACCTTGGAAGAATGATCCACTTTTTGGCTGTAACCCATTATTAAAAACAACACTTCAAATCCAGAAAAGCCTAGACCATTTGACAATATCCCTTTACACAACCCCTTCCAATCACTCTGGAAGAGAGGAAAAATATGAACCCAATCTCCTTTTTTAAACACAACATATAATTGTAGTGCAAAGGGAATTAAAATGATCGGAAATAAAAGTTCATTTAACATTCCAATCACTGCCGGACGAGAATAAGAAGCTAAGGTAGACGCAAGCAATAGCGTTATAATCGTAACCTCAATCGGCGTTTTGGGTAACAAGGTAGTATTCGTCGCTTCACTAAATAATCGCACTTGAAACGAAATCTGGTTCATCCAGTACAAGGCAAACCCAATAATAATGAGACTAGCGATCCCCTTGCCAAACCATTTCATGCGCTTCGTTTCAAAAATCTCCGGGATAAACTGTACAAATGTCTGTCCTGTAAAACGTTGACAAAGCTTACTAACCATGAAAACAAAGCCCGTAACGAGTAAACCTGATATCACACTTAGCCAGACTCCATCTGCTCCCGCTTCCGTGGCCACAAAGCGAGGGAAGTTAAGCAAAGGCGCTCCAATAATAGAGAGCACAACCAAGACATAAATCTGATAGGAAGAAAGACTGCCCCGATGATCGACTTTTTTAGAGGAAGCTGACTGAGAAGGTTGTGATGAGTTATTTGGTGTCATTAGACGCATCCCTCCCTGTCTTCACAGCTTCTTCTGAGCTCAGGTTTTTCTGTCTATATCGATCCTGTGGCTTCAAGAAACTAGGACGAGCATTCATATACTTCCACGGAACACGGACTATAGCGTCCCTCACCGCCCCCCAACGAAGCGGAGCAAACGGGGTCATATAAGGTACACCAAACGAGCGAATTTGCACCATATGAAGAATCATCAACATCAGCGCAATCATGATCCCAAACAGCCCTAGGATCGAAGCGGCAATCATGAGTGGAAACCTTAGCAAACGAATACTAATCGCCGCATTATAACTAGGATTGGCATACGAACTAATCGTCGTCATCCCAACCACAATCACGATCGCAGGCGATACTAGGCCTGCTTGTACGGCCGATGTACCGATTACCAAGCCCCCTACGATACCGATCGTGGGTCCAATCGGTCCCGGCAAGCGAATACTTGCCTCCCTGAGCACCTCAATACTTCCTTCCATCAACAGTGCCTCGACAATAGATGGAAAAGGAACAGATGCCCTTCCCGCAGCCATTGCGATGGATAATTGGTCTGGAATCAACTCAGGATGAAACGAGACAAAGGCGATATAAAAAGCAGGCAATAACAAGGCAATCGCAAAACTAAATAGACGAATCAGCCTTAAGAAACTAGAGATAAGATAACGCTCATAATAATCCTCAGGACTATTGTAAAATTGGGTAAAAACAGCAGGAGCAATCAAAGCATGGGGCGATCCATCTACCAAAATAGCCACTCTTCCTTCTAGTAGATGTGCCACTACCGAATCAGGACGCTCTGTATTTTGGATTTGCGGAAACGGTGTCCATGTTTGATCCTGCAAATATTCCTCTAGATACCCTGTTTCTAAAATCCCATCAATCTTGATATCCTTTAACCTATTTCTGGCCGTCTCCACAATCTGCTCGTTCGTTAATCCTTCCACATATAAAAGAGAGACCGCCGTTTGCGTCCGTTCGCCAATCACAAAAGATTGGATTCGGAGATCTGGATCTTTCATTCGATGCCGAATCATAGCCAAGCTAAAAGTAGAAGTTTCACTCAAACCCTCACGAGGTCCACGCACTACAGATTCCGCACGAGGCTCCCCGACACTCCTCGTTGTCCAGCCCTTCGTTCCAATCACGAGAGCTCGGGTCGTCCCTTCCAATAAGAAGATCGTGTCACCACTTAAAATCCCATTGATGACCTCCTTCATCTTCGTAATTTCCTTGACCTCTCCTGCTTCGATCAACTTCTGGACAACATTTTTCCATATGTCCGTTTGATCCTGAATTTCCTCTTGCATCAACGGTCGCAAAATATAGTTATGAGTAATATCCTTATTCACCATCTCATCGATATAAATAACCGCACCCGTTGAATGGTCTGGTGTTTTCATGGCAAACGTTCGCGTAATAATATCTGTCGAGTTTCCAAATACATTCTTTAGAAAATCCAGATTCTCGTCCAGATTCTTAGAAATACCTTTATTTTCAGATCGTTCTTCCACTTTATTTTTACTCTGTTGCTCCAATATTTTCTTCCGTTTCTGATCACGTAGAAAGCGCAACTTTCTCATTTTCATATACTCACCACCACAAGATTATGATGTGCGTGATGTATAGAAAGAATACGCAAGTCTAGTAAATCAATAACAAGCTACATATTTTTATTCTCATTTTATTTATGGTATTTATGTTATTTCGTTCATTTTTCTTAATGAAAATGTTATGGTTATAAAAATAAATAACAAAGGAGGAATAATCGCAATTTTTATCGTATGTAACTTAAAAAGGAGAGAATAAAATGAAACGTATAAAACACGGGTTATCTTTGTTAATGATTGCAATACTAATTTCCTCCCTATCATTGGCGAGCTCACTTACCGCACAAGCAGCTCCCAATAAAACAAATACAACTGAAAATGAAAAAATCATTGTCAAATTTAAAAAAGAAGTTTCTACAGAACAAAAAAACAGTCTCTATCAACAAAAAAATGCGAAAGTACTCTCTCGCAATTCACAAATTGGCTTTGAAGTCATTCAAGTACAAGGAAAATCTGTACAAGAAGCATTACAAGAATATCGTAAAATGCCGAATGTGGAATATGCAGAGACAAGCAAAGTTTCACAAGCAGTATGGACTCCCAATGATCACTACTACTCTTCCAACCAAAACGCACCTCTGCAAAAAATGCAGATTCCAGAAGCATGGGATATTACCCGCGGAACCAATGATACCGTAGTAGCTGTTGTTGATTCAGGCGTGCAAAGCGATCATCCTGACCTAAAGGGAAAGGTCATCGCAGGCTATGATTTTGTACAAAGTGATAATGATCCAAGCAACGATGAGCTGGGACACGGTACGCATATAGCAGGAACCATCGCTGCCCAAACCAATAACAACATTGGCGTGGCTGGAGTAGCTCCAAACGTGAAAGTACTCTCCGTTCGTGTACTCGATCGAAATGGATATTCATACAGTGAGGTCATTGCAAATGGAATTACGTATGCTGTTGATCATGGCGCGAAAGTCATCAATCTCAGCATCGCGATGTCAATCCCTGCTCAAGTATTAGAAGATGCAGTCAACTACGCTTGGGACAAAGGAGTCGTGGTCGTAGCAGGAGCAGGAAACTCTTCTACTTCGGAGCCTTATTATCCAGCTGCCTACCCTAACTCGATCTCCGTCGCCGCAACGGATTCAAACGATGCAAAATGGAGTCGCTCTAACTATGGAACGACAGTAGATGTAGCAGCACCAGGAGTTGGCATCATGTCGACTATTCCGACCAGTTGGAATCCGGAAGACCCTTATACGACCAAAGAAGGAACCTCGATGGCTACCGCTAACGTATCAGGTGTAGCCGCACTCCTAGCCTCCAAAGGTCTCTCCAACACACAAATTCGCTCCGCACTCGAAGAAAGTGCAGATAAAATCCCTGGAACAGGCGAATATTGGAAGTTTGGAAGAGTAAATGCTTACAAGGCACTGCTTCATTCTCGTTAAATCAACAAATGGCTTGAGAATCCATTATGGGTTCTCAAGCCATTTTCATTGTTCAACCAACTCAAATCAAGCGGAAGTAGGTCTGATAACGAGTTCGTTCACATCCACATTAGCCGGCTGTTGAATGGCATAAGAGATCGCTTGTGCTATCGCTAATGCAGGAAGCGCATTACGTCGATACTCTTTCATCATTTGCCTAGCATCCTCATCCGTGATGCTTTCAGCTAACTCCGACTCCGTTACACCTGGTGAAACGAGCGTCACGCGGATATCGCTTCCCACTTCTTGCCGCAAGCCATCGGTGATTGCTCGAACCGCATATTTGGTAGCACAGTACACAGATGCGGTTGGAGTTACCTCATAGGCACCTGTGGAAGCAACATTGATAAAATGCCCGAATCCCTGTTTTTTCATAATCGGAAGCCCCGCCGCAATACCATGTAGAACACCACGAATATTGACATCGATCATCCGATTCCATTCATCGATCTTGAGTACTTCCAAAAGCGAGACCGGCATCACGCCAGCATTGTTTATTACCACATCGATACATCCAAACTTAATCTGAGCTAAACGGATGATTCTCTTCATTTCTTCTAATACCGTCACGTCCAGCTTTTGATATACCACCGAACCACCTTCAGCCCGAATCTCACTTACCAGAGCCTCTAGTCTCTCTAACCGTCTCGCTCCCATGACAACATGAGCGCCTTGACTTGCGAGCAAACGCGCCGTCGCTTCCCCTATTCCACTACTTGCCCCCGTAATAACAACCACTTTCCCTTGCATATCAGACATCTTACATCTCCCTTTCTATCTAATTGTCCCTATTTTTCCCGGTACAGCACCATGCCCGCATGATAGAGGACCCCCTCTCGAAAATCCCCGTCGGCCGTGAATCCAGTATCATCTACATATTCGATATGATTTTGTTTGATGATATAGCTTCCCTGATAAGCACTCTTCCGTTTCCCGCGCGCTTCATCATATCGACCGTTCGGCAGTAATTCGTGCCGTATGAATCCGTCTTTCGTCACCCACATGCCAACGTATGGATGTGGATCTTTGTTTCCATTATTCATCCTATCCTCTTCTTTCCTATTCGATTGGATTGACACTTCTGAACAAGCTGGAAGCATCATGATGCTAATTATGGTGACAAGAAGTCTATTTTTGAGTTTCATAGCGTTGTCTCCTTGCCAAATGGAATACTTGATATAAATCCATTATGGCTCTGGTCAAATGTAAGGCGGTAGTCGGATGACACACGACTATTGCCTAATCCTCCAAAAAGTTATATTCTTTTAAAAAAATGAAATTGAAATCGGGGAGGTTATCAGAATGGATGAAAAATCCGTAAAGCCAAGAGGGGAGTTGGTACAGGTGATCAATCAATTTACCAAACAGGATGGGATCCATGATACAGCGATTCCTGCCTTGCGCTTTATTCGAGCTTCCCAGATAACCGAACCCATCTATTCCGTCTACGAACCGTCTCTATGCATCACCGCGCAAGGGTCCAAAGTGGTCATGCTTGGATCAAAAAGCTATCAATACGATCCCGGCAGTTTTCTAACAGCCTCTGTACATTTACCCATCACAGGGCAAGTTCTCGAAGCTTCCCCAGAGACTCCTTATTTAAGTCTTCAACTAAACTTTGATATGAACCAGATTCTCGATGTCATTCAAGCATCCGAACAAACGGTAAAAGCCAAACCTGAATCCGGAAGTGGTCTCGTGATAAGCCCTCTGAACGACACGCTTTATGATGCGGTACTACGACTTGTCAAATTATTAGAGACTCCGGCAGACATTGCCGTACTAGCACCGTATACCATTCGCGAGATCATCTATCGTGTTCTTCAAGACGAACAAAACGCTTCCCTTAAGCAGTTTGCCTTAATCGGTAGTCACTCGCATCGGATCGCAAAAGTAATGGAGCGGCTTAAATCCGACTTCGCCCTACCTCTGCCTATCGATGAACTAGCAAAAGAAGCACGTATGAGTGCTTCCTCCTTATATCACTACTTCAAAGAAATAACCGGAATGAGCCCTAACCAATACCAAAAACAGATCAGGCTCCAAGAGGCTCGCCGACTCCTTCTCACCGAATCGATAGAAGCCGCAGACGCTGCTTTTCAAGTCGGCTACGAAAGCCCCTCACACTTTAGCCGCGAATATGCCCGTATGTTTGGTCTCCCACCGATAAAGGACATCCAGCGCTTTCGGGATGACTACTTACCACGGTGATTTGTAATAGAAAACAAAATAGCTTGAGAATCCACTGTAGATTCTCAAGCTAACCATCCTCTGATATCAAGCAGAATACATTAGAAAGTAGGAGAAACCGTGAGAATCGTATCAATCTGTCCTAGTAATACCGAAATTCTCCATTACCTAGGGGCAAAAGATCTTCTAGTCGGAGTGGATGACTTTTCAGATTTCCCCCCTGATTATGCTGATCTACCACGTTTAGGTCCTGATTTATCAATTGATATCGATTTAGTCGAAGAATTACAACCCGACCTCGTCATCGCTTCCTTGAGCGTTCCTGGAATGGAGAAGAATATTAAGCAGCTCGAGGAAAGAGGGATTCCCCATATTACGCTCAATCCAAAATCTTGGAATGATATTTTAGAAGATGTCTTACTTGTAGGGTCTTATACTAAGCGATTACCAGAAGCTCAAAAGCTAGTTGCTCATTTGACCCAATCCGTAGAGATGATCCGTTCACATATGCCCTCATTCCAATCCATTCCTCGCATTTATTGGGAGTGGTGGCCAAAGCCCATCTTTACACCTGGACAAGGAAATTGGTTAACCGAAGTAAGCGAACTAGTAGGAGCCTATAATATCTTTGCCGATCATCCACAAGAAAGTGTTCAGACAAACTGGCTTGAGGTGGTAAACCGCAATCCAGACCTCGTCATGGTTATCTGGACCGGTATTGAGAAACATCGAATCAAGAAAGATATGTTTACAACAAGGCCTGACTGGCAAAATACCCCTCTAACCAACCCGAACCTCATTCATATCTGCGAAGAAGGCTGGTTCTGTCGACCCTCTCCCCGCTTATTAGTCGGAATCAAGCATTTAGCTCACTTATTAGCCCCCTCTCACTTCGAACCAGCTAGTGAAGATTTATGGCAAGATCCACGGATTCAATTGAAATAACACGGTGACTGAAATAAACAAAAGCTTGAGAATCCACTGTGGGCTCTCAAGCTTTTGTTATTTCAAAAAGATACTGTCTATTTTCTCCCTATCGTAATCCAATATCCAATCATTGTACTTCACAAATATGCATATACACTGAGGACAATCTTTCAATTTTCATGAAAAATAGTTTATTGTATAAAAAATATACTTGTCTACATTGTAACCTCATTCTATAATATGAGAAAAAAGGATGTGACTGACTTTGCGCTATATTCTAACAGATTGGAAACTAGACTCAACGATTCATGATTTTCCTCTATACCTCTATAATCATCCTGTGAGGCAAGAGGAAGTAGAGTCAGCAAATGGGCAAGTTACATATGATTTACGAAAGGCCAATGACTTTCAGCCAATTAACTTCTATCAAAATTGGATAGCCTCGTCGCAATCGATTCAACACCAAGAGCCATATTCCTTTACACAAAGTGAACATCGTGTCATTGATCCAACTCGTGAAAATGAACGGAAGCTTCTAGAAAGAGTGCTCCTGTCAGACCTCGCTCATCAATGCAGAGACTTTACTTATTTCGATAATCGAACATTGATCTGGAAGGACCCGATTGAGACAATTGGTGAATATGAAGGCCGAGAAGGGCTTAAACTCTCTTGTCTCGTAGATAGAAGTGGTACCATTCAAATTGGGTTCGATTATACAGTCCGATATACTTCGACTAGAACGCTAGAAGATTATATACGTAATGGAGCAAACTTAGAGGAAGAGTGCTATGTGATCGATCGTAATACACATACACGTTATGAATTTTTACGTATTGATAAACGTACGTATCGTGACATTTTTGAAAAAGAGTTACAAGGACAAACATTGTTTCAATATTACAAAAACAATAACCGGTCATATGTCATGAAAGGAAAAAATCCGGAGATGCGGGCCATTCTCGTAAGAGGGACTAATAATAAGAAGTATGTATACCCCCAACATCTTTTACGACCAGAGATCGATTACTCTCGAATTGAAAAAGAGCGAGCTGATATTAATCGTAAAACAAAACAACGTACTCGCAGTCTGAGCAAACTAGGAGCTCATGATAAGATGACCAAGTCACTACGGCTGATCGAGATAGTGATGCAAAAAGGGAAACTTTCCTATTCCCAAAAAGGTTTGCTCGCCTCTGAGTTGGGATATGAACAAGAAGTCTTACTGCCTCCTACTCTACTTTTTGGTAACAAGAAGACTATACTTGTCAATAGCAAAAAGGTGGGTTCGTCGATTACAAACGGACTTAGAACAGGTGGTGTTGTACATAGTAATAAACAGTTACATTATCGACTGGTTGTGCAAGGTCGTACGAATTCTTCGACAAAAGATCAACTTCTGGAAACACACATAACCATAGATAAATGGAGGAAACACCTGGAAGAACTATCCAAAAAATGGGGCATAACACTCATTAAAGAAAAAGGAAAAGCGGTAAACCTTGAGTGGAATGATCATAAGACATTAGACTATATGACAAAATTAGCAGATGAGGAAGTCATAGCAACAAAAGAATTATTAGAAAATAAACAGAAAGACACACCCATTATTCCCCTTGTTGTATTGCCGTCGGACAGCCGTAAGAATCACGGATTTCATTTGAAACGAAATTACATGAATCAACCTAATATCTATCGGATTTTAAAAAAAGAGCTTGGTAAAAAAACGATCTTCAGTCAAGTAACAACGATGGATTCCATCGAAGAATATCGATCAGATTCATTAAGACCAAAAAACCCTTTATATTATCATGGAAATATCCTCTTAGGTATGTACGCTAAAGCAGGTATACAACCATGGCTATTGAATGCCTCTCTTACCTCTGATGCCTATATTGGTTTGGATGTCAGTCGAGAGGATGGCAAGAATGCCTCAGGATCAGTACAGGTAGTCAGCCAATACGGCTCTATTGTGAGTTGTGAACCAGTGGGATCCAGTGAAAGAGGGGAAGTTATCAGTAAAGAGACGATTGAGACGATTATTAGCCAGGTCAAACGGTTTTATGATGAACAGAAGCGACGTTTGCGTCATATTACCATTTATCGTGATGGAAAAGGGCACACTGCTGAGATGCAAGTGTTTAAAGATATTCTTGGAAAACGAGGCATTACCTTTGATTATCTATCGATCGTGAAGAAGCCCAATCGACGTATGGCAATTGAAGAAGATGGAACTTATCGAACTGAAATCGGACTTACTTATTTCTCGGAAGAAACAGGGATTGGTTATTTGACGGCTACGTCACCCCATGACTCAGTGGGTATGGCGGAACCGATTCGTATCGAACGAAAACTGGGCAATACCTCCATGAAGCAAATCATGCAGGATGCTTACCACCTAACATTTATGCAAATCCATACGCTGAACAAAGGTAGATTACCTGCACCAATTGCTTATGCTGACGCAAGTTCAACCTTTTATCTACGTGGCCAATTACCAAGTAATGGTATCAAAAATCGTCTTCCCTTTGTCTAAGTTCATCCGAGAAGGATGTACGATTAATAGATATATCATGCTTTCTTGTTTAGTCTCTATGATTCTCTTGTACCGCCCATTAACTGGGCGGTTATTCTATACACTTACCGAATAGAAATGCCTCCCAACCACCGATTATTTTTAGAACAACCTCCCATCGTCATAATTTGAAAACTATTCAAAAAATTAATCCTTCATAAGTTGATTTTCCTCTTCCATAACAAGTAAACTGGTATCAATCAAATCTAACAATTCATCTTGGAGGTAAGTGTTTGATGGAAAAGCGATATGATCAACACTTCTTTACTAGAAGCCAAGAATCATGGGTCGGAATTGCTCCTAAAGAACTTCTATCTTTTGTTCGCACTAAATGCCAAGAAATTTTAACTCAGGATCGACTACTAGAATTGCTTTCTGAGGATAGACAATTACGAGTAAAGTTAGGGATTGACCCAACAGGTGCAGAAATTCATTTGGGACATATCGTACCTCTTCTTTTACTCAATCAGTTTGCAAGAGCCGGTCATCACATTGATTTCATTATCGGCGACTTCACCGCTCGGATTGGAGATCCATCTGGTCGAGAAACGAGTCGGAAACCTTTAAGTACAGAAGACATCGCGGAAAATACGAAAACCTACACTGATCAAGTAAGTACCTATATTGATGTTGATAAAATGCAAGTGCATTACAACTCACAATGGTTAAGCTCCACCACATTGCCTGATATCTTTGCGATTTTTCAACAGATGAGTCTAGCCGAAGCTACTCAACGAAATGACTTCCGCAAACGACTTGAAAATCAACAAGGAGTTTCTCTTGCTGAAGTGTGTTACGGTGTATTAATGGCACTTGATTCCGTTAATCTAGAATCAGATATCGAGTTAGGTGGTATCGATCAACTTCTCAACTTCCAACAATGCCGGAAAGTAATGGAGATTTATGGCATGAAGGAAGAAGTTATCCTAACGACTCCCATCCTAGAAGGAACTGCTGGAGATGGACGTAAAATGAGTAAAAGCTTCGAAAACTACATCGCCGTCCGCTCTACAGTAGAAGATAAATTCGGCAAGATTATGTCCATTCCGGATCATCTAATCATGGAGTATTTCCTTAGCTTTGCTGATGTTCATGAGAAAGAGATCGAAGAGTTGCAGACGTTCATATCCACTCACCCACTCGAGGCAAAAAAGCAATTAGGAACCTATCTCGTTGCTTTAGAAACAAAACACCTTGACGACGGATTAACACATCGAGAGCATTTTGAACGAAAGTACTCCAAGCGCGAAGTAACAGCAAGTGATTGCATTCAACTCTCTACCACTAAAGGAACAACCTACTTCGAGGTCCTTTTTGATAGCAATAGCTTCTCAAGCAAAAGTGAGTTAAGAAGAATGTTTCAACAACAAGGTGTACGAGCCATCGGCGAAACAGAACAAATTCTATCAATTGATGATGACGTGATAGAATCTGGAATGGTTCGTGTTGGGAAGCATAAGTATTTTCATATTTCGATTTGAGAATAGCACAATCCTCTGACATCAAGCCAGAGGATTGTGTTATTTGGGATTACCTATGAAACTGTTCTTCACTCCAACCAAAACTATCAAACCATCTTTTATCTCTATAATTATCAATCGCACGCGAGATGTAAGGAATCACATTAGAAGGAAGATCCCCTAGAGGAAAAAAGCGTAGATCATCACATTTATGAGGCCCTAGATTTACTATTTCTCCTTCCCACTCCCTTATCACAGCGAAAAAATCAACTCGCTCATAACCTTCTATCCGATGCATTACACTAACCATCTCTACATCCTCTTCTAGAATATCAACTCCAGCTTCCTCTTTCGCTTCCCTGATTGCAGCCTGCTTGACAGTCTCTCTACCATCCAAGTGCCCAGCTACGACACTATAATTCCCATCTTCATATCCTGTATTGTAACGACGAAGAAGCAAAATCGCATCTTCCTTCATGAGAAGTAAATGAATCGTAACAGGAGCTGTGAAACGCTCTTTAATCACAAAAATCACCCTTATCTGAACTATTATGACCTATGGTGAACAGCCTTCCAACCTTTATACCATATCAACACTGGATACATCAGAGAATGTAATAATGTAGGATCTGGATCAGGCTGAATATCTATCTCAGGTGCATGTGGATAGTGCTTTCGCAGGAACAAATTAATACATATCCAAATATCAATCGATTTATAGTCAACAAGAGACATCCATTGTTCTAACTCTTCTTTTGTTGTTGTAAAAAATAACACATACGCCCACCATTCCTTCATGCCGTATTCACTAGATTCTTGGTGAACTCGATTCCAATACTTTTCTCTCTCGATGCAATCAAATGAATCTCCCAATCCCTGCACAGCTACCTTTTTCACCATTGGAGATTCATCATCTGTGTATGCCCATATTTCATCTCTTGATAGCTTGTTACCCTTAATTAAAATGGTCAATGCTAACGCTCTCTCTACAGGATTTTCTGATCGAATGGACTCACTCGCATCTACTACTTCCACTAACGGCTCGAAAGAAGGTGTATTACCGTTTCGGTAACCTTCTTGCAAAGCTTTTAATGCTTTACCAGCATTAAATATGGGAGCAGTTAACCCTTCTACCATATCTGCTTTCTCTATCAAAACATTGCGTATATCATTCGGAGTGAGGTCAGGCATCATTGACATTAAATACGCACTAAATCCTGCTACCAGCGTTGATGTACCACACGTACCCCCAAAATAATCAAGTCCATGTCCTTCTACTAATCCTGGAACCGGCTTAACCCCCGAAATATTGAGTGGATCTCTCTTATTCTCTGTAAATCGCAGATTTAGATAT
Source organism: Croceifilum oryzae (assembly GCF_030814315.1). GTDB lineage: Bacteria > Bacillota > Bacilli > Thermoactinomycetales > Thermoactinomycetaceae > Baia > Baia oryzae. Next base: position 31 of record NZ_JAUSUV010000015.1, on the reverse strand, counting down.
TATTCATTTAGTGTGTTATACATTCACGATC
>NZ_JAUSUV010000014.1 GCF_030814315.1 Croceifilum oryzae | reverse complement strand
TAGAACTAAATGCCTTTCGGCTAACGCCGAATCGAAATTCACCACACACTTAACTAACGTTTGAAGTGGGTGTACTCTTTCGGAAGATGGATAGAAGGGGTGCACGGATTTCATACGCTAAGCACTCAAACAGGGGTAAAACCTGATTTTTCATTACGCTAAGAGATTGTGTGTCAAAGATCATTGACATGCTTCAACTGTCGTTTTGTTGTAGTTCTGACACGCAAAAATGACCAAAAACGCACATGTCAAAGAGTCTACTTTTTGAAATATAACCTTAGCGTATGAAATCCGCGCAAATATGTCGGGGCCCCTAGAAAAGCACCTCAACTGTTGGATTTTATTTCGTGTCCAACAATTGGGGTACAGTTCATTTGGGTATATTCTTTTTTCTTGGCTTGATGGCGGAATTCCCTCATTTAAGAGCATCAAAGATGCCAAAAAAGTAGATGTAAAGGAAGAACCTTTTACCATGCTTTTAATGGGAATTGACCAATATAATATTGAGAATGAAGCCAAAAGTGGATGGCGCCCCGACGTATTGATGGTGATTACGGTAAATCCAAAGGAAAAGTCCGTGCGAACCATGAGTATTCCTCGTGATACGTATGTTAAATTTTATAATTCAACCAATAAAGGGAAAATCACAGAGACCCTATCTGCCCTTCATTCTGGTTCGGATGCGAAAACAAAAAGTCAGCAAGTTGTGAAACAGGTAGAACAGTTCTTGGATAACAAGATCCAAATTAATTATGTGGCACAGATTAACTTTTCAGGGTTTATGGATCTGGTTGATGCAGTAGATGGCATTTCAGTAGATAACAAGTATAAATTCCAAGTTCCTTTCTACGGTGGGAAATTACTTAAGTATGAAAAAGGGAAAATCAACCTAAATGGGGAAAAAGCTCTTATGTATGTTAGAACTCGTAAAGACCATAAAGGTACTGGTTCAATAGTTCCTACTGAAATGACAAACGATAATGATAGAAACCGCCGTCAACAAGAAGTGATTAGTGCCATTTTAGGAAAAATGACTGGATTTACTGGACTTACTCAGTTTAGTGATATCACCAAAGCAGTCGGAAAGAACTTCCGTTATAGCTTTGATATGGATGAAATACTCCCCATGTTTAATGTGTATCGTGAAGCACAAAACAATAAAGAATCCATTGCTCTATTTAACTATGAGGTTAGAGATAATGGTAAGTCGTTTCAAACTGTCCCTGAAGGAGAGCGTCAACGTGCTGTCGCTGAATTACTCAAGCATTTAGGTAAGAAATACGATAAACACGCTCTCTTATATGACCATACTTTGGATCCTCACCGGGCAGTTACTCTTGAGCAAATTTCAAAACAAATATCTCCAAAAGCTTATAGGAATTCCGAGGGTTAGGGAAATCAAGATTAAAAAAAGGCTCTTACTTTGAAGTCAGATACACAAAGTAAGAGCCTTTTTTTCTAGTTTTATATTCTATTTAAGTCTTGATTTACGGTTTTCTGTCGAGACTCATTTTAGGGACTTCTCCCTGAATATCCCGGCAACTACTTCTTTGATAAATGATGCTATGTCAAGAAAATAGCATCAAATATTCCGCATTTTTACGACTTATTTTCTAGATTAATGGCATATAAGTAGCACTGCTTACTAACTTACTTTGGATTTCTCCACTCTATTACTTAATCCAATCATTTTATCAACCCGAACACATTTCCAACCCCGATGATGTATCTCTTGAAATACACTTTCTAACGCCTTTATCATATGCAGGGGTGCATCTTCATCAGCTCCCCAAGTTTCACCACTATCGTGTAAAACAATCAATGCTCCTGGTGAAAGCTTATCAAGAATTTTAATTTCTATCCTTTTACTTCCGCCTTTACTTCTCCAATCCCCTACCATTAACGACCATAATACAATTTTATAGTTTTTACGCACTAAAAAAAAATCGAATATATTTAATAGGCCCCAAGGTGGACGATAAAAAACAGGTCGTTCACCCGTTGTTTTCTCTATGATTGAGACCGTATGCTTAAGATTTTGACGAACTGTCCGTGGTGTCAAGAACCAGTTGCAACGATGGACATAATTGTGAACTCCGATTAAATGCCCTTCATGATGCATTCTACGAATTAAATGAGGAAATCGTTCTGCCTTCGAACCGAGAACAAAAAATGTGGCCTTGATATTATGCTTCTTTAATAGGTCAAGTAATTTAGGTGTATATATGGGATCTGGTCCATCATCGAATGTAAAGGCAATTCCGTCGCTTGTACAACCTTCTCGAAAAACACCTACACCAAGTCTACGTGAAACAATGCTGGGAATAACTCCGTATACAGAAAATAAGGCTAGAGATAAAAGTAGTATGCGGCTCATTAGGTCTCCCTCCCTATAAAGCTTATTGCCGTTTTCTGTTCGATTGCTCCCTATACTCCTACTATGGTCACTCCGTAACCATATCCTTTGGTTATCTCCAATAGCTTGAATGTCTTCTTTTGCTGGAAAACAACCAACTACCCACACGTTAAGGGGGAGTTGGTTGTAAAAATGTCCTTTATACTCCTAAGGCGGACAGAGATTAGATATCTATTCTACATAATAAGAATCATAATTTAATCCTAGTCGTCACCAAAAAAATCGTCAAAACCACCATCAAAACCGCTGTCTACATCTTTTAGGACTTCACCTACCACTGTGGTTGCGATCATACCTGCAGCAAAGCCTCCAATAGCTCCCATCGCCGCTCCACTCATACCACTAGAATTCCTAGATTGCCCGTAGTGACTAGGTTGTCCATTGTAATTTTGCCCATTGTGATTGGGTTGTCCGTGGTGGAAATAGCCTGAATATCCTTGCGAATACGAACGAGGATCATTTGCAATCTCGGTAATCACTTGATCAAGATGGTTTATAAGCTCCGAGGATTGGTTCAGCATTTCATTGGTTAACCAAATTTCTCGCTTTATTTCTCGTTCTCCATGGAAGGAGTATAAATCGACCTCTAAAAGTAAACGAATTGCATCTTCTTCTAAAGCAACTTTAAACTTCATTTCCTGTGCTTTATCTCTAACAGAACTGGATGAGGTAAATTTAAATTCTTGCATATACCCATCGAAAGATCGCGAATCATGTATTTCATGAAAGCCAAGTTGTTGAAAAGCTTGGATAACCTTTTGAAGACGACTAGGGGGTTCGATATGAACAAAATCACGGTCTGATGAGTCTACTCCATTGGCAATATCTAAACGAGTCTTGAAGAAATAGGAAACGGAAGAGCCCGATACAAGCAGATTGTTAGGCATGGTATAAGAAAACGGAAAAGAGCGCTTTCCAGAGGGTTCGATGCGGAAAGAATCATGAAAAGGAAAAGCCTGGAGCACTTGTGTATACTCATGCCCCTGCTTCCGAATACTGACCACAAAATCAATATCAATCCGGTTGATTTTCTGCTCTACTTCTCCACCGATGACAATCAGACTTCCACTAACCGACTCTCCTAATGTAAAGGACTGTTTATCCAACACAAGGTCTACCTTGGCAGATCCATGACCAAATTTAGCAAGCATATTTTTGAACATTTCCTAAATAACCTCCACCTATGTAATTACTCCTATATGGAGCTAAATAATCCAATTACGAATAGGATTAATCCAATGAATATCCCTCCGTGAGCTATATTTTCCAAATACCTAAAATCATTACTAGTACAATGAAAATAATGAACAAGTAGTCACAATTCTATCTACCGTTTCTCCTTACAAAAGAACTACTTCCAACACTCCTGGTTTTTACTTCTACTACGACCTGTAGCCATAGCTTCTTGTTCGGTTTTAAAATAAATCTTATTTGTATCTGTGATTTGACTGATGTCACTCGTACACGTGGTTTTGTGATACACATCTCCATGGAGAGAAGCCACGAAAAGACTCAACACAGACTCGGGATGATATCCGTCTGCTTTTACATAGTTTGCTAAAGACCAGATGTTTTTCTTCGCTTCTTTGGCTATATTTTCAGCCGCTTGGTACTCTTTCGCATGAGAATCTAATGGTGGGGCAACATTGGAGACACGAGAAAAGCCATTTTTCAGTAACTCCTCTTGCACGCTCACTTTGTTGGCTGAAACATAGACCAATACCTCATTTTTATTACTCTTTGCTGCACCTGTTTTATCTAGGGTGATTTTTTTGTTATTTTGAACAAAATTTTGAAGGAACGTTTTACTTTCCAGACTATACGGTTGATTGTTGGTCGGAGCTTCGATAGACGCAAGCTTAACCGTTTGTACCTTATCTTTTGAATTTTTCACCTGCAGAGTGTTTCCATCCATAACAGTAATATTAGAGGAAGGAACTTCTAGTTTCTTCGCCTCGGATTCTTCTTTCTTTCCACAGCCCCAGAGTAGGGAAGTAATGCACAGGGCCGAAACCAAAATTGTAATCTTCTTTTTCATCCATTTTCTCCTCATTGCTTTTTCATAAAATAAGAAATTCATCCTTTGTACCTCCCTTGTACCTCTATATTATTCAATCAGATCATTTTCAACTATCGAGGTAGATTACATAAACATTACTTATTTGTAAGGTTGATTTGGCTCTATAATCTGAAATCTAACTTACACAATTGTAAGATTGGAGTAAGGTAGAAACTATTTATTAACCCAATCCTCTTTGCTAAACTAGTCCGTAAATCCATTTGCATAAAGGAGTTTTTTCGATGAAATTAGTTTCTAAAAGAACATGTATTTATATGACAGCCACAAGTATTATGATAGGTGCTGTTGTTCCATCTCTGTCTCATGCAGAAGAAAATATTTCTAATTCTAAATCTATAAACATAAAAGCATCTGCTTATACTCTTCCTTACACAGATTTGAAAAAAGAATGGAACCAGATGACGATGGATCGTTATATTAGCCGAACAGCACAACAAATTTGGTTGACATGGGGCGAGACGGAAAAGATTTGGTCTGGAATCAAATTAAATAAATATAAAAAAGCGCTCATCACGGATGGTGAAAAAGTATGGATTATTGATATCAATAAAAAAACAATTGATAAGACTTCTTACAATAGTTTGCCTAATGAGTTTAAAGACATTCCTTTTTTTAATACGATTAAGTATCAAGGGGAAGATGCTGTTTTTTATAAACTAGAGAAAGACCGATTTAAAAAATCTTATGATCGAGGGGAGTTCGAATCTCTTCCTAATTCGAATCTTGCCTATGTGATTATGACACATGAGGCATTTCATGGTGAACAAAATTGGAGTAAAACACCTGAACAATCAGAAGAGTCACCTCCAGAAAATATAAAGGGACGCATTCAGCGTCTAGAAATAGTTCGAGCACTTCGTAGTGCTGTTTTGAATCCTGCAAAAGAAAAACAGTATCTTCAGGCTGCAGCTTGGTGGTATAAGCAATATAAAGAACAAAATCCGAAGGAACATCAATTCGTTCATTTCTATGATGTTATAGAAGGATCGGCTCGTTATTTTGACATGGCTGTACATGTACGCTCCATTGTAGGAATCGATGCAAAAAGGGAAGATATTTTCAAGAATTACCAAAAAATGATCGAACTTGATTATACTTTAACTTCTGATAGATATGGCAAAACTCAACTATTGAGAGATCCAGGAATCGAGTCTTATGATATCGGGGGTCTAGCCGGAGTGCTTCTCGAAAAACATCAATGTCCAAATTGGACTAAATCGGTAGAAAATGGAATAAGACCACTCGATATTCTTCTAGAAGGAATCAATCCTACTCCGCAAGAAAAGTCTCCTGAAGTAAAAAAACTAATAGAAGATTCCTTATCTGAGAGAAAATAGTAACAGTTTTAGAAGTGAAAATATCACATCCTTTAGGGGTAGAACCAACATCTGTATCACCAACCGTAATTCGCCCAAATAATGAAAAATAGAAGCCATCTATTGAAAGATACCCCTTTCAATAGATGGCTTCTAAGCCTAGCTCTTACTACTTATATACTCATACAATCTAGTGTTCTTTTGTGATAAAATCATCATCAAACAATCTTACGAGACGTAGCTTGTCCAACATCACTCCATCAAAATATCCAATCCATCCGATCGAATGATCTTCTTCTCCCCGATCACTCCGTTGTTCGAAGCCTTCACCATTCCTAGCTCAAACCCTGATTTGACAATCATTTTTTGACATCGTTTTGTGTCTATAACCTTTTTACAATGTGCGCAACCAAACGCAGATTATGTTCAATTAATTTATTTCGGGCTTCGGCATCTCCTTCAGCCATGAGTTTGAGACATCGCTCTTCTTCCTGATCGGCTAGTGGTTGAGGGAACGCATTATTTTTAATGTACGATACAAAAAGTACCATCTCCCGAACCATTAAAGAAATCGCAGTCAAGATTCCGGGCATAAAAATCCCCTCCGATGAGATTTTTCTGTTGCATCCATCTACTATATGTATCCGCGCCCAGAAGAGTGTCTCTCGGTGCATGTACATATGAATATTGGATTCAATTTTTCCTCTTATCCCTATGCATGAGGTCTTTTGTCTTATGTTAAAGCAACGAATGAAATTTCAATTCCACCATTTAAGGAGTAAAATCCCACTTTTGAGGGTAAATATTCTTACACCACAAAAGAAGGGATCAGGATTTTTGTGTCTCCAGGCAGTACCATCTGGAAACGATATGACCTCTCGTACACATAGCTTCTTTCATAGTTCACATCTCAATGATGTACTACGAAAGAAAAATACAGGATGAGGGTCAAAATGCCCGCGGTTATCTTTTCTTTCGTAGCATTGGTTTTCTAACTACGAAAAGAGGATACTTGTATGCGGAACAAAACACCGTATCAGAAACTTTGTATCATGTTACTCGGAACATTTCTTTTAGCTTTCGTCTATTTTCATATAAACTATCAAAACCATTTAGTAGATGGGGGATTTTTCGGATTAGCCCTATTGGGAAAATACGCTTTTGGTCTCTCTCCATCGACTACAATTCTTCTCTTAGATATTCCTGTTATTTTGTTCATATTGCTTCGGAAAGATTGGAAACTCATTATTAACACTTCGATCATGACCATTTCGTTTACCCTTTTCTACAGCCTCATGGAACAATATTCTTCTCTTGTGCTTGACCTCTCGGACATGCTAATCGTAGCTTCGATTCTCTCAGGCTTAGTCACTGGATTAGCATTGGGAGTCATCTTGCGTTATGGTGGGGCAACGGGTGGGGACGAAATCTTGGGTCTCCTATTAAGTAATCGATTCGGACTTTCTATTGGAACTACGCTCTTTATCATGGATGCCCTTGTTCTCCTCCTCTCACTGTTCTACCTTTCCGTTCCTCATGTTCTTTATACGATTCTTGCAGTTGGGATCGCTGGAAAGATTACTACTTGGGTTTATCAATATGAACGAGTCTCAATCACTTCAAGTGAAAGTCACTAGATGTTTCAATAGACTAGTAAAAAGCTACTAAGACGAAAAAATAATAAAGTCTCTTACTTTGTATATATGACCTCAAAGTAAGAGACTTTATTTATTGATTCTATTCCCAAGGCGGGTTTACTATGAGAAAGTCAGCAAACTCTCTGCTTTCTTTCCTTCTAACTCTACGCGCTTCAGCTCTTCGCGAAGCCGTTTCATACAACTTCATTTCTTCTTCTGTTTCTGGGACAACAGATGGTACGGGAATAGGGGTCCGATTGTCGTTCAAGGAAACGAATGTAAGAAAGGAAGTAGCTGCGATTTTTCTTTCTCCGCTCAATAAATCTTCCTTGATCACCTTCACAAACACTTCTATGGATGTTTTTCCTGTCCACGTCACAAAAGACTCCAAGCTAACCGCATCGGTTGGTCTGATCGGGTGCAAGAAGTCAACAGAATCCGTGGAAGCTGTAACAACAGATCGACGACAATGTTTCGTTGCTGCAATAGAAGCAATATCGTCAATATAGGCCATTAGTTTCCCACCAAACAATGTATTATGGTTATTTACATCAGGCGGAAAAACTCTTGACGTTTTATAACATCTGGATTCTCGAGCATATCTTTTTTCCATTCTTCATCTACCTCTCAATCAAATGCCTAGTTGAAATGATACTACTTCTCTTTATTCCCAAGAATACGGGTGAGAGTACTATGTAAGTGGGGGTAGGCAAATGAATATCCACTTTCTTGAAGTTTGCGCGGAATTACATTACAACCATTAACCAGCAGGGGATCTGCCATTTCTCCAAAGAGAACTCTCAATAAAAAAGCAGGAAGAGGCAAAATCGTAGGGCGATGAAGTACCTTTCCTAGCGTATTTGCGAATTCCTGATTGGAAACAGGGTCCGGACTAACTATATTAACCGGACCAGTGATAGACTCTTGTTGGATTAAGAATTGTACGATGAGAGGTATCTCTTCAAGTGCAATCCAGCTCATTATCTGCTTGCCATCGCCTATTCTCCCGCCAACTCCTAGCCGAAACGGTAATAACATCTTTGCTAATGCTCCACCCTTTTCGCTTAGTACAATACCAAAACGCATGTGGACCACTCGAATCCCCGCTTCTTTTGCTGGTTGAGTAGCAGACTCCCACTCTGATATTACTTCAGCTAGAAAATCATTACTTTTCACGCCCTCTTCATCTAGAGTGATCGAAGCAGAGTGATTTCCGTAATAACCGATAGCCGATGCCGAAAGAAGTACCTTTGGGGGTTGTTTTAAACGAGCCAGAGCATTACAGAGTACAGTAGTTCCCCTCGTACGGCTCGTTAAAATACGTTCCTTTTGCTTTTCATCCCAGCGACGCGACGAGATGTTCTCCCCAGCTAAGTGGATGAGGACATCACATCCTTCTAATTGATCCGTCTCCACCACACCTTGATCCGGGTTCCAATACACTGTAGAACGGTTAGGATCCTCATTCTTTACTCTTATTATTTGAAGGACATCGTCACCCTGGTCCTTAAAATACCTAGTTAGTTCAGTGCCAACCAGTCCAGTGCATCCCGTAATGGCGATTTTCAAACCAAGTCCTCCTTTTTCAAGCTTGTCAAACTGTTCAGCAATAACTCTATTATACTTCCTTTACTCAGAAAAATAAAAAAAGAAGACCTTGCCGCTTCAAGGTCTTCAGAATGTGAAATCCCCGATTACCAACACATTTAGTCTTAACTAACTTTTCTAATATTTTTTTAATCCATATATAGATCGTGTGTATGGATGGGATGACAAAGAACATTTTCTTGTGACATATGCCATTTTGAGGGGGTTGTTCTAATTGATTAGAGCAAATTATGGAGGTAAACAAGTAGAAATCTGGTTTACTCCTTCATTTAACATAAGAACTGAGGATAAGAGATTGGAAATGCTGTTTAGAACCGCTGAAATTGAGGCATTTGATCCTTGGCAAAAAGTCATTCAGAAAGTGGAAGGGACATAAACAATCCAGTTCTTGAGTGAGCGTGTTATCCTAAACACAAAAAAGAATGACTAGTGATTACAACCATCTAGTCATTCTTTTTTTGTGTTTTTAGAAAAGTAGTTAATTATCTGGTGGGTCGTTTACAAATCCGAACATACCAATCCCTCCTTGGACAGTGGGTTTTATAAAGGAAGAACGAAATGATTCCAAGTATTCCTCATGTATAGAAATTTTTGAACGATGAGATATATCTAATAATAAGGTTAGTGTATGTCTGACCATGTTGTCAAGATTCAGCCTAGTTGCTATCCTCCAAGCGGAATCTAGGTATTGTAAAGCAGATTCCATCTTTTCTTGATGATAATGAGCTTCTCCCATAGCGGTGAGAGCTTTTGCGTAGTAATAGTCATCACTTTGAGAAAGAGTTAATGCGATTTCTAGGTGCTGTTTTGCATCCTCGAAGCGCTCTTGGAGTGAATAGATTTTGGCAAGATGTATATAAGTAGTGGAAGCTAGAACTTTTCTTTTGAGCTTTGATTGAAGCTGGTTTGCTTCTTCAAAATATACTTTTGCAATTTGTAAATTTCCTAGCCTTGCAAATGAATAGCCAATAGACGACAGGAATTCAAAAACGCGATCCACATTTCCATCTAACCGTGCCAATTCAAATCCTTCTTGTGCGATGTCCACAGCCTCTTGAAAACGCTCTTGTTTGATAAGGATTTCGGTTTTGATCTGATATAAATTGAGACGAGCATCCGAAAAATCTAGATAGGAACGATCTGTCCAGTATTTTTCGATTAGATTCAAAGCTTCATTATCTCGATCCATTTTCTCTAGAATGGAAGCTTGATTAATTCGAAATAGTACGTAGTTATAGCTACGCTCTCCATCTGGAACAAAATGTTGTATCCCTAATTGGACGACTTGTAATGCTTGTAACAGCTTGTTTTGTCGATGTAAAATTTGCGAAATTCCAAAGTAACTCGATGAGATCATATTGTGATGTAAAGGTTCTCCCGATTCAGTAGCGATTTTGATTACAGCGTTGTAGTACTTGATGGCTAAGTCATACTGTTCATTCATTTTAGAGTGCTTGGCCCGGATATAACTTGCAAACATTTCCAGAATAACATTTTTACCAAAAAGATGTACTTGCTGTGATTCTATTTGACGAAGATGCTCCATTGCTTTTGAAGGGTTCTGAGTAAGCTCCCACTCAATGAGCTTGATGTACTGGGAGATATCAAGTTCAATGGGTGCAATCTCTTCACTTAGAAAATTTTCTAAATGAAGCTTAAACAAATCACAAACCTTTTGAAGCTTGTCCCGGTCTACTCTGTGGTATCCTTTCTCAATATTATACAAGTGAGAGGTTGATATACCAGTTTCTATCGAAACATCGTCTTGGTGCATTTCCCTAGCAATACGAGCCTTTTTAATAGCTTGTGCTAGTCGGTCATTTACTAAAACAAGCAAAAATTTCTCCTCCTTTTGGAGCAGACGAGAGGATTCCAGTGGAATGCGGAGCACAGCAGGCTGTAATGGAAAGGGTAGAAGTAAAATACAAAGAAGTATATTGGATTCCTTTATCTCAACTGCGTAAATTGTAGATAATTCCAAACTTTTGTATTTTTATCGTAACATAGTAGACTATAGTCAGGAAACATCCTAGTAGATAATTGCGAAAACTTGATAAAGAGAGGGGAAAAACATGCTACGGTTTCATATCAAAGCCAAGTCGCTAGATGCCTTACGATGTTCTCGATTAGCTTTAAAGCAAGTGTTTGACCTGGAAGAACGTCGGACGACCCAACTACCTGACGAAACTACGGAAGCAGTCTATGTTGCTACTCGTAGAAAAACAGAGCAGACACTTGTTATCACAACTGACACGAAAGTGAAGATTTATCTACCAAACATCACATGGAAAAAATTTGAAATGGACAACAACACCATTTTTTATGGACATGGGTATGATATTTTTTCCGATTAGACTTGTTTCTCCCTCATTTATCTAATTTCGACATTATTTACTTATCACCTGTTCTCAGACTTACCCCTCTCCATCATTTTATTTAATTGGATCAGGAGGAGGCACGACCTTATGTACAGACTGTTTGTAGGCGATCCGCCTTTAGAAGCAGGAATCTAGTTGCTTTGATGTATGGGTTCTATCCTTACGGTATTTTCACTGGTTGCTTCATCATGTAAATATGAGGGATGTAGAAGAATTAATAGCTCATCCTTCATATTTTTTTATTTACATAGGGAATTGGTTGTGTTGGGAATTCTCACAATACAGTTTGGAAAATCATATTCTCTCATATACAAACAAAGACCCCTGTGATAGTCAAATCTCATTTGAGACAGCTATTACAGGAGTTTTACTGTGTTTAAAATGAATAATTTACTCTCTTTTTTCGTTTTGCATTTTGTCAAATCGCCTACGAAATACTAAAGTCGAGACAACGAATATAATGCAAACTACTGCTGAAACAGCAGTATACATCTTCGCCCCATCTTTTATTGGAGAGTCGAACAACGGAGGGATCGAGGTCAGTAAAACGGCGCCAGAAATACCCAATCCTAAAATCGAGATCGCCAAAATCTTATTCATCAAATCACCTCACATATGATTAATGACTGAAGCAAGCTTGCGCTTGAGACATAGTCCCCACACCAACAGCCGCAAATGCACCAATACATGCCGCACATATTGCGGCAGTAACTGGTGTCGGTGCCATACACGTACCAACACATGAAGCCGCGATAACATAACCCAATGTACCACCAAGACCCATAACTACGGTAAGACAAGCAGCGATTTTTTTAACACCCATTGGTTTAATTCCAGAGCCAAACGGCTTTTCTGCACGCATTTGATCATCTGTCTTATACGCAATCCCAGTATCCGTGGAAGTAGTAGATACTCCATTCAAATACTTATTGACTTGGAAGTTTCCGAACACATTTTTGGTTACTAACGATTCATTTGTCTGCAATACAGCATCATTCTTATCAAAGAATGTCGTTACGTTACTAGAAAGGCTATAATCCCCTTGCAAAGGAACTGTAACAACTGTAACTCCACCACCAACGGTGTACACAACTGATCTTTCAAAAGCAAAAGCAGACAAAGGGGCTACTTTTTTAACTTCACCTTTCTCTACTGCATGTAGCATTGTATTGACCCATTTCTTAGCTTCATTACCTTTAACTACAACAATACCAGTATCATTGGTTTGCGCAGTAACCCTCAAACTTGGAGATAAAGTTAAACAAAACATAACCAAAGCTATTAATACTGGCATAAAAATTTTTTTCGCCTTCAACATAATAAAACCTCCTAGTATATATTCTAATTGTGCAAATCGATTCCCTTTTTGAGCTATAGATACTTGTTAATGCGTTAGAATGGATATCACCTTAATTTCAATCTATACTATATTTTTAAAATTATTTAACACATTTACAATGTTATAATATATCAAATTTAACAGTCAATAGGATTAATAAAACACGAAATCTTTTATTTTACGAAAAATATTTATATTATTGGTAATTTTATCTGTGGGAAAAACTATTGATTTGCAAATTATGTGTTTAGATAGTTTCTACCTCATTAGTACTATCACTTAAGTGTTCACTATTTAGCACATAACCATTTCCCTGAAAACAAAAAGGATATAAGCCTAATCACATCATTGGCTTATATCCTTAGCAATATTTCATATCAACTTAAACACTTTACTCTTCTAATAGCTCCTGTAAAAATTTCTCTCGATTCTGCAAAAAATACTTTGTAATTTGATAATGATCGGTCATTTCATACTCAATTTCCTTAATTGGACCATGGTCAAAACTCAAAATGGTAGCATTGGGATAACCCAACAGTATAGGGGAATGTGTAGCGATAATAAATTGACTGTCTCCCTTAGAGGCTAATGTATGTAATATCTTCAAGAAAGCAAGCTGCCTTTGTGGGGATAATGCTGCCTCCGGCTCGTCCAATAAATAGATTGCTTTCCCCTTAAAACGATTTAAAAAAAGGGATAAAAATGATTCTCCGTGTGATTGTTCGTGTAAAGAGCGACCGCCGTAAGCCTCTATTCCCTTGATGTCGTCAATATGAGATGCAAAATGATAAAAGGATTCTGCTCTCAGAAAAAAGCCCCTTGTGACCTTCGGAAGCCAAGAAAGGCTTATATATTCTCCAAGTACAGATCCAGACGCATGAACATCATATAGATTATTCCGACCTCCACCAGCGGTATTAAATTCACATTTGTCCGCAATTGCCTCTAGTAAAGTAGATTTTCCAGAACCATTTTCTCCAACAAAAAAAGTAACTTGGCTCTTCAAGTCGATATAGTCAAGATGTTTGATATACGGAATGGAAAAGGGATATTCGTGAAAGGAAGAGATACGATCTTGTAGAAGCGTAATTCTGTTTAGGAACAAATTTCTCACCTCATTGGAAGACTTATCATCTCAGTTTTGATAGATAACGGAGTTTAGATTTTCTTGTAATTCAGGCGCAAACTCTTTTCGTGTACTAAGATAAAATTGACTTTCTCCGGTTACATGTACACGAACAAGACCTGCTGCTCGCAGTGTCATAAGATGATGATGAATGTTCCCCTTTGCCCCTCCTATATACTTCAAAACATCTGTAAATGTACGTTTCTCCAAAGAAAGAAACTGTAATATCTCTAAGCGCTTTCGATCAGATAGGCATTTTCCGATGTGAATCAACTCATCTATACTTGATGATTCCGTTTTAAGCGGAAACCATACAAATATCTTATCTCTAAAAATACTAAAGGTATGTAGCGGGCTAAAGTGAATAGATGGGATCATGATAACATGCTTCATATCTTCTATTTCAATCTGAAGCCCAGTCGCAACATGCCCCACTACCTGAATAGAAGACATCTGCATCTTTTGTTTATTGAAGCTCTTGACCGCTTTTTTTAACTTATTTTCAACCTTTTCATATTGAAAATACTGCTCATTCCATTTCGAAAGAAAGTAAACAAACTGATTCCGTTGTTTCTCTAAATCCAATAATATCTGTGAATCTGCTTCTCTCAGATGCGGAGCTAACCGTTCATAAATCTCAATTGCAGTTAGCCCTTCTAACCAGCTTAAAAATGACTCTATCTGTTGGTTTTGTGGGCTGTTTTCAATCAATAAGCAAGCAACATTACTAAACGTTAAGTCCTCAAACTGCGCCAATTCTTTTTCAAATTCTGCTGTTAACCTCTCCTGTACGTCATGAATCCATCCTATTCCTTTGTCTAAATACTTTAGATTTGCTCTTCGTTTATATAAAAGAAAGCTTAAAAGAAGTTCATATGTAATGGAATCCCCTGCTTCTACTTGATAAGTCATATTTGCCTCCCGATATTCGATTCTAACTATAGAATAACACAATAAATAACTCGTAAAGAACCAAAAATAAATTCAATATATATTTACATGTATTTATAGTTCTATTATTATTGAACTTATTAATGGTTTTTATTAAAACAGAACTATATAAACTAAAAAGCAATGGAGAAAAGAACCAATGATCCATGTATCGTTGGTATTCTTCAAAAACACTTTATGGGGGACTCTATATGAACCTTATTATGAATGAATCTACTCGTTGGAATTTGAACAGTTTATATCCGGAACAGATGGAACTTACACTATCTACCGAATTGGATGAATTAGAGGTTACTCTAGATCAACTACTACAAAGCATGAGACAGCTTTCTCCCAATTCAAATGCGATTCAATCAGAAGAACTATCCCTTCTCTCCCAATTGATTAGACGAATTGAAAAAGCCGACTCCTATTATTATTGTCTTTCGGCTGAAACACCTAGACATTCCATCATCACCTCACTACATAGCCGTGTCTCCAAACTAAAAGCGGGAATTCGTTCTCTCTGGTCTGATTTAGGACGAAAACTCGCTCTAATGGAAGATGAACCATTTGCTGATTGGTCTAGTCTTCCTGCTATTCGTCCTTTTCGCTCTGATTTATCTACCCTTCGTAAAAAGAGCCAACCCTTTCCTAGCGATCTAGAAGATTTTGCTACAAATCTTGTTGGAGATGGGCTTAAATCTTTAGAGCATATGTATATCCAACTTCGTGATAAGTTGAAAATTGACATAGAGGATGGGATGAATGAAACAAAAATATCGTTTGGTGAAGCCCACAGAATGGCACTTAGTGACCCAGATCCAGATAGACGAAAACAAGTATTTCAATCTCTCACACAATCCTTGGAACAAGAGTCAGACCTTTTTGCATCTGTTTTAAATCAAATTACGGGTTTTCGCCTAGCCCTTTGCCATGCCCATGAACGAAGAGATGTTTTAGATGAGTCGTTAGAATTAAATGGTCTTTCTCGTATTACTCTCGATACCATGTGGGAAACCATTGACAGTCTTCTTCCTAAACTAACTCATTTCCTACAGCTAAAGGCGAGTGAATATGGACAAGAAAAAATCTCTTGGCATCAACTAAAAACCCCATCCCACGTTTCTACTCAGATTCCTTTCTCTGATGCGATGGAACGGATTATTCAAACTTCTAACCAATTAGATCCAGCGATAGGTGACTTCATGCATAAGGCTGTTATGCATGAATGGATCGATGCTGTACCTCATAAAAACAAACCGCTAGGCGGCTTTTGTGCTCCCTTTATCCATGACGGAGAATCCCGTATTTCCTTAAATTACGATGGAAGTGTGGAAAGCGGTAGAATCCTTGCTCATGAACTAGGACATGCATGGCATTATCGACAGTTGGAAGATCCCACTTCACTTATATTGTTGGAGGATCGATTTAGCATGACCATTGCTGAAACATCCTCTATCTTCTTTCAGTTGACCTTTATCGATGATATGATTCTTCATTCAAAGGATAAGGAAGAGAAAAAATTATTACTTAGTTGGAAAATACAAGATAGCCTCACTTATGTGATGGGAATTCGAGCAGCCTATCTATTTGAAACCCGCCTCTATGAAAAACGGAGTACTGGCCCCTTAAGTGCGAGTCAGTTAGAGGAATTGTTTATAGAAGCCCAAAAAGAAGCTTACAGAGATCATCTTAGTCAATATCAGCCTTTTGAGTGGATCAAAGCGATCCAGTTTTATAGACCCTATGTCTCCTTCTATAACTATCCATATACCTTCGGCTATCTGTTTAGCCTAGGTCTATTGGCAATAGCTAAGAAAGATGGAAAGCAATTCGCTCAGAAATTTAGTCATTTCCTAAGCGAAACAGGAAAGAAATCAGTGGAGGAATTGGCGCTTCAACACTTTCATATTGACTTGTCCCATCCTGATTTTTGGCATCAATCCATCCAACGGATTGTAAAGGATATTGAAGAATACATTCATTTATCTACAAAATAACTAAGCTTCAATTACCAAAATACTAATCTGTCACAGCTTGTCCACCCTATGAATGATTTGTCTTTTTTATTCGTGAATCCTTTTGTCTTATTCAAAGAGAAAGCCAATATACCCTAGACTCAGGTAATTGGCTTATCTCTTTTTCATTTATTTTTTTGCACACCGGCTGTTATCTCTGCAACTTGATTTGGGTGTTTTTCAATCCATTTTTTTGCCGCCTGATCTGGGGTCATCCCGTTTGCAACATCGAGCATGACTTCCTCCATGTCTCGAGTCGTCCAAAAAAATTGATCGATCATTTTACATGCCTCTGGTTGATCTTCTTTGAAGCCTTTTCGCACGATCGTGTAAATGTTTTCGGGTTCGCCAAAGGTTTTCTTTGGATCATCTAAGTATTTTAAATCATACTTGAGGAACATCCAATGCGGTGTCCAACCCGTAATCACAATCGGTTTTTTCTTCTTATACGCTCGATCTAATTCTGCTACCATCGCCGCATCAGAGCCTTCTAACAACTTCATTCCCAGATTGTACTGCTTGATCGTCTCCTTCGCGAGCAACATCGTTCCAGAGCCGGGGTCAATCCCGATAATTTTTTGGTCAAATTGATCTTTGTGAGATGCTAACTCCTCAATCGAATTGATGTTTACGTATTTCGGAACAACCAGTCCGATACGTGTCTTTTCCAGATTTACACCTAAATTAACCAGATCCTTTTTATACCGATCGTAGTATTGTGCACCTGTTGTGGGGAGCCAAGCCGCTAACATTGCATCTGCATTTCCTGTTGCAATTGCATCATACATAGGTCCAGCATCCACTCGAATCAACTTTACTGGAAATCCTTCTTTTTCTAGAATGTTTTTAAGTGTGTAGGTACTTGCCTCTTCCGATACCCAGTTTACATAGATGAGTTTAATCTCATTTCGCTTTACACCACTTTGTGCATAACTAGTAATCGTCAATGCTAAAACCGTGAGTACGGCTACAGGAGCCGCCCATTTTCTTGTTTTTGCGAGAAGCGGAATCTGCCTGTGCCTGCTCCCTGTCTCCATCCTATTTTGATTCAAATTCTGGGTGAGACGGTCTAAGATGATCGCAATAATGACGATGGCGAGTCCACTTTCAAAACCAATGCCCACTTTTAATCGGGTAATCGATTCTAGTACAACTGCTCCAATTCCCTCTGCACCAATCATACTGGCCGTCACCACCATGGAAAGGGAAAGCATGATTGTTTGATTTACTCCAGCCAGAATCGTCTGCCTAGCCAGAGGGATCTCTACTTTGGTTAGCTTCTGCCTGGTGGTAGCACCAAAAGCTTCAGCCGCTTCTTTTAGATCGATCGGCACTTGTCGCAACCCCAAACTGGTAAATCGGATAGTAGGAGGCATCGCAAAAATAACAGATGCGATAACTCCTGGTACGGTTCCCAGTGAGAAAAAGAAGACAGCTGGGATTAAGTAGACAAAAGCAGGCATGGTTTGCATGAAATCTAAAATGGGCTTTAAAAAAGCTTGTACTCGATCATTTCTGCCCGACCATAGCCCCAGAGGGATTCCGATGATGATCGCGATCAAAGTAGAGGTAAGTACTAATGAAAGAGTCTGAATGCTCTCATCCCAGTAACCGAGATTCCATATCAGCAGTAATCCAGCAAGAGACAAGACAGCAGTCCAAATTTGGGTCAGCCACAGGATAAAGAAGATCAAGATCGATATCATGGCAAGTGGGGGTAAAACGGTTAAAATCCTCGTAAAAAAAGTAACCGTTGGTTCGATCATGTTTTTAATGATTTGAAAGACTGGATCAAAATGATCCTGTAGCCAATTCACTAGCCATTCGATCCATTCAGCAAGTGGAATCTTGGGAATCATTCTTTCTCACCTCCATACCCAGCAAATGCGGAAAATAAAGCGCCTCGTCCGATTACGCCTTTTAATTTTCCTGTCTCATTGGTAACGATAGAAGGATAGAGAAATTCGCTTTCCGCCATCAATACTAAGAGGTCACTGAGAGGTGTGTCTTTAGAAACGGTCACACAATCCGCAACCAAGATATCTTCTAATAAAAGGTTTTGCTCTAATGCTTGTTTTAACCCCTCTGCTGTTACAATTCCCTTTACGATACGGTTCCGATCCGTTACCACCACAGTAGGGATGGCGTTTTCTTTCATTTTCTTCAGTGCTACACGTGGTCCATCCTTACCCATTATGATCGACTCTGCTGGTTTCATGATCGATTCTGCGGTTATCACATGTGTTAAATCGACGTTCTTCACAAAGCGTTTTACATAGTCATTTGCAGGATGGGTCAAGATCTCTTCAGGTGTTCCAATCTGTTGGATTGTACCGTCCCTCATCAACATAATCCGATCGCCGATATGGATCGCTTCATCTAAGTCATGGGTGATAAAGATAAACGTCTTCTTCATGCGTTGTTGTAGATCGACTAGCTCATCTTGCATCTCTTTACGGATCAAGGGATCTAACGCACTAAACGCTTCATCCATCAACAAAATATCTGGGTCATTCGCCAAGGCCCTTGCGAGTCCTACCCTTTGTTGCATCCCTCCACTTAATTGATCTGGTTTTTGATCTGCATAGCTATGTAAACTTACCAATTCTAAGGAGTTCATCGCCTTTTCTTGACGTTCTGCTTTCATCACTCCTTGAATTTCTAATCCAAACTCCACATTTTCTAATACAGTTCGATGTGGAAAAAGAGCGAACTTCTGAAAAACCATTCCCATCTTTTTTCTGCGAACTTCTCGTACTTCTTCCGCCGACATCTTCATAATGTCTCTGCCATCTAATAAAATAGATCCATCTGTTGGCTCGATCAGTCTGTTAAGAAGACGAATGACAGTAGACTTACCGCTTCCAGATAGGCCCATAATCACAAAAATCTCTCCGTTATATATCTCAAACGTCGCGCGATTTACCCCAATCGTACAACCCGTCTCTTGCAAAATTTCTTCTTTCTCTTTGCCCTCGTCTAAAAGCTTTAATGCCCTCTTCGGGGACCGTCCAAAAACTTTGGTAAGATTGCGGATTTCCAGCTTATCCATTCTTGTATCCTCCATGGGAAGAAATGATGAACCTATTATTCCCCAGTTTCCCATTTTGTTTACAAATAAAGAAGCCGATATCCTTTTTAGAATATCGGCTTAGGTATTTCAATCCAAACAGGGCATGCTATCCCTACAGATCGACAAGCCTAGGAGGTGATCGCTTGAATCATAAACGATCCGTCATGATCTTATTTTTCATCATGTCAACACTCTGTTTTTCAAATGTCCACGAAGCCCATGCACTCACACCTTCTTTTAGAACCATTCCGCCTATTGAAATCTTTGATACGACTCAAGAAAAGGTCATAGCAACCGTACAAAACTCCCCTGAAATCCAACTCGAAGTAAAGGACATGCTCCATCGAATCACCCAAAGAAGTCCACGAGCTAATCTAGAAGCAAAAAATCAACTGATGATTCGAGTACCGTTAGAACCTTCTATTTATGTTCAAAAAGATAGTGTTATCACTGGCTACATTTCTGAAGTGATTGTCATCATCAGTAAAACAGGTTCCCATTCCAACTCGAATCTACTATTATTTAATGAAGAAAACCAGCCTGTTTTGATTGAGTGTAACTTTCACCCAGATTCATTTCTCAAGAAGATAGGATATCAAAACTGAAGCCCCCTATCTGAGGAGGGATTCCTGTATGATGTATTGGGTTATTGGCTTAGCTGGAGTAATCGGCGCTCTGCTTCGCTACTATGTAGGCATTTTCTTACCTTCAGGTGAGCTGTATGGACTTCCTCTCGGAACTCTAAGCGTCAACTTCATTGGTTGTTTCTCACTTAGCTGGTTTACGGTTTGGTCTATGGAGAGAAAACAGATTCCTTCGTGGTTTCGAACGGGATTTGCTACCGGGTTCATCGGAGCATTTACGACTTTCTCCACATTTAGTGTAGAGGTAGTAAAAATGCTACATGATGGCTTATGGATCATGGCTTTTTCTTATGTGCTCCTTTCATTATGGGGAGGTCTATTGTTAACTTGGAGCGGGTATAAAATAGCGAGCAAACAAGGAAATAAACGCAGTTTAGAAGGTGAGCACTCATGATGATCAACAGCTTATTAGTGGGGGTTGGAGGATTTCTTGGGGCCATCTCCCGATTCTGGATTAGTCAGCGAATGAATAAGCCTATGCCTCGTTTCCCATATGGAACTTTCACGATTAATCTCCTAGGGGCATTTCTACTAGGATTAGCAAGTGGGATGCGCTTATCTGAACCGTGGATTTTATTAGTAGGAACAGGCTTTTTGGGAGCTTTCACCACCTTTTCGACATTGCACTGGGAAAGCGAGCAACTTAGAAAATCCGGAAAATGGGAAAAGTTCTTGTGGTACCTTGGAATGAGCTACACAATCGGAATTTTTCTTGCCTTTGTGGGTTATTGGGTGGGACAAACATGGTACTAGGGGGAAAAGTGGATATGAGAACACAGTTAGTAAAAAATGATCTAACATACGCGGATCAAAAATTACCTTACATTCGCTTACATATAGAAAGCCAGTTCCCAAAGGAATTAGAGAAAATAGAGAACCAACTAGGAGAACCATGTGTATTACATGGGTAAATAGGGTAGATTTCGTTCATTGCGAGAACCAAAAAGCTCAGCTTACACGATAAAAAATGATTGCTCATTTACTATGATTTGGTCTCAGGTTTTATGTAGGATGACCTGAGAAAACCTATTTATTTGTAACACGATATAACTGCGTATATCGATTCCAAAAAATCATATAGTGATCTCCTCTTTTACATCATCCACCTGTAGACGATCCCATTCACGGTGGATGATCTCCTTTTCCAGTTTCGATACATCCAATCGATAATAGGTGATCTCCAACAAGTCTCGATTTAACTGATTTAGTCTTTCTAATGCCTTCATTCCATCACGTCCTTGACTCTACCAATATCTATTTTCATTTGATCTATACCCCTATTAAAACATGATTGAAACCATGATTATATCCAAAAATATTTTTTCTTTATGAAAATTAAATAGCCATTAGGCTGCTGAGAATCTTCCCACAGCCTAATGGAATGTAATAATAGAGTAACAACAATATGATTGGTCTTACACAGGTATCAGTGAACCCTCTTTATTGTTTATACTTGCTGGAACTGTGCCCTTTTTTCCAATTCATTTACGAAATGCTCCGCTACTTTTTCCACCGTTGGGGAGAAGACGATCTCCTCATGGGTCCCAGGAACCGAAAACATATTTACTTTCCCTTGTAGTAGTGGCTTCCAATCTGTAAAAAGCTCTTCCCCTTCTTCTGCACTGAAATAGATGACCTCTCCACTGTATGGTTGTAAAGTGCACTCAGCCATTACATTTAGAGATTTCCTATGTGCATTGGCAAGTTGCTGTAGGCTCGCGAGATCTGCACCTTGTGGAAGTACTCCCTCTGCCATTAGCTGTTCAATCAGCATGTCTTGTTGATGAAGGAATTCTTCTCCTAGCTCGGTTGGATCTAGATGGGTAAAGTGCTTCCAGATATAAGAAAGCATTGTCTCTTCCGTGGTGTAGTCCTCTTTGGAAGGAACCTTCGTATCCATGAGTACTACCATTTCCACTTCTTCTCCTCGGCGCTGTAGCTCGGTTGCGATTTCGTAAGCAATAGTACCACCTAAAGACCATCCTCCCAGACGGTATGGACCCTCTGGTTGAACATGCTTCATTTCCTCAATGTAAAGACCTACTACTTCTGATAAAGTCAACTCGTCTACTTTTTCCTTCTCGACAAGAGGATTTTGTAGACCATAGAATGAGCAGTGATCTTTTAGGTGTCTGGCTAGTTGAATGTAACAAAATACGTTACCTAAAAATGGATGAACACTGAAGAATGGCTGTTTTTCCGACTCTTGTAGTGGAACTACTGTTAATGATGATTTCGTCGTCCCCTGATTATCACGAATGAGACAAGCAATCCCTTCTACTGTTGGATTTTCAATGAGCGCGGATACCTTCATCTCAGTTCCAAATCTCTCTCGAATCTTGGAAACCAACTTGAGTACAAGGAGAGAATGACCGCCTCTACTAAAGAAGTCATCGTTTATATAGACATCTTCAATTTGTAGCAAATCCTGCCAAATTTGAATCAGTTTATACTCGATTTCATCCCGTGGAATCATCGGGACCGAAGCGGTGTTTTCTCTTTGGATCGTTAAGCGATTTAATGCCTTTCGATCCACCTTCCCATTGGTTGTAAGTGGCAATGAATCTACTTCGATAAAATGTGCAGGAATCATGTAACCTGGCACCAGACTTTTTAGGTGCTCACGCCATTCATGCGCGTTTCCTTCGCCCACCACATAGGCCACCATTCGCTGATCTCCTGGTTGATCCTCTCTTACCGATACGATTGCTTCCTTCACTAATGGATGACGTTCTAAATTCGCTTCAATCTCTCCAAGCTCAATCCGGAATCCTCGAATTTTTACTTGATTATCGATTCTTCCGAGATACTCTAAGTTACCATCTCGTAGATAACGAACTAGGTCTCCTGTCCGATATAATCGTTCCCCTTCATGAAATGGATGCGATATAAAACGTTCATCCGTAAGCTCAGGGCGATTCAAATAACCACGTGCTAACCCCGCACCACCTAGGTACAGCTCACCCGTCACTCCCACTGGTACCGGTAACAAATTCCCATCCAACACATAGGCTTGAATGTTCGGAAGAGGACGCCCAATGGTAACTTTCATGCTATCTTTATCGATTCGAAAGTATGTGGCATCAACTGTACACTCTGTCGGACCATAAACATTATAAAATTGAGTCTTGTCTAACTTAACAAGTTGTTCCCACAGTGATGGGGTAATTGCCTCTCCGCCAACCCAAACTTTGCTTGGAATATGAACATCTTCATCCTCGAACAATCCATCATCTACAAGTGATTGAAGTAAAGATGGCGTCATATCGAGTACATCCAATTGATTCTTCCGAACAAAGGAAATAAACTGCTGGGAATCACTACGAACTTCATTTGAAATCACATACACACTGGATCCGTACAAAAGCATTTGCAATTCTTGAACGGACGCATCAAAGGCAATCGAAGAACCTAAGCTAACGCGCAAGTTAGCAGGTGTCTCATATGAGAAAACTTCTTTATTTAGCCCATAAGATAGATTGATAACAGAATGATGCTGTACCAAAACTCCTTTTGGATTCCCTGTTGAACCTGAAGTGTAGATGATATAAGCTACGTTTTCTCCTGTCACATCAGATAGAGGTGGAAGGGTGCTTTCGCGTGAAATCATCTCTCGATCTTTATCCAGGCAAACGATTTTCACTTCATCTGGTGTCCAGCTTACTGCTTCATTTGATACCAGTACTTGGAGCCCTGTATCCTCTAAAATATAACGAAGACGACTTTCTGGATAGGATGGATCAAGTGGAACATAGGCTGCTCCGGCCTTCCAAATCCCCATGAGACTGACAATCATCTCAACAGAGCGCTGGAAGCATAGCCCCACCAATGACTCCGTTCCAACACCTTGTTTTTGGAGAAAATGAGCCAATTGGTTCGCTTTCTCGTTCAACTCTCGATACGTTAACTGTTGATGTTCATCTACCACTGCCACTGTATCAGGCGTACGATCCACTTGTTCTTCAAACAATTGATGAATGGTACTTTCACGTGGATACGCGATGGCATTATCATTCCATTCTACCAATAGTTGGTGCTGTTCCACTTCTGTAACATAGACCAATTTTGATAAGGTTTGATCCGCATTTTCCATCATTTGCTGTAACACGAGATGTAAATGATCAAGCATCCGCTTCATGGTAAGCTCGTGGAATTTGCTCCGATCATACATTAGCTTCAACGACAGCTGACTTCCCGGAATGACTGATAGACCGAGTGGATAATGGGTTTGTTCGACTCCTTCCAAGTCCCCGATTTCTAGATCTCCTGATGATTCTTCTTTTACCGGGTAGTTCTCAAACACATACAAGCTTTCGAATAACGGAGTCCCTCTTGGAACGTCACTCCATCCTTGAATCTGGGTCAAAGAAGCATATTCGAACTGTCTTCTCTCGATTTCTTCCTCTTGCAACTGTTGTAACCATTCTCCTACTTTCACATCATCAGTCAATCGAATCCGAGTTGGAGATGTGGTAATGAACGGACCTACAATATTTTCGACATCCACAATCTCTGTAGGTCGCCCTGAACTGGTTACACCGAAGACAATGTCGTTTTCACCACTATATCGGCTCAAAAGATACGCCCACGCGCCTTGAATCACCGTACTCAAGGTGAGCTTATTGCTCTTCGCCCAGTTTTGCAGAGATTGGGTCTGCTCTTCCGGTACATGAATGCCCTTCTCAGCATAACCACGCCCTTGCTCGTTGCTTTCTAAGATAAGCGGGGTGGGTGCAGTAAAACCTTTCAGTTTCTCTGTCCAAAATTGTTCCGCTTGCGCTTGATCTTGCTCTTTCAACCACTGAATATATTTCTTGTATGGTGGTGATTTAGGTAAATCCATCGTCTTCCCTTGGACTTTTTGCTGATATACGGTTAACAGTTCATTAAAGACAAGGGGTAAACTCCATCCATCTAATAAAATATGATGATGCGTCCAAACTACTCGATATTCTTCCTCTGCTTCTTGAATCACCGTCACTCTCATCAATGGTGCTTCATCAAAAGAAAAAGTTTGTTTTCGATCGGATAATAGAAAGGCTTTTCGCTTCTCTTCTTGCTCTTCAACAGGTAGAGAACGCCAATCCACTTGATTTAGCTGAAATGGGGTCTGTTCGTACACCACTTGTAATGGCTCTTCCATCTCATCCCAGATAAATGCTGAACGGAAGATATCATGCCGCTGAATCACCGATTTCCATGCTTGTTCGAAGATAGAGAGGTCCAATTCCCCTTTAAACTGGAAGCTTAATTGCACCATATACGGCGCTACATGTTCATCCCCTTGATCATGTAGCGTGTGAAAAAGCATCCCTTCCTGCAACGGAGAGAGCGGGTACAGATCTGTAATAGGGTGATTCTTTCCACGACTCATCTTCGATAGTACTTTGGTTAAATCAGTTGAAGTGAGATTGGCAATCGCAAAATCCGAAACAGTCAGCGCATCCTCGCCACCTGAAGACTGAATCAATCCATTTAATTGAAGAAGCATATTTTCTGCAACATGTTGAATGGTAGATTTCGTAAATTGCCCAACGTTGTATACCCAAGTGAAGTGAAGTTTTCCGTCGGTTACCATTCCCATTACATCGATCAAATGGGATCGCTTGGATCCATGAGCATGATCTAGGCTTGTAAACTCCGTTTCGGGGGTAAACATCGCATCATCAGAGAACATTTGGTCAAATTGTCCAAGATAGTTAAAGCTAATGGACGGCGTAAGTTGTGACTGGAAGCATTCACTGATCTCTGGACTCAAGTATCGCAAAATTCCATAATCGACGCCTTTATTCGGAATTTGGCGTACTTGTTCTTTGACTGCTTTTAACGCTTTGATTGGCGTATCTGCACCCGTAATATGTAAGTGAACCGGGTAGATACTGGTAAACCACCCAACAGTCCTCGAAATATCAACGTCTTCGATCATCTCTTCCCGACCGTGGCCTTCTAGATCGACAGTTAATGCCTGATGACCTGTCCATTCGGATGTAGCCTGTACCAAAGCTGTTAATAGTATCTCATTGATCTGGGCACGATGAGTGCTTGACATCTCTTGTAGTAACGAACGGGTCTTGCCTTCATCCAACACCACCGTAATCTCTTCTGTTTCTGTGTTTGTTGAATGTTCGATAGTTGCCTCCACAGGTATCATCGATACTTCTTGTTTAGACTGGCTCAGCCAATAATCACGTATTTCAGGTGCCATCTCCGACTTAGCATAATGATGCAATTTCTCCGACCATTCTTTGAAGGATGTGCTCTTCGACGGTAGCTGGATCTGCTCGGCTCGGTTCGCTTGGTTATACCCTGTTTGCAGATCCTCTAGTAGAATCCGCCACGATACACCATCTACTGCTAAATGATGAATCGACCAGAATAGACGACCTGCTCCCTGTTCACCTTCATCAAAATACACCATTTTCATGAGCGGTCCTGTGTGTAGATCCAAACTTGCTTGTGCAGCATCAATCTCCGCTTGAATCACTTGATTCCATTCTGTTTGCGGCACTTTATCTAATGAAATCACGGTTAGCGTCGTTGGTGATTCAATTCCTTCGTTTCGCTGTTTCCATGCGCCATCTGACATATGTTCATATCGGAAGCGCAAGGCATCGTGATGAGTTAAAAGGGTATGAACCGCTTCTTCTAACGCTGCTACATCTAAACGCTCTTTTGTTCTGACGAACATCGATTGATTCCAATGGTGCAGATTTGGGTGTCCTTGCTCGAAGAACCAGTGTTGGATTGGAGTAAGCGGTGCTTCTCCTGTTACAACTCCTTGCTCTGCCTGCACACTCTGCTCTTCTTTCGCCACTTGTGCCAATTCAGCAATCGTTTGATGTTCAAACATTTGCTTCGGTGTAAGCTTTAAGCCCATTTGACTCGCTCGTGAGATGATTTGAATGCTGAGGATTGAATCTCCACCGATTTCAAAGAAATTATCATGGATGCCTACTTGTTTGATTCCCAGTACTTGCTTCCAAATGCTAGCTAGCACTTCTTCATTCAAACTACGTGGTGCTACCCATTCTGTTTCAACCTTCTGCTCTTCCGGCATAGGTAAAGACTCACGATCCACTTTGCCATTAGCCGTTAGCGGAATCGATTCCACCTTTACAAATCCAGCCGGAATCATGTGGCTCGGCAGTTCCGCCTTCAGGTAATCTCTCCACTCGGATGCATCTCCGTCACCTACAACATAAGCTACCAATCGCTTATCGCCCGGCTGATCTTCTCGAACCATCACCACTGCTTCTTTGACGGATGCATGTCCGTTTAAAGCAGACTCGATTTCTCCTAGCTCAATTCGGAAGCCGCGAATCTTCACCTGATGGTCAATCCGTCCTAGATAATCTAGATTTCCATCCGATAAGAATCTAGCCACATCTCCGGTTCGATATAAACGCATATTCGGATCATTGCTAAATGGATGTGGAATAAAACGTTCTGCCGTTAGTTCTGGTCTGTTTAGATATCCACGCGCTAGCCCTGCTCCACCGATATACAGTTCACCTGTTACACCAATCGGCACAGGTTGTTGGTAGCCGTCCAGCACATACACTTCTAAATCAGGAATCCGTTTTCCGATATTGCTTCTGGAAGCATGCTTGGCATCATGTAGAGTAATCGGATGATAGGTAACATGGACCGCGGTTTCAGTGATACCGTACATATTAATCAGCTGTGGCTTCTGATCACCGTATCTCTCAAACCATGGGAGTAAACTAGTAGGTTCAAGCGCTTCTCCGCCAAATATTACATAGCGTAAATCCAATTGTTGACTCTCATCTTGTCCACATACCTGGATCAACTGCCGGAATGCGGATGGAGTTTGGTTTAAGACCGTCACCTTTTCCTCTATTAGCAGTTGATAGAAATCCTTCGGCGAGCGACTGATCCAGTAAGGCACCACCACTAATTTCCCGCCATAGAGCAAGGCTCCCCAGATTTCCCACACAGAGAAGTCAAACGCGTATGAATGGAACAGTGTCCACGCATCATTCTCATCAAACTGATACCAATGTTCCGTTGCTTTCATCAACCGAATCACGTTGTGATGCTCTACCATAACACCTTTCGGATTCCCAGTAGATCCTGAGGTGTAGATCACATATGCGAGATGGTCTGGTTTTACATCCACCATCGGCAAGGCAGTACTTTCTTTTCCAATTTCACCTTGATCTCGATCTAGGTAAACCGCTTGAATCTCTTCTGGGAGCCAGCTCGATTCTAGTAAACTCTCTTGCGTGACAACTAGCTGAATGCTAGCATCCGCTAAAATGTATTGAAGTCGTTGCTCCGGATACGTTGGATCAAGTGGCACATATGCCCCACCAGCCTTCAAGATACCGAGTACACCTACCATCATCTCAAGAGAACGCTCCACACAAAGTCCTACTAGAGACTCTGGCTCCATGCCTTGCTTCTGAAGGTAACGAGCCAGTTGGTTCGCTCTCTCATCTAGCTCGCGATACGTAAGCTGATCCTTTTCATATACAACCGCGACCGCATCCGGATGCAGTTTAACTTGTTGCTCAAACAGCTCATGAATCGTGCTTTCTCTCGGAATCACTGTTTGGATGCAATTCCAGTCTTCTAATAGCTGTGTCTTCTCCGATTCCAGTACAAAGCCCAATTTTGCCAATGGAATATCTAGATGATGACTAAGCTCATTCAACCAACGTTCAAAGTGCTTTGCCATTCTCTCAATCGTAAGTGAATCAAATAGATCGGTATTGTATTCGAAGGAGACTCGTAATCCATCTTCTTGCTCAGCCATGAAAACGCTCAAA
Organism: Croceifilum oryzae; assembly: GCF_030814315.1. Classification (GTDB taxonomy): domain Bacteria; phylum Bacillota; class Bacilli; order Thermoactinomycetales; family Thermoactinomycetaceae; genus Baia; species Baia oryzae. Next base: position 40,376 of record NZ_JAUSUV010000014.1, on the reverse strand, counting down.
TCAAATTTAGCAATAGAAGCATGGCTCTCTATCATTTCCAAGCTTCTATCTGGCAACGTTGGTAGTTTTGGCTTGGTATTTAGCAAGCTAAACATCGTTTGGAAGATAGGAGAATGACTCGTGCTCCGTTCCGGTTGAATCGCATCGACTACTTTTTCAAAAGGTGTATCTTGATATTCAAGCGCTTTTAGTGCCTTTTCACGAACCTGGGATAAGAGCTCTCGAAACGTTGGCTTCTCGCTCAAGTCTGCTCGATACACTAACGTATTGACAAAGAATCCAATTAGCCCTTCGATTTCCTTATTATTTCGGTTTGCAATCGGACTTCCGACCAAAATATCATCTTGCCCTGTGTAACGAGAGAGGAATCCTTGATATGCCGCAAGCAGAGTCATAAATAATGTGGATCCTTCTTGCTGGCTTACGTCTTTTACTCTCTCTAATAGTGATTGTGGAAAGAGTACAGAATGAGTCGCTCCATGGTTGGTTTGCACCACAGGACGAGGGCGATCCATCGGCAAGGTCAAGACTGGCAACTCACCAGACAACTCTTTTTGCCAATAAGCAAGTTGTTGATCTAACACTTCTTCGGTTAACCATTCTCTCTGCCACTGAGCGAAGTCAGCATATTGAACAGGTAGTGGCGCAAGTTCTGCTAGTTTTCCATCAGCCGCTTCCTCATAGAAGGCCATCCATTCCTGAAGCAGGATATCCATGGACCAGCCATCCGAAATAATGTGATGCATGGTACAAAGGAGCATCCATTCATCTGCTGCGATTTGCACGATTTTCCCGCGAATCAACGGACCTTTTTCTAGGTTAAATGGTGCTTCCACTTCGTTTTGGATCCATTGTTGCATGTTTCTTTCTCGCTCTTCCGGAGAAACATGGGTTAGATCTATCATCGGTAGAGATTGGAAACCATATGGCTGAATCTGCTGGATAGGGTGACCATCCACATCATGGAATACGGTCCGTAGGGATTCATGACGTTCAATCAATTGATTCCAAGCTATTTCCAAAGCTTCAGATGCCCAGTTCCCAGTCAGACGGCATACCATCGGGATATTATACAAGGCACTATTCGGTGTAAATTGATCGATAAACCACAAGCGTTGTTGAGCATACGAGAGTGGAATAGTTTCTCCCCGCTCTATCGATCTAAGGGAAGGAATCTCTCTCCCTTTCTCCTCTTTTTGCAACAGATCAAGCCGCTGCGCTAGTGCTACCAATGTAGGATACTCAAACAGTTCACGCACGGGTATCTGAATTTGAAGAGCTTCTTGTAAGCGTGAAACCACCTGAGTAGCAAGTAAGGAGTGTCCACCACGCTCGAAGAACGAATCATGCACGCTTATTTCTTCTATCCCTAATACTTGGATCCAAACAGAAGCAATCCATTCTTCTGACGCTGTTCGTGGATGTACGATCTCTTCCGAAGATTGCCTATCAGGAGTAGGGAGTGCTCTCAAGTCCAGTTTGCCATTTGGTGTAAGTGGCAAAGACTCCATCTCCACAAAGTATGTGGGAACCATATAGTTCGGCAAATGGATTTGCAAATGCTCTCTCCACTGCGCAACACTTCCCTCGCCAACAACATACGCAACTAATCGCTTATCGCCTGGTTGATCTTCTCTCACGAGTACCACAGCTTCTTTTACAGCTGAGTGTGCTTGCAAGGTCGCTTCCACTTCTCCCAATTCAATGCGAAAACCACGAATTTTAACTTGGTCATCCATCCGACCATGAAATTGAAGTTCACCATTAGCAAGATAACTTGCCTTATCCCCTGTGTAATAGAGACGCTCGCCTTCCTTAAATGGATGCGGAATAAATTTTTCCTCTGTCAGTTCAGGACGATTGGCATAACCACGAGCCAAGCTCTTTCCACCCAGATATAGGTCCCCGATTACTCCTACTGGAACAGGCTCGAGATGAGTATCCAACACATATACTTCTGTGTTCGCAATCGGACGACCAATCGTTGGGGTACCTGTTGTCAACCCTACAGGCACATAGCAATCTGTCGACACAACCGTATTTTCCGATGGACCGTACTGATTAATCACCGCAAATGGAATTTGTTCCGTTGGAAACTGTGTTAACTGATCTCCTCCTGTCGTAATGAAACGGAGATCCGCTTTTGCTGGCCAAGAACATTTTAAAAGTCTTTCCAAAATCGGCGTAGGCGCAAAACTAGCTGTGATACCAGAATCAACGATCCAATCTCGTAATGCTTCTGGATTAACCCGTAGTTCTTCGGTTGTTAGATAGAGCGCTGCCCCTGCTGTAAGATAAGGCCATATTTCCTGAACAGCTGAGTCAAAGGCAATCCCTGCGATCTGGGTAGCACGATCCTCACCCGTAATTTGGTACGCTTCTTGATGCCAATACACCATATTCATTAAGGAACGATATTCGATCATGACACCTTTTGGTTTCCCTGTGGAGCCAGAAGTATAGACGATATAAGCCAAATTCTCAGGCTTCACATCACGTTCTGGCGCTACCTCACTTTCACCGGACAACTCTTCGAATCGTACCGTGTCGACCTGTTCAGACAAACTTTCTTGCCCTGCTGTCGTCACTACGATTTGGATCCCTGCATCCTCAATCATGTACTGCAATCGTGACGTTGGATACAACGGATCTAGTACGACGTACGCCCCACCTGCTTTTAAGATACCGACTAGACTGGCCATAAGCTCAGCCGATCGCGACATATAAACACCTACAACGGATTCCGGAGCAACGCCTTTTCGCTGTAACACATGCGCCAACTGATTAGCCTGTGCATCCAGTTCAGCGTAGGTCCATTCTCTCGTCTGATCCACGATTGCAATCGCATCTGGACGCTTAGCTACTTGTGTTTCGATTTCGTCACAAATAAGTCCTGTTTGCGACATTTCCATCGCAGTATCATTCCACGTATTCAGTAATCGTTCGCGTTCTGCTTCCGATAGCATATTTAGACTATGTAGCGGCTTTTGTGGCTGGTGTGAAACTTCATGTAACCAATTCTCAAAATGGCCAGCCATCCGTTCAATTGTGGTCACATCAAATAAATCGGTATTGTATTCGAAGGATATACTTAATCCTTCTTCTGTCTCAGTAGCCATCAAGCTCAAGTCAAATTTGGCAATTGGATTATCACTGTCAACCATTGCAATCCTTCTACCAGAACGAACTGGAAACTCTTGTTTCATATTTTGCAAGATGAACATCGTTTGGAAGATAGGTGAGTGACTCGTACTCCGCTCCGGTTGCACCGCTTCAACCACTTTTTCAAATGGAATATCTTGATACTCGTACGCTTTCAAAGCCTTTTGTCTCACTTGGGACAGGAGATCTTGGAAGGTTGGTGCGCCACTTAGATCTGCTCGGTAAACCAATGTATTGACGAAGAAGCCAATTAATCCCTCAATTTCTCTGTAATTCCGGTTCGCAATCGGGCTTCCAACTACGATATCTTCTTGACCGGTATAACGAGAAAGGAAGCTTTGATATCCAGCCAATAAGGTCATAAACAGCGTTGATCCTTCTTGACGACTCAGTTCATTCAGCTTGTCGCGTAACGAATGTGGCAACACAACTGTATGAGTCGATCCATTATGCGTTTGCATCGCAGGGCGTGGACGATCCATTGGAAGTTGTAGTACTGGAAGCTCGCCAGACAATTCTTCTTTCCAATATTGGACCTGTTGCTGCAGCACTTCTTCCTTCAACCAGCCCTTTTGCCACTGTGCAAAATCTGCATATTGGATTGGAAGTGGTTCCAGTTCTGCTACCTTTCCATCCGTCGCTTCTTCATAAAAAGCCATCCATTCTTGAAGCAGGACTCCCATCGACCAGCCATCGGAAACAATATGATGTAGCGTACAGAGTAGAATCCATTCCTCTTCACCTACACGTAAGATAGTTCCCCGAAGTAATGGGCCCTCTGCTAGATCAAATGGCACTTTTGTTTCTTTCTGGATCAAACACTTCACTTCTGCTTCTCGCTCCTCTGGAGACAGCTTCGTTAGATCCATATGAGGAAGGACGCGGAAAGCATACGGTTGAATCTGTTGTACAGGATGACCTTCCACTTCACGGAATACGGTCCGCAGAGATTCATGACGCTCGATTAGTTGATTCCACCCCCGCTCCAATGCTTCCGGCATCCAATTCCCAGTAAGACGGCATACCATCGGCATATTGTAGAGTGTACTATTCGGCATAAATTGGTCGACAAACCATAGACGCTGTTGTGCATAGGAGAGAGAAGAGGTTTCGCCACGCTCCACTGGCATGAGTGGTGGAATCTCACGTTTTCTATCTCCTTGGCGCAACTGATCGAGTCGCTTCGCTAAGGCCTCTACTGTTGAATACTCAAACAGTTCTCGTAGAGGTATCTCGATTTGGAAAGCTTCTTGTAAGCGCGAAACCACTTGAGTAGCAAGTAATGAATGACCGCCACGTTCGAAGAATGAATCATAAACACTAATCCCTTCTACTCCCAACACTTGACTCCAAACCGAAGCAACGAGTTCTTCTGCCGGTGTTCGTGGTAAAACCATATCTTCGCTTACCGATTGTCCAACTGGTTTTGGTAGCGCTTTACGATCAATCTTGCCATTTGGAGTAAGCGGCATTTCATCCAGCTCTACAAAATGGGCTGGAACCATATAGTTAGGCAGTTGCGACTTAAGATGATCTCGCCATGCGCCAATACTTCCTTCGCCTACCACGTAAGCAACTAATCTCTTATCCCCAGGTTGATCTTCCCTCACCAACACGAGTGCTTCTTTCACAGACGAATGATCATGCAAGATGGCTTCAATCTCACCTAGCTCAATCCGGAATCCTCTAATCTTCACTTGGTTATCGATTCTTCCGATATACTCCACATTGCGATCAACCAGATATCGCGCTAAGTCTCCTGTCCGATAGAGTCGCTCGCCTTCCTTAAACGGATGTGGAATAAAACGTTCTGCCGTCAGGTCCGGACGGTTAAAGTACCCACGCGCCAAACCTACTCCGCCGAGATACAACTCCCCAGCCACTCCAATCGGCACCACCTGCTGGTTTTGATCCAATACATATAACTCGGTATTATCGATCGGACGACCAATCGGAATCAACGTCGGTTCTTTTTCTAGTTTGCAATCATAATACGTAACATCCACAGTCGCTTCCGTAGGACCGTATAAGTTAATCAATTTTGTTTGCTGAGGATCATAAAACTCATCCTTAAATCGACGAGCCTGTTCTGTGTTTAACGCTTCTCCGCTCGTGAAAACCTGCTGCAGGGATGATACGTCCTTCATTGCTTTGGATCTCTCCATATAATCCAAGAACGTAGATAACATCGACGGCACAAAGTGCATGGTCGTCACACGATGTCGCTCGATAAACTCCTCAATCATAGCAGGATCCTTCTCGCCACCCGGTGGAAGCAAACTAACACGTGCTCCAACCCATGACCACCAAAATAATTCCCAAACTGAAACATCAAATGAAAAAGGTGTTTTTTGCAGAATTGTATCCTGCGCTGATAATGGATAGCCTTTTTGCATCCACTGTATCCGGTTGATGACCGAGTGATGCTCAATCATGACGCCCTTTGGATTCCCTGTTGAGCCTGAGGTGTAAATGATATAAGCCAAGTTATTTGCCGTCACATCACTCACAGGTGACAAGCAACTCTCTTGTGCAATCGTTTCTTGATCCCGATCCAAACAAATGGCTTGAATGTCATCAGGTAGCCAGCTCATGAGCGCTTCCTTGGTTAGAATCACCTCGATCTGTGAGTTTTGCAAAATATATCTCAAGCGAATTTCAGGATACCCTGGATCTAACGGAACATAAGCCCCGCCGGCTTTCAAAATCCCGAACAGCCCAATCATCATCTCCGGTGAACGCTCAACACAAATCCCAACCAACGACTCCGGTCCGACACCTCGTTTTTGTAAATAATGCGCCACTTGGTTTGCTTTCTCGTTCAACTCTTGATAAGTTAATTGCCCACCTTCATGCACGATTGCCACTGCTTCGGGTGTACGTGCAACCTGCTCCTCAAACAGTTCATGAATCATATACTCATGACCATACGCCACACCGGTATCGTTCCACTCTTCCATCAATTGCTTCTTTTCGATATCCGATAGCATGGTCAGCTTGGTAAACGATTCATCCGGATGCTGAGCAATTTCGCTTAACCAATTTTCAAAGTGTCCTGCCATACGTGTAATCGTGCTAGTGTCAAATAGATCGGTATTGTATTCGAATGAAATGAATAAACCTTCTTCTACCTCATACGCCGTTAAACTGAGATCAAATTTTGCAATGGATAAACTGCTTTCGATCATTTCCAAGCTTCTACCAGACAACTCGATTCGTTCTGGTTTCGTATTTTGTAGCGTTAACATCGTCTGGAAGATTGGCGAGTGACTCGTACTCCGTTCGGGTTGCAACGCTTCTACTACTTTCTCAAACGGAACATCTTGATGATCGTACGCTTTAAGCGCTTTTTTCTTAACCTGAGACAAAATCTCACGGAATGTAGGCGCTCCACTCAGATCTGCCCGATAAACCAACGTATTTACAAAGAAGCCAATTAACCCTTCTACTCCTTTATGATTTCGGTTCGCAATTGGACTTCCAACGAGAATATCTTCCTGCCCTGTATAGCGAGCGAGAAAACTTTGATAGGCAGCCATTAGAGTCATAAACAACGTTGATCCTTCTTGTTTGCTTACTGCCTTCAACAAATCTAGCTTTGTATGAGGCAAAATCACACGATATGTATCTCCATCATACGTCTGCATAGCTGGCCGTGGTCGATCCATTGGTAGTTGTAGGATCGGAAGTTCGCCAGACAACTCTTCCTGCCAATACGTAAGTTGCCGATCCAATACTTCACCTTGCAACCACTTCTTCTGCCATTTTGCATAATCTGAATATTGAATCACTAGTGGACTTAGTCCAGCTGGACTTCCGCTCGCCTCCTCTTCGTAAAAGGCGAGCCATTCTTGAATCAGGATACCGATGGACCACGCATCCGAAATAATATGATGCATCGTACATAGTAATAACCATTCCCCTTGCTCTACTTGAACCAGTCGATTCCGAATCAAAGGACCGTTCACTAAATCAAACGGATCCTTCGCTTCTCTAGAAATCAAACTCTCTAACTCTTTTTCTTTCTCTTCCAATGAGAGATGAGAACAATCTTCTACTGATCGTTTTTGAGGAGTAAACTCCACAACATGCTGTACAGGTTGATCCTCCACTTCCTTAAAAACCGTGCGAAGAGAATCATGACGCTCCACAAGTCGATTGAAGCTTCTCTCTAATACTTCAGGTACCCAGTTTCCTCTTAAACGCCAAACGGTTGGGATGTTATAGAGGGAACTATTTGGATGAAATTGGTCCATAAACCACAAGCGCTGTTGCGCATAGGACAACGGAAGCGACTCTTTCTTCTCCTTTTTTTGCATCTGCTTCTGAAGCCACTCTCTTTTCTCAGGAGAAAGCGAACTTAACTTCGCCAGTAAATCACTTCTCATTTTTTTACACCTTCCCCGACTAAGCTGCTTTCGAATATATCTTGTGTCTCTTCATCTGATAACTCTTCCAATTGCTTAAGCAACTCAAGTAAGTCTTCATCACGAGCCGCAGCTACTTCTTGTTGAATATAATCTTGCAAACTAACATGATCGCCCTGTACTTGCTCTTCTCGATTAGCACATAGCTGGTCCATTCGTTCTGCCAATTCCTGCACAGTTGTATACGTAAATAAATCGTGCAGAGGTAGTTCAACGCCAAAGAATTCTTTTAGATTCGAAACCGCTTGTGTAGCAAGCAGTGAATGCCCACCCAATTCAAAGAACGAATCATGAATGCCAATCTGTTCCATGCCCAAAACTTGATTCCATATAGTCACAATCGCTTCTTCCGTCTCCGTACGAGGGGCAACATAAACTCCCTTTGTTTCCTTACGGTCTGGTACAGGTAAAGATTTCCGATCAATCTTCCCATTTGGTGTCAGAGGGAACACTTCTAGTTCAACGAAATGAGCTGGAACCATATAATTGGGTAAACGGGTCTTGAGATACTCTCGCCACTCCTGAACCTTTCCTTCACCAACTACATACGCAACCAAACGTTGATCACCCGGTTGATCCTCACGCACCATCACCAAAACTTCGCGAACGGATGGATGACTTTGCAGTGTTGCTTCGATCTCTCCTAGCTCAATCCGGAATCCACGAACCTTCACTTGATGGTCAATCCGGCCGAGGTACTCCAAATTCCCATCTGGTAGATATCTCACTAGGTCTCCCGTTCGGTACACACGCTTTCCTTCTTGAAACGGATGCGGGATAAAGCGCTCGTTGGTTAGATCAGGACGGTTTAAGTAACCACGTGCCAAACCAGATCCGCCAATATAAAGCTCACCCACCACACCGATCGGAACCATTTGCCCACCAGTACTAAGCACATATGCTTCGGTATTCGAGATCGGTCTACCAATTGGGGGTACTAGGTACTTGTTGCCTTTTTCTAGTTTCATATAGGTCGAATAAGTCGTATCTTCAGATGGACCGTATAAGTTGTATACCTTCTCAATTGAGCCTTCTTCATACAAGCCCTGCACGAGTAACTGTGGTAATGGCTCTCCTGCCAAATTGACCACTGTTACCGAAGAAGGAATGGTCTTAGCACGAACCAATTCCTTCGCAGCAGATGGTACCGTATTAATCAACGTCACATTCTGCGCAGACAGCTTATCCACATGAAGAGCATTTTCTGCAACGATTACCTTGCCACCCATCGTCAAGGGGACACATACCTCGAAAACAGATAGATCGAAAGATAGAGAAGTAGAAGCCAGCACTCCTGCTAATTCCTGCATCGAGTAAGTTTGATGCGCCCAATGGATCATCGAAAGGGTACTCCGATGCTCGATCATTACTCCCTTAGGATTACCTGTAGATCCAGAGGTATAGATAATGTAAGCTAAGTGATCGCTCGTCACTTCACTCATACAGGAAGTCGTTTTTTCTTGGGCGATCATCGCTCGATCTCGATCGATACAAACCATCTCAACCGATTCAGGTAACATCATTTTTTGTTGCAACGCTTCTTCTGTTATCAGCACTTCGATACGAGCATCCGACAATATATACCGTAGCCGACTCTCCGGATACGAAGGATCAATCGGAACATATGCCCCGCCGGCTTTCATAATCCCTAAGAGTCCCACAACCATCTCCGATGAACGCGAAACACTAATCCCTACCAACGACTCACATCCCACACCCTTCTTCTGAAGATAATGTGCCAATTGATTGGAGCGTTCGTTTAATTCTCGGTATGTGAGGGTTTCTTTTTCACACACCACCGCGATTGCTTCCGGTGTTTTCGCCACTTGCTCCTCAAACCATGCGTGAATCGTGCCTCCACGTAGACCCTCGACACTTGTATCATTCCATTCCACAAGTAGCTGTTTATGCTCTGCTTCTGACAACATATTTAGCTTTGATAGAGAATCCTTAGGTTGTGCTACGATGCCAACCAACCACTGTTCAAAATGAGCCGCCATTCGTTCAATGGTAGTCTCATTAAATAAATCAGTATTATATTCAAAAGTAAGACCTAATCCATCCGCCGTCTCCGATGCAAACAGACTCAAATCAAATTTGGAAACCGAGGTATGACTTTCCATCAACTCCATGCTTCTGTCAGATTGCAGAGGAAACTCTTGCTTTGTATTTTGTAAGGTAAACATCGTTTGAAAAATAGGCGAATGACTGGTATTCCGGTCCGGCTTTACCACCTCTACCACTTTTTCAAATGGAATATCCTGATACTCGTATGCTTGTAACGCTTTTTTACGTACCTGCGATAATAGCTCTTGAAATGTCAGATCTTCACTGAAATCCGCCCGATAAACCAACGTATTGGCAAAAAAACCAATCAATCCCTCAATCTCTTTCACGTTTCGGTTCGCAATCGGGCTTCCTACTAGGATGTCATCTTGACCCGTATAACGTGACAGGAAGCCTTGATACCCTGCCATCAAGGTCATAAACAAAGTAGATCCTTCTCGCCTACTTAACTCCTTGAGGCTTTCTAATACGGAATTCGACAACACTACAGAATGAACTGCACCATGGTGGGTTTGCACAGCAGGACGTGGACGATCCATCGGTAATTGCAAGACTGGTAACTCACCAGACAATTCTTCTTTCCAATATTGAATGTGTTGATCCAGCTCTTCCTCATTCAGCCACTCTTGTTGCCATAGAGAAAAGTCCGCATATTGGACTGGTAACTTCGTAAGCTCCGCCGGCTTTCCATGTAGCACTTCTTCATACAAAGCCATCCATTCTTCGAGCAAAATGCCCATGGACCATCCATCTGAAATAATATGATGCATCGTACAGAGGAGTATCCATTCCTCTTGATCTGTTTTCAAGAGTTGTGCTCGAAAGAGAGGACCTTGTCCCAAATGAAATGGTTCCTCTGCTTCTCTTTGGATAAGGCGCTTTGTCTCTCTTTCTCGATCTTCTAACGAGAGCATTGTTAGATCCATCTGCGGAAGAACTCTAAAAACATGCTTCTGAATTTGTTGAATCGGCTTGCCTTCATGCCCCCCCATCACCGTCCGCAATGATTCGTGACGCTCGATCAACTCATTCCAGCTCGTCTCCAATGCCTCCAACGACCATTTTCCGGTCAGACGACATGCGGCATGGATGTTATACATCGCACTATTTGGCGCTAACTGGTCCATAAACCATAGGCGCTGTTGTGCATAGGATAGTGGAATCGATTCGCTCCGTTCCATTGGTACAAGGGGTAGAACCTCGCGTTTCGCATCACCTTTACGCAACTGGTCCAATCGCTCTGCCAAGGCTTCCACGGTTTCGTATCTAAAAAGCTCACGTAACGGAATCTTCATCTGGAATGCTTCTTGCAATCGAGAGATCACTTGAGTAGCGAGTAGTGAATGTCCACCCCGTTCAAAGAAAGAGTCATGAACGCCCACATTTTCAATCCCCAATACTTGACTCCAAATAGAGGCGATCAACGCTTCTGTTGTCGTACGTGGCTCGACGTGATAATCCCTTGTAAGCTGTTGTTCCGGTGCTGGTAAGGCTTTGCGATCCGTTTTTCCATTCGGCGTAAGTGGAAAAGATTCCAATTCCACGAGATGTGATGGAATCATGTGATTTGGTAACTCTGTCTTCAGAGACTCCCGCCAATGCTGAGTATCCCCGTTGTTAATCACATACGCTATCAAGCGTTGATCACCCGGTCGGTCTTCTCTCACTATCACGACAGCCTCTTTAATCGATGGATTTTTTTCCAAAGTCGCCTCAATCTCTCCCAGTTCAATCCGGAAACCACGCACTTTTACCTGATGATCCATTCGACCGATAAATTCCAAACTACCGTCAGCTAGATACCTCACCAGATCCCCAGTTCGATATAATCTCTCTCCGATGTGAAACGGATGTGGAACAAAGCGCTCCGCCGTGAGGTCAGGTCGGTTCAAGTAGCCTCGTGCTAAGCCTGCACCCCCGATGTATAACTCACCTGCAATCCCGATCGATTGCAAACGCTCATTTTCATCGAATACATACAGCTGAGTATTTTGAATCGGATGCCCAATTGACACAAATGATTGATTCGGTTCGCAATCAAATGCATTCACATAAATAGTTGCTTCTGTCGGACCATAGAAGTTAGTCAACTTCACTTGTCCATCTTGATCCCAGTACTGTTGAAATCTCTTAACCAATCCAGAACTAAGCTCTTCCCCACCGGAAAATACATGGCACACAGATGCTAGCTTTGGTTTCAGCTCACTATGATCGAAATGATCTAAGAAAATCGATAACATCGACGGAACAAACTGAACAACAGTAACTCGGTGTTGCTCTATCACTTCTGCTATGATCGAAGGATCCTTCTCACCACCCGGAGGAAGGATCGATACAGCCGCCCCGACACCTAAGCTCCAAAACAACTCCCACACAGAGACGTCAAAGGAGATTGGTGTTTTCTGTAAAACGACGTCTTTTTCAGTGAGTGGGTATTGATTTTGCATCCATTCCAGATAATTAACCACTGAATGATGCTCGATCATGACCCCCTTTGGATTTCCTGTGGATCCAGATGTATAGATAACATAAGCTAAATCTTTTCCTGTCACGATACTTGAACATGCAATGAATGCTTCTTGCGCAATGGCAACACGATCTTGATCCATACAGATTGTTTTGATTTGTTTATATGTATCTATTTTTTCTAACTTTTCTTGCGTCAGTAGTACTTCAATCCCGGCATCTTCGACTATATAGCGTAGCCGGCTTTCCGGATAGGTAGGATCGAGTGGAACATAGGCCGCTCCTGACTTTAGAATCCCTAGTAATCCCACCATCATATCTAAGGACCGATCCATATAGACTCCAACTAAAGAATCTTGACCTACACCACACTTTTGCAAATAGTGGGCTAGCTGGTTAGCTCGCTCGTTTAGCTCTTGATAGGTAAGCCTTTCACCTTCATGCATAACCGCAATAGCTTCCGGCGTCTTCTCCACTTGTTGCTCAAATAACGTATGAATCATGTGCTCAGATGAATAGTCAATTCCTGTATCATTCCATTTCTCCAGAAGTTGCGTCTGCTCTTCCATCGTCAGATGAGTAACCTCAGATAGCGTTACATCTGAGCTTTTCGTCATCTGGATCAATACTTCCGCTAAATGACCTTGAATTCGCTGAATGATTTCTCCATCAAAATAATGCCGGTCATACATTAGCTTCAACGTAATCTGTCTCCCAGGCATAGCAATCAATGTCAAAGGATAGTTGGTTTGTTCTGCACTTTGAGCATCGAGTAATCGTAAATCGGCATCTAGTGCTCCTTGAACTGGATAATTTTCGAAAATATACAAGGTATGAAATAAAGCACTATTCCTTGGTACTTCGCTCCATCCCTGAATATCGACTAACGAATTATACTCATACTGTCTCCGGTCCATTTCTTTCATCTGAATCTGATGAAGCCAATCTACTACAGACCCCTCATTTGATAAGCGAATACGAGTAGGCAGTGTATTGATAAATAAACCCACCATTTTCTCTGCACCTACCAATTCAGTAGGACGTCCAGAGCTGGTCACACCAAATACGATGTCATTTTCACCGCTATACCGGCTCATCAAGTAGGCCCAAGCTCCCTGTACTAACGTATTTAACGTTAGCTGATTTGTTCGCGCCCACTCTTGCAACGTTTCTGATCGTTCCTCTGATAACTGGTATACATTTTCTTGATAACCTTGTGCTTGACCGTGATCACTTCGTTCCATTGCCAACGGTGTTGGTGCATGGAATCCTTTTAATTCTTCGGTCCAAAACTGTTCTGCTTTTTTTCGATCTTGTTTATTTATCCATTGGATATATCTCTTATAAGGTAGAGGCTTAGAATGATCGAGCGTCTCTCCTTTTATTAACTTGAGATAAACTTCCATCACTTCGCTCATAACAAGTGAGACACTCCAGCCATCCAACAATATATGATGATGGGTCCAAATGATTCTCGTCTCTTCTTCTGCTTCTTTAATTGCCGTAATCCTCATTAACGGTGCTTCGTCTAACGAAAATCCTTGTCTCCGATCTTCAGTCAAAAACTGACTCAGTTTCTTCTCTCTCTTTTCAGGTGGAAGAGAACTCCAGTCTTTACGGTGAATAGATAACGGGAGACTTTGGTAAACAGCTTGTAAGGGCTGGTCTACTTCTTCCCATACGAATACAGAACGCAGGATTTCGTGATGGTTCATGACGTGTGTCCAAGCTTTTTCAAAGGTATCTACCTCTAATCGACCACCGAGTAAGAAGCCTACTTGTACTATGTAGGAAAAGGAATGATCATCTTCTTGGTCGTATAGAGTGTGGAACAACATCCCTTTTTGTAGAGGAGATAGTCCGTATATATCGATAATGTCGCTCATGGGTACACCTTCTTTATTATGGTTGAGTACTAGATTGTACCGGGGCATGTTAGTAGGCTCACTAACATCGCCGTGGTCAGATACATTGCCCCTAATCCTTTCTTGCTTACTGATTGGTAGATTGATGCACAGATTGCTTCAAAGTCATTCTTGTCTGTCAATCTACTACAAGCAGTTAAAACGTTCTCCCAACCCTACTTTTTACTAAGCTTTAGTAATACTTTGCTCAAGCTTTCTTCGGTTAGAGCCTCTGCATCGGCAAAGTCGGATACAGTGTAGGCTGATTCTGTGGTGGGTGGGTTGATTAGTAGACGAAGCTGGTTTAGCATGCCATCTGCTATATCTTGAATGGTGGACCTAGAAAATTGTTCTCTGCTGTATTTCCAAACTAGATGTAGTTTCTCATCCTGCACCATCCCGATCACTTCAATCGGATGTGATAGTTTGGATTGAGGTGCGTGATCTAGACTTATAAACGCTGTGTCCTGCAAAAACAAAGATTCCGGAGAGAATATTTGATCCAGTTGTCCTAGATAGTTAAAGCTCATAGACGGTTTGGATTGTTGATCAAACTGATGCTTCTGTGAGCTCAAGTAACGGTAAATCCCATAATCAACACCGTGATTCGGAATACGGCGCAATTGCTCTTTTACCGCCTTCAAACCCTCGATCGGTGTGGTTGTTCCTTGAAGATCAAAGTGAACGGGGTAGATGCTAGTAAACCAACCTACTGTCCGTGAAAGATCTACACCTTCGATTAACTCTTCTCGACCATGCCCTTCTAGGTGGACAGAAAGCTTATTATGTTGATCCGTATAGTGGGTACTAGCCCGCACCAAAGCCGTCAATAAGACCTCATTGATCTGTGTTTTATAAGTTGCTGGTACTTCTTGTAGCAGTTCATGAGTCTCATCTTTCCCTAAGACTACTGTCACTTGATCCAGTGATGCCTCTGTCGTTTCGGTTACCTGCGAGTCCATCGAAATCGTCATCACAGGCTTGGTTTCCTGTTCATACCAATAATCCTGTACTTCTTTTGAAATCTCCGACTCACTGTACGTTTGTAGTCGCTCAGACCATTCTTTAAAAGATGTACTCTTCGCAGGTAACTGGATCTTCTCGCCACATTTCATCTGATTGTATACGGTCTGTAAATCTTCTAGTAGAATCCGCCATGATACACCATCGACTACTAAATGATGAATCGACCAGAATAGTCGATCGTTCTCATTTGTCCCATCACTGAAGTACACGGCTCTCATCAATGGACCTGTAAGCAAATCGAAACTAGCTTGAGCAGTATCCATCTCTTCTTGTATCATTTGATGCCATGTTAGTTGATCTGCATCGTTCCGCTTTATCACATGCAGGACAGGCTGTTCATCGATCCCTTTATTTCTCTGCTTCCACGTTCCATCCGATAACGGCTCATATCGGAAACGCAGCGCATCATGATGAGTAAACAAGTGTATGAAAGCTTTCTCTAGCAACTCCACATCTAATTTCTCTCTTACTCGCAAAAGCATCGACTGGTTCCAGTGATTTGGGTTCGGATGTTCTGCCTCGAAGAACCAGTGCTGGATTGGAGTAAGCGGTGCGTCCCCTGTTACAGTTCCCTGCTCTGCCACTACACTTTCGACTTCTCCTGCCACCTGTGCTAATTCAAAAATAGTCGGACTTTCAAACATTTGCTTCGGTGTAAGCTTTAAGCCCATTTGACTCGCTCGTGAAATGATTTGAATGCTGAGGATTGAATCTCCACCGATTTCGAAGAAGTTATCATGAATGCCTACTTGTTTGATTCCCAATACTTGCTTCCAAATGCTAGCTAATACTTCTTCATTCAAACTACGTGGTGCTACCCATTCTGTTTCAACCTTCTGCTCTTCCGGCATAGGTAAAGCCTCACGATCCACTTTGCCATTAGCCGTTAGCGGAATCGATTCCACCTTTACAAATCCAGCCGGAATCATGTGGCTCGGCAGTTCCGCCTTCAGATAATCTCTCCACTCGGATGCATCTCCGTCACCTACAACATAAGCTACCAATCGCTTATCACCCGGTTGATCTTCTCGAACCATTACCACTGCTTCTTTGACGGATGCATGTCCGTTTAAAGCAGACTCGATTTCTCCTAGCTCAATCCGGAAGCCGCGAATCTTCACCTGATGGTCAATCCGTCCTAGATAATCTAGATTTCCATCCGATAAGAATCTAGCCACATCTCCGGTTCGATATAAACGCGTATTCGGATCATTGCTAAATGGATGTGGAATAAAACGTTCTGCCGTTAGTTCCGGTCTGTTTAGATATCCACGCGCTAGCCCTGCTCCACCGATATACAGTTCACCTGTTACACCAATCGGCACAGGTTGTTGGTAGCCGTCCAGCACATACACTTCTAAATCAGGAATCCGTTTTCCGATATTGCTTCTGGAAGCATGCTTGGCATCATGTAGAGTAATCGGATGATAAGTAACATGAACCGTGGTTTCGGTGATGCCGTACATATTAATCAGCTGTGGCTTCTGATCACCGTATCTCTCAAACCATGGGAGTAAACTAGTAGGTTCAAGCGCTTCTCCGCCAAATATTACATAGCGTAAATCCAATTGTTGACGCTCATCTTCTTGTTCACATACCTGGATCAACTGCCGGAATGCGGATGGAGTTTGGTTTAGGACCGTCACCTTTTCCTCTATTAGCAGTTGATAGAAATCCTTCGGCGAGCGACTGATCCAGTAAGGCACCACCACTAATTTCCCGCCATAGAGCAAGGCTCCCCAGATTTCCCACACAGAGAAGTCAAACGCGTATGAATGGAACAGTGTCCACGCATCATTCTCATCAAACTGATACCAATGTTCCGTTGCTTTCATCAACCGAATCACGTTGTGATGCTCCACCATAACACCTTTCGGATTCCCAGTAGATCCTGATGTGTAGATCACATATGCGAGATGGTCTGGATTTCCATTCGTAATCGGCAAAGCAACACTCTCTTTTCCAATCTCACCTTGATCTCGATCTAGGCAAACCGCTTGAATCTCTTCTGGGAGCCAGCTCGATTCTAGTAAACTCTCTTGCGTGACAACTAGCTGAATGCTAGCATCCGCTAAAATGTATTGAAGTCGTTGCTCCGGATACGTTGGATCAAGTGGCACATATGCCCCACCAGCCTTCAAGATACCGAGTACACCTACCACCATCTCAAGAGAACGCTCCACACAAAGCCCTACTAGAGACTCTGAACCTATGCCTTGTTTCTGAAGGTAACGAGCCAATTGGTTCGCTCTCTCATCTAGTTCGCGATACGTAAGCTGATCCTTTTCATATACAACAGCGACCGCATCCGGATGCAACTTAACTTGTTGCTCAAACAACTCATGAATTGTTGCCTGAGGTAGAAAGTCAAATATAGGTTGATTAAACTCTACTAAGCTTTTTCTTTTCTCTTCCTCTGAGAGAATTTCGATCTCTGAAACCTTTTGATGTGGATTTTCCATTGCACTCTCCAATAGAGCCAACATCGTATGATAAAAGCGTGCAATCTCTTCTCGCGAAAACAATTCATTACGGTAATCAATATGTACGGACATAGAATCTGTATCAGTCAAATTTTCGATATGTACTGCAAAATCTTGCACTTCTTCCCGATTGGGAATCCAAGCAGAGTCTCCGCTCCCATCACGATCTCGATAATCAATCGTAGCTCCAAATAGCCGAACATTACGATTGTTCTCTTGATTCATCTGCTTTAATAACAAATCAAATGGGTATTTTTGATGCCGCAATGCTTGATATTGCTTTCGAGACACTCTTACCATAAAGGAAAGCACTTCTTCTAGTGGATCTATATCCATTCGCAAGGGCACCGTGCTTACCATCATCCCCATTAATTCCCTCTCCACTTTGCTCATCCGATTGCTATAAGCCATTCCGAGCACAACATCGAGTGACGAAGTCCATCGATACATCGACAGTGAAAGCGCCGAGACAAAAAGAGTATAGATACTAAATCCGTGCTCCTTCGAAAATGTCTCTAGTCTTCCCTTTAGATGATCTGATAGCGGAAATGTCTCTCGTGATGCTCTTGTACTAACTTGATAAACATTATAGGGCTTCAATCCCGTTACAGTTGGAATCGTTTGGAATTCTTCCGTCCAAAAGCTCTGATCCTTTTCAAAGCGATTGCTATTCAAGTATGCCTGCTCACTATCTAAAAACAGAAGGTATGACTTCTTAGAAATGTCTTCTTCACCTTGAAACCCATCATAATACTTCGCAATCTGGCTACTCCAAAGTTGGATCGATAACCCATCCATGATAATGTGGTGAACATTTCCAAACACTGCACATTCTTTATCACTAAGCCTTACTAAAGTGAAATGGCATAAATCGGTATTAAATAACGGAAATGTCTCCTGTCTCTTTTCCTCAATCCATCTGTCTAACGCATCTGAATCTTTCTCAGAACCAAAATCAACCAAATCAAATTCTCGTTCTTGGTGCTGGGCTATGTATTGATCTGGAACCTGGTGCTCATTTTCCTTTAATCTGATACGAAGGCTATCATTTTCACGAATAACACGATTTACCACTTGATTTAATATCAGATAATCCATTTTTTTGTGAATTTTGAACAAAAACTTTAGGTTACAAACCCCTCTCTCTGCATACAGAACTTCCGTATACCAGATCCTCTTTTGAGGATGACTTAAAGGATAATAATTCCTACTATCCATAAAAATTCCCCCTTTCGAAATATTGCACACACGTATTAATAAGCTACTTATAAAGCATTGTATCTCATTTCTCGATGAATACTTCATAAAATTCATCATTTAATAAAATGTTCATACTTTATATGAAAATATTTAACCTAATAACATATGTATTTATAATTCATTAATGATTATATATTTGAATATATAATTTTATCAAGTTAATTTTAAGTTTATTTTATATTTACTTTATAAAAAATATTACTATATATATAGTTATATGTGTATATTAAGAATATAATATTTCATTGTCTCTTAGATTTTAATACCATACATATTATTTTCTAGATAAAAAGGAGTTCATTTATGAGAGCGATCCACTCCACAAGCCTATGGAAAAACACGATTTTTGTACAAGTATTCTCTGCTTATTCCCTTCTCATGTTTGGTGTCTTTCTTGATATGTTAGCGATTATGACAATTGTTAGTTTTCAATGGGAAGTAGATCCCATCATGGTTGGATTGATTCCTGCTGCCTATGCACTCCCTGGAATTTTATTTAGCTCTTGGGCGGGTGTAATAGCGGATCGCTTTAAAAAAATCCCTATCATGATTCTATGCAATCTGGCTGTAGGGCTATTAACCATTGTTCTTTTATTTGTCCGGGATATTCACTGGCTTTTACTCGTATTAACCATTCGATCTACTTTTAGCATTTTTCATTATCCTGCACAACAAACGCTAACACGCCAGATCGTCTCTCCTACCCTTCTGATGAAGGCAGTAAGTATCAATGGCATCGTAGAACAAGGGACCAAGATAGTAGGTCCGCTTATCGGAGGAATCTTATTAAGCTGGTTTCAGCCAGAGCTTTGTCTGATCATAAAAGCCGTATGTTGCTTACTTGCTACCTTCGTCCTACTATCCGCAATCAAATTAGAAGAACGTGTATCAACTGAACATAGCGAGAAAAAGCAATCCAATACTTGGACTGATTGGTTACAAGGATGGGGATATGTATGGTCCAATCGAATCATAGGGTCAACCATTATTTTCGTTTTGATTGCTATGGCTGTCCTACAGTTAGTAGACTCACAGTTCCCCACTCTATTCAAGAGCTTATTTCCACACGATAAAAGTAAAATGGGATACATGATTTCGGTTATTGGTTCTGGCGGGATACTCGGCGGGCTCTTCATCCAAAAGTTAAAACAGGGTCAATACGGCTGGGCGCTTTACGGGGGCGTTGCCCTAATGGGGATTGGATTTGGCATAATCGGTCTAATCAACTCTAATACTCCTATCGTGTTTGCCTATCTCATTTGCTTGGTCGCTGGTTTCGGAAGTGGTCTCATGATAATAGCCAACCAAGTCATTCTGCAAAACCAGACCCATGAAGAACAAGTAGGAAGAGTGTTTGGAATCCAAAGTAGTTTAACAAATGCGATCTTCATCATCTCCCCTGCTATGAGCGGACCGTTGGTTCATCTTTTCGGGGTAACGAAACTCTATGTTTACGTAGGAATGGGACTGATCGTTGTGGGGGGAATGGGCTTTTTATTACAAAAATATTTTTGGGGTAAACCAACGAAAATACAGAATAAGGTTACATTTGCTTCTGAGCACGTTTCCTCTTAAGAGGTAAGACTTAGCTTATATCTTAAGAGGACATGCATGGGGGATGGTATGGTTTAACTACTCCAGAAGAGCAAGATATAGATCAATTGCTTAAACCATATGCAAAGCATGTAGTGGAAAAAGAGGGCTATACTGCAATGATTCCTAAAGTTAGTGAATACTTGTTTCAGAACAAAATTGAAAAGGCATATGTATGTGGAATGGACACAGATTGCTGTGTATTGATTACTGCTGTGGATTTGTTTCAATTAGGGATAGAGCCGGTTGTGTTAATTGATTATTGTGCTTCCAATGGCGGGCAGGAAAGTCATAAGGCTGCGATTAGGCTGTTAGAAAGATTAATTGGTAGAAAGCGATTTATTCAGGGGAATTGTAGAAATGAAAACAGATCAAAGTAGGGCTTTTGCATAGCATTAAAAAAGAGAAGAACCCATTTTTCGCTTAACGTAGTGAAAATGGGTTCTTCGTTTATATTAGTCGTTAGGCAACTCACTTCTAAATATACTTTCATCTCCAAGGAAAAGAGGATGGACGAAGTATAGATTTATCAAGAGATTAATATTTAAATATTTAAAATATAATATACGAGGTGATAATATGGCTCCATTTTGGGGTTCTAGTAAAGATGGTCCTGAAGAATACCGATGTGGTGAGTGTGGTAATTGGTACTCAGGAAAAACTTCGCACTCCTACGAGTACTCAATATTTTGTTCATCAAGTTGTCGAGCTAGCCACATTAGAAGGGAAACAGATAAAGATGATGATAGAAAAAGGAGTAGCTTTTGGTAAAAGCCTATAGTAGCAGGGGATTTATTCCTCTGCTTTTTTCCTTGCATATGTGGTAAATTATTACTATAAAGGAGATATGAATGATGAAGCATATCCGAGGGATCATTGAGCAAAGCCCATTGAGCATAAAGAAATCACAAAAAGCAATTGAAGAAGTTCTAAATCATCCCTATGTTGTTAAGTTTATACTAGAGTCTGGAGAAGTAGATCATTCACAATTAAAGAGGGCTTTACCAAAGCTAAAACAATATATAAGTGAAATAGACTGTTGTAAACAGTGCACAGGATTGGATACTTGTCCAAACCTCATGAAAGGTCATTCTTCTAAGCTATATCATTACCATGGAAACATTGATTTAATGTTGAGTAAGTGTGAAGTACTAGAGAATACAGAACTTGAACGGAAACGTGAAAAATTGATTCAAAGCCACAACATCCCTAAAGAGATAAAGTCAGCTAGTCTAGATGATATCCATTGGGGGAAGGGACGAGCAGACGCAATCGAGAAAGCAGTAGACTTTACTACCCAAATTGTCCTGCATGGAAATGTTAGCAAAGGAATCTACTTCTATGGAGGGTTTGGAGTAGGAAAAACGTATATTACTGGAAGCATTGTGAATAAACTAGCCAATCATCATATTGCTTCTATCATGGTTCATGTGCCAAGCCTTATAAACGAAATGCGGGATGCCATCGGTGAGTCGATACGTCAAAATAGGGCGTCTGCTACAGTGACTCAAAAGGTAGATGCGCTAAGTAGAATTCCCGTTTTAGTCTTAGACGATATCGGTATGGAATCGTATACTCCATGGATTCGTGACAATGTTTTAGGTGTCATTTTACAAAACAGAATGGTAGAAAAGCTTCCAACCATCTATACATCTAATTTATCCATAAACGAATTGGAGGAAGCGATGTCGTTAATGCGTGAAAAAGGGAACACGTATACAGATCTTGCAGGTGCAAAGAGAGTCATGGAGCGTATCAGACCGTATGTAGTCCCCGTTTCTGTGGAGGGAAAAAACTGGAGATATGAATAAATGCCCTCTCCTCACAAGCCATATTAGCCCGAACAGCGAGAGAACAATATATAAGTGAGTACCTACTTGATTGACAACAAAGACCGCTAGATTTCTTTAGCGGTCTTCTATCCTTGATATTAGCTCTCTAACCTATAATAAGACAATTGCTTCACAAGCGATTTCCCATCTCCTGTAAAAGGCAACAAATAGAAAATATGGAGCGCAAATAATCCGAAAATAGTATGTAACGTGTAGGTAGCCATATTTCCTACGTTCACAACCGTACACATAAGAAGAAGCCCCACTATGCCTATCATCCCGGGAACAAGTGGTCCAAGAAGGGTCACCCAAAGCATTTTTTTAGGATATGGCTTGATAATAGGCCTTACAAACCGAATAGACATCCAATCTGCGGCTAGAAACCCTATCTGTTCTTGTGTCATCCTCCTATGCATATACGCGTGCATGGTTTCATGCAGTGCAAAACTTACGATGAGTCCCGCATAGGTTACGGTATAGTAATACGATGCGTATAGGATGAAATCGAATGGTGCATAGATGTATAAAACAAGGGATGCCGCCATGAACAACACCCAGAATATCGCTATTTTCTGGACTACGATCCATAATATTTTGAGAAAGATAGCGAAAAAGCCCTTATCTGATAGATTAAAACGTTCTCTATATCTGGGATTATATCGAAAGAGAAACTGAAAGAGAATCGATTTCCACTTACTTACAGACCCGCCTTTCCAATTCAATATGTAGTTTTGGCTTAAGTCATGAAATAGATTTACGGTATCATCAAACAACCTATCTTCCTCTACTTCTTCAAACGTTTGGCTTAGATTATGTACAATTTCCTCCATATTTTTGACACCGTCTACTTCCAACAACATCATTTTAGCCGTTTGATTGATTGGCACAGAGACATGTAAGTGTTCGTCATATAAGGCCTCTTCTTCTATTCGGATACCAACAGGAAGAGAAGGAATCTTGTTATACATGCTTAAACCTCCATTGGTGAGCCATGAGGATGGCTACGCTAATCAATGCTTCTACTAGCACAATAGCTCCGATTTGAGTAAAGGTAGGCAAATATCCCCCGAAGTAATTCGCTATAAACATGATCGGAAAGAGAACAAATAGGAAGCTGACAAACGCAAATAAACCAATGTGGGGATTACGTCTGTCTAACGGAATGATCACTCCAACTAAATAAAAAAGAGCAGTCGAATTCAGGATGATCAGCAGGGCCTGCCAATACTCATTGTTTTTAGGAAGATAGAGTGCCAGTGAACAAAAGAGGATCCATTGCATAACGGCAAGCAGGATCAATCCAGTATATTTCGCCAGCACAATCGTGTTGGGTTGAATATCGTATATTTTATAAAAAGGGACCATCTTTTTGTCATTTCCAAATGAGTTTAATGCAATCATCCCTGCCATTGCGGCTAATGCTAAGAGAAGAAAGGAATAACTAGCTAGATTGAATTTTAGATTCAACACAAGGATTAGCAGTAAGATCAGAAAAAAATTAAGTACATTTTCTTCATTTCGAGACTGCGATTTTATTTCTTTCACCCAAACGGCTCCAAATTTGTTCCTCGGGATCGGAATCCATCTTAGAAACGTAAGAGATCGCTTTTCAGATTGGATAGAGATTAGAAGTAGCGAGGCCATAGATACTAGTACAATGCTTACATAGATCGCAACAATAAATAGGAGATTCACTTTCATCTGTGAAAGCTCTCCGATGATCTGTAGAAATAGAGGAGACGTAAGATAATATAGGTTGTAATGAAAATCTGTAAAAGAGGTTAGGATGCCTTGTATACTCAAGGTTTCGAGACCATATGATCCAAACAAAATGATGACGATAAACAGTGGAAAAAACTTCCCGAACGGAAGCTTACAGGAAATAATGAAAAAAGTAACAACATGATACGCGAGTTGCAGGAGAGAGAAAGTGAGTAATACCTGTAGGAGCAATCCAGTGAAGAAAGCTACACTGAAACCGAACCCGATCTGATGAATGATAAATGCGGGTAAAAGAATAATGCCCGTAATAAAAAATATGAGTACTAAAATTGTAAGTATAAGTGGGATTTGATACCCCAAGTTCCGTTCAAATGGAGTGATGGGTAGCCATTTACATTTAGTGGACAACCAATCTTGGTCAGAAGCAATCGTTTTTAATAGAATAAAGAAAACGAAGGTATAAATAGAGGCATTTAAATACATAGAGATCGTTAACATACTGATAGAGCGTATGTCTCCCTGTAAAAATGATGAAAGGCTTGCATTTGTAATTTGATATCCGCCAAAAGCAGCGATACTAATCATGAAGAGAAGCACCATAAGAACTACTAATTTCTTTGCCCGTGTATTTACGATTTTCTCTATTTCTAGTCTCCACATGGTTAGAATGATGCTAGAAATTCTCAATAATTTTTTCAAATTGAGCACTCCTATCACGCAGCATCGATACTTTCATAAATAGATCCTCCATGTCCGTACACTGATTTTCTACCTTCAACTCCTCAATCGTTCCTTCTGCGACAATCTTCCCCTTCGAAAGGATCACCATGCGTTGTGCAAGATACTCGGCTGCTTTCAAGTCATGAGTAGATAATAGAATACTGCCACCTTTTTGTAGGTATTTACGCATTAGTTTTTTTGTCATGATGATGGCTTCTACATCGAGACCTCGAAAGGGTTCATCTAGGATGATCAATTTACTGTTAAGCATAAAAGCAGCTATGAGCTGAATTTTCTTCTTCATTCCATGAGAGTATGTTTCGATCGGCTCGCTCATCGCTCCCTTGATATCAAACAACTCGATCAAACTACTTTGTTTTTCTGGGTCTTCGTATTGATACATAGAAGTAACAAAATCCAAGTACTCCGTTCCCGTTAAGGCTTCAGGTAAAATTAGATCGTCTGGAACATATGCGATCAGTTGTTTAAACTTTTTAGATTGATTGGGATATGTGTCTAATTGGATCGTTCCGGAGGTAGGAGAGATAACTCCCAGAAGGCAATTAATAATAGACGTTTTCCCAGCACCATTTGGTCCCACCATAGCAACGAGTTCTTCTTTGTAAATCGACAAGTTAAAATCCTGGACTGCCCATATATTATTTTTATACTTTTTCGATAACTGCTCAATATGTAACATACCTTTACCCTACCTATCTCGATAGACTTGGAAGAAGATTTGAAGGGGTAAAACACTTTCCCTTCCTATATCTCCTTCCGATCGTCTATGGTTTAGCGGCTACATCGTAACCTTATTTACATTCAACGCCGACGAACATACCGTGCCACGGCTGAAGTCCTCCAGTGAATGTCCCCTTCCCATTGGCTACACACCATGCAGCAGCACCTAGTGCCAGTGTAGTACCTAACGAAAATAACACAGCATAACCTACATAAAACCAAGCATCGTCCTGAATACTTTCTACAGTCGAGCTATCTACTTGCGGTGCAACATATTTCATCTCTTTTCCTCCTCTAGCTATATTTTTTGTATTGATCAAAATCAATACTGTTTATTTCGTATATTATTATTCTACAGAATATTTTTATCTCCTTCTATAGTCGTAAAAATTATAGAACAAAAAATAAAAACACAGAGAACTGATATACGGTCTATTGAAATAAAGATCTAATCTTCTTGATATGACGAGCAAGGCTGAAATCTAATCGACCAGCTACTATTTCTAGCTGGTCGATTCATTCCTCTCTACTCTTTCACACGTACATAAATCTTGGTTTCCTTCCCATTATAGACCCCAGTCAATACAGCCTTTCCCTTTGCATGAGCAGAGATTACGCCCTTTTCAATCGTTGCCACTCTTTTACTAGATGTTTTCCAAGTGACATCCTGCGTGACGTCTTTGGTTGTACCATCCCGATAGACTGCCTGTACGGTGATGTCCTTCTTTTCTCCTGACTTGAGTGTAATTTCATTTTCGCTTGCTACCAATTTTTTAGGAGCTTCCACCTTAACTAATACGAATATCGTCTTCCCTCCGTAAGAGGCTTTTACTAACACCTTTCCTGAGGAAATCGCCCGCATATATCCTTGCGAAAGGCTAAGCTTCTTTTCATTGCTTGTTCGCCAATTCGCTACATAAGCCACATCTTCCTTCGTTCCATCTTCATAGGTGGCTGTCATGGCTAGTTGGATTGCTTCTCCTGGCTTTAAGGTGACTTTCTTTTGATCTACCTGTAGCCGTTTGACTGCCTTCGGTTGCTCCGTTCCAGTGAAAAATTGCAGGCGCTTTTCTAACCCGTACGGGGCAAAGTCTGCTTTGATACTCACCTCGTTAAAGGTGGGAATCGCTAGAGTAAGCATGATACTATCTTCGGCTCGGAAGTAATCTGGCTTGGCATCGCAACCCACACTACACTCCCCTTTGACGTATTTCTCTAGATCACTTTTGTCTTTGCGACAATTGGTACAGTTCACGTAGCTAAATCCCTCATCTTCGTACATATATTCATCACAGAGGTTGCCAAACGAATGTCCTAGTTCATGAATCGCCATCCTTGCCGTCCACTGCCCATCATAAACAACGGTATAGGTGGAGTAGCTGTTTGTCTTAAAACCGGTAACACTATAGTCTCGCATACCTGAACCGCCATAGTTATCTGTATTGTGAATGACGATAATCTCATCATATCCATAACCAGAGTGAGCAGCAGCAGAGACCACTTTGGTATCATTGCACACCAGTAGACGAGCGATATTCTGCGCTCCTTCTAGACAGCCAAGGGGCTTGGATTCATCAATTGTATGGATGGAGATTTTATCTAGATAGGAGGCAAATGGCTCTGTCGTTTGAATGGCTTGTTTGATATTGCTAACTTGCTGTTCAAACTCACCCATGTTGCTTTCATCATAGCCACTGGGTAACAAGAGAATTTCAAATTTGCCGTTATTTTTCGGGGGTCTCACTTTTTTCGTATGTGATTGAACTTGTAAGCTTTTAGGGATCGTGGACTGAGTCGTTACCTTGGCTTCTGAGCCTTTGACCTCGACAGTAGTAGCTTCCTGGAAATACGGTAGGACTAGCGTAACTTCTGGCTGAGTGATGGGTATTTGATGGGGAGCATGATCGTTCGTTTTTTGATCTGGCATAGTTGGAGGAACTGTTCTAACGATCGGGAATTGGAAGAGAGTTTGGTAGAGAATCTTTCCTGCTTTGTCTTTGATCAAAAGAGTTTCAGCTTGAGTTTGGGGATCAAGCTCACTTTGTTGTGAGGCTATATCTCCCTCGATATCTCCTTCTTCCAAGATCCATTTATTGATCCGGATATTTCCCCCTTCTTTTTGTAAGTCCACGACTAGATACTGTTCATTTGCTCCTTTTGTTATCTTATTAGCTGATACATCATGAGGCATTGCTGATGCCATCAGGATAACCGTCAACATCCACACAATAGACGGTAGCAACCATTTCTTCATCTCGTCATCCCCTTTTTATTATCTAATTATTAAAACAAATACTCTCATTTCTATTTTCGGTAGATACATGCAAATTCCTTGTGCATCGGATGAATATTAGGAAAGGGACCTATAAAAAATGGATACATTCATCATCTAGTACCTTTTTTGACCATAAAGGGCTATTCTGTCAGAGCTACACTTTATATAGAATAGAGAAGGGATTAGCAATAAAAATTCAAACCATAAATACATATTGTTACCATGTAAGTAAATACAAAAATATTCATAGGGGTAAAAATATTCATGAAAAAGAAAATGGTATTTCTTACTTTGTTCGTTGTGATAGTGAGCTTTATGACTGGTTGTACCAACGGATCTCCAGAGACGGCGATTCATCCTAAGAATGCCTTTACTCAATTTAAAGATGGTACAGGAAAGGAAATAACGTTACAGAAAAAACCAGAAAGAATGGTCGTATTAAATACGGAGATGCAAAGTCTGATGTTCCAGATAGATGCAAAAAATGTCGTAGGGATTTCGAGCGCCGCCGGATTCCCAATTCCCAAAGGGGCTGAGTCTATTCAAAGCGTTGGACAAATTCAAAATGTGAACGTAGAAAAAATCGTCAGTCTGAAGCCTGATTTAGTAATCGGAAACCTCTTTTTCCATGCAAATTTGAAAGAAACGTTAGCTGCCAACCGTATCCCTCTAGCATTGTTTTCTATTAAAACAGTCCCCGATCTTACGTCTGCAGCTACCTTATTAGGAAAAATAACCGAAAAGGAAAAACAGACGCAGGAAGCGCTAGAGCAAACCAAACTGCGAATGGAAAGCATGATCGCAAAACTACCTAATCGGAAAACGAAGTTTGCAACACTTACTTTTATGCCTAATTCTGTAACCGTTCAGAAAAGCGGGTCCATTTCATTGGATATTGCACAAATGCTAAAGTTGGAAAACGTGGCTTCTACACTTCCGTCAGGTCTGAAAGGAGGGGCAGCGCCTTACAGCTTAGAGAAGTTAGTGGAGTTAGATCCAGACGTCCTATTCCTGATTGTGCATGGAACACAAGAGCTAGGAGATCAGATGCTGAAGAAAAATATGGAAAGCAATCCCTCGTGGGGAACACTGCGTGCGGTAAAAGAGAAACGGGTATTTTTTCTGCCCTCCACCTTATTTGTAAATAGCCCTGGGCTACAAGTGGATCAGTCTCTCGAATACATGGCAAAGTTGGTGTATCCAGATGTTTATGGACAAGTTCAAAAGTAACGTTCGGTTATGGTACTGGTTCATTCTCCTTTTCTTTGCACTAGTTGCTGGACTAAGTATGCTCATCAGTGTCGTGAGTGGAGCCATCTCCATCCCGATTTCCGATGTTTGGAGTGTACTCACTTCTTCTCATTCGGGTAGTCCTTCTCAGGATATCATTTGGAATATTCGGTTTCCTCGGACGATCGTAGCGGCTCTTGTGGGAATGAACTTAGCCTTATCGGGAGCATTACTACAGGGGTCTATGCGTAACTCGATGGCTGATCCATATATTATGGGCGTTTCTTCAGGTGCCGGATTATTTGGGATGATGATTCTCATCGTATTCCCTAGCTATGGATATCTGTTAACCCCTGTGGCATTTGTAGGAGGCATGGTGGCAGCTTTATTGGTTTATTTGCTAGCTTGGCGAAACGGGGTCAATCCGATGCGAGTGATGCTAGTTGGTGTGGCGGTATCTGCTTTTCTTAGCTCGGGGATTTCTGGACTACTTACCTTCTACAGTGATCGTGTCGAGAGTGCCCTTACCTTTATGGTGGGGGGATTGTCTACCCGAAGTTGGCCCCATATTGAAATGCTATTGCCTTATACAGTGATCGGGCTGATTCTCGCCTTCATCGGATCTCAGCGCATGAACATATTGATGTTAGGAGATTCAGAAGCAAAATCGTTAGGATTACGAGTAGAAGCTTACCGACTCTATTTTACTGCCATTGCGGCGCTACTGGCGGCTAGTGCAGTAAGTGTGGTGGGATTATTAGGATTTGTAGGCTTAATCGTTCCCCATATAGCCCGTTTGTTAGTAGGAAGTGACTATCGAATCCTGCTTCCGGTTTCAGCACTTTTAGGGATAACGGTTTTAACATTATCTGATACCCTAGCACGGATCATTTTCGCCCCAATCGAACTGCCCGTTGGGATCGTGATGGGAATGTTGGGTGCTCCATTTTTTGTTTATCTCATTCGCAGAAAGGGAGTATAAACGTGCTAAGTGCAAAACAACTACGTGTTCGCTATAAAGACAAACTTATCATTTCGGGACTCGATATCGCATTTGAGACCGGAAAAGTATACAGTATCCTAGGTCCAAATGGTTGTGGGAAGAGTACATTACTAAAAGCGCTTGCCAAGCAGTTATCCGTCCATTCGGGAACCATCCTTTTAGACAATATAGACATCCAAGAATGGGGTCCGAAACCCTTTGCTAAGATACTAGCTTTTTTACGACAAAGCTACGACCAAATGATAGATGTACACGTGAGAGACCTTGTAACATATGGTCGTTTTCCACATAAAAGATTTCTCCAACAGGTTGATAAAGAAGATGAACAAATCATTGATTGGGCGCTCCAGTTAACGAATTTAACCCATTTGGCTAAAAGGAAAATGTCCTCTCTATCAGGCGGAGAACGCCAACGTGCTTGGATTGCCATGGCACTCGCCCAACAACCCCGCATTTTATTACTAGATGAACCCACTACTTATCTAGATATTGTTCATCAATTAGAGATTATGGAACTGATCCAGCAACTAAATCAGCAATTTCATATCACCGTCATCATGGTTCTCCACGACTTGAATCATGCATCCCTCTACTCCGATTATGTGATAGTGCTGAAAGAAGGATCAATCTTTCGATGCGGTACTCCTGAACAAGTAATGAATGAGGAGACCTTGAAAAAGGCGTTCGGTGTAGATGCGAAGATCGAGACGGATGAGGAGAGTAACAGACCTTACATACGTTCATTAAAATTGGGATCGCGTTCAAGTTAACATGTTAATCATATGAAAAAACGCTTCTAGACCAATACCTAGAAGCGTTTTAATAAAGTTGACGAATGTTGGTGCACATTAATTGAACCATCTGTGCTTTAAATTCTAAAGCCTAGTTAATAGTATTCCTTTTTTCACGCTGTGAAAGAGCAGAAAAAAAAGCACAAATACTAAATAGGAAGCCTAAAGTATATCCTGTTAGTGCACTATAAGGCATCCATGTATGTACGGTGTAATTTAGAATTACACCACTGCCAATCGAAATTGCGGA
The DNA here is from genome assembly GCF_030814315.1 of Croceifilum oryzae. Lineage (GTDB taxonomy): Bacteria > Bacillota > Bacilli > Thermoactinomycetales > Thermoactinomycetaceae > Baia > Baia oryzae. The sequence continues at coordinate 9,424 of NZ_JAUSUV010000014.1, read as the reverse complement.
CAAGAAACATAAAATACTAGTACGATACTTTTTCATTTTCCCACTCCTTTGAAAAAGAGGGAGCGCGAAAGATTGAAAGCTCCCTCTCTGAATCAGTAAGCAATATTTTTTAGAAAGATGATGATAAGCAAGCAGTTATTGCACCACCGTGAATACCTAACACACCAGCTACGCAAACAACGCAGCCTGTTCCAGCAGTGACAACACAGACTCCTCCACAAAGTAATGCGAGTCGAGTAGCAATATTACCAGGAATATTCATGCAATCTAAAAATTCACTCCAGCCCTTTGTTTTAATTCCACCGGCTTTTGACTTTTGATATTCCTTAGCAGTAACAAAAGGAGTATCTGTTACTTCTTCAGCTTGTAATTTCCCATTAACATATGCAGCTATTTGGAAAGTATTTACTTTTGATTTTTTCAAATGAAATTCTGCATAATCAACTACATTGTTGTTTTTATCAAAGAAGAATGATATGTTACTGGCTTCGTGAAAGCCATCTTTCTGGATATTTACTGTAAGAACATTCGTACCATCAATCAATTTCTTATACAGCTTTGAATTTGCGACTATGAAACTCTCAGGTACGTGCAGTTCGATGTTATTCAGTTTGATGAGATTCTCAACTTGTATTACGAAATATTGTTTATCAGATTTGATATCTATTTCGTAATCTTTAGCTTTATTAAGCAACCCTACAACAGCCTGTTGATCGCTCTTAGATAAAACTTCCGCTGAACTTGCATTTACGTTTATACTTGGTAAGGCAAAAACTACTACCGCCAACAATATTGAAAAAAATCTTTTAAGTATACGTCTTATATACACAGTAAATCGTCTCCTTATTTTGTTCTAATCCCATGCTTTCCCCAAACAGACACCTATTGACCCACCATTAAATCCTAAAACACCTACTGCACAAGCAATACAACCCGTACCTGCAGTTATAGCACAAGCAATACAACCCGTACCTGCAGTTATAGCACAAGCAACACCACAAATAGAACCAATAACGCTAGCAGCCACACCAGGAATGCCCATACAATTTAAAAATTTGCTCCAATTAACCCCTTGAGTTTGGATTCCCCCGTTGTTTTGATTACGGTAATCTTTAGCAGTTATAAATGGAACGTCAGATACTTTGTCAACTTGTAACTTTCCATTTGTATATGTGACAACTTGGAATGTATTTTTTTTTGACTTTTTAAGCTGAAATTCTGCATAATCGACTATGTTGTTGTTTTTATCAAAGAAAAATGACACATTACTTGCTTCATGAAAATCATTTTCCTTAATGTTTACTGAAAGGATTTTTGTGCCATCGCTTAGCTTTGTGTGGAGTTTAGAATTTTTGAAATCAAGGTTTTTGTTATATATTTTAGTGTTTTCATTCTCAATTAGACTTTCTGCTTTTTTCTCGAAATTTTCCTTATCAGTTTTATCATCAAGCTCATACTGCCTAGTCTGTTCAACAAACTTTTCAATATTTTGTTCATCACTCTTTGATAAGCTTTTCGTTGAGCTTGCGTTTGCATTTACTGCTGGAACGAGGAAAACCGCTAGAGTTAATCCTACTAAAAATATTTTTTTGATAATTCTCATTAAAATACCTCCATCACCTATGTTATAGTAACTTCATAAAATTAGGTACCTTATTTCCATCCACTATTTTTACTCTAGCCTCATTGCCAATACCATTCACCTTCTTTCCCTGTTTTTCTTTCTTGATTTAAAAAAACATTAAAACTCTCAACAAATTTGTTGGTTGTTTCAATCTATTTATAGTATATAATATTTTAAATTTAATAATCAATATATATTTTTCTAAATATTATTTCCTCAAGGACAGATCCATATATCATAATAAAATGATATTTCTTTTATCTCCCCCACTGCTTATTATTTAATTAGATGTTATTTTAAAATGATCATGTTTGTTATATATAAAGTTAAAGTGTTTATATAATACATTTAAATATAAAAACTATAGATTAACATATTATATATTCGGCTAAGATACATGAGAAGTAGTGAGTGTATCATCCATTCATCCATTCATTGGATGAATGGATGATACACGACTTTATAAACAGAAGCGCTTTCTCACAAGGAGAAAAGAGCTTTTCTGTCTAATTCTATTTACTTCCCTAGTTCGACGGTTGGCTCCCCTGCCTTCACTAACGCTTTGGTCCCTCTTAAGAAGAAGCCTTGGATAAAAATCAATGTTCCTGTACCAATAAGCAACCACTCAATTGGGATCTTATCCGCAATCGGACCAAAGATTAACATGCCGAGGGGCATCATTGAAGTTGAGATCATCCCTAATACTCCAAAGACTCTTCCCATATAGTCGGGATCTACCTTTTCCTGTAGTAATACGGTAGATGGGGTATTAAACATCGGTATGGCAATGCCAGTAATCACCATGAAAACAAGGTACAGCCAAAAATTCGGGATGACTCCGAGGGCAAACGTACAAGCTCCTACGATGAGACAAGCTATCGTCATCGTATAAATCCGATTCTTAAATCCTCCCCATGCAGACATCACCAGTCCACCCAGTATCATTCCCACTGAAAAGGTAACCTCGACCGCAGTAAGTCTCCAAACATCGTTTCCAAATGTACGCGTGACTTGAAGAGGAGTGAGAAATGAGACAGGTGCTGCTAGGATAAAGAAAAAGCCTACAAAAATGAAAAATTTCTTTACATATTCATGATTCCGTATGTAGGAAAATCCTAGTTTCATATCGTTTAGGTAACTAGTTGTTTGCTCCTGCATCGCTTTCGCATGGGTCGGGATCTTGATAAACAGCAACATGATTCCAACGCCTATCAACGCAGTCACAACGTCAACGAAAAAAATAACTTCGATCGTAGCAAATGTGAGTAAGGCTCCACCTGCCATCGGTGAAAGTAGCATCACTGTTGCTTGAATACTACTATTTATTCCACTGATCCTTGTCAAATGTTCACTAGGGACTAGTTGCGGAAGGATCGCTCCAACTGCTGGAGTCTGTACGCCCGTGCCGAGTGCCCGAACAGCTGAGACCACGAATAACAACCAAAGCGGCTTATAGCCCATGAGAAAGATGATGGCTAGGATTAAGGTCGCTACTGCAATCAGCGAGTCCGATATCATAATTAACATTTTTCGGTTATATCGATCCACCCACACACCCGCAAAGGGAGATAGGAAAAAAGTAGGTACAAAACCGCAGATGATGGAAATCGTCATCATGACACCCGACTGTGTTTGTAAGGTGATGTACCACATGATTGCATACTGAACGAGCGAAGACCCAAAGAAAGAGATCGTCTGTCCACCTAGGAAGAAAGCAATATTTCGTTTCCAATTATGAAATTCTTCAACCGTATTCACAAATTCCACATCCCATTCTAACTTGCTTATGTATTTCATTTCACAAATAGTATATTACCAAAATAATGAATTTCAAACGAATCTGAGATAAACACCAATGACCTTGGGACGGGGTGATGGCACACCCCTGATATTGAGCGTTGTCTAAAAACAAAAATGGACTGAGGATATTAACGACTCAAGAATCCCATCGGTCTCAGCATAGGAGTGTCAACGTGGCTTAATGGAAATGACTTTCCCCAAATTTTTTCGCACGCCATCTAAGATTGTATCGACAACTTGACTATCAAAGAGTACTTTTCCATCTACTTCTACTCGTTGAAAAGGAAGAGGGGTCGGGGTGGGAGTAGGAGGAACATAATCTACTCCAAAGTATTGGCAAACTCCTTTTGCTGTTTCAACTGCACACTCTTTCTGGAATGCTGGATCAATCATGCGCTTCGCTTCGATTAGACCTGGGTCATCCATAAATCCAAATTCAATTAAAGTAGCTGGCATAGAGGTTTTCCGCAATACATAGAAGTTCGCAGTCTTTACACCCCGGTCCTTTTGAGGAGTTCCCTTAATAACTTGAGCATGAACAAGACGGGCAAGTCGCTGTCCTTTGGTGCTGTTCGGAAAATGGTACGTCTCTACTCCACTTCCCCCGCCTGCATTGTAGTGAACTGCAACGTAAGCATCTGCACCATTTCGGTTGGCTACTGATACACGTTGGTCGAGTGGAGTATCGATATCGGTTGGTGCTACCAAAATGGTGCGAAACCCGCATCTCTTCAACTCTACATCTAAAAAATTGACAACAGCACGGTTAAATTGATTCTCATAGATAACACCAATTCCTGGTATATTAGGAGTTCTCTTTCCAGAAGTTGGCTTAGGAGATAACCCATGACCATCATCTAACGCAACCAAGTACGCCATGTCTGATCTCCACCTTTTCCTATTTGGAATTAAGAAGCTTCTAATATATTATGCAACTAAGTAAAATAAGGTTGGTTATTTATCTATGAATAGTAAAATTGTATATATTAATAGACTATCATACTTTTACGTCATATTATCTCCATATATTAAGACCAGTATCTCGATTGATACTGGTCTTAGACAAGCATTTTTTATATCAATTTACCGTCCGAAACAACCATATTTCCTTTTTTCACTACCGAATGTACATGATTGATACCAAAGTGATAAGGGAGATATGCTAGATTCGTTGCGTTATATAAAACGATATCTGCCTGCTTTCCGACTTCTAAACTACCGATAGTATCTGCTTTTCCTACTGCGTGTGCCGCGTTAATGGTCATGGCAGTTAGGACTTCCTCAGGTGTCATTCGCAAGTTTAGACAAGCAAGTGTCATCACAAGTTGCAGTGACTCTGTTGGGGAGCTACCTGGATTATAATCCGTAGAGAGCGCGACCGGAACACCGCTTTCGATCATATCTCTAGCAGGTGCATGCTTTTGAAGACGCAGGTTAAAAGATGTAGCGGGTAGACAAACCGCAATCGTACCCGCTTTTTTCAACGCCTCGATTCCTTTCTGATCCGTCGCTAACAGGTGTTCCGCTGAGATACATCCTAGTTCCCCAGCCAACTCTGCTCCACCAATGGATTCAATCTCATCGGCATGAATCTTTAGCTTAAATCCGAGTTCTTTTGCTTTCAGAAGGATTTTGCGAGATTCTTCGACGGAGAAGACACCATGTTCACAAAAGATGTCACAGAACTCTGCTAGACCCAATCTCTTTACTTCTGGAAGCATCTCTTCGAGGACGAGATTTACATACTCCTCTGATCTTCCTTTGTATTCAACAGGAACTGCGTGTGCTCCCATAAAAGTAGAAACGATATCAACTGGATGGGACTCGTGTAATTGCTTTGCTACACGGAGCTGTTTGCATTCGTCTTGTAGGGTAAGGCCATAGCCACTTTTCGTTTCTACCGTAGTTGCTCCGAACAGTAGCATCAGGTCTAGGCTTCGTTTTGCTTGTGAATATAGTTCTTCTTCGGTTGCTTTTCGTGTCGCTTGAACGGTGTTTAAAATGCCGCCACCTTGAGCAAGTATCTCTAGGTAGGGAACGCCTTTTAGTTTTAAATCGAGTTCGTGTTCTCGTGATCCTCCGTGTACCAAGTGGGTATGTGGATCGATCAGACCAGGCGTAACGAGGCGCCCTCGGGCATCTAGCTCTTTGACAATGGGCAGACCCTGAATGGACTTGCGAACGTCTTCCTCGCTACCTACTGCTACGATTTTCTCGTCTTGAATGGCAATGGCGCCGTGGTGAATGGTGGGAACTTCAGATTGTTCTGTTCCTGCTCGGGGTTTCGAGGAGCCTTGCATGGTGACAAGGCAGCCGATGTTGTGGATGAGTAGGTCAATTTGTTTCATATGGGCTCCTTTTTGGGGCATTTTGTTTAGTCTTTTTGTCCTAGATTCCTAGCATTGGAACGCGAACGCCTTTGTTTTTAGCGGTTTCGATGGCTAGGTCGTAACCTGCGTCTGCGTGGCGGATGACTCCCATGCCGGGGTCTGTGTTTAGTACACGGGATAGTTTTTCTTCGGCTTCTTGGGAACCATCTGCGACTACGACCATGCCGGAGTGTAGGGAGTAGCCCATACCTACGCCACCGCCGTGGTGGACCGATACCCAGCTGGCTCCGGAAGAGGTGTTGACGAGTGCATTTAGAATGGCCCAGTCTGCAACTACGTCGCTTCCGTCTTTCATCGCTTCGGTCTCACGGTTTGGAGAAGCTACAGAACCGCAGTCTAAATGATCCCGCCCGATGACAATCGGTGCTGATAGTTCACCGTTTCGCACCATTTCATTTATGGCCAAGCCCATCTTGACACGTTCACCGTAACCGAGCCAACAGATCCGGGATGGGAGTCCTTGGAATGCTACTTTTTCTCTAGCCAATGTAATCCAGCGCTTTAAGTGTTCGTTTTCTGGGAATAAGCGTAGTGCCAATTCGTCCGTTTTATAAATATCCTCTGGATCACCGGATAAAGCTACCCAACGAAACGGTCCTTTTCCTTCACAGAAGAGTGGGCGGATGTAAGCTGGAACGAATCCTGGGAAGGCAAAAGCATCTTCGACTCCTTCATCCAGAGCCACTTGACGAATGTTGTTTCCATAATCGAATACAATGGAGCCCATTTTTTGTAGATCTAACATTGCTTGTACGTGGGTTGCCATGGATTGCTTTGATAGCTTCACATACTCATTTGGATTTTGCGTTCGCAATGCATCTGCTGTTGCCAATGTATAACCAACTGGAACATAGCCATTTAGTGGATCGTGTGCAGATGTCTGATCTGTTACGAAATCAGGCGTAACCCCTCTCTTGACGAACTCTGGAAAAATCTCTGCCGCGTTTCCAACAAGTCCAATGGAGAGCGGTTTTCCTTGCGATTGTGCATCTGTAGCTAATTTTAAGGCTTCGTCTAGGGAATGGACCATCACATCACAGTATCGTGTGTCGATGCGTCTTTGAATTCGGCTTTGGTCAATCTCAACTCCAATCACGACCCCCTCATTCATCGTAACAGCTAGTGGCTGTGCCCCACCCATACCACCTAGACCTGCGGTTAACGTAAGCGTACCTTTTAAGGAACCTCCTCGATGCTGACGAGCCGCTTCGGCAAATGTTTCATACGTTCCTTGTAGAATTCCTTGTGTTCCAATGTAAATCCAACTTCCTGCGGTCATCTGTCCATACATCATAAGACCTTTTTGATCGAGTTCGTGAAAGGTCTCCCAATTAGCATAAGCAGGTACGAGCATAGAGTTTGAGATCAAGACCCGAGGTGCCATGGTATGCGTACGGAAAATGCCAACTGGTTTCCCTGACTGAACCAATAATGTCTCGTCTGACTCTAGCTCTGTAAGGCATTCGACGATTTTATCGAAACTCTCCCAGTTACGTGCCGCTTTCCCGATTCCACCATATACCACTAGGTCTTCGGGACGCTCTGCTACTTCTGGATCAAGATTGTTCATCAACATACGGAGCACTGCTTCTTGCTGCCAACCTTTTGCAGTTAACTCGGTTCCTTTCGCTGCTCGCACAGTACGACTTACGGATTTGGTCATGATCAAATCTCTCCCTTTGCTATTTGGTATCAATATCAAACGATCCTTAGAACAATTCACCCGTTATCGTTTCTACTTCACGGAGCCAGTCACCCTCTAGCAAGTAGTTTGCTACCCGTTCAATCTCGCCACTGAGAGAGCGATCTTCTACCACCCTTGGCACATGGATTCTGATATGTTCGTATAGTCTCCGTGTAGCTGGAGCCAATTTATCTGCTCCCACAAAATCAGCCGCCTCTGCCGCACAGATACATTCGATGGCTAAGACCTTGGCTACGTGGTTGATGATTTGTGTGACTTGACGAGCCGCTGTGGTCCCCATGGAAACATGGTCCTCCTGATTCGCGGAAGAAGGAATGGAGTCCACACTGGCTGGATGAGCCAGCACTTTATTTTCTGACACGAGTGAAGCGCTTACATACTGTAGGATCATCATGCCGGAAGCGAGTCCTGGATGATGGCTCAGAAATGCGGGCAGGCCACCTGATAATGCTGGATTGACAAGGCGTTCTGTCCGTCGTTCTGATATGTTGGCCAGTTCACTCATGCCGATTTTTAGAAAGTCCATCGCAAAAGCGATCGGCTGTCCATGAAAGTTCCCACCTGAGATAACTTGACCATCCTCCATAAACAACAATGGATTATCTGTAGCCGCATTACACTCGATTTGGATCTTTTCACGTGTATATGCAACTACCTGACGAACCGCTCCATGTACTTGAGGTAAACATCGTAATGAATACGCATCTTGCACACGAATCTCACCTTGAGAAGTAGTCAATTGGCTACCTTGTAAGATGGTACGGAAGTTTCGGGCCACAGAAGCCTGCTCTGGATAAGGTCTAACCTGCTGAATCCCTTCGGAAAATGCATCCGGAATCCCTCGTAAACACTCAAGAGTCATGGAAGCAATCACGTCTGCCATTTTGGCCAAACGATCTGCTTGGGTAACGGCAAGCACGCCGAGGGAAGTCATGATTTGGGTTCCATTGATTAAGGCAAGACCTTCCTTAGCCGCCAATGTAATCGGTTTCAAGCCTGCTTGATCAAGTGCGTCCGCTCCGGAAAGTCTCTGTCCTTGATAAATCGCTTCTCCCTCTCCCATTAGCACTAAGGCCAGATGGGACAACGGCGCTAGGTCACCACTTGCTCCAAGTGATCCTTGTTCTGGAATAATCGGGTGCACACCTTGATTCAAACAATCAATTAAAAGTTGCAATGTTTCTAAACGGATCCCTGAGTATCCTTTGGAGAGTGCATTTGCTCTCAATAACATAATCGTACGCACAACTGGTTCTGACAACGGACTACCCACTGCACATGCATGACTACGAATTAGATTGATTTGCAATTGCGTCGCATCTGCTGGTGAAATCGACACATCGCTAAACAGTCCAAATCCAGTCGTCACCCCATAGACTACTTTGTCATCTTTCACTAGCTGATCTACCATATCTCGACAAGCTACTACTCGATCCTCAGCCTCTTTTGATAAAGATACGATCATTTTTCGTTTCGCAACCTGCTCTACCACTTGAGGCGTGATGCTGTTACCATCTATCCATATGGTGTTTAATTGGGATACTTGATTCGAATGATCCACAATTCCTCAGCTCCTTTTTACACTCTACCAAACTAAAGGGGCTGGGTAGAAGTGTTGTTCACTTCTGCCCAGCCCCTTTGTGGAAGGAGGGGATATGCGATTGTAAGGATTTTTCGTACATCATCGCAATCACTCTCTTTAAGTTTGATTTGCTAACCGTTATAATTTTCTATACAATAGTTATTTTCACATGTAAATATGTTTTTTGTCAATATTTTTGATGATTATATCCTGTTGAATAATTAGACTTTGAACACTCCCGCCACCTACGCTGAAAAACGCTAAGAGGTGGGGGATTCTTGGGTAGTCCTTGGCACTCCGAGGAAGTTTACCAAGCTTACACC
>NZ_JAUSUV010000013.1 GCF_030814315.1 Croceifilum oryzae | reverse complement strand
GATCGTGAATGTATAACACACTAAATGAATAATATCTAAATCTGCGATTTACAGAGAATAAGAGAGATCCACTCAATATTTCGGGGGTTAAGCCGCTTTAACGGGATCTGAAAGATGTAGTCAGATAGGGGTACAGGAAGGAAAACAGCTCTATCGATTCTGGATTCGTCTCTATCGGCGTCCGATTCCTCAATTACCCATTATTTTAAGATGGATTGGTCTACTCTCCTACCCGAATTGGATATCGGTTTCAGCGATTTATCAAGCAGTCTGTCCTTGGTTAAAGCCGTTTTATTATGAAACAGAGAAATCGTTATTCCAAAAAATCATGGAGATGTTGGTTCATTTGGGGATTGGAAAGTGGGGAGAGGAGAATCAGGAAGCGTATTTTACTCTCACATCGAATGGGGTTAGGTGGATGCATGGCATTTCTGCATTTGGTGAACAGACAATTGAAGAAGGGTTTATTCAGTCGCCGAAGTAGGAAAATGGATTCTTTAACTCGAATGTAATAGTTATAGGTGTAATAGGATAGATACAAAGAGCTACATCTTTGTCAGAGATCGACTCATTCACCCATCCATGCAAGGGGGAAGGCAGATGAGCAACAGTGTTACCGTTTCAGAGAAAAAACAGTTTATCAACTGGTTTTTGAATCGGTATGAGTTACAAAAAAAAGAGGCGGCTTGGCTGCTCAGTTACCTGTCCTCAGATGAACAACTATTAAAACGAGTCCATTTCGTTGATCACGTGGAAAATCTACCTAAAGCGATACTAATGTCTACGAAATGTGTCAAGAAGCCATCTTTTCAGTTTAAGAAGAAAAAGCGGTTAGGTACAGACGTAGAAAGTGCTTATTTTGACATCAAGTCGTTTCCAAATGAAGATATTTATATTGGTTTGTACTTTAAAGATTGTGCATCGTGTCCAGAGTTTGCTGCTGTATTGGAGGTAAATCCTTTGGAAAAACAGGATCTCGCACAAGATCAGCTACTAAGTCTGTTCGCGGAGATGTTTCTGGACCATACGATGAAGGAATTTCATAAAAAAGAGTTATATGTCCAGATCGACCAATCTCTAGCAGATCGAGATGAAGAAAGATTTGCTACCTTAACAGCGGAACTAAGAAAATTAGAGAAAGACATGATATAATGCTCAGCAGAAGCTGGGCTTTTTTTGTTTGAGAAAAGAAGGATGTGGACATGATGAAACTATATACAGTAGAGGATCAGGAGTGGCAACAAGTAGCTCCTTTTGTAGATACGTTGATCTTACCTGTAGCCAGCTGTTTTATGGAGCACAAACAGTTACCTTTTCAAAGTTTTCATCGGTTGGAGCGTGTAGCAGAGCGTGTGGAACAAGGCTTACAAGGCAGGGTATTTTTGCTACCTACCGTTGTAGATTATGGAATGGCTCCTGAGTTATTTCGTTCAGTGATTCACAACACGGTTCAGTCATTACAAAAATCTGGCTTTAGTCACCTCGTTGTGTTAACAGATGAAAAACATGCATATATGGAGAATGATGAGAGCCCAGATTCACCCGTGTTTTCCATGGTTACCAAGGTTGTGTCGTGTGAATCTGACGACGATACGTGGGAGCTAGAAAAGCATGTGCGAGAGACGACGGAAACAATTGTACAAAATTGGCAGAACACATATTGAAAACTTGTTACGTTTCTCACATGAGTTTTCTTGATTTTTCAGATGCCATTCGCTATTATTGGAGATGTCCTAGTAAAAGAATAAGTCCTAGCATGTGTAAAAGGTTCCGTTTCCCGTGTTTCAACGGTTCATGCCGTGTAGAAGGAGGTCGGACTTGTCGTGAGTAAAAAAGTTTCCCGCCGCCAATTTTTAACGTATACGTTGGGTGGGACGGCTGGTTTCCTTGGAATGGGCATGCTTTTTCCTATGATCCGTTTTGCAGCAGATCCTATGCTGAAAAAGGGAGGAAAGGGAGCATTCGTCAATACGAACTTGACAGAGGGTCAAATTAATGAAACTCCTCAAGCAGTTGATTTTCGTGTAGCAGTAAAAGACGGATGGTATGTTCCAGAAGGTGGGGAGCCCCGTACAGCTTGGGTTATGAAAAGCGAAGGAAAGATCCTAGCGCTTTCACCTGTTTGTAAGCATTTGGGTTGTACTGTAGGTTGGGATAGTAACCCACAATTCAAGGGTGAATTTTTCTGCCCTTGTCATTTTGGTCGTTATTTTAAAAATGGAACAAACGTTCCTGGTACACCACCAACTAAACCACTTGATCAATACGAAACCAAAATTGAGGCTGGGCATTTGTGGATTGGCCCAATCAAAAAAGCTTAAATACTCGATCATGAGGAGGTGTCGCGTTTATGTTGCGCGCGGTCTACAAGTGGGTGGATGAACGCCTCGATGTCACGCCGATCTGGCGAGATGTTGCGGATCATGAAGTACCGGAACATGTGAACCCAGCACACCATTTCTCCGCATTTATTTATTGTTTTGGTGGACTGACTTTTTTCGTTGTTATGATTCAAATCCTTTCAGGGATGTTTCTGGCAATGTATTATGTTCCGGATATCATTAACGCCCACGCAAGTGTTAAGTATCTACAAACTGAGGTTGCCATGGGGACGATTGTTCGTGGTATGCACCACTGGGGTGCAAGTGTCGCGATCGTAATGCTATTCTTACATACGTTACGTGTATTCTTCACTGGCTCCTATAAAAATCCACGTGAATTTAACTGGATCGTCGGAGTATTGATCTTCTTTATGATGTTAGGTCTTGGATTTACCGGATACCTATTACCTTGGGATAATAAAGCTTACTTTGCAACCAAGGTAGGAATTCAGATTGCAGAATCGGTTCCATTTATAGGGAGCTATCTTGCTACGTTCTTGCAAGGTGGCGATATGGTAGGTGCAACCACAATACCTCGATTCTATGCACTTCATGTGTTCTTTTTACCAGCAGGGTTGCTAGGTTTACTAGCTACTCACTTTATCTTAATACGCCGTCAGGGCATCTCTGGCCCGTTATAAGCCGTATACGTGAGGAGGGATCCACTTGGCACACAATCAAGACGGAAACCAGAAGCAAGTCCACTATGTGGGAGACTCGCGTGTAAGGGTGAATTCGAAAGAGATGCTCCCCCCAGATTACTCTCAGTTTCCTGGCAAGACAGAACAGTTTTTTCCTGACTTCTTGCTAAAAGAGTGGATGGTCGCAGCGGTTTTCCTAGTAGGTTTTATGACTTTGGTTATGGCTGAGTCGCCACCGTTGGGTGATATTGCAGACCCTACGAATACTGGTTTCTTGCCTGTACCAGACTGGTATTTCTTATTCTTGTATCAGTTATTGAAATATAAATGGGCAGCGGGTCCGTTTATCTCGATTGGGATTATCGTTGTACCAGGGTTATTGTTCGGTGGTTTGATGCTAGCTCCATTTTTGGACACTAGCAAAGAACGTCGTCCATTAAAACGCCCTGCGACAACATGGATCGCAATCCTATCACTTCTCGGAGTGATCGGGCTAACTTGGGCTGCAGAAGCAGAGCACGTGATCCAAGTTTCATCTTCTTCCGGTACCCCTGCGAAAGATAAAAAGATTGTCGCAGAACAAGACAAAGGCTACGAGCTTTATAAAAAGAATGCTTGTATCAAATGTCACGGTGACAAACTGCAAGGGGTTCAAGGTCCTCCACTTCTTGGTGTAGGGGATCGTACAAAAGGCGAGGATGAAAAGTTGACTCGTAAGGATATCGAGCACATCATCGACAATGGTCGTGGTGCGATGCCAGCAGGTATGTTCCAAGGTTCCGAAGCCGATAAACAGGTTCTTCTCAACTGGCTCATGCAACAAAAACAAAAATAACAATTGATCCAAAAAAACCTGGTTGCCATTCGGTGACTAGGTTTTTTCCGGATCATAAGGAGAATTGAGGATGACTCCTGCCTTGCATTATATTCGAAGTGTCATGATAGAGCGGTGGTTTTTACTTTCTCTCTTTGTGATTAATTTGATTGGTACGATCTATGGTTATTATTGGTATAAAGAGCAACTGATGATGACGAAATGGTATCAAATTCCGTTTGTGCCGGATAGCCCAACAGCTAGTTTGTTTTTTACAGTGGTTCTGTTTTTATATCTTATGAAGAAAAGAAGCCCCCTTATCGAGGCTTTGGCGTGTGTCACTCTGTTTAAATATGGGATATGGGCAGTCGTTATGATTGTCTGGGGAGCGGCTGTGGCTCCCATTCCTTGGACGGAGTCTCTTACATGGGAGCATTGGATGTTAATCGGATCGCATCTCGGGATGGCGTTGCAAGGGATTTTGTATTTCCCTTATTACACCTTCCAAAAAAGAGATATCTTGATCACGGCTACTTGGACACTTCTCAATGACTATTTTGACTACCAGTTTGATTTACATCCATGGGTAGTGACCGAGTTAGATCGCTATATACCGTCTGTTGCGTTCTTTACGGTTGTGTTAGGGCTGACAAGTGTTTTCCTAGCGGCGATCTTCATGATGATTCCGAGTAAGGTTCGATTATGGGAATATAAAAGGTTATATCAAAAATAGTGAGCATTTTTCCCCTCTTAAGACATGTGAGTTGGACAACCTGAATAAGGTAGTAGTACGAGTATGTTAACAGGAGGGGACCCTGTTGTGGATGCGACTTTGCTTGATACTTGTTATGTTAAACGGATTCTTTTTTTGGAATATGCCAGATACATGGGCTGAGGATAAACTGCCTTCCGAAAGTACAAAGGAGCAAGAATGGCTACAATTAGCGCTTCAGGCTCAGAAACAGATTGCACAACCAAAAAGTTTAGTAGAAGCCAAATCGACTGTTACGAAGCTGGCTATGTCCTTTTCGCAAACGAATTTTCAAGAAAAAAAGTATTCATTAGGCGTGATTTCGGTCTTATCTAATACGATTTTAGAGATGGACGAGCAATTGAATCAGGCGTTGATAGATCCGGAGGGATTAGCGGAACGAGCGAGGAAGTTAGTGTATTCATTTGATGTTCTCGTTCATAAGAATCAGCCTTTATGGCGTAATGCAGAGCCTGAGTTACAACGATATGTTAGTGGTATCAAACAATCAAACCAAGAACAGAGGCAAGAGGATCTTCAGGAAGCTGTTCGCCAATTTCAAAAAAGCTTTGATCTGGTGCGTCCAGCTATTTTGATATCAAAAAGTCCAGCTATTTTACAAAAAGTAGATTCTATGCTTGCTTTTCTCAGTAAAAACAAGAATTTTTCAGAAAATGAGACGATTATTCAACTTCTTGAGCAGCTGATTCCGAAAATTTTTCATGGAAGCGATCAAGATGTGATGAAACTGCTAAAACCTACTGTGCAAATGCCGATGCCGATGGTCATTATTTGGTTGCTCAGCACGATTTTGATTGTATTGAGTTATTTTTTATGGAAGAAATATGAGGGGACGAAAGCAGGAACCACATAGTAAAAAGCACTCATTCGTAAATAAAAATGAGTGCTTTTTGATTATTTCCTTGCTTTTTTTATATTTTTTTCTACTTCGTCAGGCGTTTCATACGAGAATCCTTCTCCATATACATCTCGAACGTCATGAATGACCATAAAAGCGTATGGGTCTGCATTGTGAACGATTTGTTTTAGTTTAGGGATTTGATTAGGTGCAAGGACGATGTAAATAACATTTTTCTCGGTTCCGGTGTATCCACCTTTGCCTTGTAAGAACGTGACACCACGCCCCATTTTCTGCGTGATCTCATCAGCTAATAAAACGGCTGCGTTGGAGATGATGGTTGCTGCTTTGGAGGCGTTTAGTCCCTCTACGACAAAATCAATTACACGCGCCCCGACGAATACAACGATTAGGGTATACATGGCTTTATCCAAACCGATAATTTTACTGGATATGAGTATGACAAAAAAGTCAAAGACAAACATTGTTTTCCCCATGCTCCAACCGAAGTACTTGCTCATCAGGCGAGCAATAATGTCCGCGCCACCTGTTGTTCCCCCAACCCGGAATATTAAGCCAAGACCGATTCCGACTAATACTCCTGTGTAGAGGGAGGCTAGTAGTACGTCTTGACGGGAGCTTCCAAGCCCTGCTGTCCATTCGATAAATAGGGAGAAGGAAGTGGTTCCGATTAAGGTGTAAAATAATGTTTGTTTTCCAAATACCCTATATCCAACAAAAAAGAGTGGAATGTTTAATGCCAAGATGATCCATCCAGGCGATAAGCCAAATTGGTAGTTGGCTAACAAAGCAATCCCTGTGAAGCCGCCTTCGGCTAATTGGTTCGGAATCGCAAAGTAGTTGATTCCGACAGCCGCAATAAAGGCCCCGATTAAGATGGAGAGAATATTGCGGATGTGCATGTAAATTTGTTTCTTCATAATAGCTCGCTCCGTTTAACAGAATGATGAACTAATTCTGCTGTAGTGTAGTATACCCAGATATAATATCAAAAATCCGAGAGCGTTTCTTAATTAAATTTCCGAATAGCTGGGTTTAAAGATCCTTTTTTAGTAACTTTATATCTTACGCTTGATAGGGTAACATGGGAAGGTCAGGAGGTATTACGATGTCAGAAAAAAAATCGAAAACGTTTCACGATATTCAGTGTGAAGTGGATGAATATATTGGTCAATTTAAGGAAGGTTATTTTCAGCCGCTATCTATGCTTGCTCGTATGACAGAAGAAGTGGGTGAGTTAGCGAGGGAAGTAAACCATCAATTTGGGGAAAAGCCAAAAAAGAAGACGGAAGAAGAGAATTCCATTCAAAATGAATTGGGAGATCTTATTTTTATCATAGCTTGTTTTGCTAATTCCCTTGACATTGATCTTCAAGAGGCATTTGATGGAGTAATGAGCAAATACAATACGCGTGACAAAGATCGATGGACACGAAAAGAGAATGAAAAAGAGAGATAAGAGAAAGAGGAGTAGGACACCATGAGTATTCGTATTATCATCGCTGGAGCTTCCGGCAAGATGGGACAAGAAGCAGTAAAATTGATTCAACGAGTAGCCGATTTTCAATTAGTAGGTGCGGTTTCACGCTCTGAAGAAGGGAAAGATGTAGGAGAGGTAATCGGGATTGGGTCACTCGGGATCTCTTTTCATCGTTCTGTTGCTACCGTGTTGGATGAAGTGGAAGCAGATGTTTTAATCGACTTCACTTCGCCCGAATGTGTAAAAGATCATATGGAGCTATGCTTGCATGCAGGGGTTCGTCCAGTAGTAGGGACAACTGGTCTCAGCGAGGAAGAAATCGATCAGCTTCAAAAAGACTTTGCACAGAAGAAGCTGGGGGCCTTAATTATCCCTAACTTTGCGATTGGGGCTGTTTTGATGATGGTATTTGCGGCAAAAGCGGCTAAATATCTGCCCCATGTAGAGATTATTGAATCACATCATGATAATAAGCTAGATGCTCCATCAGGCACATCACTGAAAACAGCGGAATTGATTGCAGAAGCGCGCAAAGAGGTAAAGCAGGGTCATCCTTCTGAACAGGAAGTATGGGAAGGGGCGCGTGGAGCATACTATAGCGGTTTCCGTATCCACAGTGTTCGTTTGCCAGGGCTTGTGGCTCACCAAGAAGTTCTCTTCGGTGGAGATGGGCAATTATTGACGATTCGGCATGACTCATTAAATAGGGAATCGTTTATGCCTGGGGTGGATCTCTCTGTTCGAAAAGTGATGAATTTGGATCATCTTGTGTATGGATTAGAAGAAATTTTAGATATGTAATCGTACCATATCGAAGGTGGAGAACTAGATGAATATTGCACTCATTTCACATGATGCATTGAAAAAAAAGATGGTGAACTTTGCTATTGCGTATGAACCGTTACTTCTTTCACATCGCTTATATGCAACAGGGACAACTGGAGCTATGATTATGGAAGCGACACAGCTAGAAGTTAGGCGGTTTTTATCAGGTCCATTGGGTGGCGATCAACAGATCGGAGCGCTAGTGGCTGAGCAGAATATTGATCTCATTCTTTTTTTTCGAGATCCGCTTACCTCTCAGCCTCATGAACCTGATATTTTAGCTTTGTTACGATTGGCGGATGTTCATGACATTCCCGTGGGAACGAATTTAGCAACAGCAGAAATTCTGATTCGTTCTCTCGATCAAGAGGGATTTATCAAACGAGATGAATAGAGAGAAGGGAATGTAGTGGAAGAATTTCATTCGGTAGATTTGTTGGCTTTTGGTGCCCATCCTGATGATGTGGAGATTGGTGCATCCGGGATTTTAGCCAAGCATTCTGTAGCGGGGAAACGTGTGGCGATTTGTAGCTTAACAGAGGCTGAACTTTCTTCAAATGGTACGGTTGAACTCCGTAGAGAAGAAGCGAAGAAGGCAGGAAAGGCCTTGGGTTTGGTTGGACACTATAATCTTCAATTGCCAGACCGTGGTCTAACGGGATCACCAGAGCAATTAGTGAAGATGGTTCAAGTGATTAGACAATGCCGTCCTTCTGTCATCCTAGCTCCTTACTTTGAAGATCGTCACCCAGACCATGTGGCCTGTAGCAAATTGGTGAATGAAGCAATTTTTAACGCAGGCCTTAAAAATGTTCAAACACCTGGTAATGAGTCACATCATCGCATACAACAGCTGTATTACTATTTTCTCAATGACATCGCCAAAGCAGATATCATTGTGGATATTAGTGACGTATATGAGAAAAAAATGGACTCCATCCTAGCTTATCGTAGTCAGTTTCAACGAGCAGAAGGACAAGTTGAAACTCCCATTAACGGTCCATCCTTTTTGTCGATGATTCAGGGGCGGGACCAGATGTGGGGGCAGATGATTGGAGTACAATATGGCGAAGCCTTAGTAAGTCCACGCCCTATAAAGCAGCAATTATTAGTATAGGTTGTGTGTAAGTAGCAAAATAGGATAGGGGTGCAACTTATGAAAATCGGTATCACATGTTACCCCACACACGGTGGCTCTGGGGTGGTGGCGACAGAGTTAGGAAAATTACTAGCTGACCGTGGTCATCAAGTCCACTTTATCAGCTATGATATGCCTTTTCGCTTAGGCGGATTTCACCAAAACATATATTATCATCCAGTAGAAGCTAATCAGTATTCTCTGTTTAAATATCCTCCTTATGACTTGGCTCTAGCTAGCCGAATGGCACAGGTTGCCCAAACCTACAAGTTGGACTTGCTCCATGTCCATTATGCTGTGCCCCATGCGATTGCGGCTGTTTTGGCAAAGCAGATGGTAGGGGATCATCTAAAAATCGTAACAACTCTTCATGGTACAGACATTACGGTACTAGGCGAAGATCCGGTGCTAAAAGATGTGATCAAATTTGGCATTACCCAGAGTGACCGGGTGACAGCAGTGTCAGATAGCCTAGCAGAACAAACGGTTGATATTTTTCAAGTCGAGACTCCGATTGAGCGGATCTATAACTTTGTTGACCAACGCGTGTATTATCCTAGGGACGTGACAGGAGCTTGTGAGAAATATACGCCTTGTAGTCACGAAAAAACGTTGTTACATATCTCCAACTTTCGCCCTGTGAAACGGACAGAAGACGTGATTCGAATCTTTGCCCAAGTGCATGAGAAGGTTCCAACACGATTGCTATTAGTGGGAGAAGGACCAGACTCTATACCGATCCGCAAAATGGTGCAAAGTCTTGGACTCGAAAAGAAGGTCTCATTCTTAGGTAAACAAGACGATGTAGCACAAATCCACTCGTTAGCCGATCTGTTACTCCTTCCATCGGAAAAAGAAAGCTTTGGTCTGGTTGCACTCGAGGCGATGGCTTGCGGAGTCCCTACAATTGGATCAAACGCAGGTGGACTGCCTGAAGTTGTAGAACATGGTGTAACCGGCTTCCTTTCACATATCGGTGACGTAGATTCGATGGCGAACCATGCTATCAAACTATTAACCCAACCTGCCTTATACGATCAATTTGTACAAGCTGGTATGGATAGAGTGCAAAAACTCTTCTCCGGAGAAGCGGTTGTCGGGTTATATGAAAGTTTGTATCGTGAGGTACTAGAGGAACGTTAAAAGGTGGTGGAACACATGGACCCTCGGCGAAAAGCAGCTCATGAAGTGATTCAAATGCTAAACGAATCAGGCTATGAAGCATACCTAGTGGGGGGATGTGTGCGCGATCTACTACTGGATCGTATCCCAAACGATTATGATATAGCCACTTCAGCCACCCCAACTGAGGTTCAAAAGCTATTTTCTCGTTCGTTTGCTACGGGAATTGAGCATGGGACCGTAACGGTGCTGTGGGATCAAGAAATTGTAGAAGTGACTACGTTTCGAACAGAGGGGTTTTATGAAGACCATCGTCGTCCAAGTGGAGTCCAGTTTGTCCGATCCTTACGAGATGATTTACAGCGGAGGGATTTTACGATTAATGCGATGGCGATGGATTTGGATGGAAATTTATATGACTATTTTGATGGACACGCTGACTTAGAGAGCGGAATCATTCGTGCAGTGGGGACTGCGAAGGAACGATTTCAGGAAGATGCTTTGCGTATGATTCGAGCTGCGCGATTTTCGGCTCAGTTTTCCTTTTCGATTGATCCGCTTACCCAAGAAGCGATGGTATGTTGCAAGCAGGATGTGAAGTACCTGTCTGTCGAACGAATTATGACCGAGATGGATAAGATTTTGGGAAGCCCCACCCCGCACATGGGTTTTCAGGTGTTGTTACAGACTGAACTTTTTCATCACATGCCTCCCTTTACGGGGTGGCAATGGGATCAGGAAAGAGTAGGAGAACGGCTTACCCATATCCCAAGCAACTGTCAGCGCGCAGGGAAGTGGGTTTGGTTCCTTCTAGCATTCAGTACTACTGCGGACTCAGTGGAAAGCAGAACTCGTGAATGTAAGTCTTCCAAAAAAGACTCCCAGCTCTTCCAGTCTATTATGGAGATTCAAGCTGAATGGACAGAGGTGAAGGAGCCTGACGAGAAATGGATGAAGCCAATTTTGCTCCGTTATGGATGGGAACCCGTTGTAGAAAGCTACTGCATTCAACAAGCACTATACAATGAAACGGGTTGTAAATGGGAGCAATTACGAGATTGGTGGGAAGAGATGCCCGTTAGAAAGGTAACGGATCTATCGATTCAAGGAAATGAATTAATTTCAGTCGTAGGAAAAAAACCGGGTCCATGGGTAAAAGGAACTTTATCAGAATTATGTCAATCGGTTGCATTGGGAGAGATTCCAAATCAAAAAGAAATTTTGTTGAAAGTAGGGGGCCAAATTGCCACAAAGTATTCGTGATGAAATCTTGGCCGTATTATTGGACCGTCAGCCTAATTACTTATCTGGGGAAGAGTTAAGCCATCAAGTGGGGGTAAGTAGGGCGGCGATATGGAAGCACATGGAGGAACTGCGGGCAGGGGGATATGAGATTGAAGCGAAACCGCGCAGTGGCTATCGTCTGGTATACCGACCTGATCGAGTTGCTCCAGAAGAAATCTATCCTCATCTACAAACCAAACGGTTTGGTCGTGAAATTCAATATCAAAACCAGACCCCATCCACACAGTTAATCGCGCATCAATGGGCTAAAGATGACGCGCCAGAAGGGGCTATTGTCGTTGCAGAAGAACAAATTGATGGTAAAGGTCGTCTGGGTCGTGTATGGCATTCTCCGCCTCGTACCGGAATTTGGATGAGCCTGATTGTACGTCCACCCATCGCTTTACAAAATGCATCTCATCTCACGATCTTAACATCCGTTGGGATTAAGCGTGGGATCGAACGAGTGACTGGCTTGGACATACAAATTAAATGGCCCAACGATTTGCTGATAGATGGAAAGAAGGTTTGTGGGGTATTAACGGAAATCCGTGGAGAGCAGGACCGCATTCACTATGCTATTATCGGGATCGGGATGAATGTGAATACAAAAAAACAAGATTTCACAAAAGAAATTTTGGACATCGCCACATCGTTATCCATCGAATTAGGTGGAGATATCCACCGTGCAACGTTAATTGCGGCTATTTTAGAAGAATTGGAAGAGTGCTACGAGCGATATCTACAGGAAGGCTTTAAGACGATTCAACAAGAGTGGGAGTCAAGCGCGTATAAGATGGATCAAATGATTACCGTGCGGACACCCCAAGGGGATCATACGGGTATTTTGAAGGGCTTATATGACACAGGCGCACTAAAGTTGCAAGTGGACCAAGGAACCATAGCGATTTATTCTGCGGAGATCGATATAGAAAAATATTGAGGGGATATCAAACATGAAGAAAGTAACGATTCGTACACTGGCCAAGATGAAACGTGAACAAACTCCTATTGCAATGATTACCGCTTATGATTATCCAAGTGCTGTGTTGGTAGAAGAGGCAGGGGCGGATGTGGTATTAGTAGGTGATTCGCTGGGAATGGTAGTTCTCGGTTATGATTCCACGATTCCGGTAACGCTAGCGGATATGATTCATCATACAAAAGCGGTTACTCGCGGTGCGAAGCGAGCCATGGTGATTGCAGATCTCCCTTTCTTGGTTGCGCACTTATCACGAGATGAAGTGTTAAAGGCTGCGGGCAAGTTGATGCAAGAAGCAAATGCTTACGGGGTTAAATTAGAAGGTGGCAGTGAAATAATCGATCAAATTCGTGCTTTGGTGCAAGCGGGTGTCCCGGTGATGGCCCATCTCGGTCTACAACCACAGTCTGTGAATAAACTAGGTGGTTATCTCATTCAAGGAAAAGACCCGTCCTCTGCATTGCATCTAATTGAAGAGGCCAAAAAGGTGGAAGAGGCAGGCGTATTTGCTCTCGTACTTGAATGTGTTCCTGAGGAATTAGCAGGACAGATTCGGGATCAGCTTTCCATCCCTGTGATCGGGATTGGTGCCGGTCGAGATTGTGATGGTCAAGTCCTCGTCTTTCATGATGTGTTGCAAATAGGTGGCGGAGACTTTCAGCCTTCGTTTGTCAAAACATACGCTGATGTGGGTGAATTGATCAAACAAGGGATTCGTTCTTATGTTGAAGAGGTGAAAGGGCATCAATTTCCAGCTGAGGAGCATGTGTCTCATCTGTCCCCTGAGACGGAGCAACATCTCTATGGTGGTAGCCAGAAGGAGAAGGAAGGCATATCATGAGAGTGATTACAACAAAATCTGAACTACGATCTTCCTTACAACCATCACGCATTGCTCGTAAAACGATTGGATTTGTACCAACTATGGGGTATCTACACGAGGGTCACATAAGTTTAGTAAAACAAGCTAAACTAGAGTGTGATATAGTAGTTATGTCGATTTTTGTTAACCCACTACAATTTGGACCAAATGAGGATCTGGATCGTTATCCCCGTGATTTTGAGCGGGACTGTGAGTTAGCGAAGGAAGCAGGAGTCGATTATTTATTCCACCCTGATGTACAAGAGATGTACCCAAATCAATCGTTAACCTATGTACGAGTTGGTCAAATTACAGAAAAGCTATGCGGTGCCTCTCGCCCAGGTCATTTTGATGGTGTGGCTACCGTGGTAACGAAATTATTTCAGATTGTACAACCAGACCGAGCGTATTTTGGGTTGAAAGACGCCCAACAAGTAGCTGTCATCGAACAAATGGTACTGGATTTAGATATCCCTGTAATCATTGTTCCTTGCGAGATTGTTAGAGAATCAGATGGACTAGCATTAAGTTCGCGCAATGTGTTTTTAACTTCCGAACAACATCAACAGGCATTGATTTTGTCGAAAAGCCTTCGGATGGCAAAAGATAAATTAGCTTCTCATTTGTTTGAAAGTACTGATCAAGTGAGTCAATTTGTGATCCAGCAGATTCAAACGCAATCGCTGGCTGAGATAGACTATGTTGATACGTTGCAGTATCCATCACTTCAGAACCCGAACTCTCTTACAGATGATCTACTCATCGCAGTCGCAGTACGTTTCGGCTCAACACGCCTGATTGATAATGTACTGGTCCGTCATAACAACAAGGAGTGTTAATCCATGTTTCGTACGATGATGAAATCGAAAATACATCGTGCTACCGTAACAGAAGCAAATTTGAACTATGTAGGTAGTATCACAATTGATGAGGATATCATGGATCGAGTTGATATCCTGGCTAATGAAAAAGTACAAATCGTCAACAATAATAATGGGGCCCGTCTCGAAACGTATGCTATTCCAGGTGAACGCGGTAGTGGGGTGCTATGTCTAAATGGTGCGGCTGCTCGCCTCGTGCAACCAGGAGATACCGTTATTGTCATTGCTTATGCATTAATGGACGATGCTACTTCGCGAAATTACCGACCGAAGATTGCTATCATGGATGAAGGCAATCAGATTTCACAAATGCTTGGTGAAGAAATCCATGGTGTCATTATCTAAATCAGAAACCAATATAAAAACCCTCTAATTTCTCATTTAGGGGGTTTTTATATTGGTTTCTGAATACATTTCTTCCATAAGGAGATACTCCAAACATCAAGCATGAATGAGCGGAGGAGATTTTATGTTTCAGCCACAATGGATCGAAATCGTAGAACAGACATTAAAAGAGATAGAAGCCAATTATCCTGATAGCCCTTTGAAGGACCGACAAAAATGGAAAGGTCGTTTTCGTCAATTAAAAAAATCGTGTGATCAGTTGTTAGAGTCATGGTCTTCTATTGAGGAGCGAGTCGCCCAATTGATTCATGAGCATCCAGAGCTTATGAGTGAGGAAAAAGAGGTAGAAGAAGAGTTTTGGATTCATGAATCGGTGGTCCGTCAATTTAGACAAGGTCAAGGGTACTTTAATCTTACGATGTTTCACGAAGCAAAAGATTTGTTTCATCAAGTTGTCCATCAAGAGCCTGATTTTTTATTGGGACGTGTCTATCTGGGATTATCACAATTCCATGCGGGTGAACTAGAAGAGTCTGCCAATCATTTTCATCTCGTGATTCATACAACGACACAAGATGTATTTGTCGGGTTTGCCACACATATGCTGGGATGTATAGAAGTGAAACAAGGAAATGATGGGCAAGCTATTAAGCATTTTCGTAAAGTGATTAGCATCATCCCGGATCATAGTGATAGCTGGTTTAACTTAGGTGCTTGTTATTATCGGATGGGCGAGTATCATGAAGCGATTCCCCATTTTTATCATGCCTTAAATATAAATGAGCACGACTGGGAATCGATGCACTATTTATCTAATTGTTATAGGCACTATCGTGAATGGGGAAGCGTCAATTTCTGGCGAATGGCTTCTTATGAGAAAACGCATCATCCGATGGTGATGATTTCTATTGCTCATGATTATGAAGAAATGGGTGAACACGATAAAGCAATCGAATGGTACCGGAAATTGACTGGGAATCAGGAGCATCGATTTACGGCATATCACGGGATTGCTTGGAATTTCTGGGCGAAACATGATGCTGACTCTGCTTTGTTGTGGTTAAAGAAAGGTCTGACACTAGACCCGAAGAATCCAAATTTGTTGTTTACCTACGCCTGGATCTCCTTTTTACAAGGACAAGATGAGAGAGTGGAAAAAGTTTTATCTTACATCCCGATGGAAGCACAAAAACAACCCAATTGGATTGCTATGCGCTCCCGTCTTTCTACGAAAGCAGGAAAGACACCAGAAGCAATTCAAATTGCCGAAGAAATGATCGAACAAACGCAATCCTCTTCTCAAGCAATGGGGCATTACCAAAAAGGAAGAGCTTTATTGGAGATGGGGCAGATACCTGAAGCGATTGAGCAATTTCAGGAGGCGCATTCCCGTTTGAAAAATTGGAGAGATCCTATCTTTTATCAAGGAATTTGTCACTTGATTGAAGGTCGTTCGGATTTGATGCAACAATGTTGGAAAGAAATTTGCTTGTCATCCTAATCATAGATGGGGGTAAACGATCGTGCATACGATGTGGAAAGGATCAATTAGCTTTGGATTGGTAAACATCCCGGTCAAGATGTATGCAGCCACGGAAGAGAAAAATGTTAAGTTTCGTTATCTTCATAGCAAGTGTCAAACGCCGATTCAGACCGTGCGAACTTGTCCGCAATGTCAGCAGGAAGTTCCGTGGGGCGAAGTGGTAAAGGGTTTTGAATATGCGGATGGGAAGTTTGTGGTGATGGATGATGAAGAGATGGCTGCTTTACTACCTGATGCCAATAAAGCGATTGAGATTCTAGATTTTGTCGATCTCAATCAAATTGATCCCATCTATTTTCAAAAAACGTACTACCTAGGCTCTCAGGATCAAAACAATAAAGCATATGCCTTACTGAGAGAAGCATTAAAAGAGTCGAATAAAATTGGCGTGGCCCAGATTACGATCCGTTCCAAGCGCTCATTAGCTGTGATAAGGGTTTATCAAAATTGCTTAGTCATGGAGACCGTTCATTATCCTGACGAAGTTCGTGATGTAAGCATGGTTCCAGGCGTTCCAGATGCGATGGAGTTACCCGAAAAAGAGTTGCAGATGGCAAGGCAGCTGATTGAGAACCTAACGACTGATTTCAAACCTGAACAATATCACGACGAATATCGTCAAGCAATGCAAAATGCAATTGAGCAAAAAATTACAGGTCAAGAAGTAGTAGAAGCCCCTGCACGTCGTCCTGAAAAAGTAATCGATCTAATGGAAGCTCTACGAGCCAGTCTCGAAGCTACCTCTAATAAAGTAAAGGAAACACCCACAGAACCTTCTAAAAAGAAAATGACCAAGAAAAAAACAGATGCTCCCTCAAAAAAACCTACAAAAAAAATACAGAAAAACCAAGAAGCTTAATTTGCCAAAAAGCCCCAAAAGATGAATGGGGTTTTTTTATATATTAATTTAATTATTCTTTTTACAAAGAAATTTCTTATTGATCCAACTCACCATATTTTACTATTCTTAACTACTTGACGACTATATTATGATTCCTATACCATGACATTTAAATAGATTCAAATATATAAAATCATTGTTTCAATCCGTTTCGCCATTTTTATTTGAAATATTTATTAGCAATTACCATTTTCTGATTTATTTTATTCTTTCCTATATCTGGAATGCTGCTATAGGAAGTGAAGAGATAGGACGGTGACCAGCTAGGAGATAGTATTCCAAATCATATTTTGAAATAAAGGGGGCCTTCGGTTGTCTACAAGGGATATTTTAATTTCTACATATGGATTAACCAAAAAATTTGATTCTTTTACCGCAGTGAATGGGGTCGATTTAGATATTTATGAGGGTGAAGTCCTAGGATTGCTTGGACCCAATGGGGCAGGCAAAACTACGCTGATCTCCATGCTGACCACGATTTTGCCACCTGACGGGGGTTCAGCCACCGTATGCGGATATGATTTGACGAAAGAGAGTTCGAAGGTAAAGCAGATGGTAAGCCTTGTTCCCCAAGATCTTGCCCTTTATCTCACGCTCACAGCAGAAGAAAACCTCTCATTTTTCGCCAATTTATACGGTTTGAAAGGGAGAGAGAAGAGGTCTCGAATCAAAGAAGTATTAAAAATTGCTCAATTAGAAGATTGGGCTAATCGAAAAGTAGGGGCTTATTCTGGTGGGATGAAAAGGCGCTTAAATTTAGCAGTAGGCTTATTAAATCGCCCAAAAGTGTTGTTTTTAGATGAACCGACTGTAGGGGTAGACCCGCAATCACGGAATCACATATTCGATTCGATTCAGTACCTAGTAGAAGAGTTTCAGATGACAGTCATTTATACCACTCACTACATGGAGGAAGCTCAAGAGCTTTGTGATCGTGTGGCAATTTATGACAAAGGAAAGATATTGGATTTAGAGGAAACAGACACTTTGCTTCAAAAATACGGAGAAAAGCAATTGGTACTCGATTTTAAGTCGATTCCCGATTGGTTAGTTCAGCATATCTCCTCGTTGCCTTATGTTGATTCTCATCATGTGATCGATAACAAACTGACCATTCATTCTTCGAATCTGCTAGGAGTTACCGAAAATGTTTTGAGCTGGATTCGAACAAACCAGATACCAGTTGAATCTTTTAATGTTCATGAGTCTGATCTAGAGAGTGTATTTCTAAAGTTAACGGGCAAAAAACTACGTGATTAGAGAGCGGAGGGATTCACTTGAGTATGTGGCATATTGCAAAAAAGGACTTGCAAATATTGTTTCGTGATATTCCAGGACTGATTTACTTGTTTTTAACCCCTATCCTTGTGATTGCAGTTGCTAGTTTTGCTTTAGGGGGGGTATTTGGCAGTTCACCTACTAAAAAGTTTGAGATTCCAGTTGTCGTTGAAGACAGTGGACAAGCAGCTAAGGATATGGTGGAGGCATTAAAGAAAGTAGAAGCGTTAGATTTGAAGTTTATGTATGAAGAAAATGGAAAAGAACAGCAGATGACAAGGGATAAAGCCGATGAACTAGTCAGAGATAAGAAGGCTGCGATCATTATTCCAAAAGGATTTTCAGAAGCTGTAACTGGAGGAAAGGAAGCTACGATTCAGATTATCCAGAATCCAACGGATCAAGTGATTCCTGGAGTGATTAAAAATGTGGTATCCGAATATATATCTAAGCTTTCGACTGCGATCGTTGCAAATCAAGTTGGAACTCAAGCTGTACAAAGTTTCGCCAGTACGGTGGGTCAACAGCATAATCTGAAACTAGATCCCACACCAGAAATTTCAAAAATACAAGAGTATATTAAGCAATATACAGCGAAACCCCCTATCAAATATGAGACAAAAAATTTAGAAAGCAAGGGCTCTGCACCCACTACATTTGACTATAACGTACCTGGGTATGCCGTTATGTTCGTCTTATTAGGGGCTACTTCTGCCGCTTCAGTGTTGCTTGAAGAACGTGAGAATGGAACATTGCGCAAATTAAAAACATTACCAATTTCGAGTCATTCCATACTACTAGGGAAAATGCTGTCTAGCTTTATTACGGCAAGTATCCAATGTCTTGTGTTATTTGCAGTTGGCTATCTTGGATTCGGTATGAATCTGGGAGGAAGTATACTTGGGTTACTATTGATGATTGTAAGTACGGCATTTGCAGCAACAGGGTTATCGATGTTGTTAGCCGCATTCTGTAAAACACGCTCTCAAGCAAGTGGTGTTTCGATTTTGTTGGTTCTTGCGATGTCTGCCCTAGGTGGATCTTGGTGGCCACTCTATATCGAACCAGTTTGGATGCAAAAAATTGCTCACATTACCTTGACAGCTTGGTCTACGGGCGGTTTTAGTGATCTGTTGGTCTACGGCAAAGGATTAGTCGACATCCTTCTTCCAGCAGGTGTGTTACTCGGCATGGGGTTACTATTCCTCACCATTGCAATTCGACGTTTTCGTTTTGAGTAATCAGCAGGAGGTGGATGATGAGTCTCGCATTTCTATTTCCGGGCCAAGGTTCCCAACATGTGGGCATGGGCAAGGATTTCTATCGAAGGCATGAAGCTATTTTCTCGGATCTTTTTCATGAGGCAAATGATGTACTGGGATTTGATTTACAAAAGGTATGCTTTCAAGGTCCGTCTGAGGATTTAACAGCGACGGAAATGGCACAGCCTGCGATTTTAACCGTTAGTGTGGGAGTGTATCGTCTACTGGAGCAAGAAGGGCTTACTCCACTTGCCATGGCAGGACATAGCGTGGGGCAATTTTCAGCATTGGTAGCGTCTGGCGCTCTCACATTTGCAGATGCACTGCAAATGGTTCGCAAGCGTGGTGAGTGTATGGCATCTGTTAGGCAGTCGGGTAGCATGGTAGCGATTGTGACTTCGAAAAACGAATTGATGACTGAGGCACTTACTTGGATCGAAGAGCAAGAGATTGATATCGCCGCTTATAATGCGCCGAATCAAATTGTATTGTCTGGTGCTGTGGAGCAAATGAATGAGGCTTACACGGTGCTGGACGAGATTGAAGGGATTAAGGCAAAAAGGCTGTCTGTGAGCCAAGCGTTTCATTCGCGGTTAATGGCAGAGATGGAGCCGGAATTTATGGAGTTTATCACTCGGTTTTCCTTCCGGGCTCCTCGTGTCCCCATCGTCCTGAATTGTACTGCGAAGGAATCACAAGATGTGGATTCGATTTTAGAAGATGTCCGTGCACAGTGTACAAGCCCTGTTAGATGGACACAAACGATTCAGCGATTGGCAGAGATGAAGATTGAGCGATTTGTAGAAGTGGGATCGAGTAAAACGCTAACGGGATTGATGCGTTCGTTTGCAGAGGGGTATCAAGTATATTCGACCGAATCGCCGATGGCGTTAGCGAAGACATGGAAAAGAATGAGATAGGAGGGTGTGTTTCATGTTTGAAGGTACAGAAGTCGCATTGGTTACAGGTGGATCAAGAGGAATCGGAAAGGCGGTTGCGATTGATCTAGCAGCAAATGGAGTCACGGTTGTGCTTACGTTTTCAAGCAATCCACGAGGGGCAGAGCAGACGATCACCGAGATTCAAGAAGCAGGCGGGACAGCGCATGCGATACAAGTAGATATTTCGCAGGAGAAAGAAGTGAAGTCTCTATTTAAGGAGGTGAAAACGAGATTTGGTAGACTCGATATCCTAGTCAATAATGCAGGTATTACCAAAGATGGTTTTGTCGCTGTGATGAGCGAGGCGAAATGGGATGATGTGATTCGCGTAAATCTGGGTGGAGCTTTCCTATGTTCGCGAGAGGCGGTTAAGATCATGATGAAGCAGAAGTCTGGTGCCATTATCAATGTTTCTTCTACGAGCGGGGTAGCTGGTTCCAAAGGACAGACCAACTATGCAGCCTCTAAAGGTGGCATCATCTCTTTTACGAAAAGCTTAGCGATGGAAGTTGCGGAACATAACATCCGAGCGAATGTGGTTGCCCCAGGTTTTATTTCGACCGATATGACAAAGGGGATGGATCAAGCAATTCTATCGAAGATGATGGATTTGGTCCCACTAAAACGCATGGGGAAACCAGAAGAAGTGGCCCATTTAGTTACCTTTTTAAGCTCTCATAATGCCTCCTATATAACTGGAAAAGTGTTTACGATTGATGGTGGACTGATCAACGGATAAGAAAATAAATCATAACATAACACATGGAGAGAGGGACAACATTGCTTACATATCAAGAGACAAAAGAAAAAGCGGAAAAAAGACGCGAATTAACAGAACGAATTAAGGTCATCATTGTGGAACGGTTAAATCTCGACATGGACCCTAATTTAATCACAGATGACCAACCTCTTTTTGGTCGAGGGCTGGGGTTAGATTCGATCGATGCCTTGGAGCTATTTGTTGTCATTGAAGATGAATTTGGTGTAACGATTTATGATGATAATATGGAAGTATTTGGTTCTGTAAATAAATTAGCGGATTATATCTTAGAAAACATCGAGGAGTGAAAACAGCGATGACAGTGATGAATGCGGATGAAATTCGTAAATTACTGCCCCACCGCTGGCCTTTTCTCCTATTGGATCGCGTGATTGAGTTGAAACCGGGTGTAAGTGGTGTGGGGATCAAAAATGTGACGATTAGCGAGCCTTTTTTCGAGGGGCATTTCCCAAACGAGTCCATTATGCCAGGGGTGTTGATTGTAGAAGCACTTGCACAGATGACAGCAGTAGTCTATTGCACGGGTGCGCTTCAGACCATGCGTGAAGCTGAGCAAGAGGCAGCCGCAACGGCAGAGGCACAAGCAGTGGAGTCGACTGAAGAGGTGGATATCTCTTCTCGTGTTGGATACTTGGTTGCGATCCGAGACATGAAGTTTATGAAGCCAGTGGCACCAGGAGATCAGCTTCTTCTAAAAGTGAAGATAGGAAGATCGCTTGGGATTTTGTCAAAAGTAAATGTAGCTGCCTATGTTGGCAAGGAATGTGTAGTGGAAGGAACTCTAAGTGTATCTCAACGACCTTAACTTCGAGTTCATAAACATGGGGAGTGAGAGTGTTGGATCAAGATCAAGGGTGGGTTAAGATCCGGGATTGTAAACGGGAAGATGCTGAGCAGATTGCCTCTTTTTATAATCGCTTTGGTTATGGAACGGGACCTTCTGGATATCCGCTGAAGACGGACGATATTTTGCGACTGATGGATGAGCGAGAGATTGTCTCGTACTTGCTGGCGGAGTACGAAGGAAGCATCATTGGAACGATGTTGTTTAGCACATTATCAGGTCAGAAGATGCCTGATCCTAGAGCGGTATGGTCTGGCTACTTTATTATCCACCCTGAATTTCGGAATGGAGGAATACCAGGAAGATTTTTCTCGGAAACGATTTCGAGATTGACTGAAAAGGGGTACTGGTACATTGACACAGAGGTGGACCCAACGAATCGACTGGCAATGGCTTTATATAAGCGAGTGGGGATGTATAAAACGAGCCGATCTCATCTAGATTACGATGGCTATATTGATTTACGTTGTTATCTTCCCTATATACTCCAATACGTATTAAACGGCTATCAGTCGATGTTGCCAGAAGGAATCATGGAAAACGTGGGTTGGAAAAACTTAATTACTTCTGTTACACGTTCGAATGAGACGGATTCAGTGGTCAACCACGGGGTCGAGATGGTTCCTTACACGATTCAGTATGGAGAAATGGGTGTCACGTGTTGGATCGATATCCGGAGTCAAAAGGTAACAAGAATGGAGAGTCCGCAATTTCGTTTTGATAGCTACATTGTAGAAGGACAAACGTTAACGATTGGACAAAACATTCGAATCCGTTTCGAGTTTGAAAATCGGCAGGATTCCAATATCCTCGTTCAATTTCAGACTCACTTAGGAAATCAAGAAGTAGAGTATCAAAATGGGCAGAAGATCCAACTATTGGATGCGGGCGAATCGATTGAATGGGAAGAAACGATTACTCTACTCAGCCCCTTGCAAGGCGAGCTAAAGACGAGAGTCCAATTCGGTGAAGTTCAATTTGATTTCCATAGTGGTGTAGAAGTTCGCTCTAGAGTTGAGCTAAGTATGCCACCAAAGTCGTTGTTACGAGGAGAGAGTACCACCACTTATCTCCGCTTGAAAAGTCTTGTACCGGAACCCATTCGTGTTCATTTACAAGTGAAAGTGTCTGACGACAAACGATTACAAGCCATTTTGCCGGAAAAGGATACTTGGTTGATTGAATCCGAGGAAATCGTTGATATCCCCCTTTGGTTGCAAGGAACTCAGGCTGGGGTAGGGGAGCTGATTTGCGAGGTTTATTCAGAACAGAATAAGTGTATCCATACGGGGCATTTTCAAATTCCTGTTCATTCCAAGGATGGCATAGTTCGATATAAGAGAGATGGAAGGATCATATTAGAAAACCCTTCTATTTCGGTCCAAGTGGATTCGGATACAGGTGGCATATATGTATACGATCAAATCTCAGGCAAACAAGTGATTCAAGAGGCGTGGCCCGATCTCGGTTTCCCCTATACGAGCGCAGTAAAGCGTATGGCAAGTCGATCTCTGCAATTTAATGATGAATCGGAATCTACGATTGTGGTGAAGGAGATGAGGGGCAATGGGGCGACGTTGACTCGGAAAATCTCGATCTGTTCGGTTCGGATGGTCAAGATTGAAGATAGTACCAACTCTACTGACTCTATCAAGATTCACCCATGGTGTATGCTACGGGATGCTGTTATCCATATCCCATGTAAGGAAGGAATCCGAAAAGATACAGTGATCTATGAAGACTTCCCTTTTTTGATTCATGATTTTGAGTATGCACATGATCTACAATTACCGTCTGATCCCGAGGCGTACTCGATGTCGTGGAGCGCTTTTGAAAATAGCGAAGTAACGGTAGGGATGGTATGGAAAGGACAAGTTGAGTCTTTACTATATGGATTACGTTGGATGCCAGCGATTGTGTTTGCTAGCGGCGCTAGTGGGAAGAAGATGTTCCCATTCATTAGTAAGAAAAAGAAGTTAAAAAATATAAGAGAATCATATAAATCAAGCGAGCCTAGGGCTGTTCACTATTATGTTGTAGCCCGGAGTGGCGTAGAAGATATCAAACGGCATTGGCAGACGTTAGTGGACAGAGGGAAGTTTTCAGATCCTTTCACCCAACAGACAGAGTTCAGCTTGCCAATCAGACATACAGCTTCTATGGAAATGGGAGAAGTAAGTGTAGAAGAGCGCAATGAAGCTTCCAAGTTACTATATTTGATTGACAATCAAACCATCCAATTGAAACTAGCTCCTGAACATCAAGGTGCGATTACGAGTTTAAAGGTTCAGGGTAGGGAGCTACTTTTGCAAATGCAAGGCTCTGAGAGAAGAGGAGGACGTGATGGTCCGGCGCCACGCTCCGGCATTCTTCTGAAGCCGTTTGAGCAGCCGATTGATTTGGAAACCAATGCGCTTCTGGATGATCATCCGCCTATTTCGTTTCAAGCGAATCCCATTTCGGTCACAGAGAAGGATGGAATCACCTGGAAAGGGATTCGTTGTAGCA
Source organism: Croceifilum oryzae (assembly GCF_030814315.1). Classification (GTDB taxonomy): domain Bacteria; phylum Bacillota; class Bacilli; order Thermoactinomycetales; family Thermoactinomycetaceae; genus Baia; species Baia oryzae. Next base: position 49,605 of record NZ_JAUSUV010000013.1, on the reverse strand, counting down.
GTGAACATGTATCACTTGACTATTTACTCGTACCCAATGTCCCGTTGATCCGGTTGGACTTCCATGCTTCAAATCGTTCGAGAGCGTTTCAGGAGTCGTACTTTGCGATCCAATCACTTTGGAATGGATTTCAGGAAAAACGACGTGCGAAGACGATTCACTATTGGAATGCACTCGGCCATCAAGTTCTGACCGAAAAAGGAATCCGGCGAAAAGTATACGGGGAGCCACGAATGGTATTGGAGCTGGGGAGTGACCTGTTTGTAGCGTGTTGGATGCCTTCGTACCTAGGGCAGTTAGCGGCTTACGAGCTTCCGAAGAAAGGGTTTCAAGTGTCATTGATCCATCCAGTCAAAGTAGGAAGTGGGGAACAGAAACGATATTCTACCTACTTCGCCATCGGACATTCTGTAGAAGAGGTTTGTAACTATTTTAGAATGGGGGGCTAGTCGATGAATGTATTATTTATTGCACCCAGCTTATTTAGTATAGGAGAACTACACAATGCGATCTATTTAGCCAGACAACTAGAAAAACAAGATGTTCGAACCCACTTCTTAACTAGTCCGAACCATATCGATTATGTACGACAAGCGGGGATGTCAGCTACTGCATTACGAAAAGCTACGATGCAGACGGCTCCCGTACAAGCGTTGGTAGAGGAGTTTCAGCCAGATGCGATTGTGATTGCTGACTACCATAATCTTGATCTTGAATCTCCGCTCATCGATCTCGATTATGTGACTCAATTGGACATTCCTTGTGCCACAATCGATTCGCTTTCCTGGGCACCTAATTCGAGAATCTTACGAAATCGGTTGTTTGATGGAACGATCAATAAACGTCCGAATGCCAATATCAAAGGGGAAGTTCATCTGCGCGAAGTTCCCGAACAGATGAAGGTGATTCGGACATGTCCCATCAATGCCCCAAAAGATGTGGGAGAGCGAATCAAGGCAGTGACGTTATATAAGGAACCATTTTATATTACCGAAGATGTGAAACAGCAGATGAGACAGCGCTTTGGTTGTGATGATGACTCGGACAAATTAGTAATGGTGTCAAAGGCGGCATGGGCTAGCTTGCTGGTTAAGATGCGAATGTTAGAAAGCAAGCTACACATGCAGGCATCGTATAGCTATGAATACTTTATTCAAGAGCTAATTGGTCAATATTTGGGTGCTCGTTCGCTTCCGTCTAAAGTAGTGGTTGTGGGAATTGCGTCAGAGAAAGGCTTTCTCGAACGAGATCCACATTCGAAGCTGTCTTTTGTTTCATTACCATTTATGAATTTAGACGAATATGAAGATCTCCTGTTTTCTTGTGATTTATTTATTACAGATAACATCACCTCCTGCTCTATGGCGAAGGCATTGTTTGGATATGTACCTGTGCTCAGCCTGATTAATACGGAAGTGGTAAGCAGTCCAGAACGCGCTGTACCGTCTCTTCCACAATTGAGTAGTGAGCCGATTAAGGAGATTCTGGAGCGGTGGAATCGAGTATTACCACAAGGATTGTATCCATTTCTCACGTTTCCAAATGGCTGGATGGAGGAACTGGCTCCTTTGCTAGCAGAAAATCCATTTTTCGATGCAATTGATATCGCTGAGATGTTTTGTGTGGATCAAACAGGCGAGAAGATATGGAATATGCTCTACGATGGACAAACGAAGCAACATATTTTGGACAAGCAAGAACGATATATAGAGAAAATCATTCAGTTACCTGGTGCGATGGAAATGCTCTGTTTTATTATGGAACAAAAAGTAGAGACCTCATGGGGGAGATAAAATGAAAACAACACTGTTAACCCAAAACATTATGAACGATCATGCTTATCGAGTGGCAGATGGTTATGCCGTTGTTTCGGCCTATACCGATGTAAATGAGGAATACCGTGCACTTCGCAGTGGGGTTGGACTGATTGATTTGTCTGCTGTTGGAAAAATCAAGGTGACCGGAGAGCAGCACGTAGAGTTTATCAATGAATTAGTTACCAAAGAGATTGAGTTCCTTGATATAGAAAAGTCTTTATATACACTACTCCTTGACGATAATGGACAAGTGATCGACCTTGTTAATTTATACAAGCAAGAAGATGCAATTCTGATTGAAACGTCTGTAACAAAGCGCTCTCAGGTATTGGCGTGGTTAAACGAGCGCAAAGTGGACGAAGTAGAGATTGAAGATCTTAGTGAGATGTTAGCTATGATCGGACTTGAGGGACCTTATGCTTGGAAAGTGGGTCAACGCTTAATCGACTTTGAAATCTCCTCACTCCCGTTCCAAGCGTTTGTAGAAATTGATTGGAATGGACATCATGTATTTTTTGCCCGGACAGGTGTTACCGGAGAGTATGGATATAAAGTAATCGTCCGGATGGATGTTGCTCAACAGATGTGGGAAAGTTTACTCGGCTACGCTGATGAAGATGTGAAAGTGCAAGCAGTGGGGATGGATGCTCTCGAAATCGCGATGATGGAAGTGCGCCAGCCAAATATGGCGATTGAAGGGAATGACTTAACCTTATATGAAGCTTGTCTAGAGTGGTTGGTCAGCTTTGATAAAGAGGATTTTACAGGTTTTGATGCGATCAATTCGATGAGAGAACAAGGGGTAAAACAAAGGATTGTCGGCTTTGTTACCAATCAAGATCACGTACTCGATGCAGACGATGCGATTGTAGTCGAGGACACGAATGTCGGGAAAGTGTTGCAAATTTGCTATAGCCCAACTCTCGACCAAAAACTAGGACTTGCTGTGATTCAGGAAGAGTTTGCGGTTTCTGGGATTGATCTAGAAGGATTAAACCAGAACGGAGAACGGGTGCTGATTCAAACACAATCGTCCCCGTATACATTCCCGAAATCATGGTCAATCAAAATCATCTAAGGTGGTGAGTGGACATGTCAATCCAAAAAGCCCGCATCGCCGTAACAGGCGTAGGGATCATCTGTGCAAATGGCAATGATGTAGAAGAGTTTTGGGAGCATGTGGTTGCTGGTAAAAGTGGAATTAAACCGGTCACTTCCTTAGACTTGTCCCAAATCAATACGAAATTTGGAGGCGAAGTGAGTCATTTCAGACCGGAAGATCACTTTACCGACGAAGAACTAAAACAGATGGATCGAGCGGGACAGTTTGCGGTTTTAGCTGCCCGCGAGGCAGTTCAATTTGCCAAAATGAATCTATCTAAATTAGATCCCTATCGGGTTGGTATCGTTTTAGGAACCTCACTGGGTGGGATGCGTAGTGGAGAAATTTTTCACAAGCAATGGATTGAAAATGGATTAGATCAAACCGATGTAAGTCTGCTCTATAAATACCCTGTTCACACTCCGTGCGACAACATCGCCCATGCACTTGGCATCAAAGGACCGAAAAGTGTCATTTCCAATGCATGTGCAGCCGGAACTAATTCGATTGGGTATGCAACAGATATTATTCGCACAGGGAAAGCAGATGTGATGATTGCCGGGGGAGTGGATCCTCTAACATTCCTGTCGTTTAGTGGTTTTAATAGCTTACAAGCTTTGTCTAGTGAACCATGTGCACCTTATAGCCAAAGTCATGGTTTAAATATCGGGGAAGGAGCGGGAATCCTCATTTTAGAGAGAATGGAAGACGCTTGTGCACGGGGTGCTACGATTTTAGCTGAAGTTCTCGATTATGATCTCTCAGCTGATTCCTACCATCAGACGGCACCCGATCCGGGCGGCGCAGGTGCGATTCGCTCGATGAAAGGGGCATTGAACAAGGCTGGATTGACCGAACAGGATCTCTCTTATATCAATGGTCATGGAACAGGTACACCGACCAATGATGCTTCTGAGCCAAAGGCGCTACGGAGTATTATCAAAGAACAAGCCGTTCCCATCTCATCCACCAAATCCATGTTGGGTCATACACTAGGAGCTGCTGGGGCAGTCGAAGCCGTTACTTCTGTCTTAGCGATTCATCGTTCTTTTGTCCCTCCTACCGTCAACTTTGATGAAGAGAGCCAAAAATTTGATTTGGACTTTGTTCCCAATCAAGGACGCACAACAGAGCTAAATACTGTTCTCTCTAACTCATTTGCATTTGGTGGGAATAATGCAACCGCCCTTTTTGGCAAGCATGATGATCAAAAACCAACTCCAGCCCCTACTCCTCGGAAGAAAGTTTTGCTAACAGGTGTAGGTGTGTTAGCTGGTAATGTGGCCAACATGGAACAGTTTGATCAACTGGTAAAAGGTGAAGCGAGCGGAATTTCGGAAGTGAGCCGATTTGATACGAAGCCTTACGGCCAGTCAGAAGCTGGACAAATTCCTGATATTCCTTATAAAAAGATGATCAATCCAAGCATGTTACGAAGAATGGACGCACTAAGTAAGCAAGCAGTTGCGGTCACGAAAATGGCATTGGATGATGCCAAGTTCAAGATTACCCGTGATAATAGCGAGAAAGTAGGCGTGATTTTCGCGACGGGTACAGGTCCGACTGAGACGGTAGAGTCCTTTAACCGTGTAGTCATTCAAGAAGGAGCTAAGATGGCGAATGCTCAGCTCTTCCCGAATACGGTGATGAATGCTGCTGCAGGTCATATTGGATTGCATTTTAAAATTAAGGGTCCTACTTCCACGATTACGGCGGGTGGAGTCTCAGCGATTAGCGCTCTATATTATGCTTACTCCCTAATCCAACTAGGTGGATGTGATACGGTCATTGTCGTGACATCCGATGAGTTTAATGAGCCGTTACTTGCGGGTCATGGCCGGATTCCTAACTTCTTGAGCAAAACCAAGTCAAGACCATTTGCGAGTGATCGAGATGGAGTCGTGCTTGGAGAGGGAAGCGTGGCAATGATCGTGGAGAGTGAAGAAGCGGCAAAGGCTCGTAATGCGCGGATTCTCGCTGAATGTAAAGGGTTTGGCATGACATCCGATCATCATAAAATTGCAGGTTTAAATCCGGAGGGAACTGAGTGGACAAAGTCATTTGAGCTGGCTCTATCGGATGCTGGTTTAGCTACAGAAGATATCGGTTATATCTCTGCCGCAGCGAATGGTCATCATGTTTTTGATCCGATTGAAGCAAAAGCGATTCATCAAGTGTTCCAGGATAGAGTCCCTGTTAGTGCCCCGGGTTCCATCTTTGGAGAAACACATGGTACAGCAGGTTCAATTGGCTTGTTAACCGCTCTATCTGCGCTGGATGGTACGATTCCTTTTATACGGAATTTAGAAAATCCGATGTCAGATGTAAGTCTTGATTATGTAATCGGAGAGCCGCGTAAGGTGCAGACCGATCATGCGTTGATTAGTTCGTATGCGTATGGAGGGAATTATCATTCGTTGGTGTTGGGTCGTTATGAGTAGAGGGATGAGCTTGTCTCTTTAATGGATATGTTCACGAAGAACGACCGGGATAGGTCTTGATAATCAGCTGTTTATTAGGCCTATTGGGTGATCAGAGCTGGGAGAGTCTGTCCGACCACTGCTCAAATACCGATCCAGCAGGGAAGTGGAAGAGGGGCAATGTGTCTCATCACATAGCGATGTTAGTGAGCCTGCTTAGCGCAGCTATTCGAAGCTAGGGTGTTTTGTGGCAAATGTTTGAGCGTACTTTGCGAGTTTTTGCCACTTGCCCGAAGCGAAGAATGACGGAGCGGACTTGCTTTTTCACATCCTCGCAGGCTCACTATTTGAGCTGTGATCAGATACATGCCCCGGACCAGCTTCCATAACAGGCTCATCAACAGGCCCACTTTTCTCCTATGAGTTAATTAGCTGATACTGACGTCACTTGATCTAACACTATTCCTTAAACAAATGAGGTGTATATCATGAAAGGTGTGATTCTAGCAGGTGGAACCGGTTCACGGCTATATCCATTAACGAAAGTAACAAATAAGCATCTACTTCCCGTTGGAGAATACCCTATGATTTATCATCCGATCTATAAGTTACGTCAAGCTGGAATTCGAGATATATTGATCGTGACAGGTAGAGAGCATATGGGAGACGTGGTTAACCTCTTGGGAAGTGGAGTCGAGTTTGGAGTTTCGTTTACCTATAAGGTTCAGGATCAAGCAGGTGGGATTGCTCAGGCACTGGGGCTAGCGGAAGATTTTGTTGGCGATGATTTGGTGACGGTTCTTCTGGGGGATAACGTATTTTTAGATGATATCTCATCCTGTGTTCAAACGTTTCAGGATCAGGTCCAAGGTGCTAAAATTATGATTAAACGAGTAGATGACCCTAAGCGCTTTGGTGTACCAGAGATCGAAGGAGATCAAATTATATCCATTCAAGAGAAACCCGCCCATCCAAAAAGTTCCTACGCAGTAACTGGGATTTATCTATATGACCACCATGTCTTTGAGATTATCAAAACACTTCAACCATCAAAGCGTGGAGAACTTGAAATAACCGATGTAAATAATGCTTATATTAGCAGAAAACAACTAACCTACGACATACTAGATGGATGGTGGACGGATGCGGGAACCCTTCCCTCTCTAGCAGTTGCAAATAAGCTATCTAGCGAGATAGCTTATGATGATATAGAAGTGAAATAATGAATTTATTCAGCTGATTCGGTAGGATTTTCTCCATTCCAATAGCGAAGATAGGTTGTTTCATCTGTTGCTTCTTTTTTGATAACTTTCCCGTTTGCATCCTGTGTAATCTCATATTCCTGATAGGCTTCGACTTGATAGTCGCCTTTGTCTTGACGGCTTTGTAGTTCCGATGTGTATTCATTTTTTACTCCATTTTGAGTGGGGTATGCAGTAGCAGGGACTGACGGTGTATTTGGTATCCAGAGAAACATGGCGACTAGCATCAGATTAATTGCGATTGTGGTTACTAAGCAGGATTGCATGATGGTGGGGAGCCATTTCTTGTCCATAGTATCCTCCTTGTTTAGTCAGCAGTCAGTGGTCAGTTACTAGCTTTTACCTTCTATTTATGAGACAACTATCTTTTTAGAACTAACGAAAGAGGTTCCTCTATTTTTGTTGCTATTACGCAAACAAAAATAGAGGAACCTCTTATTATTTTCTATTATTAAGAGTGTAGTTTGAGATATTTTTTCAAGTAATTTGCTACACCATCATGATCATTGTGATCGGTAACATCATCTGCAACCTTTTTTAAGGCTTCGATAGCATTTCCCATGGCGACTCCCTTACCGACGTACTGGAGCATTTCCATATCGTTATCTTCGTCACCGAAAGCGATAATCCGCTCTGTAGGGATATCGTAATAACGAGCGATTCGTTCTACGCCAACGGCTTTGTCAACACCTTGTCGTAGGACTTCCATCACTTGAAAAGGTTCGTTCCATCTACGATGATGTACGATATGACTGTGACGATCGGTAAAGGTTTTTTGAATTTCATCCCAGTTATGATGGTCATGGAATTGTATGAGCATGCTAGTTGGATGGTCTTTTAGTAATTGAAGCAGATCACCTGTATGAATTTGCTTTGCATTTAAAGCGAAGAATTTATGATTTGGATCTTCGTTTCCTGCGATGGTGGAGTAGATATGATCTTCAATTTCTACGAGAATATTTGGCATATCGAGAGAGTAACAGGTCTCGATAATATGATGAGCTTGTTCTAATGGAATCGTAATATGATGTTTTTCAAAGGATGCATCATGTGGATGATGACTAAGTGCACCATTATAGTTTACGATTGGTGAGCGCAAGCCCAGCTCCTGATAATACTGGCTGCTCATCCGATAAGGGCGTCCTGTTGCAATGGCAACTTCATGTCCTTCTCTCATAGCTTGGTGTAGGACTTGTTTCGTGGTTTGGGATATTTTTTTATCTTTTGTTAGTAATGTTCCATCTAAATCTAGCACGATTAAATGTTTATTAGACATAAATAAAGCCTCCGTTTCACCATTCTTTCGACAATAAAAATATTATACACCATGCATAAAGCGAACGTGTGAAGATTACTTTATTTCTATTTTTAGGAATAGTAGGTTGATTATTAAGCTATCATTGAAGAAATGCGGAATTTCAGGTACAATAACTTAGTTGTAGATTGTTTTTTATCTAAGTAATTCAGGATGAAGAGTACTAATTTCATTTTAAATATAGATGAGTATATAGAAAATAAACGAGAATGTAGAGGTGGGAGCATGAGTAAAATGAAAAAAGACTTCTCTCAATACTTTCAAGCCCCTGACTTAAGAGAAGCGAAAAAGCGTGGGAAAGAAGAAGTACAAGTTTTGCAGTTTGAGACACTACCAGATGAGATGAAACAGATCGGTGTAGGTCATAAATATTTGATTCAAACGTTTGGCTGTCAAATGAACGTTCATGACAGCGAGACAATGGCAGGGATTTTTGAGATGATGGGGTATTTACCGACTACAGATGAACGTGATGCAGATATCATCTTGCTCAATACATGTGCCATTCGTGAAAATGCCGAGGATAAAGTGTTTGGAGAGTTAGGCCGGCTCAAACATCTCAAACTTGAGAAGCCTAATCTAATTCTAGGTGTATGTGGATGTATGTCCCAAGAAGAATCCGTCGTAAATCGCATCCTAAAAAGTTATCAAAATGTGGATTTGGTATTTGGAACTCATAACATTCACCGCCTACCTCATTTGGTGCACAATGCGCTCATGAGTAAGGAGATGGTAATCGAAGTTTGGTCAAAAGAGGGAGATGTAGTAGAGAATATGCCGAAAGTACGTGCAGATGGATTGCGTGCTTGGGTAAATATCATGTACGGTTGTGATAAATTCTGTACCTATTGTATCGTTCCTTACACTCGCGGAAAAGAGCGTAGTCGCCGCCCTGAAGATGTATTAGGCGAGATCCGAGAGTTAGCTCGTAAAGGCTATCAAGAAGTAACATTGCTCGGTCAAAATGTAAATGCCTATGGAAAAGATCTCGAGGATCTGAACTATCTCTTCGGCGATTTAATGGACGATGTACGTAAGATTGGCATTCCGCGAATTCGCTTTACGACGAGCCATCCACGCGACTTTGATGACCACTTAGTAGAAGTACTTGGCAAAGGTGGTAACTTGGTAGAACATATTCATCTTCCTGTTCAATCAGGCAGTAGTGAGGTCCTGAAATTAATGGCCCGCAAATATGATCGGGAACGTTATCTAGACTTAGTGCGTAAAATCAAAGAGGCAGTGCCAAATGTGGTTCTGACAACGGATATCATTGTCGGTTTCCCAGGTGAAACAGATGAGCAATTTGAAGAGACCATTTCGTTAGTCAAAGAAGTGGAATTTGATTCCGCCTTTACCTTTATCTACTCCCCTCGTGAAGGGACTCCAGCGGCTAAGATGCAGGACGATATCCCGATGGAAGTGAAAAAGGCACGACTTCAAAGACTAAATCAAACCTTAAATGAAATCGGTCGTCGTAAAAACGAAGAGTTACGTGGTCAAGTGGTAGAAGTATTAGTCGAGGGCGAAAGTAAGAAAAATGCAGATGTTCTCTCCGGCCGGACTCGTACGAATAAACTAGTAAACTTTGCTGGACCTAAAAGTTTAATTGGTAAGATGGTCATGGTTCGCATTGAAGACCCTAAGACTTGGTCGTTAACAGGTGTTTGGTTGGAAGATCAACCACAACAGAAAGCTCCGGTTGCTTAGATGGGATGGCAGGTGAAGGATGTAATGGAACATCCCGTGCTCGCGTTTGCAAAAAAACTTTCTGAACAAGTAGGTGCATCAGCGGAAGTTGAACGCTTCCGCCAAGCTGAGAAACAGGTTCAGGATAGTCCAAGGGTTAACCAGTTAATTGATGAAATTAAGAAGAAACAAAAAGAATTGGTTCACGCCAAACATTATCAAAAAAGCGAGTATGTTCGTCTGCTGGAAAAAGAATTGGAACAGCTCCAGTACGAATTTGATCACCTTCCGATTGTGAAGGAATACCAGCAATACCAAGTGGAGATAAACGATCTTCTGCAAACCATTCAACGTGTCGTTGCAGAAACGGTATCAGCAAAAATTCATGTTGAAGTTGGCGGAGAAGTCGCTAGAGGCTGTGGTTCCGGCGGCTCGTGTGGCTGCAAAAGCCGTTCAAAATGAAAAAACTTTGAGATCTGTTAACACCCTCATGCACCCTAGGCGTGCGCCCTGCATATACTCAAGTGAACGACCGTTTGAGGAGGGAATAAGGTGGCAAATACAGATCGATCAGTTGAATACCGTCAAATCATGTCGAGAGCGATTTGTGGGAAAGGACGGAAGTTTTGTCAAGTGAAACACTCCATCCACCCACCTGACCACATTCACCACATATTGGGAGCGTGGTTGATTAATCACAATTATGAAAGCTCTAAAGTAGGTGAAGCGGTCGAGGTACGTGGTACGTATGATGTGAATATTTGGTACTCCACCAAAGGAAATACCAAAACAGATGTAATGACAGAAACTGTACACTATGCAGAAAAGATTCCACTTACGTACTATGATCGCTACACACGCGAAGGGACTGTGAATGTAAGTACCCTTTGCACACAGACTCCCAATTGTGTAGCAGCAAAGCTTTCTCCCCATAAAGATTCCATTTCCATCAAAGTGGAAAAAGAGTTTGTTGTGGAGCTGATAGGGGAAACAAAAGTCACAGTAGCCGTCTTCCCACATGAGCTTGGTGATTGGGATGATAAAGACAAAGAAGACTTCATAAGCGAGATGGCTGAAGAAGACGAAGACGACACCTTTGATGACTTAGATCCAGACTTAGTCTTTGATGATTTGGAAGACTGATCCATAATAAAGCTGCTGGCAAGCGCTGCCAGTAGCTTTATTTTTATTAACTAATTAAGTGATTAATAGAATAATTTTTTCTATTAAAATATGACTATTACTTCTGAATATGGCATAATTAATTTTTAAATAACATAATTCAGGGAGTGTTGATATGCGAATTTCCTTTGATTATACAAAAAGGGACTATCTTCAATTTCCAAGATATCATTACCTGCATACATCTTCTGGGCTTCTTAACTTTGGTATAATGCTTACAGTTCCAATGATTCTCAGTTATTCAGCCTTACATTCAAATCAGAGTTTTTGGGAGATGGTGCTTCCTTTTTGTATAGTGACATTCTTTTACCTAGAAATATTTATTTTTAGAGGGCTTCGGCAAGCCACAAAGATGGGTTTTTTTGGATCTAGTTACGTGCAATTCACGGAAGAGGGTTTAGAAACATTATCTCCTTCATCAGGCTCGACTTTTTCTTGGGATCTCATTCATCGAATTGTAGATAGACCGCAAGTTTATTTAATTTATGTACAAAAGACGTGCGCGGTTATTGTCCCTAAGAGGGCTTTCTCTTCAGAAGTAGATCATCAGAAATGGAGAGAGCAGATTGTTTTGTTGAGTAAAAAGGAAATTCAATAAAAATAACCAAGACAGACTCCAGCCTGAATGGATTTGAATACCATGCAGGGGAGTCTGTTTTTTGTTCAGAGTGGAGATCAGAATAAGTGTCTTGGAGTACGCACTCGTGCTAACGCATTTGCATATAAATAACCAATGGATTTAGTGTTTACCGTATAAAAGGCATAAAAGGTAGCCATGGGTGGTGCGTAGAAAGGGGAAAGGTTATGGGAGCCGTTACCCTACCATTAGATGCAAAGGAATCTGAACAAGAAGAACTGCAAGGTCTTCGCGAACAACTTGTCAGTGTTGATCACAGGTTTGCGCCTTCCATCCTTTTGGAGACGACCGACGATCAGATCCATATATCTGGGGCGATACGTACGTCTTCAACGTTCTACACATTAAACAACGAAAAACAAGTAGAGAAACTAAAAAGTGCAAAACAACATAATGACATTCTTCAATTACATGGGATTCAGGTGGTAGGCAGTAGCCGGCAGTTTCTTCGTGAATATGTGTTTAGTATTTTTCAGACGAAAGTACTTAGTGTGTATCGATCTAAAGAGACGAGTGTTTGGTTAAGTCAGTCCAAGAAAAAGCAAAAAGTGAAGAAAAAAACATATGTAAGGGTTACAGATCCAGATAATGATCGGGAAATCAGACGAGTGCAGAAGATAGCAGTGAGGGCTTTATATGCAACGGGATTGGATTATGGCATGGTAACATGCGGAGTGGGTACTAGTAAAAAGATATCGATTGTTCAGGTTGATCCGAGTCCTAAGCTAAATGAAGATCTAGAGAGACTCTTTATTAAAGCTGTATCTGATTATCGCAAAAGGCTTAGGAAGTCGAGCACTTCAGTGAAAACGATTATGCTAGGTGCTGATCCTGAATTTATTATGGTTACTCCGAAAGGAAGTTTGATTGTCGCATCAAAATATTTTCCGATTCAAGGGAAAATAGGGTGTGATGCGGCATGGTTAGGAGATAATCGAAGTCATAAACCGATAGTGGAGCTCAGGCCAGATCCTACGACAGATCCTCTGCGATTAAGTGTTCGTGTCTATCAGTGTTTGTTACATGCTGCGAAGAAGGTACAGCATGTGCAGTGTAAGTGGTTAGCAGGAGCTCTCCCTTACCCGAAATACCCGATAGGTGGTCATGTTCACTTTAGTGGGATTGAGCCTAGTTTCCAATTGCTTCGGGCTTTAGATAATTACTTGGCTTTGCCGCTAGTAGTATGCGAAGATCCTAGAGGGAAAGACCGACGTCCTAAATATGGATTCCTCGGAGATTATCGCATGCAGGAACATGGTGGCTTTGAATATCGCACCCCGCCTAGTTGGTTAATAACCCCTACTCTGACTAAAGGTGTGCTGGTTTTGTCAAAAATAATTGCCGGTAATTTCGAACAGTTGATGTACAATCCGTTAAGTGATGCCGGTATTCAAAAGGCTTACTATGATGGAAATAAAGCAGTGCTAAAAGAATGGATTCCAGATCTATGGCAAGATATTAAGCGTTTAGATGATTATGAAGCATATCAAAATGTGGTTGATGAGTTTTTTTCATTCATCCAGCAAGGAAAGACGTGGGATGAGTCATTGGACCTACGGAAAGCTTGGAGACTCCCTCCGTATCATGCAAAGAAAAGGTAACATAAGGCATTGAAGGGAACCTATGGTACGTTATAGTTGTTCCCTTTTTCTATGCATGTTACAATAAGTAAGATATAGAATTGATAGAATAATAGCCGGAGGAAGAGAAATTTGGCTAAATATACTCCGATGATTGAACAATACCTTAAGATTAAGGCCCAAGCCCCCGATGCCTTTTTATTTTTTCGCTTAGGGGATTTCTATGAGTTATTTTTTGAAGATGCTCAATTAGCTGCAGAAGAACTAGAGATTACATTGACAGGGCGCGGTGGAGGAACAGAAGAGCGAATTCCGATGTGCGGAGTTCCGTATCATTCTGCTAGTACCTATATCGAACGCCTAATTGAAAAAGGTTATAAAGTCGCTATTTGTGAACAGGTAGAAGATCCATCTTCTGCAAAAGGGGTCGTTCGGAGAGAGATTATCCGTTTCGTCACCCCAGGAACTGTGATGGAAGAATCGATGCTGACGGATCAAGAAAATAACTTTCTTGTAACGGTTGTGCAGAGTCATTCTCTATATGGTTTATCGGCTGTGGACTTATCAACTGGTGAGATTCATCTTACTGAATTACAAGATTTGTCTTCGCTATTAGATGAAATCTTGTCATATCAGCCAAAAGAATTATTAGTTGAAGATGCTTTATTAGATCGAGAAGATATAGGGACGATGTTGCAAAAGCGATATCGTGTCATGGTTACACCGTTTTCTGTGGAAGAGTCGCAATTTGAGGATCTTCTGAAGAAGGTGGAGAGCCAGTTTCCTACTTTTCATCAAGAATGCTCAACTGTTGGCTTGAAAAAAGGATTAGTTACTCTATATGCTTATCTACAAAATACGCAGAAACGTTCCTTAGGCCATCTGCAAAGGCTTCATCGATACGATGCTAAGCAGTATATGATGTTGGATGAAGTGGCTCGTCGTAATTTGGAATTGACGATTACGATGGGAGAAGGGAAGAAGCGTGGTTCCCTCTTAGGATTATTAGATCAATCGGTTACGGCTATGGGAAGCAGGCTATTAAAAAAATGGTTGGACAAGCCGCTACTTCGGTTAGAAGAGATTCAGAACCGACAAGATGTCGTAGCTGCCTATCTGGAACATTTATTATTATTAGATGATGTTCGGGTTCAGTTAAAGAATGTATACGACTTGGAACGTTTAGCCGCCCGGATTTCATACGGATCTGCTACGGCTCGTGATTTGGTGGCGCTCCATCGTTCGTTGGCTGCGATCCCTGATTTAAAAGATTTGTTACGTCAGTTGCCGTCAAAACGGATTCACTCCCTTCTAGTAGAGATAGATGAGTGCGTAGATTTACAGACATACATATCAAAGGCGATTGTGGCAGAACCCCCTCTCTCTGTAAAAGAAGGAGGCATCATTCAGACCGGATATCACGAACAGCTGGATCAGTATCGCGATGTTCAAAAGAATGGAAAGCAGTGGATTGCTACTTTAGAGCAACAAGAGCGTAATCGAACAGGGATTAAGTCTCTCAAGATTGGTTATAACCGTATATTTGGTTACTATATCGAGATTTCTCGCTCGAATTTACGAAATCTTCCAGAAGGATTATATGAACGAAAACAAACTCTGGCCAACGCGGAACGGTTTATTACTCCTGAGCTAAAACAGAAAGAACAATTGATCCTCGACGCGTCTGAGAAGTCGATGGACTTGGAGTATGAGTTGTTTTGTGGGGTAAGAAATCATCTAGCTACACATGTAGGACGACTTCAGAAGCTGGCAGAGCAGGTGGCTGAATTAGATGTACTACATGCATTTGCGAAGGTTTCTGCTGAAGGACAGTATGTGCGTCCAGAGGTGCATGAAGGAGATGAAATGGTAGTCGTTGCAGGGCGACATCCAGTGGTTGAAGCACTTGCACGCGATGATCAGGAGTTTATCGCCAATGATGTAGAACTGAATCATCAATCTCGCGAATTGTATCTCATTACGGGACCGAATATGGCTGGGAAATCGACCTACATGAGACAAGTGGCTCTGATTACGATTTTAAGTCAGATTGGATGCTTTGTTCCCGCTCAGTCTGCACGGATTCCGTTAACAGACCGGATCTTTACGCGAATCGGAGCCGCAGATGATTTAGTAGGTGGGCGAAGTACATTTATGGTGGAGATGGCCGAGACGTGTCAAGCACTTCGAGAAGCGACATCCCGTAGTTTGATTCTACTAGATGAAGTAGGAAGAGGGACATCCACCTATGATGGCTTAGCTCTTGCGCATGCCATTGTCGAATATATTCATGATCATGTGGGAGCGAAGACTCTATTCTCCACTCACTATCATGAGCTAACACAACTAGACCAAAAGCTGGAACGTCTTGTAAATGTACATGCAAAATGTATTGAGAAAGACGGAAAAGTCGTGTTCCTACATCGCATTGTCTCAGGTGGAGCGGATCGAAGCTATGGAATTCACGTTGCTGAGTTAGCTGGACTGCCTACTACCGTAATCCAGCGTGCAAAAGTGATCTTAGAGCGACTTGAGGTTGGTAGTACGGAATCCGCTGTTGCTTGTGCCGTTTCAGCTCAAGCTAATGGTCCACATCTCTCAGAAGTTCATGAGGAACCAATGGTATATCAAACAGACGATCCAGATGGACAGCTAAGTTTGTTTGATTTTGGTGGAGCTAAAAAATCACAAGAGCAGGAAGTTGTTCATGAAGCGGAACGAGAAGTAGTAGATACTGAAAAACGATCAGAGCCTAGACTGTCTGTTGGTCGCTCTGTAGCAGAGGAAGAAGTATTATCTGCCGTATTACAGTTTGATCTAATGAATCAAACACCATTTGAAACGATGCAGTTTGTTTTAGAGTTAAAGAAAAAATTATTGAAATAGCTATTTTGGGGGCGGGAAGATGGTAGAAGCCAATCTCTCGTTCCTTTGTTTATAGAGAGGAGGATATGTTCATGGGGAAAATTCGTGTGCTAGATGAGCAGTTGGCGAATCAGATTGCCGCAGGAGAAGTAGTAGAACGCCCTGCTTCCATCGTGAAAGAGTTAGTGGAAAATGCGATTGATGCCAAGGCAGATAAAATTACGGTGCAATTGGAAGAGGGAGGTATCTCGTATATTCGTGTTTCTGATAACGGTTCGGGGATGGAGCGCGAAGATGCAGTCATCGCTTTTGAACGACATGCTACTAGTAAGATTCAGCGTGAGCGCGATTTATTTCAAATTCAGACATTGGGATTTCGCGGGGAAGCATTACCCAGTATTGCATCGGTGTCGAAAGTGGAGCTGAAGACAGCTGAAGATGCTTCCGAACTTGCGACTTTATTAACGATCGAAGGCGGACAGTTATTACGGACCGAAGATACTTCACGCTCCAGAGGAACGGACGTGGTGGTCCGTGACTTGTTTTATAATACTCCGGCTCGTTTGAAATACTTGAAGACCGTCAACACGGAAGTGAGTCAAGTAGCAGATGTTATGGGGAGGCTAGCTCTTTCTTGTCCAGATCTATCGTTTACGCTTATTCACAATGGAAAAGAGCTTTTCCGAACACCTGGAGATGGGAAATTACTTCATGTCATCCATGCCATCTATGGGAAACAGGTTGCTTCCCAGATGATGCAAGTAGGAGGAGAAGATGGTGATTTTCAATTAAGTGGGTTTATCTCGAAGCCTGAGTTGACCAGATCGAATCGTTCCTACCTCTCTATCATCTTAAATGGTCGCTATGTAAGGAGCATTCCGATTTCTCAATCTATCCTGCGGGCATACGGAACGCTCCTTCCAAATGGACGTTATCCCATTGGTGTGGTCCAAATCAAGATGGACCCCAAGTTAGTAGATGTAAATGTTCATCCGACCAAATTAGAAGTTCGTTTGAGCAAGGAACGTGAACTATGTCAATTAATCGAGCAGTCTGTCCAGGGCGCTTTTCATAAGCAACGACTCGTTCCACAGGCTACGGGTGTAGCAACGATAAAAAGTGTCGCATCGAAGCCCGAGCAATCGGAGTTATCTTTTACACCTGTTCGTTCCAATACAGATTGGCAGGTTCAAGAGAGGGCTTCTCTATGGAATGATCATCCACAGGCGCAAAAAGCCCCCACTTTTCCTCTATCTGACCAGAAAAAAGACATCGATTTTAGAGCAGAAGAGAAAAATAAGCTAGAGAGACCCATGATTCAGGAAACATTTTCGTCACTTCCATATGGCAATCAAATGTCGATTCCAGTAGAAGAAAAGGTAGAGCCAGGTTTGCGAGACATGGCGGTGGTAGATAAGCAAGCAGAGTCTCTAGAGATTACGACTGGAGATGAATCAACAGAGACGACTAACTCACGTTTTCCACTACTATTACCGCTGGCTCAAGTACATGGAACTTATATCGTTGCCCAATCGGATGATGGCTTTTATCTAGTAGATCAACACGCCGCCCATGAACGAGTTTATTATGAAATCTTTTATCGCAGAATGGGCGAAAAAAATAGTACACAACAAACGTTGTTAATTCCGTTAACCATTGAATGTACGATTTCAGAAGCGAAGACATTAGAAAATTATTTAGCAGAACTGCAAGATTGGGGCTTGGATTTGGAGCCATTTGGTGGAAATACGTTTATGATTCGGGCCTATCCAAGTTGGTTTCCAAAGGAAAATGAAGTGACTTTGATCCATGAGATCATTCATTACTTGAAGGATCATGGCAAGGTTGATGTGGCAGTGCTACGAGATGCCTCCGCGAAGATGATGTCGTGTAAGGCGGCGATTAAGGCGAATCGTCACCTCAGACACGAAGAGATGGAGTCTCTCTTTCATCAATTATCAGGATGTGAAAATCCGTTTACTTGTCCACATGGACGCCCGATTTTCGTTCATTTCACTACGTATGAGTTAGAAAAAATGTTTAAAAGGGTCATGTAATAACGAAGCCATAGTAATGTTTTAATCCCTTGATAAGCTGTGGTATTAAGGCTTTTCTGAGGATAATCAAAGTAAAATGAGTAATTGAAGCATGGTAGCTATTCATCCCCCATCATGATGGTGGGGGATGAATTATATGAAATGGAACCGATGAACACTAAGAACACATTTTGTTTCAAAGCGAGTGATGTAAAATATTATTTGTAAGCACTTCTTTTCACCCAGACGATGAACTAGTAGAAGAAGCGAAGCAGTTGGCGGGGGAGTTAGCTGTTCCGTATCAAGAACGACATCGCTTATCACTCCCTGGTTTATTTGACCAAGCAGATCGCGATGAAGTGATTTTAATCACGAAAAAAGGCTGGCGCTATGAGCGAAAAGACGGTCATTCTTTTCATTTTCATCCAAATACCTCAGCCCTTAGAATCAAAAACTTAGCTCGTGGCGAATCGGATTCATTGGTGAAATTTGCAGAGCTACAATCAGGGGATCACGTGCTCGACTGTACACTGGGCATGGCTTCTGATGCGATTGTGGCAAGTTATGCTGTTGGTGAATCAGGACGGGTGGTTGGCTTAGAGTCAGAGCCTGTTTTAGCACAGATGGTAAGACAGGGTCTGAAGACCATGATTACGAATCGAACCCGGTTAGATGCCGCGATGAGAAGAGTGGAAGTGATGGGACAAGATTATCGCGATACGCTTCCGAATATGAAAAATGATTCTTTTGACGTGGTTATCTTTGATCCGATGTTTCGTGAAACCATTAAAACCTCTTCTGCGATGCAAGTGTTAAAACCGCTTGCCAACCCTGTAGCACTTGATCAAGAATCGGTACAACACGCTGTTCGCGTTGCTAGGCGGTTGGTTATGCTAAAAGAGAGACCCGGCAGTGGAGAGTTCGAGCGATTAGGATTTACGATTGTAAAAGAGTCTTCGCAATTTGCTTGGGGAGTTATACGAAAATCTGATTCACCATAAGTTGTTTATATAGACAAGTTTGCTGTGCAAACAAAATTGGAAGAATAGAGGGCTCAACCATAGTCCTCTATTTTATTAAGGGGATTCAAAGTGGATATTACATGGAAAGAGCTTACTTCTGAGGATCAAATCTTCATTCAAAAAGCATTTGAGATTTATGATCAATCATTCCCCGATGAAGTGAGGGAGCCACACGATGTATTTTATCGGGGTCTATCAAGCCAAACATCTTCCTTTCCAGACTCCTATACCTTTCTAGTAGGATATCAAAATGAGAGTGAAATCTGTTCTCTTGCGACTGCCCATTATTTCTCCAACATAAATATGGGCTTTATTGTATATCTTGCAACGAATCCACACATAAGAAGCCATGGGATAGGGAGTATGACTCTAAAGAAAATAGAGGAGATTCTGATGGATGGTGCAAAAAGAGCAGGATATCATTCCTTAAAAGGAATTGTACTGGAGACAGAGAAAGAAGAATTTGCACATACAGAGCTTGAGAAACAGACTTGCGCTCGGAGAAATCGTTTTTTTGAAAAGAATCAATTTGTGAATCTGGTCAACGTCACCTATCTACAGCCGCCATTAAAACAAGGAGATCCATCTGTACCGCTACATTTATTTCTGAAACAAGGTAAGGAAATGATTCTCGGTTCTGAGATTGAAAGGTTGATCGAAGAAATATTTCAGAAAAAGTACCAAGTAATGAATCAGATACCTGTAAAAGTACTTGAAGAGTGTCAGAAGTTAATGAGAGTCGACTAGGACTTCAGTGGAAAGGGTGTGGTACGATGAAGCCTAATTTGTTGGTGATTGTGGGGCCAACTGCCGTAGGGAAAACATCTCTAAGTTTGGAATTAGCTGGGGAATTTCATGGAGAAATCATATCGGGAGACTCGATGCAAGTATACCGCTATATGAATATTGGGACAGCCAAAGCATCAAAGGAAGAGAGGGAGCTTGTTCCTCATCATCTCATTGATCGATACGATCCTGACTATCCTTTTTCAGTGCAGGAGTTTCAGAGGATTGCTCGAGAGTCGATTGCAGAAGTATCCGGGCGATCTCACCTTCCCATTCTAGTAGGTGGGACAGGCTTATATGTTGACTCGGTTACACATAACTATCTCATGCCAGATGTAAAAGAAAACCCTAGCTTGAGACAAGAGTTAAGAGAGTTAGCAGAAAAAGAAGGAAATGAAGCTCTACATAGACGTTTACAAGAAGTAGATCCAACATCGGCACAAAAATTACATCCAAACGATCAGAAACGGTTAATACGGGCTTTAGAGGTATATGATCAGACAGGTCAGTCGATCTCACAACTTAGTAAAAAGGGAGAGTCGCCTTATCGTTCTTTATGGATTGGTCTAACCATGCCAAGGGAATTACTGTACGAACGAATTAATCTGCGCGTTGATTTGATGATAGAGCAGGGGCTTGTAGAAGAGGTACAGTTGTTACGTCAAAAGGGATACCAAAGGACGGCTACTTCGATGCATGCGATCGGTTATAAGGAGATTTATCGGTATCTCGATGGAGAGTGGTCTTTAGATGCTGCTATTGAACAGATTAAAAAAGGATCTCGTAATTATGCGAAACGTCAACTCTCCTGGTTTAGGAGATCGAATGAGATTCTTTGGTATGATGTAACGAAAAAAGGAATCTTTGAAGAAATTAAAGAGCAAGTGGCAGGAAAGTTTCCGGAGTACAGAGAATAAATACCTTACTGATAACATAGGAGGTACTTACTTTGAAACAAGCCATTAATATTCAAGATACATTTTTGAATCAGATCCGAAAAGAATCGGTACCCGTAACCATCTATTTAATGAATGGATTTCAGTTAAGAGGTGTCATTAGAGGTTTTGATAACTTTACGATTGTGATCGATAGCGAAGGTAAACAACAAATGGTTTATAAGCATGCGATCTCTACGTTTACCCCAGCACGGCCCGTATCCCTTATGTCTCAAGAAGATAAAGAAGTAGAAGTCAAGTGAGAATTCATCACTTGGCTTTTTTCTATTATCACCAATAAATGGGCATATGCGTATATATAGACAGAACAAATAGCCCAGATGAGGTGAACTTCATGAGCAGGAGAGTCCTTGAGGTGCAAGATGAGAAACATCGAATCCAAATCGTGTTTGATCGAAAACAGAGCGCTGCTACCTGTTCCCTTCCTGCTTGGCAAGAGGAAACGCCTGTCGGTTTAAAGAAGTGTTTCGATCAATTGGATCAATTAGTAGGATTGACCCAAGTGAAGGCATTTGTAAAAGAAATATATGCATGGCTGGAAATCGGTAAGCGAAGGCAAGCCGCTGGTTTAAGTAGTGAACAGCAAGTTCTCCACATGGTCTTTACTGGGAATCCCGGAACAGGTAAGACAACGGTAGCTAGGATTATGAGCGGTTTGTTTCGGGAGATGGGCATGTTGTCAAAAGGTCATTTAGTGGAGGTAGAGCGAGCTGATTTAGTAGGAGAGTATATCGGACATACTGCTCAGAAGACCAGAGAGCATGTAAATAAAGCACTTGGTGGAATCTTATTTATTGATGAGGCGTATTCATTAGCTCGTGGTGGGGAAAAAGATTTTGGGAAAGAAGCGATTGATACCCTTGTAAAAGCAATGGAGGATCATAAGAATGATTTTATCTTGATTCTAGCAGGATATTCATGGGAAATGAGTAATTTCTTAAGCTCAAACCCTGGTTTACCTTCTCGTTTTCCTGTCCAGCTTGAGTTTTCTGATTTTCCAATTCAACAGCTACTTGAAATTGCTGAATGCATGACGAATGAGAGACAGTATCGTTTATCCGTTGCGGCGAAAGAGAAGTTACGAAGCCATGTGCAACGCGAAATGGAGCGTTTAGATCGTCCATTTGGAAATGCCCGTTATATACGCAATTCGATTGAGCAGGCCGTTCGCCAACATGCTGTTCGGTTGTTGCAAATGCCTTATGCAAATCGAAATGATTTAATGACCTTGCGTTCAGATGACTTTCAGTTAGACGAGGTTGAAAAGAAAACACCTATTCACTCATGGTATAATTAAACTTATTTTATTGTCTGTTGGAAGGATGGATACCAATCGAAGGAATCGTAGAGAGAGAACGAGCCATACTTGTGAGTTGCGGCTCTAAGTTGCATGAATGGGAGCTTCGTTCTTCTTTGGAAGAATTAGCAGGCCTAGCGGATACAGCTCATGCAGAGGTAATTGAACAAGTGATTCAGTTCCGTGATCGCAAGGATCGTGCGTGGTTGGTCGGAAAAGGAAAAGCAGAAGAAATCGCCCAGTTAGTAGAGGATCTAGAGGCCGACTTGGTCATTTTTGATCAAGAGCTAATTCCCTCCCAAATTAAGCATTTAGAAGAACTTATCGATGCGAAA
This sequence comes from Croceifilum oryzae, assembly GCF_030814315.1. GTDB lineage: Bacteria > Bacillota > Bacilli > Thermoactinomycetales > Thermoactinomycetaceae > Baia > Baia oryzae. Next base: position 27,304 of record NZ_JAUSUV010000013.1, on the reverse strand, counting down.
GTCATTGATCGGACGCAGTTAATCCTCGATATATTTGCCGGGCGTGCGCAGACGAAAGAAGGTCGCCTTCAAGTTGAACTAGCTCAGCTCCAATATATGCTACCGAGACTGGTGGGAAAACGGAAAGAGCTATCTAGATTAGGGGGCGGCATTGGAACTCGAGGTCCGGGTGAGAAGAAGCTTGAAACCGATCGAAGACATATCAGACGTCAAATTGATATTTTGAAACATGACTTAGAAGAAGTACGCAAACATCGTCAGTTGCACCAAGCAAGGCGAAAGAAGCAAGCAGTGACACAGGTATCCCTCGTAGGTTATACAAATGCAGGAAAGTCTACGTTACTCAATCAGTTAACGGAGTCGAAGGTGTTAGCAGAGGATAAATTATTTGCTACCTTGGATCCAACATCGCGTAAACTAGATCTTTCTAGTGGGCAAGAGGTTCTGTTGACTGATACAGTTGGTTTTATCCGCAATCTTCCACACCAACTAGTAGCGTCTTTTCGGAGTACCCTTGAGCAGGTGACAGAAGCTGATTTATTACTACATGTGGTAGATGCGAGCCATCCTGAATCATCGGAACAAATGAAGGTAGTGGAAGAGGTGCTCGAAGAATTGGGTGCTGCCCATATTCCGACACTGATTGTTTTTAATAAAGTGGATCAAATGACGGATCGATCGATTCGAGAAGAATCGGAAGAGCTAGAAGGCAATCGAATTATGATTTCCGCGTTTAATCAGTCTGATTTAGAGAGGCTCAAAGCCAAAGTAGAAGAGATTCTCTATCAAAATGACTTTAAAGGAACGGTTTCATTCTCTGTTGAGAAGGGAGACTGGATTTCTGCGCTTTATCGTCATGCAGAAATCTTACATAGTGAGACAGAGGATTTGGAGATTTCCTTTCAATATCGTCTTCCAAGGAACAAATTGAACTCTCTTCCAAGGGATTTGCAAGAGAGATTACAATTGAGTAATAAGTAAGTAATAGGGTTTGTTTGTTGAGTAACCGATAGTAGGTTAGCCCGGGGCATGTATCTGCCCACAGCTCAAATAGTAAGCCCACGAGGATGTGGAAAAGCAAGTCCGCTTTGTCCTTCTTCGCTTCGGGCAAGTGGCAAAACTCGCAAAGAGCGCTCAAACATTGCCACAAAACGCCCTAGCTACGAAGGACTACGCTAGGCAGGCTTACTAACATCGCAGTAGTCAGATACATTGCCCCTAGTCTATCTCATCTCTATTATGGTGATCAATGGTGTTTTTGGTTCATAAACAGACTTCAAAGATAGTATAAATACACAAGAGAAATGGTGTAAATGATGAAGCTAAAGCATGCAACGTGGATTCAGGAATTACAGTCGAGTGTTGTGAAACAGATTCAACCTATAATCAATCAAATCGAAGAACGCGTCGATATGCATCAGTGGCGCGTTCTTGATGCGTTTCGTAAACATGCTGTGAGCGACTATCATCTCCATTCGTCTACAGGATATGGGTACGATGATGTAGGTAGGGAAGTGTTTGAACGAATTTTTGCTGACTTGTTTGGTGCTGAGATGGCGTTGGTCAGATCGAATATTATCTCGGGTACCCATGCGATTGCGAGCAGTTTATACGGAAATCTACGCCCGGGGGAAGAGTTGATTTATCTCACGGGAACTCCTTATGACACATTACATAAAGTGATTGGGAAAGAGGGGGATGGAACAGGCTCTTTGGCGGACTATGGGATTCGGTATCGAGAAATTCCTTTGCTTGAGGGTGGAGAAATCGATTGGGATGCATTTAGGCAATCTGTTAGTGAGCGTACGAAGGTAGTTGCGATTCAGCGCTCTCGTGGCTATGCGGATCGTCCTTCTTTTACTATCGCGAGGATTCAAGATATGATTACGCAAATTAGGGAGATAGCACCTCAAGCGGTCATTTTTGTGGACAACTGTTATGGAGAGTTTGTAGAGGAGATGGAGCCGACGCATGTAGGAGCTGATATTGTGGCGGGTTCGCTCATTAAAAATCCCGGTGGCGGCTTGGCGAAATCAGGTGGATATATGGTAGGGAAGAAGGAGTTCGTCGAAAAGGCAGCTTCACGCCTCGTTGCTCCGGGTATAGGGGTAGAAGGTGGAGCGACTTATGGTTATCAACGTGATTATTACCAAGGACTGTTTTTAGCGCCTCATGTAGTAGGAGAAGCATTAAAAGGTGTCGTATTTGCTTCAGCTATGTTAAAAGAAGTGGGCTTTCATACTACGCCTAGTTGGGACGAGCTACGAACGGATATTATTCAGCAAATTCGATTGGGAAGCGCTGATTTATTGATTGCTTTTTGCCAAGGAATCCAAAGTGCTAGTCCGGTGGATGCACACATCACTCCGATTCCGGCGGCGATGCCAGGCTATCAAGATCCTGTGATCATGGCAGCTGGAACATTTGTCCAAGGGGCGAGTATTGAATTATCTGCTGATGGACCGCTTCGTGAGCCTTATATCGCTTTTCTTCAAGGTGGGCTTACCTACTCACATGTAAAAATTGCAATCATGCAGGCATTGGATCGTATGAAAACAACGGGTTCACTCCCAGAGAAAATGGAATAAGGAGGATATATGTGGTAACGATAACGGTTGTATGGATTATTATCATTGCGTTGTTTGCTTTGGCTTTCTTAGGCTTGGTATTTCCGGTCTTGCCAGATGTCCCTTTGCTGATGGCTGGTTTTGCGATGTACCACTTTTTTGTGGATAATCAAGCACTAGGGCTATGGTTTTGGATCATTACCAGTATTGTGATGGTGTTAAGCTTTCTGGTCGACAATTTTGCTAGTGGGATTGCGGCTAAGCGAGCAGGTGGATCGAGTGGTTCGTTTTGGGCGGCGGCGCTTGGAGCAATTGTGTTCTCGCTCTTTCTAGGGCCACTTGGAGTCATAGTAGGTCCTTTCGTTTTTGTTTTTGTAGTGGAGTGGATTCGTACTCAAGATTTCAAAAAAGCTTTTTCCATCGGGATCAGTACATTGATTGGTTTTATCGGCGGCATGTTGGTGAAACTGATTATTTTAATTGCGTTGATCGTATGGTTTTTTGTCTTAATTTAAACGTGGTCGAGCATAAAAAGTTTTTATGTTAACTTTCCTTACATATCTTGACATGAATCCTAACACAGCATAAAATGAATGTAATTGAATCACCTAACTCCTTCTAGAGAAAGGAGGGCCGTCATCATGAATGATGAGATGCGGCGAAATATGCCTTTGTTTCCAATTGGAACCGTAACAAAATTGACTGATCTAACACCACGTCAAGTTCGTTACTATGAGCAACAAGGTTTAATTGAGCCTGAGCGGACAAATGGTAACCAACGCCTATTTTCTTTTAATGATGTAGAACGCTTATTTGAAATTAAATCGTTGATCGAAAAAGGAATTAATCTTGCAGGTGTCAAGGAAATGTTACAGAAAAACCATCAGATTCTAGAAGCACATAAAGAGGTGGAAAAAGCGCAAGCTGAGGTTGTGAAGGTGAAGCAAGAGTTGTCCGAACGAGAATTACGTCGACTACTAAAACGCGATCTCCTGCATCCGAAGCTAGGCCGTACTTCAGAAGTTTACGGTGAATTCTCGCGTTTTTTTCGCAACTAACGTAACTACTTGGAAGGGAGAATGATGGATATGGCACGATTTACGAGAGAGGATATTTTAAAACAAGCGGTTGAACTAAATGTTCAATATATCCGTCTTCAATTTACCGATTTACTTGGAACCATTAAGAACGTAGAGATTCCGCGCAGTCAGCTGGAAAAAGCTTTGGATAATAAAATGATGTTTGACGGATCTTCGATTGAGGGATTTGTTCGCATCGAAGAATCCGATATGTATCTGTATCCAGATCTTGATACATGGGTCGTGTATCCATGGGTTGCAGCAGGCGATTCAAAGGTGGGGGCTCTTACTTGTGATATCTACAACTCAGATGGCACCCCATTTGCAGGAGATCCTCGCGGGATTCTTAAAAAAGTGATGGCAGAAGCGAGAGAGCTTGGCTTTACTTCCTTTAACGTGGGACCAGAGCCAGAATTCTTCCTCTTTAAAACGGATGAGAAAGGGAAGCCCACTCTTGATCTAAATGACCAAGGTGGTTACTTTGACCTAGCGCCGCTTGATCTCGGAGAAAACTGCCGTCGTGATATCGTGCTCACTTTAGAGCAAATGGGCTTTGAGATCGAAGCTTCCCACCACGAAGTGGCTCCTGGACAGCATGAAATCGACTTCAAATATGCGGATGCAATCAAAGCAGCAGACCAAATCCAAACATTTAAATTGGTTGTAAAAAATGTAGCACGTAACTATGGCTTGCATGCAACCTTTATGCCGAAACCGCTATTTGGTGTCAATGGTTCTGGTATGCATTGTCATCAATCTCTCTTCCGTGGAAACGAAAATGCTTTCTATGATGAGAGTGATGAACTAGGTTTATCTGAAACAGCACTTCACTATCTAGCTGGGATCTTAAAGCATGCTCGTGCTTTTACAGCTGTAACCAACCCGCTAATCAATTCGTATAAGCGTTTGGTGCCTGGTTATGAAGCGCCTTGTTATGTAGCTTGGTCTCCGAAAAACCGTAGTCCGTTAGTTCGTGTACCTGCTTCTCGTGGTCTTAGTACCCGGATTGAGGTACGTTCTCCAGACCCAGCCGCAAACCCTTACCTAGCACTCGCTACGATGCTAGCTGCTGGGTTGGATGGGATTAAGAACAAGCTAGCTGCACCTCCACAAACAGACCGCAATATCTATGTGATGGATGAGCAAGAGCGTAGAGATGCAGGGATTGAAAGCTTACCAGCAAACCTATTCGAAGCGATTCAAGAGCTTCAAAACGATTCGGTTATCGCAGATGCACTCGGTGAACATGCACTTAGCCACTTTGTAGAAGCAAAAGAAATTGAATGGGATCTATTCCGCACTACCGTTCATGACTGGGAACGCGAGCAATACATGTCTCTCTATTAAGATAGATGTACAACGAAACCACTTACCCGTGCGTGAACTGCACCCCAATTGTTGGATACAAAAGCCAACAGTTGGAGGTGCTTTTTCTATGGCTAAGTGTATTCAGTAGAAATTAAATGGGAAGCTGTTCAAGCCTATCTCGACGGCGTCGAGTTGTATAAAGACATTGCTAAAAAATATCAACTTTTTGGGTTCACTTCACAGCGTAGGTGGTTTCGTTTTTTATGCAAATGCTATAGTAGCCAGTTTTTTTGCTATCTATTTATCTATGTTTTTTGTTACATTATAGGTAGATATATCTCATAGAATGAGGTGGGCTAATGGACTTTTATCAATTATCTGTTGTCTTATCGAATGGACAAGAAAAGTCATTTGAAGATTATCGTGGAAAAGCGGTTCTATTGGTAAATACGGCTAGTAAATGTGGTTTTACTTCTCAGTACAAAGGGCTTCAAGAATTGTATGAAACGTATCACTCACAAGGTCTAGAAGTAATAGGCTTTCCGTGCAACCAGTTTATGGGGCAAGAGCCTGGCTCAAATGAAGAAATTCAAGAGTTTTGTGAGATAAACTATGGAGTGAAGTTTCCAATTACTGATAAGATTGAGGTAAATGGCTCGGGTGCTCATCCGGTTTTTCAGTATTTGTGCCAGGAAGCAAGTGGGATTTTAGGTGGAGCGATTAAGTGGAATTTCACGAAGTTCTTGGTAGACCGGAGTGGGAATGTAGTAAAGCGTTTTGCTCCTACTACCAAACCAGAAGAATGTAAATCAGAGATCGAGAAGGTATTAAAATAAGCAACAAAAAACAGTTGACGATGAATCAACTGTTTTTTGTTTTATTGTTTTTGAGCTGGATTCGCATAAACAGGGATTGCATTACCCGGACTTACGTGTGAAACGGTGTCATTCCATACAGACTGCCATTTAGACGCGGATAGCCCAGGATAAGGTAAGTTAGTTGCTTCTTGCTTCGGTGTAGGGATAACGGCATATTGCTGTTTGCCATTTGCATTGTATTTATGAACAAAGGTAGGAAGATAGGAAAACTCTTTTAGTTTTACCTGATTGGTTTTGGGATCCTTCTCTAGATCAACATATACAATAATTCCCTCATCGGTATAACGGTCTTTTTGGTTAGAGACAAAGTTCCCCATTGAATAAATGATATATTTCTCTTTTCCATCCACATTCATTTTCTCCATCGGCTGGAGAACGTGAGGATGACTACCGAAGATGACATCCGCTCCTGCTTTAAATACTTTCTCAGCAATCGATTTTTGGCTCGGATTTGGGTTGCGTTGGTATTCGACACCCCAATGGAGGGAGACACAAACTAACTCTGCACCCTCTTTTTTCGCTTGAGCGATATCTTGAGCTATTCCTGTTCCATCTCCAATCAAATTAATCAGATAGGGCTTATCTTGTGGCACAGGTATCCCATTTGTCAGCTCTGTATACGCAAGAAAAGCCACTTTGATTCCGTTCTTCTCCACAATGAGTGGTTTCCGTTTCTCTGCGGAAGGAGAGGTGCCTGTCGTTTGGATTCCACGTTCATTTACGACTTTATGGGTTCGAATGGCTCCGTCTACCCCAGTATCCATAGCATGGTTATTAGATGTGCTGACTACATCAACCCCAGTGTCTTTCAATGCGTCGACGATCTGGTCAGGTGCATTAAACTGTGGGAAACCAGAGTAAGGCTTAGATGGCCCTGCTAATGTCATCTCAAAGTTTCCGATCGCAATATCTGCTTGGCTAACATAAGGTTTGACTTCTTTAAAAAACGAACGGAAGTCGTAGTTGTTTGCACCTATGGCTCCTGCTTTAATTTGTGGTGTATGCATCATGATATCACCAAATGCAGCGATCTGAAGCTTATTGGATGAATTCCCCTTTTGCTCCGTTTTACTTGGCACATCACTGTGGCTCTCGGGAGAGATTGCTGCTTTACCAAATGGGAAAAAGATAACGAATAGGATGACAGCTAAAATAGCCGTGACAATCGGTATAATTCGTTTCAAATGTTTTCCCTCCTTTGCATGTCCGACTTAAGTGTTTAAAAAGCAATATGTCTATTATAGTAGATTTTTTCCCTTCAATTTCTGTCTAAAATAAGAAAATGCTTTGATCGAATGCGTTGACGATGAAATTTTTAGTAGTTTATAATGGAAGGAAGCGTTTTGAGCAGATGGGGGTATTTATGTCAATGATAACAATACGTGAAGTCTCTGCATATGTAGGAAAAGAAGTTACCATTGGGGTATGGATGTATAATAAACGTTCCAGTGGTAAAATTCAATTCTTGCAATTGCGAGATGGGACAGGCACGATTCAAGGAGTTTTGGTACGAAATCAGGTAGCGCCCGAAATTTGGGACGAAGCGAAACTATTGACGATGGAAAGTTCACTTTATGTTACGGGCACGATTCGTCAGGATGATCGGGCTCCTTCGGGCTTTGAGCTAGACGTGACGAGTGTGAAGACCATACAAGTTGCCGAAGAATATCCGATTGCCAAAAAAGAGCATGGCACCGATTTCCTCATGGATCATCGTCATCTTTGGATCCGTTCTGCTCGTCAAGTAGCGATTCTTCGTGTTCGTGCCGAAATCATTCGGGCGATCCAAGTGTTTTTAGATCAAAATGGCTTTACATTAGTAGATCCACCGATCTTAACCCCTTCTTCTTGTGAAGGTACAACTGATTTGTTTCATACCAAATACTTTGATGAAGATGCTTACTTGTCACAAACTGGACAGCTATATGCAGAAGCGGCGGCGATGGCGCTCAATCGGGTGTATTCTTTCGGACCTACATTTCGCGCGGAGAAATCGAAGACGCGTCGTCATTTGATTGAATTCTGGATGATCGAGCCGGAAATGGCTTTTGTGGATCATGAACGGAGCTTAGAATATCAAGAGCAAATGCTAGAGTTTGTAGCTCAATCAGTCTTACAAAACTGTCCAACAGAATTACAAACACTTGAGCGAGATATTTCTAAATTAGAGAAGATTAAAGCTCCATTCCCACGGATTACATATGATGAGGCGATCGAGTTATTACATCGTGAGGGTTTTGAAGACATTCAGTGGGGTGAAGATTTTGGTTCACCTCATGAGACCAAAATTGCCGAAAGCTTTGATAAACCTGTATTTATTACGCATTATCCAACGGAGATTAAATCTTTCTACATGAAACCAGATCCAGAGAGACCTGAAGTGGTACTATGTGCGGATTTGATTGCTCCAGAAGGCTATGGAGAGATTATTGGCGGATCACAGCGGATTGACGATCCGGAGCTATTAGTTGAGCGGTATGAGGAGCATAGTTTGTCCAAAGAGACGTATGCTTGGTATCTAGATCTGCGTAAATATGGAAGTGTTCCTCATTCTGGATTTGGACTGGGACTCGAGAGAACCGTTGCTTGGATTTGTGGCTTAGATCATGTACGTGAAAGCATTCCGTTCCCTCGTATGTTAAACCGTCTTTATCCTTAATAAAGGGGAAAAGAAGCATCTACTAATCGAGTTTCGTGATGTAGATGCTTTTCCTTTTTTCAAGACTATTTTATTAAAGAATTCGTGGTATAGTTAAAGGATGAAGTAAGCGAGGTGGATGTTTCTTGGAACAATCTGGGTCTTTTCAGACAACATTAGTTAATTTTCTGTTACAAGGATCTGTGTCTGTACCCGTCATCCTTTTACAAGAGTATAAGCAGGTTGGTTTAACAGAGAAAGATGTTATGATTCTCATCCATCTAATCAATTTTCAAGAGAAGGAATGGAATCCACTCCCTTCGATTCAATTGCTCGAATCTCGTATGCATATGAGTTATGAAGAGATAAGCAATGCTCTTCATCATATGGTACAACATGGTTTTATTGAATTAGAAGATGTTACGGATGAAAATGGACTTCAATCTGAAAGATATTCGTTAACCCCACTCTACAGACAGCTAGCCGCTAATTATATTGGTCGACAAACACCTGACATAGACGAACAAACAAATGCGTACCAAGGCTTATTTCAATTATTTGAGAGAGAGTTTGGGAGAGCTTTATCGCCGTTTGAGTGTGAGACATTGTCACGGTGGATCGATGAAGATGGATATTCGGACGATTTAATAGAGGCAGCATTACGAGAAGCTGTTTTTTGCGGAAAAGTAAGCTTTCGTTATATTGATCGAATCCTATTGGAATGGGAGAGAAATCAAATTCAAACTTCGGAGCAAGCTTTTGAATATACAAGACGTTTTCGATCAAAAGGAGTTTTGTATAAGCAAATGAAGCCGACAGAGGTGGATGCAGGAAATTTCTCCTTTTATAATTGGGTAAGTCAAGAATAGACGCATGCTGATAGGTTATCAGCATGCGTCTATTTTTTGAGATAGGGGACAAATATACTTGTGACTTTCTCCACCTCGGGCATAATCTAATGGAAATAGGAGGGAGGTGGAGGTCTTGTCGCGAATAGGCATTCTCATTAGTCAGAGGATTTTTGCTGATTGCTTACGTCAGCGATCACCGTACGAGTCCTTCTTGACGTACCATCGATTTGCGAAAAGAGAAGGTCTTACACCCATCTTCTTTACCATTCATCACGTGCATTTTAAAAAACGCACTGTTACAGGATTTCAATATATAGAAGAGCAAAATACATTTAAGGAAATAACGGTTCCCATCCCTGCTATCATTCATAATCGGGTGAAGCCAGTGAATACAAAAAAACAAGTAGAGAAACTAATACGTACACCTGGGATAACCGTATTTAATCAAGATAATCGTTTGAATAAGTGGAAGATTTATCAGGAATTATCCCAATTTCCAGAGATCGTTCCCTATCTTCCTAAGACGGAGTTACTATCCGTAAATAATTGGCGAACATTTCAAGAGCAATATGGGGTTGTTTATGTAAAGCCTCTTGAAAAAAGTTTAGGAATCGATATTTGCCGTATCGATCAACAGGAAAGTAAATGGCGGATGATACATTCTACCGGAGTAATCGAAACATATCCGAACCCTGAACTGGAAATTCAGTTAGAAAGGAAAGCCGAAAATGATGAGTTCTTGATTCAACAAGCCATTGCGGTCCAAACAATCCATGATCAAGCAGTTGATTTTCGTATAGCAGTCCAAAAAGGGGACAACGGGGAATGGAGCGTCTCTGGTATGGTTGCTAGGCTTGGAGTGAAGCATGGAATTGCTACTAATTTAGCCGTTGGTGGGAAATCGAAGAAAATAGATGAGGTTTTATGCGATTTAAAGATAAAAGACATCCAAGAGATGAAAGAGAAAATCCAAAGTCTGGTTATCCTAGCGGCTCAAAAGCTTGAAACGACTAATCCCGGTTTAGCCGATTTGGGATTTGATATCGCCATTGATATAGATGAAAAAATATGGATTATTGAAGTAAATGGTCGAGATCTTCGTATTACGTTTCATCAAGCGCAAGATTTTGATTCATGGCATCAAACCATACAAAAACCAATGCAATATGCAGGGTATCTTGTAAAGAAAATGATACAGCAACAGCAAGAGAATCCAAAAGTTTGTCTGGTTACTCCTGGGAATTTACCAGTCGACAAAGCAGGGAATGGCTCGGTAGAAATTTGTTCCCGCCAAATTACCAACCATCTAAGTACTCTATTGCCTGTGACATTGATTGGGGTTGATGTTAATCATTCTAATCAGATTCCGGCTCGTCAAATGAATTTTTCTGCTGGCCGGAAGTACTACCGAAAACAAGTAACGAAGTATCTGCTTCAGAATCCAAACCAGATTATCCAATTTGAAAATCGCCCTATCTGGATGATGAATCCCCCTATCCAACAACTACAAGGGAAAAAGGTTCTTTTTCTTCATTCAGAAACCTATATTAAGCCCCCTTACATCAATCCGAAAGAAAGAGGTAAGATTTTAAAGAAATACGATCTAATCTTGGTAAATAGTCAGTTCCTTCGATCCCGAGTGATTGCTATGGAGGATAGCCTTTCTGATCGTTGCCATGTAGTACCTTTAGGCGTAAATTTGAATCTATTTCCTTCCATTCATGAGCCGGATTGTCAACAAAATCGCATTTTGGAACGCCAAAAAAGAAATCTCGGAGGAAGACCTGTCCTGCTTTTTGTAGGACGAATCATTCCGCAGAAAGGTCTTCATCATCTATTGGAAGCATTTGTAGAAGTAGTGAAGCAAGAGCCCAATGCGAAATTATTGATTGCAGGTAGTAGTTATTATGGCAAAGAGATTGAAACAGAATATCTCAAAAAATGTAAACAGATCGTGAAGTCGTGTGTAACACAAGTCGAATGGTTAGGTTATGTGCCAAATGATCAACTTCCCTCCATATATCAATTAGCGGATTTTCTGATCACACCATCGGTAGGAAATGAGGCTTTTGGTCTGGTGAATCTGGAAGCGATGGCGACTGGATTACCTATTTTAAGCACCTCTGTAGGAGGAATCGGTGAAGTAGTCCAAGATGGGATCAACGGAAAACTTTTATCTCCAGATATTTTGAGTAAACGGATCGAGAAGGTATTATTACATTGGCTAAAGAATCCACAGCTACTAAAAGAAATGGGGCAGCAATCGCGTAAAATCGTAGAAGAAAAGTTTAGTTGGAAGAGAGTTGCTGAGGATTTAAAAAGCCACTATCAGATGCTGATGAGAGGAGAGTAATAGATCTGGAGGAATTGGAATTCCTCCAGATCTAGACTAGTTTGTTATACAAACTAAAGCTAAAACATAGGAGAACTCATTCACAAACTACATATGTAAGAGGGAGTTATGACGATTGTGGAAAGGATATTTTGTTCAATCATTCACATATTCTCGAAAGTGTCACAAAGGAGCTTTTTGTAATGTGTCCAATATGTGATAAGATGTGTTTGGTAGTAATTTAGGGCAAGGTATGGGAGGAGGACTTCCAATGTCTTTTCAAGATTTTATGCAGTTATTTTTGTACGCTGCAAACTGGAATTTGCAATTAAACCTATTATTTATTGGACTTGCTGTTGTGTATTTACTCGTTACAGGACCGTACCGGCATAAATTTCCTGGTAAGGAGCCGGTTGCTGTTTCCCAGAAACTCTATTTTATGTTTGCGATTTTGATCGCCAATTTAGCGGTTAGTAGTCCGCTGGATCTTTTGGCACATGAATTATTTAGTATGCACATGCTTCAGATGTCGCTTTTATTTATCGTGCTTCCGCCGTTCTTATGGCTTGGTATTCCAGATTGGATGATTCGTCCAGTAATTGAATTAAGGGGAATACGTCCAGTGTTTCGCTTTTTAACAGGACCCATCGTAATCCTTTTTCTATTCAATGGCGCGATTTCTTTATACCATGTACCGATCATTTTTGACGCTATCATGGAGAGTCATTTTCTACACTATGTTTCCCACACGATTTTACTTATTTTGGCCTTGTGTATGTGGTGGCCGGTTGTTTGTCCGGTCCCAGAGTGGGATAAAACAAAGCCGTTGTTAAAGCTGGTATTTATCTTTGCAAATGGTTTCCTACTTACACCTGCCTGTGCTTTGATTATGTTTGGGGATCATGTGCTATTTGAAACGTATCGTCAAATGTCTCAACTTGCACCTATTCTCACACCACTAAACGATCAACAGCTAGGTGGAGTGATCATGAAGATCGTGCAAGAGCTTGTTTATATCTCAGCAATTGGGATTGTGTTTAAAAGATGGATGAGAGAGCAAAAGAAAGAAGATGAACGTGATCTGGCAGAACTTATGTCTAGAAAGCCAGTTACGGAAGAGTAATGAACATAGGAGAGTGTTTACGCATGAAGAAGGGTTGGATTGTTGTTTTAATATGTAGTTTTATATTGCTAACCGCTTGCTCAGGTCAAACAAAGTCAACTACGGATGCCCCTCCTACGGTAGATGCTGGGTCGCCAGAAGCGACTTATCAAAAAAATTGTATGAATTGCCATGGGATGAATTTGCAAGGTGCAATTGGTCCTGATCTTACGAAGGTGGGTAGTAAGCTGAGTAAAGAGGATATTCATAAGGTCTTGGAAAACGGTAAAGGCCGGATGCCTGCACAAAAAAGCTATATCAAAGCAGAAGACTTAGAGAAATTATCGACGTGGCTCTCAGAAAAGAAATAATGAAATTAAAGAAAAACAGCTCTATATGGGAAGAGCTGTTTTTCTTTTGGCTTTAAATGCTATGTGAATGTAATAAAAAATTCATATGCTTGTTATAAAGGGATTGAATGAAACCATTCAAAGTATTATAATTCATACGATTAACTTAAAAAATTTAAGTAGGTGGCTATCATGTGCTATTTCCCTTTAGATCGGGAGCGGTTAGGTAGATTGATCCGTTCTTGTAGAAAAGAACGTTCTTTACGTCTAAAAGACCTACAGGACGAAAACATTTCAAGTGCCACGATTAGTTCTGTTGAACGTGGGATGAAAAATATTTCTTTTGAGAAAATTACATACTTATGCGGTAAATTGGATCTGGATGTGGATCAGTTCTCGATGTTTGTGGAAGTGGAAGAAAAACGGGAGATGAAATTACGAAATCAACTCAATTTTATTGAGCATTCGATGGATCTATTTGGTCCAGACCAAGGACTCGAGCAATTACGTAGTTTTAAAATCGATCGAAAGAGCAGATGGTTGGCTCAATATACATATCTGAAGGGTAGATGCTATTTTCTTAAACAAAATTGGGAAAAAGCAAAAAGGCAACTACAAAGTACGTTAGATTTATTGGAAGCGGGAACAGAGCTTGAATCTACAAACATAAAGGCAGCTTGTCAATATCTCTTTGCTAAGATTGCGATGGAAGAACAAGGCGATATCATACTTGCACAGAACTGGATTGATCTAGGAAGCCAGTCGTTTGTTCCAGGAGGAGATCGTGGGGAGATTTGCTATGACTTATTGTTATTAAAGGCAAAGATCTATACGGGTCAGGAAGATTGGGAGAAGGCACTCGGGATTGTGAATGAGCTGTGGGAATCTCTCGATCAGATCACAAATCCATACGTAAAGGTGGATTTATACCGTCTAAAGGCATTTTTCTGGTGTAAACAGGGCTATCTAGCTGAAGCTACTTCTGCTGTCTTCCAAGGGCTTGAATTAGCTAAGATGTGCATGTGGCGTGAGGGTTCAGTCGACCTACTGCATGTGCTGTCAAAGATCTACATCGAAGAAGGCGATTTTGAATCAGCAGAAAAAGTCTTGTTACAAGCTGCGACACATAAAGAGAAGAACTCACATGAATATCGGATGGTTCAAACTTATCTATCTTTGGGGAACTTATATAATTATCAAGAAAGATGGAGTGAAGCAGAAGGCTGGCTCCGAGATGCTGTTCGAAAAGCGAAGAACCATACGAATAAAATATATTATGTGATGGCTTTAGAGGCACTTGGAGATTGTGAAAAAGGGAAAGGGGAAGATGGTGAAGCTCTACGGACCTATCAATCTGCATTGGAACAAGCGGAGAGACACCGATTTGTCCATCAATCCAAAACTTCCTTGATGAAAGCGATCCAATGTCAAGAGGTACTCAAACAGGAATTAACGTTCCGCGATTTGGAGCGTCTATACAGAATTGTGGTGCAAGAAAAGAACGAATTATTGACTACTGTATAATCAAACAAAAGAAAGACCCAAAGGACAACCCTTTGGGTCTTTCTTTTGTACTAGTTTGGTACTGGGTGAATATTCTATATATATCATACTCGTTTGAGGAGGGTCTAGATATGAAAGGTGTTATTTTAGCAGGTGGAACAGGTTCGCGTCTTTATCCATTGACAAAAGTGACAAACAAGCATTTATTGCCAGTGGGAAATACTCCTATGATTTATCATCCCATCAAAAAGTTGATAGAAGCAGGGATTAGAGAGATATGTATTGTGACGGGTGTAGAGCATATGGGAGAAGTCGTTCGGCTCTTAGGGAGCGGGGAAGAATTTGAAGCCGAGTTTACGTATCGCGTACAGGATCAGCCAGGAGGAATCGCCCAAGCGCTATATTTGGCGAGACATTTTACTGGTGATGATTTAATGGTAGTATTGTTAGGAGACAATGTCTTTGCAGATTCAATAAAACCATATGTGGAGGATTATATGGCCCAAGGGAGTGGTGCGAAAATTCTATTAAAGGAAGTTGAACACCCTCAACGATTTGGAGTGGCTGAGTTAGATGGAAATCGTGTTCGATCGATTGAAGAGAAACCGCAAAATCCCAAGAGCTCTTATTGTGTTACAGGAGTTTATATGTATGATTCGAAAGTTTATCAATACATTGAGCAACTAGAACCTTCAAAGCGGGGTGAATATGAGATTACGGATATAAACAATAAATATATTGAACAAGATATTTGTTCCTACAACATCCTCTCAGATTGGTGGACCGATGCAGGTACATTTGAATCACTGATAAGAGCCAATCAATTTTCATCACAGACGAAATAGACAAATGAAAATATCAGCACGAAAGGGGATTCAATTTTGGCAACCATTTTAGTGACGGGTGGAGCTGGGTTTATAGGAAGTCATTATATACAGTTTATGCTGGAGAATACCGATCACACGGTAATCAATGTTGATAGCCTAGCCTATTCCGCCAATCGATTTAACAATATAGATGTGGAGCTACATCCTCAATATCAATTTGTACAGGTTGATCTTGTTGACCCGTTGCAAGTAGCCGAATTATTTGATCGTTTTGATTTTACAGATGTAGTTCATTTTGCAGCTGAGTCACATGTAGATCGAAGTATTCATTTAGGTGCTGAGCCTTTCCTCATGACTAATATTATAGGAACGCATCGTTTATTAGAAGAAGTTCGACGGCGAGGAATTGAGAGATTTATTCAAATTTCTACGGATGAAGTATATGGTGATTTTCCTTATGGGAGTGCGGATGAAAAGACGAATCTTTCTCCTGGAAATCCTTATGCGGCAAGTAAGTCAGGCGCTGATTTATTATGTATGTCGTATGCGAATACGTATCATTTACCTATTATCATTACACGTTGTACCAATAACTACGGTCCGAAACAACATCCGGAGAAGTTGATCCCTAAGATGATCCAATCTTTGCGAGCGGGTAAGCCCATTACCCTGTACGGGGATGGATCCATGCAAAGAGATTGGATTTATGTACAGGATCATTGTACAGGGGTAGAAGCTGTACGAACGAAGGGGAATGTAGGAGAAATCTATCATATTGGTTCTGGGAAGCCGATTTCCAACCTCGAAGTAGCAAAAATGGTGTGTGATTTTATGGGTGCTTCTCATTCACTTATTGAATTTATAGATGATCGTCCTGGTCATGATACAAGATATTGTTTAGATAACACCAAAATAAGTCAAGAGTTAGGCTGGAATCCTACAATGACGTGGGAGGATGGGATTACTACAACCATGGATTGGTATCAATCTCAGACCGTTTGGTGGTCAGGAGTGAAATACTAAAGAGGTGAGTAGGGATAGAACGTGAAGATACTTGTAAATGGAGCAAATGGACAGTTAGGGCAATCGATTATTCAAGATTGGTCTGGTTTAGAGGAGATATCCGTAAAAGGATTTAGCCGCTTGGAGTGGGACATTGCAAATACTGAACAAACGATTCATATTATGAACGAAGAAAAGCCTGATGTAGTTATCCATTGTGCTGCCTATACAAAGGTAGATGAAGCTGAGGGAACGGGCGGGTATTCCTCTTATCAAGTAAATGTAGAGGGAGCTCGTAATGTAGCCTCAGCTTGTCAAAGAGTGGGAGCGAGGATGGTTTATGTCAGTACGGATTATGTATTCGATGGGAATCAATCGTCTGGATACACGGAGTCAGCACCCACCAATCCACTAAATTGGTACGGACAAACAAAACGATTAGGTGAGCTTTGGACTTTGGCATTATGTAAAAATAGTGTAGTCGTTCGCACTTCTTGGCTATATGGCATAGATGGAGCTAATTTTGTCTGGACTATGTTAAATCTAGCAAAGAAGCAGAATATGCTGTATGTAGTAGATGATCAATATGGATCGCCCACCTACACGAGAGATTTGGGAGATGGATTATATCGACTCGTTCATACTCCACAAGTAAAAGGGATTGTCCACATGAGTAATGTAGGTGGTTGTACGTGGTATCATTTTGCCAAAAAGATATTTTCGTTTGCCGATTTGGAGATGCAGGTGGTTCCTGTGGAGACAAAGGAATTTATCAGACCAGCCCAGAGACCCATTAATTCAAATTTAATTCATAGTCGATCCGGAGAAGGGATTGACTATCTACCGCATTGGACAAAAGGGTTAGCGAGATTCTTTTTAGATGGAAGGGAGAGAGGACTTCTTGATTGAGGGAGTAGTCTATAAAAAATGTGTAAAGCATTGTGATGATCGTGGTTATTTTACAGAGTTAGTGAGAGATGATGAGGAGCTTCTAGAGCACTTTGGACAAATGTCAGCCTCTTTGACATATCCAGGGGTAATTAAAGCATTTCACTATCATAAAAAGCAAGATGATATCTGGTACTTCCCTGCGGGCAATGCACAGGTTGTTTTATACGACTTACGAGAGGACTCTAGTACATACCGCCAAACGGATGTGTATTATTTAGGAGAGTTAAATCCGGGTGTGCTCTTGATTCCAAAAGGGATCGCGCATGGTTATCGTGTCTTGGGAAATGAACCTGCTGTAATCGTTTATCTTACAACAAAATCGTACCAACCAAGCGATCCAGATGAATACCGGATTCCTTATAATGACAAGGAAATCAATTTTAACTGGGAAACACAATTTAAATAAAGAAGGAGGAAGGGCGAATGATTTCATCAGGGAAGCGTCGATTTTGGATTGCAACCCATGAAGAGTGGATTCGCCCTTCTTTAAAAAGCGAATTTTTTTCTTTTATGGGCGATATTTTTAAAAACTCAAATTGCAAATTAGTTTGCTGTACAAACAAAAGACTAAAGCAAAACCAAAACATACAATACATACCACTGGCTCAGAGTGGACGATTATGGAAAGAAGCTCATGTCATCCTTACGTTTGCTCCTCCATCTACCAGTATGAAGGAAATTCATTGTAAGTCATTATTGCAGGGTGTTCCCGTGATTACAGATGATGAGGGAGATCACAGTTATTATATTAATCACTTGTATACAGGCTATATTGTTGATTTAAAAAAATGGCGGCAGAATTTACTCTCAGCTGTAGATATGATGGTAAAAGAGCCATCTGCATGGTTAACCATGCGAGCAAATGCGAAGAGAATGGGGAAGATCTACTGGGGGAAATGTGATGGGGAGGATTGAAGATTATTCTGTAAGTATCATTATTCCAGTAAAAGACGAGTGGGCTTTAACTCGAGAATGTGTCGTGAGGATTCTACAACATACGAATTGTAGACAGATACAAATGATTTTAATAAACAATGGCTCACAAGAAAAACCACCGCCATTTCTACTCAAACATCCTTTGATTACTTGGATTCATAACCAATGGAATCGTGGCTTTGCCAGTGCTATGAACCAAGGTTTACGGGTTTCGACAGGGGATTATTTGGTATGTTTAAACAATGATACTCGTCCGGGTCCGCAGTGGTTAGCGCAATTGATTCACGCTTTACAAGAGTATCCGCAATGTGGCATGGTTGGTCCTGTTTCAAACAGGGTCATCCCTGAACAGAAAATACAGGTTCCTTCCTTCCAGTCAAAAGTGGAAATGGATGTCTTTACAAAAGAGTACAATCATATTGATCCATCAAAGTGGAGAAAAAGTGATCGCTTATCCGGTTTTTGTCTGGTGTTTCCACGTTCTATCTATGAAGAGATCGGGGAAATGGATGAACGATATGGTTTGGGTACTTATGAAGATGATGATTACTCCTATCGTGTGAGAAAGGCTGGGTACCATTGTGTGGTTGCGGGTGATACGTATCTTCATCACTACGGGAGTCAAAGTTTTCAACGGAGACCGTATCAAGAATTTAAAAAGCTATTAAAGCAAAACAGGGACTATTTTATTCGAAAATGGGGTATTTCTCCGCCTGGAGAGAGAGAAGGGGAGTAGAAGGCGGTGCAAATTGTCTATTTGCGATCAGGCATTAAAAAACCATTTACCTTCATTGATCAGATGATTATCCGTGCTTGCAAAAAATTAGGACATAACGTGATTACGTGGGGCCCCGGAGATGAGTTTGATCAAAATTGGGATCGAATGAAAGATCGGATCAGTCCTCATCTTATTTTGGCCATGCATGGAGAAAGATTAACACTTAGTAATCGACAGCTTTTAAAATCGATCAACCTTCCGAAAGCAATCTGGTTCACCGATGATCCATATGCGATCGATAAAGCAAAACCCGTAGCACTATTTTTTGATTACATCTTTACAAATGAATCGCAGGCAGTTCCTATTTATCAGGCTCAGTGGCCCTCAGTAGTTGTCCGTCATCTTCCTCTAGCCGTATCCCCTGATACATATCAACCTCGAAAACAAATCCCGAAAAAATATCTCTCAGATTTAGTAATGGTCGGATGTGGGTTTGAAAACCGGATTCGATTTTTAAAGGCATCGGATGAATCGTTACGCCTTGTGAGAACGAAATTAGTAGGTCCTGGTTGGACGCCATTCTCCGAAAAGAGAGAGGTTCAAATCCATCCGCATTGGGTATCAGGACTGGAGGCTAATTACTACTATTGTGGTGCGAAGATGGTATTAAATTTGCATCGCTCCCATGACGATCCCCATTTAAAGCAAAACAGTCAACAGATTAAGGCGCATACTCCCAATAATCGATTATTTGAGATTGCTGCTTGTCAATCGTTTCAATTAATTGACGATCGCCCAGATCTCTCTTCTTTATACGAGATTGGAAAAGAAATCATTTCTTTTTCAGGAGTGGAAGATTTTCTAGAGAAAAGTAAGTTTTACCTACCTCGTATCCGATTACGCGAACAAATTGCTCAGGCTGCTTATATACGGACACAAAAGGAACACAGTTATGAAGAGCGGATACAAAAAATACTTTCTACTTGCATGTAAGTCCTTCCTACATCCTGCCTTCAAATAGGCGGGGATGTGCACAGTAAACGGACGAACAGTAGGCAGAAGCATACTCCAAGCCTCCTTTTTACACATATAGTAAACACATGGAGGGGAGTTCTGATGACGAAGGAAGGGTTTACACTATGGTTTACAGGCCTATCTGGTGCAGGAAAAACAACAATTGCTAAGTTAGTTGAATTCCTATTACAAGATAAGATGAAGGTTCGGGTGCAGCTATTAGACGGAGATTTATTACGAGAGGTACTTAATCAAGATTTAGGATTTAGTAGAGAAGATCGGATGAAACAGATAAAGTGCGCTGTGTTTATGACACGACTTTTAAATCAAAATGGCGTTCATGTGCTTGCTTCGTTTATTACCCCTTATGAGGAGATGAGGGAGTATTGTTGTTCTCATATTCCGAATTACCATGAAGTTTTCGTGAACTGTTCTTTAGAAGAGTGTATCCAACGCGATGTAAAAGGTCTGTATAAAAAGGCCATAGCCGGGCAGATCAATCAGTTTACAGGAATTAGTGATCCGTTTGAAATTCCCTTAGAACCAGATTTAATTCTAGATACCGTAACGGAATTGCCAGAAGAGAGTGCAGAGAAAGTTCTTTCATATATAGTGGATCAACAACTCATTTAGAAAGGAGGAGATAAAGTTGAAACGACCAAAAGTAGCGTTGATTGGTCTTGATTGTGCGGAACCGAGCTTGGTATTTGATCGTTGGATCAATGATTTACCTAATATCAAGCGGATTATGGAAAGTGGAGTGTTTGCCCCCCTGCGTAGTTGTGATCCACCTATAACGGTTCCTGCATGGGCGTGTATGATGACGGGAAAGGATCCAGGGCAATTAGGTTTCTACGGATTTCGAAATCGAGCAGGGTATGACTACCTCGATGTGGGTCTAGTGGATAGTAGCCAGCTAAATGAACCAACTGTCTGGGATCAATTAGGAAAATACGGCTACAAATCTATTATAATGGGAGTTCCGCCAACCTACCCACCGAAACCAATGAAAGGCTGTCTCGTTAGTTGTTTCTTAACTCCAGACCAGTCTGCACCACATACCTATCCTCCTGAATTACAAGAAGAAATCAAAGAAAATGTAGGAGATTATCAATTTGATGTAAAGCATTTTCGTACACATCTAGTAGAGGAATTAACGGATGATATCTATCAAATGACTGAGACGAGATTTAAGACAGCAAAATATTTATTAGAACATAAAGAATGGGATTTCTTTGCTATGGTTGAGATGGGAATTGATCGGATGCATCATGCATTCTGGCATTACATGGATGAGACACATGTCCTACACAAACCATCCCCTTACCACGATGTCATATTTCGATATTATCAATATGTAGACCAACAAATAGGGGATTTATTGGAGCAATTTCCAGAAGGGACCCATGTGTTTATCGTCTCAGATCATGGTGCGAAGAAGATGGATGGTGGATTCTGCTTAAATGAATGGCTCATAAAAGAAGGTTATCTCACCTTAAAGGGCCCTGTTACCGAGCCGACTCCATTGACACCTGATCTAGTAAACTGGGATAAGACGAAAGCATGGGGATACGGAGGATATTATGGGCGGTTATGTCTTAATATCAAAGGGCGAGAACCTGAGGGAATTGTCCCTTTTAAACATGCTGAGAAGCTTCGAAATGAAATCATTCAAAAGATTAAGAAGGTACGAAATGAACATGGGGTCCTCATGAACAACAAAGTTTTTAAACCCCAGAAGCGTTATACAACAGTAAAAAATATTCCGCCTGATTTATTGATCTATTTTGGAGATTTATATTGGAGATCGGTTGGAACGGTGGGGAATGGAACTCTTTTTGTCAAAGAAAATGATACCGGTCCAGATGGCGCTAATCACGATTATAATGGTATCTTTATTCAGGGAATCAAGGATAAAGATACTCGTAAATTTCAACGGGCAGATCGCTTGCATATCACGGATGTAGCTCCTACTATTTTAAATATATTTCAGATTCCGCCCATGAAAGGTATTTTAGGCAAAGCCAAGGTATGGTAAATGGGTAGGAGCAACTTTTTCCAAACGAGTTGCTCCTATTAGTAATAGTTTATATAATTTGATAAAAAGGAGTACGATATGCTATTAAAATTCATTCAATGTCACGTGAAAATAAGTAATAAAGATGCATTCTCAAAGGCCCAGCAAAAATGGAAAGAGATAAGGAAATCCAGAGGGTTTAAGGGACAGATCGGGGGGTGGGGGGATCGTGATCACCAGCAAGCAACGATCTTGTCTCTATGGGATACAGAAGAAAACTACCAGGCTTTCATGAAAGAAAAGCATGGTCCTATCTACGATAAAACCAAACAAAAAGATATTTTTCAATCTATGGAAGTACAAACATTTCAAGTGATAAAGCATTCCATGAATACAGATATTGATAAAATCTGGAAGGAAGCAAGTGTTGTACAAGCTATTTTGTGTAAGGTTGTCCCTGAACAAGCCCATCGATTTATCGAAACACAGGAAAAGATGATTGTACCGAATGTATCAAGTTTCGAAGGTGTTTTAGGAATGTGTCTGGGGCGTAAAGATCATACGTTTCTGGTTGTAAGCTTCTGGGATCGCATGGTGAATCATGAAAATTATATGTTACATGCGTTTCAACATTTTCGTGAGCAAACCGAATCAGAGTCAGAGCAATATCTAACCCATGCGAAGGGATCTCTCCTACATATAGAGAAAAAATGGATTGTAAATCCAAAGAAATATATTCGTAAGCTACGCAATTTAAATATATATAGCTCTCTAGATATTAAGAAAAACAAGTAGCCTTGCAAGGTTGAAAGGCTACTTGTTTTTCTTAATATCCTAGCTCGCTTAACCGCTTCTTCACTTTTTCCTCTTCCGCTACCGTTAGCCGGTTCATTTTTACTTTAACCCCTTTAGTAAGAGGATCAGGTCTTCTATATTTTCGAAGCATCTGGGAAACCCATCTTTTCATCTGTTGTTGGAGTCGCTGTGCTACTTGTGGATGTTGAGCGATTAGATTCTTTTTTTCGTGTGGGTCTTGAATCAAGTTGTAAAGTTCAAACTTGGGATTTCCATAAACATCACGCTCTAGGGATTGGATGAGTTTCCATTGTTGATTCCGAATGGAGCGTTTGCACTGCCAGTTTGCTTCACAAGAAACGACAAATGGACGATGATTTTGCTTGTTTGCTAGTGAGAATGATAGTAGGGATGTCCCGTCGATTGGATTCATCTCTTTGGGAATGGGTATCCCAGCCAGCTCCATGATGGTAGGTACAATGTCAGCATGTTGAACGAGTTGCTTCATACGTTTCTGGTTAGGTAGCTTTTGTGGGTAAGTGATCATAAGAGGAACATGAAGCGTGGATTCGTAAAGTCCGTGATGATCAAAGAAAATTTTATGTTCCCCTAAGCTTTCACCGTGATCAGAAGTTAAGATGATCATGGTATCTTCATAGATGCCAAGTTGCTTGATTTCTTCTACTAACTCTCCAATATAGTGGTCAACCTGCTTAACGGTTCCATCATAATCTTGTTGGATTTGGGTGATGCTCTTCTGATCTTGGTTGTATTTAGATATAAAACTCCAAAGAGGCTCACGTAGGCAGGATTTTAATGGTGGTTCATTTGCCTGGGCCCGAACGGGTGACTGCTCAGAGGACCAATTTGCAAACTCCCCCTCTGGTTGATAGGGATAGTGTGGATCCCAATAATGGAGGAATAAAAAGAAGTCGGGTTCTTGTGCGTGTTTCTTTAACCAAGGAATCGCATTTTGGTTAATTTCTTTTGCACTGAGGTTAAGATGGGTGGGTCGATTTTCAGAGGGATCTAAGTATGTGTCAAATCCCTTTTTAAACCATGGGTTCGACTTCCCAGTAATTCGATAATTACAATCAACAGCAGCTGTTTTGTAGCCTTTTCTCTTCAGGAGAACAGGAAGTGAGATCAAGTGTTGTGGAATTTTGATTGGTTTCATGTTTACGATGCCGTGTTGATGTGGATTTTTTCCCGTTAGTAGCGTTACAAAGCTACTTTGGGTTACATTTTACAGGTGACTGTCAGAGGCATGAAAAAACAATCTTTTCAATTGGTATTAGAGCTTTGGATATACGATTAAGGTAAAGTCGTCAAGCTTCTGATGTAGCTCTTTTTCATAGGTGCAGTAATCAATCACGCTCTTTAACAGCATATTTTTCTTCTTAGGGTCATCTAATAGGGGGTATTGGTGTAAAACATGCTCTACACTAGGAATGATCTGTACTTTCGCTTCTAGCCTTTTATTTTCTGTCTCTAGTTCTCGAATAGCCATTGTAAGTAGCACTTGGGTATCTGCTATACGATTAGCAATATGAGTCGATCTTTCTAAATAGGTATTCTCATCATAAACGCCACGTTCTAGAAAGTCGTGTAATGTTCCTTTCTGCTCCTCTAGCCTTTTTATCTCTTGCTGTAGGTTATTGATACTTGTTTTAAGTAATTTACCTTTCGAATCATCATCTTTCTTTATGAAGTCGTGTTCAGAAAAACGTAACGTATACTTATCTAACCACTGCTGCAATGAATCTAATAACCGTTGCTCAACAATTTCAAAAATACTGGATCTACATTTACAAGAAATTTCTCGACAACATATTCGATCTCTCGATTTTTGTAGTCGCTTCACCATAGAATAATTACATTTTTTACACCTTATTAAACCTGCAAGGGGATTTGTTATGTTTTTATTGCTATAGGGGACATGAGATCTTTTTTTAAGTATTTCTTGTGCTTTTTCGTACAGATCTTTTGAAATGATCGATTCATGCAGACCTTCCACATCGATCCATTTGTCCTTGGGTTGCAAGGAGAATGCGTATTTTTTTTCTGGGTTACCTGTTTTTTTCCTAATTTGCTTTTTCCATTGTATTCGCCCTGTGTACACGGCATTTTTAAGTATGACTAGAACACATGTTGGATTCCAACTTTTTCCTGTATAGCTACGATACCCTAAATTGTTTAACTTGTGAGCAATTTTCCTGGTTCCTAATCTATTTTCTGGGATATCGCTGGTATACCAATCAAAGATCATTTTTACTACTAATGACTGTTCAGGATCTGGAACTAGGGTTCGGTGCTTCTTGTCCTTCACAATCTGATAACCGTAAGGAGGATGTGTGCCTAGATAATTGCCTTCCATGACTGCTCTCTTTATCCCGCTTTGCATACGTCTAGAAATGATTTTTAATTCCTTACGAGCCATAAAGGCTTCGAATTCACTATATTCTTCATCAAATTCATCTTGTAAATCGTAGGTTTTTCGGGGGGTGATAATTTTTGTTCCGGAGTTCTGGAACGTTTCTAAAATCAATCCTTGTTCTCTCATATTGCCGCGACCAAGACGATCCATATCCATAACAAGTACTGCATCGTAGAATTTATTTTCAACTTCTTTTAGGAGTTCCATCATTTCTGGGCGGTGTAGTAGGCTTTCTCCAGAAACTACTTCTTGTCTAACTTTAATAATATTTAGATTTTGGTCTTTAGCGAGTTTAAAAAGTGCTCTTTTATGTTTCGCTAATGTTTCTTCTTCTCCTCGATTTTCCGCTTCTACATCTGCTCTGGACTTACGAAGATACATCGCAACTCGTTTCATGATAACCCCTTTCTTTGTAGTTATTTATATTAATGATAAATAAAATTATATGCTTGTCATTATGACAAAGTAAGGATATAGCACTCAAATTTTATACAGATGTTGTATTTAGAGATATATCTTTGCGGTAGAGATGGTGGATGGGTACATCATGAATGATATTTTTTAAAATGGAAATCTATTCATATGTTAAAGCTTCTCTTCATAAAAATAATTTGTGTAAATCTGTTTTATATCAGCAGTTCCTAAACGGTCAAGCATTTTACAAGATAAGAGTGTGTTATGAGAGTGTTACCGCGGGGCAGGTTAAAAAAGAGTAGATCGCCGCGCCAAGTAGTGTTGCTACGTGCAATACATAAAATATGGCGTTAAACACGAAGCGATTACTTTGCTTGGACGGACGATCGATGCGTGAATGGATCGAGGACTTAGAAGCAAAAAGCATTTACAGTGTAGCTCAAACTGGTTTTTATACTCTGATGGAAAGAAAGGAGAAGAGTATAGCATGTCTCAATCCAATATACCAAATATTACCCCTAATATTTCGATTACTCGAGAAGATGCAATCAATTTACTATTGTCTTCCATTGCATTAGAAGAGCTAGGTCTTAGTCATATTATTAATGCGGAAGGCGAAAAACTTCAATATGTTCTAGGGACCCTCCCCGGAGTGTCAACAACCCTTCAACCTTCGATTACTGACTTACTTACGATTAATGCGAGTGTACGTGACACGATCAATGTGATAGGGAAAAAAGAATGGATTTTAAATGAGAAGTTAGAAAACGTGTTAGGCACAGATGCCACGAGGGGACCAACGGGAGCGCCTGGACCCACTGGGATCACAGGTCCATCAGGAGGGCCTCCTGGACCAACAGGAGCCACTGGAATTGGAGCCACCGGACCCATTGGAGCTACTGGAGCTATAGGGCTCATTGGACCCACTGGAGCTACAGGAGCCACCGGAATTGGAGCTACTGGCCCTACAGGAGCCACCGGACCTACTGGAGCGCCTGGACCTACAGGAGCCACCGGACCTACAGGGCCTACCGGAATTGGAGCTACTGGCCCTACAGGAGCCACCGGACCTACTGGAGCTACCGGACCTACTGGACCGACCGGACCGACAGGGTCCACAGGAATTGGAGCTACTGGGCCGACAGGGTCCACCGGATCTACAGGAGCCACCGGACCTACTGGAGCTACCGGACCTACTGGACCAACAGGATCCTTGGCTACAGGTGCCTTTTTATTCCAAGTCCAAGGAAATAGCGGAACGAGTGGAAGTGTTCCTCTGGGTTTTGGGGACACACTAAACTTTATATCCGATACATTGAACATTAACGTAACCCCCGGTTCCGCCAACGTGAGACTAGAAATTCCGAATGGATTAACTGGATCTACTGGAGACACGGGATCAACCGGATCTACTGGAGCCACGGGATCAACCGGATCGATCGGGGCTGTGGGAGCCACAGGAGCCACGGGAGCAGACGGAGCTACTGGATCGACAGGAGCTGACGGAGTCACGGGAGCTACTGGATCGACAGGAGCTGACGGAGTCACGGGAGCTACTGGATCGACAGGAGCTGACGGAGTCACG
>NZ_JAUSUV010000012.1 GCF_030814315.1 Croceifilum oryzae | reverse complement strand
ACCGGAACGGATGGAGTAACCGGAGCAACGGGAGCAACCGGAACGGATGGAGTAACCGGAGCA
This sequence comes from Croceifilum oryzae, assembly GCF_030814315.1. Lineage (GTDB taxonomy): Bacteria > Bacillota > Bacilli > Thermoactinomycetales > Thermoactinomycetaceae > Baia > Baia oryzae. The sequence goes on along the minus strand of NZ_JAUSUV010000012.1, from coordinate 87,579 downwards.
ACGGGAGCAACCGGAACGGATGGAGTAACCGGGGCCACCGGGGCTACAGGAACCGACGGAGTAACCGGGGCCACAGGACCTACCGGAGTTTTTCTGGGGAACAATGCAAGATTTATACCAGGTGCAACTGCAACTGTACCCACTACTCTTCAAGCTATTCCACTTGCTACATCCTTTAATAACAGCAATGGTAGTATCCAGCTAGTCGGGACTAATACTATTTCTCTGACCCCCAACAGTGTTTATTATATTTCTATGGATATTAGACTTCTTATAAACCCAGGAACAGACAGAATAACAAATGCAGAATTAAACGGAACATTGAACGGTACTATCATGATGACAGAGCAATTTTCTGCCGCGGGAGTTACTGGGACTACTCAGAATGCTGTTACACTACAAGCAGCCGGCTTAGTACAAACTACTCCTGCAAACACAAATTTTCAAGTTGTCTTGCAAGTGGTTCCTGGAACAGCAGGAACGGTTTTAACAGTTACGCAAGCTCGATCCAATATTAGCGTTATCCAAGTTAGTTGATAATGCGGGAGAGAGCACAAAGAATCATTTGGATTTTGCGTCAATTAGGTGAATAGTGTAAAGTGCGATGTCCATAACACGGGTATCGCACTTTACTTTTTTCAGACCATTGAATAGTATAGGGATATGACACATAGAGGATAGAGTTGCCAGAGACAAATAATCCCCTATCGTGTTATAATTTTTTTCTGTTGTAAAAGCGCCAGAACTGCAAGGTGATGCAGTTGACGAGGTGGAGGATGATCGAGTGTTCGGCGGATGCCTCCCGGTAATGCGTCAGTGCCGTGGAATCGTAATACAAACCGATTGGGTGACTAATCGAGCAAAGATTACGATATGACGCAAATGCTCAAGCGGAGCATGAAGAAACGATACGGAGTTATAGCACTTGCACGTAACAGAACAATAGGAGGTTTTCATCTATGTGCGGAATTGTTGGGTATATTGGTGGGAAGCAGGCTCAGTCTATCTTATTGGAGGGGCTTAGCAAACTTGAGTACCGTGGATATGATTCTGCGGGTTTAGCGATCTATAACGGACAGCAACTTAATGTCGAGAAATCCAAAGGTCGCTTAAAGGATTTAGAAACAAAGTTAGAGACGAGTGGACTACAGGGTTCTTTAGGAATCGGACACACTCGCTGGGCAACTCATGGGAAACCATCGGATGAGAATTCCCACCCACATGTGGATCATGATGGGAAGTTCGCGATTGTTCACAACGGAATTATCGAGAACTACATCGAGCTAAAAGAAGAGCTTATCGCAAAGGGATATCAGTTTACTTCTCAAACAGATACAGAAGTTCTTGCTAAGCTATTGGCTGATCATTGGGACGGCGGACTACTAAGTACCGTTCAAAAAGTGGTAGCTCGTTTGCACGGAGCTTATGCCCTTGGTGTTATCAGCGAATACGAGCCTGATAAAATGATTGCGGTTCGTTATGCGAGTCCATTGGTAGTAGGAATCGGAGAAGGCGAAAACTTTATTGCTTCCGATATCCCAGCGATTTTAAAGCACACACGTAATGTATATATCATGGAAGATGGCGAGATGGCTGTTATCAATGAAGCAGGTGTGGAATTGATGACGATGGACGGAACCCCGATCAAACGTGAAAGCATGCGTGTAACGTGGGATATCGAAACGGCAGAAAAAGGTGGCTTTGACCACTTTATGATGAAAGAAATTTACGAGCAACCGAAAGCGATTCGTGATACGCTTGCAAGTCGCGTAAAAGGAAATACCATTGATCTTTCTCAGGAAATCGGGCTCACATTAGAACAGATCCAGAACATCGAGAAAATCCACTTTGTAGCTTGTGGAACAGCTTACCATGCTGGTTTAGTTGGTAAATATGTACTTGAAGATCTTGCTCGCATTCCGGTTGAGTGTGATGTAGCATCTGAATACCGTTACCGTAACCCAATTATCACGGACCGTACGTTAGTAGTTGTTGTTTCTCAGTCGGGAGAAACGGCTGATACACTAGCTGCATTACGTGAAGCGCAAAAACATGGTGCTCGTGTAGTTGCCATTACAAACGTTGTCGGCTCTAGCGTTGCACGTGAAGCAGACGATGTGATCACGACTTGGGCGGGTCCAGAGATTGCTGTAGCATCTACAAAGGCATACACTTCTCAGTTGATTGCCATTTATCTACTAGGCATCTATTTTGCACAAGTAAAAGGCTACAAGTCTGCTGAAGAGCTACAAGGAATCGTGACCGATCTTCTTACCCTTCCAGAAAAAGTAGAAGAGGTACTAAAGCAAGAGAAGACAGTCGAGGCATTTGCACGTAGCATTGCTAAGCACAACAACTTATTCTTCTTAGGTCGCGGTTTGGATTATGCAGTAGCGTTAGAAGGATCTTTGAAATTAAAAGAGATTTCTTATATCCATTCTGAGGCTTATGCAGCGGGTGAGTTGAAGCACGGTACACTAGCATTGATCGAAGATGATATTCCTGTTATCTCACTAGCGACGCAACAATCCGTGTTTGAAAAAACGGTTTCTAATATCCAAGAAGTAAAAGCACGCGGAGCTTATGTACTTGGTTTAGCGGTTGAAGGAGACACAGATTTAATCAAGTCCGTGGATGAAGTTATTACGATCCCACAAGTAAGTGATCTCTTTGCGCCAGTCTTAACCGTAGTTCCGTTGCAGCTTCTTGCTTACTATGCTTGTGTAGAGCGTGGATACGATGTTGATAAACCACGTAACCTTGCGAAGTCCGTAACAGTTGAATAATCACCTGAAATGTCGATCCCCTTTAGATATGATGTCTAGAGGGGATCTTTTTATAGCTAAAAGAAGAGTTTAATCTAGGAGGGATTTTTTGAGCGGAATCGTTAGAACTCCCGAGCCGCCTTACTATGCTGTGATTTTTTCTTCACAAAGAACAGAGGGCGATCATGGTTATCAAGTGATGGCATCTAAAATGGTGGAGTTAGCTTCTAAACAAAAGGGATTTTTAGGTGTCGAGGGTGTGAGAGATGGGGAATTAGGTATTACAGTATCTTATTGGGATTCATTGGAGTCCATCAAAGAATGGAAGGAGCATGTTGCACATCAGGTTGCACAAGATAAGGGAAAGGCAGAGTGGTATAGCGCTTTTTCACTTAGAGTGTGCAAAGTGGAGAGACAACGTTTTTTTGAAATGGTGAAATGATTCAATAATAGGCAAAGGAACTGATGTAAATGAAATCGATATCTATGACAGCAAGTAGATACTTAGGTTATATGGACCTTTCTGTAGAGAAGCCTAGCTATGAGTATCTCGCTCGTATTTGCCATGCTCATTTGAATACCTTTCCGTTTGAAAATATCAGTAAGCTTATTTCGTACCGAGAGCATGCAGGAAAGGAGTATGAAATCCCTTCATTTGAACAGTTTGTAGATGATTATAGCCGTTTTCATTATGGTGGAACTTGCTTTACTCAGAACTCCAATGTCATTCAATTATTAGCAGAGCTTGGTTTTCATTGCTATTGTGTCATGCTTGGACAAGACCATATGGGGATTATTGTCCTACTGGATGAGGAGAGAGTTTTTTTAGATTTTGGGGCAGCTGCACCTATATTTAAACCGATTCGCTATGAAAGACCCGGTGAAAACGGTAGCGAATTTGGTGATGATCAAGTTTATTTAGTACCTGTTTCCTTGGAAGAACACAAATACAAATTTGTTCGTTATACAGATGGTAAGCAAAGCGGTAAGGAATGGGAGTTTTTTGCTCATAAAAAATATCAACCCTCTGACTTTCTTCCTGTTTTGCAAAACTCTTACCAATTGAAATCCAATTTTATGTCAGCGTTAAGATGCCAGTTATGGCAAGCAGATCAGAATCGAAACCTATCGCTACTAAATAACAAATGTCGAATTCGCTATGTGGACCGCGGACCAGAAGAGATCTGCTTTTCTACAGTCCAAGAGATAGAGGAGTTAGTGGCTGAAGAGTTTAAGTTGCCTAAGTTACCTGTGAGAGAAGCAATAGATGTTTTATATGGGTTAGGTGTGGATATTTTTGAAAATGACAGATAATAAGTTTTATAAAATCAGGAAGAGTGTGGCTATGATAAAAGGTGCTATGATATGAAGATGAAGGTACAAGGCGAAAAAGTCTATATTAAATTAGTTGAGGAAGAAGATGTAGATGCATTATTGAAATTCGAAATAAAAAATAGAGATTTCTTCCAACCCTTTTTTAGGAGACAAGAGGATTTTGATTATACTCTTCAAGGGCAGTTGGAGATTGTAAAGAAAGCGATCGAAAATGTTCAAGCAGATCAGGGGTATTTTTTCTTGATTTATCTACAAGAATCAAACGAGTTGATTGGCAAAGTCATGTTGAATCGGATTATGAGATTACATTTACAAAGCTGTTGGATCGGTTACACGCTAGATCAGGATTATAATGGCAGAGGGTACATGTCCGAGGCGGTAAAGTTGGCAGTGGACTACGCCTTTCAAGAACTGAACCTTCATCGCGTTGAAGCGGCTGTTTTGCCTCATAATGTAGGATCTATTTCGGTGCTTTTAAAGAATGGATTTCATAAAGAGGGAATTGCGAGAAAGAACTTAAAAATCAATGGGAATTGGGAGGATCACCAAATATTAGCGATCATACATGAGTCATAGTTGGTATTCCTCTCACGCTAGCAAAGCTAGGGAGAGCATTCTATTTTTATGGATACATATAGGAGCTAAAGGAGTGAAATTTCTTGAGATCAGTATTAACATCATTCATTGCAGGTCTAATTATAGCGGTTGTCTGGGGATATTTTGTCGACTTACGAAATGGAAATATAACGGGATTTTTGATCAAAGTCATTGGTTTCCCTCTAGCTCTCGTTTTTTTCGACAGGATGCAAGTGTTTTTCAACAAGATGTGGAACTCTAAGAAGAAAGAATAGCTAGATGTCCGTGGTTAGCTGGAGTTCTCATACTAATAGTGGCTACATTTACAAAGAATCAGGTTAGACAAAAATAAATGTAAATAATAGAAAAAAGCGAGGCTTTCCATAGACTCCGCCTTCCAAGAATTGAATCTTCATCGTATGGAAGCGGCCATTTTGCCGCATATACTCAAAAATATCGAAAGACGTTATCCTTTCCAGCATGAGAGGATAACGTCTTTTTCCAATATTCTCCTTCCTATTGACACTCATAATTCACCGTGCTAATATTTATTTCTCGCAATTTAATTTTGTTAAATATAAATTACACGCCATATCAATGTATTTATAAAAAATTAATATAACAGCACGGGAAAGGGAGAGTATCAAATGAATAAAAAGATTATTGCTTCTAGTGTCCTTATCATATTAACGATAGTGATTGGCTATCAATTCTTTGAATTGGATATATTTAATAGGGTTACTGCAGAAGACCTACGCTTGAAAGGTAAAACGATCATGCTGGATCCAGGACATGGAGGAACAGAACAGGGTGCAAAAGGAATAAAGCATGGAACGATTGAAAAAGACCTTAATTTAAAGGTAGCGAAAAATATCAAAAAGGAGTTGGAAGAGAGAACAGATGCTAAAGTTATTATGACACGTGATACGGATACGAGTATCCTATCTGGAACAGATTTGAAAAAAGAACTTCAAGCTCGTGTGGATCTGGTAAAAAAGAATTCTGCAGACATATATGTGAGCATCCATCACGATGCTTTTCAGGACACCAAAGCAGAAGGAATTACGACTCATTATGCTCCTTCTCGGTCACAGGATAAAAAGTTAGCAAAAATCGTACAAGAGGCTATATTTGCTCAAAAGATTGATACTCGTAACCGAGGAGTCCGGGCAAGTGATTATCTTGTTCTCAAAGAAAATACGGTGCCAGCTATTTTAATTGAGTTAGGCTTTACGTCAAATGAAAATGATGAAGAACGGATGAACTCTGAAGAATTCCAAGACAAATCAAAGAAGGGTATTGCAGACGGTATTATTAACTTTCTTTCAAGAAGATAGAAATCTACTGCAGATCGAGGGAATCGATAATGAAGGTAAAGGGCTGGTGGGAGGAAGCAAACAGTTGCTATAGATAGGAAGTAACCAAGAATAATAAATGTAGCTATCATAGCGATTTCTGGTATCCATTCAAAGAAAGAAGCTACCTTCGTTAATGACTAGAAGGTAGCTTCTTTCTTTGGTCCTGATATTCATCATTTTTGAAAAGATATAGTTGCCGCACTAGGGTTGTTTTATTTTTCTTTGACCACGTACTACTTATAAATAGAATGAACTAGATCGAACAGTAGGTACAATAACCCCTTGATTTACCAGATTAAAATAAACTGATTCATACTAGAATTACCTAGATGTAACTGTTACACTAAACTTTGTGTTTTGTAACATTGAAATTATGAAGGAGCATAATCCCTTGATATTAAAGGGTTTATGCTCCTTGTTTATTATCTAAAAGTTGAATTTGACCACATTTTGACCACCTGTCGTTGAATTATCCTCCTCATCTGTCCTTTCTGGTGGAGATCCCATAATCAAATTGAAATTGTCAGCGAGGTTTTTTTGCATGTTAGGCAGGATATGTGAGTATGTACCTAACGTAGTTCCTATATGGGCATGGCCGAGTCTTTCGGACACTACTTTTGGATTTTCCCCCATTTGTAATAGAAGTGTCGCATGACTATGTCTTAGATCATGAAATCTGATTTTAGGAAGAAATGTATTGTTTATTATTGCATTAAAATCTGCGTTTATAGATGTGAGATATAGAGGGTTTCCTTCATTTGTTGCTACAACTAAATCGTTCTCTTTATATCCTGCTCCCATTTTTAGCTTATCTTGATTTTGCTGTGCTTTATGTCTCTTAAGGCAAGTTACAGCAAATTCTGGTAAGGAAATAATCCTTTTAGAGCGTGTAGTTTTTGGATCTTCAAAGCCTAGCTTGTAATCTACTAGAGTCAATGTTTTATTTATTGTTACTTCTCTTTGATCTAGGTCACAATCTTTCCACTTCAGAGCTAGTATTTCGCCCTTGCGCATTCCTGTATAGATTGCTAAAACATATACAACATATAATTTTCGTTCCTTTGCTATGGAAAGAAATTTGTTCATCTCGTCCCTAGTCCAGACGGTTGTTTCCGGTGGAGGGATGCGAGGCGATTTGATGAGTGATGCAATATCTTTTTCAATCATCCCCCACTCAAATGCTCTCTTAAGTGCCTTCTTCAAAATTGCATGCATGCTTTTGACGTATGTTGCCTTGAATCCTTGTTCGAGAGTCTCGGTATAAAATTTCTGGATTATCAATGGAGTGATTTTCTGGAGTTTTATCATTCCCAGTACTGGTATAATACGTTTTTTTAATATAATCATTTGCGTTTGAAAGCTGGATGGTCGTATTTCATGCTTCGAATGATTCTCCATGTACTCAATTAGATATTCCCCTAATGTTGTTTTACTTGGATGAACATATCCCCCATTTTCAAGCAAAGCAATCATCTTGGCACAGGCCAATTCAGCCTCCTTTTCTTTTTTAAATCCCCCTACGACTTTTTGAATCCTTTTTCCTTGTTCATCTTTACCTATATCAATTGTGAATGAATATGTGTTGCCTCGTTTGCGAATATATCCTCTCATGTCTATTTACCTCCATGGTGTTAATTATGTTAAGTGCTCCTGTTTAGACACACTAAACACTGTGTTGCTAAAAGTAAAGCTAATGATTGCCTTTAAATAAAGGAATCATCAGCTTTGTTTAAAATGAACCTATAGTTACAAAAGAAACAAGGTTGTAGAAGTCGTAAATACTATTGAAATAAATATCAGCATAAATCCGATTGCACCAAAGAACATGTATCGTGATCGTTTGATGTTTTTAACTGTAATCACTTTATTTAGAACTATTGTATTAATTATACAAATAAGGGCATCAAAAGCCTGAATTACGTGTGAAATATTACGAATGGAATAATGTCCCACAGGCTTTCCTTGGAATGGTTGAATTTGGGTAATTACATCTCTAGCGAGTGACTGTTTTTTCGCTCGGATAAATAGCCAGCTAAAAAAGAGCGAAGCAAATAGAAGGGTAGCGAAGACACTAGCTAGAGCAGTAGTAAGTTCCTTTATGATGAGAGCTCTTTCCCAACCTACAAAATGTGCAACACCTTTATAAAATGAATGTATCATATGTCATTTCTCCTTTTATGATTTTTTAGATTGGGATTCTAGCTCATACGATTCTCGATAACTAGCGTATGCTGCCTCAATGATGCGTAGTTTTTGCTCTTCTGGCAGACGCTTATTAGTTTGAATTTCTGACACGATTTTTTGTAGGTATGGATCTTTTGCTAATTTCTCGTCTAAGGATTCTTCTTTAAGTGCTTTCGGCTCATCAATAACACCGAAAAGATAGTCAAGAGATATGTTAAAAAGCCGAGCAATTCCCACTAAGGAAGAACTTTCGCGAGGCATTTTTCCCAGCTTCTCATATCCGTGGATCGTCTTCCGGCTCAAATTCAAGAGATCGCCTACTTGTTCTTGAGTAAAGCCGTTAATTAAACGGAGTTCTTTAAGACGTTGTCCAAAAATGTCCATCTTATTTCACCTTCTCTGTATCTGTGTCTCCGTTATGTTACAACAAAATGCTCCATATGGGAACTATAATATTGTAATTGGTTCTATTTACCTGTATATGGTTGATTGACGGTACATATGGAATAAGGAATAATAAAATAATCTCCAATAGGGAGACAGAAGGGGAATTAAATGGATAATATAGTAGACTTTTTAAAGTTCCATCGAAAAAAAGTGGGACTGACACAAAGGCAAGTAGCAAAGTTATTAGGAATTTCACGAGCTTTCTATTCGAATATCGAAGGAGGTAGGAGGAAAACACCGTATGAAAACATATATCAATTGGCAGAGATTTTAGAAGTGAACGTTGAGACCCTTTTACACTATTACGCTTTTAGATGGAGGGTCTGGAAAGGAGAAGAGGCATTATGACAAAGATTGAGGAGTATGATTTGATTTTACGAGCAAAAGATATCGCTACCATATTAAAAGTATCGAAACAGAGGGCATATGAAATGATGGAAGAAACGGGTTTTCCGCTGATTCGTAAAGGTCGTTTGAAGAGGGTACAAAGAGATTCATTTTTTCAGTGGTTGGATCAACAAGAAGAAATGTCTTCATAAGCTAAGAAAGACTTGCTTTCGTGTGAAAAGCCAGTATACCATGTGACTGCTTGGAGGTAATGATACATACCAGAAGAGCAACTATAACAAGGAAAGGAAGTAAAGCGATTGAAGAAAAAAGAACATAAAAAAACTCGCTTTTGCAGAAGCGAGCCTTTAAAACAACACTTTGGAAAAACAAAGATGTGACTAGAATACCAAAAAAACGTTCTTTAGACAACTGAATACAGAGGAGACATATTATGCTACTACCTACAGAAAAAACGCAGCCTAAACAGAGGTTGGAAGATTATTCTATTTTGTTATATGGCCAACCAAAGATTGGGAAGTCGACCTTTTGTAGTAGGATGGACAATCCCCTATTTTTGGCAACGGAACCTGGGCTTGAGGCCTTGTCCTGCTACGAAGTGAAAGTACCTGATTGGACAACGTTCGTGAAAGTGTGTGCCGAGCTTAGCAAGGGCAAACATCCCTATCGAACGATTGTAATCGATACAATCGACAACCTCTGGAAATGTTGTGCGGAATTCGTAAAGGAGAAGCACAACATTCAGCACGAGAGTGATCTTGCATATGGTAAGGGTTGGCAGTTAATAAAGGATGAATTTTTCCGGGCGATACGAAAACTTTCTTTACTCCCATACGGACTTGTTATGACTAGTCATGTCGATATGACGGAAATAAAAAACAAAATGTCGACAATCAATAAAGCAGTTCCTTCAATACCTAGATCGGGCAGGGATATAGTACTCGGAATGGTCGACATTATTATATATGCGGAAAGCGTTAGGACGAATGAGGGGTCTATAAGAGTGATTCGCACTCAGCCTGATGAAAGCTGGGAGGCTGGAGATCGAACAGAGCATGCATTCGGTCGAAAATTACCTTCTACTCTTCCGCTTAGTTTCAAGAAGTTTGAGCAAGCTTTTTACAACCAAACTGAGCCAGAAGAAACAGCAGGAGGGCCAGAAGATGTCGATAAACCTGCTTAGAGCAAACCTAGAGGCCCTAGAAGAAGAGATTCATCGAACTGGGGATGCATTAGTCCAATTTCAATATAACGAGCAAGAGTTGTACAGCCTTGTATCAAGAAAATTTACTGACATGAGATTCATGATTGATGAAGCAAGAAGAATGTTGGAAGGAGATACCAATGAGATATCGACCACGGAAACATACACCATACCGAAAGCGTTATGAGGATTCTTGGAATACTGATTCCGAACAAACACTAAAAGTTGGAAATACGTACTATAGCCTCATTGGAAGTGAATTCCATGCGACGGATCGATATGGAAGCCTTTTAGACAGAAATGGGAATTAATCTGATGCTAACAGATAGGGTGACTGAGTCGCCCTATCGACTATAAAACGCTCATTTTTAGTTTCGTTTTAGTGATGATTAACGGAACGCTATTCGGAACAGTAATTACCCTCTGTAATGCTAGTCGTATCAAAGGATTCAGCTTGTAACAAATCCTTTAACGGAACGCTTAACGGCGATTTATCGGAACGTTAACGGAACAAGAATAAGAATGTAAAGAATGTATAACAAGAAAAAATAATATAGTCGCAAACGAAACGTTTACGACGATGACAGATCTTGAATGGGATCATACGGTCTGGATGCTAAGAGGTGAACGAGTGAGTGGATTTGTTAAAATCTATCGTGATATTTTTCAACATGAGGTATTTAAAGACGAACTAGGCTTTCGTTTATTTACCCTGATGATTGGACGCTCTGTTTTCGTAGAAGAAGGCATCGATCACAAAGGCATACACTTGAAGCGTGGTCAATGGATTCGATCATATAGGCAATTAGCTAATGATCTAGAATTCAAGGAAAAACGAGGCTATATAAAGCCTTCTATCTCTACGGTAAAACGAGTCATAGACCGCCTAAGTAAGTCTGGTTTAATTACCATAAACGAAACGGATAACGGAACGGTATTTACTGTGATTCATTATGAGAAGTACCAAGGAGTTCAGGAAGATAGCGAAGCCCTTAACGGCGACGAACGGAATAAGACAAAGAAAAAGAAGAAAGTACAAAAAGAAAAAAAGAAGAACGTTTACGACGATGACTCCACATACATGAAAATGGCCCAGTATCTCAAAAAGCAAATCCTCGCTTGGAAGCCGAATGCGAGAGTTCCTGATGATCTAAACGGATGGGCGGACGAGTTTCGAAAGCTAGTAGAGCTTGATAAACGAACCAAGCAGGAGATACACGATGTGATTAACTTTGCGACAACAGATACCTTCTGGCAGGGAAATGTCCTGTCAGCTAGTACACTGCGAGCCAAATTTGATCAGCTACAGGATCGGATGAGTAAGAATCAAAAGCAAGGTCAAGTAATCCGCTTGGAAGACAAACGAGAACAACAACGGATTAAAAGCTTTGATCTACAGAAGGCAGTCGGGCAATTCGTATCAGCTGGATTTGATCCTGAAACAGACAGAGACCTACTGGAAAAATGGCTGAACGGAGGAATAGAGTTACATGACTTACACGAACATCGACTTTCGACAGGCGGAGGCTGAGAAGTCCATACTGGGTGCGATTTTGCTAGATGACAGAGTAATGGATGATCTGGCTATACAGCTAGAGCCGAGGGACTTTTCCATTCGGGCGCACCAGATTCTCTATACCGTCATGAAGCACATGCACGAGAGTGACCGAGCCATAGATTTGGTTACCCTTACAGATCGGCTACAGACATACGGAAAGCTGGATCAATCAGGTGGAGTAACGTATATGACGGAACTAGCATCCGTTGTACCTACTGCACAAAACGCTCGATATTATGCTGAAATTGTTCATAGGCATGCTCTGAAGAGAAGAATCATGGATCTAGGTGATCAGATAAAATCAATCGCAACTGAGGGAGAATTTTCCGAGGAAGAGGACATATTACAAGCCATTGAGAAACTTTCAGATTCGCTTAGACCAGCGGGGAATAACGAACTAGTCTCTATCGCAGACGCTCGCCAAGAATACTTTGACTATCTTGGCAAGAAAGACGACTTAATCCATACTGGATTTCCTAAATTTGATGAATGGATGGGTGGACTAGGGCGAGGCTGGCTATACATACTGGCCGCCCGTCCATCGGTCGGGAAAACAGCAAAAATGCTCCAGATGATTCAAGGTATCGCCACACAGGGCAAAGGACAGTGTCTAGTATGGTCGCAGGAGATGAAACGCCCACAGCTATTTAACCGGATGCTTGCGAGCCTGACAGGGATTAGTGCCAACCGACTCCGACTTAAGAATCTAACAGCAGGCGATATGAAGCACTTACAAGAAGGTTATGATGCGCTAGAAATGCTTCCAATCTCCATTGCCGACGCAAAAAATGTGACCATTGATGAGATACGAGCGGTGGCCAGACAGGAGAAGCGGAAGCACGGGCGAATCGGAGCCATTTTCGTGGATTACTTGGGTATTATGAATATCCAAACCAAGAAGGGCGAAACGAGGGCACAGGCGATAGGAGAGGTAACCAAAGCGGCAAAACGTCTAGCCATAGAGATCGATTGCCCAGTAATCTTGCTATGCCAGATGAGTCGAGAGGGTAAAAAAGCGATTAAACCATCGCTGGAGCATTTGCGAGAATCAGGCTCAATCGAGCAGGATGCGGATGTCGTCGAATTTCTCTGGGAAGATCCAGAGGATACCGATCCAGGTCGAGATCATATGGGAGCGAAAGTGATTCAATCGGTAATAAGTAAGGGTAGGGATGTTGGAGTAAATGAGTTTAGGTATGCGTTCAAAGGCTGGATTCAACGCTTCGACGAGCTATAGATTATGACCAATTTAGAATTACAACAGCGATATGAAGAGCTAGAGAACCGAATTCATAAGGGGGCCGATTACCTAGATAATCCATTTCTTTCTGAGGGAGAACGGCCGAAAGCTGAACAGTTATATGTTGAGCTTTGTGCGGAATATATACGAATACAAAAGAAGATGAAAGAACGAGGTATGTGGTGAGTGGAGGGATGGCATGTTACATTTCACGGTTAAGGGACGAGCTGTCCCTTACACAAGAATGACACGTCGGGGAAAATACGTGAGGACAGATGCTCAGAGATATCTAGCTTACCAAGAGGTTGTCCAGCTATATGCCAGACAAGCTATGGCGAAAGAGAGCTGGCAATGTATCCCGAAGAAAGTCCCGATTGAGTTCGGTTGCAAGGTCTATCTAAAAGGCGGTCTAGATGGTGATCTATCTAACTATGTAAAGGGAATCGAGGACGCACTCAATCGTCTTGTATACGAGGATGATCGATATATAGTGCGATACCTAAAGGAAACAGAAAAAGTATTTGTAGATCATAAAGATGAGGAACGAGTAGAGGTATGGGTTCAGATTTCTAGTTAGGTTGCAGGGTGGTGGAGGTGCAGAGGTGAGTGAGAAAACCAAGTTATCGGAAAGAAGTGGAGCGCAGACTTAGAAAGTATCCAATCCTGAAAGTGGCCGTGGAGGATCTAAAATACCAGTACCCTTCCTGCACCTCACATTATGGTGAACCGATGCATGGGGGTCAGAAAGAATACATATCAAGCACGGAAAAATATGCGGTGCAACGGGCAGAGAAAGAAATGGAGTTAAAGCGAATTGAGCAGGCTTTGAAAATATTAAATGAGGATGAGAGACAATTGGTTGAAGAGAGATACTTCACTCGTATGAGGAAGAACGATGAGATAGTGTGTGACAGGATTGGTTGGAGTAAGCGGAGTTATTATCGAGTTAAGAAAGAAGCAATCGATAAGGTAGCCTATACGTTGAATCTGATTTAATAAAGTAATGAAGGTAATTCCATATATGAGTCTAATATATAAACTATATTTTGCAGTATATAGATAAGCGATTGTAAGCTATAATTGCAGAATATATGTTTGTGTATTTCCAGAGGGGTTGATTTTAGCTGATGAAATGTAACTTTGATATAGTATCTTTGTTTGCTGGTGCTGGTGGTTTAGACATGGGATTTGAATCAGAAGGATTTAAAACAATTTGGGCTAACGATATTGACTCAGACGCTTGTGAAACTCATAGAAATTGGAGTAATGCTGAAGTTGTTTGTTCAGACATTAAGAAAACTGGATTGGAGAGTATTCCTGATTGTGATGTCGTTTTAGGCGGATTTCCCTGTCAAGGATTTAGTGCTTCAGGACCTCGGAAATTAGATGATAGCCGTAATACTTTGTATAGATATTTTGTCAATGTGGTACAAAAAAAGAAACCATTAGCTTTTGTAGGAGAGAATGTTAAAGGTCTACTAACATTAGGTAATGGCGTGATTATGGAGGCGATTATCAATGATTTTGAATCAAAAGGGTATAAACTATATTATCAGTTGCTAAATGCTGCAGACTATGGTGTTCCACAGGACAGACATCGGGTTATATTAGTTGGTTTGAGAAAAGATCTGGAGGCTGAGTTTATTTTTCCTCAACCAACAGGCTATGTTACATTAAAAGAAGCTCTAGCGGGAATACCTGAGCCAGATCCATCGGATGTATGTGAAGCACCATTCTCATCTCGATATATGAGTAGGAATCGAAAAAGAGATTGGATCGATAGATCATACACTATCCCTGCAATGGCAAAGCAAATTACATTGCATCCTTCGAGTCCTGATATGATAAAAATCGGTCAAGATGAATGGATGTTTGGAGAGGGAAAAACAAGGAGATTTAGCTGGCAAGAAGCAGCGGTTATTCAAACATTCCCTAGAGATATGAAATTTGTTGGGAATCTTGTTTCTAAGTACAGACAGATAGGAAATGCTGTACCACCAACTCTTGCTAAAGTGATAGCGAAACAGTTATATTCAACTTTGGAGGAAGCTATCAATATGAAGAAAAAGGTGGCGATCTAGTATTGGCAAAGCAAAATACAAATGGGAGGGCATTGGAGTATGCCTTCCTGTTGTCTGTTCACGAAAGAGTTAGTTCTAATCAGGAAGTAATAATAGTTGAATCGGAAGCCTTCCTAACTGCAAAGAGTTCGTTTGAATCTTTGGAGGAAAACTACCAGAAGGAAACTTTGATTGCTGCTAGAACTGGAACAAATGTTTTAATTAAGCTAGAGCCAAAAATAATCGAAGGTTCGGTGCCGCTCAAAATTTCAATTCAAGGTGATGTTGCAGGTCAGTCTGGTGATGTTAGAGATGTTCTTATATCAAGACCTAATGAAAATTGGGAAATTGGTGTAAGTTGCAAAAATAATCACGATGCTGTCAAGCACCCTAGGTTATCAGGAACCAATAACTTTGGTAAAAAATGGCTTGAAGTTGCATGTACTGAACAATACTTTCAAGAAATCATACCCATTTTTGATGAGCTTAGAATGATAAAGAAAGAGTATAAAGGAAAACGTTGGTCTGAGTTGGCGGATAAAAATGAAAAATACTATCTGCCTGTCTTACAAGCATTTATAAAAGAACTAAATAGACTCAATGAAAAACATCCTGGAGAGATACCAGGTCGTTTATTGAGTTACCTCTTAGGAAGGCAAGATTTCTATAAGCTGATTGTACAAAGATCGAAGAAAATCACAGAAATACAAGGGTTTAATCTACGTGGAACATTAAATCAGAAATCGAAGAGTATCCAACCGCAAATTAAAATGACGAAGATAAAGCTTCCAACGAAATTTTATGGATCTCATATACAAGATGATTCAGAGAATACGGCTATGGTACCTTGTGATGAGGGTTGGTCTATTAGTTGTCGGATTCATAATGCTTCGCGAATAGTGGAGAACTCATTAAAGTTAGATGTAAGACTAGAGGGTTTACCGTCATCGATTTATATACACCATGAGTCTTGGCGATAGTTATATATTTTATTTCAGGCAGGCCCTTGGGTTTGCCCTTTTTTTATGAAGTTGGGTCTGAAGTTTGTCTGAATGCAGATACAACTTCCAATGCCTATATTTTTGAGCTATAATATATATAAAAGGAAAAATAAACCAAAAAAGGGGAAATTTACAAAAAAATGAATAAGTATGAATTTAAAAAAATGACGAGAACGATTACCATGATGGCACCGAGACTTACACGGGATGAAGCGGAATTTTTGATCGAATTCGCGGATCAAATCGATGACCAAGTATTTGAAGAAAAATTTAGCACCCTAGCGAAAAAAATGTATAACTGCGAACCGTATGATTTACAAATTGTACCGGAAGGTCCACGGTGTATGGATGCGGAATTTTTATATAGAGTGGATAGCATAATTTGCGAAATTGTAGGGTCTATCGAGCCAGAATAGAATATGGGTGGCCCTAGAAATTTCTAGGGCTACTATCTCAGTCATGATCAGAATAGTTGTAGCTGGTCGGAAATCTGGCAGTTTTTTGGCAGTAATTCGGCATCAAATGATAGTGAAATCACGATAAGATAGTAAGTGCGAAATAGTATCAAATCATGTTTGTTTCCCCTTGTTATATATATATCAATTTGGTCAGGCCCTAATGGCTTGGCCATTTTTTATAGGTGATGAAAATGAAAATACAAAGTGTGCCTATTAACCAGATCAATCCAGCTAAATACAATCCACGACTCGATTTAAAGTCGGGTGATCCAGAGTATGAAAAGCTAAAAAAATCGATAGAGGAATTTGGCTTTGTTGAACCCCTCATCTGGAATTCCCGAACTGGGAATTTAGTCGGTGGTCATCAACGGCTCAAGGTATTGATCGAGCAGGGAGTTACCGAAGTAGAGTGCTCCATAGTGGATTTAGACGAAGATAAAGAGAAAGCCTTGAACATTGGCTTGAACAAAGTGGGCGGTGATTGGGACTTTGATAAGTTGGCTCGCTTACTGGACGATATACAGTTATCAGGGCTAGATATGGACTTAACTGGTTTTGGCGAAGAAGAGGTCGATCAAATCCTAAGTGACTTTCTATCGGATATGGAACCAGAAGAGGACGATTTTGATGAGGAGGAAGCTTTGGATCAGATTGATGATCCTGTCACACAAGCAGGCGATATCTGGCTATTAGGTAATCATCGATTGATGTGCGGCGATGCAACTCGAATAGAGGATGTAACGAAGCTGATGGATGGTCAGAGAGCTAATATGGTCTTTACCGATCCTCCCTATAATGTCCAGTACACAGGAAAAACTCAAGATAAATTGACGATCCAAAATGACTCTATGAACGATGATGAATTC
This sequence comes from Croceifilum oryzae, assembly GCF_030814315.1. GTDB lineage: Bacteria > Bacillota > Bacilli > Thermoactinomycetales > Thermoactinomycetaceae > Baia > Baia oryzae. The sequence goes on along the minus strand of NZ_JAUSUV010000012.1, from coordinate 70,179 downwards.
TATCAGTTTCTATACCATGCATTCTCGAACATGTGTGCCGTCACCGAAGAGGGGGGCGGCATATACATTTGTCATGCTGACTCCGAGGGTGTTAACTTCAGGACGGCGATGAGGAATTCAGGATGGGAGTTAAAGCAATGTCTCATCTGGGTCAAGAACATGATTGTACTTGGTAGGTCGGACTACCATTGGAGGCACGAACCTATCCTCTATGGCTGGAAATCGGGGTCACCACACAATTGGTATGGGGATAGAAAGCAGTCGACTGTCTGGGAAATAGACAAACCAGTACGGAATGCGGAACATCCCACCATGAAGCCAGTTGTGCTCCCTGCAAAGGCTATTCAAAACTCCTGTAAGCCAAGAGGAATCGTGCTGGATTTGTTCTCTGGATCAGGTTCCACACTACTAGCCGCAGAACAAACGGATCGTGCTTGCTATAGTATGGAGTTAGACCCTATATACTGTGATGTGATTGTCAGACGATGGGAAGAATTCACAGGACAAAAGGCGACGAGACTATCGGTTGAAGATAATTATTCCAACGCAGTAAAAGCGGAGTCTAGTAAATGAAAGAGAATCAAGGTAGAGGGAGACCCGCTGGTACAACTAAGCTAACGCCTGATATACAGCGGAAAATTTGCGATTGCCTTCGTATGGGGAATTATATGGAGACTGCGGCGGCATTCGTGGGCATTCACAAGACTACGCTTTATGATTGGCTCAAGAAGGGAGCAAGTGCTCCTGCAAGCAATCAATACAGGAAGTTTGCTGATGCTGTGGGGAAGGCCATGTCTGAGGCAGAAATGCGAGATGTAGCATTGATCGCCCAGTCAGCGAAGACGAATTGGCAGGCGGCGGCTTGGAGGTTAGAACGGAAGTATCCAGCGAGATGGGGGAGACGGACACAGCACGAAGTGTCGGGCAAAGATGGCAATCCTATAGAGGTGTCCAGTCCCAAGCAAATGTTGGTGGATCGGTTGGAACAGTTAGCTAAGAAGAGAGAAGAAAAGCCCTGATTAAGGGCTAGTAAGGCTGAAGTAATCAGGTGATTCTAACATAGAGCTTCGATAATTCTCTTTATAGGGATTCTGTGATTGTAAATTTCATCGATGTCAAAAAAAGCTATAGGGGTTGGATTTGCTGACGTTGTAATAAAGACTTTTTCATCTGAGAAGAGTACGGTTAAATCCTTAAAAACAACTTTTGTGTGTTTCTTGTAATGAATGGCTTCGAACAGCTCCTTATAATTTTTACATTCTAGGAACTCATCGTTTTTTATTTCTTCCATTCGTATTCCTCCTACTGTTTGAGCCTACCTACTCTAGATGATGAGCAGGAGGCTTTTTACTATTTTGTTTAATATCTACCTACTTACTCGTATCGTACAAATAAATCCTATTCCCCTTCAAAGTCAAGTAAATCGTTGAGGGGAATAGTACTAATAAGCTCAAGGGTTTTAGGGAGATCGTAACGTTCCTCTTCATAGCAATGCACTTTGAGTATGGGAAAGCCAGCTTTGAGGACGAACGTCGCATTGCAGTCATTTTTGGAAGTAATAAGGGTTATATCTTGGAAATAGTGTCCTTCATACTGCTCGCTATAAATAGAATTTGCTAGTTCATCAAAGCTTGTACATTCATTAAATAGTATGTCGAGTGCGATCATGATCTTCATATATTCATCCCCTATGTTTTTTTCTTGCATGTGACACAATAGCTCTGAATGTAGGAAACAGCAAGAAATTCAGGCGAACAGACACAATTGAGACGAATGTATCTAGAGAACGAAAAAAGCCCCGAAGGGCTAGATAATTTCTTTATTCAGGGTCTTGGTCAATTAGCTCAAGCCGTAATTGCTCTAATTCTTCTGGGATATCGAAGAATTCGTGCGGAAATTCTTTTGCGAGATTGATAGGGCAGGAGGTCATTAAATGTTGTAAAAAGGTAATTTGATCTTTCGTGATATACCAGTTTATACCCTTTTCTACTTCATATTCAGTTGGCTGGTTGTTTTTCATAGTTGTTAAATCCCCTTATTTTTACTTTTTTAGTATTATTTACTACACTAACATGTTACCTCGTTAACTCATTAAAGTAAACGGTTTATCACTCATTTTTCGTCAGAAATAAGGAGGCAGACGCACGTTGGACAAGAGTTTAGCCGTCATTGTAAGTCAACTTCCAATACATGAAAGAAAAGAACTACTAGACGGTTTGTCCGATAAAGAAGTTAATAATATCCTTTATAGTTGGGAGTTCTGGGCAAGACCGAACCAACTACCACCAGAGGGGAATTGGCGGACATGGCTCCTGCTTGCGGGACGTGGCTTCGGAAAGACTCGCACGGGGGCTGAGTATGTAATTGATCAAGTCCGATCAGGTAGGGTAAAGAGATTGGCTCTCGTGGCTCCTACGCCAGCTGATGCAAGGGATGTGATGATTCAAGGAGAGAGTGGGATTCTTACCATTAGTCCACCTTGGTTTATACCGACTTATTACCCAAGTAAACGTCGTGTAGAATGGCCGAACGGTGCGATAGCTACTATTTTCTCAGGGGCACATCCTGAACAATTACGTGGTCCACAGCATGAGTTGGCTTGGTGCGACGAACTCGCCGCTTGGAAATATCCGCAGGAAACATGGGACATGCTCATGTTTGGCTTACGACTCGGCGAAAACCCACGAGCAGTCATTACAACCACACCGAAACCTACTCCATTGATCCAAACGATCGTCCAATCAAGTACAACCTCGATTACAAGAGGTTCTACCTTTGAGAATTCGGATAACCTAGCTCCTGCTTTCCTTGAGCAAATCGTGCACCAGTATGAAGGTACACGACTTGGCAGGCAGGAGCTTTTTGCGGAGATTTTAGACGATGTAGTAGGAGCGTTGTGGAAGCGACAGCAGTTGGATGATTTGAGAGTGAAACATCACCCTGAATTGATTCGAGTAATTGTGGGGATTGATCCAGCAGTCACGAGTGAAGAAGGATCAGACGAGACAGGGATTATTGTCGTGGGTAAGGGAGTAGATGGCCACGCTTATGTACTGGATGATTTGTCGTTACAAGGGTCGCCTGATGGATGGGCAAGATCGGCTGTTACTGCTTACTACAAATACCAAGCAGACCGAATCGTGGCGGAAGCAAATAACGGAGGAGATCTTGTAGAACATACGATTCGAACTGTCGATCCAATGGTTGCGTATAAGAAAGTCCATGCCTCTCGTGGGAAATACATCCGAGCGGAACCTGTGGCAGCTCTCTATGAACAAGGGCGTGTGCATCATATAGGGAGCTTGGGAACGCTAGAGGATCAAATGTGTACGTGGTCGCCTATGCATGCAAAGTCACCAGATAGAATGGATGCCTTAGTCTGGGCATTAACTGAGTTGATGCTTGGCAAAGGAAAAGCGAAAGTGAAGGCAAGAGTCGTGTAATGGGGGATGGATATGGATAAATCACAAGTGAAAGCTTATGTATTGAAGGATGGAGAAGTGATTACCAATGACTATTTACAACGGTACTCAGTTAAATCAATGTCAAAGCAGATTCCCTCCGATGTATTTATAAATGAGTATGGTGAGCGAGGGGTTGTAGAGCCACTCTATAACGTGGAAGCATTGGCAAAGCTAATGGAGATGAACACGTACCACTACCGTGCTGTGAAAGTGAAAGCAAGGGATACGGTAGGTCTAGGTTGGAAGCTAAAGCCGATGGAAGGGATAGAAAATCCAAACGAATCACAGAAGGAATCGGTTCTTCCCTTTCTTAACAGTCTTCATCCTGAAAAGACATTAGGGGAAGTATTAAGTCAATGGATGGAAGACTTCGAAGCAACAGGGAATGGATACTTAGAGCTGATTCGAGATGAAAGCCAACAGTTAATCGGGATTGAGCATATTCCATCTCATACAATGCGCAGACATGTGGACGACTCGTTGTTCTTACAAATCAGGGGTACAAAGAAGAGATGGTTTAAACGGGCAGGGGCTCCGTGGGATGTACATGATGAAACAGGAGAGAAGTTTGCATTAGGTGGGCTTTCTTATGATGAGCGAGCAACGGAGATCATTCATATTCTAAATTACTCACCACGAAGTGACTACTATGGTGTTCCAGATGTCCTTCCTGCACTGGGAGCGATTTTAGGGGATAAGGAACGGGAAGAGTTCAACATCTCCTTCTTTGAAAATCATGCGATACCAGCCTACGCAGTTACCGTCAGTGGCGCGGACTTGGACAAGGATACGGAAGACATGATTAAACGATTCTTCCAAAAGGATCTCAAAGAGAACCGACATGCCACGTTAGTGTTGACTGCTTCTGGTGGAGAAGAAAAAGTAGAGTTTAACTTTCAAGCCCTTGCTGTGGATGTGCAGGAGGCTTCTTTTCGCTTGTACAGGAAAGACAATAGGGACGAAGTTCTATCCAGTCATGGTGTCCCGTCGTATCGTATCGGAATATCTGAAGATGGTAGCTTAGGTGGTTCTACAGCAGAAGAGTCGACTGAGATCTATAAGCAGTCTATCATTAATCCTCGTCAAGAAATGGTAGAGGCTCGTCTAAATAAACATATTCTCAATGCTTTTGGAGTTAGTGATTGGATTTTTAAATTCAATGAGATTGATAATCGAGATGAAGTGCGGCAAACAGAGGTTTTTTCTAGACAGTTCAACATGGGAGCGATTACTCCTAACAAGGTGAGAGAACTCATAGGGGAAGTGAGAATGGATCATCCTTTGATGGATTCACCATACATTAACGGAGTTCCGATTGATCAGTTGAAAAGCTGGAAGCCTCCTATTCATTCCCCAGATGAATTACTCAAGTCGATCAAATCACTTCATGAGCGACTTCTAGAGGTGGTAACTAAATGAGGGCAGAGAAGATGCTAGAGGAGGTTACTTCATTTCTAGCAGACTGTGGTTGTCTACCTGCTTTTAAACAGGTGGAAGATGGGTTGTTAGTAGCTGAGGAAAAGCTTGAACGCCAGCTCTGGAAGCTCTTTGTGGGAGTAGAGAATCGTATGATCTCTCAGCTTGTCTCAATGGGATATGTTCCGCAAGATCCAGTTAGACGACTGTTGTTTGTTGAGGAGTTTCTCAAACATCTCAAAGACGAATTACCAAAGGTTGTGGCTAATAATGCAATGGAGAGTGCTGGACGAGGAAGAATATTCGCTTTTGATGATCTGAAAGAGAATGGAATTTCTTATTCCTATTCGGACTTCGACAGCTGGACATATGGGAGGTTACGGAACCAGTCATATACCTTCAGTCGGAATACGTCAGATCGGATTATAGGCGATTTCTCAAGAAGCTTGTCTCAGTCGTATAAAAAGGGATTGGGGATAGAGGAAGCGTCTAAGGAGCTACAAAGGGAGTTTGATCAGATCAAGGAATACCGTCTAAAGCGGATCGCTAGAACGGAGATTAACTCTGCTCAGAATGAGGGGATTTTCGAAACGTTAAGCGAGTTCGGGGTCAAATATAAACAATGGATTACCGCTAGAGATAGGCGAGTCAGGGGTAGTAAGCCGAAAGATAAAGCCAATCATGTGAAGATGCATGGGGAAGTGGTGGGGTTGTATGAGCGTTTCTCCAATGGACTATTTTTCCCATGTGATCGGACTGGTGAGATGAGGGAATGGATTCATTGTCGGTGTCGGATACGGCCTTATATTCCTAAGCGTGGTGAGACAGTATAATGGGATGACGTTCGATAATGTACTATTATCAAACGTCATCCCGTTAAAGCAGTTACGTGAGATAATAGTACATTATCTCACGTATTTGACTAAAGTTACACTTGGATGGTGGAAACTTATTCAAAATCATGAAATAAAGTGAACTGAATTTGGTTCATTTTGTAAGTATAGTGACATATAGTTTATTATCCCAACCTGAGATAACTCACTATAATATACATTATAGAGCGTTATCCATTAAAGCGATGACGTTCGATAATGTACTATTATCAAACGTCATCCAATTAAAGCAGTTACGTGAGATAGTGTACTATTATCTCACGTAATTTGACTAAAGTATTGTATTTGGACGTATCTCAATGGAAATTACAAAGCAATGAAAAAAAGAGTGATTACCCTAATAACCACTCTCTCAGTATCCATTTGCTACTTTTTGACTGTAATAGTGATGTTAATATACACATTAATCATTATGTCCACCTCCTTGTCTCTCTGAAGGAGGTATTTTGTATTTCAATTACAAGGTATGCCTGTAGTATGAAAGCTTAGAACCATAGTTTTATCATATGGAGTTTAACTAAAGTAGTCATAATGAGGTGATAACCCCATATAGTGTTGTAGTGACACCCATACAGTACCATTTGTACTGTATGGGTGTAAAAAAATGAAAATTATAGCATAAAAAGAGAGTGATTACCGTCATAATCACCCTCTAAAAATGAATTATCTCTTTATAACAATCGTGATTTTTATGTTTATCATGAATATTCCCTCCTTTCTTTCTCGAAGGAGGTTACTTTGCATTTAAAGAACAATGCATTATAAGATACGCCTACTTTATTAGAGCTAGAACTAGAGGTAATTTTTATATCAGAGTACAGGTGATAGAGTGCATTAATTATCGGTGTCGGATTAGAGGCTATATTACTGCGAGAGCTCTTTCTTAACAATATTCTAAGGTATGATAATAGTACATTATCATACCTTAGAATATTGTTTATATCTGTGCAATCATAGTGTGAAAATCTGCATATTAGTTGTTTACTAAAGGAATATGTAGTAAAAAAACAAAAGGATCATATAGTGTAGAGAAAGAAGCGTTCAAAAATTGGGAGGGACCTTTTCGGACATGTCCGCAAATCCCCATGTTAACCGTATCTAGAGTATGATAATAGTACATTATCGTACCTTAGAATAATTGCTTATATGGTATATCTGTAGGGATAACTGAAAAAAGAGCGATTATGGCAGTAATCACTCTTAAGTGGTTGAATATCATTTGTTAATAATTATGATGATAGTTATTGGAAACAGCCAACGAAACATTGATATACACCTCCTCACGGTGGTGTTCTTTCTATGTCTACGGACAATATATGCCCTATCAAAAGGCAATATGAATAGGAGAGATATAGTATCGAATTAATAGCACCTGTAATATATAAAAGCAATGAAAAAAGAATTGTACATGGCCCCGTGTTGGTTCCTAACGAGCCAGATCATGACGGAGACAAGGTAAACAAAGAAAAAATAGAAGAAGTCGCCCATCGATTCGTAGAAAAGTATGCGAATATCGACTTGCAGCACTCATTAAACAATGTCGGGAGTCTCGTTGAATCCTATATAACCCCTGTGGATCTCACCTTTGATGATGTAACTGTTCCTCAAGGATCGTGGATGCTAGGGGTTCGTGTGACGGATGAATCAGCTTGGTCAAATGTGAAGAAAGGCAAACTAACAGGCTTCTCTATTATGGGGATTCCCCAAGCTGTTATGAAGAATCAATCTAATCAAGAGATACAAACGGCATTAAAACGAATCACTCTCAAGGATCTCGGAGAGGATTGGATTGTTAACGCTGTTAGTCTTGTGGACGAGCCGTGTGTGCCCAAAGCCAAGTTCTTAGTTGTGAAGTCAAAGGGGAAAGAAGATTTACCAGATGGCTTGTTTGCCAAGTTAAAACAATTGTTATCAGTCTACAAAGGTGAAGAAGAATCAACTGGAGGAGAGCAGATGGATAATGAGGAAATGCAATCTTTCGTGGAAGAGACGGTTAAAAAAGCTGTTGATAAGGCTGTGGAAGAGATAGGAGCTTCTACCAAGGACGAAGGGGAAGCAATCAACTCTTCTGAAGCCATAGATTCACATGAGGGAGTAGATGTAGCAGAAGAGAGTGTTACTTTATCGAAGGACGAATACGAAGCACTTCTTTCCAAGATAAGAGAAATAGAAAACGTTGCAGAAAAGTCCAAGTCGTATGGGCTTTTTTTTGGTTCCAAAAAGCTAAAAGGACAGGATCAAGACGTATCATCGGAGCCTGCCGATCCAGAACCACCTACTCGTAATGCCTTTGGCATCCGAATTTAACTAAGGAGAGATTAATCAATGGACACACAAAATATCTTAACCAAGCTTAACGCAACGATTAAAGCGATTACCCGTTCTGATATCGGATCAAGTTTACTTACTCCACAGAAAGCACAGCAATTTATCCGAGTGGTGGAGAATTCCACCCCTTTACTTCGATCTGCACGTCGGCTCGATATGAATTCCCATACTCGTGAAATCGATAGAGTGATGTTCGCAGGTCGTATTTTGAAAAAGACGGGCGGTGAACAGAAGGATATTAGCAATGAGCAAAAGGTAACTACTGCAGTAAATAAACTTACCTCGGAAGAATTAGGTGGGTTTGTTGGTCTCACCGACCATACATTGGAAGACAATATCGAGCGTGGGAAGTTTGAAGATACAGTGCTGCAACTATTGGGCGAGGCATCAGGTAGAGACTTAGAATACTTGTACCTTGCTGGAGACAAATCATCCCCCGACGAGCTTCTTAGCATCACGGATGGTTGGCTCAAGAAATCGGCGAACCGAGTAACGGGAGTGGCTACAGCTCCCAATGCTGGCCAGTTTGTAAATGTAGAAGTAGAGAGTCTATTAAAGAAAATGCTAGATGCTTGTCCGAAGAAATACCTTACAGACTTAACCCAGTGGCGATATTACGTAACATGGGATATCCTCGACGATTACCGTGAGAAGTTGGGGCTACGTGAAACCGCATTAGGAGATGCAGCCAAAACAGGAGCAATCGAGTTGTCGTATAAAGGAATTAAGCTGGAGTATGTACCGCAGATGCCAATGGGAAGTGCATTGCTTGCACCACCAAGCAATTTAGTTTATGGACTCTATCGAGATATTAAAGTAGAGCCAGATCGTGTTCCGAAAGCACGTAGAACAGACTTTGTCATTACAACTCGTACAGATTGTCATTTTGAAGATGAGAACGCCAGCGTAGTTGCCAGCGGTTACGGAGGGGAGTAACGGAATGATTAAAGCAAAGATCACAAATATACATCCAGACCGAGTCATTGAGAGGCTCGGTTTTTATTTTGCGCCGAAACAATCGGCTGAGATTTACATGGATCACTCCCGACACCTGACTCTCTTGCAAGCTTGTAAGTTTCTAAATGTCGAGATTCTAAAGCAATATGATGTGAGCAATATGACGGTGGAGGAAGTTCTACAAGGAGTTCAAGAGCAGAAGCTTACGATTGAAGAAGCCATGCAAGCTGAACAGCGATCTAAGAATCGCAAGACTCTCTTAGACAAGCTGACGGAACTAAAAGGTAAAGCATAATGTATGGCTCATCTGTTCTAGTGAGACAGCTGACAGGGGTTCAGCCGACTACATTCAAAGTAAGTGATTTGGAATTAGATTCTATTTTAGTCACTTGGCTAGTCCACATTTCTGCTGAGATAGATCAGCGTTTAGGAGAGACTGTGCAACCTAGCGACTCTCGTTGGCAGGGGATTGAATCGGTTGTGATTCGTACTGTGGCGAAACTCGTAGGGTATGCGGTTCAGAGCCGAACAAGCAAAGTGGTTCAAGTAGGCGAGTTTGCAGTGAAAATCCTCAATGCGTCTGATGTTGTAAAGGATCTAGAGTGGGAACTTCGTCCATATCAGAGACGGCAGCTCTCTTTGTTTCATTCAGGATCGGAGTGGAGGATCTAATGCCAGCTCATATACAAGAAGATCGTATTCGGGAGATTGCCCGAAAAGCGTTTATAGCAGTCAAACAAGCGGTGGAATATACAGCACTCGACGTATGGGGAAACATTCGAGAAAATTCCCCTGTGAACCATGGTCGACTTGCTGGTTCTTGGCAGATGAATCGACTTAGTAGTCTGAGATACAAAGTGCAGACAGCAGTCGCCTATGCTACATATACAAATGATGGGACAGGGGTTTATGGTCCTCGTAGACAGCCTATACGCCCTCGTAGTGGACAAGTTCTTGTCTTCCAAAGCCAAGGGAACACAGTCTTTGCTCGAAGTGTCCGTGGCATGAAGGGGAGAAAGTATATTGAGAAGTCGATTTACCAAACGGAACATCGGAAAGCGGAATTTGTGGAGACAGCATTGGAGGAGGTGGGATTGATTTAATGGGCTATGAATTAGACAAGAGGAATCTAGCAACCATCCGAAAGGAAATCAAAGAAACACTTCTGACCATTCTACAGGAAGCGAGATCGGGACACCTATCTGATCTCGCCTCCATTGTTTATGGCGATAGAACTGACGTTGGAAACATTGAAGATATGCCTCTCCTATGGGTCTTACCTTCTCCACACCAACCAGACCTAAAGGGCGGTCATATGGCGGTTCATGATTTTACCTTCACTTTTGTGACGATGGTGTACGATCCAGAGCCAGAGGCAGGAAAGGATCGGGCTGAGGATTTGACTGCTCAGGTGTACGATCTGATCTCTGCTAATCGCAACTTGAATGGAAAAGTGTTTGATGTCAGACCACTCCATTACGATCCATCTTATGAAGCTATGGCTAACTCAAACGTGTACTGGGCAAGTTGTGAGTTTGCTTTTCGTATTCAAAGAAAAGAGTGAGAGGAGGTGATATTATATGGCAATCGCACGGTATTTTGGATTTGGTGAAGAGAAGGAGTTTGGAGTACCTGTTCCTGCTACAGAAATGATTGACCCTGAGTCTGCGGAACTCGATCCTGCTGGAGACCAAGCCCTCATATATGAAGGAGTCTCTCGGCTGGATCGGATTGTAGCACCGGGGATATATCGATCTGAGGGAAGCCTATCCGTTCCGTTTGACCTCAAAGCCTTTCCGTATTTCCTGAAATGGGCATTAGGGGGCTATGAGGTGGTTGGAAAAGAGCCATCCTTTACGCATCGTTTCTATCCCAAGCAATCCTCATTAATGGATTCCTTTACAGCGAGGGTTGGGAAAGATGTCTTTGAGCATCAGTTTTCTGGTTGCGTGGTAAGTGCAGTGAACTTGGAACTAGATGCAAACTTTCTGATTGGATCGGTTGACATTATCGGTGGGAAAGATGAGAAATCTACTTTACAAACCAACCCATTGTTTACGTCGGGAGATATCTATAGTCCTAGCCAAGTGACAGCGACTATGAACGGGCTTGATGAGTCGGCGTACATCCAATCATTTTCTATAAAGATTGAGACGGGTGCGGATAATGAAAAAGGAGTAACCATTGGATCTCGTTTCCCAAGAAGAGCCTATCGAGGGGCATTCTTAGTGGAAATGGAAATGAACCTCTCATTCTTCTCGACGATCCATCTAGAGCGGTTTTGGGGCAACTCTACTGGGCCGACTCAAGACAAACTACTAGAGTTTGAAACGAAGATTCATATAGGGGATCACATTGATCTCGTTATTCCAAGGGGTGTTTATACCTCTATGCAGCAACCGTTATCAGGCCGTGACTCCATTGAGCAAACGACTACGTTACGAGCATTAGTAAAGCCTGATGGTACGGGGCCTATCGAGTTTAGTATTACAAATGATAAACCTACCTACTAATGTCGTCACACTTTTTTAATAGGCATTGTATGTGTATATGAGAGCAAATAATAAACCCAACTTTTAGGAGGAAATACCTATGAATAAACTAACAACTGCATTACTAGCTGGCAAGAAATACCGAGAGTTCTACGAGATTCGAGTAGATGAAGAAATCTACCAAATCGAGATCCGTCCATTGACCCATATTGAGAAAGCAGAGGTACAAGCAGTCGAAACCGCATCTATCAAAATGAATAGTAAGAACGTAGGTACATCAGACCGGATGTCATCGCAGGAGATGGAAATGAATACTGCAGATGTGATTCGGGACTCTGCTAAAGCAGAACTGAAGGCAGTCGCTCTCGGAACGGTTGACCCAGAATGGACAGAAGACATGATCGATCAGCTTTGGAAGGCGGAGTGGATCGAAGGGGCATACAACCGAATTTTAGAGATTTCAGGAGTAGCAAACAAAAAGAAACAAGAATCAACTTCTTCTACCCAAACCGAGCCACAAGAGCAGACTCCAAAAGTAGAGCAACAAGAATCGACTACGCAAACCGAACAAACAGAACAAAGCGAGCAAAACCTAAACTCCTTTCGCCAAGAGTAATGCGGCAAGGGAGTTTTATTTCTTCGTTCGTCATATCGGGATGAGACCTAGTGACTATGCGGACTTAACCCCCTTACAAAAGCAAGTCCTAGTACTGAATTGGAATGAAGAGCAAAAACAAGAAGAGTCTCGAATGAAGCGTCAAGCACGGACTCCTGTAGGGAGGCGGTGATGGAATGGCAAAAGAGTCTGTGCAAATCATCGTTGACGGGGTAGACCATGCTTCCTCTGTGTTTGCGAAAGTAGCTCGCGAGGCAGATCGTTCGTTTGGTGATGTCGTAAAAATGGTGGATAAGTTAGATCGCAAAATAGAGCAGTTACCGAGTCCGGAAATGCACACAGAAGAAGCGGTTCAAGATTTACAGAAGGTAGTACGATCTGTTCAACAAGTAGAATCGCATGTGAGACAACTACAGTACACGGTGGATGGTGTAGATCATAGTGTGGAAATCCGATTTGATGCCCAAACAGAGAAGGCGGAGAGCCAAGTCGAAGAATTGTCTCGAAAAGTAAGAGAAGCGTCCAGAGACCATTTCGTTTCTATTCATGCCAATGTGAGAAAAGCCATATCAGAAGTAAACAGACTGGGGCATAGCATTCGAGAAGTGGGAAGACGAGGCAGAGAAGTAGGAGAGGGAATGGTGGATTTTGCAGATAACACTACGCAAGGTCTTACCGCTCCTATCGGTCTCATCTCTGCATTGGCTTTCAAGGCTTCTGCAGACAGCTCTCATATGATGGCCATTCTAACAGCGAAATTAGGAGGTGTTCGAGGTCAGATCGAGCAGGTGGCTCCTATCGCAAAGCGAGTGTTCCGAGATGGACTCGGCAAAGACGTGGAAGAAGTGGCGATTGTAGCAGGTCATGCAAAGGCAAAGTTCCAGAAACTGAACGAGACACGATTGCAAGACGCTGTCTATCAAGCTCTTGCACTATCGAAGGCACTCGGAATCGATGCCGTTCAATCCATCGATCAAGCGAAGGAGATCATGGATAAGTTTAAGATCACAAGTAATCAAGCCTTTGATTTGATCGCCGCAGGATATACCACAGCAGACCTGAGTGGAAAGAACCTGAATAGTCGATTGCGTGAAACAAAAGGCAGAGCGGAAGAAGTAGCAAAAGCGATTCAAAATTCGCCCTGGGTACAACTTGCCTCAGACTGGCGGAAGCTACAGGAAGCCCTAGAGCCATTAGGCCATGTGTTGGTGAATCTATCTCAAAAGTATCTACCTGCTGTGATTGAGAAGGTTCAATCCTTCTCCGAGTGGTTTAGTAAATTGAGCGATAAACAACAGCTCTTCCTGATAGGTGCTATGGGAATACTAGCCGTTTTGCCGTTAGTTGTCATGGTGTTTGGTTCCTTAGTGATGGTTGTGTCAGCAGTAGCGGAAGTGTTTGCGTTTTTTGCTTCTACAGCAGGTCTTGTTGTATTGGGAGTCGGAGCAATCGCCGCAGGGCTTGTCTGGATGTACAACCGGTTCGAGTGGTTTAAGCAAGCTATTGACGGTATATGGTCAGCTACAGTAGAGATGTTCTCAACGTCAGCTTCCAAGTTTTCATCGTACTTCGAAACGATCCAAGCGAGTCTTGCACGTCTATGGCAAGCATCACAACCCATCATTAAACTGTTTGGCGAGACACTGGTTACAGCCTTAATAGCGATCCTGCCTGTCCTAAATGGGTTGTTTAGCGCACTCGGTCCACTAATCGATCTCATCATCAATGCACTATCAGCCGCCGCTAATATGATTTCAGGCTTGATCCTTCTACTTACGGGTGATTTTGATGGAGCTGTGACACATTTCGAAAATGCTCTACAAGATGTAGGAAGAGTGGTGGAAAACGTCTGCCTAGTCGTTGTCGAATTCTTCTCTGGAATGTGGGAGGGGACTGTAGCCATTCTTCAGCAGTTCGGAGTCGATCTAAATGTCTTCTTCGCCTCCATGGCGCAGGGGATGATGGATGCATGGAATGACTTCGGTGAAGGGTGGTCGACCTTTTGGAACTCCATTACACAAGGGGCTATGGACGCATGGAATGACTTCGGTGAATGGTGGTATAGCTTTTGGCTCTTCATTTCCGAGCCCATTATCCAGTTCTTTTCTAGCCTCTGGGAAGTGATCTCGCCGTATATTATGCCCGTTATAACGTTTATCCAACAGGCGTGGACAGCCTTAGTAACCTTCTTCTCGATTTTATTTGGAGAGACACTTCCAGTATTATTCCAAGTTGGATGGAATCTTATCTCATCCGTCATAAGCCCAATTGTTAGCACGATTGTGAACTGGATTCGGGCAAGCTGGTCTACATTAGTAGGCTTCCTAAACTCCATCTGGCTCTCTCTTGTGTCGGTCGCTTCGGCTGTTTGGTCAGGTGTTTCTTCTGCCATCCGTGTTGCCATATCTCCTATAGTGGGTTGGCTTTCGTCCATATGGAACAGTACTCGGTCTACAGCCTCAAGCGTGTGGAGTTCAACGAGTTCTCTTGCTTCTTCTATATGGTCGGGAACAGTATCAGGTATCCGATCCGTTGTTTCGCCCATAGTAGGTTGGCTCTCTTCCGCATGGAATAGCATCCGCTCGACCGCTTCAAGCGTGTGGGATGGAGTGAGGACAGCGATTATAAACCCGATCCAGAGTGCCTATGAGCGATTGAAATCGATCATAAGCAGTATTGTAAACGCCTTTGCGAGCATGAAGATATCGATTCCAAGACCAAGGATTCCTGACATTAAAGTTCATACCGCTCATGCCAACATTGGTGGAGTTTCTGTCCCGTATCCTGAATTTAAACTGGGCTGGTATGCAAAAGGTGGGCTGTTTGATGGAGCTAGTGTGATCGGGGTTGGTGAAGCAGGCCTAGAGGCAGTTGTTCCTCTTTCAGGACACCGAATGAAACCCTTTGCTGATACCATTGCAAAGCAAATGCCAGAGAGATCGACAGGACAAGGTGACATCATCATTAACATTGAGCAACTAGTCGTTCGAGAAGAAATAGATATCACAAAAATAGCCAAGGTACTCCGAGAAGAAATAGAACGACAAGAAACCATTCAAAATAGAGCAGGAGGGATGTCGTCATTTGGCTATTCGATTTAACAACCAAGACCTTCCACCATTTGTAGTAGTCAAAGACCTTCATCTCCCGATCTTGACAGGTGTGAAACAGACCACCTCCAAGGTGAAAGGACGGGCTGGTTCATGGGATTTTGGAAATGAGCTGGAGGATCGGGTAATCTCAGCAGACATTACCATCGAGGCAGATAGCCTTTCTGATTTGCTCCAGAAAGTGAGAGACTTCGGGGAGTGGCTCTATTACACAGAAGCAAAACCACTTCAACTAGTAGGCGATCCAGATGTCTATTATCTAGCCAAATTAACAGGAGATACCGATTTGAACCTATTGCTGAGTATCGGTCAATGTCGGATCTCCTTTATCTGTACAGACCCGTATGCCTATGGAAAAAAGAAAGAAGTCCTTTTCCAATCGGGACCTGTGGAGGTTGAGAATCAAGGTGGAGTGGATACCTCCCCGTTGATTGAAATGGAGTTCACAGCTCCTACAACCGAGTTTGCCATTATCAATAAAACACAAAGCCTATATTTCGGACAGCCTGTCCATATGGATTCCAGAGATGAAAATGTTCCTACACAAAGGCTCGTGATAGATGATGATGGGAGTTCTATCGCAAAATGGACGTCAGGAATTGCAATGGACGGTGGAATTGTAACAGGTAGCTTTTTGTCCGATGGAGAGCAAATCAAGGTTGCTGACTATGGGAAAGGTGAAGATTGGCATGGACCTGCAAAGATTAAGGTGTTTCCCCAGCCTCTTCAGGATTTTTCTGTAGAAGCCCGTGTGGGATTTACAGCACTCGTTATGGAGGGACATGAAGGACGTGTGGGAAGAATTGAAATTTACTTGCTGGATGTAAACAACAATCGGATCGGGAAGATGGCTCTCTGTAATTTTACGACCGCTATGAGCAAGCCTACCATGGAGGCGAGAGTTGGGACTCTAGATGATGGGCACTATTTTGTGAATCAGGACTTAGAGGGACTCTTCCTTTCACGCTTTTCAGGAAGAATCTCCATTTCCCGAATCGGTCAAATGTGGAATTTCAAGATCGCTAGAGGCGGCTTCATAACATCACAAGTATGGTCTAACCAGTATTTTGATGCCGAGTCCTTGTACCAGACTCAAGTAGCAGGAATCCAAATCCATGTTGGAGCCAGAGGAGAGAATGATCCGTACTCTTCTGCGTACTTTGACCTAGTTCGAGTGTTTGAAGAAAATGTAATCCAAGAAGAAACCCCAAATGTATTCGAAACAGGAGACCAGCTTTTAATTGATTGTGCAAGCGGAGGGATTCTAAAGAACGGCTTTCCTTTTTATAGCTCATTGAAGCCGTCAAGTCAGTTTCTTCGCTTAGAAAAAGGAAAGAATGTCATTACATGTTCCCCGTCTATTGTTCAAAACGGGAAAGTGAGGTTTCAAGAGAGGTGGCTCTAATCAACGACTACCTCTATGTGTTAGATCCATATTATCAAGCAGTCGGACTGTTGAGTAATCAGCTAGAGAACGCCTGTCCCTATTATGATGATGAGCATATCGAGAAGCTAAAGCATGGCTTTCTAACACTCGAATTCACTGTACCAGCAAAGCACCCTAAGTCCATTCTCCTACAGGAAAATGGGTTTATTTTATATCCGGACCTAGACGGAAAAATGGAACTGTTTCAGATCAAGGAGCTGATCGATACCAGCAAGGGTGATCTCTATTGTTTCTGTGAGAACGCAGCTGTTCCGGATCTACTTGCAAATATTGTGCGTCCTGTCGCTCTTCCGAGCCAGACGTTAGAGCAAGCAATGAACTACATCCTTCAAGGAACTGGATGGGAGCTAGGCACGATTGAGTACGTAGGTGTACAAGACTTTGTGTTTAAGGACTATCCGACCTCTCTAGCAGCGCTCCACAAAATTATGGATCAATATGAGGCAGAGATAGAGTTTCGTGCTGACTTTCAAGGGCTACGACTAACAAGAAAATATGTAAACGTCTATCGGAAAAGAGGACAAGCCACAGGGAGGATCTTCTCGTATGGTCGTGATCTGATTGATGTAAAGAGGACGAGGGATACCAAGGAGCTTATTACTGCTCTCATTGGACTTGGCAAAGGGGATAGTGGTGGCGATGGAAATATCCTCACATTTCAAGACTATACTCCTCCTACAAACTCAAAGTATGAAAAAGGTGAGGACTGGGTTGGGAGTGTCGAAGCCTTACAACGGTGGGGAAAAAACGGAAAGCATATCATGGGTGTGTACAAAGATGAATCGGCTACGAATCCAGCTGAACTCTATCAGAACACCGTAAAGGAACTGGAAAGAAGGAGTAGTCCAAAAGTAACCTATCAGATGAGTGTTCTCCTACTAGAAGGACTAGTGGGGCAACAATGCCGACTGGGGGATGAGATACTTGTTAAGGATTACAGCTTTACTCCAGAACTTGCGATCCGAGGCAGGATCACCGAGAAGAAGAGTAGTAAAACAAGTGTTGATCCACAACAGAATCAAGTGATCGTAGGGGATGTTTAATCCCTTCTACGCCGAGTCTCACAAAGAGTGGGATTTTTTTATTGTTCTACCACATGGGGGAGGTGATGAAATGGACAAAGAGAACGCTGGCATCTATATATCTGGCAAAGAGATGTATGAGTCAATACAGGCTATTGGAAGTACATCTCAACAAATTCTTACTCGCATAAGCGTTATGGAAGCTAAGTTGGAGGACTTTGGACAGACGGAAGAGCGAAGTCGTGTAGCGATTAAAAAGTCAGAGGAGGCTTATGACATAGCTTCCAAAATAGAAAGCCAGCAAGTATGGCTTTGGCGGATTGTGACAGGCTCGTTGGTTACAGGAGCTATTACAATACTGCTTTCGTTTATAAGAAAATCAATCTAATGGAGGATAAATATATGGATAACAATCGTTGGAAAAATAGTGGAATGTGGATCAGCCTAACAGGGTTGGTTTTTTTATTTTTGCAGACTATCGGGGTGTACATCAGTCCAGTAAATCAGGGGGCTATTACTACAGTTATCGATTCAATTGTTGGTTTGCTTGTGGTGCTTGGAATTCTAAGTAATCCCACCACTAAAAATCAAGGCTTTTTAGATGATGAGGGAGGTGCAAAGAATGACTAAATTAATCTGTCTGGACGCTGGCCACGGGGGTAAAGATTCAGGAGCTGTAGGTTATGGATTGAGAGAGGCGGATGTTGTATTAAAGCTGGCTGAGTTGGTGAATCAACACTTGGGGGCTTATTCATGTGTTACTACTATGACTCGAAACAAGAATACATCTGCAGGCTATCCGTCTGGTAGAGAAGGACTCCATAAGCGAATTGCCTACGCCAATGCAAAAAATGCAGACTTTTTCCTGTCTCTGCATTGTAATGCAGGAAAGGGATCTGGATTTGAGTCTTATGTAGCCCAACCTGCACCGACTCGTACCAAGCGAATACAAAAGATAATTAATGATAATGTGCTGGACTTCTTAAAGGGCTACGGAGTTAAGGCTCATGGGAATCCAGAGAAAGTTGATATTCAAGCGGCACGGGGTAGAATCGCTGTTGTTAGGGATACGAAGATGAGTGCAGTCCTTCTGGAATGTTTGTTTATCGATAATCCTACAGAGAATAAACTTTTGAAGGATAGCCAGTTTCTTGATGGGTTGGCTAAAGCGATTACCGCAGGTGTTGCATCATCTTTAGGGTTGGAAAAGAGATAGATTTGTAGAAGGGGGCGATGTTCACAAATTCTAGTGAACATCGCCCTTTTTTATTTATTCCAACGCAGTATAAAGTACCAATTTTGAGCAATATTTTTGATAACGTTCTTGAAATGTACTCTGTAATTATGTATGTACTCTAGCTGTAGATGAGTGGTACGGATAGTCCACATCTTTAGTAGTAGCGGTATGGAGCTGTGATAGAAGTGATTCTGCTTACCCCCATTAAACCAATAAATGGATAATATATGCACCTAAACTTGTTATATTTTAAGGTGGTTATTAAAAACGGTATATTATAAATCTTAAAAAATTTAATCTTTGCATTGACAGTTTTTCCTCTTGTATTATACTAGTCGTATATTTCGATTTAATCAGATGTTTCATTCAAACAAAAATAGTTTGATTTTTATAATTAATAAATCGAATGACCTTTGTTTAGGTGAAATCTTGATAAGCGAAATATAAATATATTGTTTAAGGGAGAGTACATCATGAAGAAAATAGTTTCTAGTTTAGTAGCCGTTTCTATGTTAGCAACAGCTGCGATACCAGTATTTGCTTCTGAATCTACACCTGTAAATCAAGCTCAGGTGAATAGTATGGGACAAATCTCTGAAGCTCTCAAGAGTAAAGTTGAACCGTATGTGAAGATTGAGAACAAGCAATTCAAACTAGTCAATGAAGATAAGCTCAGACAGAAAATTTCTAGCAATGATCTGGCGACTGTCAAGCAATCGATCAATCTAGCCAATGAAGGAATAAAGACAG
The DNA here is from genome assembly GCF_030814315.1 of Croceifilum oryzae. GTDB lineage: Bacteria > Bacillota > Bacilli > Thermoactinomycetales > Thermoactinomycetaceae > Baia > Baia oryzae. Next base: position 50,447 of record NZ_JAUSUV010000012.1, on the reverse strand, counting down.
TTCCTATGACAAGAGTAGAAGGTAATGCTATTGTCGCTCCAAGAGGTGGGATATCAGTTCTTTCGATAGAGGGGAAAACTGATTATGAGCTACACTGGTGGGGTTGGCAGGTTTGGCTTAGTCAATCGGTTGTCAGAGGAATAGCTGAGTTAGGCTGGGCAGGCGTTGGTGGTACTGCTGGTTTAATTTTTAAAAGTATCGGTGCTGCATTTGCGGCTGGTTTGATGGCAAAGGCTATCGAAAAATTTGGCGTAGGCAATCTTCCAGCACTTTACGTTGAAGGTACTTGGCTCAGTATTAAAGAGATGACTATTAAAAAACAAACCTAAATTCCTTTTTAGTAAGGATGATTTAATTGAAACGTAAATATGCTCTCCTAATTACAGTTGTATTGTGTATGTCATATCAGGCGTTATTCACGTTCAATGTGTTCAATATTTCAGATCCAGTACTCGAGTTCTGTATATCCCTTTTAGGCATAGGGGGAATCGTTGGTATTATGAATTATGTTGCAGGCAAGTATGAAAAAAAGTAGGAAATATCTTAATTATTAATAAGATATTGAGGTAAGAGGAGGGAGTAAGGTGTTTTAATCAACTTCTTACTCCCTCCTCTTACTGATTTTAGTACCATGCGGTCAGGATGGTTTTATTTGAAACGGAAACGGTATCTAGTCATTGGAGTCTTAGTAGCTATGTCGTTTGATGTAGTAATCGAATGGGAATTCGTTGTTTTCCCTCATCCTTGGATCAAACGCCTTGTTTCTTTGATAGGTTTGGTAGTGATCGTTGCCACAATAAATTACCTTTCGAATAAAAATAAGCAATAAAAGGAGTTTTTAATATGAACAGAAGAATGTTGGGAGCTCTATTAGGCTTTGGTGCGTTAGCGTTTGTATTTTCTTTTAGTGGTGGTGGGATCTTGAGCATTGCGGATACATTTGGCGTTAGTCTCGCGAAGGCCGGTACGATCTTATCGTACGTTGAGGTCGCTGCGACTTGGCCTACGGTAACCGCTATTATTGCTGGGATCGTAGGAGCAGGGTGGGGGGCAGCTGCAGTAGCGATTGTCGTTCAGATGGCCAAAAGACAGCTTGTTAAATACGGACGACATGCTGCTTTAGTTTATTAATTGTTACTAGGGAGGTTATCGGATTTATGTCCGGTGACCTCTTCCATTAATTAGATAAAGGAGATTGATTAAATGGAAAGTGCATATGCAATTAAAAAAGAGCCTTCTGAATTGAAATTGATAGATTTATTATTTAATCCAATCATCTTTTTTTCAAAAATAAAAGATAAACCCAGATTGTTCATGCCATTTTTCTTTGTGTCGTTTGCTTTTATCCTAATGTCTTTCATACTAACTCCTTATATGTTAGGTGCGTTTAAGGATCAACTGCCAAACGTAGACCTTCGATCGAATGATATGAAGAATTTTTTTTATATTACAACATTTTTGTTTGCATTGTTTCAGACAGTTATTTCACTATGTATAGGTGCTTTAATTACACATGGTATATCTATCTTGATGAATGGAACTGGGGAAATGAGGGCAGCGGCCTCTGTGTACTTCTATTCTCAAGTTCCCATGGCTGTAAAAGCACTTATTATAGTGATTGTAAGTTTGACTATGGGAGAAAGATTTCAGACGTTGTTTGAAGCTATTTTTGTGAAATATAAACTGTATGCAACAATGTGTGACCCGTTTTTCGTATGGAGTAGTTTTTTACTTTATATTGGAATTAGACAAGCCCATCGTATACCGTGGTGGAAATCTTTGATTATTGTGTTGATACTCGCTACTGGAAAGCTGATGTTTGTGTAGTGGAGGAGAGATGAGCTATGGTTACAAGTCACTATATCAAAATTTTCTTTTTAATATTTCTCACTGACTTAAGACGACTGTATAATCGTTTCTATTGGGTATTTTACAGATACTCTCATAACCATGAGCTTAACTTCATTACTAAGAGAAGGTTAAATGTGTGTTTAGTTGGTATAGTCGTTTCGATCATATCCATTATTACTTGCATGATTTATTTTCCTATGAAAGCATTTTTGACAGATGGGATATCACCTGATATTTTGAGTTGGATTCGTTATATACTTCTTATCCATATTTTACTGGGCTTTATCGGATGTATAAACAGATATGAGCGTGCGATTCAACCAGAGGATTATGAAATAATCATTGGTAGCCCAGTCCCTGCTTTTCTTTTTGTGGTAAATCGCTTTGTATTACAGAATCTACTGAGCGTACTAAGCTTGTTTTTGTTTCTATTTTTACCACTTTGTATTTCCGCAGCTTTTGCAAGTAAAGTGAGTTGGTGTTCCCTAATTGTTTTCCCCATAGTAGGCATGCTGTACATTTTATTTTATTCATCAATTTGTGGTGTGGTTGGCTATATAGGTTACTACATCATGCATCGTTGGAAATGGACCCAGATCAGTATTTTTTCTAACTCCGTATTCTTTACTATTTTTGGGTTCCTAGCAAGCTTTCCTCTGATGTCTTGGGTTCTGGATCGTACATCGCTGAGCGAAGCTAGAGTGGTTCTCCTAATCAGAGGAATTGCAGAAAGTAACTGGGTTCCTACTAACTTGTTTATAGAAGCGATTCGTACCTTTATCGCAGGCAAGCCTTTTTTTCTAATGGTGTTTGTTCTATGCATAGTGGTGTCGTTTATTACATTTCTTGTATTTTGTAGGCTAAATCGATTTATTTCCGTTAAGCCAATGCTTCAAATAAGAATGAAAAGGGAAAATAGATACCGTTATTTGCATAGCTTGTACCTTCGTTTGTTAAACTCTCTGCCAAACGAGTATCGATTTATACTCGATAAAGATATCAAAAGTTTAACTCGTATTAGTGAAATGTTTCGATATCGGATTATAAAAATCTTATATCTATTTTCTTTAACATCAGGATTATTCATCGGACTAGGGATGAATGGGGTCCAGAATTTTGTAAGTGATACAAGTTTACTTATCACTTTTGTCATTTTATCAAGTATATTAAGTTCTTTAATAGGCACTGGTTTACTAGGAGTCACTTCGATTGACTCGGAAAGCACGAATATCAACTTGTTCCTGCAAAGAGGTTTTGATCCCAAGAAGTTGATTATTTCTAAGGTTTTATTGCAAGTGATAGTTCTACTCTTTTCCAGTACCTTCTTTTTATTAGTCATTTCCCTAGCTCTTTCACTTCCAATGTATGCCATATCTATTGGCTTAAGTATAAATATGATTGTATCTATTGTTTATGGAGCTATTCAGGTCCAGGTAACAGCTGTTTACCCTAGATTTGATTGGGAACATTATTCAGAGATTGGTAGATCACCTCGTTCGGTTACGTTAGAAAATGTACTAACAGGTGTCTATTTTATTTTCATTTTGCAAGGAATTGGTGCGCTTATAACTCTACATTATTTTAACGATATCTCTGCTTTTATGATGTTCTCATGGTCCATAATATGGTGTCTATTAGTCGGAGTATTACTACTAGGTTATATGTATATTTTCCTTGAAAGAAAAGGGACGAGGCATTGGGAGGGATATCGATGAATTTACTTACTGTAAATCAAGTTGGTAAGTCGTATGAAGAGTATAGAGTATTAGATGGAATGTCACTCTCCATTAAAGAGGGAGAAATATATGGGTTGCTAGGGCCAAATGGGGCTGGAAAGTCAACTTTGCTCAAAATTATCTCAGGCTTATTAAGTTTTGACCAAGGAGAGGTTAAGATTGAGGAGACCTCCCTATTAGCTCAACCATTGGAGTACAAAAAATTAATAGGATATGTACCTGATCATCCATTCTTGTACAACTATTTAACAGCTAGAGAATATCTAGCTTTTATTTCAGGATTATGGGGAATTAACGAGAAAGGTTTGATCGAAGGAGTTTTGTCTACTGTCAGATTAGCAGAGAGAGGAGACACTCTCATTACTACTTATTCTCACGGGATGAAACAAAAGCTTTCTATAGCAGCTGCTCTATTAACAAAGCCACGTATTTTAATATTAGATGAACCGTTAACCGGCTTCGATCCGCCAAGCGCAAAATTCATGAAAGATTTTCTAAGGGAGTATGTGAAAGCAGGGAACTCAGTGCTTGTAACCACACATATCTTAGAAGTAGCCCAACATTTCTGTGATCGTGTAGGTATCATAGGAGAGGGGAAATTAGTTCAGGAACTCGACCAATTAGGGGCATTCGATAGCTTTGAGGATTTGGTTATTTCGGTAATGGAGGAGTCAGCATGAAAGCGTTTCTCCTTCGAAATCGTACAGTGATTATTATTTCCGGTATTCTTTACTTTGTTAGTTTTTTGATTGGTCTATTTTATCCGGGAGTAATACCTATATTGCAAGAGGATCATCGACCATTAGGATTCTTAAAATTAGTCCAATATAATATTAGTGCTATCTGCATGATTTCGTTGGGATTTTTCACACTAGGAATTGTTTCAAGTATTCTACTGACCGTAAATGGACTGATATTTGGTTTTGCAATATCGTCAGCTGTGACCAAAGGCATTTCTGTGTGGGATATATGTTTAGCATCCATTCCACACGGAATTTTTGAGATACCTTCCTTACTACTGGCTGGAGCTATTGGATTCAAAAGTGCGGAATGGATGATCACTAAAGTATTTACCTCCCCAAAAAGTAAAGTTGGTTCTGATTGTCTTGTATTATTCGGTGGAGCGATCTTTCTTATGTTAATTGCTGGTCTTATAGAAGGATTTATAACACCTAGACTATGAATCAGATGGAGTGTGGGGAGAGTTAACTATATGAGTAGAAAAAACATAAGGATCATGTATTCCATAATCTTAACTGTTGCATTACCGTTATTTGTGCTTGGTATTAATAGTCCTTATATTCATGAAACGTTTGGAAAGATAATAGTTGTTGTATCAGGAGTATTTTCATTTTCAGCGGTGTTGAAACTTTTCGAAAGTGATAGATAGAGCATGATTTTATCCAATAGGGTGCTGTTGAAAAGAACCTCTATTTTATATAGACGAAGAAAAGGGCTTCGGTTTTTTTACCGTTAGCCCTTTTAGTTAGTCGCGAAAACTAAGTCAAAATTAAAGCTCAAAAAGATGTTAAGACCCGTTCAAATCGATCATCGGTGATACTGTATTCTTACCTGAAGCGAAAGTACGTGTTACTGGCGTACTTGTTGTAGCTAAAGCAAAAACACCTACAACTATAATCAAAGACGAGGTTACGAAAACTCTAAGCGATTTCGTCATAGTGATCAATCCCCTTTTAAAATCGTAGAATTCTGTAATTTAAAAGCTTGGCCTGCGCAATATTGGAACTGCTCTAGATTGACAGGTTCCCAACATTTAGCCAGTTGAGTCCATGCTTGTATCTCAAGCTCGATGTAATGGTATCGATGGGCAATTACCTGTGCCTGTTCATAGTATTTAACAGCACTAGAATGATTACCTAAGCCGATTTCAATATCACCAGATAACAATAGTGCAACAAATAGATTAGGTGCATCATTTTGCGTGATAGATAGTTCTCTGGCTGTAGTAGCAAATGGTTCTGCTTTATCCCACATTTCTTCCTTTAGGTACAGGGTGCCGATACGTAGATTAACAGAGATTAGAGTTCTGGTTTCGATCATGCTATGTTCAAATTCAAGTGCTTTCTTAAAACGAACTTCTGCTTCGCTAAATTTACCAAGTGATGCGAGACAGTCACCTATCCAAAGCCAGAACTCCATAAACATACTAAATGACTCACTCATTCCAGCTAACTCAAGTCCCTTTTGGGCAAATCGCAAAGCTTCTTTTGAATCTCCATATTCCTTCGCATATTCTGCCTTTAACCAATAGTATTTTAGAATGGTAGTGGAGTCTTTTATAAGGTCTAGGAAGGTCTCCAGCTGGTTTAAAGCTAAAATACCTTCTGGATAGAGGTTCAGCTTGCTGCAAAGTATCGACTGATTTAATAGTAAGCTATGAAAATTATGTTGTCTATCACCTCCAGAAACAAAAGCAGAGATCCCTTTCTTTGTTAGGTCGAGTGCCTCGGCCAGCTCATTATTATGATGTTTGCTGTATGCAAGCTCTAGATAACATGCTGCTTCAATGTTATCTTCCTTATTGGTAGCATCAACTAACAAATCAATGGCATGGCGAAAAAACTTTTCTGCTTGATCCCATTGTTTCTTGCTCTTCATACACCTACCGTTGAAATAGTAATACTTAGGGGCAAGATAGTGAAAATCATATATTTCAATTTGCTCTAGTTCATGTAGAGCTTTCTCTGTCTGACCAAGTCTTAAAAACGCTTCCGTTGACTGTAATTGAAAGTCAATTAGGTAGATACTAGCTCTTTCTCGTTCTAAGATCGTTGGGATGTCTTCTGCTGACACACCAAGCTTATCAAAAAGGTGGACTGCTGTTTCCGATTTATGATTCCCTTTACTACGCTCTAAATTACTGATAGTGGATGTTGATGCCTGCAGATCTCCTAAATCAATTAATCGCAAACCCTTTTCGTTTCGTAATTTGCGGATTAGCATACCAATTTCTTTTAGATTAGATTGTATAAGCTTATCTAACTTAGGATCTATTCTATATATCTTCAAGACATGAGCTCCCTTCAAATTGAATTTTTAAAATACTATATAAATAATATAAAATATCACGCATAATAATTCAATAATTATGTATAAATAAAAATTTAATAATGAAGCCAACTTACAATCCCATAAACCAACGACTTTACATCATTAAATAGGTATATATTTGTCGCATTTTGTTGAAAACATGGACTCGTAGTTAACATTTTAATTTCTGAAAATAAAATATTTATGATATGAGCTGTAATCTACAATGTTTGATTAAGATTTTCCTCTAAATCGCGCTATATTTTTTGTCGAACGCTTGTCGCGCCAACTATTTATAGAACTATAGACGATTAATTATTCTTTTTAGTATTATCTAACTAGATTGAAACTTATGCTTTCGTGTATATCAATTATCCCAAGCAGACATTTGTATGGGGCACTCATTGATGCTGACATAAGTGATTTTCAAATTAATCAAAAATACATAATCCATAGGTTTGCTACAACTTAATAGGTATAAAAAATTGCATCTTATGATTGAATATCTACTCTAATCAAAAGGAAATGATGACATGGTGGAATTAGAAGTGACAGGTTCTAAGTTAGACATTGAATTATTTTTGTACGAGCTATATCGCAGCTCTAGTGTGAGGATATTAGAACAGAAGATAGGGATAAAGATTGAAGGGGACATAATTAAGCATTATGCAAAATGTACTATCCGTTATCTTCCAATGAGAAGAATGAATCTGCTTCAAATTATAGATATCTTTAGAGTGATTAAGGAAGAAAGCGAAGCTTATGAGTTTTGGAAGAGGCTAAGGGAAGCACATTTGTAAAGCAAGATGAAGAGAAGAAGGGGGGTGTTAGAGATGTAAGTATCAGAATCTAACTATCTAAGAAGTTCTGCATAGTTTTTTTGTGTACTTAAATTATGAGAAGTAAAGGAGCACAATTGTTATGAGAAAAATACTTTTATCAGCAATATTGGCAACATCAATAATAGGTGCAAGTTCACAAGCCCTAGCATCGGAATTCGAAGCTTCTAATGTTCAACAAAATAAACTTGGTGAAGTTGTTCAGTACAACTTAAAGATTGACAGATCGAAAGCCAAGATAATTGCATATGCATTTCGTAATGGAGGAAAATACCTAGATGGAGTGCTAGAAAAGTTATCATCAAAAGCAGGAAAAGTCGTCAGAAGTAACTCAGATGAAATAGCGGACTTCTTTGAAAAAGCAGATGTGCTAGGAGAAAAGGAAATTACTTCTTTCTTTATAAAACTCGGTCTTCCTTATGTAGATGCTTTGACTTTGGTTAAACTTATCGGGTCTGTAGCATAGCACGATACGTAAAGCCTTTACATGGCTGGAAGATAGTAGTACAGGTATGCCGTATAAATCAGCTCAACGTAGTATTAAAGAGATAAAGCATGCTATGACCACAATAACCACGGTTATTGTGGTCATAGTTTCGGGTATATAGTATAAAGGTGGAATGATCACACGAATCAGGGGGAGCTTATGTATCCAAGCTGGAGTGAGTTATCTCGTTTTGTACCAGTGGTTTTGCTATGGGGTGGTATCATGGACCCGCTCTTTATGGAATTTGTTGTAGGCAAGGATTATTTTAACTTATTTATGATCTTGCAGTGGGCTTGGGTAGTTGTTTTTGGTGTATGGAGTATCAAGCTATTGCAAAAACATCACAACGATAGGAAGTATGTTAGAGATGTTTTTGGCATGACTATCGTAGCCATCTGTTTTTATACTCTCATTTTAAGCTATGAAACTCACTTTTCTTTTCCATCCGTAATACCGTATCTAATTCCAGTTGTACTAGCTCTCATATTCGTTGCTCCTGTTAAATTGTTAAAATATATAGGTAAATCTAAGTAACCAGAAATGAAAAACAAGGGTGCTGTGAAAAAACAGTACCCTTGTTTTTTTAAGTAGTGGCCTGACCAATTTGACCACATTTTATGCTAATCTGCTCAATCGCTTGATACATAAGGTATATATGATGTTTTCTTGACCACATTTGTGGGACGTTTTATTGCTTGACCACATTTTTTTGCTAACATGTCCATTTGACCACACGTTTTAGCCCTATTTGACCACATTTTGACCACGTACTACTTATAAATAGAATGAACTAGATCGAACAGTAGGTACAATAACCCCTTGATTTACCAGATTAAAATAAACTGATTCATACTAGAATTACCTAGATGTAACTGTTACACTAAACTTTGTGTTATGTAATAATGAACTTGTTGCACTACTTGTTTACTTATAATAAACATGATTGAAGGTCATACCATGCAAATTGGCAAGAAAATCAAAAATCTACGATTGAAAAAGGGGCTGACTCAGGAGGAGTTAGGGGAGCGGACGGACTTGTCTAAGGGTTATATCTCCCAATTAGAGCGTGATTTGAGCTCGCCTTCGATTGAAACTTTTTTTGCGATCTTGGAAGTTTTAGGCTGTACACCGAAAGAATTTTTTGATGAGGATGGGCAAGAGCAGAAAGTCGTTTATACATCGGATGATTGGACAAACTTCATTGACGAAGAGAGAGGATATCAGATTCAATGGTTGGTCCCAGAATCCAATGAGAAGGAAATGGAGCCGATCTTACTTCGTCTTGCAGAGATAGGAGAGTTTAAAGAATTCGAGCCTTCTTTAGCGGAGACGTTTGCCTTTGTGATTAGAGGGCAGATCATGGTCCAAGTTGGTAAAAGGCAGTATATTGCCAAAGAGGGAGAGGCGATCTACTATACTGCATCAGACGAACATCAGATTATCAATCACCATAAAGGTGAATCGGAAGTTATTTTGGTTGCTACAGAGTCGTACTTGTAATAGGCAACCTATTTGGGGAGGTCACAATGGCTGATCAGACTATTATTCGTTTTGAAAATGTTACGAAGCAATATGATCAAGATCCTGCTGTATTAAATGATGTCAGTTTTTCCATTGAACGAGGGAGATTTTACACCCTACTAGGACCTTCTGGCTGTGGAAAGACAACCATTTTACGTTTGATTGCGGGGTTTACAGAACCAACTAAAGGTAAGATTTACTTTCATGGAAAAGTGATTAATGATGTGCCTGCAAATAAAAGGCAAGTGAATACGGTATTTCAGGACTATGCGTTATTTCCGCATCTAAATGTATTTGAAAATGTAGCTTTTGGTTTGCGTATTAAGGGATGTAAAAATGATGAGATCAATCGCAAAGTGCTAGAGGCTCTTCGATTTGTGAATTTGGTTGGGTACGAAAATCGTGAGATTAAAGAGATGTCAGGCGGACAGAGACAACGTGTGGCGATTGCACGTGCGATTGTGAATGAACCAGAGGTCATTTTGCTGGATGAACCCCTGTCAGCGTTGGATTTAAAATTACGTACGGAGATGCAATATGAGCTTCGAGAGTTACAACGCCGTCTCGGGATTACGTTTGTCTTTGTAACGCATGATCAAGAAGAGGCACTAGCGATGTCGGATGAGATTTTCGTTTTAAACGAAGGAAATATTCAACAAAGTGGAACGCCTACAGATATCTATGATGAGCCCATTAACCGCTTTGTCGCTGATTTTATTGGTGAGTCGAATATTGTGCCAGGCGTGATGAAGGAAGATTACCTAGTTCAATGTGCTGGCAAAAACTTCGATTGTGTAGATGGTGGATTTAATTCAAATGAGCAAGTGGAGATTGTGATTCGCCCTGAAGATTTACAAATCACTTCACCTGATCAAGGAAAGCTTCGCATTAAAGTTGATTCCCAGTTGTTCCGTGGGGTTCATTATGAAATCTGTGGCTATGACCAAGATGGAAATGAGTGGTTAGTTCATAGCACGAAGAAGGCGAAAGTTGGGGAAGAGATCGGTTTGTATTTTGATTCAGAAGCCATTCATGTAATGCGCTTAGGTGAGACTGAAGAAGAGTTTGATAAGCGTCTCGAAGCGTATAGTGAGGCAAATCATGCAGATTAGAACAAGAAACCTTTACCTCATTCCGTATCTCACGTGGATTTTATTGTTTGTGGTTGCCCCCATCTTGCTGATTGTATATTACTCTTTTTTTAATGTAGATGGACATTTTACGCTTGGGAATTATCAAAAATTCTTTACTCCTGTCTATTTAAAGATGACATTAAGCTCTTTTTGGTATGCGTTGTTGATTACGGGTATTTCGTTACTAATTGCTTATCCTACTGCTTATTGGCTAACAAAGACAAAACATAAACAACTGTGGCTACTTCTCATTATTTTGCCTTCGTGGATCAATCTATTGTTGAAGGCATACGCTTTTTTAGGGATTTTTGGAACATATGGTCCTACGAATAAATTACTAGAGAGCTTAGGAATTGGTACACAACAGATCTTATTTACGGATTTTAGTTTCTTATTTGTTTCAGTCTATATTTTTATTCCGTTTATGATTTTGCCGATTTACAATGCATTGGAAGAGATGAATCATAGCCTGTTGGATGCGGCAAATGACTTAGGAGCTTCACAGTGGACTACTTTTCGCCGAATCATTTTTCCGTTAACGCTAGATGGAGTGAAGTCAGGGTGCCAAGCTGTATTTATCCCTGCTCTCTCTTTGTTTATGATTACTCGATTGGTAGCGGGGAACAGAGTCATCACACTGGGCACAGCTATTGAGCAACATTTCCTCGTCACTCAAGATTGGGGAATGGGAGCGACGATTGCGGTGTTCCTGATTATTGCGATGGCTTTCATTATGATGTTGACGAGAAAACGGAAGTGAGGTGGCAAATATGAAGAAAAAGAATGGCTTGGGCCCTAAATTATACTTAGCAATTGTGTTTGTCATCCTCTATGCTCCGATTTTCTATCTAATGGTGTACTCCTTTAGCAGTGGAGAGAAGATGTACAACTTTGAAGGTTTTACTTTGAAACATTATAAAGAAGTCTTGCAAGACACAAGGCTTTTAATCATTGTTCTTAACACGCTCGTAATTGCGTTGCTATCAGCTGCTCTTTCGACAATACTTGGAATATGTGGTGCTTTAGCTATCTATTACGTACGGAATTTACGGACACAAAACGCTCTCCTTACCTTGAATAACGTATTAATTGTTAGTTCGGATGTGGTGATTGGGGCGTCATTCTTAATCCTCTTTACCATTGTAGGAGTGAAGTTAGGGTTTATATCGGTTCTGCTTTCTCATATTGCATTTAGCGTCCCGATCGTTGTGCTAATGGTTTTGCCAAAGTTAAATGAAATGAGTCCTACGTTGATTGATGCGGCTCGGGATTTAGGGGCGAGCCGCTGGGATATATTGAGCAAAGTGATATTGCCGTTTATTACGCCGGGGATTTTTGCTGGATTTTTCATGGCGTTAACCTATTCGTTGGATGATTTTGCGGTTACGTTCTTTGTTACCGGAAATGGTTTCTCCACCTTGTCTGTGGAGATCTATTCTAGAGCGAGACAAGGGATTTCACTCTCGATTAATGCGCTATCGACTCTTATTTTCTTTGCAACCATGATCATGGTGATTGGATACTATTTCATCGCGAAGCGTAACCAACGTGGTGCAGGAATGGGGGTTGGGAAATGAAGAGATTGACACGTGCTTTTTCTGTTATTTTCTTGATAGCCTTCGGTCTTATGTATTTAACCTACTATCTCAATCAAGCAGAGGGTTACGGTGGGAAGAATACGTTAACAGTTTACAATTGGGGCGATTATATCGATGAAGAGCTCCTTGAAAAATTTGAGGAAGAAACCGGGATTAAAGTAATTTATCAAACGTTTGATTCCAATGAAGCCATGATGACAAAGATCGAGCAAGGCGGTACTACATTTGATGTGGCGGTACCTTCTGAATATGCGATTGCCAAAATGAAAGAAGAAAATTTGCTATTGCCAATCGATCATAAGAAGCTCCCTAATTTGAAACACATCGACCCTCACTTTTTGGATCTTCCATTTGATCCGCAAAATAAATACTCGATTCCGTACTTTTGGGGAACGGTGGGCATTGTTTATAACAAAAAGATGCTAAAGGATAAAGAGATTAAGGGCTGGAATGATCTATGGAATCCAGACTTTAAGAATCAAATTTTACTAGCGGATGGTGCTAGGGAAGTGATGGGCTTCTCGTTGAATAGCCTTCGCTACTCACTAAATGATACGAACGAGTCACACCTGCAAGAGGCAAAAGCCAAGCTTGATAAGCTTACGCCTAACATTAAAGCCATTGTGGGTGATGAGATTAAGATGTTGCTTGTGAACGAAGAAGCAGCACTTGGTGTTGTTTGGTCAGGAGATGCTTCGGAGATTATGGGGGAAAATGAAGATCTCGAATACGTGGTGCCTGAAGAAGGCTCCAATCTCTGGTTCGATAATATGGTGATCCCTAAAACTGCTAAAAATGTAGAGGGTGCTCACAAGTTCATTAACTTCATGCTCGATCCTGAAAACGCAGCAAAGAATACAGAGTATGTCGGCTATTCGACCCCGAATGCCGAAGCTTTAAAGTTGCTTTCTGAAGAAATTTCACAAGATGTGCGCTTCTATCCTCCACCAGAATTAACAAAGAAGCTAGAGGTATATAAAAACCTTGGGAAGAAGATGTTGTCCCACTATAATGAGTTGTTCCTAGAATTTAAGATGCATCGAAAGTAGAAAAAACAATCCCCTCCCATGTGAGACGGGGATTGTTTTTTTATTTCCACGTTCTTTATTTACTTTGTTTCTTCCTTTTTTGCCCATCGAAGATGGCGAAGATCTCATCTGCCAGTTTTGTGTTATCGTTTAAGCCTGCAAACCGTTCTTTTCCAGGTCCGAAGGCATATACAGGAACTTCTTCCCCGGTATGTCCATCTGTCGTCCAGCCTGTGTAGGAGCGAGTATTGAAGATTTTTTCGATCGCTTGATCGATGTCATCAGCCTTTTTATTCTTGGAAGCTTTCTTAACAGATTGGATTTCAGAGGATGTTAGGTCAAGGTCGATATAAGTGGACAATGTTTCTTCTACCGACTTACCCGATGCGATTTGTGCGGCCATATAGTCCGGTGTTTTTTTGGCTGCACGTAGTGATTCAGGATGGAAGTTGTATTCGCCGTTGGCTCCTACCGAGAGTCCACCCGTAGAATGATCTGCTGTGGTCACGACTAAGGTATGCTTGTCTGTTTTGGCAAAATCAATCGCAGCTTGAAATGCTTTTTCGAAATCTTGCATTTCACTCATAGCGCCTACGATGTCATTATCATGACCAGCCCAGTCAATTTGACTTCCTTCTACCATGAGAAAAAAGCCTTTTTCGTTTTGATTAAGACGATCAATAGCAGATTTCGTCATTTCTTGGAGAGAAGGAGTATTGGTATTTCGGTCAATCTTTTTATCCAATCCCCCGGGAGCAAATAAACCAAGTACTTGTTTACTTTGATTTCTCGTTAGATCTTCTCGATTTGTTACATAGCTGTACCCATCTTTTTTGAACTTCTCTACCAAGTTTTGATCTTTACGTACAAAGTTGTTAAGACCTCCGCCTAGCAATACATCTACTTTATGTTTTCCTTGAATGAGTTCGTTGTAGTAATCATCCGCGATGGCATCCATATTTTTTCGACTGATATCATGAGCACCAAAGGCAGCCGGCGTTGCATGTGTAATCTCGGAAGTGGCTACGAGTCCAGTCGATTTTCCCTTCTCTTTGGCCTCCTCTAATACCGTTTTCACTTCCGATTGATCGTTATCTACTGCAATTGCGTTGTTATATGTTTTCACACCTGCTGACATGGCAGTTGCAGCCGAAGCAGAATCTGTAATATTTTCATGTTCGTCTTCTGGATATGTAGTTTGCATGCCGACTAAATATGGGTCAAAGGCAGTAGACTCTTTCACCTTTGTTTTCGGATCATCTTTGAAGTAGCGATAAGCAGTCATATACGAAGGACCCATACCATCGCCAATTAAGACGATTACATTTCGAATCTCGTCCCCGTCTTTTTTCTTTGCCTCAGCACCGGGCATTAATCCAATATAGGTTGTTGTTGCGATTGCTAAGATGGAAGCAATGGCGATTCCTTTAATTGCTTTCAAGTGAGATCCCCCTCTTATGTGAAACTTCATAAATATCATAAAAAAACACTGTTGACTTTAGTAGGGGAATATGTGAAGAGAACGTTATATCTTGTTTAATATTTGTCATATTTGTCATATTTGTTCTGAAAAACGTGATGAAGATTGTATATAAACAAAGAGTCAGAGGGGATTGATGAGTACAATCCTCTCTGACTCTTGATTGTTTTCAAAGGCCAACCAGTGACGCTGAAACACCAGTTTGAACCTAGAAAACCGGAAAAACATAGGCCGTATGGTTGGGATTAGTAAGAAGAAAAAGGTAAAATGGTTTTGTTTAAGAACAAATGTATACAATATCGTTATAAAAAAATCGAACGAGTAGAATGTACTACGATTTTCGGATAAATGCAATACTTAATTGAACATTAATAGTACCGATTAGGAGCAATGTATAATCTACTAGACAGCTGATAAACGCAAATAACCTAGTAAATAATAGAAAAAAGGGGAGAACCAATATGATTTTCGGAATCGGAACAGACATAGTCGAGATCGACAGAATCGCTAAAGTCCATTCAGATCGCTTTACGAAGCGAATTTTAAGCCATGCAGAACAAATCCATCTATCATCTCTTTCAAAACGAACGATTGAATACATAGCAGGTCGTTTTGCGGCGAAGGAAGCCATTTCGAAAGCTCTAGGCACAGGAATTGGATCACAACTAGGCTTTCATGATATCTCGATCGTAAAAGATGAACTAGGAGCCCCGAGGGTACAACTTGCGGAACATGTGATGGAATCTTTTTTTGGGGATCGCCATGCTAGGATTCTTCTTTCTATTTCCCATAGCCGGCGATATGCAGTCGCAACAGCCGTAATTGAATTGGATTGATTGGTATAACCATATTAGACGATTCATATAATGGTAGTGCGGTTAGGACAAAGATGACGAACTATCTGCCTTAATACTACAGAGATTGCGGATTCTGTCAGGAAATAGTATCAGACTAACCGACATATTTCCCGGGAAATCGGAGGGGGAAATGGGATATGCGTCAAAAATCATGGTTTCTCGCGTTCGCTCTAATACTGTCCCTTTTTTTGTCGGCTTGTGAAAAGTCTTCTGAAGATGTCGTTTCGGATCTTCGGAAGCAGCCCGAAAAGATTGATTCTTATACGGGGCATGGGAAATTAACTCTACAATCAGGGAAAAAGAATCAAGAAGTGGATGTGGAGGTTTGGTACAAAAGTCCGAATCTCTATCGGGTTCAATTGAAAAATGAGACAAGCGATGTTACACAGGTCCTACTCAAAAACGAAAAAGGTGTATACGTCTTAACGCCTCATTTAAAGAAGAGTTATCGCTTTCAGAGTGATTGGCCTGCTACAAGTGGACAGATATATCTTTACCAAACCATCTTATCGAGTATAGTGGAGGACAGTTCGAGAAAGGTGGAGACTGGCGAGAAGGGCTATCAATTCGAAGTGTCTACAACCAAGTATATGAACAAAACGTGGGTGAAGCAGAAGATTTGGCTTACTTCGGATTACAAACCAGAAAAAGTAGAAGTCTATGATGAGAAAGATCAGTCTGTCGTAAAGATGGTTTTCGATCGATTTGAATACGGCACAAAGTTTGATAAAGATGTTTTTGATTCGGAGCGGAATTTAACCCAAGCACCTGTACCATCAAAGGAGACTTTGGGTCGTATGCACTCTGAATTGAGCACCATTACACCAGGAGTCATTCCGCAGGGAACGACGTTAGCAGATGAACAAACAATTCAAGGTGCAAACGGGTCCATTGTGGTGCAAAGGTTCCAAGGGGCAAAACCATTTACGATCTCGCAACGAAAAGCGATGCCAGACCAACTTGAAAAAGCATCTTATGGAAAACCTGTGCAAGTTCAGAGCTCTCTAGGCATGCTGTTGGAATTTTCTACTCAAAAAAGCCTTACCTGGGTAGATTCTGAGAGACAAGTCGAATATGAGATGGTATCAAGTATGGATACATCAGAGATGATCGAAATAGCTACCTCTCTTACCAATCAAAGTCAGAAATAATCCTTTCCAATATGAGTGATCGGACAGCTTTCGTGTGATTTGGTATAATGGCAACATAACAAATCACTTGGAAGTGAGACTTCATGAACAACATACAAACAAAATCGATACAATCTTTTTATCGCGACACTTATATTGAAGTTAATCTAGATGCGATACATCATAACATTCAAGAGTATCGGCGCTGGATTGGAGATCAGGTAAATCTATTAGTAACAGTAAAAGCGAACGCGTACGGTCATGGGATGGTGCCGATTGCGAAAGCAGCAATGGAGGCGGGTGTAGACCGTCTCGGGGTTGCTTTTGTGGATGAAGGAATTCAACTACGACAAGCTGGAATTACGATACCAATCTTGGTCTTAGGATATACACCACCTCATGCAATCGAAGCAGCTATTCAGCATGATTTAACTATTACGGTCTATTCAAGCTATCTACTCGAGCAAGTCCAAGAGGAAGCAAAGAAGCAGAATAAAAAAGCAACTATTCATATTAAGATAGATACAGGGATGGGTAGATTAGGTATTCAGACATCGGAAGTTATCCCCTTCCTGCACCAAGCGATGCGGTATTCAAGCATTTATGTGGAAGGGCTTTATACACATTTCTCAACGGCTGACGAGGAAGAGCGTAGCTATTTTAATAAACAGATTGAGGGCTTTGAGCTAGTGAGAGAAGATGTGAAACAAGCTGGCTTTGAGATTCCGATCTATCATTCTTCCAACAGTGCAGCAACGATGGTAGAAAAAAATCAGCATCATCAAATGGTTCGTGTGGGCGTAGGCTTATATGGAATGTATCCATCTGATGAATTAAGTCATTCTGATTTAAAGTTAATCCCTGCTCTACGCCTTGTTACCAAAGTAGCCCATCTTAAGAAAGTCTCAGCCGATAAAGGTATTAGTTATGGGAAGACTTATACAACACAAGGAGACGAGTGGCTAGCTACATTACCAATTGGTTATGCAGATGGCTACTCGCGTTCTCTTTCGAACAAAGGCTTTGTACTATTAAATGGAGTACGTGTGCCTGTAGTGGGAACGGTTTGTATGGATCAGTTAGTCGTACGTGTAGATGAGGCAATGCCGGTGCATGTTGGAGATGAGGCTGTGGTATACGGGTCACAGGGTACAGAGGAAATCTGTGTGGATGAAGTGGCAAAATGGTTAGGCACGATCAACTATGAAGTGACTTGTATGCTTCAGAAGAGAATCCCGCGTATTTATACCTACCAAGGGAAAGTGATTGAGGTAGTGAACAGCCTTATGCAATAATTACCAGTATGTTTCAAAAAAGAGGTGTTTGTGGTACTTTTTAAGCATAAACCTTCTATAAGCGGCAGGAATTTTCTTGGATGAAGCGAATAAATTACTCTGTGTGTCAGGGAGTACTTTCTTATGCGACTTTGCATGCGTATTTAGAGAAAGTATAATTTTGCAATAGAATCAACATAATGATAGTATTGATAGGGAGAATCGCTAACGGTGATGATTGGTTGGGGGTGCGCAAGTTGTCTAGTACCAAGAGAATTATGATCAGCCTACCCAAAAATCTTCTACAAGAAGTAGATGGAATGGTCGAACGAGATAACTCCAATCGCAGTGAGTTTATTCGGCAAGCGATGAAGTTGTATCTTCAAGAGCGGAAAAAGCGACTTATTCGGGAGATGATGCAAAGGGGATACATGGAGATGGCGCGGATTAACTTAAACATCTCGCACGAAGCCTTTGAAGCAGAAGAAGAAGCTGAGGATACTTTGGATCGATTAGTTAGTGGGGTGTAGTCGGTTTGATAGTAAAACGTGGCGATGTCTACTTTGCTGATCTTTCCCCTGTGGTCGGATCTGAACAGGGAGGGGTTCGTCCTGTTTTGGTCATACAAAACGATATCGGTAACCGATTTAGCCCCACTGTGATTGTCGCCGCGATTACTGCACAAATCCAAAAGGCCAAACTACCTACCCATGTAGAAATTGATGCAAAGGTGTACGGATTTGATCGGGATTCCGTTATTTTGCTTGAGCAGATACGGACGATTGATAAACAGCGACTTACTGATAAGATTACTCATTTAGATGATGAGATGATGTATCGAGTAAATGAAGCTCTGCAAATTAGTTTAGGAGTTATTGATTTCTAGATTTTGATAGATTAGGCTGATTTTCCTTTGGGATGATGGCATGAGAACGGCATTGATCTTGCACGTTCTCTTTTTTTATGCCTATTTCTGGTGTATGATATTATAAACGAACCATTTCGATGAGGAGATCAGATCCAAGGGGATAAATTTATGAGAGAAAAATTACAAACAGATTTCGAACGGCTCCTTGCTTCGTATTTACATGATCCGAAAGAAGAAAATCTTTATGGAGTTCAACAACTAAATAAGTGGATCATGGATCAAAAGATCCCGCCTGATGAGGTGCTTAACCACTATATAGAAACATTGAAGAAGTTAATTCCAGATTTGCATTCAGATGTAAAGACATCTTTTGACCTGCTATTAGAAGTGATGGTTGGTTATGGTGTTCAATATCGAGTTGATAAAAATATTGCTACTCGTCACCAAGAATTAGAAGATGAAATTGAAGTAGCTGTACATCTCCAAAGAACGCTATTACCCGAGTCTCCACCCCCTCTTGAAGGTGTCGATCTAGGAGTTGCTAGCTATGCATCTAAAACAATGAGCGGAGATTACTATAACTTTGTTCAGTATGGTGATGGAGTACTCGGGATTGCGATTGCGGATATCATTGGCAAAGGAATTCCTGCGGCACTTTGTATGTCGATGATTAAGTACTCGATGGATGATATGGATTATTACCAGCCAAAACCATCTGAGATTTTACAAGAACTGAACACAGTAGTAGAAAGAAATATTTTGCCTAACATGTTTATCACGATGGTATACGGGGTATATGATTCTTTAAATCATTCATTCCGATACGCTACCGCAGGCCATGAACCAGGCTTCATCTATCGGGCAGATACTGGTCAATTTGAGGATATGGACACCCAAGGATTGGTTCTAGGAGTTACTTCGCATGTGGAGTATCCCGAGTTTCAGCTACATTTGGCTGAAGGTGATGTCATTATCTTGTTGACCGACGGAGTAACGGAAACTCGCTTTGATGGAGAATTTATTGAGCGCTCTGATTTCTGTGAGCTAGCTAAAAAATATCTTCATCTGCCTGCCCAAGAGATTGCGGAGAAAGTATATAAACGTATTTATGAGCTTTCAGGTTATCAAATGTTAGATGATCAGACGATTATGGTCATCAAACGAGAGGGCAAAAACAAATTGTAAATTCAAAGCATGGTTTGGAGGTTGAGTCTATGAATATAACAATCCGTGAGCACAGTGAACGTGAACATACAATTGATTTAGCAGTATTTGGAGAGATAGATGTGTACACAGCTCCTCAACTACGCGAAAAACTACTGACTCTTTGTCAGGGAGGTAGTCACATTCATCTCGATCTAGCTGGAGTCGATTACATTGACAGCACAGGGTTAGGTGTACTAATCGGTGCATACAAAGCGCAAAAATCTTCAGGTGGGAAATTGATCATCTCTGGAATGAATTCCCGACTCGCGCGCCTGTTTCGTATTACTGGGCTTCAAGAAATTATGGAATTTGGACCAGATAACCAGGAGGATGGGAAATCATGAGGGAGCAGCCGTTAGATTTGGTAAACTTGACGATTCCAGCGAAGCCAGATTACGTGGCAATTGCTCGATTGGCTGTTTCGGGAATAGCCAATCGGATGGGTTTTTCTTATGACGATATTGAAGATCTAAAACTCGCTGTGTCGGAGGCTTGTACCAACTCTGTCGAACATGCCTACTCTGGTGAAAACGGTGAGATTGGGTTATCCTGTAACATATTTGAAAATCGGTTAGAAATAGAAGTAGTAGACCAAGGTCATAGCTTTGATGCCAGTGAAGTAGAATCTCGTACAGGTCCTATTCAATTTGAGATATCAATGAGCTTAGTACGTGAACGCGGACTCGGGTTATATCTAATGCGTAGTCTGATGGATCAAGTTGACATTGATGGCGATGATGGCGTTACTGTACGTATGACCAAATACATTCGAAAAAATGAGGTGGGTTCTCATGTCGAGTCGCCCGCGTCCTACCCCACTCGATGACGAAACGATAAAATCTTTAATTGAGCGGTATCAGCAGAATGGGGATTCTGAAGCACAGGAACGTTTAGTTGGGCACTATAAAAGTTTAGTTGACACATTGGCATATAAATTTTCTAGAGGGATGGAACCATTTGAGGATCTAGCGCAAGTAGGGATGATTGGTTTGCTTGCTGCCTTGAAGCGGTTTGATCCTGACTTTGGACGTAGTTTTGAAGGGTTTGCCGTTCCTACCATCGTGGGGGAAATTAAGAGGCATATTCGTGATAAGACTTGGAGTGTTCATGTTCCGCGTCGAATCAAGGAATTAGGTCCACGAATCAAACGAGCTGTCGAAGAGTTGACGACAAAATTCCAGCGCTCTCCACAAGTGTCGGAGATTGCGGATTATTTGGATGTTACTCCAGAAGAAGTGCTCGAAACGATGGAGATGGGACGGAGTTACCAGGCGGTTTCTGTCGATAGTCCGATTGAAGCTAGTTCGGACGGTAGCCAAGTGACATTGCTTGACTTAGTCGGAAATGAAGACCGGGGTTATGATCAGGTTGATCAGAAGATGTTGTTACAAAAGGCATTCCACGTTTTAAACGAGCGTGAAAAGGAAATTTTGCAACTCACTTTCTTTGAAAACTTGAGTCAGAAACAGGTTGGGGATCAGCTAGGAATTTCCCAAATGCATGTTTCGCGATTACAACGCCGGGCTCTTACGAAATTACGACAAGCTATTCGTATGGAACCTTCTGAAGTAATGTAGAATTTAAAAGCACACAGTATTCTATTTGAATGGAATATTCTGTGTGTTTTTCTTATGGTAAAATGTCTATATTCCAAAATTTTTATAGCAGAAGAAAGTGTGGTGTGTTGTTTGGATCAGGTTCAGATGTGGAAGCAGATTGCGACAGAGTTAGAGATTGAGTCTCATCAAGTAAAGGTAACGGTAGGATTGCTAGAAGAGGGGAATACCGTTCCATTTATTGCTCGTTATCGAAAAGAGATGACAGGAAGCTTAGATGAGGAGTTAATTCGTGCTGTAGAGGAGCGTTTTCGCTATCTAACCCAGATGAATCAACGACGTAAAGAGATTTTACGGACGATTGAAGAACAAGGAAAGTTAACGGAAGAATTACAAGCTAAGATTGAAACTGTTACCAAGCTACAAGAGTTAGAAGACTTATATCTACCCTACAGACCGAAGCGTAAAACACGTGCATCGGTGGCAAGAGAGCGTGGTTTAGAGCCGTTAACACGGATTTTGGCATCGACTAGGGATCTACATAAAATAGAGCAAGAAGCAATAACATTTGTAAATCCAGAGCAGGGAATAGAGTCCGCTGATGAAGCGATTCAAGGGGCAATGGATATCTTAGCAGAAGAACTTTCAGAGGATGCTGAGATTCGTAAGTGGGTTCGGGAGTATACCTGGAACCACGGAGTGCTTACCTCTAAAGGGAAGGATTCAGAAGCTCGCTCGGTTTATGAGATGTACTATGAGTATACAGAGCCTGTACGCAGTATGCCTTCCCACCGTATTCTAGCTGTGAATCGGGGTGAGAGGGAGGAGTTTTTAAAAGTAAAAATTTCAGTGGAAGAGGAGTGGATTTTTGCTCATCTACGAAAGTGGTTCTCTATCCCTATTCATACGTACCTAGAGGCAGTCGTTCAAGATGCATATAAGCGTTTGATTGCCCCTTCGATTGAGCGTGAAGCTCATGCGAGGATGACCGAACAAGCGGAAGAGCAAGCGATTCACATTTTTTCCGAGAATTTACGCCACTTGTTACTTCAGCCGCCAATTGCAGGAAAGATCGTACTAGGAGTGGACCCAGCATTTCGAACCGGTTGTAAGCTAGCGGTTATTGACGAGACGGGGAAAGTACTACATATTGACGTGATCTATCCAACGGCTCCCCATAACGATCTAGAAGGAGCGAAGAAAGCCGTTTTAGCTTTAATCAAGAAATACCAGATTAATATGATTGCGATTGGAAATGGTACTGCTTCTCGGGAGACGGAGCAGTTTATTGTAGATGTGCTAAAAGAAGTAAAACAAAAACTGTACTACTTGATTGTGAATGAGGCGGGTGCTAGTGTCTATTCAGCCTCCAAAGTTGCAAAAGACGAATTCCCAGATCTGGATGCCGCTCGTCGTTCGGCCGTTTCCATTGCTCGTCGTGTTCAAGATCCATTGGCAGAGTTGGTGAAAATTGATCCGAAATCGGTAGGAGTAGGTCAATATCAACATGATGTATCTCAAAAGCAGCTTACGGAAAGCCTGACTCATGTAGTCGAATCAGCAGTAAACTATGTAGGCGTAAATGTGAATACTGCTTCCGCTTCCCTCCTTCAATATGTATCGGGTGTGAGTGGAGCGGTAGCGAAAAATATTGTTAAAAAGCGTGAGGAATTAGGTCGTTTTTCTTCGAGACGAGATTTACAGTCTGTTCCGCGCTTAGGTGCGAAAACATATGAACAATGTATTGGTTTTTTACGCGTGACCGATGGTGGGAATCCTCTTGATAAAACACCAATTCATCCGGAGTCTTATCATATTACCGAAGCCTTGTTGTCGAAACTACAGATAGAACCTGTGGAGATTGGTTCCGATCATGTCAAGCAGAGGTTAAGTGCGGTTGATGTAGAAACGATGGCAGGGGAACTAGATTGCGGAGTACCAACGCTTCAGGATATCTTAGAAGCCCTCATGCGACCAGGTCGGGACCCTCGTGATGAGATGCCTACACCCCTTCTTCGTTCAGATGTACTGAAAGTAGAAGATCTTCAGATCGGCATGAAATTGCAAGGAACAGTTCGCAATGTAGTGGACTTTGGAGCTTTCGTGGATATTGGCTTAAAAAATGATGGGCTTGTCCACGTTTCAAAACTAAGCGATCGCTTTGTACGAAACCCAATGGATGTTGTGACAGTGGGGGATATTGTAGATGTATGGGTGTTGCAGATTGATCAGGATCGTGAGCGGGTAGGTCTTACGATGGTGGAATCAGCCTTGCCGAAACAGGTGGGTTAAATACGAAGAAAACCAACTGGGCAGATGTTTCTAAATATCTTTGCCCAGTTGTGTCTGTGAGGATGGCTTTTTATCTTTTTCCTTCTCCTTCTTTGTATAGCTAAACCAGCATTTATTCAAAAAGAGAATTTGTTTGCGGTCATGTTGCCTAAAAGCATTCATCAGCTGTTTAGTCAGCCATTTTGGCACAGGTTCATCCTCCCTTGAGAAAATTCTTGGTGCTTATACCTATGTCAAGAGAGATCCAAGTGTGCAGAAATTGATAAAATAAGTTTATTCTCCAATCATATTTGTATGTCAAAAAAGAAGCAGAGGTAAATCATATGTCATTACAGTCTTGGTTTGAAAAAGGGATATCTTTCGAGGAATATGTGGCAGCCATGAAAGCAAATAAAGCAGGCCTCCTCACTGTTTATCAAGGGTTTTCATTAACTAGTGAAGATAAGGACTTTTTTTTGAAGCTGGCGGACCAAAAGCTACGTGTGATTGGTTTGACGGCAGACTGGTGTGGGGATGCTATGCTTAACGTTCCTATCATAGAGCATATCGCTGAATCATGTCAGTCTCCGCTCCGTCTGCTCAATCGAGATGAGAATTTAGAATTGATGGACCAATATTTAACGAATGGAACCGCTCGAGCCATTCCGATTTTTATTTGGATTGACCAAGAGGGGAATGAGAAAGCGGTCTGGGGTCCAAGAGCGGACGAGGTTCAAGCTGTTATCACAGACCTTCGAGCTAGTCTCCCTGAAAAAGAAGATCCTACGTTTGCTACTAAACAGGCAGAGGTGTATCGGCAATTTCGCGCACGTTTGGTAACGGATGAAGATTTGTGGTTGTCTGTTAAAAATAGTGTACAAGCGTGTTTATCTAAACTAAATGCATAAATCATAGGAGGACGTAATATGAGTAAGTTGCGAGTAGGTTTTGTAGGTCTTGGAATTATGGGGCGTGCGATGGCACGCAATATTCATCAAGCTGGCTTCCCGGTTACGGTTTGGAATCGTACTCGCTCGAAGATGGAAGAAGCAACAGCATGGGGTGCAAAGCTTGCTGATTCCCCTAAGCAAGTGGCAGAACAAAGTGATGTGGTTATCACGATTGTGGGAGATACACCTGATGTAAAGGCTGTATTAACAGGTGAAGAAGGTGTGTTTCAAGGTGCTGGGAATGGGGTAGTAGTAATCGATATGAGTACCATTGCTGCTGAAGCGGAGCGTGAATTAGCATCGCAGGCTAAAGCATTGGGGATTGATTACTTAGATGCACCCGTAAGCGGCGGAGACATCGGAGCGCAAAACGGTACTCTCTCCATTATGGTTGGGGGAGAGGCGAAGGTTCTTGATAAGGTTAGGTCTATTCTGGAAGCAATGGGGCAACGAATTGTTCATTGTGGAGAGGTTGGCGCGGGACAAACTGTGAAGGCTTGTAACCAAATTCTATGTGGCCTAAATTTGCTTGCTGTGGTAGAGGCACTTAGCTATGCCAAAAAAGCAGGGGTAGATGTGGAGAAAATGATTGAGGTTACAACACAAGGAGCAGGTGGTTCTTGGGCTTTAGCAAACTACGCCCCTCGTATCATCCAAGGAGATTTAGATCCAGGCTTTTCGGTAGAGTTTATCCAAAAGGACCTACGGATTGTCCTTCAAGAAGCAGAGCAGATGCAACTTCCACTGATGGGTACGGCTCTTGTACAACAGTTACTTCGCTCGTTGCAAGCACATGGTGGGAATCCAGACGGTTCGCATGCTCTCATTCAAGTGATGGAACAACTAGGGAATGTGGAGATTGTACCAAATAAGTAAATTTTGTTAACAAACCTATTGCTCTAGAAAACATCTAAGAATATACTAAATTTAAATGATTATAGGGAGGATTACTCTGTGAATCAAGGTTTCTCAAATAATGTGACAAGTTCACAACGATTTACACAACGTATGATGCCAGCTGTTTTTGGATGGATGTTTGCTGGTTTATTGATGACTGCCATTATCGCAGGTGTATTACTGCAAAATAGTGATGCCATTACGATGCTCAGAACACCGATTATTTTTTATGCGGTTGTTGCGGCTGAGATTATTACGGTTATCTTTTTATCTAAACGAATTGGAAAAATGTCTGCTACGGCTGCTTCCTTCTGTTTCTTTCTCTATGCAGCGCTTAATGGTTTAACAATCGCGGCTTTTATGTCACGATTTGAAGTTAGCACGATTGCATCTGCATTCGGAATTGCAGCAGCTATGTTTGGAGTCTTTGCCATTTTTGGTGCTGTAACCAAAAAAGACCTGACCAAACTAGGTTCTTTATTGTTCATGTTGTTGATTGGAATTATTATCGCTACTTTCGCAAACATCTTGTTTATCAAGAGTGGAGCAATGGGTCTCATTATCTCTTATGTCGCTGTTTTGATTTTCTGTGGACTAACTGCATATGATATGCAAAAGATCAAAGAGATGGGTGCGTACTCATCACAGTTTGGTGAAGAAGGTGCAACCAAAATTGCGATTTACGGTGCATTAATGTTGTATATGGATTTTGTCATGATTTTCTGGCATTTGCTTAATATTCTCGGAAGCGACGACTAATTCGATCGTTGCTCTAAACGAAAACCCCTTCGCAAATCACATGCGAAGGGGTTTTTTATGGTGCTATGGAGGTGATTGATTGTACTTGTTGATAATCTTCTGGTGAGATAATAGTAGGGAGCTTGTGAATCTCGGTGATTAAAAGGGTGGTTACCTCAGGTAAATAGTTTTGATCCGTATCTTCTAGACTCACGCCTGTTAAATGTTTGAGAGAGGTTAATACCACTTCGGTTGCCTGTAATGGAATCTTCTCAGTACGGAGATAGATGTCAGCTGATCGCAAAACTTTTAGCAACCAGAAAGGGGTGTTGGATTTATGTAACCATTGTTCCCATAATTGTGATAACACGATAGGTCGATGTTTCCCCATATCAGAGAAAGTTTGATATGCATCCCAAGCATATGAATTTATCTTCTCTTGATACTGTTGATAGTACCATGCTGTTCTCTGAATAGATTTCCATATGGGGTCGTGATAGCGGTGTGTTGTGTTGTCCCAACTCATCTCTAACTCATGCCAATCATTCGGATCATGTGATTTAGTATGGACTTCGATCAACCGAATTTTATCGGTAGGGATCTCCCAACGATGTTTTGTGAGCCATAGATTTCGGACCATGGAAAACATAGGCGCGATATGATTGGGATCAGCATACGATGAAAATGCAATAATGGTAGCTTCTTTTCCAATCTGCAGATCATCGTGGCGTCCTATATGAAGTTCGATATCTACCGTAGATACGGGATGATTTGCCGCAAGCATTTTTGTGTAAGAAGGAGTAGAGAGATAGGGGAGAGAGAATTGATACGCTCCTGCTTGCAATGGCTTCATGAAGGTTCCTCCTGCTTAAAAGAGAGATACTCTGTAAGTTAGTTTTTGTTCCTATCTTAACAAAAGAAGATAGAGTCGTGCTATAAGAAAAAAGTAGTTTTTGAATTCCTGACAAAAGAAGACGAGAAACCCTTCTAAATCTTAGGGCTCTCGTCATTCTAAGAAGATATTCTTATATACACAATGCTTACTTACTAGCGAATCGCTGTTTCTTCGCTTTCCTAAAGTAAAGTAACTCGTAAACGACTGGAATAATAATGAGTGTTAGTACAGTTGCGATTGTTAAACCTCCGATAACAACTACTGCTAGTCCTTTTGATACCAAGCTTCCCATTGCTTCCTTTGCGAAGAGTAGAGGAATCATTGCAAAGATGGTGGCAATAGCTGTCATCAGAATGGGGCGCATGCGAGTACTACCAGCTTCTAATAACGCGTCACGAATCCCCATATGCTTTTCATTTTGTTTCACTCGGTCAATTAATACGATGGCATTTGTAACCACGATCCCAATTAACATCAAGGCACCGATCATAGCACCAACATCAATTGACATTTGGGCAACAAATAATCCACCCACTGCACCGATTGTGGCTAGTGGCAAAGTAACTAGAATGGCTAGTGGTGCTCGTAACGTTTTAAATGTCATGACCATGATGAGATATACAACACCAATGGAGACGAGCATGACGTTAAAGAGCTCAGTAAATTGTTCGGTCTGGGTTTCACTTGCTCCGCCAGTGGTAAAGGTGACGTCCTTAGGTAGCTTAAGATCTTTGATTTTCGTTTGGATTTCTGCGTTTATTTCATTGAGTCTTTTTGAATCCACTTTTACACCGATACGTACATATTCGTGCCCGTCTTTACTTAATTTAGAGGTAGGCTCTTCTAGTACATTAATTTTAGCAATCGAATCAAGTGGTACGATGCCTGATGGAGCTGTTACTTTTAGCTCCTCCAAGTCACTCTTGCTCTTTAGGGAGGTAGATAGATCAACCAATACATCTGTCTCTTTTTGGTCTACTTTTATCTTCCCTACTGGGAACGGATTGAGGATTGCATGAACCTGGGCAGCTATTTGGGCTGGATTCGCTTTATTCGGATCCACCTTAATTTCATAAGTTGGTTTCAGCTCACCCAAATTACTATTAGCGCTTTCGACTCCTTTTATTTTTTTAACAGTGTCCATAACTAAATCGGAGGCACTTATCAATTTTTTCGAATCGCCACCTGTTAAGTCTAAGTCGATGATGGAGCTACTTGCGGCACTCATGGAAACGAGGGTTGTACGAATCTCAGCATCCTTATATTTTGTCTTTTGCTCTTCCACTTTCTTCAAAATGAGCTTCGAATCAGACCCATCTTTCATGGTGATAAGAAAATCTGCCTGATTCTGCGACTTTACTTGTCCCCATTTTGCATCTTCCGGATTTGATCCAAGAAATAGAGCTACTTGATCGACTCCAGGTTGTTCTCGGGCCCATTTCTCCATTTCAAAGGCTCGTTTTTTCACTGTGTCAAATGGGACTGTTTTGGGATGGGTCATTGTTACAGATATATCATTATCTGATGCTTCTTGTGTTCCCTTGGGTAAGAAAGCATATAACATAAGAGAGCCAATAAATACAACGAAAGCGAGTAATAGCGGAATCCATTTGTGATTAAGGAACCAGCTCATCATCTTCTTATAGAAGAGGTGTTGTTGTTTCGCTGTGTGTTGCTTTTTATGTCGTAAGAGCCCTGTGCTCATAAGAGGAACAACGATTAAAGCGACAAGTAAAGAAGCAAGTAGAGAGTAGGTAACAGTTAATGCAAATGGTAGTAAAAGCTCTTTCATGGATTGTACAAGTCCCATAGGGAGAAATACTACAATGGTTGTCAACGTAGAGGAAGTAATAGCGGGTGCGACTTCCTTCGTGGCGCTAATAATCATTTGCTTACTTAATTCTTCTTTTTCGGCGCGACGGTAAATATTTTCAATCACCACGATCGAATCATCTACTAGCCTACCGACTGCAACAGCGATGGCACTCAAGGTAATGATGTTAAGAGTAACCCCTGAAAGATCTAACAAGTAGAGAGTGAGCCCAATCGAGAGAGGGATACTGACGATTGAGATTAAAGTAATTTTGATGTTTCGTAGGAATAAAAGGATTACAATCGTCGCACATAATGCGCCTAATAGTACTTCTTTCATCATACTGTTGACGGAATTAAGGATGAAGTTGGAGAAATCGATTAAAGTAGTGATCTGTAGCTCAGATTTATACTTTTTGTTTACTTTATCTATTACTCCTTTTAACTCTTTTCCAGTTTCAACAGCATTTGCACTTGGATCCTTGTACATGGAGAGTGCAATGGCTTCTTTTCCATTGACACGAGTGATGAATTTTGTATTTTTATCCTGAGAAGAGACTTTGACAGTGGCGATATCTTTGATTTTTAAGCGATCAGAGATTTTAAGATTTTCTAATGCATTGGCCCCATCCACATCTCCAATAACTTTTATGCTAGCTGTCTTCCCATTCATATCCTCACTGCCTAAGGCAACAGCTACATTTTTCCCTTCAAGGATGCCTGTTAAGGATTGGATCGGTATTTGATGAGTTTTTAGCTTTTCTTTATCTACTTCGATCACAACTTGGGGATGCATTTTTCCGTAGATTGTTACACTAGATACTCCAGATGTTTTTTGGAATTGTGGAATAATGTCATTTTCCACTTTGTCTAGTTTCTCGCGTGTGATTTCACTAGGAAAAGATACGCCTACTTGCCATAAAGGAATCGCATCTGTATTTAACTGGGAAACGATTGGTTTGGAGTACCCTTGAGGTAAAGTTAATGAATTGACAGCTTCTTGCATTTCTTGCTTTGCTGTCTTGATGTCTACATTGTGATCGAGCGTAATATCAATTTTGGAGAATCCATCTGATGAAGTAGAAAATACATTCTTCTTTCCTTTAATGGTATCCATCGATTTTTCAATTGGCTCTGTTATTTGATTTGCAATCGATTTAGAATCTGCACCTTGCCCCATGACGACAATCGAGATAGAAGGTTGATTGACAGATGGCAAGAATTCTTTTGGTAGTGTGAAGTAGCTAATTCCTCCTAGAGTTAGGATCAGAATGACCAATACAATCACGGTCGCTTTATTTCGAAATGCCCACTTTGTAAACCATGTCATGAAAGGTTAACTCCTTTTAGATGCGAATTTGATAAACCATTTTCCCTATGTAAACTATGTTATTGATTCAGTCATGCATTGCCTAGTGAGCATAGTCATATGACTTTTAGCACTAAACAACGATTAAGTGTATGCTACTATTTATAGATAAGGATTATATGAGGCGTGGTGTTGCAAGTATGAAAGATGAGTTTCGAAGGTGGCACTGGTTTGATTGGATTATTGTGAGTCTATATTTTGTAATAATCGTAGGACTCTTACTTTATGACATGTCCACGACAGTGCCGAGCAAATTACCTATCATTGGATTTTCTTGGTTTTTGCTAGTTTTTTTCCTTTCGTTTTGGTTTTGGAACACGAAAGGGGTTTATCTGAAGCTTGCGAAGAGGGTAGAGATTTTCCATATCGTAATCTTGTTTATATTGGTAGCGACTATCGATCAGAATTTTATCTACTTAATCATGTTTCATAGTCTTCAATTAGGTTATATGAATCATCGCAAAGGAATTGGCTGGACATTTCTGTTATTGGTCAGCTTTATACTGGGTTCCGCATTTCTGCATGAGTATGTGTGGAGTGAGTTTTGGATGATTAGTGTGACTGCACTTATTAACCTTGGATCGGGATATAGTTTTAATCGGATTGTTTTTTCTGATCAAAGACAGAAAGAGTTACTCGAAGAAAATAAAAAGCAATTTCAAACGATCCAAGAACAAAATAACCTTCTAGTTACCTATGCAGATCAAGTAGAAAGAATGGCCATTATAGAAGAGCGTAATCGGATGGCGAAAGAGCTTCATGATACGATTGGGCATACATTTACCTCTGTGATTATGGGAATGGATGCGATCTCCTATCTCATGAGTGTAGATCCGGAAAAAGCGCAGGTGAAATTAGATCATTTGCGAGATGTGATGCGAAATGGTTTGGAAGACGTTAGAGCCAATATACATAAAATGGCTGAAAATGATGGTGCTACTTTGTCTGTACAATTGATTCGCTTAATAAATGAATTTGCGAAGAGCACTGGAATCAGCATTTATCTGCAGACGAAGGGAGAGGAATATAGCGTTTCTACCCCAATTAGTTGGACATTTATCCGTTGTTTGCAGGAGTCTTTAACCAATTCAATTCGTCATGGTAGAGCTACTATCATTGAAGTTGAACTAACTTTTCAACTACATTCCCTTCAATTAGCAGTTACGGACAATGGTGATGGAGTAGAAGAGGTGAAGTTTGGATTCGGCCTTACCTCTATGAAGGAAAGGCTTGCTACATTGGGCGGCAAGATGAATTTGAATTCAAGGGCAGATAAAGGGATGATTTTAACTTGTTCGATTCCAGTTAGGAGGGAAGAGTGTGGAGAAAGTAAAGCTTTTGTTAGTAGATGATCAGGAGTTGATTCGTGAAAGCCTTCATATCATTTTAGATTTGGAGGATGATTTCGAAGTGGTAGGACTTGCTGAAAACGGACAAGATGCGGTTGAGTTTTGCAAGCAAGTGGTACCAGATGTTGTGCTTATGGACATCCATATGCCTGTATTGGATGGTGTAAGGGCTACACAAGCAATCAAAAAGAATTGGCCACATGTTCGTGTGATCATATTGACTACGTTTCAAGAGATTCAATATGTAATAGATGCGTTAACAGTAGGAGCAGAAGGGTATCTATTAAAAGCGATTCATCCGAGGGATTTGATAATGGGGATTCGATTGGTCTATAGAGGAGGAACGCTGATTTCGCAAGAGATGGCTAAATTTTTAATGTCAGATACACATCCGAATGAATCTCAAGATACTGATGCAGGATCACATGTATCAAGCGATAATGTGAAAAAAAAGGTGTGTAGATATGATTTAACGGAAAGAGAGCTGCAAGTTTTAAGGTATTTATCAGATGGTTTAAGTAACAAAGAAATAGCAAAGAAACTGTACTTGTCGGAAGGAACAGTAAAGAATTACATTTCTAATATCTATTCAAAGTTAGATGTCAAAAATAGACTACATGCGGCCAAGAAGGCTCATTCGGAGAGGATTCTATAGCCTGAAAAAAGGCGAAAAGAAAATTGAAATTAAGTGCTTGACTACAGATATATGATCGTGCTAAATTATAGAGGTCGCTAAAACGAAGCACATAAAACATCTTGTTGAGACAAATAATTTTTAAAAAAGTGTTGCAGTGATAAGATTTTTGTGATAGAATAGTAAGAGTCGCCGAAGAGTGATGAGGCGATAGGGATTAGGACAATATTCCTCAATAGCTCAATGGTAGAGCGCCCGACTGTTAATCGGTAGGTTGTAGGTTCGAGTCCTACTTGAGGAGCCAATTCGGGGAGATACTCAAGAGGCCGAAGAGGAAGCATTGCTAATGCTTTAGGACGTAATTACGCGTCGCGAGGGTTCGAATCCCTCTCTCTCCGCCAGACATTTTTTGGCCCGTTGGTGAAGCGGTTCAACACACCAGCCTTTCACGCTGGCATGCAGGGGTTCGAATCCCCTACGGGTCACCATTTTTGGACGCTTAGCTCAGCTGGGAGAGCACCTGCCTTACAAGCAGGGGGTCGGCGGTTCGATCCCGTCAGCGTCCACCAGTATTACACTTTTTTAATGCGGAGCTGTGGTGTAGAGGCCTAACATGCCTGCCTGTCACGCAGGAGATCGCGGGTTCGAATCCCGTCAGCTCCGCCATATTTAAAGTCTACTTTTTGGCGGTCGTGGCGAAGTGGTTAACGCACCGGATTGTGATTCCGGCATTCGAGGGTTCAATTCCCTCCGGTCGCCCCATGTTTTTTAATGGGAAGTAGCCAAGCGGTAAGGCAACGGACTTTGACTCCGTCATGCGAAGGTTCGATCCCTTCCTTCCCAGCCATTGTATTGTTAGACATCTTAGTGAGAGCCATTAGCTCAGTTGGTAGAGCATCTGACTTTTAATCAGAGGGTCGAAGGTTCGAGCCCTTCATGGCTCACCATGATTTTCGTATATGCGGGTGTGGCGGAATTGGCAGACGCACCAGATTTAGGTTCTGGCGCTTCACGGCGTGGGGGTTCAAGTCCCTCCACCCGCACCATATACTTTTACAATTAAATGAAGTGAGTACGCGGTCGTGGTGGAATTGGCAGACACGCTATCTTGAGGGGGTAGTGTCCTATGGACGTGCGAGTTCGAGTCTCGCCGACCGCACCATCTACAGACCATCTTAATATGCGGGTGTAGTTCAATGGTAGAACATCAGCCTTCCAAGCTGATTGCGAGGGTTCGATTCCCTTCACCCGCTCCAACTCAGAAGTTCGTGGCTTATGCTACGGGCTTTTTTATTTGTCTGGAACATGATGTTTGCGTTTCGATCGTAGGTCTAGGATAATGAGTTCAGATAGATGAGTAGGTGAGATGAATGAAAAAACAGATATGGCATACTGCATCTGGAGAAGAGACGCAGCTTCTTGCAGAGAAAATTGCTTCTTATGTGCAAGAAGGGGATGTTTTTGCTTTAGAAGGCGGACTTGGAGCCGGGAAAACGACTTTTTGTCAGGGATTAGCTAAAGGTTTAGAAGTAGCTCGGTATGTAGATAGTCCTACATTTACCGTTGTAAAAGAGTATCAAGGGCGTTTGCCACTTTATCATATGGATGTATACCGTTTAGATGGTGTTGAGAGTGATCTAGGTCTGGAAGAATATTTTTATGGTGATGGGATTTGTGTCATTGAGTGGGCATCGATTATTCAGGAAATTTTGCCGGATGATACGATTTCGTTCTCATTTGAGGTGCAAGAAGACGGGACAAGGAGTATTTCGTTTCCGATTAATGGTGAACGCGCAAAGCGTTTGGCAAAGGATGTGTCATGGGGTTGAAAATCTTAGCAATCGATACCTCCACTTTAGTTCTTGGTGTCGCAGTAGTAGAAGAAGGAAAAGTATTGGGAGAGGTAACCAACAATCTACATAAAACTCATTCGGAGCGTCTGATGCCGACAGTAGCTGGATTATTGAAAGACCTCTCTATTGAACTACAGGAAATCACGGCGATTAGCGTTACATCGGGACCGGGATCTTACACGGGGATTCGGATTGGGGTTACGACGGCGAAAACATTGGCCTGGACTCATGATGTACCACTGTTTGCAGAGTCCAGTTTAACCGTACTGGCGATGAACGGAAAGCGGTTTCCGGGCTTAGTGGTTCCTATGATCGATGCACGCCGAAACCGTGTGTATACAGGGGTCTACCGTTCGAATACTTTGGGAGTTAGCGAAGTACTAGGACAACAAGTATTAGAGATAACAGACCTACTAGAGCAATGTAATCGATTGAAAGAGCCAATCTTGTTCTTAGGGGATGATGTGAGCAAATTTCGAGGTATCATTGAAGAAACTCTAGGAGAAAACGCTCATTTTGGGAGTCCAGCCGAAAACCTCCCTCGTGCTTCTGAATTGGGTGAAATGAGCTTGCAACGAATCATGCGTGGAGAAGAGCCACTTAGTCAACAATTTACATTAAATTATCTTCAAGTAACAGAAGCAGAAGCAAATTGGTTAAAAAAGCAAAAACAGGGGACAGGAAACGATGTCAATTGAGCAGGAGACCCAGATCCAATTTCGTTCAATGGTAGTAGGCGATATCCCTCAGGTGCTGGAAGTAGAGCAAGATGCTTTTCCATATCCATGGACCGCACAAGCTTTTCAAGAAGAATTGACTACGAATCCATTTGCGCGGTATCTTGTGTTAGAAGTGGAGGGAGCTGTGGCAGGATATTGCGGGATGTGGGTGATTATCGATGAAGCTCACATTACGAATATTGCCGTTCACTCAACTTACCGTGGGAAGGGATTTGGAGAGTTGTTGCTACGATATGCAATGGAGTTTTCTACGCTATATGGAGCGGAGAAAATGACGTTAGAAGTACGAGCCTCTAACCAAATTGCTCAGCAGTTATATAAAAAGCTAGACTTTGAGGTAACAGGGTCACGACCGGGTTACTATTCCGATAATAAAGAAGATGCTTTGATAATGTGGGTGACATACAAATGAATCATAAAAATAGCCTAGTTTTAGGGATTGAGACGAGTTGTGATGAAACGTCTGTGGCTGTTGTGAAAAACGGGACCAAGGTCCTATCAAACGTCATTTCTTCACAGATGGATGTACATCGCCGATTCGGAGGGGTTGTACCTGAGGTAGCTTCCAGACGGCACGTGGAGAGAATGACGGTCATTATTGAACAGGCACTAGCCGAAGCAAATGTAACCAAAGACAGACTAGATGCGATTGCTGTAACACAAGGTCCAGGATTAGTGGGGGCCTTATTAATTGGTGTAGCGAGTGCGAAGGCATTGGCATATGCGTTGAATTTGCCTCTTGTACCGGTTCATCATATTGCAGGACATATTTATGCTAATCATCTAGTGACACCCTTGGAGTTTCCGTTAGTAGCGCTTGTAGTGTCGGGTGGACATACGGAATTAATTTACATGGAGAGCCATCTTCATTTTGCGAGACTTGGGCAAACACGCGACGATGCGGCGGGAGAAGCTTTTGATAAGGTAGCTAGATTTATGGGCTTACCGTACCCAGGGGGACCGCAAATCGATCGTTTATCGGCACAAGGGAAGGCGATTTATGATCTCCCTCGTGCATGGTTAGAGCCAGATTCATTGGACTTTAGCTTTAGTGGTCTGAAATCGTCTGTGATGCAATTGATGCAGAAGGCGGAGCGAAAAGGGGAAACGATTGGTCAAGCAGATCTAGCAGCTAGTTTTCAGGCGGCTGTTTTAGATGTGCTGGTAGAAAAAGCTTTCCGTGCTGTAAAACAGAAAGGTGTAAAGCAATTACTTCTTGCAGGTGGAGTCTCTGCTAATAGCGGGCTACGTGTTCGGCTCATGAAGCGAGCGGAGGAGGAAGGGATTACATTGCGAATCCCGCCGCTTGAGCTTTGCACAGATAATGCGGCTATGATCGCTGCGGCTGGCACTTATTTATACCATGAGGGGAAATTTGCAGATTTAACCCTTAATGCCAATCCAGGACTGCCGTTAATAGAATAGATTTGATTTCATAAAAACAGCGTACAAGCTAGGATGTACGCTGTTTTTGTATATATGTGGATAAGTGAATAACCTGTGGATAACTTTGTGGATAACTAAGTCTGATCAGCTAATTCAGCCCATTCATCGGTTTTAACAAGGAGTTGTTCCTCTAAGGATTGCAACTCTCTCTGAAGAGAACTACTTCTCTGTGGATCAGAAAAAACTTCTTCCATGCACATTTCTGCTTGGATCTCAGCAATTCTTGATTCCAGTGTCGTAATGGTTTTCTCTAGTTCTTGTAATTCACGTTGATGCTGTTTCAGACGCCGTTGCTCTTCTTTGCTTTGTTTGCGATGTTGGTAGGCGTCTCCTTTTGGTATGGGTTCTTCGTTTTTGGGTGTAAGAGTCTCTTCAAATTGTTCGAGTGCTTTTTTTTCTAGATACCAATCGTAGTCGCCATCATAGCCAGTGATTCCATCAGGTGCTAATTCCCATACCCGATTGGATAATCGTTGGATGAAATAGCGGTCATGAGAGACAAAGAGAATCGTTCCGGGATATTCTTCGAGTGCTGATTCGAGGCGCTCTTTGGTTGCCAGGTCTAAGTGGTTCGTCGGTTCATCCATTAGAAGAAAATTGGCTTGATTAAGCAATAATTTCACCAGAGAGAGTCTAGCGCGTTCGCCGCCACTTAGGTCTTTAACAAGCTTGTATACATCGTCTCCCTGAAATAAAAATTGACCAAGATGGGAACGGATCACGGTTTGATCGAGTGTGGGATAATCGTCCCATATTTCATCTAACACGGTTTTATCATAGGTAAGCAGTTTTTGTTCTTGGTCATAGTAGTCCACTTCCACATTAGTACCAAACTGAAGATCTCCGGTTAAAGGAGGTAGTTTGTTTGCGATTGTTTTCAGCAAGGTGGACTTTCCTGTCCCATTTGGTCCAAGTAAGGCAATACGTTCTCCTCGACTTACACGAAACGACAGGTCTTGAATGAGAGGTTGTTCATACCCAACAGAGAGATTTTTTGCTAAGAGGACTTCTTTTCCGCTGGTAACAGAGGTTTCAAACCGGATTGATGCTTGCTTGAGAGCGGATTCAGGTGTATCAAGTCGTTCTATTTTTTCTAATGTTTTTCTACGACTTTGTGCCCGCTTCGTTGTAGTAGCTCGAGCAATATTTTTCTGAACAAACTCTTCTAGCTTTTTGATCTCTTTTTGTTGCTGTTCATACAGTTTTTCATGTGATAAGGCTCGTTCTTCCTTTTGAATCACGTATTGTGAGTAGTTGCCAACGTAACGGGTAGCCTTACTCCGTTCGATTTCATAGATCACCTGTACGAGTTGGTCTAGGAAAAAGCGGTCGTGGGAGACAATTAGAAGTGCTCCTGGATAATTTTTTAGCGCCTGCTCTAGCCATTCTGTAGCTTGGAGGTCAAGGTAGTTGGTTGGCTCGTCTAAAATCAATAAATCAGGCTCCTCCAATAGCATCTTGGCTAAGGCAACCCGTGTTTTTTGTCCACCACTAATTTCACTGATCTTCGTTTGATGAACATCTAGATGACCTAAGCCCAACCCATGTAAGGCACCACGCATTCTTGCCTCGTATGAGTAACCGCCAACTTGTTCAAATTCTTCTTGATAACTTGCATATTGGCGTAGGTAGCGTTGGTACTGATCTTCGTTTGAATAGGTTTCTTCTTTGCTTATCTCAGCTTCTAATGTGCGAATTTTTTGTTCGATAGCGAGTATGGGAGTGAATACTTGTAACACTTCATCCCAGATAGACCGCTGAGATTGAAGCCCTGTTTGTTGTGCTAGATAGCCAATTTGCGCTTTTCTTCCGACGATCATTTCACCTTGGTCGGGGAGTAGTTGGCCGATCATGATTTTTAATAAAGTTGATTTGCCAGCTCCATTGGCACCGATCAACCCTACTTTTTCTTGCGGGTTAATCTGCAATTGAATATCTTGTAGGACTTCGTTTTCACCAAATGATTTATATATGTTCTTTGCTTGTACTAACATGATCTCCACCTCATCTTTCCTTAGTGTAATAGAGGAGAAAACGAAGGGCAAACCGATTTCGGGATTTTTCGTGTACAATGTGGGTAAGAGCAAGAGAGTAGGAGGGAAATATTGTTGGACTCTTATTCCAATAAACTAACATTACGAGCTGAACTATTAAAAAAAAGAATGTATCGTTCTGAAGAGGAATCTAGGCACATGGCACAGCAGATTTGTGCACGGATCGTACACTGGATTGGTTATATGAATAGCGATATGATTGCGGTATATGCTTCATTCCGAAATGAAGTAGATATGGAACAGGTTGTCGAAAATGCGTGGGAAGACGGAAAGAGAGTGGTTTTTCCTAAGTCATACCCTGAGACGAAGGATATGAAATTTTTTGAAGTACGACATGGTAGTGAGCTAAGGAAAGGCGCTTATGGGATTATGGAACCTGCCGAAGAATTCGATCGTGAGGTTGATCCGCAAACGATTCAACTAGCTTTGGTCCCGGGTGTTGGGTTTGACCAAGATGGATATCGCCTCGGATATGGAGCGGGTTATTACGATCGATTCTTTGCGAAATTCCCTCATATTATACGAGTGGGGATTTCGGATAGCGAACATTTATTAGAAACGGTATATCCAGAGTCCCATGATTGTAAAATGAATTATGTCTGTACTTTTACAAAACTGTTTTCACTTTGATGTATCAGAATTTGGTATAGTTAAAATAAGATGTTATAAATATACAGGATCAGTAACGAAATGAGCCGGGAGGGGTCTTATGTCAGATCAAAAAATTCCGCAGGTGACGGCGAAACGGTTACCGCTCTATTATCGGTATCTTGAAAAGCTACATGCCATCGGAAAACAACGGATCTCTTCTGCTGATCTCAGCGAAGCTTTGCAGATTGATCCAGCTACGATTCGTCGTGATTTTTCTTATCTAGGGGAATTAGGTAAGAAGGGATATGGATATAATGTCACATATCTATTACAATTTTTACGAGATTTTCTAAAACAAGATGAAGTAACCAATGTAGTATTAGTAGGAGTAGGAAATCTAGGGACTGCCTTATTGAGATATAATTTTTATCGAAGCCATAATACCAAGATTGTTGCTGGATTTGATGAAGATGATGCGAAAATTGGCAAGGACATCGATGGGATCACTGTCTTTGGAATGGATCGGTTATCCGAGATCATCTCCTTGCACCATGTAGAAGTTGCAATTCTAACAGTTCCTGTCAATGTGGCTCAGGCAACCACCGATTATCTGGTTAAAAAAGGTGTAAGGGGGATTTTGAATTTTACCCCTGCACGAATTACGGCACCTCCGCCCGTTCGCATACACCACATCGATTTAACCTCTGAATTGCAGACATTAATCTACTTCTTGAAGAAATATCCAGTTGATGAAGAGGCTGAAGAAAGCTTGGAAGAGGTAGTAAATAAACGAAGCTAATTGCCTTCGCGGTCATAGTTAGAAGGGAATCTATATGAACGAAGAAACACAACCACTTACCGAACATTTGACAGAGTTACGGCGGCGGGTTATCTGGGTTTTGCTCACATTTCTCGTATCGCTTATCGTAAGTTTTATATACGCTACAGATCTATTTGAATTTATTAAAAATGATGCGATTGGTTCGAATGTGAAGCTCTATGTATTTAATCCGAGTGATGCATTAATGGTGTATGTACAGATTGCTATGATCTGTTCGATGGTTTTTACCTTACCTGTGATTTTGTATCACATATGGCAGTTTGTGAAGCCTGGATTACGTTCACATGAACAAAAAAATGCAGGTCTTTATATACCTGCGTCCTTTTTCTTGTTTTTGGGCGGACTTGCATTTGGATATTACGTTGTCTTTCCAATGTTATATCAATTCATGGCTAACTTAGCCGAACAAATGCATGTCACGGAGCAGTATGGAGTTTACCAATACTTCGATTTTATGGTGAGTGTCATTGTCCCACTGGCATTGTTGTTTGAACTACCTGTGGTCGTTTTGTTTTTAACGAGACTGAAGCTTATTACTCCGAGCCTACTGCACAAAATTCGCCGTGTTGCGTATTTTGCTATGGTGGTGATCTCTACCTTAATTGCTCCGCCATACATTACTACTAATCTTATCATTGCGATCCCGCTGATTGTTCTGTATGAAATAAGTGTTCTCATTTCGATATGGCAATATAAACGTATAGAAGCGGAAGAGAAAAGTTGGGAAGGCGAAGATATTCAAGATGATCATAGTGAGAGCAGTTCCTGATTCAAGGAATTTGCTCTTATTTTTTTCATCAGAAATGCTTGCAAAATTGGTTCAAACTTACTATCATTAGAAGTGTTATTAGCACTCGCTTAGGGTGAGTGCTAATTAAGAAAAGGATTTATTTTGAAGGAGGTTATTTGCCCATGATTAAGCCATTAGGTGATCGTGTCGTGTTAGAAGCAGTAGCTCGTGAGGAAAAAACAGTAAGTGGTCTTGTTCTTCCTGAGTCTGCAAAAGAGAAGCCACAAGAGGGCCTCATCGTAGCAGTAGGTTCTGGTCGCGTTGATGAAAAAGGAAATCGTTTCCCACTAGAAGTTGGAGTAGGCAATACGGTTATTTTCTCCAAGTACGCTGGTACTGAAGTGAAGTACGGTGAAAAAGAATACTTGATCCTTCGTGAAAGTGATATTCTTGCAATCGTTGATTAATAGATTATATAAGTAACACTACTAACTCTTTATTTACATAACGAAAGGGGATAAAAAAGAATGGCAAAAGACATTCAGTTTAGTGAAGACGCTCGCCGTGCAATGCTACGTGGTGTAGATGCATTGGCTGACGCAGTGAAAGTAACCCTTGGACCCAAAGGTCGTAACGTGGTGCTCGAAAGAAAATTTGGTTCCCCACTCATCACCAATGACGGTGTAACCATCGCAAAAGAAATCGAACTAGAAGACCCAATCGAAAACTTGGGTGCACAACTTGTAAAAGAAGTAGCAACCAAAACCAACGATGTAGCAGGTGATGGTACTACAACTGCAACGGTACTAGCTCAAGCCATCATTCGTGAAGGTTTGAAAAACGTTACCTCCGGTGCAAACCCAATGATCGTTCGTAAAGGGATTGACAAAGCGGTTCGCAAGGCGGTAGAAGAAATCGGTCGTATTTCTCAACCAATCGAAGGAAAAGAATCCATTGCACAAGTAGCTGCTATTTCTGCAAATGATGATGAAGTAGGTCAATTGATCGCAGAAGCAATGGAGCGTGTGGGCAAAGACGGCGTCATTACCGTTGAGGAATCCAAAGGCTTTAACACAGAGCTTGAAGTTGTAGAAGGTATGCAATTTGACCGTGGGTATATTTCCCCATACATGGTTACAGATGCAGACAAAATGGAAGCGGTATTGGAAGAGCCAGTTATCTTGATTACAGATAAGAAAATCAGCTCTGTTCAAGATATCCTACCAATCCTTGAAAAAGTAGCGCAACAAGGTCGTCAACTACTCATTATTGCTGAAGATGTAGAAGGCGAAGCATTGGCAATGCTCGTAGTAAACAAACTACGCGGAACGTTCACTGCAGTAGCTGTAAAAGCTCCTGGCTTCGGTGACCGTCGTAAAGCAATGCTACAAGACATCGCTGCATTGACAGGTGCTCAAGTAGTAACAGAAGAGATCGGTTTAGATCTTAAATCAGTAGGCCCTGAAGTTTTAGGTCGTGCACGTCAAGTACGTGTTAACAAAGAAGACACCATTATCGTAGATGGTTCTGGTGATCAAGGTGAAATCAAAGCACGTGTTGGTCAAATTCGTCAACAAATCGAAGACACCTCTTCTGAGTTTGACAAAGAAAAACTTCAAGAGCGTCTTGCGAAACTAGCAGGTGGTGTTGCTGTAATTAAAGTGGGTGCAGCAACAGAAACCGAGCTTAAAGAGAAAAAACTTCGTATTGAAGATGCATTGAACGCAACTCGTGCAGCAGTGGAAGAAGGGATCGTAGCAGGTGGTGGTACTGCGCTTGTAAATGCGATTCGTGCTGTAGAAGAGCTTGAAGCTTCCTATGTAGTTGGCGATGAGAAAACAGGGGTAAGTATCATCAAACGCGCTCTCGAAGAACCAATTCGTCAAATCGCTGACAATGCAGGTCTGGAAGGTTCTGTGATCGTAGAACGCCTTAAACGCGAAGAAGTAGGCATTGGTTTCAATGCACTTACTGGCGATTGGGTAAACATGATCCAAGCGGGTGTAGTAGATCCTGCTAAAGTAACGCGCTCTGCACTACAAAATGCAGCGTCCGTAGCAGCTGTTGTACTTACAACAGAAGCGGTGGTAGTAGATAAACCAGAAGAAAACAAAGGTCCAGACATGGCAGCCGGCATGGGTGGCATGGGTGGCATGGGCGGCATGATGTAATTTTGCCTCTCAGAGGAGCCTTAGTTTTACAAAAGAAACCCCTCCTGAAAATGATTCAGGAGGGGTTTCTTTTTTGTTGCGTTTTGCATGAAATGAAAAAGACTAACTCTCGTTTACAGAGTTAGTCTTTGTATCATAGTGGTTAGTTATTGATATAACGCTCAAACACATGTCCGAAATCTTTTGGATGGAATTGTTTGATGGTATCTTGAAGCCAAGTAAACGACAATTGATTAATCTGCTTAAACTGGTCCACGATGTCGCTTTCTGTGCTACGAATGGTGCTAACGGTGCTGGAAGCTACTTCTAGACTCTGTTTGGCATGGTTCAAGGAGATGTCGTTGTCATAAGAGATCTCAGCAATTTTATGCAATGCTTTGTAGAGGTCTTTTACTTCCTCGATATGCTTTTTGTGAACGTCAATCGAGTAGTGTGCGTTCCCCATAGTGAACTTAATCTCTACGTCGAGATCGACCGTTCCAGCTGTTTCTAAAGAGACATTGGAAGTTTTATAAGCATAATAGTCATACCGACGAAGAGTGCGCTTTTTGCTTACCGCACTGGTACCATCAAGATGAATAAGAGCTTTGTTTGTAAAGCAATATTCGTCCGACTTTGACTTGATTAGGAAAT
Source organism: Croceifilum oryzae (assembly GCF_030814315.1). Lineage (GTDB taxonomy): Bacteria > Bacillota > Bacilli > Thermoactinomycetales > Thermoactinomycetaceae > Baia > Baia oryzae. Next base: position 6,858 of record NZ_JAUSUV010000012.1, on the reverse strand, counting down.
AAATCTTCTCCCCATCTTCATGCATGACATAATCATCGGCGTCCACTTTGTCGTAGTCTTTTGGTTTGATAACAGTACCTACATCACTAATCCCCAACATATCAGCAGCTATTTTCCCGAACATATTTACTCAACCTCTCCATGAATAGTTTATTCTGAGCTTCTCTTCCCCCATTCGGATCACAATAAACTAAAACCAATATAGATTGGATGTGGTCGAACACCCCTACATTTTCGCGGATTTTTCACCTGTGCAACATTGCTGAATTGGCTCACGAAACCTATCTGCAGTCAACAACGTTTCTCTAGACTAAGACGGTTTTCATTCATTAAGATGAAAAAGGATCTAAAGGAGAGGATGAGGGAAATGAAAGAAGCGCAGAAGGGGGCATGGTTAAGTATTGGATCTTATCTACTACTGGCCATAGCGAAATTGGTGTCTGGATTTTGGGCTCATTCTGAAGCGGTGTCTGCTGATGGATTGAATAATGTGACGGATATTTTGCTGTCGATTGCAATCTTGATTGGATTGAAAGTCTCACTTCAACCAGCTGATGAGGATCATCATTATGGCCATAAAAAAGCAGAAACAGTAGCTACCCTTGTTGCAGCATCTTTCATGGTATTGGTGGGATTGGAAGTATGGATTCGTGCTGTTACGACGATCGGGAACCCAGAAACCATCGCGATCCATCCTGTTGCTTTGTGGATTTCACTCCTCTCCGCGCTCGTGATGCTAATGGTTTCATTCTATAATTCGAGATTAAGCAAGAAGACTGGTAGCGGAGCGTTAGCCGCTGCCGCAAAGGATAACCGATCCGACGCATGGGTAAGTATTGGGGCCGTGATAGGAATTGTTGGAACGTGGATTGGCTATCCTTGGCTAGATGCAGTTTCTGCGGTTGTGATTGGATTTCTCATTATTCGAACAGGTTGGGAAGTAGCGAAACCAGCCATTCTCTGCTTGATGGATGGAGTAGATCAATCGTCACTTCAAGGGATGCTGGACGAAGTGAGCCGCATTGATCAAGTGCAAAAGGTGATCCATTTCCGTGCTAGGTCGCATGGATCTTGTTATCATATAGAAGTGACGATTGGAGTAGATCCCCATCTCTCTGTTTTGAAAAGCCATGAAGTAACAGAAAAAGTCGAAGAACAACTTTTACAGAATAAACAAATCGAACATGTACATGTTCATGTAGAACCTTCCTAATATATAAAACGTGTCTCAATGTCTTCATGTACATTTTATGTCGATTGCCACGTTTTGTACATGTAGAGCCTTCCTAATGTACAAAACGTGTCGCAATGTCTCATGTACATCGTATGTCGATTGCCACGTTTTGTAAAGTTAGCACCTGTGGAATGTATAGATATTCATTCAGATATAAAAGATAGTTCTGCGACACATTATCATGTATGACGATATAAAATTTAGGAGAATCTATGGAAGCAGAAGACGGAATATGGGAAATTTCCGATTTTGTTACCCTTATTGACCATTACTGGAACCCTTGGTAAGATAAGTCGAGGTAGACTTAACGTATCGTATATTTTCAGGAATATGGCCTGATAGTCTCTACCCAGCTACCGTAAATAGCTGGACTACGTGTTATGAGGTCACCGGGATGCTCTTTTTTATTTTTTTATAAAATCATTCGATTATCACATGATTAATCGGAGGATTTTATAAAAAATACGGGGGACCGGGGTACTTATATCGCGTAGGCGATAGGGGTGCCCTGGTTTTTGTTATATACATATATTTTTCGATTAGTAGAGAGGGATGGAAAAGATGGACAAATCCATCGAACGTGTAGTTGTACTCGATTTTGGAGGTCAATACAATCAATTAATTGCTCGACGAATTCGTGATTTGGGAGTATATAGTGAGCTTGTTTCACACAAAATCACGGCTGAAGAATTAAAAGAGATGGCTCCCAAGGGGATTGTTTTCTCTGGCGGTCCCAATAGTGTATATGAGGATAATGCGCCTAAGTGTGATCCTGCTATCTTTGAACTAGGAATTCCGATCTTTGGGATTTGTTATGGGATGCAGATGATTAGTAGCCACTTTGGAGCAAACGTAGATCGTGCACATAAGCGCGAGTATGGTAAAGCAGAAATTGAAGTGGTGTCAGATAGTGCTTTATATCGTGAATTGGAAGCGAAGCAAACGGTATGGATGAGTCATAGTGATGTGGTACTTACGCCACCGACAGGATTTATAGTCGACGCTAAAACTGAATCTGCACCTGTTGCGGCCATGAGTGATGCTGCGAGGAAAGTGTATGCTGTTCAGTTCCATCCCGAAGTACGCCACTCCATTTATGGAACCGAGATGATCCGTAACTTCTTATTTGAAGTTTGTGGCTGTGCAGGGAACTGGTCGATGGAAACATTTATTGAGGATACGATTCGTGATATTCGTGAGACGGTTGGAGATAAAAAAGTATTGTGCGCTCTAAGTGGCGGTGTTGACTCTTCCGTAGTGGCGGCGTTGATTCATCGAGCGATTGGAGATCAACTAACCTGTATGTTTGTGGATCATGGTCTTTTGCGAAAAGGTGAAGCAGAGGGCGTAATGAAAACATTTGGTGAGCAATTCCGTATGAACTTGGTGAAAATCGATGCAAGAGAGCGATTCTTATCTAAGCTCAAAGGAGTAACCGATCCAGAGGAGAAACGGAAAATTATCGGAAATGAATTTATCCGTGTCTTTGAGGAAGAATCGGCGAAGATTGGGTTACATGAGTTCTTAGGGCAAGGTACCCTCTATACCGATATCGTTGAATCGGGTACAGATACAGCTCATACGATTAAGTCACACCATAACGTAGGTGGTCTTCCGGAAGACATGACGATGAAATTGATTGAGCCATTAGACACACTCTTTAAAGACGAAGTTCGTAAAGTTGGAGAAGAGTTAGGGCTCTCGGCGGAGATTGTTTGGAGACAGCCATTCCCGGGTCCAGGTCTTGGGATTCGTGTGATTGGCGAAGTAACAGAAGCAAAGCTGACGATTGTTAGGGAATCTGATGAAATTTTGCGTAATGAAATTGCGAAAGCTGGCTTAGATCGTGAAGTTTGGCAGTATTTCACCGCTCTTCCTGATTTCCGTAGTGTAGGTGTTATGGGGGATGTTCGTACTTATGCATACACGGTTGGAATCCGCGCTGTTACTTCGATTGATGGGATGACTGCTGACTGGGCTAGGATCCCTTATGATGTCCTAGAGAAAATCAGCACTCGCATTGTAAACGAAGTGGATGGGGTTAACCGTGTTGTCTATGATATTACCTCTAAGCCGCCATCTACCATCGAGTGGGAATAGCGTGAAGAGACTTCGTTGACAACTAGAGAGTGAACGAGGTTCAACAAGAGCAGGAGGAAGAAACATGGAAGCGGCGAAAGTCAAACGTTCATTTATCGCCCGATATTTTCAATTTGATAAATATGGGACGAATGTACGTACAGAAGTTTTAGCAGGGATTACTACCTTCTTTGCGATGGCTTATATCTTATTAGTAAATCCGGACATGTTATCCAAAACAGGGATGGACTTTGGAGCAGTGTTTGTAGCCACAGCGGTTGCATCTGCACTGGGCACACTTTTGATGGGGATTATTGCGAACTACCCCTTGGCGTTGGCACCAGGTATGGGATTAAACGCATATTTTACGTTTACCATTTGTCTAGGGATGAAGATTCCGTGGCAGACGGCTTTGGGTGCGGTGTTTATCTCAGGAGTTGTGTTTCTGTTATTAACCGTAACAAAGGTACGAGAGATGATTATTAACTCTATACCACCAAGCCTAAAGTTTGCGGTATCAGCTGGGATTGGGTTATTTGTTTCTTTTATTGGATTAAAAGAGTCTGGAATTGTTGTAGCCAATCCAGCTACCTTTGTAGGTTTAAGTCCTAAGCTGGCAAGTGACCCCATGATCTTGCTTACCCTATTTGGTTTAATTGTCACGATTATCTTGATGGTTCGCAATGTGAAGGGTGCTATTTTTATAGGGATGATGTCTACTGCAATCGTAGGAATTATAACTAATCAAGTGAAGGTACCGACTTCCTTTTTCTCATTACCCCCAAGTATTGAGCCTACTTTCTTGAAGATGGATATCGCAGCGGCGATGGATGTGGGGATTTTCACTATTATCTTTGCATTCTTGTTCGTTGACCTCTTTGATAACGCAGGTACTCTTGTAGGAGTGGCGAATCAAGCTGGATTCTTAAAAGATAATAAGCTTCCTCGTGCGGGACGTGCACTTACTACTGATTCGATAGCGGCTATGGCAGGAGCATCTTTAGGTACTTCGACCGTTACCTCTTATATTGAATCAAGTGCAGGAGTTGCAACAGGTGGTCGAACTGGTTTTACTTCTGTTGTTACCGCTTTTTGCTTCCTAGCATCTTTGTTCTTCTTTCCGATCGTAAAAGTATTGGCCTCTGTTCCAGCGATTACGGCTCCAGCGCTCATTATCGTAGGTGTGCTCATGGCTTCCTCCTTAAAAGACATTAACTGGAAAGAGCTGAGTGAGTCCATTCCTGCATTTTTTACGATTATCATGATGCCCTTAACTTTTAGTATTGCTACAGGAATTGCGTTAGGCTTTGTCCTGTATCCTATTACGAAACTCGTTTCAGGTGAAGGAAAAAAAGTCCATTGGATTATGTATGTGTTAGCGGTTGTGTTCGTTGTGCGTTTTATTTACTTAAATGAATAGTGTTGAGATAGTAGATGTGGGTAGAAGAAAAGGGTTCTGTCGTGTGACAGGGCCCTTTTTTATGTATAATGATCTTTAATTTTTATGTTGATAAGGAGGATTGTCGAATATGTTTTATATGAAAATTAATGAAGATATGATACTCAAGCAGTTAGATCCGCAAGAAGAAGAAATTTTATTTCGATTAGTAGATCGAAATCGTGCTCATTTACGTAATTGGTTGCCGTGGGTGGATGGTACAAAGTCTATTGAAGATACACGTAGCTTTCTTTCATTCTGTGAAAATGAATATAAGCGTGCCAAATTGATTAATGCGGGCATTTGGTATCAGAACGAGTTGGTAGGGTGTATTGGTTATAATGAAATAAATCAACATAATCGTTTTGCCAAGATTGGGTATTGGTTGAGCGAGGATATGCAAGGAAAGGGAGTTATGAGGCTTGCATGTACAGAGATCGTTCGGTATGGATTTCAAGAGATGGACCTCAATCGGATCGAGATTCGTGTGGCTAAAAGTAACAAAAGAAGTAAAGCTATTCCACAAAAATTAGGCTTTGTTCAAGAAGGGATGATCCGTCAAACAGAGTGGCTATATGATCACTATGTAGACCATCTTGTTTTTGGATTGTTGCGAGAAGAGTATGAGGAAAATGAAAAGCTAGTATTGAAATAAGACAAATAGTAGATTCTATCTCGTAAGGGGGAGTCTGGATGAGTCGATTAAGGCGGATGGTTGTTATATGGACTAGTGTAGCTATCGTTTCTTGGGGAGCCTGGACATATATAGGGGCGGAAGAGTCGAGTGCCACTACATATATCCTTGCGGATACTCTTGGTTCTTCAGACGATATAGCAGGGATTCGCCAATTACTTCATAAAAGAGAACAAGTCTTACAAGAAGGCGCGTGGATAGATTGGACAGATTGGATTGCCGACTCCTCGCAAAGCTACTTTCAGGAACAGAAGAGATGGTTTGATGACGCATTTCATTATCTAGATCGAGGTAGCTATCGATTACGGCTTAATAAAGTTGAAACGACGACTTTAGGAACTGTTGTTCATATAAAACAGAGCTATACCCATCATGGAAAACAGATGGAGAACCAGTATCTACTCGTTGTTAAATATGATCCACAGAAAAGGCACTGGGTGGAAGTGGAACAGCCATTTTATCAAAAGAAAACCACATGGGGTACGTTGAAAGTAGATCGTCCTGATCTACTCAGCAAGGAACATGTCTATCAGGATGCCATCGAAAAGGGGAAGAGTTACTTTCAACAAAAGCTTGGTTGGACTCCAAAGTCGATTGAAATCAAGGTCTTTCAACGCGCGGATCACTTGGCTCAATCTGTGAAACCTTCACTTCCTAGTTGGGTCGGGGGATGGAATGAGGCGAATCAGGCCATTAAGTTGGTTTCCGAGCCTACGTCTTCAGAATGGGAAAAATCAGGGATTGTTCATGAGTTAACTCATCAAGTCATTAGTGACTTAACCCATGACAACGCCGCTTACTGGTTTCAAGAAGGTGCGGCTATGTATTATGAGGAGTTATTGTTTCCTACACCACAGATACAGATGAAGTCAGGAGAGCTATGGAGCCGTGCGCAACTTGAGATGATGAATTTAGAAAATCTATCTCATCAAGACGCTGTTCGTTTCTATGTGTCATGTCGTGAGCAATATCGCCATTTATTGAAGGATATTGGAGAGAGGGGGATGAGGGATTTCTTTGTAGAAATAAGGAAATATAACCGAATGGACGTAGATAGTAGTGAGAAGATACAAGCGTGTAATCAGCGTACCAATCAATCATTAAAAAAGGTGTTTAGCTTTTTTAAAAAAAGGTATTGACCAGGCCGTTTAGACCGTGTTATATTAATCAACGTCGCTGATGAAGCGCAAGGAAATACACACAAAAAAAGCTTAGATGATTTGAAAAAACAATAAAAAGTTGTTGACACTGAATCTGAGTTTATGGTAAAATAAATTTTGTCGCTGAAAGACAACGGCGAGATTTTAACAAAAGAAATGTGTTCCTTGAAAACTAAAGAGTGAATGAACCAAGACCTGTTAATTACTTTAAATTGAGCTTAGCTCAAACTTTCAATGGAGAGTTTGATCCTGG
>NZ_JAUSUV010000011.1 GCF_030814315.1 Croceifilum oryzae | reverse complement strand
TAATTAAACAGGTCTTGGTTCATTCACTCTTTAGTTTTCAAGGAACACTTGCTTTTTGTTTGTGCCACCGTATCGCGGCGACATGTAATAATATATCATGTCCCAAAAAAGGAGTCAACAACTATTTTACACTTTTATTTTATCCACAAAATCCATCTAATTATCCACAACTTATCCACAGAATTTAGCATGCGAATCAGACTAATGAAAGAAGTTCCTTTAGAACATTTGCTAACTAGTTAACATGAGGTGGGACCACAATGTATCTGCTTATTGGAGCATGAATAACCACATACATTGTATAGACAGATCCTCGATTACACCTCTGATGATAGATTACGAAAAAGAAAATACTCATCTTATCAGTCAATAAACGTCCGAACCAACAAATAAATGTTTAGAATCGCTATCACCGCAGCAACAAAGTATGCAATCACTTTGGTAACCGTAGAGTTCACAAATGTGCCCATCTTCTTCTTATCACTCGTAAAAAGCACCAGTGGGAAGACGGCAAACGATAACTGGAAGGACAAGATTACCTGACTGACTATAAGAAGCTCCATCGTTCCCTTTTCTCCGTATAATCCAATGACGATAACAGCAGGGATAATAGCGATGATACGAGTAATGAGCCTCCTGAGCCATGGCTTTAAGCGTATGTTCAAGAATCCTTCCATAATGATCTGTCCTGCTAACGTACCTGTCAGAGTCGAGTTTTGCCCTGAAGCTAGTAAGGCGACTCCGAATAAAATACTTGCCACTGATGAACCGAGTAGTGGACTTAATAGCTCATAAGCTTGATCAATATCATCTACTACCTTACCAGAACTAAAAAATGTGGCCGCCGACAGGATCAAGATAGATGCATTGATAAATAGAGCAAATGATAGAGCTACTGTAGAATCAATGGTTGAAAATAGAATGGCTTCCTTTTTTTCTTTAACTGTATTTCCGTATTTTCGAGTCTGAACGATCGAAGAATGCAGATATAGATTATGTGGCATTACCGTTGCTCCTAAGATACCGATCGCGATGTATAACATCTCAGGGTTCGTCACGATCTCTTTCTTAGGAACAAAGCCTTTTAGTACATCGGAAATGACCGGTTGAGATAGGAACAATTCAACAGCGAAACATCCACCAATGATTACGATCAATGAAATGACGAGTGCCTCAATATAACGAAATCCTTTATTTTGCAACATAAGGATGATAATAACATCCAGTGCAGTTAACAACACGCCATAGATTAGTGGGATGCCAAATAAAAGATTTAACGCAATCGCCGTCCCAACTAACTCGGCTAAATCACATGCAGCAATCGCAATCTCAGCAAAAACCCAGAGAATAAACGAAACAGGCTTACTAAAATGATCCCGACAAGCTTGTGCTAAATCTCGTCCTGTTACGATGCCTAGCTTCCCAGCCAATGCTTGAAGTAACATAGCCATTACGTTAGAAATTAGAATTACAATTAAGAGATCGTAGTGAAATAAAGAGCCACCTGCTAAATCTGTTGCCCAGTTGCCAGGGTCCATATACCCAACTGCTACTAGGTAACCCGGTCCTACAAAGGCTAACATCTTTCGAAACCATGACCCGTTTTTGGGAACCGGCATCGAACGATACACTTCTGATAGGGATGGTTGAGTACTCTCTCTTTTCCATCCACTTGCTATGGATTGACCTTCTTTTGTTGAATCCATTTATTTTTACCTCACTAAATAAAATTGGTTTAGGGAAAGAAATTAGGTAAAAAAAGCCAACAAATCCCGTAGTCGTTAATAATGTTATTCAGTATAACTCAATTGAATCCAAAAATCTACTTGGAATTATAGCGCAAAAACAGCCCCTACTCTTTGACTTTTGCAAAAAGTAAGGGCTGTTTATTTAACAATCTATTATCGTTATTTCGCAATCCGAAGGCGATTCATTGAACGTAATAAAGCGGCTTCTGCGCGGATGAGATCTCCTTCAGCAGAGTGAATCCGTTTTTCAGCACGTTCTTTGGCTTGTAGTGCACGGTTTTTATCGATCTCGCTTGCTGTCTCAGCTGATTCAGCTAAGATGGTCACTTGATCGGGACGTACTTCCAAGAATCCGCCACTCACAGCAATCTCTTCTTCTTGTCCATCATTCTTAATACGAACGATGGTAGCCTGAAGAGGAGAAACGAGCGGAGCATGTTTGGGCATAATCCCAATATCTCCGTTCGCTGCACGAGTGATGATCATGTCTACGTCTTCCGAGTACACTTTTTTCTCCGGAGTTACGATGTCGAGATGAATTTTACTCATAAACATCTCTGCAATCCACTTCCATCTTACGAAATGGAAAGCAGGTCTTCACCTCCCTAATCGTTTTCAATCAGGATCTATTAAGCTCCAGGCTTCCAACCAAGCTTCTTCGCTTTCTCGATTGCATCGTCGATATTTCCGACCATGTAGAAAGCTTCCTCTGGCATGCTATCATGCTTACCATCTAGAACTTCACCGAAGCTACGTACGGTTTCTTTAACAGGAACGTATACACCTGGTTGACCTGTAAATTGTTCCGCAACGTGTAAGTTTTGAGCAAGGAATTTCTCGATCTTACGAGCACGTAGAACGAGCAATTTATCTTCATCAGACAACTCGTCAAAGCCAAGGATGGCGATGATATCTTGTAGCTCATTATAACGTTGCAATAGTTGCTGGACGCCACGAGCAACGCGATAATGTTCGTCTCCTACGATAGCAGGAGTCAAAATACGAGAAGTAGATGCCAATGGATCTACCGCTGGGTAAATCCCTTTTTGAGTCAAACGACGCTCCAAGTTAGTGGTTGCATCCAAGTGAGAGAATGCTGTTGCTGGAGCTGGGTCGGTATAGTCATCCGCAGGAACGTAGATCGCTTGGATCGAGGTTACAGAACCTGTTTTGGTGGATGTAATACGCTCTTGCAATTGACCCATCTCAGTCGCGAGAGTTGGTTGGTAACCTACTGCAGATGGCATACGACCGAGAAGCGCAGATACTTCAGAACCTGCTTGGGTAAAACGGAAGATGTTATCAACGAAGAACAATACGTCTTGTCCTTCAGAGTCACGGAAGTACTCAGCCATAGTCAAACCAGTCAAAGCAACACGCATACGTGCACCTGGTGGTTCGTTCATCTGACCAAATACCATCGCGGTTTTACTGATTACACCAGAGTCTTTCATCTCATGATAGAGGTCATTTCCCTCACGAGTACGCTCTCCAACTCCAGCAAATACAGACAAACCACCATGCTCTTGAGCAATGTTGTTAATAAGTTCTTGGATCAATACAGTTTTACCTACACCCGCACCACCGAAAAGGCCGATTTTACCACCTTTTGCGTATGGAGCTAGCAAGTCTACTACTTTGATACCTGTTTCAAGCATCTCTTGTTGTGTAGATTGTTGGTCGTAACTAGGTGCTGGACGGTGAATTTCATATTTTTCTTTTGCTTCTACGACACCAGCTTCATCGATTGGCTCACCCAATACGTTGAAGATCCGGCCTAAAACTTCACGACCAACTGGTACAGAGATACCAGCTCCTGTGTCTACTACTTCCATATCACGAACAAGACCATCGGTGGATTCCATCGCAATGGTACGAGCCGAGTTGTCACCAAGATGAAGAGCTACTTCTAACGTAAGCTCACTTCCATCGGCGCGAGTCACTTTCAATGCGTTATTGATTTCAGGAAGGTTGCCGGCTGCAAACTTTACGTCGACGACAGGACCCATAACCTGAAGGATACGCCCAGTGTTCATATGATTCCCTCCTTAGCGTTTTGTACCGATCTATCTTCAATCCCTGTTACAGGACGGAAATAATCAATATAAGGTATAAGTGCCATCAATCCTAAGATAGCGCTGCTACGCCACCCACGATTTCCGCGATCTCTTGGGTAATTGCAGCTTGACGGGCACGGTTAAATTCCAAGGTAAGACGTTCAATGATTGCAGTTGCATTATCAGTTGCGCTGGTCATCGCAGTCATACGAGCTGCAAACTCAGATGCTTTTGCATCAAGAAGTGCACTGTAGATCAATGTCTCAGCGTAACGTGGTAACAAATCCGCTAAAACCTCTTCTTCTGATGGTTCGAATTCATAAGGAGTTTTGCTTGAAGCTCCTTCGAGTTCATCGCTTGCTAGAGGAAGTAGGCGTTTGACAACAGGACGTTGCACAACTGGGTTTACAAACTCGTTGTACACGATGTACAACTCATCAAATTTCTCTTCTGCGTAGAAATTCACTGCTTGATTTGCAATGGCTTTTACATCGGAGAATTGAGGACTGTCTGATAAGCCAACAATACTGCTAATCAGTGGGGTGTTACGCTTTTTGAAAAAGTCCAATGCCTTACGACCCATGCTGAATACAACATAATCATCATTTGAAGCGTGACGCTCTTTAACCGTATTGGTCATCAAACGAAGAAGGTTACTGTTGTATCCACCAGCCAAACCACGATCGGAAGAAATGACGAGATAACCAGTCTTCTTAACTGGACGTGACACCATCATCGGGTGATTGATGTTACTTGATCCGGATGCAATACTCATAATTACATCTTTCATTTTCTCCGCGTAAGGACGAGCCGCTGTAGCTTGCTCTTGGGAGCGACGCAACTTAGAAGCAGATACCATTTTCATCGCTTTCGTAATTTGCATAGTCTTATTCTTGGATCGGATACTTTCTTTAATATCCCGCATACTAGCCGCCATGTATGTTCACCATCCTTTCTCACATGATCCCCGTAGGACTACTTAGGTAGCCCTACAGTTCTCAGGAAGGTTAAGGTTCTCAATTTATTAAACCGTTACCGCGAAGGTCTTTTTGAAAGATTCGATCGTTGCTTTTAGGTTCGCCTCGATATCTTCTTCCAGTTTCTTGCGATCACGAATGCTTGCAAATAGGTCTGCATGGTTTGCATCGATGAATGCATGGAGCTCGGATTCAAAACGACGAACATCCGCAACTGGAACATCATCCACATAACCACGAGTTACTACATATAGAGATACAACTTGTTTCTCTACAGGCATCGGTTGATGCTCAGGCTGTTTTAAGATTTCAATGGTCCGCTCACCACGAGACAATTTCGCACGGGTTGCATCGTCAAGATCAGAACCAAATTGAGCAAATGCTGCTAACTCGTTGTACTGAGAAAGGTCAAGACGCAAGGTACCTGCTACTTTAGACATCGCTTTAATTTGAGCTGAACCACCTACACGAGATACAGAGAAACCGGTATCAACCGCTGGACGAACTCCAGAGTGGAATAAACGAGACTCAAGGAAGATCTGACCATCTGTAATCGAAATTACGTTGGTTGGAATGTAAGCAGAGATGTCTCCCGCTTGGGTTTCGATGAATGGAAGGGCTGTCAAGGAACCGCCGCCACGCTCATCAGAAAGTTTCGCTGCACGCTCTAGTAGACGGGAGTGTAAGTAGAATACATCCCCTGGATATGCCTCACGACCCGGAGGACGGCGGAGCAAGAGAGAAAGTTCACGGTAAGCTGCTGCTTGCTTAGACAAGTCATCATATACACAGAGAACGTGTCCGCCGTTGTACATGAAGTACTCACCCATAGCAGTTCCCGCGTATGGAGCCAAGAACAAGAGTGGGGCTGGGTCAGATGCACTTGCTACTACTACGATGGTGTAGTCAAGAGCGCCATGACGACGTAGTTTTTCTACTACGTGTGCAACGGTTGATTGTTTTTGTCCAATCGCTACGTATACACAAACCATGTCTTGATCTTTTTGGTTAATGATCGCATCGATCGCGATGGTGGTTTTACCTGTTTGACGGTCACCAATGATTAACTCACGTTGACCACGACCGATTGGCACCATTGCGTCAATTGCTTTGATTCCGGTTTGCATCGGTTCGTTAACCGATTTACGATCAATTACACCCGGAGCGTTCGATTCAATTGGACGGAACTCCGTTGTCTCAATTGGACCTTTGCCATCAAGTGGTTGACCGAGTGGGTTTACTACACGTCCGAGTAGTGCTTTCCCTACTGGTACTTCCATCAAGCGACCTGTACGTTTTACTTGGTCTCCTTCACGGATCTCTTGGAATGGTCCTAGGATTACTACACCCACTTGACTCTCTTCCAAGTTCAATACCATACCCATTACGCCATTACTAAATTCAACGAGCTCACCAGCCATTACGTTGGTTAAGCCATGTACGCGAGCAATACCGTCCCCTACTTGGATTACGGTACCAACATCGATCACTTCTACATCAGCGCTGTATTGTGCGATGCGATCCTTAATCAGGGAGCTAATTTCTTCTGGTCTAATGCTCATTGAGTGTCACCCCAATCCTTCGCTTGTATTGATCTATCCGACTCTGGTTTCTTTCAATGCTACTTGAAAGCGTTCCAGCTTGTTTTTGACACTACCATCATACAGACGATCTCCTACTTGTACGACCAAACCACCTAAGAGGTTTGCGTCTACTTTCTCTTGGATTCGAACTTGTCTTCCCAAGATTTTTGTAAAAGCGTCTGCTACTCCATTACGTTCTGTATCATCAAGAGCGGAAGCAGAGGTAACCACAACTTCTAGTAAACCTTTTGCATCGTCTGCTAGCTTCGTATACTCTTTTGAGATTTCCGCTAGCGCCTCTTCACGACGACCCTCTACGATTACATGAAGGAAGTTATTCGTGATGGATTGAACTTGGGTAAATGCGCTTGAGATCAGTTCTTTCTTTTCCTCAAGAGCTACCTTTGGAGATTGCAATAATGTTATAAATTCAGGCGTTTTTATAAGTGTTTCACTGATCAATTGAAGGTCTCTACCGACTTCATCGACAAGACCTTTTTCGTTGGCTACTTGATACAGTGCACTGGCGTAGCGTTTCGCAACGATTACGTAACTCATTGTAATCGTCCTACTTGGTCAAGATAAGCATTCACAAGGTTTGCTTGTTTCTTTTGATCCAAGGTTTCGCCAACCAACTTCTCAGCCAACTGAACACTTAATGCGCCAACTTCTTCACGTAAGCTAGCTAAAGCTTTCACTTTTTCTAGCTCAATCTCTTTCTTCGCCTCTGCAAGCATTTGGTCTGCTTGGGACTTCGCTTTATCCATGATCTTATCTGCCTCAACCTCTTTTTGAGCTTTGGCACGATCGATAATTTCTTTTGCTTCCGCACGAGTCGCGATCAACAATTCTTTTTGTTCAGCGACTAGTTTTTCTGCTTCTGCACGGTTCGTTTCTGCAACAGAAATTTGACCTTCAATATGATTGGTACGCTCATTCATCGTAGCCAATAATGGGCGCAGAGCATATTTGGAAACCAAAAACATCAGGATGAAGAAGATTGCTAATTGCACTAAGCTGGTTCCTAGACCACTAAAGCTCACGACTAGTCACTCCTTCCGGATTGAAAATAAAGCGGGGCGATCATACTCCCCCCGCAGAATGCAGTCTTTTTACAGTTACAATTAAACACCAATTACTTTGAACAGCAATAGGATACCGAAAGCTACACCAATGATAGGAAGTGCCTCAATCAAACCGAAAAGGATCATCGTTTGACCAAACAAAGTACCACGAGCTTCTGGTTGGCGAGCGATTCCTTCGATGTATTTAGCAAAAAGGTTCGAGTTACCAATCGCAGCACCAAGTGCAGCAAGACCGATCATGATAGAAGCAGCTAGAATAGACATTAATATTTCCTCCTTAAAAGGTCGAAAGTTTATATTTTCATTCATTACGCATTACGGGTAAGGATTAGTGTCCGCCCGCATATTTTTGTCCGATATAGACGTTAGCCAATACGGTAAAAATATACGCCTGGATGATTCCTACGAATAACGAGAAGGCAATCCAAACCGCGACAGGAACAAATGTTACATAAAGCGGGAACTTCGTCATCAGGATGGTAATGAGTACCTCACCCGCGAAGATGTTCGCCCATAAACGCATTGCATGAGTAGCCGGTTTCGAGACTTCCTCGATCCAATGAAGCGGATTCATGAATGGTTTTAGCCAAGAACCAATACCATTCTTAATTCCTACGAAGTTCGCGAAAAGTGCTACAGAGATCGCCATGGTGAAGGCAAAGCCAATATCCGCTGTCGGTGACTTCAGAAACGCCACATGCGCAGCTCCATGATGTTCCTTCAGTGTCTCTTCTGTAATCCCTAACCATGGAATTGGATCATGAACTTCTCCCGTGATCATCAAGATGACACCAAGTTGGTTTGCAACTAAAACAAACAAGAACAACGTAAAGGAAAAGGCCAGAAATTTCTCTGCTCGCTTATTGTCATAGGTCATCCCTGTGATACCGCGAATCATATCGATTAAAATCTCAATCCCTGCTTGGAGTCCACGGGGAACCATGCTCACTTTTCGAGTTGCAAAGTAAATCAGCCCAAATACAATGGCAGCCGCAATGATCGTTCCTAAGATAATCGTTAGGTCGAACTTTAGGCCTGCTACTGTGACTTGTGGGGTTAGCTCCATTTTGTTGTTTCACCCCCTTCTTCGGATCAACTTTTTCGGTTGGCTGGTAGTGTGAGATATACAAAAAGAGAGAGGATATAGCAAACTGGTGCTCCTAAAGCGATTCCTCTGCCATCGATTTGCTCTGGAAATCGCACCGCGATCAACACAGCAAAAGTGACCATAAGTATCCTTTGGATAAATCCAAGACCCCTACGGGCTGTACCTGTTTCAATAACAGACTCGCCTGCAAGTCTCACTCTTCTTGCGAGGTGGAGAAAATTGTACAAACTAACAGAAAGGCCTAAGGTAACGCCAGCTAGTAAACGTTTGTGAGGAGTAAGGAGCCAAAAAGCTAAGAGTGTGATGAATAGCACAAGTGTGATCATCACTACACGGTAGTAAATGGGTTTTGTTGTGGATTCCATGTGGAGGTCAATCCTTTATAAATGCTCGTAACGTGTACCCCGCCGCTACAAAACCAGCGGTTAACCCGATAAACACCCCAATGATGAGTAGGGTAGGTTTGGTGTGAAAGTATGTATCGAGATACTTCCCAAGATAAGCCCCACCTACTGTCGTCAGAATCACTTCCATACCCAATGAACCGACCAATGCAAATGCATGCAAGGGGCTCCTTTTCTTTGTCATCACAATTCATCCCCCATATTTTTATAGTAAATATGGAATCTGTGGGTAGTGTGATTTCAGGCGTTTCCCATGCTTATACTAATAGAACCATCCGATGATTGTCAACGCTTTCTTCAGCCAATCATATAAAAGTTTCTGGGAATGGCTCCTTTATTAAATCGCAGATTCCTTGACATCCATGCCCTCACTATCGTATTCAAAAAACACGAAAAAATTATTAAGTTTACGTGAAAGGTTTCAAGAATTATTTCGTGCCAAATAGACGATCGCCTGCATCCCCTAGTCCAGGGATGATATAACTCTTTTCATCTAGCCTTTCATCCACTGCCGCGGCATATATATCTACGTCTGGATGTTCCTCTTGTAGATGAGCAATGCCTTCAGGGCAAGAGATGAGACACATAAACTTGATATGCTTGGCACCCATATTTTTGATTTGTTGGATGGCGGCCGCGGCAGAAGCGCCTGTTGCTAGCATTGGATCAATCACAATTAGCTCTCGCTCGCCGATGTCTGATGGCATCTTGGCATAGTAATTGATTGCTTTTAGTGTCTCTGGATCACGATAAAGTCCGATGTGTCCTACTTTAGCTGCTGGAATTAGGCGAAGCACACCATCTACCATCCCGAGTCCGGCACGAAGAATGGGAACAAGTCCAATCTTTTTACCTTCAAGCACTTGGCATGTAGCTGTGGTGACAGGCGTCTCGATTTCCACTTCCCGAAGCGGTAGGTCGCGTGTGATTTCATAAGCCATCAACATCGCTACTTCTTCGACTAGCTCACGGAATTCTTTGGTTCCTGTACTTTTATCACGAATGATGCTCAATTTGTGCTGAATTAAAGGGTGATCAAATACGTAGACGTTGCTCATGTGTTTAAAACTCCTTTATCTCGATCATAGCTACATTATTTACCAAAATCATTCAATCTATATGCGTGCGAAAAACCACTACCCAATATAGTGGTTTTTCTCATCTCAAATCGTACTACTTATGCCCTACTCACTGTACCCTGGATAAAGAGGAAACTTCGCTGTTAACTCTGCCACACGGCGACGAGCTTCACTTTGCATCATCTCATCATCTGGGTTCTTCAGTGCAAGCCCCATGATCTTCGCAATCTCATCCATCGCCTGCTCATCCATTCCACGAGAGGTTACAGCTGCTGTACCAATCCGAACACCGCTAGTTACAAACGGGCTTTCTGGGTCGTTTGGAATCGTATTTTTGTTAGTGGTAATGCCGATCGCATCAAGCAGGTGCTCGGCTTTCTTACCAGTCAAACCAACGGTTCGCACGTCAATTAACACGAGGTGATTATCGGTTCCATCTGAAACCAGTTTAAGTCCCTCTGCTTTTAATCCTTCCGCTAGACGGTTTGCATTCCGCACAACGTTTCCTGAGTAGGTACGGAAATCCTCGGACAGAGCCTCTCCGAACGCCACTGCCTTTGCAGCGATGACATGCATAAGAGGGCCACCTTGGATACCTGGGAAAATCGCTTTATCAATTTTCTGTGCATACTCCGCTTTACAGAGGATCATCCCTCCACGTGGTCCACGTAGCGTTTTATGAGTCGTAGTCGTCACAAAATCCGCATAAGGAACTGGATTTGGATGATGACCTGTAGCAACGAGTCCGGCAATATGGGCCATATCCACCATAAAGATAGCGCCTACCTCATCCGCAATCTCACGCATCTTAGCAAAATCAATGATACGTGGATACGCACTCGCTCCGGCAACGATGCACTTTGGCTTATGCTCTAGCGCTACTTTGCGCACTTCCTCATAATTAATGCGGTGGGTATTTTCATCTACTCCGTAAGCAACGAAGTTATATAGCTTCCCTGAGAAGTTAACAGGGCTCCCATGGGTGAGATGACCACCGTGAGCCAGATTCATGCCTAGAACGGTATCGCCATACTCCAACATTGCATAATAAACGGCCATATTGGCTTGTGCACCTGAATGTGGCTGAACGTTCGCATGCTCGGCACCGAACAATTTCTTCGCACGATCGCGAGCTAAATTTTCTACGACGTCGACATGCTCGCAACCGCCATAGTATCGTTTGCCCGGATATCCTTCTGCGTATTTATTCGTTAAAATACTCCCCATTGCTTCCATGACTGCAGGGCTGACGAAGTTTTCAGAAGCAATCAGCTCGATATTGTGTTGCTGACGATGTAACTCTGCTTGCATTGCCTCTACTAACTCTGGGTCTTGATTTTTTAAGTATTCCACCGCGCGTTTCCCCCTTCTGATCAAAAGCCATTCACTCTATTTTAACAAAGGAACATTTATCTGACAGCATTGATTTTCTATCTCTCTAACACATAGACCGCACGTGCTCCACCGATTAGTTTGGGACGAGTGATCGCCATGGTGACATGAGCCTCGCCGATGGTACGCTGGACGGGTCTAATGGGGACGGCTACTGGTTTTAAGTGCATGCCAATTAGCGTATCACCAATATCAATCGCTGCATCCGCTTGTACGGTTTCGACAAGCACGGGGTCTTGTAGATGGTGAAAGGCGTAGGAAGCCATAGCTCCACCTGCATTAGGGACTGGAATTACGGATACTTCGGGATAATGAGTTCGTTCTTGAGTAGACCTCTCCATCACTAAGGCACGATTTAAGTGTTCACAGCACTGAAAAGCAAGTTGAAATGCATGCTCCTTTTGCAAATCTCGCACAGCCGAGAATATCTCTGCCGCTACTTGTTCGCTTCCCCCTGTTCCAATCTGCTTTCCAATCACTTCGCTAGTACTAACACCGATGACAAGCAAATGCTTCTTACGAAGTCCGGCAGCTTGAATGAACGACTGGACTACTTGTTTGGTTTGTTCATAAATCGCCTCTGTCATAGCTCCTCGGCTCTTTCGAGTTCGGCGATTTTATTTACCCGACGAAGATGACGATCCCCAGCAAATTCGGTTGTCAACCAAGCTTGTGCGATCGATTTTGCCAAGTCTCCACCTACGACACGTTCACCCAGCGCTAACACATTGGCATTATTATGTTCACGACTCATACGGGCAGAGTATTCGTCACTTACCACAGCACAACGAATCCCCTTTACTTTATTAGCCGCAATCGACATCCCAATGCCTGTACCACAAATCAAGATGCCACGATCGAACTCACCTTTGGCAACCCGCTTAGCAACTGGTTCTGCATAGTCTGGATAGTCAACTGACTGATCGGATGTGCATCCTATGTCTTCAAACTCCATATGTAGATCCGCTAGCAGGCCTTTTAACTCTTCTTTCAAACGTGTGCCTCCATGATCGGATGCAAGAATGATACGCATAAAAAAACCGCCTCCTCTTCATTATGTCACCCTTAGTATACCCGTAATAAAGAGGCGGAGGGAGTATTCTATTCATTTTCGGAATTGGAGTTCCACTTCCGAAGCAGTTGGCAAATCGCTCGTTCGATTTCATCTCTTGTCTCTCGATACATTTCTGCGGAACCGCCGTAAGGGTCCGCGATATCTTGCTTTCCGTCTTGAGCACCATATGCTACCCTTTTTAGGGTAAATACTTTCTCTTTCGCTTCGGGAAACATCTGTTCCAAGATGGTTTGATGTCCCTCTGTCATCGTCAGAATTAAATCTGACCAACGAATCAATTCAGGAGTGATCGCTTGTGATCGATGATCGTGGTCGATTCCTTTTTCTTGCAGTGCCATGCTAGAGTATTCTGAGGCTGGCATCCCGTTATAGGCATGTGTACCTGCTGATTTTACCTCTAGGTCTATCTGATACTCTTGGCTTAGAGTTCGAAGTAATGCCTCTGCCATCGGACTTCTACAGGTGTTTCCTGTGCAGACAAACAAAATTCGTTTATGAATCAAAATGGATCCCCCGTTTCATCTCTACGTTGTTAGTGCATACCGTGTAATCCGTGAAAGTGAAAGAGATGGATCACATACATCAAAATCATCCCACAACCGATTCCGATAAAAGCGTTTCGCTTAGACAGCTTCCAAGATCGAAGCAACACTTCCCACGCAACCCAAACCATCGTTGTCGCCGCAAACACTAACGCAATCGCAATCCAGCGAGGCGAGTAAACAAATCCGCCTAGCCACGTGCCCAGTGGGAGAACAGCACCACTTAGTAATCCAATTAGCCCAACTAGCCTCTTAGAACAATTCGCCGCGAGTAACGGGGCACCCAAGCTCATCCCCTCAGGAATGTTATGAATGACCATTGCTAAGCTAATCGACATCCCCATCTCTCTCATCGTACCAAATCCAATTCCAATCAACGCACCCTCAGGAATATTGTGTAGCGCAATGGCGGCAAATAAATAAATTCCCAGTTTTGCATATTCTTGATTTCCTTCTTGTCCTCTTACTTTACCGAATGGCATTTGATGAATCAACACCAAGATCAATCCAGCCAATCCCATTCCCAAAAATGCTTCTGTCCAATTTCCGTATTGAAACGAGACCGGCAATAGGGTTCCATAGGTAATCCAAAGCATCACACCCACAGATAAACCAAGCGAAAAAGCTAGGACTCGTTTGTTAATCGGGAGAAAACAAACGAGAATGGCACCGATAAACGTAGATACTCCAGTTAGTGCGCTATATACAATAGCTTCGTTGATCAATCCCATAGAAACGTTACACCTAACACAAATAAAATGACGCCACCTAAAATCTCTCCATACCTACCCATCCAGCTTCCCATAGACTTCCCGATCATAAGCCCAAGAACAGTCAAAATGCCTCCCGATAATCCAAATAAGATAACTGCTACTAGGCGGTCCGCCGAAAAAAGCCCCATGCTAAGACCCGCCGAAAGACTATCCAGACTCACACTCATCGACATCATCGTTAATCCCATAATCGTCCCACTTCGAACAAAAACCTCTTCCGAATTCCGAAAGCTATGGATCACCATGTTCCCACCTAGAAAGCAGAGCATGCCGCCCCCTACTAAAGAGGCAATTTCTTTTATGTATACACTTAGATATTCACCTATATAAATCCCACACAACGGCATCACAATATGAAAAAAAGCAACAAGGATACAAAATAACACCATTTTTTCAAAGGAAGGACGTTTCATCCCTAAACCGATTCCGATCGAAAGAGCATCCATCCCAAGGGCAATCGCTATAATCGTAAGTGTAAATATCTGACTGGCATCTGGTATGGACTCTAGCATGAGTAGTCCCTCCTTGTCCCATCTATGATGTAACCTATGCTTGGACAACACAAAAAAGAACTAGCCTACTTCGCCAGTTCCTTTACTTGAATCCCTTGAAAATGTGGAATAATATGTTCCGCACCTAAACGGATTAATTGCTCTCTTTGTTCCCCTTGAGCGACACCCACAAATTGCAAATCTAGATTATGGGCTGTTCGATAATCCCACATACCATCCCCAATCGAGATGATCTGCTCAAAATGAGATATTTGATATGTTTGCTTTGCTTTTTCAATCCCACTCTTCACAATCTCCTCACGCGTAATCCCCTCTGTTGCAGTGGAGAGTACAGGAACACAATCGATGTCTGAGAAAATAGCTAATTTATCTTCAGCCGCACTTCGCAAAGAGCCTGTTGCAAAACAAAACGGGATTCCTTCTGCGGATAAATGATGTAGAAAATCACCCGCCCCAGGAATCTCGTGTATTTCACTATGTTTTCTATATTCCAGATAAATCTGATGAAATTGACGTTCAAATACAGTGAGGTCGCTCGATGTTACCTGCATCTGATTAAAACGACCATTTTCATAAAAGATATGAGAATCCGTATAATGCTGATAACCGCCCCAATCAGGATTAATCCGCTCATAACCAAATGCTTTCAAAGACTCTAGATACACACGTTGGTGTAAATCGTTTGATTCCGTTAACGTACCATCAATATCAAAGACAAACAGCAAAGACAATGAGAATTCCCCTCTCCACCCTCGCTCACGCTAAACTCGGATCATTCGTCCTTCGGCAGCTTTTCTCATTCGGTTCATCACAGAGCTGAAAATTCCGCGTTCGGGAAATGTCTCTGCATAGATGACATCGATCTTTTCTTGATCAAATGTACGGAGCGCATCGTACAAACCTCTAGCCACGGACTCTGGATCGGAGCGAGAGCCACAAGCGATCACACGATTCGCTTGTTTAAAGTAATGTTTTCGTTCCTCCGTTGTTAACACGCCTACCCTTTTTCCTTGCCGGATATCCTCTTTCACCATACGATTCACGCGGCCAACCACTTTTAACGGTTCACCGTGCACGAGGAACATCTCTCCTGACGGAGCATAATGCCGATACTTCATCCCCGGAGAACGCGGTTTCGACTTCTCACTATAGAGATTGGGATCTACTTCGACATCTCCTAACACATAACGTAATTGCTCTAACGTAATGCCACCGGGACGTAGCAACATAGGTACGTCGCCTGTTACATCTAGCACGGTCGACTCGATCCCTACCCCCGCTTCCCCTCCATCCAATAAGACGTGAAAGCGGCCAGACAAATCATGCCAAACATGCTGAGCCTGTGTAGGGCTTGGCTTACCTGATCGATTCGCACTGGGAGCCGCCACTGGAATATCAGCCGCTTGCAACAACGCCATCGCCACTGGATGCGAGGGAAATCGAACCGCTACGGTATCAAGACCTGCTGTTACATTGTCCGCAATCTGTCCATTGTGAGGCAAAACCAACGTAAGAGGGCCTGGACAAAAATGTTCCATACAGATTTCCGCCACGGTAGGGACTTCCTTAACCCACCGCGCTAATTGTTCAGGCGAACCTAAGTGAATAATCAAAGGGTTGTCAGATGGACGTCCCTTCGCTTCAAAGATTTGTGCAACCGCCGCCTGTGAAGTGGCATCCGCTCCTAATCCATAAACGGTTTCTGTCGGAAAGGCAACCAATCCACCTTCTTGGAGAAGTTGTGCTGCACGAATGATTTCTGGTTGTCGTTTTAACCCCTCTATGGTATCCGCTGAATCAACTTCCCACCAATGGGTGATCACTTGTTGCACACTTCATTCTCCTTTAAACCTAGTGGTACAGGCATGATTCCCTTCGAAAGACTAAAGGGGAACCTTTTATCTTCAATTGATCTACATGAGGTAACTCTTGAATTTCATCTGGCAGTTGATCAAACGAAACGCTTTCAAAACCGATTTCTTGTAACCACGGAGAAGCACCGTTTGCAAATAAGTATACTTCTTCTAGCTCTAAATGCTCTGCATAGGACAACAAGATTTGCATCAGTTTCCAACTAACTTCTCCATTCCAACTTGCTCGTGCTACGACTAATGAACGCAATAAAGCACACGTTTCATAGATCTCCATCCCTGCTGCACCCACCATTTGAGCGGTTTCATCATCTGCCGGGGGAATCTCCACCACAAAAAAGTGTTCTAAATGCTTGTCCACCCCATCATCGTCCAAGCTAGCTTCCCGAAGCAATCGCTCAATTTCCCCTTGATCCTCCGGTTTGGCACGACGAACGATAACCATAATTCATCCTCCTCCATCTCTTCGCTATTGTTTCAACATCTATGTAGGGATGAATCGTTTTAGAACAAAAAAACCCGGAACAAACCGGATTTTTGCTTTATTAATCATTCCATAGACTACTTAAACGTTCAAGTAGATAAAATTTAACTTCAGGATTTTTTTTCTTATGTGAAGTATTTTTCTCGGTCTTTTGCTCATAAACTTGATGATCTGATCCAATGGAAGCAGACAATGCGGCTGTTGGATCGGTAGCTTCTTTCGGAATTGCCTCACCACTACTCATATCGATGAAGCATAGCGGCGGAAACAAGACGCACCACCAGTTCTCACCCTTACCTTCGCCAATCGTAACACGAAGTGCCTCATACTCTCCAGCAGGATATACTTGGTCACCATACAATTTAGTAGGAAACGGAACCTTTGCAAATGTTACATCCACTGTGTCCTGAATTCCATATGTACGTAATGTATTTTGGGCGATTTTCTGAAAGGAAGAAAGTTTCGACCGAATCAACTGACGAGCCTCGTCGATATGCTTTGGCTTCATAGCCCAACCCTGCATCTCCGCTACGATTTCATCTCGAACTTTTCGCTTGATCCACTGATCCTGCGAAGAGTCGCTATTTGCAATGACACGAAGGCGAATCGCTTCTGCGGGAATGCGATTTTGAGCGTTAGCATCATGGTTATCATTCTCATTTGATAAATGCGGGAGCACTTTCTCCCCCCGTAATTGTTCGACAAACATAAAACCTGTAAAGCCAACCGATAAGAGCAACAATCCTATAAAGAAAAAAGTATAAGTCCGTTTCATATCAAGATTTCCCCCTCATCATCCTACCTTCAGTATGGACAAGTCATGGGGGATTTAATCTGTTTTTTATGAAAAATTTTACCAGTTACAGCTGGCGCCATCCGAAGACCATGCGATCCAAACCGGCATAATCCTGGCGAATTTCTGTCTTTGAGATACCTGGGATCGATTGCACCAATCTTTCAACCTCCGGTCCCTGACTAGCACCAATCTCAAACGCAACAAGTCTGAGATTGGCCCATGAACACAAGTCGCGGCAGAGTAAGCGATATGGATCTAGCCCGTCATCTCCACCATGTAACGCCAGATGTGGTTCAAAGGCTCGAACCTGCTTTTCTAAAGCTAACATCTCATTACTTGAGATATAAGGTGGATTGGAAACAAAGATCTGAAATTGGTCTTTTTGCAAGATAAGCGGTTCTACCAGATTTCCTTGCACGAAGCTCACTCGCTCTAAAACGTCGTAGAAGGCCGCATTTCGTCGAGCAACCTCTAGGGCTTCAAGAGAGAGATCAACGGTCGTGACAGCCCAATTAGGGGCCTCTAAAGCCAAACTAATCGAAATGCAACCGCTTCCAGTTCCTACTTCAGCTACTCGAACCTCTTCGTAGCCAAAAAGTCTCTTTCCTTCTTGAAGAACACCCTCTACTAATAGCTCCGTTTCCGGTCGCGGGATGAGGACGGAGGGATTTACCGCATATACACGCCCGTAAAACTCTTGATCCCCTACAATATATTGGATCGGTTCCCCTTCCGCTCTGCGCTCTAGCCATCTACTCCACTGCGCGGCTACATCTGCCGGAAAAGGCTCTATCATCTTCATAAACAGTTGTGTTCGATTTAGTCCTAATAAACGTCGTAATAACAACTCTGCTTCAAATTCGGGCGAATCGCTTCCTCTTTCTCGTAAAAAAGAGGAAGCCCCTGCAAATGCTTCCCGAATCGTTTGACCGGTATGCATTGGGATTCCTCCTGATCCATTAACCTTCTGTGGTAGATTGTAACATCTCTTGCTGATACGTCACGATCAAGGTATCAATTACTTCTTGTAAATCTCCATCTAAAATCGCATCGAGACGGTGAAGAGTTAAGCCAATGCGATGATCGGTTACACGGCTTTGTGGGAAATTGTAGGTACGAATTCGTTCACTACGATCTCCAGACCCTACCGCACTTTTTCGTGCACTTGCTTGCTTCGCTAGTTCTTCTTGTTGCTTCATATCGTATAAACGAGCGCGAAGAACACGCATCGCTTTATCTTTGTTACTAATCTGCGATTTCTCATCCTGACAAGACACAGCGATTCCTGTTGGAATATGAGTAATCCGAACCGCAGATTTCGTCGTGTTTACACTTTGTCCACCTGGTCCACTGGAGCAGAATGTATCAATCCGCAAATCTTTTTCGTGAACTTCAATCTCGACTTCTTCCGCTTCTGGTAGTACTGCTACTGTAGCGGTAGAGGTATGAATTCGTCCACCTGATTCAGTAGAAGGAACACGCTGAACACGGTGCGCGCCACTCTCAAATTTCAAGCGGGAGTAGGCACCATTCCCTTGGATGGAAAAGACTACCTCTTTCGTACCACCCAGACCCGTTGCACTCAGCTCTAATATTTCTACTTTCCAGCCTTGACGTTCTGCAAACCGGGTATACATACGATAAAGATCAGAGGCAAACAACGCAGCTTCATCTCCTCCTGCCGCACCACGAACCTCTACGATTACGTTCTTATCATCATTCGGGTCTTTCGGCAATAGGAGAACTTTAATTTTTTCCTCTAACTCTTTTTTACGAGGAGCTAGCTCGTCCAGTTCCATCTTGACTAGCTCACGCATCTCATCATCTAATTTATCTTCTAACATCGCTTTTGCGTCTTGGTATTGTTCAAGTACTTGTTTATATTCTAAATAAGCTTGATTTTGCTCTTCAATCGAGGATTGCTCTTTTGAATAGGTACGCAATTTATTAGAGTCGCTAATTACTTCTGGTGTACAGAGTAACTGACTTAGCTCTTCATAGCGGCGATGAATCGCTTCCAGACGATCCAGCAATGGGACTCACTCCTTATTCGGTAGACAAACTTAACAACATATCGGAATTGATAGCATAAGATTTATTCTAACACAACTGATGAGAAATGAGAAAGATTCCTCATCCGATATGGTACCATCTAGATATATTATCTATAAAAAGAAGGAGCCTAATCATGAATGACTATACGGAAATCATTTTCTTAATCGCATCATTTGCACTCTTGATCTTATTTGCATACCTCGCAAACAAAGTAGACTATACTGTACAAGTGAAGGGAACCAACGGTTGGAACAGCGTCTCTCACGTCATCCAAGCTCTCTATGCATGTATGTATCTCCTCGTGATACTCATTGCATTGCTTGCTAAAGTTAAAAACATATACACCATTGCGGTAATCCTTGCCTCTATCCTAGGACTTTCCTTACTCATCCCTGCTGTAAGAAAAGGATTAGCCAAAATGATTCCGATCAATCCGAATTCACATGTACATACATTTGCCTTACTAACAAGCGTCTTTATTCCTACTACACTCTTCCAATCCTTAATCATGCCCACGAGCCTCGCAGAGGTACAACAAGAAAATATCACACTCGTCTCTACTCTCTCCAGCATTTGGGCTCAGAATATTTTATGTGCGGTACTTGCTGTCATGGGTGTAGGGTATCTAACCAGAAGAAATTGGCAACAAACCAGAGAACGACTTGGACTCTACCGCCTTACCTTCAAGCAATTTTTGGGTGCGATTGCCGTAGCCGTTTTATTTGTCCTCCTACAGTGGGGACTCACGATTGTTTTTACTCAGCTAGGCTTATCGGAAGAACAAGAAGTATTAAAGGTAAACGAAGCACTTATGGCTCCACTATTTAATAGCGCGATCGGCATTATCTCCATCGGCCTCGCAGCTGCTTTAGGCGAAGAATTAGTGTTTCGCGGAGCCTTACAGCCTCGTTTTGGGATCATCCTAACCAGCATCCTCTTTGCCCTAACTCATGCTAACTATGGCCTTAGCATCGGCACGATTGTGGTACTGGTTCTAGGATTTGGTATGGGGTATTTCCGAAAACGTTATTCTACTACCTATACGATGGTCATTCATGCTGCTTATAACATCCTAGTGGGCACCTTAGACTATTTTTTCCCTTAGACGATCCGATTGCATCAAGCTAAATCTCGATGCGCTCTAGCCAAAATATTCACAAGCCACACTCGTCCTTTTTGTCATAGGAGCATGTTCCATCAGCATATGATGAAGTGAAATAAGAATTCGCCTCCAAGCTCTACTTATCACCCGATAGGGGAGCTTGGAGGACTTCTGTGGAAAGTCGAACCCCTTTCGCTTCCACAATTTCATCTGTATGGTAGAAGAATATACTCGTCTTCCCTGGTGAGTCCTTCGTTTCTTCTCTCCGTTCGATCTTCTGTACTTGATGACTTCCCTTATTTAAAACCAATCGGTATGAGATCGTCTCTTGATGATTGGCCGTCTCTAACTTGTCGCGGCTTCGTTTGCCTAGATAGTTGCCGAATATTTCTGTATCTTGATCGCTTACTTTCACTTCGATGATCCAATTATCACCTTGCTGAGTAAGCTGGGGCTTGTTTTTAGAGTCTTTCGCAAGCCCTTGTAGTACGTAGGTAGGGTTAGCAAGTTCACATAACATTTGAAAGTTGTCCGAAACAGCATCAGATCCAACTGTCTCCTTGCTCCATTTACCACCTGCCTTCACAAACAAGTATGGTGCTTTTTCTTTGACAAACACCATCTCATATTGCTGTGCGGGAACATCGCTTATATACCGAATACTCACATCTTCCTTTACACAGGCCACTTCCAGGTTCTCTTTCTTATCTGCATTTTCGATATGTAATTTAGCTTGCCATCCCGCATAGTTTTGAACAGCTTGTTGCGCTTTTCCTACTAACTCACGAGCTTGTTTCGTTGTGAGATCAGTGGATGAATCATTTGACTGTCCTACTAATCTCCAGCCTGCACATCCCGTTATCAGCAAACTACACAGAATCAAGCTTATCCATCTCATGTAACCGCCCCCTTTCATCTACTATTATGAAAACATAATTTGGTATAAATTTCTAGATAAAAAGAAAAAGCCCAAAAGGGCTCTATGTATGTAAAATCATTCGATTATCTTTCTCTTTCCTGAGGGACTTCGTGGCAATGCCTGCAACGGGCTTCGTACTGCTCATCCGCACCAACTAATATAATTGGCTCATCTTTTCCAGCCGGTTTCCCATCGATTAGACGTTGGGTTCTAGCCGCTGGCTGACCACATTGTACACAGATGGCTTGTAGCTTCGTCGCATACTCAGCGATAGCAAGCAAATGAGGAGTAGGTCCGAAAGCTTGTCCACGAAAGTCTTGATCCAGTCCTGCACAGATAACCCGCAGGCCGCGATCTGCTAACGTTTGGCACACTTCTACGATCTCTTCTTGGAAGAATTGCACTTCATCAATCGCTACCACATTGGTCGTACTCTCAACAGCTGATAAAATTTCGTATGGATCTCGAATCGCTTTTGCTTCCGCCATAAGACCATTATGTGAGGCAATCGACTCCGCATGATAGCGATCATCAATTGCTGGTTTAAAAGCCTGAACTTCCTGCTTGGCAATCTTCGCTCTTCGAATGCGGCGAATTAACTCTTCGCTCTTTCCTGAAAACATCCCGCCACAGATAACCTCAATCCAACCTTCTTTATGCATCAATTGCAAAGACGGTAACCTCCCATACTATAAATGTATCGCTCAAAGAAAAATGAAAAGGCAAGCGGGTGATAGCTCGCTTGCCCATGGGAAACCCCATTCAAATTTATCCATATTAACCGAGGTTATATTTCTTTTTGAAACGATCGACACGACCACCTGCGTTTACCATTTTTTGTTTACCTGTATAGAATGGATGGCAAGCGGAACAAATATCCACTTTCAATTCTGCTTTGGTCGACCCAGTTTCAAAAGTGTTACCGCAAGCACAACTTACAGTAGCGGCTTTGTATTCTGGATGAATAGCTGCTTTCATCAAGTTCACCTCTTCCTTAATCCGATCCTAAACGTTTTCGAGTTGAAAACTACTGAAGTATTATAGCATGAACGCTCTAGGACTGCAAGATGAGGGACCGATCCAGCTACGTCTGTATCTCTTCTCCAAAGTGAAAGATGGCTTATGGCTTACTTAGGTAATACTTGCAATGGATTAATGACAGAACCATTTCTGTGCACTTCAAAATGAAGATGATAGCCGGTCGCATTACCTGTTATTCCCATAAAACCTATTTGTTCCCCTTGGGAAACCGTACTTCCTACTCCGACCGATATTCGACTCAAATGGGCATAGTATGTGATCCAACCATTGCCGTGGTCGATCACAATCAAATTTCCATAAGCACCCGAATATCCAGCTTTTACGACCGTTCCACTCGCCGCAGCAAAAATAGGTTCTTTTGACTTCTGCTCACTCCAGATGTCCACTCCTTTATGCTGACGTCCATTTCGCCAACCAAAGTTACTCGTCACTCTACCGTTAACAGGCCAGATAAACCGTTCATTATCAGGTCGAGGGGGAACTACCTGCTTAGCAGATTTTTTGTTTGCAGGGGTAGTTTTGCTTACTTTCATCTTTTGTGGAGTTGATGGTTTCGGAGCTTCTGGTTTTGGCTCCGGTGATGCATTCAACTCATCTTTTGGAACGAAAAGCAAGCTATCGACAGATAAATCGGGTGACTCTCCAAGCGACGGGTTTAGGTGAAGAAGTAAATCTTTAGTCGTTCGATACGTACTGGCGATGGAATCGATTGTATCTCCAGAACGAACAGCGACCAACTTCACCCTGAGCGGAATGGTGAGATTACGCCCAACTGACAATAAGCGTGGATTCTGCACTTCATTTTGATTAGCGATCTCTGGATGTGGCACTTGGAACAGTGAACCGATCTGACTTAATGTGTCACCTCTTTGCACTCTGTACAAGATCGGCTTACTTTTGAGTTCTGCAAGGCTACCTGCGTAATACGTGAGCTTCGGAAGGACATTGGCTGTATTCCGCATGATAATCTGCAACGGCTCACCATCGCCATCCGTCTTTCCTAGATTCTCACCGAGTATCGAATGAGAATCGGTGCCTATCGCCCAAGCAGTAGATGCAGAACAAATGGCCAATGAAGAAGCCAAAAGCGCTTTTTTGCGGGACATTTCATCAACACCTCAGATCAAGGATTGGTTAGGGTAAGTACCCGAAACATTCTTATGTGCTTTGAGAGTGTTGTATGTCAAAAAAAAGAAATACATACTTAAGAAACAGTAGTAGGACGGCCGGAAGCTCTCGGTTTCTCTTGATCTAAAGAAGCTAAAAATTCTTCGTTCGATTTTGTTTTTCTTAATTTGCGGATGAAAGCTTCTGTATAATCATTGTGCTCTGAAAGAGTATTACGCATGGACCAGATTTTCTCCAACTCTTGCTTACCCATCAATAACTCTTCACGACGAGTTCCGGAACGGCGAATATCGATCGCAGGGAAGATTCGGCGTTCTGCCAATTTCCGATCCAGATGCAACTCTAAGTTGCCCGTACCTTTAAATTCTTCATAGATCACATCATCCATACGGGATCCTGTATCAACTAAGGCCGTCGCTAAGATGGTTAAGCTTCCACCTTCTTCAATATTTCGAGCCGCTCCAAAGAAGCGTTTTGGACGATGAAAAGCCGCAGGATCAATTCCACCTGATAAGGTTCTACCACTTGGAGGAATCACTAGATTATAAGCACGCGCGAGCCTTGTAATACTATCTAATAAAATCACAACATCCTTCTTCGATTCTACTAGACGTTGCGCCCTTTCTAGGACAAGCTCTGCCACTTTTATATGATTTTCCGGCAACTCATCAAAGGTAGAACTTACTACTTCGCCTTTGACAGAGCGTTGCATATCGGTTACTTCCTCAGGGCGTTCGTCAATTAATAGAACGAACAATTCAATATCTGGGTAGTTTTCCGAAATACTATTCGCTATCTCTTTCAGCAACATGGTTTTCCCGGCTTTTGGTTGAGCGACAATTAAGCCACGTTGTCCAAGACCTACAGGTGCAATTAAATCCATCGTGCGAGTTGATATTCTTTCTGGCGTTGTTTCCAATAGAAGTCGATTTTGAGGATATAAGGGAGTAAGTGCAGGGAAATGAAGGCGTTCAGCTGCTACTTCAGGATCTTGCCCGTTTACAGCTTCTACATGTAGTAAGCCAAAAAAACGTTCATTTTCTTTGGGAGCACGTACTTTTCCGGAAACTAAGTCCCCAGGGCGGAGATCAAAGCGACGAATCTGGGAAGCCGATATATAGATATCTTCAGAGGAAGGTAAGAAGTTAATGGGTCGTAAGAAGCCATACCCTTCTGGAAGAACATCCAACACTCCACCCATAAACATCAATCCGTCTTTTTCTGCTTTTGCTTTTAGAATCGAAAAAATCAATTCTCGCTTTTTAAGTTGGCTATAGTATGGAATCTGATATTCTTTGGCCAATTTATACAAATCTGTGAGTTTCTGATTCTCTAAATCACTTAATGTATAATCCATAAATAGGTATCACCACTTTTTTCAGGCTCGAACATATAGCCTGTTCCAGTGTGGGAACAGGTCCATCTATTCTAACACGTAGTTTGGTCTTTTTTCTAATCTGTGTGTTCCTTCCATAAAACGAATTGTACCTGTTTTTGCGCGCATTACAAGAGAATGTGTTTGAACTTTATCTCCTTTATAGCGAACACCACGTAACAACTCACCATCCGTCACGCCTGTTGCGGCAAAAATAGCATCTTCTGTACGAACAAGATCTGCCATGCGCAACACTTTCTTCGGATCTTCAATCCCCATTCGCAGACAACGCTCAAACTGCTCCTCATCCTCTGGTAAAAGTCTACCTATCATTTCTCCACCAAGGCACTTTAACCCTACCGCGGCTAGTACACCTTCTGGCGCACCTCCAGAACCGAATAAAATATCAACGCCTGTATCATAAAAACCTGTGTTTAGAGCGGCGGCTACATCTCCGTCAGGAATGAGCTTGATTCTCGCGCCTGCTTGGCGAATCTCTTCGATCATCTTGGCATGACGAGGGCGATCCAATAAAACGGCTACCAGGTCTTCGATATCTTTGCCGTTGGCTTTCGCGACAGCCTTTAAATTATCGATGACGGGCGCATCTAAATCAACTTGTCCGACTGCTTTAGGACCGACTGCTATTTTATCCATGTACATGTCAGGAGCATGTAGCAAACCACCCTTTGGAGCGATTGCAACAACTGCGAGCGCATTCCATAGACCATTAGCAACGATATTGGTCCCTTCTAACGGATCAACTGCCACGTCTACTTCAGGAAGATAGCCAAGCCCGAGGCGCTCCCCAATATAAAGCATCGGGGCTTCATCCATTTCCCCTTCGCCGATTACAACGGTTCCACGCATGGGAATGGTATCAAATACCTCTCTCATAGCCGATGTAGCGGCTGCATCTGCCTCGTCCTTCCTACCTGATCCGATCCAACGACCTGAAGCAATCGCAGCGGCTTCTGTAACACGTACAAGTTCCATTGTTAAACTTCGTTCCATTCTATCCATCTCCTTTATTCGATCATACCTATTATGTAAATTAGCATAGCATATCTTTTAATTAGTGTATTATATTTGGCATAAATGTAACACATGGTGTAAAAAGATGGAAGAGTCGTATTTGTTGATTAGCCCAGTAATGAAGATAGTTCGAGTCATGTATCTGTTCTGCTTGTAGATCACATGGGATAAACTTAGCGATTCAATTAAGACGGGTGGAGTTAGGAGAGCTATTGATAGTCCAACTATCGGAGCTAGCCCGGGGCATGTGTCTGACCACAGCTCAAATAGTGAGCCAGCGAAGATGTAGGGGTGTCCGCTTCGTTTATCGATGCTTCGGGCAAGTGGCAAAACTCGCACAGAACGCTCAAACATTGCCACAAAACGCCCTTGCTTCGTAGTACTACGCTAAGTAGGCTCACTAACCTCGCTATGGTCAGGCACATTGCCCCTAGTCTACTCTCAATGCTGGATAGTCAACAGGGCTTGGTGGATGGATACGCGATAGCCTGATTCTCTTATGATCCAATAAGCCTGGTAGGTAAGCTGAGAGTATTCGAGTCGAAAGGAAATCGAAAATACCCTTGAAATTTGTTTTTAGATATAAACAAATTACATGTAAACTCATGAATGCTTTTAATGGAACTGCATCAATAGAAATAACTTACAAATTGTTTTTGGGAGGCTTTAAAAAATGACTGTTGATGAACTAGAGGTTAGATTAAGAGGAAGGGAGGGTCTGTTCGATATCTGCGATGTTAGCGATCCTACTTAGCGTAGCTATCCGTAGCATAGGGCGCTTTTGGTGCAATTTGTCTGAGCGTTCTTTGCGAGTTTTGCACCTGCCCTAGCGAAGGATTGCGAAGCGGACAGTTCTACTTCCTTGCCGGATCGGTATTTGAGCAGTTATCGAACAGACCCCTCCCAACTCCCGATCGCCCATATCCCCCCTTCAACATGCCTGCTAAAACAAAGAAGGAACCCTATTCAAAACAGGGCTCCTTCTCATAAAGCTTTATTTACTTCGACTTCGCATTTTTCCAGTCTGCTTCAAACTTAGCAATTCCCTGAGTGGTAAGCGGATGATTCACCATTTGAGTAAGGATTTTGTATGGAAGAGTCGCAATGTCAGCTCCCGCTAATGCAGCTTGAGTCACATGAATCGGATGACGGACACTAGCCGCGATAATTTGTGTATCGAGACCGTGAATGTCAAAGATATCACGAATTTGTTGGATCAATTCCACGCCATCATAGCTAATATCATCCAAACGTCCTAGAAACGGACTCACAAATGTTGCCCCTGCTCTTGCCGCCATTAACGCTTGGTTAGCAGAGAAAATCAAGGTAACGTTCGTCTGAATGCCTTTATTAGCAAAGTGACTAACTGCCTTTAACCCTTCTAAAGTCATCGGAAGTTTTACGTTTAAGTTAGGGGCAATTTTGGCAAGGCTTTCACCCTCTTCGATCATACCTTCATGGTTAGGAGCCATAACCTCTCCACTCACTGGACCCTCTACGAAGCTAGTGATCTCAGCAAGAACTTCTTCAAATACACGACCGGAACTAGCGATTAAACTCGGATTGGTCGTCACGCCTGATAGTAATCCTAATGAATGAACTTCACGAATTTCTTCTACAACTGCTGTATCTAAAAAGAACTTCATCTATTTCCCACTCCTTTATGTAAGAAAGAAAAGGTAGATAGATAGGGCGAAATGATGCCCCATCTATCTACTCTTTACTTGTTCAACTAATGCCATTGTACCCGATTGCACTCAAACTATGCATCCAACCTCGGATAGAAGGCAATCTATGCTTTGCCTTCACTACCAAAGAGACGAATTTTTTCTTTTACTGTCTCCTTAATCGCATCACGAGCTGGACCCAAGTATTTACGTGGGTCAATCATCTCGTGATTACTTGTGAGAAGTTCACGAACCAATTTCGTACTGGTTACTTGGTTTTCTGTGTTTACGTTAATCTTCCCTACACCACGAGTGATCGATTTACGAATCGCTTCATCCGGCACACCTGAACCACCGTGAAGAACGATTGGTGCATCGATTGCATTTGCTACTTCTTCGATAATATCGAAACGAATCTTAGGTTCACCTTTATAAATCCCATGTGCGGTCCCAACGGCAATGGCCATTGCATCTACTTGCGTCTCTTGCCAAAAACGAATCGCATCTTTCGCGTTCGCTAAGGTCGCATCCTCATCAGCTACGTCTAAGTCATCTTCTACACCACCGATGGTTCCAAGCTCACCCTCTACGGATACACCGATAGCATGAGCCGCTTCGACAACTTTTTGGGTTAGACGAATATTTTCTTCTAGTGGATAGTGAGAACCGTCAAACATAACAGAAGAAAACCCTTCACGGATACATTGCATAACCACTTCAAAACTACTCCCATGGTCCAAATGAAGTGCAATCGGCAAACCGGATTCTTCTGCTGCGATCTTCGATAATGCTACAACGTTTTTTAAGCCCATATAGCGAATAGCACCTTCACTGGCACCAAAGATCAAGGGAGAATTCAACTCTTTCCCTGCCGCTACAATTGCTTGAACATATTCTAGGTTGTTGATATTAAACTGACCTACCGCAAACCCTTCTTTTTTGGCTTGTGGTAAAAATGCATTCATAGACACTAATGCCATATGTACAACCCCCTCAATTAACTTCAACAAATTCATCTTAGCAGAAGTGCCCTTCTTCTGCGAGAGGGATCATGAAATTTGCAGGATCTTCCTCGCCTCGTCAGGAGTCGCAATTTCCCGACCTATTTCCCGGGAAATCCGCACCACTCTCTCCACCAATTGTCGATTTGTCGCTAATTCACCTTTTCTATAATAGATATTATCCTCTAAACCAACCCGAACATGACCCCCTAATAAAATGGCCATGGTCGACATTGGCAACTGTGCACGACCAATCCCAGCAACGGTCCACGTCGCTCCTTCTGGGATCTGTTTCCTCACAAAAAGCAACTGTTCCGGTGTTGCAGGCATCGCCCCTGGAACTCCCATCACAAAATCATAATGTAGGTGTCCACGAACATAGCCATCTCGAACTAATTTGTAAGCGTTTTCAATCATTCCGGTATCAAAAATCTCAAACTCTGGACGAACCCCATTTTCCTTCATCTCTAACGCAAAACGGCGTATCTGTGTGGCTGAGTTCATAAACACCTCTTCGCCAAAATTAACCGTTCCTGTCGTTAAGGTAGCCATCTCTGGCTTCAGGCTTATAGGCTGGATTCGTTCATCATCTGTCATGCCCACCGCTCCACCTGTAGATACTTGAATGATAATCGGGCATCGTTCTCTAATTTTCGCGATGATCTCCCTATATATTTCCCTATCTTGTGTCGAATTACCCTCCAGATCCCTTGCATGGATGTGAACGATGGAGGCACCTGCTTCATACACTTCTTGTGCCTGCTCTGCCATTTCATCTGGCATGATTGGCAGATGCGGCGTATCTTCCTTACGAACCTCTGCACCGACTAGAGCGACTGTAATGATTAGCTTTTGCATAAATATACTCTCCTACGATATGTGAAATATTTTATTCTTTTTTCAATGCAAAAAAAGGCCCTTGTTTTACCTAGGAGGTACCACACAGGTGCCAGATGCTTTGGTAACCAGTTTTGGCTCTTCTAATACAAATGCTTTATAAGGACACTCTGGATCACGACTTGCTTCGATCACTTTATACGCTTCAAAGCTCATTTTTCTAGATGTATTCCCGACTTTCGTAATCCTTCCTACTGCCTCTATGTAATCGCCAGCATAGACTGGACCCGTAAATACTACTTCATCATAAGCCACAAACAAGCCTTCATCTCCATCATTTCGGATCAGTAGCTCTGTCGCTACATCTCCAAACAAAGCTAACATTCTTGCACCATCCACTAAATCTCCACCATAATGAGCATCCGCTTGGCTCATACGTAATCGAATTTTCACTTCCACGTCTATTCCTCCTGACTTTCATTCATGATGCTAGTTGACGAATAACTTCGTTACATAGGTCCTGAATATCAAACGGCTTTGTAAAATGAGCCAACGCGCCTAAATGGGTAGCTTTCTCTACCATATCTAACTCTCCATAGGCCGTCATCATAATTACTTTTAATGTTTCATCCATCTTTTTTAGTCGACGTAAAATCTCTAACCCATCCATGCCCGGCATTTTCATATCTAATAATATCAAATCCGGACGCTCACTCTGCACAATTTCAAGTGCCTGCATTCCATTGGCTGCTTGAAGTACCTGTAATGGATATTTGGAAAAGACTTCTTTGACTAAGATTCGGATTCCGTATTGGTCATCCACAACGAGTACTTTTTTGCATTCCATTCACTATCCTCCGGTTTCCTTTGGTCCATTACCTACGTGTACTTAAATTCGTTTTCACAAGACCTTTTCCTTCTTTTTAGCGACTTTCTTTTTCTCATCATTTTATGGATAAGTGTTACTATAGAGAAAAATGCTTGAGGAGGAAGGAAATTATGCGAGTTCTCGTAGTTGGAGCAGGCGCAGTAGGTGGCTATTTCGGAGGAAGATTATTTGAAAAAGGGGCGGATGTTACATTTCTCGTTCGTCCAAAACGACAAGAACAGTTGAACCGCGAGGGATTAATCATTCAAAGTGTTCACGGTGATGCTAAATTAGCCGTGCCTACGATTACATACGGTCAATCGGCAGGACCTTTTGATCTCATTATTTTATCTGTAAAGGCATATCACTTAACAGATGTATTATCCTCTTTGGATCCTTATGTATCATCTAACACAGCCATCCTCCCGTTATTAAATGGCTTTGCCCACTTCCCTCTTCTACGGGAGCGTTATGGAAAAGAGAAGGTATTAGGAGGACTTTGTGTTATCGAATCTACGGTAAATGCGGAAGGACATATTGAACAATACAGCCCGTTTCATGATCTGGTCTATGGAGAATGGTCTGGACAAGCGAGTGAACGAATGGACCGGATGGCAGAACTATTTGCAGGGGTTAGTTGTAATGTGACACAAAGCTCGCAGATCGGGCTAGATGTATGGAAGAAATATGTGTTTATCTCAACCATGAGTGGCATGACATCACTTACTCGCAGTAGCATCGGTACCATCTGGAATACACCTACTGGCGAGCAGACGTATCGAAGCCTTGCACAAGAGGTCATCCAGATCGCCCAATCTCAAGAGCCACAGCTTGATTTTGACGAGGTTTATCAACAAGTCATGAAGAGATCTCTACACTTACATGAGAGTATGAAATCATCGATGTCTCGTGATATTGAAAAGGGACAACCGATTGAGACAGACCATTTTCATGGGTATCTGTTACGGGTAAAACCGGAGCAAATGGAAGCACCTACGCTTGAAACGATCTATACTGCGTTATCTGCTTATCAAGCAACACGGGGTGAATAGGAGCTGTTAGTTAGTGAATGAAAAATTCGGGATCTACTTTGAAAAAGGACCAAATACTGGTGATTGAAACGATCCAGAATAAGAGATGATACGATCTACTTTAGAAAAAAACAAGTACTGGGCTTTTCTGGAATAATGTGTCCCGGGGCATGTATCTGACCACAGCTCAAATAGTGAGCCAGCGAAGATGTGGAAAAGAAAGTCCGCTCCGTCATTCTCCGCTTCGGGCAAGTGGCAAAACTCGCAAAGAACGCTCAAACATTGCCACAAAACGCCCTTGCTACGAAGGACTGCGCTAGGTAGGCTCACAAACCTCGCAGTGGTCAGACACATTGCCCCTATTCCACTTTTACTGGCTTCCTAAATCAATAGATCAAGAGACTATTGTAAAAGAGAGTGACGAAAATCCTTAAAATCTTCTAGACACATATTTAATCAAGCTAATTCAATAACCTTTGCGTATAAATTCTCGAGACTTCCAAATGACATTTTAAACTATCAACTAAACCTCTCATAACACCTTCTTACAAGCCTGTTGATGATCGAATTGGGGCGAAGGGAAAGAAGAGTCTATTCGATCCTTGCGATGTTAGCGATCCTACTTAGCTAAGCAATCCGTAGCATAGGGCGCTTTTGGTGCAACATGTTTGAGCGTACTTTGCGAGTTTTGCACCTGCCCTAGCGGAGGATTGCGAAGCGGACATCCCTACTTCCTTGCAGGATCGGTATCTGAGCAGGTATCGAATAGACTCTCCGGCCCTTGATCACCCAAATGACTTCAACAGCCTTGCTAAGAAACAAACCCTCACAAATAACGAAATGCGCCCAGTGACAGATGTTTTTCTCTGTGCTCAATTCTCCACCACTGGCTAATTCGCAATAACCTAGTTGTAAAAAACGCCATATAAGGGACCTACAGTATAAAAGCCCCGTTTCTCAACTTTCATGAGGAACAAGGCTTTCTTTTCTGTTCAATACGAATGGAATGACAGTGAACCTATTCAATCCATATCATTAAGTTACCTCTTTTAAATTCGATGCCTTCTGTTTACTGAATAACATGAACGTGACAATCATCGCAATGGAAACCCCTAATGCACCGATCCAAGTAACCGAAGACAAGGAAACCTTATCAACGAAAATGCCTCCCACTCCTGCTCCCACAGCCATAGCTAGTTGCATCATAGACTGATTAATACCAAGCAATACAGTAGATGCTTCTGGCTCTAGAGTAGCTAGGTTATATTGTTGGGTTGGGCCTGTGGTCCATGCAGCGAACGACCATAGTATCAGAATGATCATCACGCCAATATAAGAGCCTGTTACAACTGAGAGCAAGATTAACATCATGATGTGTAAGGTCATGCCACCAATCAATGTAGAAGAAACTCCCCAGCGATCTGTGCTAAATCCGCCGAATTTTGATCCTATCAAACTTGCGATACCAAACATAAGTAAAATTCCACTCATCATGCTCTCACTGATCCCAGAAACCCGAAGAAGGTATGGTGACAAATACGTAAAGGCAATCGCATATCCGCCTATCGAGAAAAAGGTGATCGATAATCCCATTACAATTTTGGGATTCTTAAAAAGAGCAAGTTGTTTCAATAAAGGTACAGGCTTATCCCCTTTGATCTGAGGAAGAATCAAGTATAAAACCAACATGATGAGCAATCCCAATAAGGCAATTCCACCAAATACAGACTTCCAACCAAATGCCGCTGCCACCGTTCTACCAATGGGAACTCCGATAATGAGAGAAGCTGTGAATCCCATAACAACCGTAGCAATTGCGCTAGCTCTCTTTCCTTCTGGTGCGATTTTAGCTGCAATGCTTAATGCATTCACAACCACGATACCTGCTCCTAGTGCCATAATGATCCGAGCTACCAGAAACCATCTATATCCAGGTAGTGTATACGCTATGATATTCCCTACCACAAACAAACCGAGGGCATACATCATTAATTTCCGTCTATCCATACTGGCTGTCAATGCCATCGAAATAGGGGTGAAAATCGCATATACAAGGGAAAAGATCGTAATTAACTGACCCGCAGCGCCTATGGTGATCCCAAGTGTATGAGCAATCTTATCCAAAGTTCCTGAAATCACATACTCTGAGGTTCCTACTAAAAAGCTGGCTAAAGCTAAAATATAAATCTTCCAAGTGTTAGACATATGATCTACTTCCTTATCTTTTACATATTGAGGTATTTATAACAACAAATCGCGATATGTAGATTTGTTTTATTGAAAAAATAGACACCTACATCCAAAGATGTCTATTTTTATAACGGTATGAAACTGGGCTTTCGTATGATCATACAGTTCTATGATTAGATCTCTGTTTTCATCATATCAGCAATTTTTACAAAGGTTTCCTCATCTCTTTTGTAATACGTATACTTTCCGATTCGAGCTGCCTTGATAAGACCTGCTCGTAACAGGATGGCGAGATATTGGGAAGCAGTCGATTGTGTCATGTTCAATTTATCTGTTATCTGACTAACACATACCCCTGTTATATTCATATCGATCCCTTCAGGGGGCATAAAATGACGATCGGGCTCCTTCAGCCAGTGTAAAATCTGCAACCTTGATTCATTTGCTAGGGCTTTAAAGATCTCAATTGGTTCCATAACTTAATCATATCACGATTTCTCGATATGTCAATGTGTTAGTTCCAGATTTTTTTATTATGATTTTAAATATAAGTAAGTTGACCTATCCTCTGTAACATTTTATATTTATATAGTATGGAAAAGTGAATAGATTTCATAGATCCTTCGGGGCAGGGTGCAATTCCCGACCGACGGTGATGGTAGTATACACTACCTCAGCCCGTGACCCGCTTATAGCGGTTGACTCGGTGAAACTCCGGGGCCGACAGTATAGTCTGGATGGGAGAAGGATGATAACTCGTACGACT
Source organism: Croceifilum oryzae (assembly GCF_030814315.1). Taxonomy (GTDB): domain Bacteria; phylum Bacillota; class Bacilli; order Thermoactinomycetales; family Thermoactinomycetaceae; genus Baia; species Baia oryzae. The sequence goes on along the minus strand of NZ_JAUSUV010000011.1, from coordinate 53,967 downwards.
GTTAAAAAACAGCGTATCTACGGGCTTTTTTGGGTATAACTTTTACTTTAAGTTTATGAAAATCCTGTAGTTCGTATTTGGCGTACACACAACCCCCGAAGCTAGGAGATACCGCACTCCTTTTTGCTTCGGTTTTTTATTGCCATGATTCGTACGGTTGTCATCAGAATTCACAAATCACTAGAGGAGTGTTGTTCTGATGCAACAGAAAAGCAAAGTAACCAAGATGGTTTTACTCGCGCTATTAGGTGTGATCTCCTTTTTAATCGAAAACATTAGTTTTCCAATTCCTACTATACCACCCTTTCTCAAGGTAGACTTCAGTGAGCTTCCCGCTCTCGTAGGAGCCATTCTCTTCGGTCCTTTAGGGGGCATCGTGGTCGAATTTATCAAGAATGCTTTTCACCTGATGTTTGCAGGAGGGGAGATTGTCGGAGTCACAGCTAACTTCCTAGCTGGAAGCATCTTTATCTCTGTCATCTCCGTCATTTACCGTAAATTTCAGGGCTGGAAGGGCTTTATATATGGCTTTATCGCCGCTACCATCATGATGACGCTCTTTATGGCGATTGCTAATTTCTTTGTCTTCCTACCACTTTATGCGGCGATTACCGATCCAACAGAGAAAACCACCTTTATCCTCAATATTATTACGCCTTTTAACGTGATAAAAGGAATTTTAGTATCCATCGTATTTGTGCCATTTTATTTAAAGATCATTCCTTATTTGAGAAGTCGTAGCACGGTTTTGTAAAGTACTGTTATGAAATCTCTTAGAAGTAATTGATATACCAGTAAGCATAGTTAGAGGATGAATCTATTTGTGAATTGAAATAGATTCATCCTCTTTATTGCCTTTTAGAGTAATCCACCATCATACACCAAAAATATTTTTACATTATTTTAACTTAACAGATAGTAATTAATATTTACACATTAATGCATAAATTATATGATATCGTAGTAATCCAATTCCATCATAGAAGGGAACCATCTATGAAAAAGTTATCTATTCTGTTTGCGTCTGTTGTTATGTTGATTAGTGTGGTATTTCCCAGTTCGTCGGTTGTCCAAGCCTCTCCTGTGGATCATGTCTTGATCACAGAAGTATATGTGGACACCAATCTTCCTAATGAGCCAGAAGAATACATCGCGGTGACAAATCCGACTCGCGCTTCGTTGAACATCGCGGGCTGGCGACTCACTAGTGGAAAAAGTAGTATGTCCTTTCCGAGTGGTACCTCCATTTCCCCGAATCAAACGTTGTATATCACCCGAAATGCGAGTAAGTTTCTGCAAGAGTTTGTAACGATCACCCCTGATTTTGAATATGGAGCAGATAGTAGCACGAGCACTCCGCAGATGAGTTCGAGTATCGGGGCTCTGACCAATAGTGGTGGAGAAGTCCTCCTACAAAACGGGAATACCGTTGTGGATGCTGTTGTGTATGGTAATTCGTCCTACAACGGAACTGGCTGGTCAGGAGAGAAGATCCCGACTAAACCATCTGGGGTCGTGACCGTACGGGATCGCACAGAGTCTACTGGAATGTGGGAAGATACCAATACCCGTGCCGACTTCGATCAACTCCGTGTCTACCAAGCGGGGCAATCGCGTTTTGACTTAGCCAGCTTTACGTTTAATGGAACCGTAACTCCTTATACTTCCCCGGATAGTAGTTTTAGCACATTGGAAAAATATCTAAATAGTGCCCAAAAAACGATTGATTTAAATGTCTACGAGTTTCAAAATACCTATTTGCTAGAACCGATGAAAAAAGCGATAGCACGTGGGGTAAAAGTGCGCGTCTTCCTAGAAGGACAACCTGTAGGGGGACTCCTTGATCAATCGAAATATGTAGCGCAACAAATCACAAATGCAGGCGGACAAGTACGCTTTATCATCAGCGATACGACCAATGAACGGTATAAACGGTATCGCTTTAATCATGCCAAATATGCCATTGTGGATGGTTCCCGTGTGTTAATGCAAAGCGAGAATTGGAAGAGTACGGGTGTTCCTACAACCAATACATATGGGAATCGCGGTTGGGGAATCATCATCCAAAACCCAGACTTTGCTTCTTATGTAGAAAAAGTGTTTGAAGAAGATTGGAACCCGTCTTTCCGAGATAGTTTTCCTTATACTCCCGGCACCAAGTATGGAGAACCCGCGGCAGGCTTCGTTCCCGATACAGGTAATCCAACTGGCAATTATCCATCTCCCTTCCCTGCGAAGAATATAAGTGGTGCTTTTACTGTAACGCCTATATTTGCTCCGGACTCAACAATGCTACAGGAAAAAGCGATTCTAGGGATGCTACGCAATGCGAAATCTGAGTTATTTGTGGAACAACTCTATATCCATAAGCACTGGGGCGATACCAAAACGGGGTCCCCTGAATCAACACCCAATATCTATCTGGAAGAGATGATCAATGCGGCGAGGCGTGGGGTAAAAGTGCGCGTTGTACTCGATGGTTCTTTTCTAGACGCTTCTGACCCACGAGATAATCAATATACGATCCAATACATCAATGAAATCGCAGCTCGCGAAAAGCTCGATATGGAAGCAAAGCTCTTTAATCAGTCCGCCTTGCACGTAGATAAAATTCATAACAAAGGGATTATCGCCGATCAAAAAGTACTTGTATCCAGCATTAACTGGTCGCGGAATAGTCCAGAAAACAATCGAGAGGCGGGTGTCATTGTCGAAAATGCGGAGGTAGCAGGCTTCTATAAGGATGTTTTTTTATGGGATTTTACGGACGGGGCCAAGAAACCTGATCCAGACGAAGGAAAAGGAAAGCTCCGTATCTCTGAAGTCCATTATGATACCGCCGGCAACGATGCGGTGGAAGAATATGTAGAGTTATATAATCATAGCAATCAAACACTCGACATGAGTGACTACACCCTTTCCGACGATATAGCCACCTACAAAATCCCCTCAGGCACAACCATAGCGCCCGGAAAGCGAATCGTAATCGCTCGAAACCAAGCCGGATTTCAAGCACGATTTGAGATGCAACCTGATATAGCCGGAATGAAACTATCGCTTAATAACAACGGCGACCAGCTTACACTGAAAGACAAGTCAGGGAATATGCTCGACTTTGTCGCTTATGAAAAAGCACCAGATTGGAACATTGCAGCAGGAAAAGGGAAATCTATTTCCCGAATCGATCCGACAGTTGATACGGATACCGTGAAAGATTGGGCTGTAACCAATCCAACTCCGAAACAATAAATAAAGCTTTAGTATTCAATAAAAAATGGACGTTTCCCATGAATGTGGAGACGTCCATTTTTATTATCTTATACCTCTACTCCACTCGACTTTTTCACATGCAATGTTGCAGCTACGAAGTCACGGAATAGGGGTTGTGGGCGGTTGGGGCGGGAGGTGAACTCTGGGTGGAACTGGGCGGACAGAAACCATGGGTGGTCTTTGTATTCTACTATCTCGACAAGACGACCGTCTGGGGAGGTTCCAGAGAATACGTATCCTGCTTGCTCCATCTGTTCACGGAATTCATTGTTAAACTCGTAACGATGGCGATGACGCTCATAGACGAGGTCTTCCCCGTATGCTTTATGGGCCAGTGTGCCTGTGCTTACTTTACAAGGGTACAAGCCTAGACGTAATGTGCCACCTAGATCTTCTACTTCTTTTTGTTCAGGCAGTAGGTCAATCACTGGATATGGGGTGCTTGGATCAAATTCAGAGCTGTCAGCGGACGGGAGACCTGCAACATTCCGAGCGCCTTCTACACACATCATTTGCATACCCAAGCAAATCCCGAGGAACGGAATTTTTTGCTCACGTGCGAAGCGAGTAGCGATGATTTTACCTTCGATTCCACGATCTCCAAAGCCGCCTGGAACGAGGATTCCATCTACTTCTTCTAGGAACTCTGTCACATTTTCATCCGTTACATCTTCGGAGTTTACCCATTTGATCTCGATCTCGGCATCATTTTCAAAGCCCGCGTGGCGCAATGATTCGGCGACACTCATATACGCATCTTGTAAGGAAACATATTTCCCCACGATCGCGATTTTGGTTCGGCGCTTCAAGTTTTTCACTTTTTGTACCAATGCAGTCCAATCTTTCATGTCCGCTTCTGGTACATCGAAACCAAAGTGTTTGACCACGATCTCATCTAAGCCTTCTTGTTGCATCATCAGCGGGATTTCATACAATGTTTCTGCATCGCGCGCTTCGATGACTGCATCGCGATCGATATCGCAGAAGAGAGCGATTTTACGCTTCATGGATTCGGTCAATGGATACTCTGTACGCGTTACGATGATATTTGGCTGAATCCCGATACTACGCAGTTCTTTTACACTGTGCTGGGTTGGCTTCGTTTTCAGCTCTCCACTCGCACGTAGCATCGGAACCAAGGTACAGTGGATGTACATCACATGCTCGCGACCTACATCACTTTTAATTTGGCGAATGGCTTCTAGAAAAGGAAGGCTCTCGATATCGCCAACGGTTCCCCCAATCTCGGTGATCACGACATCCGGTTGAGTTTCACGAGCTGCACGAAATACACGATCTTTGATTTCATTGGTTATGTGAGGGATTACTTGTACCGTACCTCCCAGATAATCGCCACGGCGTTCTTTCTTAATGACCGATTGATAAATTTTACCTGTGGTGACGTTGCTGTTCTGGCTCAGATTTATGTCAATAAAGCGCTCATAGTGCCCCAAGTCTAGGTCCGTCTCTGCCCCATCATCCGTTACAAAGACTTCACCATGTTGATAAGGGGACATGGTACCTGGATCGATATTTAAGTATGGATCAAACTTTTGAATCGTTACTTTTAGGCCACGATTTTTCAGCAACCGCCCTAATGCAGAAGCGGTAATCCCTTTTCCTAACGAAGAAACGACTCCACCCGTTACAAACACAAATTTCGTTTTCATCTCCATTTGCCTCCTATATAAGAAAGTATTCCCTTTTTAAAAAACATTCTTCCAAAAAACATAGAAAAAGCGCCCCTAAATAAATAGAGGCGCTCGGTTGATTTCGTCATTATTGTGTACCCATTTTTAATGAGCCCAGAAAATATTCTAACCAAACTCAATACAGTTGTCAATAAACTCATTAGTCAAAAATATCATTTTATTTTTTAGGCAATAAAAAACCGACATTCCGATTGCTATGGTAATGTCGGTTCATCCATCTTTGGGTATCTACGAAAACGTTCTTAGAGCTCGTCTTCATCTTCGAGGTCTAAGTCATCATCCTCGTCTTCGTCCTCTTCCCCATCTAAGTCTTCCTCCGTAAAGCCGTCCGCTGTATCATCGTCTGGCTCATCTGCGTCTTCCGCACCAACGGTGTACAATGGATCTTCTTCAATCGGCTCTGGAGCGAAGTCATCACTTTCATCTTCGTATATCTCATCACCAAAGTCATCATCGTCCAGAATGTTACTCGCGATCGCAGAATCAGTCGCTTGATCAGTTGGATACCATTCACGTAGTCCCCACAAGCTACGACCTACACATACAAAGCGTCCATCTACGTTTAAATCAGTGTAGAATTGGGCGATGTATTGAGTGACATCTTCTTCTGTAAATCCCTTGGTCTTTGATACATATTCGATCAAATCACGATAGAGTAGCGGTTGACCATTATTTTGTCCTAAAGCTATGTATGCTAAATCGACCATAGCTGTTTCTCTAATTTGCTCAAGAGTGAGGTTGTCGCTCAATCTGGACACATCCTTCCAATGTAGGTAAACGATACAACTACACGTCTACCTTCTCGTCATTATTTTATCCAAAAAACGGTTGAAGTCAACGTGTAGAGGTATAGATGACGTGGAAAGATTTATTTTTATGTCTGTTTAGATGCCTTGGTTAAGAGGTCTTTCTAGATATTTTTCATTTTGCTCACTTTCACCAGAACCAAATATATAAGCTAACTTTTTCGAAACATTTGCCCGACAACTATAGGATTCATGTATTTTCTTCGCCCCACTAATGCCAATCTGTAGTGCTGATGATAAGTCTGCTTTGATCCAATTGAGGAAATTCACAATTTCTTGAGAGCTAGACACCCTTAAATAATCAGCATTAGGCTGTATAAAATATGTATCGTTACGTGGATTTGTAGTAATTAATAAGCATCCTGTAGCCATAGCATCTGATGCCGCAGTCGTCGGAAAACCATCAAGCGCCTCTCCATCCGGAATGCTACAATTAATAACCACATGAGATTTTCGATAGATGGGTAGTAGATCGGTAGGATTCAAAGGACCATAGAAAGTGTAATTTGGATTTTGGAGTTTATATAGCTGATTGTCCCAATCGCCAATTAGATGAAGATGAAAATTCAAATCCAGTTGATTAAAAGCTTCAACCAGCATATCAAACCCTTTTCTAGGAGCATTATATGCACAAAAAACAAGCTCTATTGGTAATGTTTCTGCCTTAGGTAAGTACGAATAGTAATCTGTGTTTATCGCTGCTGTAACCAGTTTCGATTTAGCCACAATATCTAAAACTTCTCTAATATTAGAAAATACCGTCTCGCATCCCTCTGCAGCAAGGAGGATATGCTCATTTGGTGTAGAAGGATTCAATCCTCCTCCAGGATACAAGGTTGAATGCAATTTGATGTTATTCTGATCCAAAAACGATCTGATATTCAACGAAGCATTCGATCCAGGTGCTATGGGGTGACCTAGTAGGCTCAAGGTCAAATTCAGAAAAACACAATATACGTCAGTGATACCTTCTTCCTCAGCCACTTGTTGAAATTGAGAAAAAGGAAATACTTTTGCTGGAAACTCATCGACATTCAACTGTGATGCAAAAAATAATGTATCTGGCCTATGCTTCAGAATTTCATAACTCTCCCAATAGCGAAAACCACTTAATTTCCATGGAAAGTATGTATCAATCACCGCAAGGCGTCTTTTTTTCGCTCCTGACATACATCCCCCACCCAACTTGAGAGAATCGAAAATAGAAAGACAGAGTGAACACTACTAGAAACTTGTTACTCTGTGACAGCAAACAATACGGTTTCTTCTCTCGTAATCGTATAATGCCCTAAAAAGAACTGATATCCTAGATTGAGTTCCGAAATAAACCGACATATATCACCAAAATCAGCCATATGATGGTAAACCGCAATCGCGAGAGTGGGTTTAAATTTCGTAATTGCCTTCACAGCACCTTGTAAAGCTTTCATCTCAGCACATTCAACATCCATCTTAATAAAATCTACCTTTTTGATATCATTTCGTATAACTAAGTCATCAATAGACAAAGTTACGGTTTCTCCAGTCCCACCTTCTATCTTCGTATTGGATACGGTACTGGCAGGTCCATTATCTAAATAATAGCATAATTGGTCAGATGTATTCCAAACGGGCTGTTCAATAATCGTAACCCTATCTCTCAGATGGGGATTCAAATCTAAATTCTTCTTCATCGTATTTATATTAGATGGGATAAATTCAAAAGAATAGACCTGACCGTCCTCTCCTACTTCGTGAGCAAAGTAAAGAGCTGTATCACCCCAACAACCACCAGCATCTATTACCACATCTCCAGCTTGAGCTTTTATGCGATGGTTGGATCCTACATACTCATACTGCTTCTCCATAAAAGTATTGCTAATCACTACATTCATAGAATATAAACTGATAGGATACCCCATCTTACTAAGATCATATAAGGGCAGAGCCCAATGATTGTTGTAAATGACATCATTTGGTTGTGACAAACCGAGGATTAAGCTCCTTCTCCTCCAATATGCAGAGTCATTCAGAACTGACTTTACTCTTTTGCCCCCCCAAATTCGAAGTGCAATGACATTGATCAGCACATTTCGTGAATCGTCATTACTCAGACGATCATACAAGTATAGCAGGCCATCTACATGGTCAAAGAATTGTCTCATTTCCGTGTTCGTATCAATGAACGCTCTATCTGTTATGGCAACTCCTAGGTATGAAATCCAATCAATATCTAGGTTAAAAACATGATTTTGAGTGGAGCACTCATACAGATAGCGAATAAAATGATCCAAAAAATGCGTGGGACGATCTACCACAAAATCATCATACTTCAGTTGCATGGCTGTCTCGATTAAAAACAACTCATGATACAATTCGGTCACTTGTGTTGGCTGAGCTATTGCTAACGCTTTTGAGTAGTAAAACTTGGCATCTTCCAAGTAGCCCATGGAAAAAGTAAGAGAACCAAGCTGTTCTAACGTATGATAATCATTTAAATTAGAAATCAATCCTATTTTAAGACCATGTATGGTATGTTCTACATTTTTATGTTGAGTGAGATTAGCTTTTCTAATTTGCAATTCATGTAGTGCTTGAGTTGGATGAAACAAAATGTCTTCCTCCCTTTTTCACTTCTTAGGCTCTGAGTCATTCAGAACCAAACGTTGAGCTCTTATAGTAGTAAATTCACTTATCCAACGGAGTATGACTACAAAGAGCAACGAAAGAAGAAAAGAAATTGCCTGACAGCATAGCCATCAGGCAAAAAAGGGTCTCAAGCGAATTGAATTAGATTTGCACTTCTACATATTACGACGGTACTGACCGCCTACTTCATAGAGAACAGATGTAATTTGTCCGAGGGAAGCAACTTGGACAGTGTTCATGAGTTCCTCGAAGATATTACCATTATGACGAGCCACTTCTTTGAGACGTTGTAGAGCAACAGCGGCTTCAGAAGCATAACGCTTCTGGAACTCCTGTACGTGAGCAACTTGCAATTCTTTTTCGCTGGCATCTGCCCGGGATAGTTCAATTTCTGCCTCTTCAGGTGGATGAGGGTTTTCAAATGTATTAACGCCGATGATCGGTAGTTCTCCAGAGTGCTTTTTCATCTCGTAATACATGGATTCCTCTTGGATCTTGCTACGTTGATACTGGGTTTCCATCGCACCCAACACCCCACCGCGATCGCTGATTCGTTCAAACTCTTGCAATACTGCTTCTTCCACTAGATCTGTTAATTCATCGATGATGAAAGCACCTTGTAGTGGGTTTTCGTTTTTGGCTAATCCGAGTTCTTTGGTAATAATCATTTGAATCGCCATAGCACGGCGTACTGATTCTTCTGTAGGCGTGGTGATTGCTTCATCGTACGCATTGGTGTGAAGAGAGTTACATTGGTCATAAATCGCCATCAACGCTTGCAGAGTGGTTCGAATATCGTTAAAGTCAATTTCCTGCGCATGAAGGGAGCGTCCAGAAGTTTGGATATGATACTTCAGTTTCTGGCTTCGTTCGTTGGCGCCGTAGAGACGTTTCATCGTAATCGCCCAAATCCGACGAGCCACACGACCGATAACGGTATACTCTGCATCAAGTCCATTACTAAAGAAGAAAGAAAGATTATGGGCAAACGCATCTACATTCATCCCGCGGCTCTTATAATACTCGACATAGGTAAACGCATTGGCAAGAGTGAACGCAAGCTGGGAGATAGGATTCGCACCCGCTTCAGCAATGTGATAACCACTAATACTGACCGAGTAGTAGTTGCGCACTTGGTTTTGGATAAAGAACTCTTGCATATCACCCATCATTTTAAGAGCAAATTCGGTTGAGAAGATACATGTGTTTTGACCTTGATCTTCTTTTAAGATATCCGCCTGCACGGTTCCTCTTACCGTACGCAAGGTAAATTCGCGAATTTGATTCCGTTCTTCTTCGCTTGGCTTTCTACCTTCTCGCTCTGTAAACAAGGAAACCTGTTGGTCGATCGCTGCATTTAAATACATCGCTAGGACAATCGGCGCAGGACCATTGATCGTCATCGATACACTGGTGTTAGGACCGCAAAGGTCAAATCCGGAAAATAGCTCCGCCATGTTGTCCAAGGTACAGATGCTAACGCCGGATTCGCCCACCTTCCCGTAAATATCTGGGCGCTCTGCTGGATCTTCGCCGTAAAGCGTCACACTATCAAATGCAGTCGAGAGACGTTTCGCTGTATCATTTTTAGATAAGTAGTGGAAGCGACGATTGGTACGTCCCGGGGACCCCTCTCCAGCAAACTGACGCTTCGGATCTTCGTCTGCCCTCTTCAGAGGAAACACGCCAGCGGTATATGGGAACTGACCAGGTACGTTTTCTCTTAACAACCAACGCAATCGCTCCCCCCAGTCCTGAAAGCGCGGCAGGGCGACCTTGGGAATTTTACTACCGGATAAGGTTTCATTATACAAAGGAGTGCGGATGACTCGATCTCTCACTTTGGATTCTAGGAAATCTTGACGATACATCGACTGGAGCTGATCCCACTCGTCTAGCATTTTTTTATTATATGGTAGCAACTCTAGCTCTTTTTGCTGGGTAACCTGCTCAATTCCTTGCACGACTTCTCTTTCAATCGAGTGGGTATCAAGTAGATTTCGAGCTCCATACAGCTGATAGAGTTCCGTTGCTACTTTGGCTTGTTGTTCAACATCTTCATAGTACTTGCGAACGGTTTGGGCTAAGTCCCGTAGGTAGTGGATTCTTTCGGGCGGAATAATATATTCTAACTGGCTGACACCCACAGGTATATCAATCGTGGAGACCCAATCTACTTCACACTTCATGCCCATCGCTTCTACCATCTTTTTATAGAATAGATTGGTTCCGGGATCATTATACCGAGAAGCCATCGTACCGTATACAGGAATTTCTTCATCAGGTGCATGGAAAAGATTATGGTTTCGTCGGTATTGCTTCTTCACATCGCGCAATGCATCTAAAGAACCTCGACGGTCAAACTTGTTAATCGCAATGAGATCCGCATAATCTAGCATCTCAATCTTCTCTAGCTGAGAAGGAGAGCCGAACTCTGCCGTCATCACATAGATCGACAAGTCACTGATTGGAACGATATCGGCATTCCCTTGCCCAATCCCACTCGTTTCCACGATGATGAAATCGTAACCAGCGCTTTTTACTACATGAATTGCTTCTAGAATCGCTCCACTTAGTTCGGTACGAGTCTTACGCGTTGCCAAACTACGCATATAAACTCGTGGGTGATGGACAGCATTCATACGAATCCGGTCACCCAGTAGCGCCCCACCTGTCTTCTGTTTCGATGGATCAATCGAGAGAATCGCCACTTTCTTATCCGGGAAATCCTCGAGGAAACGACGTACCAACTCATCCGTTAGCGAGCTTTTCCCTGCTCCACCTGTACCTGTGATCCCTACAATGGGGATACGCTTCGTAGCAATTGGTAAATCAGCTAGCCAACTTTTCGATAATGTTGCCGCCGTTTCATTTCGGTCATTCCGTTGCTCAAACGTTTGTTCTACGTATGAAATCGCTTTGGCTACGGCTTGGAAGTCCCCTTGTAAGAGAGCTTCTTTTTCCAGATCAAGCTCTTGAACCGATGGATAATCAGTCTCGCGAACCATGAAATTGATCATCCCTTGTAGCCCTAAAATCCGACCATCTTGTGGAGAGAAGATTTTCGTCACTCCATACGCTTCCAGTTCCTCTATCTCTCGTGGGACGATGACACCTCCGCCTCCGCCGAACACTTTGATGTTTGCATTTTCTTCTCTCAACAGGTCGATCATGTATTTAAAAAACTCAATATGGCCACCTTGATAGGACGAAATCGCAATCCCTTGAACATCCTCTTGGATCGCCGCTCTGACAATCTCTTCTACCGAGCGATTATGACCGAGGTGAATCACTTCCACCCCTGAATCTTGAAGCAAACGACGCATTAAGTTAATTGAAGCATCATGACCATCAAACAAACTGGCAGCTGTTAAGAACCGGACAGCGTGCTTGGGACGTACAATTTCTGTTTCCATCATCGTCTCACCCCTTGTTTGGTATCTCTATCATTAATAGGGAAACTTGCTTTTCGGTATATTCTTCGAGGGTATACATTTTTTTGAGTGCCCAATGGCGAAAAGCCCACATCTGACCTAGTACGACGATATTATGTGCCGTCAGTCGAACAGAGGAGGCAGGGATTTGAAAGGAACCATCTTCGATCCCTCGAACTAACATTTGTTCAAAAAAGAGAATGATCTCTTCCTCCCTCGCCAGCACTAGCTTCATCTGATCTTTGGGAAGCGACTTCGTTTCTTGATAGATTAGTAGTACATAAGGACGCAGTTCATCCATGATTTGAAAATACTGGGTAAGACTCGAGGCAAGCATTTCTTTCGCCGTCAGATGGTGTGAGGAGAGAGAATGAAGCTTCTCTAGCAATAGGGAATGAATATAGTGACAAACAAGATAGAGAACATCCTCTTTCGACTGAATGTATTCGTACATCGTCCCAATCGACAAACCACACTCACGAGCAATCTCGCGGGTGGTTGTCTTATGGAATCCCTTCTCGATAAACAGCCTAACTGCTCCTTCTACAATCTGCTGACGGCGCTCTTGTACGAGCCTCTGGTTTTTAATCATAGAGGGAATGATTTCTTTCTTCTTCGTCACTCGATCCCCTCCCGATCCTGTTTAATCAGGTGACTCTTGATCCATTCACGGGCAAATTGATGTGGTAACTTTGCGCCATGCCAAACCTCTTCCAACTGTTGCTTGCAAGCAGGTTCCTGGAAATATTGCTGGAGGTAAGCTTGAAATTCAGCATCAATTCTCTCTTTGACCTCGCGGACTGTTTGTTCTCTGCGACGACGAACTCCTTCACCGCTTTCTTCTAAAAAGACCCGATGACGCTGAAACTGCTCCCATAATTCAACGATTCCCTTTCCCTGTATCGGAATGGTCTGGGACACTGATGGGCTCCATGAATCGTGGTTGTTTGTTAAATGTACATACTGTTCAATCTCGGCAACCATCTTCGCCGCTCCAGGTATGTCCGCTTTATTCACCACATACAAGTCGGCAATCTCCATCACACCTGCTTTAAACACCTGCACCACATCGCCACTGTACGGATGAACGACCAGAGCCACACTATCCACTAGATGCATGATCTCTAGCTCCGATTGCCCCACACCCACAGTCTCTACGATGATCACATCAAAGCCAGCTGCATCCAGCACACGAACCGCATCTTTCGTAGCGCGAGAAAGCCCCCCTAGGCTACCCCGACTACCCATACTACGAATAAACACATTCTCATCCAGCGCATGTCGAACCATTCGTACACGGTCCCCGAGAATAGCTCCTCCTGTAAAGGGGCTTGTTGGGTCTACTACTATGACCCCCACACGTAGACCCTTTGCTCGTAGCGTCGTAATCAGACAGTCAATCAACGTACTCTTTCCAGCTCCAGGAGGGCCTGTAATCCCAATGACATATGCTTTTTTTGTTAGTCGTTCCAATTCTTTCACTAATAACTCTGAGTCCGAATGATCATTTTCTAAGAAGGTAATCACTCGCGCAATCGCCCTTCTTTCACGATTTTTAATCCCTTCGATCCAGTCCATCATCCGATATCACTCTTATTCGTTCGAAATATATTTCGCTATGACAACGCGTTGAATTTCATTAGTTCCTTCATAAATCTGAGTAATCTTCGCATCCCGCATCATGCGCTCTACTGGATACTCACGGGAGTAGCCGTATCCACCAAAAACCTGAACCGCTTCAGTTGTCACTTCCATCGCCGTATCCCCTGCAAAGAGTTTCGCCATCGCAGATGCTTTGCCGTATGGAAGCCCTTCCGCTTCTAGCCATGCTGCTTGATACGTGAGCAGACGGGCCGCTTCAATCTTCGTTGCCATATCAGCTAATTTAAATTGAATGGCTTGTAGTGCGATGAGTGGCTTGCCAAACTGCTTCCGTTCCTTGGCATAAGTGAGTGCTTCTTCGTATGCTCCTTGGGCAATCCCCACTGCTTGGGCCGCAATCCCGTTTCGCCCGCCATCTAGCGTCTTCATCGCAACCTTAAAGCCTTCCCCTTCAGATCCCAAACGCTGACTGCTCGGAATTCGGCAATCTTCAAAGATAATCTCTGTCGTAGCAGACGCACGAATCCCCAACTTCTTCTCTTTCTTCCCGATCGAAAAGCCTGGGGTTCCTTTTTCTACGATAAATGCGGTAATTCCTTTATGTTTCATGGAAGGATCCGTAACGGCAAAAACGACATAGATTTCTGCATCTCCGCCATTTGTAATAAAAATCTTGCTTCCATTTAAAATGTAATCATCGCCGTCTCTCACAGCCGTCGTACGCATCGCGGCAGCATCCGAGCCTGATCCCGGTTCTGTTAAGCCGTATGCTCCTAGCTTCGTCCCCTCTGCAAGCGGTCTGAGATACTTCTGTTTTTGCTCTTCGGTTCCAAATGTGAAGATTGGATAGCTGGCAAGGGAGATGTGTGCCGATAGCGTAACACCCGTAGAGCCACATACACGGGATAGCTCTTCCACTGCGATCACATAGCTAAGATAGTCTGATCCAACACCGCCGTATTCCTCTCCCCACGGGATTCCTGCCATGCCGAGTTTACTCATCTTATCAAAGATAGAACGATCAAAAATCTCATGTTCGTCGCGTTCTGCGGCACTCGGTTTTACTTCTTTTTCGGCGAAATCGCGGACCATTTGGCGCATCATTTCGTGTTCTTCTGATAGGCGGAATTGCATGTTGTCTTCACCCTTTTTGTAGGTTTTTTATCGTTTCAAGTTTTAGTTAGTGAGGTCTAGATAGATAAACTTGTTCCATTAATGATTGATTAAAGATTAAGTGACTAAGGAATAGGCTTTGTCGGGATAGATGGACCCGGGGCATATATCTGACCACAGCTCAAATAGTGAGTTACAAGGATGTGAGGTATCTCGGATAGACTCTCCTGCCCTCGATCACTCAATAGCCAAATCAACCAGCCTACTTCCCAATCTCATTCCCAATCACAATCCGTTGAATCTCATTCGTTCCCTCATAAATCTGTGTAACCTTCGCATCCCGAAAAAAGCGTTCAACTGGATACTCACGAGAATAGCCGTATCCGCCAAAGACCTGGATAGCTTCAGTGGTAACTTTCATCGCCGTATCTGTCGCAAACATCTTCGCCATGGATGCCTCTTTTTTACAAGGTAACTTCTGTGAAACCAGCTCAGCCGCACGGTACACAAGCAAACGTGAAGCTTCAATCTGAGTTGCCATATCAGCTAATTTAAATTGAATTGCTTGTAGTGCATGAAGCGGCTTCCCGAACTGTTCCCGCTCCTTCGCATAGGCATTTGCCGCCGCATAAGCGCCTTGTGCAATTCCCAATCCCTGTGCCGCTATTCCGACACGACCACTCGCTAGATTAGCCAAGGCAATCTCATATCCTTGCCCTTCACGACCGATCAGATGGTCAGCCGGAACCCGTGCCTCTTCCAATATCAACTCACACGTATTGGAGCCATGAAGCCCCATTTTCTGTTCCTTTTTCCCAACTGAAAACCCTGGGGTATCTTTCCGTACAAGGAAAGCAGAGATACCGTAGCTCCCCTTATCCGGATCCGTTACAGCAAAAACATTGTACAAATCAGCCGCCTCAGCGTTGGTAATAAACATTTTGCTACCCGTTAAAATATACTCATCCCCCACACGCTTAGCTGTCGTGCGAAGCTGGCTCGCATCGGATCCAGATTGGGGTTCGGTTAAACCAAATGCGCCGATATACTCCCCACTAGCCAGTTTAGGAATATAACGCTTTTTTTGTTGCTCCGTTCCATATCGTAGAAGAGGGAGCGTTCCCACTGAGGTGTGCACAGAGAGAATGACTCCCACAGTTGGACTCACTTTCGAAATCTCTTCGATCGCTAGGATATAAGAGATAAAATCTGCCCCAGATCCGCCCCATTCTTCGGCAATCGGGATCCCCATTAATCCGAGTTCACCCATCTTGCGTATCACTTCACGCGGAAAACGGTCCTCTGTCTCCATCCGTTCAATTTCCGGCGCGATTTCTTTCTGAGCAAAATCGCGCACCATCTGTTGTAATAAAATTTGTTCTTCCGTAAATGAAAACCGCATCTGACTCACTCCCAACTATCTACTTGTATACGTAAAATCCGCGGCCGCTTTTTCTTCCTAACCAGCCTGCTTTTACATATTTGCGAAGAAGGGGACAAGGACGGTATTTGGAATCTCCAAATCCTTCATGCAAGGTTTCCATAATGTATAAACAGGTATCAAGTCCAATAAAATCAGCCAATGTGAGCGGACCCATCGGATGATTCATCCCCAGCTTCATCACATCATCCACTGCTTCTGGTGTTGCAACTCCTTCATAAACCGTGTAAATCGCTTCATTGATCATCGGCATGAGAATTCGATTTGATACAAAACCAGGAAAATCATTTACCTCTACGGGGTGTTTTCCTAATTCCCGAGATAGCTGTTCAACCAAGTCGTAGGTCTCTTGATCCGTCGCAAGGCCTCGAATAATCTCCACTAGCTTCATCACCGGCACAGGATTCATAAAATGCATGCCAATCACTTTCTCTGGACGTTTCGTCACAGCGGCAATTTCGGTAATAGGGAGAGAAGAAGTATTGGACGCAAGCACTGTATGTGCAGGGCAGAGTTCGTCTAATTGCTGGAACAACGAAACCTTTGCCTCCATTTGTTCGATAATGGCCTCTACCACTAAATCAGCTTTCGTAGCCGCCATCTTCAGATCCGTTGTACCTGTCACACGGCTTAAAATAGAGTCTATTTCTTCTTGCGTACTCCGGCCCTTCTCTACTTGACGAGCCAGGTTCTTTTCGATTGAAGACAAACCTTTTTGGACAAATGCCTCCTGTTGATCTAATACCGTCACTTCAAATCCCGATTGGGCAAACACTTGAGCAATTCCGCTACCCATCTGGCCTGCACCGATAACTGTCACATGTTTTATCGACATAAAAGCCCCTCCTCTACCTAACCTACTCGAACCAATACAGCATCCCCTTGTGCCGCTCCACTACAAATCGCCGCTACGCCAAGGCCACCACCACGACGTTTTAACTCTTCAATTAGAGTAAGGATAATCCGTGTACCACTGGCACCAATCGGATGACCGAGAGCAACGGCTCCTCCGTTTACATTGATCTTATTTGGATTTGCGCCAAGTATTTTGGCATTTGCCAGAGCTACTACTGAGAACGCCTCATTCATCTCAAATAGATCAATCTGATCTATCGTGAGATTATGCTTCTTCAATAATTTCTGAACAGCATAGGCAGGTGTAATCGGAAAATCAGGTGCCTCTAGGCCAATCGCCGCATGACCTAACAATGTTGCCAATGGCTCCATTCCTAACTCTTTTGCCTTTTCACGGGATGCGAGCACCATTGCTGCGGCACCATCATTTACGCCCGGTGCATTTCCTGCTGTAATTGTGCCATCTGCCACATATGCTGGCTTTAACTTAGCCAAAGCTTCCATACTGGTATCACGACGAACTGCCTCATCCTGATCCACCACAATGGTTTGCTTACGAGATTTCACAAGAACCGGGACGATCTCATCAGCAAATTTACCTGCATCCATCGCCGCCGCGGCTAGCTGATGACTCCGAACCGCCCATTCATCCTGCTCTTCCCGACTCACTTCGTATTTCTTCGCAATTGCGCTACCGTGAACGATCATATGAACATCATGGAACGCGCACCATAGACCATCATGAACCATGGCATCCAATACTTGACCATTGCCCATGCGCATCCCAAATCTACCTTGTGGAAGTAGATACGGAGCATTGCTCATACTCTCCATGCCACCTGCCACCATGATCTCTGCATCGCCTGCGCGAATGATTTGATCCGATAAGGTTACACTTCTCATCCCGGAAGCACATACTTTATTAATCGTCTCCGTTCTCACTTCCCAAGGAAGGCCGGCATGACGAGCCGCTTGACGGGATGGAATCTGACCAGCACCACCTTGTAGCACCATTCCCATAATGAGTTCTTCTACTTGGTCCGCCACCACTCCCGAACGCTGAAGCGCACCTTCAATCGCCACTCCGCCTAGTTGAGCAGCCGTTTGATCTTTTAATGCCCCACCAAATTTACCAAATGGAGTACGAGCTCCACCTAAGATTACTGTTTCTCTCACAAACATACACCTCCAGATGAATTCCCAATGGTTTCCCTTGACCGAGCGTTCGTTCATTTTTGGATTGCAACAAATATGCAAACGCTTACAAGTTAAGGATACAGGATTGAATTTTTATTTACAATAGTATTTCATTTCGGTCTAATAAGAATTGAAAACATAGTAATATTAACTATTTGAAAGAATAAAGAAAAGGGAAAGTTCACTATGACTTATTGATCGTAGTGGGCAGGAGAGTCTGTTCGATACCTGCTCAAAATACTATCCGCTGAAATGTGGAAAAGAGAAAAGAAAATTCACTATGGCTTATTGATAAATAGGGGGTAGGAGAGTCTGTTCGATGCCTGCTCAAATACCGATCCGCTGAGATGTGGAAAAGAAAGTCCGCTCCTCTATCCTCCGTGGGGGCAGGTGCAAAACTCGCAAAGAACGCTCAGACATGTTGCACCAAAAACGCCCCCTACTACGGATAGCTTCGCTAGGTAGGATCGCTAACATCGCAAGGTATCGAACAGACTCTCCATTCCCCTTTAATCTAATCTCAAGTTGAAAGCCATTTAAAAAGATAATGTAAAAGAAATAATTGCCTATAACAGACAGATTTTTTCTCTTTGTATAATCACTATTTAAACAAGACACTTAATCAACCAATAAACAGAAACAAACTAGGGGCAATGTGTCTACCCACTGCGATTAAGTAGAGCCTGCTTAGCGTAGTCCTTCGAAGATAGGGCGTTTTGTGGCAATGTTTGAGTGTGTTCTTCGCGAGTTTTGCCACTTGCCCTATCTTCGAAGAACGAAGCGGACTTGCTTTTCCACATCCTTGCAGGTTCACTATTTGAGCTGTGGGTAGACACATGCCCCGGGATTACTCCAACCGGCTAATGATTGTCTTATCATTAAAGTGATAATCAAACTGTCAAACTGCAGAACCCTAATAGCAACAACAAAATCACGACATTGTATCAAAGCTCCTGAACTTCATCAATCATAATCTTATTCACATTTACCAACAAAAGATTACCCTTTTTCGTCTCGATAAAAGCGATCTGATCCCCCTCGTTCATCTCTAACTTTCGACGGATCTCACTCGGAATCACGATTTGCCCTTTATCGGAAATTTTCCGTACATGCATTGTGTTCACCCCTAACCTATGAATATTCTCAGTTTGTCTATAGTCTTATTAGGAGGCTTGCTCTTCTTGTTCAATCGTAAATTCAACGGAGAGAGCAAGTATCTCAGCGACGTCGAGTGTTTGAACTGACTCCTCTACTTCTTTTGCCTTGGTTCCATCTGACAACATGGTCAAGCAATAAGGACAAGCGCTACCAATCATGGTCGGCTTGGTTTCGAGTGCCTGTTCGGTACGCGCAACGTTAACCCGTGTTCCCTCGTGCTCTTCCATCCACATCATGCCACCGCCCGCACCACAGCACATGGCATCTTCAAAGCTACGTTTCATCTCTACCAAGTCGATCCCTGGAATCTTACTTAAGATAAAGCGCGGAGCGGAATAGATATCGTTATAACGTCCGAGATAGCAGGAATCATGATACGTGATACGTTCGGTCAATGTCTTGCTCGGAACGAGTCGCCCGTCTGAGATGAGATCTGCAAGTACTTCGGAATGATGATACACTTCCGCTTCCAAACCAAGGTCCGGATACTCGTTTTTAAATGTGTTGTACGCATGTGGGTCAATGGTAATGATCTTCTTGACGTTGTTCTTTTGGAACTGTTTTATATTGTCTTCCGCCAATTGCTGGAACAAGAACTCATTCCCCATACGACGAGGTGTGTCACCAGAGTTTTTCTCTTTGTTTCCGAGAATCGCGAATTTCACGCCTGCTTGGGTAAGGAGTTTCACTAGGGTTCGAGAGATTTTTTGGCTTCTCATATCATAAGCACCCATGGAGCCTACGAAGAAAAGGTATTCGAATTCTTTCTCTTCTTTTACCGTTGGTACAGTAACTTCTGCATCTCCTGCCCATTTATCACGGTCTTTTTTACTAATCCCCCATGGATTACCTTGCTTCTCGATATTGGAGAAAGCACGACCGGCTTCTGCACTCATCTTCCCTTGTGTCATCACGAGATGGCGGCGCATATCGATAATTTTATCTACGTGCTCGTTCATAACCGGGCATTGGTCTTCACAGTTACGGCAAGTGGTACAAGCCCAAATCTCTTGCTCTGTAATAACATCCCCGATCATCGCAGGACCGCTCTCGCCAACTGCTACTTCCAACGCTGCCTGATTCGCATTCGAAAAAGCCACTTGTGGTACCCAAGGCGCCTTTTGTGTAATCGCTGCACCTTGTTCTGTTAAGTGATCCCGTAGCTTCACAATCAACTGCATCGGGGATAACATCTTACCTGTTCCAGAAGCAGGGCACATATTGGTACAACGACCACATTCCACACAGGCATATAAGTCAATCAATTGTTTTTGGTTAAAATCCGTAATCTTCCCGACTCCATACTCTTCAACTGTCTCATCTTCAAAATTGATTAACGAGAGTTTACCTGGTGGTTGTTGACGTTTCATAAAGACGTTTACAGGTCCCATTAATAAGTGGAAGTGCTTGGATTGCGGTACATACACCATGAAAGTAAAGAGTACAAGTGCATGCATCCACCAAAACACGTAGAATACCGCCTCTGCTACACCTTCCGATAGTCCCGAAAACGGCGATGCCAACATAGATGAAATCGGAGTTGACCAACTAGATGGATGCTGGAGAGCGATTTGCTCAAATGCGCCACCCATCAGGATCGAAAACATCAACGAAGTTAAGAAGATGATAACCAGACCTGATTTAAAGTTTCGCTTCAGACGTGCAAGCTTCTCCACATACCTACGATGAAACGCATACAACGTGGCGATAAGCACTAGGAACGTTGTGATTTCTTGCAAGAAAGTGAAAACTCCATAAACCGGACCAAGAGGTAGATGCCCTCCCGATTGTAAGCCCTTCCAAAAAAGGTCAATCGCACCAAACTGAATAATAATAAACCCATAAAACATAACGGTGTGCATAATTCCGCTTTTCATATCTTTAAAAAGCTTCTTTTGCCCAAATACATTAATCATAATCTCACGGAAACGTTCTCCAAAGTTCAATTGGAATTCAATTGGTTTGCCCAATCGAATGTACTGATAACGTTGATATACTACATAGCCGAACAAGTAAAACGCATAACTAGCTACAACAATAAGTGCAATGATATTGAAAATTTGTAACGTAGACATTACTAGCTCGCTCCTTTCAAAACATTTCATTTACGGTAACTATATATAATCTTACCATTACTAAGTGGTTCCATTGTAACATAAAAATGAGTGGTCATTCATTCAGT
Source organism: Croceifilum oryzae (assembly GCF_030814315.1). Taxonomy (GTDB): domain Bacteria; phylum Bacillota; class Bacilli; order Thermoactinomycetales; family Thermoactinomycetaceae; genus Baia; species Baia oryzae. The sequence continues at coordinate 32,569 of NZ_JAUSUV010000011.1, read as the reverse complement.
TTTTTTTATTTTACATATAAAAAAGACACCTACTTCAAAATGGTTAGCAAAAATCAACCGAAGCAAAGAGGTGCCTTCCTTTTTATGATATTGGTTCTGTTACGATTTCATATTCGTTCATCGCTCGGAGAAGATCCGACTCGATCTCTTCTTCAGGGCCAATAAAGGCAAATTTACCAGCGTTAAAATAGTAACCACCCTTACCATCTAGAATCGAATCTACTTCCGGAATATACTGATAGGATAGTGTAGATAATCCTTCTACTTTAGATACCTTCACCACTTTACAAGGAACCTCTTTCGGCTCAGGCACTAACAAGAATCCAGATACAAAAGGCGTCTCTCGAGGGGCTATCTCAATTTCTTCACCCAGTTGGGATTGGAAAAGCGCCCTCACTAAGTCTACATCGTATAGAAGTCTCATCAGCGGTACCACTTCCCCGCCCCCTTGACGTGCACCTAGCTCAAGGAATACAGGCTCATCTCCATCCCGCAGAATTGCCTCTAGATGAAACACACCGTTGTCCAGTCGGAGTGTTTTCATCACCTCTTCCGTAAAATCTGCGAATTTCTTCGATCTCTGCTCGTCGGAAATGATGATGGAGCCAACTGATTTTCCTAGCGTGTAATCATAGCAGGTGTTTAGATAGCGAGATGTTTTTACAAAGACAAGCTCCCCATTTTTCATAATGCCATCCATATGAACAATCGGACCTTCTACATACTCCTCACACTCATAGGTATGGATATCGATCTCTTTCATCGCAGCCTCTAACTGTTCCCTATCAGGTATGATTTTCACTCCTGCACTAGCAGCCCCTGTTCTCGGCTTTAACACAACGGGAAACCCAGTCTCAGATACAAAATGGCGCAAACTCTTTTCTGTCAAATCCTCTAAATATCGCGGAACCGCAACCTTGGTACCGACAAAACTCTTTTTCATTTCCACTTTATCAATAAATCGTAAGGTATCTTGTAAACTCATACCTTGAATTGAATAACGATCTCTCATTTTCCCCGCAACCAAGATATCATTTTCAGATAGTGCAATGAGAACATCAATCTTCCCAAATCGACTTATGATATTCTCGAACGCGGCACTTACTTCTTCTACATCTTTCAAATCGTTAACCACTTGTGCATAGTTGGGGATCTCTGGATGGTTTTCTAGGTAAACCGCACCCCCTGCATTTACGATGTAGGAAACGTTATTCTGATGATGATCAAGGAGGGTCGCATAGTTCCCGTAATCATCGCTCCATCGGTTCATAATCACTATATTTTGGTTCGTTATCATTGTTGTACCTCCACCAAATCAAGGGAATTTGCTATTTATGAATGGGAATGGCTTCTTTTAATGAAGAAACAATCGTATCAATGTCATCGACAATCTTTACTTTCGTCAAGTCATCATCGTGCAAAAATCCGTGATGCTTCAAATTATCAATCAACTGGATAAACGGATCAAAGAAATGATTGATATTCCATATATAAAGAGGCGCGTCGTGTATCCCGATCTTTAGCCACGCAATCGTTTCACATAGTTCATCAAAGGTACCAATCCCACCCGGCATAGCCAAAAAGCCAGATGCTAATTGATACATCGTATTTTTTCGCTCATGCATGCTTTGGGTAAAGATCGTAGATGCCCGTGCACCGCCTTCTGCCTCTTGATGCTTGAGAAACTCTGGCAAAACCCCTACGACTTTCCCGCCACCAACAGCTACCTCATCTGCCAATTTCCCCATCATGCCTACAGTACCACCACCGTACACGATACCGAAGCCAGCCTCTGCTAGCTTTCTTCCCGCTATTTCTGCTTGCTCCATCCACATAGGATCCTTGCCTGTTCTAGCACCGCAAAAGCAACAAATTAAGGGTGGGCTTTCTTCTTTGAGCTTTGCAATCATATCTGTATCCCCCTATCCAGCCATTGTGCTACCACTGCTACTCTTCTTATCCATTCGATAAGAGAGGCTATAGATGATGAATCCTAGCGTCATCACACTTGATAGAATTAAGAAGCCATATTGCGCACCCCATGCATCCATCGATTTCCCTACTACATATGTGCAGGCGATTTGTAAGGACATTCCGATCACATTCCAGATCGACATCGCCCTACCGATGTATTCAGACGGCAGCTTCTCCATCACTTCCGAGTACATAATGATTCGAATCCCCGAACCACAGAACCCAAACATCATATTGATAAAGCAGGCAACTGCAACACTGTGATTCACAAACATGAATACCCCGCAGAGAATCGCGATGATAAATCCAACGAGCACTAACCCTTTTCGTGAGATTTTGGAAGAGAGATTCATAATGATCAAACCAGAGATACAGGCACCTATCCCATAACACATCGTAATGAGCCCAAATTTTACAGAGTCCTCATGTAAAAATGTACTTACATAGCCCGGAAGAGAAACATTGATCAGACCTGCCGCTACAAATGGGATAAACATCGTAATACCGAGCAAGAAAATAGCGGAACGATGACGGAAATACTTAAACCCATTGATAAAATCTTCTTTTAGATGAGCCAGCTTTAACCCTGTTTTAGCTGGAGTTGTCTCAACCGAGATGAGTTTAACCAATAAACTCGCGATGATAAACATCACAATATTGATGATCAGGATCGAATTAAATCCGAGTTTTTTATACAGTAAACCTCCAACCGCACCTGCTGAGAACATCCCTACTTGCATCGCAATTTCCGCACCTGAATTTCCTTTTAAGACATTTCCCCCTTTTGCCGTAATGTTTTGCAGGAGCGCCTTGGTAGCTGGAAAATAAATGTTCCATCCGATTCCATTGCTGATTGCTAAAAGGAACACGTAGCTATAGTGGAAACCAGTAAATAAAAATAACAACAGCGTAATCAGTGTTAACGCAATTCGAAACACATTTGACCAGATTACAACTGCCTTCTTATCAAAACGGTCGACTATCAATCCAGAAAAGAATGATATCAACAAACCACAGACGACGTTTACACCAAACACCAAACTGACCAGCTCATTCTTGCCCATGTGGTCAAGCACAAGCCAGTTTAAGGTTCCGAGTGTAATCCCCGCGCCAAATTGACATATTAAATCTGCTAATAGAAATAGTTGCAAATTATTCTTGAAGAGATTCTTCATACTACACCTCAATTCGCTACATGAATGAATATATGGGACTACATTGGATTCATAGTCCCATATATTCTTATTACGTCATACTGCTTCGTAATTCCTCGATGATATGATGTGGAACGATCTTATTTTCCTCATTTAAGCCCATCAATTTTGAGAAGCAATCTTCTGCATCTACTGCGCTAAGCATCATCTTATACTGCGTTCTTCCGTCGTGGTAGCGATTAAAGCTTACATGAACCACATCATCACGATTTTGCATCCGCTCAGCAGTGGCAGCAACCATATTTTCCAACGGAAACTCAGCTACAAAACGATCTTGCTTCGGTAGACCGTACTTGCTTTCCCACTCTCCCTCTGCCATTTCAAGGAGACATTGGAATGCATTCTGCCCAGACACAGCAGACGACAGATTGGTCATACCCGAGATTCGAGGATTGATCTCAATGATGTAAAAAATACCGTCCTTATATATTAATTCTACATCGATTGACCCACTTACCTCTAATTTAGAGGCAATATTTAAAACCATTTCCTCTAATTCCTGAATTGGGTACGATTCATTCGTAAATGGGGCAAATCGGAGATGGTCAAATGGGAATAGATTGCGAACCGAGTTTGAACACTTTCTGACTAAAGGTTGGCAACGATAATTCCCATCGCACCCAAGTACTTCGATACCAAATAACTCTCCCTCTATAAACTGCTCCACTAAGACATCAGCGGTTGGAGGATTCGTGGATAAATATTCTTGTAGTTCCTCCACAGTATCCATAATCTGAATCCCACATGACATCGAATCCCACAGCGGTTTGACGATAATCGGGAAGCCCATTTTCTGCACTTTATTAAAAATGAACTCGCGGTACGAGTGGTAGCGGATGCCCCGATCATTAATCAAATCACCATGAATTAAGAATCCATCGGTAACGGCATATCCCAAATTACGTAAGAAACTTTTTGTCTCCCACTTATTACACATGATCGCAGTCGCTTCCATCGAGTGCATAATCATCGGAATCTGATGCTTCTCCATCAAGATTTCCTTTACACAAGCATCGCGCAAGCTATTATCATCTGGAAGCGAGATCGATATGACTACATCCGCTTTCCATTCCAATATTTTGTTAACGAGCGTTTCACTGGAGACATCAGCTGAAACCTTTTCAATCTCACCCGGAAACATGTCTGAGCTACATTCACCATCTGTATAGAAAAGTTTTGTTTCATACCCTTTTTTCTGAACATACTTGCTAATATAACTTAAAAAGGGTTGTGCCTGTCCGATATCTACCGATCGAGTAAATGCGATCCTCATTGATGCCCACCTCTACTCAGCAATTTGCAATTCAATTTTTTCTAATGCTTCCGAACACAAATCCGATGCCCTTTTATAACAATTGGAAACAGAAATAATATGACCGATTCGGTCAATATTGTTAATCGGGACTCCAATTTTCTGTCCTTGTTTGGCATATATTTCGATATCTACAATGCCTTCCTGTCCATCCGAAGAAACTTTTTGGATTTCTTCCAGCCGATCAACCGACTCGATAATCCCCTCTTTGTCGCTCGTGATAAAACGGATGGCGGCGAATTGATCGTTTCGAGGGGTAACATCCGGAGCTTGTCCCAGAGAAGTTTGCATATAAACAATCCCCTCATCAATTCCGCAAGCGTGTAATAGGAGGCAGGGGATTTTTCCACCCGGCATCCTTGCCCCTACTTCAATGATTTTCACACCATCTGAAGTAAGTTTCACTTCAACATGAGCAATTCCATTTTTCAATCCGAGAGAGCGAACGGCCGATTCCGTCATATCTGTGATTTGCTTTTGTTCCAAAGGATCTAAATGGGAAGTGAGGGTATGTCCGATCTCGGCAAAGTGATTACCCGAGGTCGTCATCTTATCCGTAATCGCAAGCACACTCATATCCCCGTTACAAATCGCTATTTCTACACTTACTTCCTGTCCAGATAGATACTCTTGGATCAAGATATGATCATCGAGAGGCATACCATGTGGAAACTCCACATTATTCTGCTTGATGACTTCAAAAGCTTGCTTTAGCTCCTGTACACTGTTACTTTTAAAAACGCTACATGATCCTGCATTCGAAGATGGCTTAATCACGACAGGATAGCCGATTTCAAGCGCCGCCGCGTTGCACTCATCCCATGTTTGAACCACAATCGTTCTGGCACAGGAGACCTGATGTTCTGCAAAATATTGATGCATCAAATCTTTCCTTCGGAGCGCCGCACACTTCGACACATCATGTGTGGGTAGATTTAATTCACTCGCCACTTTTACGGTTATATCGGTCACAAACTCGAAACCCGCTACAACCCCTTCGATCCCCACGCTTCTGCCATACTCTACGATCTCTGTAATCGCTTCCACTTCTTCGCAGAAGTTCGTAAACAGTGTATAGTCAATCATGTCCTTTACCGCATCCGAATAGCTATGTTCATACAAGTCTTCATGCGTAACCGCATGCACCTCGACACCCATTCGCCTCGCACTCTTCAATAGCTCGATACCACCGGAGCAATTTGGTTCGATGATCATAATCTTCCGTTGCTCTTGATCCATCTTTTCCTCTCCTCATCATCAGCTCAACTAAACTCCGCTACATCTACTCAGCGATTTGTAATTCGATCTTTTCTAATGCTTCCGAACATAAAACAGATGCTCTTTCATAACTATTGGAGACCGCGATGATATGGCCGATTCGGTCAATGTTATTAATCGGAACTCCGATTTTTTGCCCTTCTTCCACATAGATCTCAACATCCACGATCCCTTCCTCACCGTTTGAGGAAACGTTCTGGATTCCTTCCAGTCGACCAATCGATTCAATCACTCCTTCTCGCTCGCTCGTGATAAACTGAATCGCCGCAAACTGATGATTCCTTGGCGTTACATCAGGAAATTGCCCCATCGAAGCTTGAATGTAGACAATCCCCTCATCAATCCCACAAGCATGCAATAAGAGATTCGGAATCTTATCCCCTGGCATTCTCGCCCCTACTTCAATAATCTTTACACCGTCCGGAGTCAGCTTCAACTCGACATGACCAATCCCATTTTTCAATCCCAGAGAATGAACAGCCAACTTCGTCATATCCATCACCAGCTTCTGCTCACGAGGACTTAACTTAGATGGAAGAGTGTGACCAATCTCGGCAAAGTAATTTCCTGTAGTAGTCGTTTTATCTGTAATCGCCAGTACGCTTACGTCACCGTTGAAAACAACTACTTCGACACTCACCTCTGGTCCAGATAGAAACTCTTGAATCAAGATATGATCGTCCAAAGGCATACCGTGAGGGAACTCCACATTACTCTCTCGAATCACTTCAAATGCTTTCTTTAGCTCTTCTTCGCTGTTCACTTTAAAAACACTACATGATCCTGCATTCGAAGATGGCTTAATCACGACAGGATAGCCGATTTTAAGTGCTCCCGCGATGCACTCATCCCACGTTTGAACGATGACCGTTTTAGCACAAGCCACTTCATTCTCTACAAATTGTAGATGCATCAAATCTTTTCTACGTAGCGCCTCACATGTAAGCGGATCATGAGTAGGTAGACCTAATTCGCTGGCGACTTTCACCGTCATATCCGAAACGAACTCGAAACCCGCTACTACTCCCTCAATCCCCACTCTTTTGCAATACGCAACCATATCGGCAATCGCCTCTGCTTCGACGCAGAAGTTCGTAAACAACGTATGGTCGATCATTTCCTTCAACTCAGCCGAATAGTTTTGCTGATACAAGTCTTCATGCGTAACCACGTGAACCTCGGCACCCATTCTTCTCGCGCTCTTCAAAAGCTCGATACCACCTGAACAATTCGGCTCCACGATCATGATTCTTCTTTTATCTTGACTCAATGTCCTCGACTCCCTTACTTCATTCATATAAAGCTGTTTAATTCGATTTGACTACTGGGTCTAGACCGGAGCATGTATCTGCCCACAGCCTATTACTCTGCTAACGAAATCTCATACTGATTTTAAAGACTCAACCCACTACCAACTCCGCATCAAAGTAGCATTGCCCTCGGTTAATGTCGCAACGAATCAACAGACTCAAGCTCCTGCAAATGCTTCATCAGCGGTGCCGCCAGCCTCGATTTAATGCTGTAGAATTTCTGATTTATAAACTCCTCATCCATCCGCTTAAACTCATAGTCGTCAATGACGAGTTCACCACCGATTACTACATACCTCGCCAACGACGTCATAAGGACTTCGGTGATCAGAAGCAACGGATTAAATTCGTTAATCGGGGCATGTTCCAGAACGGAGAAGATCGCTATGTCTGCTTCCCAGCCCTCTTCAATCACGCCGACCTGGTTTAAACCAAGAGCCTTAGCACCCTCAACCGTGATCAATTTAAAAATTTTCTCGAAGTCTACTTGCTTTTCCTTGCTCATCACACGCTGTGAAAAGTAGGAAAATAGCGCGTCAGCCATCAAGTTATTTTGTGGATTGATCATTCCAGCATCCGTTCCGAGTCCTATGCTACATTTTCCATCGCTTAATTTTAGCAACTCGAACAATCCAGCCTGTGCAAAAGCATTCGCCAACGGACAACTTACTAGCTTTACGGGCAAATTTGCTATGAGTTCAACTTCTTTTGGAGTTAGAAAAGAAGCATGAATTAACAAAGTGTTTTCAGTCAATATATTAAGACTGTTTAGAAATTCAACACTGTGTAAACCATGTACTTCTTTGCATTTGTTCGATTGCGTTTCACCTTCACTCACATGTAGCGAAAACAGTACTTCCTTTCGCTTTGCCACCTCGTAGAGATCCTTCATAAACTGAGGAGACGAAGTTAATTCAGAAGAAGTCCCAATGGACAACGAAATACGATCACTGATGTCACTCGTTAAAAACTGATCCACTCGCTCAAATGCTTGTTCATCCGAAATCACTTGGGGCGATACACCATTGCCGTTCCATTTCTCATTGACGGCATACGTTAGGAAACAACGAATCCCCGATGCCTCGGCAGCCTTTAAGTCTGGTTCGTATCGACTGGTAAATACACCTGTCGTGGTAACGCCCATTTGAATCATTCGCTTGTAGCTGTACACAGAGGCCCAGTACTGATCCTCGTCCGACTCTTGGCCATTCTGCTGATGAATCAAAGAGAGAATCGTAGGAAGTGATTGTCCTAAGAAAAGACCTCGATATAGATCTTTACTCGGATGCAGATGAGCATTTGTCATTCCAGGAATACATACGAGATTCTCACCATCCACAACCCTACCTGAAAAGCCACTCTCTGCCAAAAAGAGTTCTACTTCCGACTCACTGTAGAAAATCCGCTTTATCTTTTGCTTCTCCATCACGATGGAACCAAAGCGAATCTGACAATTACGGTCTAAAAAATGAGTGTTTTTGATGACTAGATCCATGTTCTGATCATCCTAGCCTGTTTATTTTTGAGGTACTGAGCGTTGATCCCCTACATTGGCAGGATTATGAAGATATCCCAGCGCACAAAGAGCTGCATCCTCAAACTCTTGAACCCTCGTATAATGTAGATTGGTAAACAAACCGTTGCTCCCTACCACTGGCATCTTGGAAAGATGTTCCGAAGGGTAATCCGCTTTTACCACATCGCTAAATTCTACATCAGCCGAAATTTTGCTACTGATAAATCGAGGAACCATCACCTGAGAACTAGCTCCTAAGCCATATTCGTTTTTCGTACCGTCGACAAACAAGCACCATCCGTATAAGAACATCCCGAATTCATGATTCGAAATCAATCCTTCAAACGAGACATAGGCATCGTAATCTCCTTTGATCTCTCTTGCTCGATCAATTCGATTCCAACAACCTTGGATCGCTTCCTGATCATTGGTTGGTGTTTTGGAAACTCCTGAATCGACTGAAATCGTTTCGATGATAGCCAGATCGTAGAATCGGTCTACTATATTTTGTAGTGCTTTCTGCTTTGCCTCATTGGTTGAGGTTAGTAAGATTCTCATGTACTATCTCCAATCTACTTACGTAGCGTTTTCATAAACCCATTTCATCACTTCACTGTTTGAAGTACCGTTGTAGATATCTTCCAATACTTCGCTTGCATTTGTAATCTTTGGCATCATAACTGCTTCTTGATGCACGAAACTATTGGAAATATCCAAAGCCTTATCTGCATGTCGATCATAGATTTGCGTAAAATTACTAGCCATCATGGTATAACCTAGCTTCAAATCTGGTACGCCTCTATCTACTAGATCTTGATAGACAAGCTCTGTTAGAAACGAAAAGAAGCCCATATCATATGGCAAACCAGTGATCACATCTGTACTGCGAGAGAATACTTTTGAACACAAAAAGCCCTCTCTAATGAAATAATTAATTGCTACTGTGCAAGGGAAATCTTTCGTTGCCGTTTTGTGCATCCCTTGATTTATATTGATAATAGCCCGTCTTGAATCCCGGTTATCACAAAGGCGTTTGATAACCCAATCATACTGGCTACTAATTTTTACATCTGGAACTGGCTGATAAAACACATAATATCCATAATTCGAATTAATGTTTCCATTCTGATCAGCTAGATGATTCCAAAATTTCGAAGCTTTAGATAATCCGCCATCCACTTTCAGGCTTCCTTGGAAATAAGCGCACAACTCTCTAGCAAAGTATTTGACTGCTTGAGGGCGAGCTGTATGAACCCGATCTCTGGAGTCTAGCAAGAGATAATTCACATCATACGCTTGCAAGGCATCCCCAGCTCTCGTTGAGACCCGATCTCCTTTGTCCAAAATATGGCAAATACCGTGCTTTACTAATTCATCCACGGTATTTGCATGAATATCAATACTTTTCAGTCCATTTAGTATGGAGTCTGTTGTTTGTAGAGATAACATATCTCTCCCCCTAAGGAAAATTTCTTACTGCACGAATTAAAGTATACATAACAATTATAATATGCACAATAGACTAAATTGTATTTTTTTATAGAAGATAGCATTATATTTTAATGAATATTTATATATATGAATATTTATTCCAATCAAAAAATATAGATAGATTCGAAGAAGCTAATCCACTAGACCGATGTCTTTCGAATTAGCTAACCTCATTATATTTCATTAAATACATCCACTTCTTCGAACTCTTCCTTTAAGAGAACCAATACTTTCTTATAAGCTCCCCGTTCAAACCACTGTAACAGGTTTAACTGCTCGTAAAGCTTCTTTATATTCATTCGCTCCGTCCGCCTACCACGACTTCCATCCCCCATAAAGAAATCATCCAGTGCCACTTGGTTCGTGACCCCCCGTAACGTCTTGGCTATATGTTTACTTAAGGGTAACATCGGAGAAATCGAAGCTCTTGTTGGTACCCCCGCTTCCGTAATCTCTCGTAGTGTCGCTAGTCTCGCAGGAATAGGCGGAGCGCTTGGCGTAAATACTTTTCTAACCTTCTCTAAGTCCGTTTCAATCGTCATACTCACGATGATTTTCTGCTCAAACTCGAGAAAGAGATCAATATCCCTTTTTGCTAAGGGAGACCGCGTGTGTATCATCAAGTAATCGATCTCATCCTTCTGGGACAACATCGCTTCAAGAAGAGAACGTGTTAATCCCGCTTTCGCTTCCACCCCTTGATACGGATCGGTCGCAGTACTCATAAAGATGGATACAGGTGTCCCCTTCTTCTTCGCTTTCTGAATCTCTTTTTCTAGCAACTGTGCCGCATTGGTCTTAATATCAACGTACTCTCCCCATTCCGCCTCTCTGTGTTTCGCTGCTGGCATCTCTCGCACATAGCAATACTTACAGCCAAATACACAGCCTACGTATGGGTTTAGGGTAAATGTAAATCGACTTCCATCCAGCGAACCATTGGCAGGCGTTAAAATGGTTCGGGACGTTATCTCCTTAAACTCTACCATGATGATTCCTCATTTGTTTGGCCTGTTTATTTGTTTTTCGTTTTTCTCTTGTTCATTTTAACTCTGCCAAATGTTCAATAGATGTGCAAGAAGGAATCCTTAATATCGCCGCTCCGACACGTCAATTGGATAATCATTTGCACTCATATCGCGCCTCTTCATCAAGCCTTCTGCATCAAATTCCCAATGTTCATTTCCATGTGTTCTCATCCACTGTCTTGTATCTCTATCCATCCATTCGTATTCAAACCTTACGGAAATACGATCATGATTATAACACCACAGTTCCTTCATTAAACGATAATGAAGTTCTTTCGACCACTTACGTTGCAAGAACTCATGAATCGCTTCTTTCCCCATCAAAAACTCCGTTCTATTTCTCCATTCTGAATCGAATGTATACGCTTTCACGACAAGATCCGGATCACAAGTGTTCCACACATCCTCAGCTGCTTTCACCTTAGCTAATGCCATTTCACACGTAAACGGGGGCTTAATCATTTTAAAATCCTCCTATTACTAACCTATTAATTAATGTTATATGGTTACTTTATTTTGTTGTAGCTAACTTGTCAATGATATATTATGAGGTTAGTTACTAGACATGAAGGAGAATCACAAAATGGAAGAGACATTTCCGCTCATCTCAGGGCACATCTCCCTTGATTTAGTAAATACGGAGGTAGTACGGTGGGGGAGCCGTCATAATCTACTATCATCGATCGAGCAACTAGACCTATGGATCAAGCGGATGAACGAAATCGGAGCACTGCCGACAATGGAGCCTGCCCTAGCCTATGGTTCAACCGACGTGTTACATGCTCTACAACATTTCCGTTCCACACTAAGAAATATATTAGAAATAGCAATAAAAGAACAACAACTACAAGCAAAATGGACATCCCAATTAGAAATGTTGATAGAAAAAGCGCCTTTTATCTACAAAATCATAGAACACCAGTTAACTCCAATCCCCGTTGGTAATCCCGTAGATTCCCTTCTCTCGCTCATTTCATTCGATGCACTACAACTTCTCGCAAATAAGGAATGGAAGCATCTTCGACTCTGCAACAACCCTGACTGTGTATTATTATTCATCGATAAAAGAGGACGGAGAAAATGGTGCTCGATGAAAATCTGCGGAAACCGCGTAAAAGTAGCCCGACACAAATCTAGTATTGAGGGGAAAGAAGGCTAATAAGAAGATTCTTAACTTCAACTCCTCTCATCTCGTTTTCTTTTTTTCATACCCTATTGTATAATCATTCTATCTAATCGAAAGGATGGTACGGACCAATGAACAAACAACAATCGGTGCGTGTAGAACAAACAAATGCGTTAGAGTAGGTTGTTGCTGGCATTCATTGTCATCCTTTCAACCCTCTCTAGCGAAAACAACGCCTTATTCGGTGTTATTTGGAGGGGGATTTTTTATGTTTATTTTAGAGATGAATCATGTTAAAAAATGGTTCGGAAATCGTTTGCTATTTTCAATTGATAAGCTTCAAGTTGAATATGGCGAGAAGATCGGCATCGTTGGGCGTAATGGAACGGGAAAAACGACTTTGCTTCGCATGTTGAGTCATGAAGAGGATATCAATGAAGGTATCCTTCGTGTGAAGGGCACGGTCGCATGGATTAAGCAAGAGGAAGATGAAAATGGCTCCTCCTTAAGTGGCGGAGAAGAGACGAAACGCCGCATTACACATGCTCTCAGTCAACAACCTTCTTTGCTATTAGCCGACGAACCCACAAGTCATTTAGATGCGCAAGGGGTCCAATGGCTAGAGAAGGAGTTTGTCAATTATCCAGGTACTCTGCTTATCGTTTCCCATGATCGGGCATTGCTTAACACTATTTGTACACAAATACTAGAGATCGATGGAGAGAAAATCCATATATACAACGGAAACTATCAATCCTATCTAGAGCAGAAAGAACTGGCAACCAATCGAATGCAGTTTGAATACCAACAAGTAGAAAATGAGAAGAAGCGGCTACTAGATGCAGCTAGAAAAAAGAAGTTACAAGCTGAGCGAATGGGGAAAACTCCAACACGTATGAGCACGTCCGAGTCACGGCTTTACAAAGCTGGTAAAGGAGCTCAAATTGCAAAAGTAGCGAAACAAGTAAAAGCATTTGAGAGCCGGATCGAAAAGGTAGGGAAAGTAGAGAAGCCAACAGAGATCAAACCCGTTCCGTTGGATTTACACTATCATCATCCATTAGAGAGTAAAATTTCCCTTCGACTGGAGAATGTTTCGAAGACAATCGGGGACCGCGCTCTATTCCAAGAGCTAACTTGCTCGATTCCTACTGGGGCAAAGGTAGCCGTCATCGGGAAAAATGGTGCAGGAAAGTCTACCTTATTGGACATGATTGTGAATCAAGAATCGGGTGTAAAACTTTCTCCTCAGGCGAAAATGGGCTACTTTCATCAGAAAACACAGAACCTAAAACGAAATCAAACCATCTTAGAAAACGTGAGTGAGCAGAGTAGATATACGAAATCGATGATTCGCACGATCCTTGCTCGTCTGTCTTTCCCAGGAGATACCATATGGCAACGAGTCTCTTCCTTAAGTGGCGGGGAGAAACAAAGAGTTCAATTGGCAAAGATCTTCCTCAGTGATGCCAATTTCCTTGTACTAGATGAACCAACCAATTTTTTAGATATTTCCACACGAGAAGAATTAGAAAAGGTACTCGTCTCTCATCCAGGAACCATTCTATTTTCCTCACATGATCGGCAACTACTCTCTTCTGTAGCCACATTCCTCATTATATTAGAAGAAGGTATTGCAACTTGTTTTAATGGAACCTATGACGAATATCTAGAAAAGAAAAAAGGGAGTTTCTCATCGGAACAAAATCCAGACCAGCTTCTATTACAGTACGAACTAACCGAGGTAATAAGTCGGTTATCTCTTTCTTTAAAAGAAGAGGAAAAAGAAGCATTGGAAAAGAGATATCATGAGATACGTGAATTACTGAAACTGTGAGATAGGAGAAAGGAGCTCTTTCTAAGCAGGTACATGCATTGCATGGTGTGCCTGCTTTTCCTATACACTGTTATCATCGATAGAAGGAGGGGAAATGATGATAAAATCAGGTCTCATTACGTTACGACTTGTTAGCGAGGACGATGTAGAAATCCTCTCAAAATGGCTCACAAATCCGGATGTTCTTTATTTTTATGAAGGAAGAGATCAGCCACAATCTCCTGAGCAAGTACGGAAACAGTACATGAACCACAAAGATCAACGAGAAAAAAGGTGCATCGTAGAATATGATCATGAACCCATTGGATATATCCAATTCTATCCACTAACCGATCAGGAAAAGAAGGACATCGACTATTGGGAAGAACCAAATGTATGGGGCATGGATCAATTCATTGGTGAAACCCATTATTGGAACAAAGGCGTCGGAACTCGTTTGATTTCCTGCATGGTCGATTATCTCATTCATGAGATAGGAGCAAAAGCCATTGTGATGGATCCACAAGCCCGTAACAAAAGAGCGATTCGTTGTTATGAAAAGTGTGGATTTAGAAAAATATCCTTTCTACCACAGCACGAACTACATGAGGGCATAGATGAGGATTGTTGGTTACTAGAATATAAATAGACTGTAGAAAAAGGGACGATTCTATTTTTAAAGTAGAATCGTCCCTTATATTTTAATTGCTTCCATATCTAGATGCCGCCTCTCTCATTTCCAATCCAAACGCTAAAAACTACTTCAACAAAAGTCTTGATCGCTGTTAAACCCTTCATTCTCCCACCTCCATCGTTTCTATCTCTATGCTAATCTGTTTTATATATTCTTCCCATGGATTCATCTTTCAATTCCCTTACTAGTTTGTAAGAAAAAAAAGCACCTCTATTAACTAGACTTCTAATCTAGCTAATAGAGGTGTCATTTATTTCTCCACCCGCTTCGCAATCTCTTGTGAGAAGTAGGAAGCAACGTGTGGGGCGAGGGAGCCAGGACCGAAGCCGGCATCGAAGCCTAGCTCGAGAGCTAGCTCATGCGAGATGCGGGGACCACCACAGATGAGGAGAAAGCGGTCCCGTAACCCTTCGGCTTCAAGTAGTTCGACTAACTCAGTTAAATTGGTGATATGAACGCCTTTTTGGGTGACGATTTGGGAGACGAGCAGGACATCGGCTTGTAATTCGAGTGCTTTGGCAAGGAGGACATCGTTTTCGACTTGGCTACCTAAATTATACGCATCCACCCATGGGTATCGCTCTAAGCCATATTCACCGTTGTACCCTTTCATGTTCATAATCGCATCGATGCCAACTGTATGAGCATCGGTACCTGTACAAGCCCCTACGACGACGACTTTTCGACCGATGTGTTCCTCAATATAGTGATTAATATCGTAGAAGCTCATCACTTGGCTCTCTACCTTTGGAACTTGGATCGTCGTATAATCCACATGATGCTCGCATTTCCCATAGACAATGAAGTAGGTGTAACCCTCTCCTAGATCTTTCATGTGATAGATTTGTGGTTCGGTCAGTCCCATCTTCATCACGAGTTGTCTAGCTGCCTCCTTCGCCTCCTCTCCATAGGGAGCAGGCATGGAGAAGCTTAGCTGCATCACGCCATCGTTCATCGTATCTCCATACGGTTTGACTCTAGTAAGATCGGTAGCCATGGGACACCTCCTCCCGACTGGGTAGCTGTAGACGTTTGCGCAACTCTTGTTCCATAGGGTTGTAGTAATCGACAGACTTTCGGATAACACCTACTAATCCTTTGCCACCGTCTAAGGCTCGCTTCACATCGGCAAAGGTACCCCGATGGATCGCTTCAAAAAAACCCGTTTCCTGTACATCCTCTAACAACTGGACTGCTTCATCGAGCACTTCTTGTGCTCTTTTCTCAATCTTGCCACCCGGACGGAACTGGATTTCCTGCCCTAGATTACGCGCATTATTAAATACATATTGGGCATTTTCAATCGCGAGTTGACGATCGTGGATATGCGGGGTGTGCATCGCTTCCGTCATCATCCCAAGTAGCTGAATTCCTTGACCAGTCATAACACTAATGAGGTTAAATAGCGTATCTTGAATATGCCCTTTAAAGATATTTCCCGTCATATGCTTTGTGGGAGGCATATACTTGAGCGGGGCGTCTGGGAAGATTTGACGAGCCATCTGCGCCTGCGCTAATTCCAGTAAGAAGCCATCCTCTAGCTCTGGACTCATCTCAAAAGCATGGCCCAGCCCCATCTGCTCTTCCGGAAGCCCTGATAGTAACGCAATCTGTTCATTAATAAACTGAGAAGCCAGCACCGTATGAGCGGCTTCTACGGCATCAGCAGTCGTGAGATAATTGTCTTCACCTGTATTAATAATGATACCGGCATAACTGTTAATCATGCGGGAGAATGCTTGATCGATTAGGGTTCGTTGCATGTTGATATCGCGGAAAAGGATCCCGTACAATGCATCATTTAACATCACATCAAGCCGTTCCAACGCACCCATGACGGCAATCTCTGGCATACATAACCCCGAACAATAATTGCAGAGACGAATATATCTGCCTTCCTCTTCGCCTACTTCATCCAGTGCTTGACGCATAATACGAAAGTTCTCCTGTGTAGCATACGTTCCGCCAAATCCCTCGCGTGTAGCGCCATAAGGGACATAATCAATCAAACTCTGCCCCGTTGAGCGAATCACCGCGATGATATCTGCTCCTTGTCTAGCAGCCGAACGGGCTTGCACCGCATCTTCATAGATGTCCCCCGTAGCCACGATGACATAAAGGTACGGCTTTTTTCCTTCTCCCAATGTAGCCAGATACTCATCCCGTTTTTTTCGATTTTGCGCAATGCGGTCTAGTTGTTGATCGGCAATTTGTTTACCAAAGCGACTAATTTCTTCGTCTGATCGAGTCGGGACTTTTGTTAAATCAAGCTCTCCCTGTGCCACACGCTCCGCAATGGTTTGCGCATCTTGTTCCTCGTGCATCATCGCTTGAATCAGCCACGGTGCAACGCCCCTGCCGAGGCCCCCTTTCTCCAATAGATGATCCACTACCCGATTGGGAAGCGGAACATATTCATCATCAATCCCATCAATCCCAAAGAGGCGCGCTACCGTCCGCTCAACCGCCACTGTAGTAAGCGGAGCGATAAATTGATCGACACCCTCTGCAATCTTGCGAGCCGCTTCTCGACCCCTGTTAATCTTCTGTGGATCCAAATGCAATCTCTCTTCCATAATCCCCCTCCTGTATTCTTTGTTTTACAGCTGTCCGCGCCTGTTCTATCACCTTTTCAGGTAGCCCGCATATCTCTGCGATGGAAATGGCTTGAGTTGCCACCACATCCTGTTCCGCAATAGGATCAAGATGATAATCCATCGCCTGATAAAGCAACCGGATCCAATCCTCTGCTTGGTTCGGATAATCTGAATCCCACTTCGGGATAGTAGAAAGCCCCCGTACCCGATAGCCTCGAATTCCCTCGATCTGAAGAGCTTCTGGGAAATGAGTTACATGAACCGCCCATGCCTGAGACTCGTGCAAATAGCGAGTAATCGCACAGCTGATCGCAGAGCCTTCGATTGGATTGGTGCCTCGTCCGATTTCATCTAATAAGATTAACCCTTGGTTTTCCGGATCTCTGTCTATCCACTGCGCAAGTCGATTCATCTCCGCACCGAAACTACTAAGCCCCTGCTCTGCATTTTGATGATCCCCTATCCATGTACGAACCCACGGAAATAATGGGAAACAAAATTCCTCAGCAGGTACATATAAGCCATATTGCGCTAATACGGTGCATAAACCCACCGCTCGCAGGGCAGTCGTCTTTCCTCCCATATTAGGACCGATCAGTAGTGTGCATCCCGGCTTCATCTCTAGCGTAACAGGAGTCATTTCATACCCTTTTTGCATCCAAGCCCCTTGTTCCAGTGGAAGAGTCCCCTTGATCATTCGAACTTGATTCTCTAGATAGACAGGTCTAACCCCATTCCAACTCTGAGCCGCACGACATTTCGCCCATAATAAATCAAGTCTTGTCCATCGTTGTACGAGGCTTTGTAAAAAGGGGATATGATCTCTGAATAGACGATTGATCTGCCGAAACAACAATTGTTCATGAATCGATAGCTTTTCCTGGAAGCTCAGCAACTGCTCTTGCCATACATGCTCCTGTTTATCCGGTACAAGCTCGTAAATCTGTTCATAAATCGTTTCCCGTACCAGCTTGATATCCGGGTCCACTGCAAACACCTTAGCCGATTCTTGGTGCCTGCTGATCACCCATTCCCCTTGGAAATTCGGATTTCGCTGTAATCGCTCGCTAATCTGCTTTTGCCGCTCTTTGCGAAGTTGCTGAATCGCTTTCGTCAGCTGATTCTTCTGCCGATTCATCTCGATCCATTTTGAATCACCTAGCTGCGAAACTTCAAATGTAGTCGTAAAGTGACCCGATTTTTGAAGCAACAGAAGAAGGAAATGGAGTTTTCTCTGCTCTTCCGGATTCATTCTCATAAAGCGCGGACTTGATTCTGAGCTTACAAACTCATCCCACCTGAACCATGTAACTAAGAATCTCTTTATATGAAACCAAGTAAGCGTAGTAGATCGGTCTTGTAACACTTCCTGTAAGGTGAAATCAATATCATCTACTAGTTCACAACAGGTAAGGAAATACGTAGCACGTGATTCTGAAAATAGCTCCATTATCTCTTGTTGATCTTGTAAATCTAGCTCCCACTCTTCTACCCGAGAAAGCGTATAGGGCTTTAATCGACCCTTCCACTTCTTACCTAAAGGAGTATAGGGCGCAACTCGTTTGAGATATTCAGAAATGCGGAGCGCTTCCGCAGTCTCTGAGTCAAGAAACATCTGGATTCCACTCCTCTCGGTATACATCCCAGACGGGTATATCGCCTACTACTTGCTGTATCTGTGTCCGAAGCTCCTCAGGATTTACTTGCCAACCATCTGGAGAAGTAGAATTGATTGAAACCGCAAGTAGATTACTAGGAAACAACACCTGAATCTGGGACCCTTTTACTAGCAAATCAAACAAATAGGTCCAATCCGGGATCGTGATCTCTCCTGTAAAACCACTCGACCGAAGCTGTTCTAAAACGCGTTTCGTCAGTGCACCATGAAAGTAAAGTTTCGTAGCTTGTTTAAGATCTTCCGCTGGAATGTGGCTCCCCTGCGATTGAATCCACTCATGGGAAAAAAACGATACCCATTTTTCATCTATTTGGAGCGCACAAACCTCCCGCCTATAAAATGATTGATAGAGTTCTGTATCATCAGCCGGAGAAGGAAGGAGCAGTTTCGCCATCCACCCCTTTACTTCTTTCACGAGTGCAGGAAGCGATGGCGAAAAACTAGCCCCCACCACTAATATGAACCCATCACTCCAAACGGGGCTAGCCATCGCTTTCCGATTATAGGCTCCATCCACAATCACCTTGGCACATCCGACCTTTTTTAATTGCTCTATACAAAGAGAAGCCCACTGACGAGTAGGCACTCCCGTTAATTTGACAGAGGTATCGCGATTCGCACGAGCTAGATAGACTCGCCCTGCTACCGAATCAATCGGTAGAGCCTCGATAATCTCCCACGCATCTGCTTCGTTTTGGAGGCAAACACCTGATGTTGCCACGATCCAATCCTTATGAACACGTACCTCTGGCTTGGATCGTCCGCTCCACACATCTTGTGCCTCACCATCTACGCCAATGCTGAATAAACCAACCGACTCTGCCGACCATGCTCTGCCCAATCCATTTAAAAAAGTGGTTTTTCCTGCATTTTTAGAAATGCCAACCAGCGAAAGAACTTGTAAATCCTCTCGCTGGCTCCACTGTTTCATCGTTTGGTTCATGTAATTTCTTTCACACCATCACCGCTCTGAGCAGAGGCTGCTTCAATCTCAGCGGCTTTCACTTCCATCTGTTGGCGGCGCTCTTCACGGTTTAGCTGCTTCGGCTCTAGATTAATCTGTTGATTACTCATGAGAGCCGCAACTCCGACCAACTGACGTTCACGCTGGCAATCTTCACAGTTACATTGGGTTGGACGATAATTTTCCGGCTCCGGATACGAGGTGATAACCCCTTCAAAGTTTCGCAAAATCGTTTTCGTCGGACTTTGCGACAGAATATAGTTAGGAGCCACAGGGATTTTTCCTCCCCCACCCGGTGCGTCGACAACGAAGGTAGGAATCGCGTATCCAGATGTATGGCCTCTTAGATATTCAATAATTTCGATCCCTTTCGAGACTGGTGCGCGGAAGTGACCGATTCCTTCTGATAGATCACATTGGTAGATATAGTACGGACGAACGCGAATCTTCACTAGCTCATGCATCAACTTCTTCATCACGTGAGGGCAATCGTTCACCCCTGCTAAGATAACTGACTGGTTACCTAGTGGAACCCCAGCATTCGCTAACATTTCACAAGCCTTTTTAGCCTCTGGTGTAATTTCGCGCGGGTGGTTAAAGTGCGTATTTAACCAAACTGGATGGTACTTTTGTAAAATGTTACACAAGTTTTCGGTAATACGTTGAGGGAATACGACTGGAGCACGTGTACCGATCCGAATGATTTCCACATGCGGAATTTCACGCAAGTTCTTCAGTAGATACTCTAGGATACGGTCATTTACCAACAAGCCGTCTCCGCCTGAAAGTAGCACATCTCGAATCTCTGGTGTACGACGGATGTAGTCGATACAAGCATCCATCTGCTTCTTTGGAACGCCCATGCCCACTTGCCCAGAAAAACGACGACGTGTACAGTAACGGCAATACATCGAGCATTGGTTGGTAATCAGGAATAGGACACGGTCTGGGTAGCGATGCGTGAGACCCGGAACAGGGGAATCGGTATCCTCTAGCAGAGGGTCTTCCATGTCATACGGAGTGCGGTATAACTCGGAAGATACTGGTACTGATTGCATCCGTACTGGATCAGTTGGGTCTTTTGGGTCCATTAGTAATGCATAGTAAGGAGTGATGTTGAGCGGGATGGTCTGATTGGAGATCTCAACACCTTTTATTTCCTCAGGTGCTAGTTCGATTACTTTACTAAGATCATCGTAATTTTTAATGGTATGGGTGAGTTGCCATAACCAGTCGTTCCATTGCTCTTCGGTAACGTCTTTCCATAGTTCGATTTCGCGCCAGTCTCTCATTTAAATTCCTCCTTGGGTTTGGTTTGCCTATGCCTGATACCGTTGATAAAAAATGTCCTTTAAAGCCGGATGATCTCGAAGCAACTGAAGAGTTAAATCAGCGTGACCGGGTGCGTATCCGTTGCCGATCATCATTTGGACATCTTTGCCTGCTCCTTCCGCCCCGAGAGCAGCGGCGGTAAATTTTACGGCAGTGCTGAAGTAATAAACTGTTCCACCATCTCGAGTTGCTAAGATCGAAGAGAGTTCGGTGTCAGGTACGTTGACACAATTCACCGTAATATCTGCCAATCCCCCGTCTGTTAACCCCTCAACCATCTCTTTAACAGCAAGTGGCTGCTTGGCATTAACAGACTGCACCTCATGAGCAATCCCTAATTCTCGAATGACTTCGCAAGCCGCGGGATTGGATTCAATCGCGATCACCTTACCCTGCTCACCAGCCGCTTGCCAAGCGACCGCAAGGCTTAATAAGCCCGACTTCCCACCCGCACCTAACACGACAACCGTATCGCTCGGTTTAACCAATCTCGCCACTTGCGCAGGTGCACCACACACATCCAGTGCCGCTAGAGAAACGGATTCTGGCAAATCATCTGGGAGAATCGCAAACGGGCAACTCGCAAACAAGATGGCCTTTCCCTTTATTGAAATTTGACCGTTATTCATATTTACATGTTGGATCTCTTCGACTAAAAGCGGAGTTAACGTAAGCGACACCAGCGTCGCCACTTGATCTCCCACTTGTAGATCTGATGCAGGAAACTCCACCCCTATCTGGCTCACTTTTCCGATTAACATTCCACCAGAGCCGGTTACAGGGTTATGCATCTTGCCCCGATCCGAAATAATCTTCATGATCATCTCTTTTACTTTTGCATCATCATGTTCACAAGCTTCTTTGATCTGGACAAAGGAAGCGGAATCAATATTTAATCGTTCTACGTCTATAAGGCATTCATTTGCGTATAAGGGAGATACACTATCAAGTCTCCAAGCCGGTTGAGGCAGTACACCCTCTGGCTCGATCACTCGATGCGTCCCAAACGGGTCTCCTTTTCGTTGTTGCATCTTCCTCCACCTCCACATCCTTACCTTATGCAAGTTTTATGCCAATTCACAAAATAGCGTGTCTACAGGGAAATAGCTGAACACATCAAAAAAAGTGCCCATTATTAGGCACCTCTCTAATCAAAAAAGCAATCATATGTAGATATCAACGAAGCTCACTTCCATTCCCCACACAATCATGTAATCGAAATGAGAATAGACTAGGGGCAATCCAGTTCTGATTATTATCCGATTACCTCTGTATTCCTAACTTTCTTAACTTATACTGCAACGTCTGCCTCGGAACCTGTAACGCTTCTGCCGCTCTAGATACTTTCCCCTCAGCTTGAATCATCGCTTGTGTAATCATCTCGCTTTCGTACTGGGCTAATCGATCCACTAAGCTAACCGTCGTACTCCTTTGAAAAGCATGAGTAGAATGTTTTGTCATATGACGAGAGAGATGGCGGAGTTCAATACAATTTGACTCGATAAAATGAACCGCTCCCTCTAGCACATTCCGTAACTCACGCACATTTCCCGGCCAATCATACTGCCTGAATAACATTTCCACTTCTACAGAAAGCGACAGCGACGAAATCGAATATTGCCGAGAAAGATTTCCCAGGAAATAATTTGTCAAAAGTTGCAGATCTTCTTTTCTCTTTCTCAAGGGAAGAAGATGAATGCTCACCACATGTAACCGGTAAAATAAATCCTTTCGAAATTTCCCTGTTTCGACAGCCAACCACGGATCTTCATTAATAGCCGCAATCACCCGTACATCAACGGATCGTAATTTCGAACTCCCCACTCTTCGCAGAAAACTATCTTCTAAAACTCTTAGCAACTTTGCTTGCAGATCAATCGGCATCGCATGAATTTCATCTAAAAAGAGAGTCCCACCATCTGCTAGTTCAAACAGCCCCGCACGATCTTCCGCACCTGTGAAAGCACCCTTTTCCGTTCCAAACAACAAGCTTTCTAACAACGAACTAGGGATAGCTGCACAGTTCTGAACAATGAACGGCTTTTTCTTCCCCATCCCCAACTGATGAATCGACTGGGAAATAATCTCCTTCCCTGTACCTGTCTCTCCAATAATCAAGACAGGAGCCTTGGAATGGGCTACTCTCCTCGCCTTGCTCACCTCTGCCACTAAGGCGGGGTGTTGGGTTAGAAAATCTTCAAACTGGTACAAACAAGCCTTCATTTCCTTATGCGGCACCTTTTTCCACACTTGCTCACGCAATGCATGAACCTCTTCGGATAGCTCTCTCACTTGCGTATAATCGCGGGATATCTCTACCGCACCTAAGCATCGCCCTTCGACATGAACCGGAAAGGTACGATTTAAGGTAGTAATCTGCTTTCCCTTTTGATTCAAAAAGGTTTGTTGGGTATCCGGAAGCCGTTCTCCAGTCTCCAACACATATAAAAGCGTGCTTGATTTCTCCGTCAAGGATGGAAACGCTTCCAAAACATGCGTCCCTAACACCTCTGTCGATTCCATCCCATCTATACGGGAAGCCGCTTGATTATAAAAAATCGTAATCCCTTGCGCATTTACAATATGTACACCTTCTTGGATCCCATGCAACACCTCTTGAAAGACATGCTCACTACATTCACCTTGCCCCCCATGTTGAACCAACGGAATCCCCCCAGATTTGATTTATGCTGAAAATTAGGCAGAAAAAGATCAATAGTCGGCATTGACTTATATTTATAATTGTATATGTTTTCTACTTATTATGCTAGGCTCTACCTTCTACGTCATTTTCAAATCATGTTCCTTCCTTCTACGTAATATATTGTTTATAACTTAGAAACGAGGTGGGGCATATGATTCACAGGTCCGCAACAGTCCTCTGTTTGGACCCATTAATCGTTACGTATGAACAGATTCTTACATTGGAGGAATGCCAAGAGCTCATTCAAATCGTCCAGCCTCAATTGCAGCCGTCGACCATTGTAGGAGAAACCGGACTAATCTATTCCGACTTTAGAGTCTGTAATACCGGTTGGGTCCCCCATCATACTAGCCCATTCACCACTGAAATATGTGAACGAATTGCGAGTATTACGAGACAACCCCTCAGCCACGCCGAACAAATGCAAATAGGGCAATATCCAGTTGGAGGAAGATTTGGCGCTCATTTTGATGCCTTTGAACTCCATAAAGAAGCAAGTTATCAATTCATGACCCACGGAGGACAACGCACTTATACGGCTCTACTCTATTTAAATACACTTCCTGCTGGAGTCGGCGGAGAGACGTTCTTCCCCAACCTAGGCCTAGAAATTGTACCGCAGGCAGGAACACTCCTTGTATTTCAAAACTGTATAAAGGGGACCATTGACCCTCATCCGCTGTCACTACACGGATCTCATCCACTAAATGAGGGCATCAAATACATCGCCACTCTCTGGTTCCGTGAACGACCGCTAGTCTGACTCATTCCAATCTATGTTTGTCGGAAACTCTGAAATCATATACAATGAATAGCCCTTGCTTATAAGATTCCTCATCATCAAGAGGAACCCTATAAGCAAGGGCTATTCTTTTATCTCTTACTCTACAGAAAGCAGTGATACGATGAGCCACACCCAAGAGTTAAAAGTCGTTATAGGCGCGGAAGGAATAAACAACAACCCTGGCTGGATTCACACCGAGCAACATGAACTAAGTCTATTAAATCGAAATGATTGGATAAAACGCTTCTCACCTAACTCAATCCATACCATTCTCGCTGAACACGTATGGGAACATTTGACCTATGGAGAAGGCATCCAAGCCGCCACCATATGCCACGAATTCCTTCAAACAGAAGGCTTTATTCGATGTGCCGTACCAGATGGATACTTTCCAGATCAAGCATATCAACAAATCGTACAAGTCGGCGGACCCGGTCCCACAGACCATCCAGCCGCCAGTCATCAAATCGTATACACCTATACAACCATTACCTCCATGTTCGAATCTGCCGGCTTCGATGTAACCCTCTTAGAATACTTTGATGAAAATGGTCAGTTCCATTATCTCGACTGGAACGAAGCAGATGGATTCATCTATCGTTCGAAACGATTCGACCATCGAAATCAAGATGGAAAATTAGGATTTACTTCACTCATTGTGGATGCAAAGAAGAAACGCAAATAAGGAAAAAGCACAAAGTGCCCAGCCTCTGGATTATGTTTTCCGGTTAAACTCTTCTTGTGTTGTTTTTAACTGTTGCTTCAAGATTCGCTTCCAAAGACCCTTCGGGATTTCCCCACTCCCTTTTGATACTTTTGTAAGTAATACAGTCCCATCTGGCAAGATTTTGCGGTAAAAATAATGGTCTGTGTCTTTGTAAAGCCTCCAATCATTTGACTCACAATATCTCTTAAGTTCTTTCCAAGTCGCCATCGATTAGCTTCACTATATCAACTAGATTATCGTGAATGAGTACATGTAGAACGTAGGGGAAATGATCTCGACGATTGGGGGAATGGAAGTGTAAATTAAATTCCTCCATATAGTTTCTAGCATACTCCATTAAATCTTGAGCTAAAATCTTTTTTAGCTGATCTATACTATCCGTATTCCACATTAGATCGACTTCTTGTAATTCTCCTGTAAAGGAGCCATCATCTTCTTGTATAATCTCTAATGTGAAACGATATCTTTTAAGGATTTCTCTCATGTGCGGTAATGCAATAAACATAGCTAAGTCACGATTACGTTGCACAGCCTGGGGCTTCCCTCGAACAACCATGTCAAAAAACTCTGACCAATTTTTACGTACATCCGTCGATAGAGCTGGTTGCATCAACATCACTCCTCACCTCCATTGTATAACATGTACATAGTGTACACAATATACATGTAAAATATTCTCATATTTAGAAATTACAGAAGAACCCCCCCGCTAAGCCGTAGCATAGGGGGGTTCTGGATTATGATGAAACGCGGTGTCCTGTTAACTTGGAGGAAACGAAAAATCCAGCCTTCGCCTCGCCCTTCATGGTGTCTCCGTCTACCGATACGACAAAGTTCAAACTAAGACTCATCGGCTTCGTAATCTTCATCGTCCACTTTAGCTGATCCCCAGCTACCGTAGGATGAAACGTAAAGGTATCCTCGCCTTGCTTTGCATTTCCTACTATTTGTCCATCTTGAAAAGTAAACTCGACCGAAACCGGGACTTTCCCCATCGGGCTAGCAATCTCCGTTTCCCACTTCCCTAGAAATTGATCTCCATTATTAGACTGACTGCTCATATTATGTACCTCCTATTTTGTCATCCATATGTGCTTCACAAACCAAATTGTATCAGATGTCGGTTTAAGAAATGAAGAAAATATTGACTACTGAAGGGGTTCATTCTATTTCCATATTGCAGGAAATTCCCACCTCGATGTCACATTAATAGAATAAGAGAAATCGAAGGAGAGAACTGAGTTTTATGAGAAAAATGTTTTTCCTATGTATGATTGGTGTTTTGCTGATGGGGACAGGTTGTAATGCGGCGATAGAGGCTCAGCAGGCGAAGAGAACAGAAATTTTAAAAGCTTCCATCGAAAAAACAACTACAACTAACTCAATCATTCGAACAGCTCTAGGCATCGGGGAAGTGTATCCTTCCGTAGAAAGCTTAAGTAAAGAGTCTTCCATTATCATCCAAGGAGTCGTGACCAGCCGAAGCACCTTTCAATCCGAGGGAGTAACCTTTGTAAAATCGACTGTAAAAATAACAAACTCCTTAAGCGGGAAAGTAGTAGCCGGCAACACGATCACCTTTGTCACCCTCCTAGGATTTAGTACCATGAAAGCAACAGAGAAAGTCATATTATTCGGTCGATACCATCCAAAGGACCTCCTCTTCTCACAAGATATCTATACAATCGTAGGCGGATTCCAAGGAGAATTCCATATAAAAGGCAACCGTGCCAAACGAATCACCGAACATCTAAGCAAAACCGATCAAAAAACATTCCCCCCGCTAGAGATGAAACGATCCTTACTAACCAAGAAGATAAAAAAAGCCAAACCATAAAACAAACGCCCTCCCGCGTCTATTAACTAGACTACAAAGAAGGCGTTTAATACAAGTTAACCCATAGAATTAATGTACCTACTCACTACTACTCAAGCAAATTTGTTAATGAATCGGATTCACGATAGATAAGAGAAGAGGAGATGTTGGGTATTTGAGTGGTGATCAAATAGACTCCCCCTTCTCTCCCATCATCCAATAGCCCACTTCATCAACAACCACACAACCCTACATACGCTCCGGAGCCGTCACTCCTACGAGCCCCAGCCCATTCCGAATCACCTGCGCCGTACACTGAAGTAAAGCCAGACGTGCCTGCGACAACTCCACATCCTCTGTCACAACCCGATGCGCACCATAGTAACTATGGAACTGTGTCGACAAATCATACAAATAACGAATCACACGATGCGGGGCGATGGCTGCCGCCGCGGATGCGATCTCATCTGGGAACTCAGCTAATTTCTGCAACAAGTCATACTCCGCATCCTCCGACAATCGGCTCAACACAGCAGGGTCAAATGAAACCGAGACCCCTTTCTCGACTGCTTGACGAAACACACTATGAATCCGCGCATGGGCATATTGAACATAGTAAACAGGATTCTCGTTCGACTGACTCATCGCCAAATCCATATCAAAGTCCAAATGGGTATCTTGGCTACGCATCGCGAAGAAATAGCGAGTCGCATCCACTCCCACTTCTTCCATCAAGTCTACCAACGTAACCGCCTTCCCTGTACGTTTCGACATCTTCACCACTTCTCCACCTTGGAAAAGCTTCACGAGTTGAATAATCATCACATCAAGCGTATCCGCCGAATGCCCTAGCGCTTGCAGGGCCGCCTTCATCCGAGCGATATAACCGTGATGATCTGCACCCCAGATGTTGATCAGACGATCAAAACCACGACTTAACTTATCCCGATGATACGCAATATCAGGCGTAAGATAGGTATAGGAACCATCTTGTTTCACTAGCACACGGTCCTTATCATCACCAAAATCGGTGGATCGTAGCCAGAGCGCGCCATCTTGTTCATACGTACAACCTTGTTTCTTTAATTCTTCTAGCGTTTGTTCAATCACATTCGATTCATAGAGAGTCTTCTCGCTAAACCACTTATCAAAGCCGACACGGAACCCTTTTAGATCCGTCTCAATCTTATTAAGTAGCTTCTCACGTCCCACTTCTTTAAAATAAGCCAAACGCTCAGAGCCCTCTACCTCGGTCCACTTTTTCCCGTCAACCTCGATAATCTGCTCCGCAATCTGCACCATATCCTGTCCATAGTACCCGTCCTCTGGAAATGCCCACTCAATGCCCAAGCCCTCGAAATAACGCGCTTCCAGTGATAACGCCATCATATTCATCTGATTGCCCGCATCATTAATGTAATACTCACGGGTTACATCATAACCAGCCGCATCCAATACATTGCATAATGCATCCCCGACTGCCGCGCCACGCGCGTGTCCCAGATGAAGACTGCCTGTTGGATTGGCACTCACGAACTCTACATTTACCCGCTCGCCCTTACCTGCTTCACTTCTACCAAATGCCTCTTTTTGCTTATAAACTTCAAGCGCCACGTCCGTTAAAAAAGAACGATCCATCGTAAAGTTAATAAAACCCGGACCCGCAATCTCGACCTTGCGAATCTGTGCTTTGGATTGATCTAGTTTCTCTACAATCACATTCGCAATCTCACGCGGATTACGACGGGCAATCCGTGTCAACTGCATCGCCACATTGGTAGCCCAATCTCCGTGGCTCTTATCCTTTGGCACCTCTAGTAAGATATCAGGAATCTGTTCCTCTGTTACCAATTCCGCTTGCATAATAGCCTGCTTAATCTGCTCTTTTAACGTTTCCTTCATCTGCGTCAAAACGCTCATCTTTACCCCTCCAACCAATCAATCGTCAGCTCGTACAATCCTAATAATTGCCCACTCATCGATAACTCAAATGAAAACTCGATCTTTCCACTACCCTGTCCCATCTCTCGGTGATACTGATGGGTATGCACTTCCATCTCCATCTGTCCACCCGGTGTCGTCATCAGGCTTACCGTTACCTCACCCGGGCGATATACTTGACGGTACGAAATTCCACCGCGGCGAATAATGACAAGCTGTTCTTCTCCAGCTCGTACCATCGTGGCTACCTCTTCGGATGTATTCGGATTCTCTTTATAGCGGATTTTCCAATCTGTCCTCGACTGCTCAAACGAACCGGTCATCTCTTGTTCGATCTTCTCTGGTTCAGCCACTGGGTCAGAATAAATAATCGAAGCCACTCGGACTCGGACTTCGCGTAGATCATGTATTTGGTATTGGCTCATATAGGAAATGGCACCCGTTTCTTGCGGATGCCAAACACCTCACTAAAATTATTATGCATCAAGTATAGTAAATGCTTGAAAAGTTAGCAACCGTACTGCACCTACTATTTGAAACATCTCTCTAAAACTATGAAAATACGCTCTTGATAACGTTGCTCTTTTTCATATCATGAATAAAGTGTATCATCCCGTACTCTTCATATAGGTCGAAGGGAGTTATGTAACATTGAGCGTGATTAGTAAAATCTCAAATAGCTATTTATTGAAGAAAAATCCTCTTATTGCGAAAAACATCCCTGACACACAAGTACTTACCCTACGTTCCCTTCACAAAATGCTAGGCAGATATAGAATGCTTTATATCAAACCGAACAACTCCTGCCAAGGAAAAGGAATCGTGCGGATCGAACGCCACAGACAAAATCGCGTGATCCTGATGTCGAGCGACCACGGTAATACACTCACTGCCCCCCTACATGCCCAAAAAATCTTCGATCACATTCAAGAATTTCGCATGGATCGCCCTTATCTGATTCAGCAAGGCATCCATAGTCTGACAAAGAATCACAATCTATTTGACCTACGAGTCCACCTTATCCGTCAAAAATGGACATGGAAAATTGTAGGGATTGCAGGTCGTGTAGCCTCTGAACACTTGATTGTTACCAACTATAATCACGGAGTCGAATACAAACCAATTCGAAAATTACTAAAAAACGACTTAGATTATCTTCCTCCCAAAGCAAAGAAAACCGTAGAGAAAATCCGTGCACTCTCCCTCCAAGCTGCCCATACCATTAGTAGAGCCTATCCCAAATGGAACGAATTTGGCATCGATATCGGAATCGATCGAGACGGTCACATCTGGATTTATGAAGTAAATATCCATCCTTCTATCAAAATATTCCAGATATTTAAACCCGATATATCCAAAAGAATACGCAAAATTAGATGTGTATTCTCGAAAAAATAGATGAATGATCCAAGCCAAACGATTTTGTCCACCATATGAATAGTAGGAGAAAAGGAGGTTTATTATGAAGGATAAAGCAGCAGGATTGAGAGAACATTGTCCATCACCGAAGTGCTCTATTATCCAGAAAATCCTGAAAAGACTCTGTGCACTTGGCAACCGCATTAATGGTTTGAGAAGACGAATCATAGCCTTAGAGAATCGGACGGCTCAAGGTGGGCTATCTGCTTATGGCCAAGTATACAATCTATCCACTGGTATAGTACTAACCATTGGAGCAGGGGGAGATATACCATTTAGTAATAATGGTGTATTAAATAACATTACACATACTACAGGATCCACTCAGATCATCCTACCTCAAGCAGGACAGTATGAAGTCAACTTCCAAGTTAGTGCCGTAGGAGCACTTCTAGGTTTACTAGCTGCTTTTGCCGTTACCGTAAATGGTACAGTCGTCCCACAATCTACTTTTGCGATTAACTTAACAGGGGTTCTAAATCTAGCAGCACAAATATCCGGTTCCGTCATCATCGACGTCCCTGCGAACGCAACCATCACACTACGAAATGTAAGTGGTGTATCTGTTCCCTTACTAGGCAGCCTAATTGGTGCCCTTTCACCACTCAGCAATGCTTCTATGACATTAAAAAGATTAGGTCCTATTGTCTAATCTCAGAAACTACAAATGCTAGACAAAACAATTGGGATGAAGGTTTGAATGGAAAGGCCGTCCTCTTTATGAGAAGAGCGACAGCCTACCCCTCTTCAAGCATTCACCCACTTTTTTGTAGACATCCTACCCAAAAAAACTGGAACACGAACAAGTTAAGGAGCATAACTATAGCAAGAATTATTTCAAAGGAGGTATAACATGTCTCAAGCCAATATCCCAAACATTTCACCAAACATTTCCATTACGAGAGAAGATGCAGTCAATCTACTGCTGTCCTCGATTGCGTTAGAAGAGCTAGGACTTAGCCATATTATTAATGCCGAAGGGGAAAAACTCCAATATGTTCTCGGAACGCTCCCCGGAGTATCAACCACCTTTCAACCAACGATCACCGACTTACTTACGATCAATGCGAGTGTTCGCGACACAATTAATGTAATCGGTAAGAAAGAATGGATTTTAAACCAGAAGTTAGAAAACGTGTTAGACACAGACGTTACGAGGGGACCAACGGGACCCCAAGGACCTCCGGGAACCACCGGATCATCAGGAGGACCTCCAGGACCATCGGGCCCTCCAGGACCTCAAGGCACGGCAGGACCTCAAGGTATCACAGGACCTCAAGGACCTCAAGGACCTCAAGGACCTCAAGGACCGACTGGAACGTTTGCTACAGGTGGCACCTTATTCGTGGTTCAAGGGAATACAGGCGCTGACGGAACCGTTCCACTCGGTTTCGGAGATACAATAAACTTTATATCCAATACGTTAGACATTTCGGTAACACCTGGTTCTGCCGTCGTAAGTCTAGAAGTGCCCACTGGTACTACTGGAGCCATCGCAGACATTGTTCAAGAAATCATTGCAGAACTCGGTCTTACTGGTGCCACAGGACTTACCGGAGCTACAGGACCTCTCGGACCTCAAGGACCTCAAGGCGATACAGGACCTCTTGGACCCCAAGGACCTCAAGGCGATACAGGACCTCTTGGACCTCAAGGACCTCAAGGCGATACAGGACCTCTCGGACCTCAAGGACCTCAAGGCGATACAGGACCTCTCGGACCTCAAGGACCTCAAGGCGATACAGGACCTCTTGGACCTCAAGGACCTCAAGGCGATACAGGACCTCTTGGACCTCAAGGACCTCAAGGCGATACAGGACCTCTTGGACCTCAAGGACCTCAAGGCGA
>NZ_JAUSUV010000010.1 GCF_030814315.1 Croceifilum oryzae | reverse complement strand
CATCCCGAACACGACCGTTAAGCCCTCCAGCGCCGATGGTACTTGGACCGCAGGGTCCTGGAAGAGTAGGACGTCGCCAGGCATACATAATAAAAGAAGCATCTAGTTTATCCAAATGGACTAGATGCTTCTTTTATTATACTAAACGAATTATGCAGGGAGTCTAATCCTTGATTAGCCAACTACTGTACTTCTTTACTCTGGATTTGTTTGTAGGGAAGGTTGTTCAGTCGTATGGGAAAGTCCTTCTACAGCATTTGCACGATTACGGGAAATAAAAAGTAGGCGTAATATGGTTAAAATCGGAATAAATATACAAAAAACGAATGGAATCGCTTGTTTGACAGATATCATGACGATCATACCTCCTATAAGAGGTACCATGTCACAATTACGACTTTTTTATTCAACTAAAAAGGTAATTTCTCAAAAATTGACTGAGTGATAAGGAGTTACATTTCAATAGATTGATAATAAAATGTATAATCTGAACGGTACGGTTATAAAAAAGGAACATTTAGTCAATTATAGAAGATAAAGAAAAAGGTTCTGATACAAGGGGGAAAAGAGATGAATGGAGAGCTAACTAAAATGGAGTACCTTCAAGAACCATGTATTATATGTCATACCATCCAAGAAGATATGCTACACTTGTTGGAAAAGCCTATATGCACCTGTTGCGAACAAATTATCATAAATACAGATTGTGATCAGCCGGAAATGTATTTGTTCCATGTTTCAAGATTGAAAGAGATATGGTTAAATGAGAGTGATATAAGAGAGGAAGGGACTTTCTAAAGTCCTTTTATTTTTTGTACGGAGGTTTGTTTAGTCAAATGGAAAATCAGCAAGAAACCCCGATTTACGAGGCATTGTTACATCATAGAGAAAAGAAGGCAGATAGTTATCATGTTCCTGGGCATAAGCAGGGCGAAAATTTTGTGGAGCACAAAGATGATTTGTTTCAATCGATTCTTCAAATGGATCAAACTGAGATAACAGGCTTAGATGATCTTCATCACCCAAGCGGAGTGATTGCCAGAGCTGAGTGTCTTGCAGCAGAGGCTTTTGGAGCAGGGAAAACGTTTTATCTGGTTGGCGGAAGTACGGCCGGAAATATAGCGAGTATCCTCACGATGTGCCTGCCTGGAGACCAAGTGATTTTGCAACGAAGCTGTCATCAGTCTATATTTCATGGATGCATGCTAGCAGGTGTTTCGCCTATTTACTGGACAGATACATATGATATGTATACAGGCTTTGAGAAGCCATTAGATCTGGATTGGTTGGCGGAAAAATGTAGGCAGAATAAGATTAAACTAGTAGTCATTACAAGTCCTAGCTATTATGGAGTGATCCAACCGGTAAGAGAAATTGCTGATATTTGCCATCAATTTGATGTAGCTTTGTTGGTAGACGAGGCTCATGGGGCGCACTTTGGTTTCCATCCGGATCTTCCAGATTCTGCGTTGTCACAAGGAGCTGATCTCGTTGTACAATCGACTCATAAAATGCTTGGTTCGATGACGATGAGCTCTATGTTACATGTAGGGAGCAGTCGAGCTAGGATAAATGATCTGGAGCGACAATTGCGGGTGGTTCAATCAAGTAGTCCTTCCTATCCACTGCTTGCTTCATTAGATTTAGCGCGAAAACAGGTTGCTGTAGATGGACTGAATTTATTTGGACGATTGCTGACTGAATTAGATCAGTTTAAAAAGGATACGTTCCCCAAGTGTAGATGGGTTCAAGAGTACTCGTTACATCATCTAGTATGCCGCCAGGACCCTTGTAAAATGGTAATCGCGAGCGGTGGACAAACGTCAGGGATTGAGATGCAAACTTTTCTAGAAGATAAGGGGATTTATACTGAATTAGCTGATGATCGTCGGGTGTTGTTCTGCTTCTCGTTAGCACATCCTGAAGGCTCTTTGACTCGACTAAAAAAAGCGTTGCTGGAATTAGATGGCTGGCTGGGAAATCGCGAAAGTAAGTTATTCGAGAGGAATACTCTTGCTCTTCAATTACCGAGTACGACTGAATTTGTGTTATCCTTTCAAGAAATCAGGAAGTATTCGCAAGATCGATTGAAATTAGAGGAAGCGGTAGAAGGGATCATAACAGAGCCCATTGTGCCTTATCCACCTGGCATTCCGGTACTTTTGCCAGGTGAACGCTTAACATTCGAATGGATGGAATATCTAAGAGATGCCGATCAAGCTGGATATCGAATTCGAGGGTTATATCAAAATCAACTAACATCAGAAGTTAGTGTTAATATAGTTAAAAATAGCTTTATGGATTAACTAATAAGTGGGACTTTGGTAGTAGTGGCGTCTAAGGATAATTCCAGTGGTTGGTTAAAGTAAAGTTGGTACAAACAGAAGCTTATTTTATATAAAATGTGGACACTATTTGGAAGACGAAGCGTGCTGAATGGGCCTTTGTTCTTTCGGATCAATTGGAGTGAATCGATGAAAGGTTTATTTATATCCTTTGAAGGACCAGAGGGAGCAGGAAAAACGACTCAGATACGCAGAATATGTGAATGGTTGGATCATCAGGGAATTTCATACATTCATGTACGTGAGCCAGGTGGAACTCGTATTGGAAATGAGATTCGAGAACTGGTGCTACATCCAGAGTTTGAGGAGATGTCGATGTTAACAGAGGTGCTTTTGTATGCCTCATCAAGAGCACAACTGGTTGGTGAAGTGATTATGCCTGCTTTGGCAGAAGGGAAAATGGTTCTTTGCGATCGCTATGTGGATTCTAGTGTTGCCTATCAAAGCTATGGAGCAGGTGTTTTGTTAGAGACTGTGCTTACGATTAATGAGAAAGCGACTTCTGGGCTTACACCACATCGAACGTACTTATTGGACATTCCCTCTGAAGTAAGCGAGAGCAGGATACGAGCACGTGGAGGAGATAAGGATCGGATGGAACAGCGGGATTCCCTATTTCATCAACGTGTTCGTGAGGGATATCTTGAGTTATCCACAAGATATCCACATAGATATATGGTGATACAAGGCGATCAAGAGTTAGAGGATATAAACTGGCAAATCAAACAAGACATATTACAGCTTATGTCATAGGAGAATACGCTTCATGAATTAAGTTGTTTTAAGAAGAAGGGTTTGCCGAAGTTTACGAACAGGTGATAGAATGAGTAGAGGGAGTATCCTCTGTCTGATTGATTGCTACGGTATATACCATATGATATAGATGTTTTTTCTATTTTCATTTTTGAAGATTGTTTCAAAACAGGCGTGAATGTGAGACAGATCCCGAGCAAGTTGGGGATGGAGACATCATCTTTTGAATAGGGTGACAGTTGACCCCATGCAGAAGAACCCCCATCAGGTGAATTGGGCGGCATGCAGGAGGGATCCTTGAGTGTTTAAGATTATTGGTGTCCGTTTTAGGCAAGCGGGCAAGATTTATTTTTTTGATCCAGGTGCTCTACTAATCCAGCAAGGGGACGCTGTGGTTGTGGAGACAGTAAGAGGAATTGAGTATGGTCAGGTGGTAGTAGGTGTACGCTATGTTTCAAAGGACGAAGTAGTCCTCCCGTTGAAACAAGTGATCCGAGTTGCCACAAGCGATGATACGAGACAGATGATGGAAAATGAACAGGCTGCGATGGAAGCTCTCAGAATCTGTAAGGAGAAAGTTCTTTTCCATTCCTTAGTGATGAAGCTAGTTGATGCCGAATATACGTTTGATCGAAATAAGATCATTTTCTATTTCACCGCAGACGGACGTGTGGACTTTCGTGAACTAGTTCGGGATTTAGCAGCGGCTTTTCGGACTCGCATTGAATTGAGACAGATCGGAGTTAGAGATGAAGCGAAGATGCTGGGTGGACTGGGGCCTTGTGGTCGAGTGTTATGTTGCTCATCGTTTCTAGGGGATTTTGAACCTGTTTCCATAAAAATGGCAAAAGATCAAAATCTATCGTTGAATCCTACGAAGATTTCAGGTTTATGTGGTAGATTGATGTGCTGCTTAAAGTATGAAAATGATCACTACGAAGGAAACGCACCTTTACCTGACCTTGGTGAACATGTACATACACCAGAGGGTGCAGGCGAGGTTGTGTTGCTTGATTTGTTAGAAAGACGAGTGCAAGTACAATTAGCAAGCTCTGGTAAGACGGTAGAGCATTCTTTAGACGAAGTCACACTCGAAGCCTAAAATGGATCTGGAAAACGTGTCTGGAAGTAACGAGGTGGTAGCTTGGATAAACAGGCGATTTTCAAGCAGGTTGCTCAGGTGGAAGAACGAATTGGCGAGTTATATGAGGAAATAGGTAACTTAAAAGCACAGGTTAGAGAATTGATAGAAGAAAATACACGCTTGGTATTGGAAAAACAACGTTACCAAGAACATTTGCAAGCAGCATCGAAGGGTATGAAATCAAATTCGACAACCTCAGTCATATCAGAGCATACAGATGCGGATGTACCAGAAACCAAAGAGGGTTATAATAATCTAACCAAGTTATATGAAGAAGGCTTTCATATTTGCAATGTCCACTATGGTCGGATGCGGACGGAAGGTGATTGTCTGTTCTGTCTCGCTTTTTTAAACAAAACCATATCTGATGAATAACGTCTGGGAAGAAAGTCTCCCAGCGTTTTTTTCATAAATGGGGTGAGGAATTGAAGGAGACTCCCTATTATGTTTATATCGTACGTTGCCAAGATGAAACTCTTTATACGGGGTGCACAACAAATCTTAGTAAGCGATTGGCTGTTCATAACTCGGGTAAAGGGGCACATTATACAAGAGCGAGAACCCCTGTTACGTATGTCTATCAGGAGGAAGGAATAGGGCGATCTTGGGCACAACGGCGCGAATATGAGATTAAAAAGATGACACGGTCGCAGAAATTAAGGCTGATTCAAGAAAGAGGGTTAACATGAAGGTTCAGAAGAGCTTTGATGGATCGAGTAATACAGGAATCCTATATGTCGTGGGGACTCCGATTGGGAATTTACAAGACTTCTCTCCACGAGCTCGGGAGATTTTAGCTACCGTTGATTTAATTGCGGCAGAAGATACAAGACATACGAAAAAGCTACTTTCTGCTTTTGAGTTCTCGACTCCTCTGACGAGTTATCATGAGCATAATGAGCAGTCAAAAGGAAAATTTTTGATTCAACAACTTCTGGAAGGGAAATCCATTGCATTAGTAAGTGATGCTGGGATGCCAGGAATCTCTGATCCAGGCGAGGTGGTCATTCGAGAGGCAGTAGAAGAGGGGATTACGGTAGTACCGATTCCGGGTCCGAATGCCGCCCTTACAGCATTAGTTGCTTCGGGACTGGTTCCGCAACCATTTTTATTTTTAGGCTTTTTTCCGCGAGAGAAAAAAGATCGCAGAAAGGAGTTAAAGAAATGGGCGACAATTCCTGTTACATTGATTAGTTATGAGGCGCCTCATCGATTGGTTGACTTGCTTTCTGATGCGATGGAGGCTTGGGGAGATCGCCAAGTGGCGATTGCGAGGGAATTAACGAAGAAACATGAAGAGTGGCTACGCGGCTCCCTTTCAGAATGTTTGTCGCATATAAAAGAGAACGGAGTCAGAGGCGAGTATGTTTGTATCTTTGGAGGGGCGGATCAGTCTGAATTTAATCAAGAGCCTCCGGCATGGTGGTCTAGTTTAGAAGTTATTGAACATGTGGAGCACTACCTGCGCCAAGGGATGAGTACAAAAGATGCGATACTACAAACATCGAAGGATCGCGATGTGGGAAAAAGAGAGATTTATAATCTTTATCATACATAGGATCAAAAAAACCAGCTGAATCTCTATGACCTGCCTTGAGATTTAACTGGTTTTTTTCTTCTTAATCAAAATATACTATGTGTTCTGGAATTGAAAATCTTATGTGATTCATAACATCTACCAATATTGTTATGATATGGTATATAAGAGCGGCACAAATTACTCAGCGACTACGGAATTATTTGCTTCGATGAGAGAATACATTTCCTCGATGCACTTTCTGCTAACGACTTTGTTTTTGTAACGAACGGTTTCGTCCACTTCACCAGTAAAAATGCAGGCAGGCTCATATTTTTTAAGAACGATACGCTCACCGTCTACATAGATCTCCAATGCATCCTTTTCGCCAATGCCTAGCGTACGACGAAGCTCGATAGGGATTACAACACGACCTAGCTCGTCTACCTTACGTACAATACCAGTTGATTTTAGCATTTGAAATCTCCCCTCAATTCTGGCGGTTCATTGGTTTCGATCATCTCTTTTTAAAATATACGTCAAATTTCGACATATTTGATGTCAAAATCATCATACCAGCGATTACCATGTCAGTCAATAATTCTTTAGGAGTTTTATAGAAAATTTCTTGATTTAGACAAAAATAGATGAAATTGGCTATAAAAGGGTTTCAGAAGAGGGTTAGATCCATTTGAGAGGGTGATCTATATATGTTTAAAGTATCAGAAGAACTCCAATTTAAATTAAAGCGATTGAATCTAAAATTAAGAGAGACCTACCCTAAGGAGTTGTTGCATCCACAAAGGGTTCGTGAGCATCTTTCGGAGATTGGAGAGTTTGTTCGGATTGAGCGATTTAGCGACACGGAATTACAAGATTGGGCAAAGGGAAAGAGTGTCGTTGGGATAGATGGCTCGGTAAACTCAACCAAAGGAATTGAGATGAGGACGCTTTCTGTATTTCAAGCGCTGGCGAAAGGGACAAAAGGTGAGGAAGCTTGGGAAGCCGATGTGTATACTCCTTTGATTCAAGATGAATGGGAGGCGGAGGGTTTATTAGCTCGTGAAGCGCAGAAGCGTGGTGCAAGGCTGTCTCGCCTAGAGTTAAAGGTAACGAAAAAGGCGATTCGAGATTGGCAACCGCATGTTGTGATGATGGATGGTTCGTTGCTTCATTATCATTTTGACGATGCGGACGAGTGGGACAAGGTAGCGGAATTGGCAGAAGAAACCGGTGTGTTAATAGTAGGAATTGCGGAGGAAGTAGGGTCTCGTGGATTAGCAAAACAGGTATTTCCTGAGCATCCAGCGTGGTCGGATCGGGATTTACTTTATGGCTTATTAGATGTAGGTGAAGCGTATGAGTGGTCGGAATGGAGTCCTGCGGGAACCAAGATGTGGAAAATGGTTTTTCGATCCTCTTATAGTCCAGCCCCCGTCGGAGTGGATGGTTTGTTGCTTCAGAAGCAAGAACGGATCTCGCTACTCCGTTTGATTTACTCGCTTACCCCCATGCAGGGACGGGGGATTCCTTATTGGCTTGATATTGTGGATCAAGAGGTGCGAGTTACGAATCCACTGGTACAGACGATGGTGGATCAGTATATTGACCCGGATTTGCGGCATCGTTTATTAAGTCCAAAGAGAAGTGAACGAGTGATTTGACTTGATTATAAGAAGGAAGGAAGTTGTTTATGCAAGTAGTTGGGGTTACGTCACAGCAGGAAGTACATGTGGTATCCAAAGATCGTAAGTTTCGCATGAACGAAATTCTGGTGATTGAAGACGCGGCTCTCTATCATCCGAAAGGAGAAGTTGTTGAGACGCTTTCGTATAATCGCTTAATCCCAATGGGATATGATAAATCGATGGTTGATCAACAGGTCCTACATACGCTTGAACAGATTGGATATAACATTGATTCCGATGAGATTAATATTGCCAAGGTAAGGTTATTTGAAGAAGCGGCTCATCCGATTCGTACGGGTTGTCAGGTTCGTTTGCCTCAATTTTATGAGGTTCGTCATTTGTTGGTTAAGTCA
This sequence comes from Croceifilum oryzae, assembly GCF_030814315.1. GTDB lineage: Bacteria > Bacillota > Bacilli > Thermoactinomycetales > Thermoactinomycetaceae > Baia > Baia oryzae. The sequence goes on along the minus strand of NZ_JAUSUV010000010.1, from coordinate 116,398 downwards.
ACACCTAGAGCAGGGATGATCCTAGGGGAGATCCGGGGAACGGAGCCGATGGGACATGATATGGATCTAGAGCTACAGAATCAGATGATGATGATGGAGCAGGGAGTCCTTAGGGAACAGAAGGGTGTTCCGTTTATTTTTGATATTCGGACGATGCAACAATATCCGCATATTGGTGTGTTCGGCGGATCTGGCTCGGGGAAATCGTTTGGGCTAAGGGTAATGCTAGAAGAGGTAATGAAGCTTCGTGTTCCTACTGTTGTTTTTGACCCTCATTTTGAGATGGATTTTCGGCATATCGGGGAGGAGACAGCCCATCTATGTCCGGATTTGCAAGATCGCTCTGTTGTGGTTCAGATTGGTCGAGAGGTTGGGGTTTCGTTTAGCGAATTAAATACACGGGATCTGGTCGAACTGCTGGGCGCTTCTGGGGGTGGGCTTTCGGAGCCGATGGTAAACGCGATTCAGATGCTCCATAAGCGAAGAGATACTTATAATAGTTTTAGCGATCGGGTTAGTAATCTGGTCCAGGCGTTGGAAGAAGGAAAAGCGGGCTTAGAGAAGCAACTTCGCAGTGATGATCTGACTCCGATTCAAGTGCAACGGATTCGGGATTTAAATCAGCTTTTGCAAGAATATGGTACGATGCCTCATTCTTCTGTGAAGGGAGTACACTGGCGGCTTCAGCGTTTGGAGAGAGCGGGGCTTTTCCAGCAAAATATTGATGCGATTCAGCGGGGTCTTGAGCAAGGGAAATTAGTCGTGATTCAAGGTTCTACTTGGATTTTGCAGGTATTTGCTACGTATGTGACAGGCGCATTGTATCGAAAGCGCAGGGAATATAAAGATGCCCGTATGAACGGGGAGGAAGGCCATTTTTTCCCGCCATTTGTTATTGTAACGGATGAAGCGCATAACTTTGCACCGAAAGCAGTGGAATCCCCGGCCAAGTCCATTTTAAAAGAAATTGCTCAAGAAGGTCGGAAATATGGTGTTTTCTTGATCCTTGCTACTCAGAGACCAACGTTATTAGATGAGACGATTACCGCACAGCTAAATACGAAGTTGGTTTTTCGGACGGTGCGTGGAACGGATATTGCTACATTAAAGGAAGAGACGGATTTGACGAATGAAGAGGGGAAACGTCTTCCGTACTTACGCTCTGGAGATACGTTTGTTTCTTCGGCGGCATTTGGGAGAACGGTTTTTATTCGGATTCGGACTGCTTATACGCATAGTCCTCATTTGTCTAATCCGTTTGATGAATTGGTTCAATTTCAGCAGGCTAAGGATGATCAGGTTTTAGAGGCACTCCGGGATTTGTTTCCTTTTTTTGATAGTGATTTTCTGCCGACGTTGGAGAAGTTAAATTCTAAGACGGGTTTAAGTTGGGATTTGCATCGTTTGCATCAGGAGTTGGAGCAGTGGGCTAGGGATGGGAAGGTTAAAAGGGTTGAGTCTCCGTTTGCGACTCGATTTGAGTTGGTGTAGGGTGATTCCATCTATCAGGTCTGATATGTATGAAACCACAAAGCTACCAAACTTGTGAAGGCTGGTAGCTTTTTGTTATGCTTGTCACACTAGTTAGATGGAAGGGTGACATGTGATGGAGTGTACGATTGGTAATGTAAAAATCCCTTATCATATCTATGGTTCAGGTCGGCCTGTTCTCATCATACACGGCTTGACACTGGATCATCGATCGATGACTGGTTTTATGGAACCTGTCTTTTCTGCAAGGGATGAAGAGTGGAAACGAATTTATATCGACTTACCTGGGATGGGGGAGAGCAAAGGGTACGAAGAGCTGAACGGCTCCGATGAGATGTTAGATATGGTGCTTCAGTTTATAGATCAGATGATACCTGAGGAATCCTTACTAGTAGTGGGGCAATCATACGGCGGATATATTGCAAGAGGGATTATTTCTAAGAAAAGAGAGCAAGTAGGTGGGGCTGCGTTAATCTGTCCGATGATCGTTCCTGATAAAAACGAGAGAGATCTTCCTCTACATCAAGTGATCTATCAAGATGAGAATCTGCTATCCCAGTTAAATCGAGAAGAAAGAAAGGACTTCCAATCTCTAGCGATTGTGCAAGATGAAGCCTATTGGAATCGATATCGTAACGAAATTTTACCTGGTCGTTCCAGGGCAGACTCTCGCTTTATAGACAAACTCCTGAGTCAATATGCCTTTTCCTTTGATGTTGATCAGAGAGTTCCTTCTTTTGAGAAGCCAGTCCTCTTGGTGACTGGCCGACAAGATTCTATGGTAGGGTATCAAGATGCTTGGCGCCTACTAGAAAATTTTCCGCGTTGTACCTTCACTGTATTAGATCGGGCCGGGCATAACTTACAACTCGAGCAACCGTCACTACTCCATCGCCTCTGCGATGAATGGTTAGATAGAGTAGTAGAAAATGGCCCATCTTATAGATAAGTGGTGGGAAAAGCAAATATAAACGAGTATTAACAATTTGGAGGAGTGCGGTAGTCAATAGATCTCTTTAAAGTGATTGGTTGCAAATTGAAAATAAGTTTGCATATAATATGCTTATTGACATCTTTACAACTATGTCTGTGATTGGGAAGAGTAATCTAGGAAGCCTATCTCTAGAGAACCGGGTCAGGTGAAAGCCGGTATAGGAATAGTAGATGAACATGGCCCATGAGACTTTCCTTCTGAACACGAGTCTAAATGACTGGTTTAAGTAAGTGGGAACGCACACCAGCGATAACGGGTTGACCAGAGCGTATAGGCATGGGTAAATGTTCTATACGAAAATTGGGTGGTACCGCGTGATTCCAATCTCGCCCCAAATGGAGGGGTGGGATTTTTATTTTTTTATGTAGAAAAAGGAGTTTTTTAGATGGAAAAACAAAAAACGTATTATATTACAACCCCAATTTATTACCCAAGTAGCAAGTTGCATATCGGGCATACCTATACAACGGTGGCTGGCGATGTGATGGCGCGATATAAGCGGCTCAGAGGGTATGACGTCATGTATCTGACAGGAACGGATGAGCACGGACAAAAGATACAACGGAAAGCAGAACAGGTGGGCAAGACTCCGCTTGAGTTTGTAGATGAGATTGTAGCAGGGATCAAGGAACTATGGAGTAAACTGGACATTTCCTATGATGATTATATCCGTACAACGGAGGATCGCCATAAAAAAGTGGTACAAAAGATTTTCCAACGATTCTTGGATCAAGGAGACATCTATCTAGGTGAGTATGAGGGCTTCTACTGTGTGGATTGTGAAGCGTTTTTCACGGACAGACAATTAAAGGATGGAAACTGTCCAGACTGTGGTCGCCCAGTTAATAAAATTAGAGAGAAAAGCTATTTTTTCCGTATGAGCAATTATGCGGATCGGCTGGTTCAATATTATGAAGAGCATCCAGAGTTTATCGAGCCTATTTCGCGGAAAAATGAGATGCTTCAAAACTTTATTAAGCCTGGTTTAGAAGATCTTTGTATTTCTAGATCTACTTTTAGCTGGGGAATTCCTCTGCCTAACGATCCAGAGCAAGTGATGTATGTTTGGTTGGATGCATTGTCCAATTACATTACTGCAATCGGTTATGAAGCGGATGAAGAATCCTTACGACATAAATTTGCTAACTATTGGCCAGCAGATGTCCATTTGATCGGCAAGGATATCGTTCGTTTCCATAGTATTTATTGGCCTATTTTCCTGATGGCGCTTGATCTTCCGCTACCTAAGAAAGTTTTTGCTCATGGCTTTTTCTTGGTAAATGGAGACAAGATGTCTAAGTCGAAGGGGAATGTGATTGATCCGGTTTCATTGATTGATCGATACGGTCTAGATGCATATCGTTATTTTCTTTTACGTGAGGTTCCGTTTGGACAAGATGGGGTCTTTACGCCGGAAGCGTTTGTGGAGCGTGTAAATGCAGATCTCGCCAACGATCTCGGAAATTTACTACATCGGACTCTTACAATGGTAGAAAAGTACTTCGACGGTGTGATCCCGGCTTATGTAGAAGAGGGAACTCCTTATGATGCGGAGTTACAAGCACTCGTGCATCAAGTGGTGACGCGTTTTGAAAATGCAATGGAGAATCTCCAATTTTCAGTGGCTCTATCTGCGCTGTGGGAGGTAGTGCGTGCAGGAAACAAATACATTGAGAATAATGCTCCGTGGAATCTAGCTAAAGATCCAGCCAATCACTCTGTCCTTGGCTCTGTTTTATACTCTTTGTTAGAAGTGGTCCGGATTGTAAGTGTTTGTATCCAGCCATTCTTAGTAAAGACACCTCTTTTCATCTGGGAGCAGATAGGGATACAGACAGAGGAAGAGAAGAAGTGGGAAAGCGTTCATCAGTTTGGGACACTTTGTTCAGGTGTACCGATTCATAAACAAAATCCAATCTTTCCTCGTTTAGACGGCAAAGTAGAAGTGGAGGCAATCGTGCAAATGATGAAAGATACAGCGGCACAGCATAAAGGAATCGATCAAGCGGAATCTGGAGCAGGAACGAAGCAAGAGGTAGTGGAAGTACAAGATGACTTCATCAGCATTGATGAGTTTATGAGAGTAGAGTTAAAAGTGGGCGAGATTCTCGAGGCAGAGCCAGTAAAGGGTGCGAATCGTCTTCTTAAGTTGCAATTGGATCTTGGAACTGAGAAGCGTCAAGTAGTCTCTGGGATTGCTGAGTTTTATCAGCCACAGGATGTTGTGGGGACGAAGGTGATTGTCGTAACCAATTTGAAGCCAGTCAAATTACGGGGTGAGCAATCGGAAGGCATGATTCTAGCGGCGAAAGAAGGAGAGAGGTTAGTGCTGTCTACTGTCTCTGCTGATATTCCGAATGGTACACGTGTAAAATAAAAGAGTGTAAGAGCAGGAGGATAATAGATGGCAGGGGAGAATAGGACACTTCGTGAATGGATCATGGCGGCTTTTGTGGCTACAGCGATTTTACTTATCTGTCGATATATCTTTTTCGCACCTTATCAAGTAAAAGGTGAATCGATGTATCCGACATTGAAGGGGAATGAGCTTTTGATCGTCAACAAGTTCATTTATAAGATCAAGGAGCCCAAATATGGAGAAATCGTCGTTTTCCACTCTAAGGAAGAGAAGGATTTTATTAAGCGGGTGATTGGTCTACCTGGTGATCATATTAAAATTACCAACGGGAAGTTATTTCGTAATGAAAAAGAAGTAGGCGAGTTATACATTGCTAATAAAATAGATCCAAGTACCTCTTTCGAAGAAGTGGTCGTGCCCAAAGGAGAAATCTATGTGTTAGGCGATAATCGCCCTCACAGTGAGGATAGCCGTGCCATTGGTCCGGTTGATGAAAAAGAAGTTGTCGGCCGAGCTGAGCTTGTTCTAATGCCATTTAGCCAAACGCAACTACTCGAACCATAACAGTCCGTGGAGGACTGTTTTTCCTTTAGAGAGGATGACTAACATGATTTTTGACACACATACACACCTAAATGATAAACAGTTTGATTTAGATCGCGAAGAAGTGATTCGCCGTGCTAGAGAAGAGTACGGGGTCAGCTGGATGTTAAATGTAGGTTTTAACAGAGAGACGATTCAGTCCTCTATCGAGCTGGCGGAGAAATATGACTTCATTTATAGTGCGGTAGGCTGGCATCCGACAGATGCAATCTACTACCAAGAAGAGGATCTCGTCTATCTACGCGAATTAGCTACACATCCAAAGGTTATAGCATTGGGTGAGATGGGGTTAGACTATCACTGGGATACTTCCCCGAAAGATGTACAAGCACATGTTTTTAAAGAACAGATCAGGCTTGCACGGGAAGTACAACTCCCTATTATTATTCATGATCGAGATGCACACGAAGATGTGATTCGTATTCTGCGGTCTGAACATTCTGCGGAAGTAGGCGGCGTATTACATTGTTTCGGGGGCGACGAGGCGATTATGGAAGCGGCTCTCGAAATGAATTTTTACATTGGACTGGGAGGTCCTGTTACGTTTAAAAATGCAAAACTTCCTAAAGAAATCGCTCGTTTAGTGCCAGAGGATCGTCTGTTACTAGAGACGGACTGTCCGTACCTAGCGCCACATCCGTTCAGAGGAAAAAGGAACGAAACTGGCTATGTACGGCTTGTTGCTGAGCAAATTGCTGAGATCCGAGGGATTACGGTGGAGGAGCTTGCTCGGATTACAACGGATAATGCGATGAGATTATTTCGGATTCCAAACACTACTGACTAGCCTAAATTAGGATAAAAAGAGTTGTGGCATATACTAGGATCAGAGCCGGGAGAGTCTGTTCGACACAGCTCAATACCGATCCAGCAGGGAAGCAGAACTGTCCGCTCCGCGATCCTTCGCCGGGGCAGGTGCAAAACTCGCACAGAACGCTCAAGCATGTTGCACCAAAAAGCGCCCCATGCTATGGATCTCTACGCTAAGTAGGATTTCTAACATCGCACGCAATGGTCGAACAGATTCTCCCTTCTCTTAATCTAATTTGGTTCATCAACCATCCAATCTGTAGATGTTTAGAAGTCTGGATGGTAGATAGCTAACTACTATGATCCACGTTTTTTCAAAAGAGGCAGTAAGCAGATTTATAGGATAACCAGCAAATGGATTTGGAATAGGGTCAGATATATGACCCGGGACAAACTCCATGGTCTACTTCATAACAAGCCCTGTCATTAGAGAAGAGGCTGAATGTTTTTCCTAGATTCTTTCTGGATTATTCATAAATAGATAGTGATAGATCTCCTAATATCAACTTACATCGTTTTGTAAAGGTTGTGTAAAAGACATTGTCAGAGGTTCAGATACATGAAATGATCGTGGTAGAAGGCAGAAATGATACCGTTACCATTAAACGTGCCGTGAAAGCGGATACCATTGAAACAAGAGGCTCGGCGATTGGAAAAGAAGTAATTGATCAAGTGCGCCGTGCCCAATCAAAGAGAGGCGTCATAATATTTACAGACCCTGATTATGCAGGGGAACGAATTCGTCGAGTGATATCGCAAGAAGTCCCTGGAGTGAAACATGCTTTCTTACCACAAGATAAGGCGAGAGGTCGGAAAAAGATCGGGATTGAGCATGCAAAATGTGAGGATATCCGCGAAGCATTGCTCCATGTTAGAAGTGACATAGGCTATGAGCAAGTAGAATCCATTTCATGGGAAGACTATATTGATATGGGGTTCACAGGCTTTCCTGATTCGGGCTATTTGCGTCAGAAAGTAGCGGATCGCTTAGGGATTGGGTTTGCGAACGCTAAAAATTTTTATCAGCGGCTTCATGCTTTGCAGGTTTCAAAAGAAGAACTGATTAGCACCTGGTTACAGGTAAGAGAGGAACTAGAGGATGTCACATAGAACGATTTCACAAAATACAAAGCAAATCCTTGCCAAATATAAACTCGGCTTAAAAAAAAGCTTAGGACAAAACTTTTTAACAGATGATCGGGTGTTAGAGCGAATTGTGGATGCGGCGGACTTGGATGAACATGCGGGTGTCATTGAAATTGGTCCGGGAATTGGCGCTCTCACCGAACGTTTAAGTGAACGTGCTAAGAAAGTAGTTGCTGTGGAGTTAGACCAACGTCTAATTCCTGTACTACGGGAAATCTTTGAGAAGCAGTCGAATATAGAAGTGATTCATGGTGATGCTTTGAAAGTTGACTTCCATACGATTATTTCGGAAAACTTTGGGGAATGTAATAGTATTCACGTTGTGGCAAATCTACCTTACTATGTTACTTCACCAATTTTGATTCGTTTATTAGAAGAGAGACTTCCTCTCCAAAATATCGTAATCATGATTCAAAAAGAAGTGGCGGATCGCCTAGTAGCGAAACCAGGGACCAAGGACTACGGATCGCTTAGTGTTTTGGTTCAATATTACACAGAAACCTCGCTCGTTACCAAAGTCCCGAGCCATGTATTTGTGCCAAGGCCCAATGTGGATTCTGCTGTTGTCAAGCTATCAAGACGAGAGGCACCTGCTGTGAACGTATCGAATGAAGGTTTATTCTTTAAAATAGTAAGAGCATCCTTTGCCCAGCGTCGAAAAACACTATTAAACACACTCCATTCCCAGCTTTTCTCTCATTTGGCGAAATCAGATGTGGCGGACTTTTTGACTCAAGTAGGAATCGATCCACAGCGAAGAGGAGAAACCTTACATCTAGCTGAATTTGCAGTTTTAACAGAAGCATGGGAGCGTTTTTCTCAAGGAAGGTAGTGTGATTCGAGTTCCTTGACTCAAATTTGGAGGGATACTTGTGAATTTTTATCATCCACGAAGGGGTAAATGTAGCTTCGAGGAAATGATGTCTGAGATTCAGAAGTATGTGCGGGAAGATCCTAACTCGGAATATAAGTTGATGATAGGGACCGACTCGATGACCCGTTATAAAGAGACTGTTTTTGTAACAGCAATCATCATACAAAGAGTTGGAAAAGGGGCGCTTTTCTTCTATACAAAGCGAACACATAGTCAGATGAAGGAATTACGTTATCGAATCTATCGAGAAACCGAGTATAGTTTGACTTGTGTTGATCTATTGAAAGAGCACGGATTCTTCCGTATGTTTTCTGATATTCCGATGGAAATTCATTTGGATATCGGGCAACAGGGAGAAACGCGTAAGGTAATTCAAGAGGTGGTTGGCTGGGTCACGGCAGTTGGATATCAAGCGAAAATTAAGCCAGAATCCTATGCAGCATCTGCTGTAGCGGATCGATTTACACGATAAAAAATATGATTGACAAAAGGTTTTGTTCACTGCTATAATACCTAATTTGACTTCACGCCTCATTTGTTATATAATCTTCTACAAGTGAGGTGGTCGAATTTATGGGCAAAAATGCTCTATCTGAAATCAAGCTGACTCTGGATAGCTTTATTGGAGAAAGAATCCGATTAAAAGCGAACAGTGGACGCCGTAAGACCATTGAACGTACGGGTATATTAGAAGAAACATACCCTTCCGTTTTTATTGTGAAGTTAGATGAAGATCAACACGCCTTTGAACGCGTTTCATACAGTTATGCGGATATACTGACGGAATCAGTAGAGTTGAAAGTTTTTCAAAATGACCAACTTGTTCCAGTTAAGTACATCAGAGCTACTCAATAATCGGACAAGACCCCTGTGGTCTTGTTTTTTTTACATAAATGGCAGTGACACATCAGATACTATGAGTACCCTATTGTCTACTTGAATCATAGAGGAGGAATGGATCATGTCACGTCGAGGTGTAATGTCCGAGTCCTTTAAGGTCGAATTAGCAAAAGAGCTAGGGTTTTATGATGTTGTGCAGCGTGAGGGTTGGGGCGGTATTAAAGCGAGTGATGCAGGCAACATGGTCAAACGTGCAATCCAGATCGCGCAGGAGCAACTAGTTCGAAAGCCATAATCGAAAACAGGTAAGGCTTAGGGTAGCTGGGGAGTAATCCTCGGCTTTTCTTTTTTCATTTCGGGTATGGGATTACCGTGGTACAATAGGATCATCAGATACATTCGGAAGAGAAATGAACAAGGTGCTGGGGGGAAGAGAAATGTACACATCAGAAAAAGCACCCGCTAAGATCAATTTAACCTTGGATGCACTCCGCAAACGCCCAGATGGCTATCACGATTTAGAGATGGTGATGACAACCGTTGATTTGGCTGACCGAATCGACCTAATGGATCTACCTTACTCAGGAATTACGCTTGAAAGTACATCAGGCCTCGTTCCACAAGATGAGCGGAATCTGGCTTACCTTGCAGCGAAGTTACTACAACAAAAAACAGGTATTGATCGCGGTGTGAAGATAAAAATTTATAAACATATTCCAGTAGCAGCAGGACTCGCTGGGGGGAGTAGCGATGCGGCAGCGACTCTGCGAGGATGTAATCGTTTATGGAATCTAGGCTTATCATTAGAAGAGCTGGCTGAGATCGGGGCTGAGATTGGTTCGGATGTACCGTTTTGTATCTACGGAGATACAGCTATTGCAGAAGGTCGAGGGGAGATCCTGACTCCGATACTATCCCCACCTAGTTGTTGGGTGGTGCTTGCAAAACCAACGCATGGTGTTTCAACAGGAGATGTGTTTGGAAAACTTCAAGTGGATAGAATTACGACACATCCAAATACAGGAGCCATGATTGATGCGCTACAAGCTAATTCATATGAAAATGTAATTGCGAATCTAGGAAATGTCTTAGAGCCCGTTACGATCGGCTTATATCCTGAAGTTTATAAGATCAAACAAAAGATGGAACAATTCGGTGCCGACGGGGTCTTAATGTCCGGAAGTGGACCTACCGTGTTTGGTTTGGTACGAAAGGAATCCCGAGCTAAGAGAATTGTAAATGGTCTTCGAGGCTTCTGTGATCAAGTGTTTGCAGTGCGAATGTTAGGGGTTTAATTTGAGTCTACACTTGATTAAACCCGTACATAATGGTATATTTCCGTCATGATATTCGGATTTTCGGAGGTATTTTGATGGAAAAAGAGAAATGGAAGCGGAGTGCGAGGCTAGTAGATCTAACGAATCAACTACTCTCTCAACCTTACAAGCTGATCCCGCTGACAATGTTTGCGAAGAGATATCAATCTGCTAAATCGTCTATTAGCGAAGATCTAACGATTATTGATGAAGTCTTCCGTAATGAAGGTAGCGGTGAATTAGAGACAGTAGCAGGAGCTGCTGGTGGAGTTCGTTATATCCCGAAACTGGATTTGGCACGTACAGAAGAAATTTTAGCGAATCTATGTGTACAACTGGCAAAACCAGAGCGAATTTTACCAGGCGGCTTCTTATATATGTCCGATCTTTTGGGGAATCCCACCTTGCTCAGTGAAGTAGGTCGGATTTGGGCCACTTTATTTGCAGGTGTAAAGATCGATGCCATCCTGACAGTCGAGACCAAAGGAATCCCCTTAGCCTATGCCGTGGCAAATTATCTACGAGTTCCGGTGGTTATAGCTCGTTATGATTATCGAGTTACAGAAGGATCGGTTGTAACCGTTAACACTGTTTCAGGTTCCAGCGGTAAATTAAAGCCACTTTCCTTATCGAAGAGAAGCCTTCCTCAAGGATCGCGTGTCCTGATTATCGATGATTTTATGAAGGCGGGCGGAACGATTCGTGGTTTGCAAGATCTATGTTTCGAGTTTGAAGCGACCGTTGTTGGAGCAGGAGTCCTCGCCGAATCCCACGTCCCCGGGCGACTCGTAGACGATTTTGTCTCCCTCATCAGTGTGTCTGAGATTCACGAACGAGATCGCACGCTTCGAGTAGAGATAGGGAACCTATTTAAAGATAAGTTTGTTGAGTAATGGGAGATCACAGGGGTGAAGTGGAAGCAGAAAGAACCAAGAGCAGGAGTCCTTTTATGCTTTCGGTTTATTGTTTTTAGCTAGCAAGTGGAAAAAGGCTAGGGGCAATGTATCTGACCATTGCGAGGTTAGTGAGTCTGCTTAGCGAAGTCATTTGAAGCTAGGGCGTTTTGTGGCAATGTTTGAGCGTTCTTTGCGAGTTTTGCCACTTGCCCTTGCGGAGAATGATGGAGCGGACTTCTCTGTTTCTTCGCTGACTCACTATTTGAGCTTTGGGCAGATACATGCCCCGGTCTATATCAAGTATCTCAGCAACTAATCCACTAATAGTTCCTACTAATTGGAATTCGAACACGCTTTAACCTCAATGAACCTACTTAACAAATAAACAATGAACCAAGAGAAAGGCTGAGAAGAATATGCAAAAAATTGCAACGAAAAAAGCCCCTCAAGCGATTGGTCCTTATGTACAAGGAATGATTGTAGGAGATATGATCTTTACATCCGGACAGATTCCTTTGACTGCTGAAGGAGAACTGGTTGCAGGTGGGATCGTGGAACAGACGCACCAAGTCCTGCGCAATGTGGGAGCAGTCTTGCAAGAAGCAGGAGTGGGGCTAGAGCAAGTAGTGAAGACTACATTATTTATTAAAGATATGAACCAGTTCCAGATGATTAATGAAATTTATGCAGAGTACTTCATAGAGCATCGCCCAGCACGGTCGTGTGTAGAAGTAGCCCGTTTGCCAAAGGATGTCTTGATTGAGATGGAAGTAATCGCGGTTAAGAAGTAGCACAACATTTTATTTGCATCCCCATTTCGAGAAAAAATTTTACCTTAATCCCATTTTTTAGCAGGAAATAAACGATCCATCTCGAAATGTAGAACTATGTCATCTTTGGAAATGGGTGGTGTATCAGGATGCAAATTACAGATGTGCGTCTCAGAAAAGTAAATCGAGAAGGTAGAATGCGTGCGATTGCTTCAATAACGATTGATAGTGAATTTGTAGTACATGATATCCGTGTGATTGATGGAAATAATGGGATGTTTGTTGCAATGCCGAGCAAACGTACTCCTGATGGGGATTTCCGCGATATTGCACATCCAATCTCCCCTTCGAGCCGTGAAAAAATCGAAGCTGCTGTATTGGAAGTGTATAATCGGACGGAAGATCCAGTGGACATGGTAGCAGTTCCAAGTGCAATGACCATGGATGCATAAATGGGTAAATGGTATAGATATGATCGAAAAAATCATCCTAAATAAGGATGATTTTTTGTCGTCTAAGCGGACAAGGATTCGTTGGTTGCAATCATGTATACTTTGGGATATATTCAGGAAGGAAGTTTGCTAGGAAACGGGGGCATAAATCGAGTATGCAGAATCTCTTTGCGGTGATCTTAGCAGCAGGGAAAGGTACAAGAATGAAGTCCAAAACACACAAAGTACTTCACCCTGTTTGTGGAAAACCAATGGTACAGCATGTAATTGATCAATTACATGCGATCGGTACATCGAAAACGATTATGGTAGTGGGTTATTTAGGCGAAACAGTAAAAGCGAATTTATCTTCTGGAGTATTATTTGCCCAGCAAGAACAACAATTGGGAACGGCTCATGCGGTTATGCAAGCAAAGCCATTACTCCAAGATGCACAAGGTACAACAATTGTTTTAAATGGAGATCATCCTCTTTTTACAAAGGAAACGCTACAAAAACTGGTTGAGACCCATCAAAAATCAGGGGCTGCAGCAACGGTTTTAACGGCGCATATGCAGGATGCTTCAGGTTATGGACGGGTTGTCCGCTATGAAGACGGAAGTGTAGAGCGTATTGTCGAGCATAAAGATGCTACTGATGATGAGTTGCTCATTCAAGAGATAAATACAGGTACTTTCTGTTTTGATAATCAGAAATTGTTTGCTGCTCTAGAAAAAGTAGATAATCATAATGCGCAAGGTGAATATTATCTTCCGGATGCTCTCTCGATCTTACGTGAAAGTGGAGAGAGAATTAGTGCAGAAGTGATTCAAGATGTAAATGAAGCGATGGGTGTAAATGACCGCTTGCAGTTAGCAGAAGCTGAGAAGTTAATGCGTGAACGAATTCTTCGTGGGCATATGTTAAATGGAGTTACGATTGTTCATCCTGAAAATACATATATCGAAGCGGATGTAGTCATTGGTGAAGATACCGTTATTGAACCAGGTTGTTTTTTACGTGGGAAAACGGTTATCGGGGAATCCTGCCAGATTGGACCAAATGCGGACTTACAGGATGTTTCCGTGGCAGACTCTAGTAAAATATCTTATACCGTGATACATGAGAGCTTGATTGAGAAGAATGTAAATGTAGGACCTTTTGTATATGTGCGTTCAGGTACAAAGCTAGCTGAAGAGGTAAAAGTAGGCTGTTTTGTTGATTTGAAAAAGGCTGAGCTAGGGTCTGGGACTAAAGTGTCTCATTTAGCGTATGTTGGTGATGCCGAAGTTGGCGAGAATGTAAATATTGCTTGTGGTGTAGTAACAGTAAATTATGATGGGCTTCGAAAGCACAAGACGACGATTAAAGATGATTCTTTTATCGGCTGTAATGTGAATTTAGTGGCTCCTGTTACACTGGAGAAGGGTGCTTATGTAGCAGCAGGCTCTACCATCACAGACCGTGTCCCAGAGGATTCATTTGCGATTGCAAGACAGCGTCAAGTAACGAAAGAAGGCTATGCCAAGCTCCTTATGGAAAAGATTAAAGATAGTAACAAGTAAGCAGGAATTCGGAGGCACTCATCACATGTCAGTTAATCGCTCACGTTTACAGATATTTAGTTGTAACTCAAACCCTGATTTGGCGCAGAGAATTTGTGATCATATTGGTATTCCCCTTGGAGATGCTCAAGTTGGAAAGTTTAGTGATGGAGAAATCCATATTAAGTTGAATGAAAGTGTTCGTGGTTCGGATGTGTATGTGATCCAATCCACATGTAACCCTGTCAACCAACACCTGATGGAAATGTTAGTGATGGTAGATGCACTGAAGCGGGCATCTGCGGGGACGATTAATGTTGTACTGCCATACTATGGTTATGCGAGACAGGATCGTAAAGCGCGTGCTCGTGATCCGATTACGGCGAAGCTAGTGGCGAATTTAATTGAGACAGCAGGTGCAAATCGAGTCATCACGATGGATCTCCATGCTACCCAGATTCAGGGCTTTTTTAATATCCCTGTCGATCATCTGCTGGGCGTGCCGATTTTAGCAGAATATTTCCGGAGTAAAAATCTGGAGGATGTGGTCGTAGTTTCTCCAGACCATGGGGGCGTGATTCGTGCTCGTCGCTTGGCGGAGCGCCTGGAAGCTCCGATCGCGATTATCGATAAGCGTCGTCCAGAGCCCAATGTGTCCGAAGTGATGAACATTGTGGGCGATGTGAACGGAAAAACAGCTATTATTATTGATGATTTAATCGATACGGCAGGAACGATTACGTTGGCGGCTAATGCGATTTTGGACCAAGGTGCGAAAGAAGTGTTTGCTTGCTGTACACATCCTGTGTTTTCGGGTCCGGCGCTTTCTCGCATCCGTGAAGCGAGTATCACGGAGATGGTGGTAACGGATACCATTCCACTTCCAGGAGATAAAATGTTGGATAAGACGAAAATTCTATCGGTCGCTCCGTTAATAGGCGAGGCCATCATGCGTGTTCATCATGAGCAATCAGTAAGTAAGCTTTTCGACTAAGGTTTGTAGAGATGGCACAACTTCTTAGAGGGGTTGTGCTATTTTTACATAGAGAAATGAGGGGGAGAATATGAAGTTAATCGTAGGTTTAGGGAATCCAGGAAAGAAATACGAGTCTACACGCCATAATATTGGTTTTTGGGCGATTGACCGATTAAGTGAGCGCTGGGGAATCCCGCTAAACAAGGAAAAATGGAAGGGAATCATCGGAGAAGGGATGGTACGAGGGGAGAAAGTAATCCTATTAAAACCGATGACCTATATGAACTTATCAGGTGAATCGATTCGCCCGGCTATCGACTGGCTCAAGATGGATATAGAGGATCTGGTTATCATCTATGACGAGATGGATCTACCTCTCGGAGAAGTGCGCCTACGTACGAAAGGAAGCGCCGGAGGTCATAACGGGATGAAGTCGACCATCGCTCATCTAGGGACTGATCAGTTTAAACGAATTCGTCTCGGAATTGGCAGACCGATTTCGCTTGCAGTGCCAGACTATGTGCTATCGCCGTTTTCGAAGGAAGAGATGCCCTTTGCTGAAGATGCTGCCGATCGTGCATCCCAAGCAGTTGAGACATGGGTGGAGGAATCATTTTTATTAGCTATGAATCGATTTAATGGATGAGATAAGAATACATCTTCCTCTAACGGCAATACTAAGACCAAATTGATTTCCTTAAGGGGGAGATCTACTTGGCTTGGGAATATGTTTGCCCGCATTGTCAGTTGGTTCAAGGACGCTTTGAGCAAAGCCAAGTGTCTGATGTACAACTGGGACTGGATCAGTTGACCCCAGAAGAATGGCAGGATATAATAACCAATGATGAAGATGGTACGAATCGGATTTGGGTAACCTGCGACACATGTCAGCAGGTTTTTGACCAATATCCAGAGCGAACCGTGTTACCCCACCTCTATTCTTAATGGCTGGATGGGGTTATGGGTCATGAAAAGATTTTCAGATAAATCCGAAAAAACAGCCTTGGCGATCGCAAACTGAGGCTTCTTTTTTCTAGAATTTAATGGAATATGAGGAGGAACACTGTGGGACCGCTCGTCTATCTGATGGAACAAGATCGAGATTTCCAGTCAACCTTAGTAGGGCTGGAACAGGGCTTTAGAGAACAGCTGGTAACCGGATTAACGGGAACGGCGCGTTGTGTATACATAGCGGCGCTCTACCAAAAGACGAAACGCCCGCTTCTTTTGGTTGCGCACAATTTGAACCAAGCACAAAAAATGGTGGAAGACCTCCAAGAGTTATTGCCAAAGGAAGAAGTTCTTCTTTATCCAGCAAATGAATTAGTAACAACGGAAATTGCATTGGCAAGTCATGACACACTGCCTGAACGGATTGATGTATTGTCAAAACTTTCAAAAGGATTTCACGGAGTCTTAGTTGTTCCTTTTTCGGGACTTCGGAAGTTATTCCCCTTGAAGAAGATTTTTGAAAGAAGTCATATTGAGATTGAAGTGGGAGCAAACTTGCCGATTGATCCGTTAGTGGAGCAATTGGTGAATTTGGGTTATGAACGTGTTGAGTTGGTAGAAAAGCGTGGGGAATTTAGTGTTCGTGGTGGGATTGTGGATATCTATCCTGTACCCTTTGTAGATCCTGTTCGGATTGAGTGGTTTGATGATGATGTGGATTCGATCCGTACGTTCCATGTAACTTCACAACGATCTGTGGAAAAAGTAAATTCAATTACGGTTCCCCCTGCTCGTGAGCTATTTGCCAGTCCAAACATATTGAAGCAGTCTGCAGAGCGAGTAGATGAGATACTGCAAGAGCGATTGAAAAAAGTTCAAGATGAAACCTTGCGTGAGAAACTTAAGGAGCAGATCGGTTGGGATGTAGAACAGCTTCGTCAAGGGATGATGGTGACGGGGATTTATAAGTATATTTCTCAGATTTACCCTGACTATCATAGTTTAATTGATTATATGCCTGCGGATACATGTATTGTTTTAGATGAACCGATGCGAATTGTGGAGAGCGCTCGTCAGATGGAGCGTGAAGAAGGGGAATGGCAGACGGCTTTGTTGCAACAGGGAGAGTTTTTGCCTCAGTTAAAGGTCTCGCTTTCGTTTGATGAAGTGGTTTCCCATACTAGGCATCCTCGAGTGTATCTCTCTTTATTTATGAGACAGATTTCGGGTGCACAACCTCAAAACATCGTCCAATTCATTTGTAAAGGGATGCAGCAATTCCACGGTCAAATGCATGTTTTGAAGGCAGAATGGGAACGTTTTGTCAAATCGAATTACCGGGTAATCTTTACAGCCAGTAGTGGAGAGCGTCTCGATCGACTGGAAAGAGTTCTCTCTGATTATGGGATGGATGTGCATCGGGATAATTCAGAACAACCTCCTTTGCCAGGTAAGCCGGTTGTCCGTTTGCATGCGCTTCAAAGCGGGTTTGAATTGGGTTCGATGCGACTGGTCGTGATTACAGAGAGTGAGGTATTTACTCAAAAGCAACGACGCCCTCGTCGATCTACGAAATTGGATCACGCTGAAAAGATTAAGGATTATCAGGATTTAAAGCCGGGAGATTATGTGGTACATGTCAACCACGGGATTGGTCGTTATATAGGGATTGAAACGCTAAATGTGGGGGGACTACATAAAGATTATCTCCATATTCAATATGCGAGTAATGATAAGCTCTATGTACCTGTTGAACAGATTGATCTGGTTCAAAAGTACGTGGGTGCAGAAGAGAAAGCGCCTAAGGTGTATAGTTTAGGTGGTAGTGAATGGAGTAAGGTAAAGAATAAAGTTCGTACCTCTGTACAAGATATCGCGCAGGATTTAATCGAGTTATATGCACAGCGCCAAGAAGCAAAAGGATATTCTTTTCCAAAAGACTCATCACTGCAACGGGATTTTGAAGCGATGTTCCCTTATGAAGAGACACCTGACCAACTGCGCTCCATTGAAGAGATCAAGAAGGATATGCAGAGTAGTCAATCGATGGATCGACTCTTGTGTGGAGATGTAGGTTATGGGAAGACGGAAGTGGCTGTGCGGGCGGCTTTTAAGGCGGCAATGGATGGGAAGCAGGTGGCTTTACTCGTTCCGACGACGATTCTGGCACAACAGCATTATGAAACGTTTCGCGAGCGGTTTTCTGATTTCCCGGTGCAAGTTCGGGTGATGAGCCGTTTTCGTTCACGGAAGGAACAGAAAGAGACATTGGATGGTTTGAAGAACGGGATCGTCGATATCGTCATTGGCACGCATCGATTACTCTCTAAAGAGATTCATTATAAAGATCTCGGACTGCTTATTATTGATGAAGAACAACGATTTGGTGTCAAACACAAGGAAAAGATTAAACAACTCAAACATAATATTGATGTCTTAACACTTACTGCTACCCCAATTCCGCGTACACTTCACATGGCGATGATGGGGGTAAGGGATCTCTCTGTCATTGAAACCCCGCCAGAGAACCGGTTCCCAGTACAGACCTATGTCTTAGAGTATTCAGGTGCCTTAGTGAGGGAAGCGATTGAGCGCGAGATGGCGCGAGATGGACAGGTGTATTTCCTCTACAATCAGGTTCACAATATCGACCAGATGGCCGAACAGATTCGTATGTTGGTTCCAGAAGCACGCGTGGCGATTGCCCATGGTCAGATGAATGAAAATGAGTTAGAAAAAACGATGCTCGACTTCCTAGATGGTGAGTACGATGTCTTGGTGAGTACGACGATTATTGAGACGGGAGTCGATATTCCAAACGTGAATACGCTTATTATTCATGACGCAGATAAGATGGGGCTATCACAGTTGTACCAGCTACGAGGTCGTGTAGGTCGTTCCAATCGGATTGCGTATGCCTACTTCACGTATCAGAGAGACAAAATTTTATCGGAAACCGCTGAAAAACGTCTACAAGCGATTAAAGAATTTACTGAGCTAGGATCTGGGTTCAAGATTGCGATGCGAGATCTATCAATCCGTGGGGCAGGGAATCTGCTCGGGGCCGAACAGCATGGACACATTGCTACGGTTGGTTTCGAACTGTATAGCCAGATGCTAAAAGAAGCTGTCGCCGAAATCCAAGGGAAGATCCCAGTGGAAGAAAAAGAGATTCAAATTGAGATGAGTGTAGATGCGTATCTACCTTCTGATTACATTCGTGATGAGAAACAAAAAATTGAATTGTATAAAAAGATTCGTGCTGTTACAGAGCTAGTCGCAGTGGTAGAGTTAGAAGAGGAAATGGAAGATCGCTTTGGTGATTTGCCTGAACCTGTACAAAACTTGCTCAAGGTTGCCAAAATCCGTGCTTATGCCATTCAATATGGGATGGAGAGCATCGAACAAAAAGGCACAGAAATTACTTTGCGATTACGGGAAGAAGAAAATCAACGAATTGATGGGCAGAAGTTATTTAAGATTGCCCAGAACTTTCCAGGTCGAATTCGGCTTGCGGCAGGGCAAAAGATTGGGATAACATTTAAAATGGCAGGTCTGTCTACTCGTGCTGTTCTAGAAATGATTGAACAGTTTCTGATACAATATGAGACAGTACCTAAAATGAGAGGGGCCGAATCAAATGTCACAGTTCCGAAAGCGTAGATGGATTGCAGGGTTTATCGCCCTTGCACTTGTCTTATCATCATTAGTAGCAGCATGTACTTCTAAAAAAACCGAACCCGAAAAGAAGCCAGATGCAGCGGATCAAGCCATGAAGCTTCCTGAGTTTAAACCTTTTGATACTAAGAGTACCAAGGTAATCGCTGAGTATGACGACGGAAAAGGAAAAGTAGTAGAGGGCAAGTTTAATACTTTCTTAAATGTCGTTGCCTTCCTGCAACCTCAAACTGCTCCAGGACTTGCTGATCCGAAAGCAAAAGAAGAGATGCTAAAGAATTATGCGAGCTTCCACTTTGTAGCTGACAAAGACCCGAGTAAAAAAGGCGATTTTGTGAAAAAAGCGGAAGATAATTTTAAGAAAGATGAGCCCGAAGTTCTGAAGATGTATCAAGCATCAGGGAGTAAAGCGAAATCAGTGGATGAGGTTTTAAAAGAAAGAGGCACTACACGTGAGGACCTTAAAGAGATCCTTGGATTACTCTCACAACGCGAAGATTATATCTATAACAACTTCGACTATGTAGATGCTAAAATAAATCACATCTTGATTGGTCTTGAGCTTCCAGAGGGTAAGAAAAGAACGGATGAGGAAGCGAAAAAACGTGCTTTAGAAGTAAAGCAGAAGCTAGACAAGGGTGGAGATTTCAAAGCGCTTGCTAAGGAATTCTCTGACGATCCAGGTTCGAAAGAAAATGCAGGTGCTTATGAAGGAGCTACAGGTCAGTTTGTAGCAGAATTTAAGAAGGCGGCAGAAACGCTTCCTTTAAACAAAATTAGTGATCCAGTAAAAACAGATTACGGCTACCATGTTATGAAAGTAACAGAGCGTGCTACGAAGAAGCTAAAAGATGTTAAGGATGAACAAAAGCGTGCTCAATATGCGGGACCCGCTTTTGAACAGTTTCTGAAAGACTTTAAGGTAAAAATCCTATAGTTTGATTGAGCAAACAGTGAAAGAAGCATGCGCTTTAAGGCTTTTGTTCAGGTGTAAAGAAACGCCTCTAGATGTTTCATTCTAGGAGGCGTTTTTTTATTTGTGTACAATCACTTTTTCGATATTTATACATTGAACCTTTTGGAATAAATAATGGAAAGCAGTCTCATACTATGGGCGTAGGATGGTAAGTCAAGGAATGATTGAATCTTTATAGGAAAGAGAGGCAATATTTTCTATGAAAGCAACCGGCATCGTTCGCCGGATCGATGATCTCGGGCGTGTGGTGATACCCAAGGAAATACGCCGTACCCTTCGAATCCGTGAGGGAGATCCTTTGGAAATATTCGTCGATCGTGATGGAGAGGTAATTTTAAAAAAATACTCACCCATCGGTGAACTTAGTAACTTTGCACAAGAGTATACAGAAGCTTTGTATGAAAACTTGCAACATACTACGCTTATTTGTGATCGAGACAACGTGATTGCAGTAGCAGGAGCATCGAAAAAAGAATACTTGGAAAAGCCTATAGGTGAAATAGTGGAGTTAGCGATGGAGCACCGCCGCCCTCAAACGGATACTTCACAAAGTACAGCTGAAATTTTAAAAGGAAGCCCTGAAGAGTATCATTCTTATATTATCGTCCCTATTATTGCAGGTGGAGATCCCATTGGGGCCGTCATCCTAATCTCCAAGAAGGATGGTGCGAGGATTGGTGACATGGAAGCCAAATTAGCAAGTACTGCCGCCTCATTTCTCGGGAAGCAAATGGAACAATAGGTTTGGAGAAACGCCCTATATCTAACCGGATAGGGTGTTTTTTTGTGTATAATGGAGGACATGTACAAAGAAAGGCGGAGCGGAGATTGTGGAGAAGTCATTTATTAAAGGGGCCACTATTCTAGGCTTAGCAGGACTTATTTGTAAAATACTAGGGGCAATATACCGGATTCCGTATCAAAATATTACAGGAAACGAAGGTATGTACGTGTACCAACAAGTGTATCCGCTATTTAGTACCTTGATCATATTGGCCACTGCTGGCTTTCCGCTTGCGATTTCGAAAATGGTATCCGAACGGGTTGCGGTAGGTGATGAAGCAGGTGCCAAACAAGTGTATCATGTATCATCAATTGGTTTATTAATAACAGGTGTGTTCTTTTTCTCACTTTTATTTTTTGGTGCACCTTGGTTTGCGCAGTGGATGGGGAATGAAGCGATGTTGACTTTGCCGATCGAAACGGTTTCGTTTGCATTGTTGGTCATCCCAGTCATGGCTGCGGCTAGAGGATATTTTCAAGGATATCAAGATATGATGCCGACAGCTGTTTCGCAAGTGATTGAACAGTTTGTGCGGGTTTGTACGATCTTAATTCTTTCTTATCTTATGATTACGCTTGGGTATGGTCCTGTTTATGCCGGGGCTGGTGCTGTGTTTGGTTCGTTTACGGGCGCAGTAGCAGGTTTTATCGTTCTTCTTGTTTATATGAGGAAGCAGGGGGTTGAACGGGCAACGAGATTAGATGTAAAAACAAAGCAACCGATACAAGGAAAACGAAAAGTATTAAAAGAGGTATTTCTGATTGCTCTCCCGATTTGTCTGGGATCATTGGTATTACCGTTATATCAATTAGTGGATTCCTTTACAGTGGCCAATATTTTGGAGCAGGCGAAGGGGGAAGACTTTGCCATTGCTCAGAAAGGAATTTATGATCGTGGGCAACCTCTAATTCAATTCGCCTCCTTTTTTGCGGCGGCTATTTCACTATCGCTTGTGCCATCGATTGCAGATCTACGGGCACGCGGTGAGGTGAAGAAGGCAGAGGAACGAGCCCGTTTGGCGCTACGGCTTACGTGGATGTTAGGATTGCCTGCTTCGATTGGGTTGTTCATTATAGCAGAGCCGGTAAATGTCATGTTATTTGAGGATTCTGCTGGTTCTACTGCTCTTGCGATCTTGGCTTTTTCGGCTTTTTTCTCTACATTAGGGGTTACATCCGTTGGGATACTTCAGGGTTTTGGAAAGCTATATTTACCCGTTCTTTTCTTATTTTTGGGCTCGATTTTGAAGATAGGACTGAATTATAGTTTGATTCCTCAGATGGGGATTGAAGGAGCGGCTTGGGCTTCTGTGTTGGCTTACGCGCTTTCTACCTATTTGACTCTGCGAGCCTGTTGGAAGCAGTTTACTGGTAAAATGGGTAACAAAGGAGCTCAGATCCAAAGTGGTGTACTAACGATTTTCTTGTTAGTTGTTAGTACGAAAGGAGTTCTCTATATTCTACAATGGGGATTTGGAGAGAACCATGGTCGAGTGAGTATGACGCTTATTTCCCTGATTACTGTGATAGTAGGCGTGTTGGTATATATCTTTGCGCTATTTCGTTTTCATCTGATTCCAGATGAGGACTTGGCACAACTTCCGAAACTACAATCTATGTTGAATAAATTTCGTTGGCTAAGAAGATAAAAAGGTGGTGTGAGTGATGAAACATACAATTACAATCGTAGGGTTAGGCTTTGGGGACGAGACAAGCCTAAATATGGGTACGTGGAATCGATTACAGAGTGCCGCTGCCATTTGGCTCCGAACCGAAAAACACCCAGTTGTAGATTGGATGAAGAAACAAGGAGTTCACTTTCATTCGTTTGATGAGGTTTATGAAAAGCATCATCAATTTGAAGAAGTTTATGAAGAAATCGCTTCCCAATTAATCAGGTTGGCGAAAGAGTATCAGCAAGTGGTGTATGCAGTTCCCGGGCATCCGATGGTTGCGGAGCGTACAGTTCAGATCTTGCTAAAAGAGCAAATGGAATCAGGGATTGAAGTAGAGATCATAGGTGGCGGAAGCTTCTTGGATGCCGCTTTTGCAAGGCTACAGATCGATCCGATCGAAGGCTTTCAAATGGTGGACGGTAACGATTTGCAAGCGAATCAATTGAATCCGCGTATGCATATACTGGTAGGACAAGTATATGACCGATTGGTTGCTTCGGATGTAAAGCTAAGCCTCATGGAGGTGTATCCAGCTGATCACACCGTCATAATCGGGACTGCGTTAGGGATTCCGGACTTAGAGAAGATCGTGGAAGTTCCTCTATTTGAATTGGATCATGAGGATTCATTTACAGACTTATCGACGGTGTATGTACCGCCTGTTCTAGGGAATGCGCTATACAGACAGTTTGATTACTTAGTGGAAATCATTGAAACATTGCGTGGTCCTGATGGCTGTCCGTGGGATCGAAAACAGACGCATGAGAGCCTGCGCCCTTATTTGATTGAGGAAGCATATGAAGCAATCGAAGCGATCAATAATGGGGACGAAGACTCATTAGCGGATGAACTAGGGGATGTATTGCTTCAGGTACTTCTTCATGCCCAAATCGGACGAGATGAAGGAACGTTTGATATTCGTGATGTGATTGAAAATTTGAGTGAGAAGATGATTCGTCGTCATCCACATGTATTTGGCAAAACGAAAGTGACAGATTCGGAACAAGTGGTTTCAAACTGGCAAGAGATTAAAAAACAGGAACGCGGGGAATATGCACAAGAAGATGAGTCTGTTTTGTCAGGAGTCCCAAAAGAATATCCAACAATCTTAAAGTCGTTTGAGATGCAAAAGAAAGCGGCCAAGCTCGGTTTTGATTGGGATTCCGTAGATGGCGTTCTAGCGAAAGTGCGTGAGGAATTAGAAGAAGTGGTACAAGCACAGAGCCAAGAAGAGCGGGAAGAGGAGTTAGGTGACTTATTATTTTCACTCGGCTCGTTGGCACGATGGCTGCAAGTCGATCCGGAACAAGCGCTGATTCGCGCGAATCAAAAATTCCTGTACCGTTTCTCTTATTTGGAGAAAAAAGCGAGTGAGCTAGGACAGCCTATTCAAGAGATATCGATGGAACAGCTTGATGCATGGTGGAATGAAGCCAAGCATGTTTGATGCTCGATCAGTACACCAAACGCATGTTTGGCAGGATTTTAAGTAGGTAGACAGAAAAACTCTGTTATCCCTCCAAACATGCGTAGACGAATATAGGGGAGACATATAGATGCGTTTAGATAAGTTTTTAAAAGTATCCCGTTTGGTTAAGAGAAGAACGTTAGCCAAAGAGGTATGCGACCAAGGAAGAGTGAAGGTAAACGGGAAAGTAGTGAAAGCAGGGGCGGTTGTGGCAGTAGGGAATGAAATATCCATTCGTTTTGGCCAAAAAGTCGTGACAGCAAAAGTACTGCGCTTGCTTGAACATGTGAGGAAAGAAGAAGCAGATACTATGTATGAGGTCATCAAAGAGGAACAAGTGGCGGATTCCGGTAAGGTTGATGCTGAAGGCGAAGACGAGTTCTAATCTTGTCCTCCCCCCCATAATATGTACCATAAAGGGGGCGTGTTAGATGGAGGAACGAAGACAGCGACCTCATGAAATTGTCTGTAAGAATCGAAACATGCTTGAAGTGAGCGGAGTAGTAGGCGTGGAAAGCTTTGATAGCGAGGAATTTTTGCTGGAAACGGATTGCGGTTACTTGGGAATCCGGGGACGTGAGCTTCATATCAAAAATCTAGACCTCATGTCTGGAATGGTAGTGATTGAAGGGCAGTTTGATGATATTAGTTATCTAGATGCCAATACGCCCCCATCCGAACGGCAGAAAAACTTGTTAGGTAGGTTATTTAGGTGACACTACATACTCAGTATCTGACCATGTTTCTCATGCTAGGTTCTGGTTTTTGTTTAGGTGTTATCTTAGATACCTATCGGGTATTAAAAGGACGATTCCACATCCGTGGTTGGGCCGTGTCACTGATTGACTTGCTATATTGGTTCGTTTGTAGTGGTTTAGTATTTAGCGTACTCTTCTGGAGTAATTGGGGAGAGCTTCGTTTCTACATTTTTCTGGCCATTATACTGGGTGTTTTCCTCTATTATCAATGGCTGAGCAAGATCATGACACGTCTGATTGAGACATGTATCCGTGTGATAGAATGGATTATTCAATTCCACATTAAAACCGTCCAAATGATTGTGATTCGCCCTATTCTGTTTACGATTCACCTCATCCGTAAACTTCTTTTGTTCGTACTTCAACTTTTTTGGAAGATGCTCCAGATTTTCCTTCGCCCTCTTCTATGGTTATGTAGCCCCATTACGAAGCGAATTGAACCTCATGTACGTCCTTATATCAATCGAGGAATCCTGCTGGGGAAGAAGTGGCTAGAAAAATGGAGACAGCGTAAGAAAAAGGATGATTCAGAATGACTCAACATCGTAATAATTCGAAAGTACTTACCTTTCGTCAACCAACAACCGATACACAAGATCTAGCTTTCGCAACTTCAGCACATACTCCCATTCGGAAACTTCATCCAAAAGCAAAAAGGCGCCGGCTTATCTGGCTAATAAGTGCGATCCTATTTTT
The DNA here is from genome assembly GCF_030814315.1 of Croceifilum oryzae. Taxonomy (GTDB): domain Bacteria; phylum Bacillota; class Bacilli; order Thermoactinomycetales; family Thermoactinomycetaceae; genus Baia; species Baia oryzae. The sequence goes on along the minus strand of NZ_JAUSUV010000010.1, from coordinate 90,362 downwards.
TATTTGGTTTGGAGTACAGCTCGTGATCCAACAGATGAAAATTTGGGATCGTGAGGATATACTGGTGAAGAAGTCTCAAGAGCTGGAAACGCTTAGACAGGAATCCCAGCGGCTGGACCAGGATTTGCAAAAGCTAGAGGATCCAAAGTATCTTCTAGAGCAAGCACACCGATTAGGTTATGGTAAGAAGAACGAACAGAACTTTGAAATGGAACACGAATAGACCTTGACCAACTCCCGCCAAATGGGAGTTTTATTTTACCTGCGGAATCCCTAGCGAAAAAGTTTAGATAAACAGTTGACAATGTTGCTTTATATGTAATAGAATTAAGCATGTTGTTAGCAGATACAATCATAATGTCGCGGGGTGGAGCAGTGGTAGCTCGTCGGGCTCATAACCCGAAGGTCGCAGGTTCGAGTCCTGTCCCCGCAACCAAATATGGCGGTGTAGCTCAGCTGGCTAGAGCGTACGGTTCATACCCGTGAGGTCAGGGGTTCGAGCCCCTTCGCCGCTACCAAATGGTAAGAGAGGAGAAGGCGGGAAGCTCCCTGAAAAGGGAACGGATTCCGTCTTTTTTTCATGGCTTTAAAAACGAAATGATTTCATGTGGATGTAAAATACATATGAAGGAAGTAGGAGTTCGTGTGGATGTCATAATTAAAAAAATTAAGTTTACCACCATTAACAAGACATACACCGAACTAGTCCGTGACTGGCGCGGCAGGTATTGTTTTGCAACGCAGTATGCAAACCCAGATGGAAAACGAATTTTCCTTACTTACTATTTTGTTCGCAAAGGATATACGATTTCAAAAGTTTTTCATCGGAATGGGGAGTTTCTTTACTATTATTGCGATGTGATGCAAATGCACCAGACAGGGCGATTACGTTACGTTATGGTTGACCTTTTATTTGATCTAATCGTACATCCAGACGGCCATTATGACCTGATTGATATAGATGAATTTGCGGACTCCCTAGAAAAAGGACATTTGAAGAAGCGGCAACAGGTGCATGCACTGCGAACATTGGATCAGATGATTCAATTGCAGACAGACGGCAAGCTGATTCCTTCGTTTATCCAAGATGCGAAGATGTTCCCGGTACCCCCTGCGCCGAATAAAAGACGTGTGTAGCTGAAACTCGACAAACCTTCCATGTTCAGGGCGAGTAATAAGAAGATTTGTCGGATGAACCGCGACATCCTTTGGATTTGACAAGATGCGACGATAAAACCCTAACTTGTACACTCTATGTACAGGTTAGGGTTTCTTTCTTTTCGGCATATACATTTCGCCAAGAACTTGAAATGGCTGACATAGTTCCGTTGCAGAGTGTGTCGAGAAATTTATTTTTGACCGGGTGTGATTTTGACAAACTTATCTGATTTCCCCTGTTTATAATGAGTGACACAAACTGTTTAACGGGGGTGCTGAACCAAATGATGGAAATGATGACACGGATCAAACATTTTTGGATATCGCCGATGAAAAAGGTAAAGAGCGGGTCGTATCGAGTTCATAAGCGACTCATCTCGTGGAATGTACCGATTATGGTGATGGGCTTTTTGTTGGGTAGGGCATTAATTTTAGAATCTGTTTCCCCATTTGCTTTGGCGTATCTAGCGGTGATGCTTTTCCTCAGTAGGAAACAATGGCCCGTTGTCATGGCATCGCTGATCATGGGAGCGACTACGATCTCGTTGCTTCATGCGGGTAAAATTACGGCTTATCTCGTCTTATTGCTCGGTGTGTACAAGCTGTTTCAATCGTTTGGAAAAGCAACACTATATTCGGCACCCCTGATTGTGTTAACAAGTGGCATAATCGGAAATCTGTCAACGATCTGGTATTTTGATACCTTTACCAGTTATCAATATTTATTAGCTGGAGTAGACGTCCTTATCAGTTTTATTCTTACCTTCATTTTTGTTCAGGCACTACCCGTTTTTACGGTGAAACGAAATAAAGCGGGTCTCAAGCATGAAGAAATGGTTTGCTTGGTGATCCTCATAGGCTCCGTTATGACAGGCACATTGGGTTGGACAATCGCAGATATAGAAGTCGTAAATATTATTTCACGATATTTGATCCTCGTCCTAGCGATAGTAGGGGGAGCGATGCTTGGATCGTCGATGGGAGTTGTCACGGGGCTGATTCTCCATCTCTCCAATCCAAAATCGGTTTTACAAATTAGTTTATTAGCATTTGCGGGCTTATTGGCTGGATTGTTTAAAGAGGGGAAGCGGCTGGGTGTTGCGATTGGTTTTCTACTGGGCACGACGATTTTAAGTTTGTACGGTGCCCCTCCTCCGAATCTCTGGTTGTCAATGCAAGAGACATTGCTAGCACTGCTACTCTTTTTCTTAACACCTGATAGCTGGTTTCACAAAGTGGCTAAGTTTGTTCCAGGCACGTGGGAGAATCAGATGGAACAACAGGACTATATTAGGCGTTTGAGAGATGTGACAGCGGCAAAAGTAGAGCATTTTACAAATCTATTTTATGAACTGGCGAGTAGTTTTCGGGAGGATATGACGAAGCAACAACGAGAAGATGAGGATCAAGTTCATGAGTTTGTGACAACTACGATGGAACAAAGTTGTATGGGGTGTGCCCAATTCCAGCAATGTTGGGAAGGAAATATCATGAAAACCTACCAAGGAATGACGAGTTTGATGACGGTCGTTGAACAGGTAGGGACGCGGAATCATGTGCCGATCCCACAAGCTTGGGACGAGTATTGTATTCGAGCGGATCAGGTTGTCCGTAACTTTCAAGACCAGTATGCACACTATGAACATACGTTGTATTGGCGGGACAAGATTAAAGATACACGGAGGTTAGTGGGCGACCAATTGGCGGGGATGGCTGAGGTGATGGACAAGCTGGCGACGGAGATCCGCATTGAGACACAAGTGATGCATGCCCAAGAAGAACAGATCCACGCTGCCTTGGATGAGTTAGGGATACAATTTCAGCGGGTCGAAATTTTAAATCTAGCGGAGGGGAAAGTAGAGATAGAAGTATTCCTTCCACATCAGGATTCGTTTGACGAATGTAAAAAACTGATTGCGCCTCTGTTGACCGAAGTATTAGGGGAGCCGATCAGTGTATATCGAAAAGTGGTACAGGACGGTACGCAAGGAGCAATTATTACCCTTGGTTCGGCACAGCGTTTTGAGTTGAAATCAGGCGTGGCTAGCGCTGCCAAGGGCGGGGCGATGGTATCGGGAGATAGTTATTGTTACATGAATCTGGGGACGGGTCGATTTGCAGTAGCGTTAAGTGATGGTATGGGGAATGGTCAGCGGGCCCAGGAGGAGAGTAATGCGGCGTTGAAGCTATTACGTCGGTTGCTTCAGGCAGGAATGAATGAAGAACGAGCAGTAGAGACCATCAACTCGATCTTAAGCTTGCGAACGTCTGACGAGGTGTTTGCCACGATTGATCTAGCGATGATTGATTTGAATTCTGCGAAGGGTCGATTTATGAAGATCGGCTCAACCCCCGGATTTATCAAACGGGGGAAGAAGGTCCTAAAACTTTCTGCTTCCAATCCGCCGATTGGAATTTTAAAGGAAATTGATGTGGAACCGATTGAAACGCAATTACAGGCAGGCGATCTGATCGTGATGATGACAGATGGGATCTATGATGCGGCGCATAATACGGTGAATAAGGATGCATTCATCACCAAGATCATTAACGAAATCGATACCAAGGATCCGCAAGATTTTGCCGATTGTCTACTTGAAAAGATTGTCCGATATCGTCAAGGGGAAATTCCTGATGATATGACCGTTCTTGTATCCAAGGTAGAGAAACACACGTCCGAGTGGTCTACGATTCGGTTGTCTAATGTGCGACCGATCGAACGTCCACAAGAGGTGCCGAACAGTTAGCTGGGTTTGCTTCTTCGGAGGAAAAGGCATAACATCAGTAGTATAAGTAAGTGAAGGAGTCCCTAGAGAGGTCTAGGGACTTTTGGATTGTTTGGATTGGGGAGGTGTGTAATGGGCAATGTTGACAGAAGTGGTTGATCGTGTGATGCAGAAGGAATTAAAGATTCCAGAACAAGCCTCTATTTTAGTAGCGGTTTCTGGAGGACCTGATTCGATCGCATTACTACATATTTTAGAGAGCCTCTCAAAAGAGTATCGGTGGAGGATAGGCGTGATTCATGTAAATCACCAGTTGCGCGGAGAAGAAAGCTTGCTGGATGAGCAGTATGTAACAGATGTTTGTACTCAGCTAGAGGTTCCGTGTTGGACGGAAGCGGTCGATGTGAAGAAGGCACAGCGTGAAGAAGGTGGCAACAAGCAAGACATAGCCAGAGCCCTTCGGTATGAGGTGTTTGCTAAGGTAGCAAAGCGGGAATCATTTGGCTATGTTGCTTTGGGGCATCATCAAGATGATCAAGCTGAGACGATTTTAATGAGATTGATTCGTGGGACTCATTCTTCCGGTCTAACTGGGATCCCAATTCGGCGGAAGTGGAAAGAGATAGAGCTGATTCGCCCCCTTTTATCTAGTTCCCGCGAGATGGTGGATACATTCTGTAAACAGCACCACTTGGAACCTCGAATCGACCAAAGTAATCTAGTGGCGGAATATACTCGTAACTTCCTACGACTGCAAATCTTCCCAGAGCTAGAAAAGATCAATCCCAAGGTAAAAGAAACCATTGCTCAGTTAGGTGCTCGGGTGCTTGAGGAGGAAGAAGTTTGGAAAGAATGGGAAGGTAAGGCGTTAGAGCAGGTTCTTTTGAGACAGGATGACAGGCAAGTGTCATGGTCTCGTAAGAGATTTCAGGATCTTCCTATTGCTTTACAGCGTAGAGTGGTTAAACTAATATTAAGTAGTCTGGAATGGTTGACAGATGTAGAAATTACATATTCTCGTATCGAACAGATTCGTAATTGGGCTTCATCACCTACTCCGAGTGGAGAAATCCATTTGGAGAAAGGGATATTGGTACGGAAAAGCTATGAGATGGTCACAATTCTGAAACAATCCAACAAGGACGAAGCAACCAAGCTGACATGGGAAGAATTAGAATTAAAGATACCAGGAGAAATAGAGTATCATCCGTCCCTTGGCACCATAGAAGCTTGTTTGTTTGAACAGCCTCAACCTACGGAATGGTTCTCTTCTTACCCATCTGCGGTCTTTGATTATGATCAATTACCCGATAGTTCGATTTTTGTTCGTTCTCGAAAGGCAGGCGACCGAATGAGTTGCTTTGGTTTTCAGGGCTCAAAAAAGGTAAAGGAACTCATGATCGAGAAACAAATCCCTAGGCACTTGAGAGATCAGATTCCTGTGGTTCATATAGAGGGTCAAGTCCTATGGATTCCAGATGTTAGGAGATCTGCCATTGCTCCTATCACAAACCAGACAAGTTGCTATTTGTATTTACGATGGCATTCTTATAAAATGTTAGAATGATTTTACTGGGTATACATAATTGTTTTTTTTTAGGGGGACCATTCATGAATCAAGATGTGAAGGAAATATTGATTTCAGAAGAGAAGATCCAATCCAAAGTAAAGGAATTAGGGAAGCTCTTATCGGATGAATATGCTAGTACGCTTCCGCTTTGTGTGGGCATATTAAAAGGGGCTGCACCTTTTATGGCGGATTTAACTCGTGCTATGAGCATTCCGCTTGAGATGGACTTTATGGCGGTATCAAGCTATGGTGCGTCTACTAAATCTTCAGGAGTGGTGCGAATCCTGAAAGATCTGGACTCTTCGGTAGAAGGAAGAGACGTCTTGATTATGGAAGATATCATTGATACAGGTCTAACGTTAAGTTATTTAATCGAGTTATTAAAAGGGCGCAATGCAAAGTCAGTAAAAGTAGTTACTTTATTGAATAAGCCAGCCCGTCGGAAAGTGGACTTGGTTCCTGATTATTGTGGATATGAAATCCCTGATGAGTTTGTCATTGGATATGGCCTAGATTATCGCGAGATTTATCGCAACTTACCGTATATCGGTATTCTAAAGGAAGAAGTCTATTCTTCTTAGTTTGATCTTTTTTGACCAACTATTGTTTCGTTTAGAATGCCTATGGTAAAATGAAAAAAGTGGATTGAGAGGAGGCCAAGGATGAAAAACTTCTTCCTTAGAAACGGAATATTATATGCAATCCTCATCCTTGTGACCATTGCGGTCGTAAGTTTGGTGGCTGACTCTGGGAATAACCCAGAACAGCTTAACACCACACAGTTTAAACAAAAAGTAGAGCAGAAGCAGATTCTAGATGCAAAGCTTTTGCCTGAAGGTTTTACTTATCGGATCGAAGGTAAGATAAAAGATCCAAAAGATGAAAAGAAAACGAAGTTGTACACGACTCAGACTCCTATGTTGGAGAGTGACATAATCAAGTTACTGGAAACCAATCAGATAACGTATACGACAAGTCCTCCGAAGCAAGAGTCGATCTGGGTTACAGCGCTCTCTACGATTATTCCTTTAGTCATTGTTCTCTTACTGTTCTTCTTCTTACTAAACAACGCCCAAGGTGGCGGCAATCGAGTTATGAACTTTGGTAAGAGCAAAGCTAGATTATATAACGATGAAAAGAAACGTGTCACATTCCAAGATGTGGCAGGTGCTGATGAGGAAAAGCAAGAGCTTGTCGAAATTGTCGACTTCCTCAAAGATAATCGTCGCTTTGTTGCTATGGGTGCACGGATTCCGAAAGGCGTACTTCTAGTAGGTCCTCCAGGAACAGGGAAAACCCTTCTCGCACGTGCAGTGGCTGGGGAAGCGAAAGTACCTTTCTTCTCCATTAGTGGTTCGGACTTTGTAGAGATGTTTGTAGGTGTGGGTGCTTCCCGTGTTCGTGATCTATTTGAACAAGCGAAGAAAAACGCGCCTTGTATTATCTTTATTGACGAGATTGATGCTGTAGGTCGTCAACGTGGAGCGGGTCTAGGTGGCGGTCACGATGAGCGTGAACAGACATTGAACCAATTGCTCGTTGAGATGGATGGATTTGATGGCAATTCTGGAATCATTATGGTGGCAGCGACAAACCGTCCTGACATCTTAGATCCTGCTTTGTTACGTCCAGGTCGTTTTGACCGACAAATCCTAGTGAGTCGCCCTGATGTAAAAGGTCGTGAAGCGATTCTAAAGGTACATGCTCGTAACAAACCGTTGGCTGACAGTGTAAAACTGAATGTGATTGCTCAACGCACAACGGGCTTCTCTGGTGCAGATTTAGAAAACTTGTTAAACGAAGCGGCACTTCTTGCAGCTCGTGAAAACAAGAAGAAAATTACTATGAACGAAGTCGATGAAGCGGTTGATCGCGTTATTGCAGGTCCTGCTAAGAAGAGTCGTGTAGTAAGCGAAAAAGAACGTAAAATTGTCGCGTACCACGAAGCAGGTCATGCGATTGTTGGGTATTACGTACCAAATGCCGATATTGTTCACAAAGTAACCATCGTACCACGTGGGCAAGCGGGTGGATATGTGATGTCGTTGCCAAAAGAGGATCGTTATCTTGCTACGAAGGGTGAGCTCCTTGATCGCGTGACTGGGATCTTGGGAGGCCGTGTGGCGGAAGAGATTATTTTTGGTGAAGTTAGTACAGGTGCTAGCAATGATTTTGAGAAGGCAACTGCAATCGTTCGTTCGATGATCACGGAATACGGTATGAGTGATCGTTTAGCTACCATGCAGTTTGGTCGTTCTCAAGGTCAAGTGTTCTTGGGTCGCGATATCGGTCATGAACAGAACTATAGTGATCAGATTGCTTACGAGATTGACTCAGAGATGCAAGAGCTGATTCGTACCTGCTACAAACGTGCGATGGATATTCTAAATGAGCGTAAAGATCAGTTAGAGCTCTTAGCACACACTCTATTAACTCGTGAAACGCTGGACGAAGAGCAAATCAAGCAATTACTCGATACAGGCAAGATTGACGATATACCTGTAGATGATGTGAAAGTGAATATCCAAGGGAAAGAAGATCTGGATGTAGAGCCTTCGGTTGAAGAAAAGGTCGAAGAAGCTCCAGAAGCTCCTAATTACTTGGATGACGCGAAACCGACAGACGTAGATGAGAAAGACGAGAAAAAAGACGATCCAAAATAAAAGAGGGGGCGATTGATTCGCCTCTTTTTTTTGTACGGGAGTAAGAAAAACTTTTAGGGAGGTACTTTTTATGTCTGATTATTTAGTGCGAGCAATCTCAAAAGATGGAAGTTTTCGGGGATTTGCTGGGACTACAACTCACTTAGTTCAAGAGTTACAAAGAAAGCATGTTACGTTTCCAACAGCTAGTGCGGCGCTCGGAAGAACAGCCACGATGGGTGCGCTCATGGGCTTAGAGTTAAAGAATGAAAAAGATGTGGTAACTATTCAAGTAAAAGGCGATGGACCGCTTGGAGAAATCATGGTTGTCGCAAATGGTCAGGGACATGTACGTGGCTATGTAGACCAACCTGATGTGATGATTCCCTTAAAAGAAAACGGAAAAATCGACGTATCGGGTGGCGTAGGACAAGGGTATATATACATAATGAGAGATATTGGGATGAGAGAACCTTACCGAGGGTCAGCCCCAATCGTATCAGGAGAGTTAGCGGAAGACTTTACCTACTACTATTCCACGTCTGAACAGGTACCTTCTTCGATTGGACTAGGAGTTCTCGTCAATCGTGATCAAATTCTGTTTGCTGGTGGCTATATGATTCAAGTCCTGCCGGGTGCGAGTGATGAGGCCATCGATGAATTGGAGAAGCGGATCATGGGGATACCATCTGTGACCGCCTTGCTCGAAAGCGGATTAACTCCGGAAGAGATCCTTTACCGTTTACTTGGGGACGACGCTGAAATTCTGGCTACCAAACCGGTTGAATTCCAATGTGCGTGTTCGTTGGAAAAAACGAAGTCTATGTTAGCGAGCTTAGGGAAAAAGGATCTCCAAGATATTATCGAACAAGATGAAAAGGCAGAGGTGGTTTGTCATTTCTGTAATTCGAAGTATCAGTTTTCGAAGGAAGAGCTTGAGGAGATATTGGGGGAGATTTCGGGAAGCTGATTGATTAGTTGTTGAGAGCAGGCAGGTTGATTAGCTAATTGGATGATCGAGGGCCGGAGAAGTCTGTCCGATCCCTTCTTAGATACCGATCCAGCAGAGAAGTAAACTGTCCGCTTCGCAATCCTCCGTTAGCTGTGGATGGATATGCCCCGGGCTTACTCCAACAGTTAGTCCCTTGTTTTTAAGATTTTGATATGGATAATGAATCTAATTGATCGTTCACTACAAACTTGATAAGATAAAGTCAATAAAATCCCTATACTTACTCGGAAATAGGAGGGCGAATAATGAAAGTCGCAAATAGCATTCTAGACCTAATCGGCTCTACTCCCCTTGTAAAACTAAATCATATTGTGGGAAAAGCGGATGCGGACATCTATTTAAAATTAGAATTCTTCAACCCAGGTGGAAGTGTAAAAGACCGAATCGCCAAAAGCATGATCGAGGAAGCAGAAAAGCGTGGCGACCTAAAGCCGGGTAGTGTGATTATTGAGCCGACTAGTGGCAACACAGGAATTGGGCTTGCTATGGTAGCGGCGGCTAAGGGATATCCTTCTATCCTCGTTATGCCAGATACGATGAGTATGGAGCGTCGCAATTTACTTCGGGCATATGGTGCAGAACTTATTTTGACACCTGGAGCAGAAGGTATGAGAGGCGCTATTTTAAAAGCAACGGAGTTAGCGGAAGCAAACCCAGAATACTTTATGCCGCAACAATTTAATAATATGGATAATGTAAAAGTGCATCTTGAAACCACAGCACTAGAGCTATTGGACCAGGTTGATGGGGAATTGGATGCTTTTGTAGCAGGAGTGGGAACAGGTGGGACGATTACGGGTGTGGGGACCGTGTTAAAGAAAAAAATGCCGAATCTCCAAGTCGTCGCGGTAGAGCCATCCTCTTCTCCTGTGCTATCAGGCGGTAAGCCTGGTCCACATAAAATCCAAGGGCTTGGGGCTGGTTTCGTTCCAAAGATTTTGGATACAGAGATTTATGATGAGGTTATGCAAGTGGATATTGAAGATGCGTTTGAATGGGCTCGCAAACTGGCTCGTGAAGAAGGAATCCTCGGAGGAATCTCTTCTGGGGCTGCAGTATCAGCTGCCTTGCGAGTGGCACGTCGTCTCGGTGCAGGGAAGAAAGTGGTTGCTGTTATTCCGAGTAGCGGGGAGCGTTATTTAACCACACCGTTATATCAATTTGAATAAGGAAAAATCTAGAAGGTAGTAGGGTAGGCACGTATCAGCCAAGCTTGGTTCATACGTGCCACTTTTTTATCTACTTCCAAAACAGAATCCATCCAGTTTGTCAAGAACGAAGATGAACCAATCCCGTTTTTATGCTAGAATAGGGAGATATTATATTTGAGTTGAGATGAGCGAAATAATGATTTGTATGATTGATAACTACGATTCGTTTACGTACAATTTGGTCCAGTATTTTGGTGATCTGGGCGAAGAGTTGTGGGTAGTACGAAACGATCAAGTCACAATAGAAGAATTGGAAGAGCGTTCTTTATCAGCAATCATCATTTCACCTGGTCCAGGATCCCCAGCAGAGGCTGGGATTTCGATGGAAGTGATTCGTACCTTCGCTGGGAGAATTCCTATATTAGGTGTATGTCTGGGTCATCAGGCGATCGTAGAAGTCTTTGGAGGAAAAGTAATCCGAGCTGAGAGGCCGATGCATGGGAAAGTGTCGGATGTATTTCATGATGGGAAAGGGGTATTTTCTCATTTGCCAAATCCGATCATCGCGACCCGCTATCATTCGTTGATAGTAGATCGGCATATACTCCCGTCAGACCTCGAGATTACGGCTGAGACATCAGAGAACGAGATTATGGGGATTCGTCATCGGACGCTTGCTGTTGAAGGAGTTCAGTTTCATCCTGAATCAATCTTAAGTGAGTCGGGTAAGCAGATGCTTGCTAATTTCCTTCAGACGTACACCAAGTAGGAGGCATTCATATGCAGGGATTCCGGGTGGGGAACCGAGAATTGCCTATCGGAGAACGCACATTGGTCATGGGGATTCTCAATGTTACACCAGATTCGTTTTCGGACGGAGGTAACTATCAAACAGTGGAACGTGCTCTCTTGCATGCGAAGAGACTGGTTGATGAGGGAGCTGACCTGCTTGATATCGGTGGGGAATCTACTAGACCTGGAGCTGAGACAGTCCCGCTAGATGAAGAATTAGAGCGTGTGATTCCCGTTGTGAAGCGAATTACATCTGAGCTGGATATTCCTGTTTCGATTGATACGTATAAGGCACAAGTTGCGAAGGAAGCGATACAATCCGGAGCTCATATTATCAATGATGTTTGGGGAGCGAAGAAAGATCCGCTGATGGCTAGCGTGATGTCTGAGCTAGATGTCCCAGTGATCCTGATGCATAATCGCGAGGTTCCTACGTATCAAGATTTAATTGTGGATGTGAAAAAGGATCTTCAAGATTCGATTCAACTTGTCCTGCAAGCTGGAGTGAAGGCAGAACGAATCTGGCTAGATCCTGGAATTGGCTTTGCTAAGAACTTGCAGGAAAATGTGCGGGTCATGCAGCATCTAGACCAATTGGTGGAGATGGGATATCCCGTACTACTCGGGACATCCCGTAAATCGATGATTGGAAAAATCTTAGATCTTCCCCCCGCTGAAAGGGTAGAGGGAACACTGGCTACGGTGGGATTTGGAATTCAAAAAGGCTGTCAGATAATGAGAGTCCACGATGTACAAGAAACGGTACGATTTTGTCGAATGATGGATGCTTTGGTATACGCGCCCCTTGACTAGGAGGAAACTAGAATGGACCACATATTTTTTGAGAAGATGCTTTTTTATGGTTATCATGGAGCGTTTCCAGAAGAAAACAAACTAGGGCAACGCTTTCAGGTAGATCTAAAGCTGTTTCTCTCCTTACAAGAAGCGGGGTACACGGATGATCTAACGCTCACAGTCGATTATGGCAAGGTGTATGAAACGGTCCAACAAATTGTGGAAGGGACTCCGGTTAAATTAGTGGAGAAACTTGCCGAAGAAATAGCAACCCGTCTCCTGTCCGAATACCCGATCGATGAAGTAGTGGTTCGCGTTACGAAGCCAGATCCTCCGATCCCGGGCTACTATCAATCAGTCGGTGTTGAAGTTAGACGGGGGAAACGATGATGATTCGTGCATATATAGGATTAGGCTCCAATATGGGTGACCCCGTTTTGCAGTTAGAACAAGCGATAGAGCTGATTCAAGCCACACCTGATATTCAGGTCCGAACCTATTCTTCAATTTATCGCTCTGACCCAGTAGACTATCTAGATCAGCCTGATTTTTATAATATGGTAGTGGAACTTGAGACGACTTTATCGGCAGAAGCACTTCTCAGGCGATGTCAGGAAGTGGAACAAAAACTAAAACGCGTGAGAGTGATCCGCTACGGACCTCGTACGATTGATATAGATATACTGTTTTATGATCATGATGTAATCCAACAAGAACATTTAGAAGTCCCACATCCGAGGATGAAAATCCGTTCTTTTGTTGTTCTTCCATTGGCGGAGATTGTAGAAGATGCAGAGCATTTTTCTATACCAGGGACAAATGAAAGTCTGAGTGATTGGGTAGATCAGATGGGGAATCCCGGGGGAATCCTCAAGCTAGAAACTACGCTTACGAAAAGGGAGGAGGAAAAAACAAATGTGGAAAATCGGAAATGTTGAGCTGAAGAATCAAGTCGTTTTAGCGCCTATGGCTGGCGTGTGTAATCCTGCCTTTCGCCTGATTGCGAAAGAGTTTGGAGCAGGTCTCGTCTGTGCGGAGATGGTAAGTGATAAGGCAATTTTACACGGTAATAAACGGACGAAAGAAATGTTGTTTGTAGACGAACGGGAGAAACCACTAAGTTTGCAAATCGTAGGTGGTGATCGCGAAACCCTAGTAGGAGCGGCGAAAGTGGTAGATCAATGTACGAATGCAGATATCATTGATATTAATATGGGGTGCCCTGTACCGAAAGTTGTAAATAATGATTCGGGAGCGAAGTGGCTTCTAGATCCAAACAAAATTTATGAAATGGTCTCTGCGGTAGTAGAAGCGGTCGATAAGCCTGTTACGGTCAAGATGCGTATTGGTTGGGATGAGGATCACATCTATGCGATTGAAAATGCTCAAGCAGTGGAGCGGGCAGGTGGATCAGGTATAGCCGTACATGGTCGTACTCGTGTGCAAATGTACAAAGGAAAAGCAGATTGGAATATTATCCGCGATGTGAAACAAGCCGTTTCGATTCCGGTAATCGGAAACGGAGACGTTGCATCACCAGAAGATGCTCGTAAGTTATTAGATTTGACGGGCTGTGATGGTGTGATGATCGGACGTGCGGCACTGGGGAACCCTTGGATGCTTTACCGTACGGTTGAATATCTGACTCACGGAACACTCGCTCCAGACCCAACAGCAAGCGAGAAGATGAGGATTGCCATTCTTCATATGGATCGCTTAGTCTCTCTGCGTGGTGAATCGGTGGCAGTTCGTGAGATGCGTAAGCATGCTGCGTGGTACCTGAAAGGACTGCGTAACTCCAATATCATCAAGGATGCAGTAAATGAGCAAGAAACAAGAGATGGTATGGCGAATCTATTATTAGGTTTTGCGGAGCAAGTAGAGAAAAACGAAGCTGAGGCAGATGCTAAGGCTGTCTAATAAGAGGGTCAAGGGGAGTTGAAGTACAAGTGCAAGAGGAAATGAATGAGTTGTTACAAGTACGTCGTGAGAAGTTACAAAATCTGCGTGATCGCGGAGTTGATCCGTTCGGGCAGAAATTTATCCGTACGCATCATGCAACGGATGTGACGAGCCAGTTTGAGCCGTTTAGTAAAGAAGAGCTAGCGCAGCGAGAAGAGAAGGTAGCGATTGCAGGGCGTCTCATGGCGAAACGAGTACAGGGGAAAGCTTCATTTGCCCATCTTCAAGATCAAACCGGACGTGTACAAATCTATGTGCGCCTGGATGTAGTGGGTGACGAGCAGTACGAGACGTTCCAAACAGCGGACATCGGGGACTATATTGGAATTCACGGTATTATGATGAAGACAAATCGCGGAGAACTAAGTGTTCGCGCGCAAGAGGTTTCTTTCTTGAGCAAATCTCTACGTCCACTACCTGAAAAATATCATGGGCTCAAAGATGTGGAGCAACGTTATCGGAAGCGTTATCTAGATTTGATTATGAACCCTGAGGTAAAAGATACGTTTATTACCCGTAGCCAAGTGATTAGCTCGATGCGTAATTATCTAAATAACCATGGGTATCTCGAAGTAGAAACACCTACTTTGCATAGCATTGCTGGCGGGGCTAGTGCTCGTCCATTTGTAACGCATCATAATACACTTGATATGACGCTTTATATGCGGATCGCGCTAGAGCTGCCGTTAAAACGTCTCATTGTAGGTGGATTAGAAAAAGTATACGAGATTGGAAGAGCTTATCGGAATGAAGGGATCTCTACACGCCATAACCCTGAGTTTACGATGCTAGAGCTGTATGAAGCGTACGCTGATTATCACGATATCATGGACCTAACTGAAAATATGATCGCGCATATCGCTCAAGAAGTTTGCGGTACGACTCAGGTTCACTATCAAGGAGAAGAAATCGATCTCTCCGTAGGTTGGACCCGTAAATCGATGACAGATCTGATTCAAGAGCATGTAGGAGTCGATTTCATGGCTCAGATGACAGATGAAGAAGCTCGGGTCATTGCAAAGGAACATGGTGTGCATGTAGAGCCTACGATGTCATTTGGGCATGTTGTAAATGAATTCTTTGAACAAAAGATTGAGCACTTATTGATTCAACCTACCTTTGTAACAGGACACCCTGTAGCGATCTCTCCGTTGGCTAAGAAAAATGCAGATGATCCACGGTTTACCGACCGTTTTGAACTGTTCATCGTCGCACGTGAACATGCAAATGCCTTTACAGAGCTAAATGACCCGATTGATCAACGTCAGCGTTTTGAAGCACAAGTGAGTGAAAAAGCAGCGGGTAACGATGAAGCGCATCCAATGGATGAAGATTACTTGGAAGCGATGGAGTACGGAATGCCGCCAACAGGTGGTTTGGGAATCGGTATGGATCGTTTGGTCATGCTCTTGACTGATGCACCATCGATTCGAGATGTGTTACTCTTCCCACATATGCGAGAAACGCACGAATAGAAAATAAAAAGCACGGAAGTTACTGTCTTTCGTGCTTTTTTCTTCTTGCATAGGTTTGAAGCTTTATAGAATGGTTGCCAATCAGGGCGTTTTGCGAATAAAATAGAAGAAAAATGGATGTAAGAATGACAATAGATAGAGTTTATGTATTTTTCACATTACTTTTATTGAGTTAATGGATAGGAATAGAAGAAATTTCGTGAGATGGAAGATGTTAGTTTGATTAGGTTTCATTTTTCCAAGCACTTTTTATGAAATAGGCTGTTATAATAGATTTATGTAAACTAGTGCCCAAAGGGAGGAACAAGTATGGGTCCCAAAAAAGAGAACCGAAGATTATTTGGACAAGGTTCCCAACTACCACAACAACCAAAACGCATGAACTTACCGCAGATGCGCGAACGGACCGGCGATGTAGAGGGAAAGCCCGTTGATCGTCAACAGCAACAGGTTCTCTCTTTCTTATCTAGTTTGCAATCAAACTTTACTTCGCTCGTTCGACTAGTTGAAAAGCGACTAACGTACGATAAAACAAAAGAACAAGCATTTGAACGATTATATCAAGAGATGGATTCGATGAAGCAGGATCAAGAATTAACGAATCTAAGACCGCTTTATATAGACTTGATCTTATTACATGATCGGATGGAAATGATCTATAAAGATGGTGCGGAGAATGGAAGTCTCTCACCCGAAGTAGCTGAGTTACTTAAATCTCTAAACGGAGAGTTAATGGAGATTCTCTATAGACGTGGAGTAGAACCTATCTTCTTAGAATCGATTACGTTTGATCCTCGTTATCAAGAAGTCGTTCAAGTGGTTCCAACAGAGATACAAGAAGAAGATAATGAAATTGCAGCAGTGGTCCGTAACGGATTCCGCTATAAAGAGGTCATTCTGCGGCCTGCAAAAGTGATTATAAAGAAACATCGTGTATAGGACAGGATCATCTTCCCTGAAGGAGTGAAATCAATGGGTAGAGTAGTAGGGATCGACTTAGGAACAACATATTCCGCCATTTCCGTTGTGAACAAGTTTGGAAAGCCCGAAATCTTGGTGAACCGAGAGGGAGAGCGTATCACCCCTTCGGTTGTTTTATTTGATGGGGAAGACCCAATCGTAGGGAGTATTGCGAAACGATCAGCAGTGGCAAGTCCCTTTAACGTGATTCAGTTTGTAAAGCGTCAAGTAGGGGACAAGAGCTGGCGTTTTATTACCGAACATAAAGAAGTGTATTCACCTGAAGAAATATCAGCCATCATCCTACGCCGTCTAAAGGAAGATGCCGAGACACTGACAGGAGAGAGTATAACCGATGCCGTCATTACGGTACCTGCATATTTCGATGATGCTCAGCGTAAAGCAACCCAAGATGCCGGCAAGATTGCAGGTTTAAATGTCTTACGTATCATCAATGAGCCGACAGCAGCTGCTCTTGCTTATGGCTTGGACAAAATGGATCAACGCCAAACCATCATGGTATATGACCTAGGGGGCGGAACGTTCGATGTGACCATCATGAGATTATCCCCAGAAGGGCTTCGGGTATTATCTACGGGTGGAGCGAAAAACTTAGGTGGTTGTGACTTTGACAACGAGGTTATGAACTATCTAAATGAAGAGTTCCGAGCACAAAGTGATATTGATCTATTAGATGATCCGATGTATGAGCAAGATCTTCGTGATAAAGCGGAGATTGCGAAAAAAACGTTATCTTCTCGGGAGCGTACCAATGTGTTTATATCGGTGGGTGGTCATAATGCCTCTATCACCCTCACCCGTCAAAAATTTGACGAACTAACAGGCTCTTTGCTTCAATTGACTCGTGTCATCATGGAACAAGTGCTATCTGACGCAGGTCTCCAATGGAAAGATATTGATCGTGTCTTGATGGTGGGAGGCTCCACCCGCATGCGATCTGTACCAGCTCTCATCGAGCGTGTTACCGGAATCCGCCCGTCGCTAGATGTAAATCCAGACGAGGTTGTGGCGATGGGTGCCTCAATTCAAGGAACCCTCTTACATATGAAAGCGGGACTTGCCGATCCTGACATGCTAAAGGCTTTTCCAGCTGTAGAAGTTCAAGATGTGAACTCGCATAGCTTAGGTGTGGTTGCTTTAGATGAAAATGGAGCGGAAGTAAACTCGATTGTATTAAAAAAAGATACCGTCATTCCTGCGAGGGTAAGTGGTCATTATACGACTACGGTAGATGATCAGACTCAACTTCATATCCAAGTGACTGAGGGAGAGAGTAGTGACCTAGACTTTGTAAAAGTTGTAGGGGATGGGATGATTGAGCTGCCGAACTATGCTAAAGGAGCGCCATTAGAAGTGATATTTGAGTATGATAGTGATGGAATTATCCATGTTTCTGTCATCGACTCTACTGCAGGTGCTTTGCTCGGCGAGATCAATATTGAACGTACTTCCAACCTGACAGAAGAAGAAGTAATGGAGAAACAACAGCGAGTAGCACAACTTGCTATTAGTTAATGTTTCGAAGGAAAAGCCTTAACTAGGAAAAATCTAGTTAAGGCTTTTTTTGCTTAACAGGAAGGAAATGGAGTAAATTGTGACAAAAAAAAGGAATTTGAATAGATCATAGCGAAAATGAAATGGTATGATGGGGGCATGGAAATTTTATGAGGATAAACTTGGAAGCGAGGAAATGAAATGCAAGACACTAGCATGATTCCTACTTTTATAGTGAATCTGTTTAAAGAAACGTTGCCAGAAGAACAGCCAGAGATCTTTGAATCTAAGATTCCTGTAGAGGGTCATGAAGGGGCTTACTATTTTGGACGATTCCATCCTTCAGGGAAGGTCTTGGTGGTACGAGAAGATGGATCCGTGCCATTCTTCGAAGAAGTGGAGCCCGTTGTCGAGCGCGTATTGCAGTATGAAAGCCTCAAAAAATCCAATGATCTATTATACGTGCTACTCACCGGCGAGCAAGAGATGTATCAAAGCTTGGTACAGATGCTTGAGGAGATAAAAAATCATTATGAAGAACACATGGATCTCTTTCCCAAAGAAGAGTTTCAACGTGTTACTCAGACATCACACGTTTTATTTGTGCAACAAGGCGATTTAGAAAAGGCTAATGAGGAATTAAACCAGCTAGCAAGTAATGTGTATCGAAACCATGAAATTACCCCTAGTAACTTGATGAAGTTAAAGGCTTTACATATATCAGTTGCACAGCTTTTCCAGAAACAGATCTTAACGTACAATAAAACGACTCAAGATGAGCGTGTTGTTGTAGAGTATTTGTATCGTCACACCCCTATTTGGAAGTTTAACTGGCGCGGCGTATTACGAGACTTAAAGTCCGTCCAGAAACAGATTGCCGCTGGCTTGTCCAAAGAGCTACTCGAGGATTCCAATGTGACCCATTTGTTTAGCAAAGGGGCCTCTCTTTCACAGGAGGAAAAAGAAATGGTGATGGAGCAGGTAGTGAATCATAAGACAGAAGTGGTTATGGAATTGATGAAGGAGTTAGAACATGATTTAAACCAAGTATAGCCCCACTACGGGTTATACTTGGTTTTTTCTATGTTACACATTTATAAGGGGTGCTTCGTCATCAAGTGCTTCTTTTTCGCCTTTTGGTATATTCACTCTAAATAGTAGGATAATCCCAACAACGAAGAAGAATACAAGAGACAAAATGCCTAATCGGCTAGAGCCACTTAACTGCCCAACTAGCGCAAAGACAAATGGACCTAGGATAGAGGCGCATTTACCTGTTAGACTAAAGAAACCGAAAAATTCCGTATTATGGTAGACTGGAACCATACGACTAAAGATCGAGCGACTAATGGCTTGGCTTCCTCCTTGGACAAGTCCTACTAATCCAGCAAGGATATAGAAATGAGTAGCCGACTGCATATAATATCCGATACAAACTAAGATGAGATAGGTAAATAGCGTAATAAACAGAGTTGCTTTGGATCCCACTTTTTCGGCTATTTTCCCAAATAACAAGGTGCTTGGAAAGCCGATAAATTGAGTAAGGAGTAAAGCGGTGATGAGATGTGTGGTCCCGATACCGATTTCTTTTCCATATATGGTAGCCATTTTAATTATTGTATTAATCCCATCATTAAAGAACCAAAACGCGATTAGAAACTTTATTAGTTCGGGATATTTAGTTATCTTTCTAAGTGTGTGACGAACATCTTGAAACCCAATTCGCGTCCATTGCCAAGCACTTCGCTTTTCCGTAACCATCTCTTTTTCAGGGACATTTCGAAATAGCGGGATGGCGAATAGAAACCACCAGACTCCAACCGATGCCAGAGAGATTTGGGTAGCGGTAGTAGTGGTGACACCAAATGACTCGGCATTTAAGATAAAATATAGATGAGCGGCGAGGAGGATTCCTCCACCAATATAACCATATGAGTAGCCGACACTCGAAACATAATCCCTTTTCTCTGGGGGAGCGATATCAGTCAGAAACGCATCGTAGAAGACATTTCCTCCTGAAAAAGCAATCGTCCCGATACAGATAAGTAGAGAGGCCCAAAGCCAATTGCCTGCTCCAATGGTAAACATGAGTAAACAAGAGATAGCACCAACATAAGTAAAGAAACGTAAAAATATTTTTTTAGAACCACTAGCGTCTGCGATAGCTCCAAGGATCGGGGATAATAGTAAAACAAATAGGGAGGCAATGGAATCTGTGTATCCCCAGTACGCAGTTGCGGTTCCCGGATCCAGCCCCTCTGCTGCTATATCGGAGAAAAAAGTGGGCATGACAGCAGCGATGATAGTTGTGGCAAATGCCGAGTTGGCCCAGTCATAAAGAGCCCAACTTCGGATAACTTTGCGATTCAGAATAATTCCTCCTTGTATAATGTAAGATGAAAGCGTTTTTATCTAGTGTATCATAACCTGTAAGCGATGGATAAATAGGAATGGGGGATTTGAATGGACCCGAAGAAAAAGAAATCTTCGATCGGTACATGGTTGGCTAGTTTGGGGCTTTTAATCATTACGTTTGGTTCAAAGCTGAAAGTACTTTTTCCACTTCTGAAGGTAGGAAAGTTTTTACCTACTTTTCTTTCGATGATCCTTTCCATTTGGGCATATACGTTAATTGCTCCTTTTCAAGTGGCTTTTGGTCTCGTTATGATGATTTTGATTCATGAGATAGGACATGTATTAGCGGCTAAGCAGAGAGGATTGCCTGTATCTGCCCCGGCTTTTATCCCATTTGTCGGTGCGTTTATTACAATGAAAAAGCAACCACAAGATGCGGAGACGGAAGCCTTTATCGCGCTAGGTGGACCTTTACTAGGGACAGTTGGGGCTTTAGGCTGTTGGGGACTTGGTTATGCGACAGGGGATTCCTATTATTATATGATTGCCTATATTGGCTTTTTCTTAAATGTGTTTAACCTCGTACCCATCCATCCACTAGACGGTGGGCGAATCGTGGTTGCGATCTCACGCTGGTTCTGGGTTATCGGTTTAATAGTAGGTTTGGCGCTGATTATCTATCTGAAAAGCATTTTACTGACAATCATTTATGTGATGTTTGTATATCAATTATATACAAAATATATAAGAAAGAAGAACTCAGCGAAGCCGGGAGAAGTAAGGGTCGAAATGCTATCAGTAAAGCTGGATCCATATCGATTTGAAGAAGTAGGAGCGTACATACCAAGTGAATTGCACCAACGAGAGCTTCGTTATCAATACTACACAGATCTCGCAAGCGAGCAGACGTATCTGGATGTGTTTTATCCGAGTGTTGGGCGAATTGCCACTATATCGGACCTTCATGGTGAGATAAAAAGAGCTCGCTTGCTACGTACTCATATGCTAGAGGATGGAAAAGTAGAGTTGGATATCGGTATCGAGTACAGTCCTTTTTACATGGAGAACGGGAAGAATTCATCTGATGATAAGAGATATTATGACGTTTCCAAAAGACATAGACTCATATATGGTGTTTCTTATCTAGGGTTAGCTACGTTGTTACTCTACATGATGTGGATTACCCAGGCAATGGTTCCTGAAGTTAGATAAAAGTAACCCCTGATAAGTCTTATCAGGGGTTATTCATGCATGTATTTTGAATCGATTATATAGAAAAGAGGCTTTAACGAAGCCCTCATTGCTTTTTGGAGTCGTTCTGTTTCTTCAATTCCCAAAACTTACGGTCCATTTCCCGCGATTTATCGTAATGGCGATCTGCTAAAAATGCTAGATCGTTCTTAATTCCGCTGACCTTCTCTTCGACTCTCTCTAACCCTGACTCAACATTGGTTAACCGCTTGTCCATGTTTGCTATGTCAGACTCGACTTTATTAAATCGTTCATCCATCTTCTTTTCCAGACCGTTGATCTGTGTTTCCATACCACTAAACTTCTCTTGAAGACCATTAATCTGTGTTTCCATGCCGCTAATCTTCTGATCCATACTATCTATCTTCTGATCCATACCAGCTAGTTTTGCGTTATTTTTCCCTGTCATGGAAAGTAACTGAGTTAAGTGGTCCTGAATTAGCTTCATATCTGACATGACATATCCCCATCTCGTTCGATGATAGGCTCATTATAACCAAATGAAAATAAACAGGGAAGACCTATTTACATATTTAGGAAAATATATTTTCCCTCAAATAAAAAAATAAAAAGGTATGTGCTCCATACGGAAACACATACCTAGCTAATTGCTTCATTTCATCGAGACTAAATACACGTCTAATAGGCTGAAATAAAAATGTCCTTGTCATTCTACCATCGAATTACTTAACCGTAACCGTCTTCTCCACATGCTCATGTAGTTTTATAGAAGGTTTCTCTACGTGTAGTTGTACATGATATGTGCCTGACTCAGCGAAGCTATAATCTTTACTGTACTCTCCAGCCTTGCCTTCAGAAGCATCGATAAATTGGTGCTTCTTGTCGCCTTCTTTCCATATTTCAAACTTCACGTTGGCGCCTGTTAGTGGCTTCCCTTTTGTATCCATCACATGTCCCATTAATGAAAATGATTTCCCTTTTTCAGGTGTATCTGGAAGCATAAGATGCAGGCTGGCTTTTTGATCCCCGTGATGATGACCATGCTCTTCTGCTTTTTGATCCCCTACTTGAAACGTTCCTTCTGCCATCTTATGGTCCTTATCTGTATACACATGCACCACTACGTTATACGCACCTGCATCCTTAAAAGAATCACTAGCTGTGTAATCCCCATTGGAGATATGCTTCGCAGGATACTGCTTGTGGTCCGTGCTTGTCCCCTTCCAAACTTCAAATTCCACCTTTGCATTCGTTATTCCGGTCTCCCCTTGCTTCACATTTGCTTGAAAAGTCACAGGATCTCCTGTATTCGACTTATCCGGATTTGCCTTGAACGATACAGAAAGTTCTCCAGTTGGTTGAGTTTGATTATGTTGATGCTCCGCAGGCTTCGAACCTCCACATCCACTCACCAACGAAACAGTAGCTACCATACAAACAGACGAAATCCATAACTTCATTTTCTTATTCATAATAAAAAAACTTCCTTTCAAAATAGTAGTGAAATGCTTTATAACTAAATAACAGACTATTTTAGATCATAAAATGGGTAACAAAAGCCCCAAAAGCAGTCTAAGAACCAATTTTAGCAGAATCCTTATCAAAGAAGGATGTAAGAAAAGTTTCTAAGGGGAGATACTTCAAAGCTTTTACAGAAGTAGCACTGATAAACCATTAATCAGTCACTCTCTGAAGGCTTCGCAGCACTCATATACCCTTGCTCAAACGCAAACCGAGTCAACTGCACTCGATTACTAACATGCAATTTCTGCATAATATTCTTCAAATGATTCTTTACTGTATACTCCGAAATTGTGAGCAAGTGAGCAATATCCTTGTTGCTATTCCCTAATGCCACTAATGATAGGATTTCCTGTTCTCGTGATGTTAACCGGTGTTCTTGTTGTGTTTTTGGCTGGCTCATAAACTCAGTTAAAATCCTTTTTGCTATTTCCTTGGAAATAGGGGCATCATCTTTCATGATGGCATGTAAATAGTCTAACCAAATAGAAGGGTTTAAGTTCTTCAGCAAGTAGCCTTGTGCCCCTTTTTTTAGCGCTTCAAATAAATCGGCTACATCGTCTGATACCGTGACCATGACGATTTTGATGTGAGGCAGCTCTTCTTTTAATATTCGGGTTGCGTCTAATCCATTTAGTACGGGCATATTGATATCCATTAATACAAGATCAGGCATTAATTCTTTACAAAGTTGGATCATTTCTTTTCCATTCGTCGCTTCGCCGATTATATGAAAGGTAGGATCGCTTCCTAAAATGATTTTGATGGCGGCTCTGGCATGCTCGTGGTCATCACCCATTATAACTCGGTATTTGTTCATTTTAAGAGGCTCCTTTTTCAATCCACACTTTGGTTTTTCCCATCTCGTGTGTAATAGAGAATGTAGCACCTAGTTCTTCTGCGCGATCTCGCATCATTTTACAGCCAAATCGATCGGCATGATCGAGGGGGTTCGCCTTATATCCTTGTCCATCATCTTCTACTTCAAGTCGCCATCCATGAGTAGTAGGCCGAAGATGGAGAAACACATAAGTAGCTTGTCCTGCGTGTTTGTATATGTTAGTAAGGGCTTCCTGGATGATGGAGATAAGTTCAGTTTGTTCTTTAAAAGTAAGGGAATCCTCATGGATCTTTAATTGAACGGATACGGGAATCCCCATCTTCTTTTCAAATTCATTCACGAGTTCATCTACTTGTTGACTCCACGTCATCGGAATTAATTGAGTTCCTTCTTTTAAGGTAGCGATGGAGTGGCGTACATAGTTATGAATCTGATGTAGATTGTTTCGAATGGGACTCCATTCGAGAGTAGGCTGCTGTTTTTCTAGTAAATCGAGTTGGACAGAGCATAAAAATAAGGTCTGAGCAATTCCATCGTGCAATTCCCTAGCGATTCGTTCACGTTCCTGTAAGACCGCTTTTTCAGCAAGTTCGCTTTCTAGCCGCTTCTGTAGTTGCTCATATCGAGCAAACAATAATCGTGAGACTGTTAATGTGACGAAAAGTACAATCAAGGGAGAGAGCCAGTTCCCCATTTCCATTGATAGATGGGATAACAAAAAATCATGCCGGATATATTCCCATAGGCCGATTACGATTGTGGGTAAAAGTAAAATCGACCAACGAATGCTCTTGTATGACATACACACACCCCTCGTACAATAAGGATAATCATTTATCATATCATGAAATCAATAACGCTTTATAACCATATATGGCTCTTTCTTCAACATCCACGAATCACCCTAAACATACTTATGTTATGACGGATTTCATCATAAATCTATAGCTCTTAGGAGGGATTATATTGTCCAGTATTTGGTATATCTCAGAGTGGGAGATGGTATTACGACTTATGGTTGCTGCACTTCTTGGTGGATTGGTTGGATGGGAACGGGAGGTAAATAATCATCCAGCAGGTTTTCGAACTCATATCTTAGTAAGTGTTGGTTCGGCACTAATTATGCTGATTTCGATTTACGCCTTTGTTCCCTTTATGGAAGCAGATCGTCGCTTCTTGTTCGATCCCGCACGTTTAAGCGCTCAAGTAGTAAGTGGTATTGGTTTTTTGGGTGCTGGAACCATTTTAAGGCAGGGTGTAACCGTCAGCGGACTTACGACTGCGGCATCGCTTTGGGTCATTGCTGCGATTGGGCTGGCTGTGGGATCTGGTTTTTATTTCGCGGCAGTGATTACCACATTGTTAGTCTTAGTCAGTTTAGAGTTATTAAATCGCATCGAAAAATATATGGTGAAAAGGCGTTGCCTATACCAATTTGAAATTATCATACAAGGGGAGGATCGAGGGAGAAGAATAGGTGATTTAGCCACTTATTTTGAGGGAAAAGAGATTCAACTGAGAAAGTTGCGTGTAGAAGAGGAAGAAGCATCGAAAGAACTTCGTTTGACCATTACACTTCGTTTGAATGATTCGAGTGCAGAAAGTTTGACCAATGTGATAGGAGATCTCCAAAAAATAGATGGAGTTCATGAAGTGAGAAGGATGATTTGAGTAGGTATGAAGCACTGCAATTCGTGGGAAAACTGTAGAAGAAGATTGGGTGGAGTAGAGTTTAAAAAATGATTGGCATTATCCAATGAAAACGATATAATAAAATCAGAAGGTCAAAGATAGTCAAAGTCAGCAGGAGGTTTTCCGATGAGTAGTATTTCAGACATCATTGAACACTATCTAAAGCAGATGCTCGTCGATAGCGAACTGGGTGTCGTGGAAATCAAGCGAAGCGAGCTGGCTGATTCATTTCAGTGTGTTCCTTCGCAAATCAACTACGTCATTAGTACTCGCTTTACCTTGGAAAAGGGCTTCCTCGTCGAGAGTAAGCGAGGTGGAGGCGGTTACATTCGGATTAAGAAAGTTCCTGTATTGGATAGTCAGAGGTACTATATCGAGCTATTGGAACGGATTGGAGATTCGATTCCCCAAGTGACTGCCGAGCATGTAATACATCGCCTGATTGAAGAAGGTTTTATGACTCCAAGGGAAGCTCATTTAATGAAAAGTATGATTTCACGAGATTTGATTCAACTACCGCTCATTCTGCGTGACCAGTTGCGAGCACGTATGATGAGGATGATGATTACCATATTATTCGCAAATAAAGGAGAGTGATGGATGTGCTCTGTCCTGAATGCGGAAAAAGGCCAGCTACGATTCATTACAAAAAGGTAGTGAATGGACAAAAGACAGAATACCACCTGTGTGAATTATGTGCACAGGAAAAAGGGGAACAAATGCCTGGTTTTGATCACGGCTTCTCCTTCCACCATTTATTGTCTGGTCTTTTAAATTTTGAGCCGATTACGCAGATGGGGAATCCCCAGGATGATGCGAGTCATTCACCGCAAGTACTTCGATGTCCATCATGTGGTCTAACATATAATCAGTTTTCGAAAATTGGACGTTTTGGCTGTAGCGATTGCTATTCGACATTTCAGCAATGGCTAGACCCATTAATGCGGAAGGTCCATGGCAATACCAAACATAACGGGAAAGTACCCGAACGTGCCAGAGGGAAAATCCGGATGCGTCACGATTTAGAGAAATTAAAAGAACAACTGCATCGCAAAATTCATGAGGAAGCTTTTGAGGAAGCAGCCCAGATTCGTGATCAGATTCGAGCCCTGCAAAGACAATTAGAAACAGAGTAGGAGGGGGACCTGATGTCATTAGAAAACTTTATCCAACGTGCCACGAGCGAATGGATGAAAGTGAAGGGACCTCAATCTGACATTGTTTTTAGTAGTCGGGTGAGGATCGCCAGAAATTTAACTGAACTTCCATTTCCGATGATGGCGGGCACGTCTCAAGGAGAAAAAGTGGTAAAAACGATTGAAAAGGCTTGGAAAAAAATAAAGAAACACCAACCTATCTTGCAATCTGCTGAACTGATTCGCATGGAAAACTTGACGGATCTAGAGAAGCGAGTTTTGGTGGAAAAACACCTAATTAGTCCGAGTCTAGCTGAAGATTCTAGGCATGGGGCGGCAATTATCAGCCACGATGAATCACTCTCGATCATGATCAACGAAGAAGATCATTTGCGTATCCAGGTTTTATATCCCGGATTGCAACTTGAAAAAGCGTGGGAACTAGCAAGTAGTATTGATAATTTGCTCGAAAAAGAACTCTCTTTTGCGTTTGATGATCAAGTTGGATATATGACGAATTGTCCAACCAATGTAGGTACAGGAATCCGCGCATCTGTCATGGTTCATTTACCGGCACTTGCGATGACGCAACAGTTAAACCGTTTGATTCCAGCCATTATGCAAGTAGGTTTAGCAGTCAGAGGAATCTACGGTGAGGGTAGTGAAGCGCTAGGGCAATTGTATCAAGTGTCCAATCAAGTTACGTTAGGACAGTCAGAAGAGGAGATTATCGAGAATTTAATTGGGGTCGTACTGCAGATGATCGAGCATGAGCAATCGGCTCGGACTAGGCTTACCAGTATCTCGATCATTCAATTAGAGGATCGCGTATATCGTTCACTCGGAATTTTAGCCTACTCGCGAATCATGGACTCTAAAGAAGCGATGAAGCGATTGTCCGATGTGCGACTTGGAATTGATTTAGGCATGATTCAAGATGTTGGCTCTAATGTTATGAATGAGTTAATGGTAATGATTCAACCAGGTTTTTTACAACAATATGCAGGAGAGCGCTTGAACCCTGAAGAACGTGATATTCAGAGGGCTGATTTAATTCGAGAGCGTTTACGAATGGAGAAACAAACAGACTAGAAAAAGAGGTGTTAGCTTATGATGTTTGGTCGCCTAACAGAAAGAGCGCAAAAAGTGTTGGCACTTGCTCAAGACGAAGCAGTCCGACTAGGTCATAGCAACATTGGTACGGAGCATATCTTACTTGGTTTGCTTCGTGAGGGAGAGGGAATCGCAGCAAAGGCATTAGTTGCTTTGGGACTGGGTCTCGAGAAGATTCAAAAGGAAGTGGAGAATCTAATTGGTAGAGGAACGAATCAACCTACCAATATTGCCTATACTCCTCGTGCAAAAAAAGTGATCGAACTGTCAATGGATGAAGCGAGAAAGCTAGGCCATACCTATGTGGGAACAGAACACATTCTCCTTGGTCTGATCCGTGAAGGGGAAGGGGTAGCCGCGCGGGTACTAAATAATTTGGGAGTAAGTTTAAATAAGGCACGCCAACAAGTTTTGCAGTTACTGGGGAGTAATGAATCGGCTGCTGGTGGAGGTCACGTGGCTAGCGCTAATACACCTACCTTAGATGGACTTGCGCGTGATCTTACTGCAATTGCCCGTGATGGACATCTAGATCCTGTCATTGGTCGGGGGAAAGAGATCGAACGTGTAGTCCAAGTTTTATCTCGACGTACCAAAAACAATCCTGTTCTCATTGGAGAGCCAGGAGTCGGGAAAACCGCAGTAGCAGAAGGATTAGCTCAACGAATTGTGGCTGGAGAAATTCCGGAAACACTTCGGGGAAAGCGTGTTATGACACTCGATATGGGTACCGTTGTGGCAGGAACGAAGTATCGTGGTGAATTTGAAGATCGTTTGAAGAAGATTATGGACGAAATTCGCCAAGCGGGAAATATCATCCTATTTATTGATGAATTGCATACTCTGATTGGTGCTGGTGGAGCGGAAGGGGCGATTGATGCCTCTAATATTTTAAAACCAGCTCTGGCTCGTGGAGAATTGCAATGTATTGGTGCAACTACCTTAGATGAGTACCGGAAATATATCGAAAAAGATGCGGCGTTAGAACGTCGTTTTCAACCGATTACTGTTGATGAACCTACGGCAGAGGAAGCAGTCCTGATCTTAAAAGGACTTCGGGATCGCTATGAAGCCCACCATCGTGTGAAGATTACAGATGAAGCGATTGAGCAAGCTGTGAAGCTCTCGGATCGTTATATTACAGATCGTTATCTACCTGATAAAGCGATTGATCTTGTTGATGAAGCTGCTTCGAAGGTACGTCTCTCTTCTTATACAGTACCACCTGATTTAAAAGAGCTAGAGAAGAAGATGGTAGATGTAAAGAAAGAAAAAGATGCCGCTGTACAAAGTCAAGAATTTGAAAAAGCAGCTTCCCTTCGTGATCGTGAGCAAAAACTTCGCGAAGAGTTGGAATCGACTCGCAATCGTTGGAAGCAGGACCAAGGTAGATCAGACTCGGAAGTAACAGGGAATGATATTGCTCATATCGTGGCAAGTTGGACGGGGATTCCAGTTGTCAAATTGGCAGAGGAAGAGTCAGCGCGCTTGCTAAATATGGAATCCATCCTGCATAATCGCGTGATTGGCCAAGAGGAAGCTGTGAAATCAGTTGCCCGTGCGATTCGCCGAGCTCGTGCTGGACTTAAGGATCCGAAGCGCCCTATTGGTTCTTTTATCTTTCTTGGGCCTACTGGGGTAGGGAAGACAGAGCTGGCTCGCGCCCTTGCAGAATCGATGTTTGGTGATGAAACTGCGATGATTCGGATTGATATGTCTGAGTACATGGAAAAGCATACTACTAGCCGTCTAGTTGGATCTCCACCAGGATATGTAGGGTATGATGAAGGTGGTCAATTAACGGAAAAAGTACGCCGCAAACCGTACTCCGTTGTTCTCTTTGATGAGATTGAAAAAGCCCATCCAGAAGTATTCAATGTCTTGTTACAAGTGTTAGAAGATGGAAGGCTGACAGATGGGAAAGGTCGTACCGTTGATTTCCGTAACACGGTGATCATTATGACTTCTAACGTCGGGGCTTCTATGATTAAGAATACTCGCCTAGGATTTGCTACGGGTGATACCAGTAAAGACGAGTATGAACAGATGAAGAATAACGTCATGGAACAGCTGAAGAAAAGCTTCCGTCCTGAGTTTTTGAATCGGATTGACGATTTGATTGTGTTCCATTCTCTCAAAGAAGAGCATCTTCAAGAGATTGTAAGCTTGATGGCGGAAGAGCTTCGCAGACGACTTCATGAACAAGAGATCGATTTTACTCTCACAAACGCTGCGAAAAATTATCTCGCAAAAGAAGGATTCGATCCGCAATACGGGGCTCGTCCACTCCGTCGAGCGATCCAAAAGCATATTGAAGATCGTTTATCGGAAGAGTTGCTTCGCGGTCATATCGGGCGAGGGGATACCGTTCAAATCGATTTGAAAGATGGGGCTTTAGTTGTGGAAAAGGGAAAGACGAAAACAACTAAATCAACCAAGTCTAAACAAGCGTAAACAATTAGAACAGCCTTGAGGAATCTAGGCTGTTCTTTTTTCTAACCGTTGAATGCCTTATTTGTTATAATGAGGGATGAATTCCATTTGAGTTTTGAGGTGAATCCTTTGGCAAAAGTTAAGACTCGATTTATTTGTCAAGAGTGCGGTTATGAATCGGCAAAGTGGATGGGGCGTTGCCCGGGATGCGAAGAGTGGAACTCCATGGTGGAGGAGCGGGAAAATACTTCTCTACGGATTCCTGGAACGAATATTAAACCAAAAACTAAGCGTGAGAAGGCTTCACGAATTACTCAAGTGGAAAAGTTATCTACCGAACGTACGGATACCGGTATGCGTGAATTAAACCGTGTACTGGGAGGTGGATTGGTTCCGGGCTCACTGATTCTAGTGGGCGGAGATCCTGGGATTGGGAAATCCACTCTTTTACTGCAAGCCACATATCGGTTAGCGCGATCAGGCACTCCCATTCTGTATGTCACAGGTGAGGAATCCCTTGAACAAATCCGTATGCGGGCTGAGCGTTTGGAGTCATTGCATGAAGATTTATATGTCGCTTCCGAGACAGACCTTACGGTTATTGAAGAATTAATAGGAGAAACGAATCCAAAGCTTGTTGTGATCGATTCCATTCAAACGATGTATCATCCAGAAGTCACTTCTGCACCGGGGAGTGTGGCTCAAGTACGTGAATGTACAGGGCAACTCATGCGCTGGGCAAAGGAACAAGGGGTAGCGATTATCATTGTGGGTCATGTGACGAAATCTGGTGCTATTGCGGGTCCGAGGATGTTGGAACACATGGTGGATTGCGTTTTGTACTTTGAGGGAGAGCGTCATCATACATATAGGGTACTCAGGGCCGTTAAAAATCGTTTTGGTTCTACCAATGAAATCGGTGTATTTGAGATGAAAGAGCTTGGGCTAGAGGAAATAGATAATCCATCTGAGGTCTTTTTAGCAGGGAGGCCTGTGGGAGTTCCGGGTACAGCTGTTACAGCGAGTGTAGAGGGAACAAGACCTGTTTTGGTTGAATTGCAAGCATTAGTGACACCTACTAGCTTTGCTACTCCGAAACGTTCAGCTTCAGGTATCGATCATCAGCGTTTGACGATGATTATGGCCGTTCTCGAAAAAAGAATTGGTATGTTTTTGCAGAATCAAGACGCGTTTGTAAACGTGGTAGGTGGTGTTCGATTAGATGAACCAGCAGTGGATCTAGCGATTGCAGTAGCGTTGGCGTCTAGTTTTCGAGATCGTCCTACCGGAGTAAGTGAATTATTTATCGGGGAGGTAGGACTTACGGGTGAAGTTCGGGCGGTATCCAGGATCGAACAAAGGGTAGCAGAGGCTGTTAATTTGGGCTTCGAGAAGGTAATACTACCAAGTAAGAACTTACGTGGCTTAACACCGCCTTCGGGTGTTCAATTAATCGGTGTCAATAGTGTGACAGAGGCTTTAAAAGAAGCGATGGGGGGGTAGACATTCATTGAGCAAAGAATTTGATGCAATTTTAAGTGGAGCACTAAAACTCCTTGCTCCAGGAACTTCCTTTCGAGAAGGACTAGACAATGTGCTAGGTGCTAAGACAGGGGCACTCATTGTAGTAGGATACGATGATTCGGTAAAAGAACTTGTAGATGGTGGATTCCATATTGATAGTCCTTTTACAGCCGCTCATCTGTATGAATTATGTAAAATGGATGGAGCTATTATTTTAAGCAGTGATGTGAAACGGATTCATTATGCAAATGCACAACTTGTTCCAAGTTCTTCCATGCCTTCTACGGAGACGGGAATCCGTCATCGGACTGCGCAACGAACGGCAAAACAGACGGGTAAGCTCGTTGTATCCATCTCCCAGCGTCGTAATACCATTACCGTTTATAAAGGTAGTGTTCGATATGCCTTGCGAGATATTCGTGTGATCTTGACGAAAGCGAATCAAGCGATACAAACATTAGAAAAATATAAATCCGTACTGGATCAAGCTACTACCAATTTAAGTGCGCTTGAATTTGAAGAGTTGGTTACACTGAATGATGTAGCTCTCGTGATTCAACGAATTGAGATGGTGCTCAGGATCAAACGAGAGATTCAGAGCTACATCAATGAGTTAGGATCAGAAGGCCGACTGATTCATATGCAATTAGAAGAGTTGGTTTCCCATGTAGAAGAGGAAGCGGAATGGTTGATTAAAGATTATGCTAAAGACCCCGCCATCCAAACACCTACAAGAGTGTTTGAGGATCTAAAACATCTTTCGAGTGATGACTTGTTAGAACAGATTCATATCGTACGGATCCTAGGCTATCCAGGCAACACCAATCTCCAAGAAGGGTCTGTTGCGCCGAGGGGCTATCGGATTTTAAACAAAATCCCTCGCTTGCCAGGAAATATTATCCAGAAACTTACATTCCGTTTTGGGAAGCTGCCGAAAATTATGATGGCATCAATCGATGAATTGGATGACGTAGAAGGAATTGGTGATGTTCGAGCAAGAGCGATTCAAGAAGGTTTGCGGAGGATTCAGGAGCAGGTCTTTATTGACAGACATATCTAAATACCTTACAATGAAACATTATACAAATGAACGAAACTGAAAAGGTCCTGAGTAGGGACTTAATCCAATAGGGGGTTCCCTGTATGTTTACAAAGTCATTACCTAACTGTTTGACCGTCGGGAACTTATTCCTCGGTATCATGGCTATTTTGCTGGCAATTCACGAAGAGAAATATTGGGAATATGCGGCGATTATGGTCATTATCGGGATGTTATTAGATGGCTTGGATGGTCGTGTAGCTCGTATGCTAAATGCCCAAAGTGAATTCGGAAAACAATTGGACTCATTATCAGATCTTATTACATTTGGTGTTGCTCCGGCAGTTATTATGTATGTATCGGTTTTACAACCTATGGGCTTCACAGGCTGGGTTGTAACTGCGATCTTCCCTATTTGTGGGGCACTGCGCCTTGCTCGATTTAACGTTCACCCTGGAGTCCCAGGCTACTTTATCGGGCTGCCCATTACCGCGGCGGGCGGAATTTTAGCTACATTGGCACTCTATAAAACGTATGTAGATAACCCAGTGATTCTACTAGTTGCTACTTTATTCCTATCCTATCTGATGGTAAGTCAGATCCGTTATCCTGCCTTCAAGAAAACAACGATTCCAAAGAGTGTTTATTGGATTGCTCCGATCTTTTTGATTGCTGTTGCGGTTGCCGCGATCTATTTCCCGAAAGAGCTTCCAAAAGTGATCTTTATTCCACTAGGTATCTATGCATTATACGGTGTTAAAAAGACACTTGAACGGAAAAAACGTACGGAAGAGCATGATGAGCCAGTTGAAGAATAAACGTGAATGATGAAGAAACAACCCGTGCTAAGATGGTATCGGGTTGTTTCTCTTTGTCTATGGGTGTATAAGATACTCTGCAAGATATATTGAATTCTTATTTATTTTTGACAAGCTGTTTATTATGCAAAAAGATATTGACTCTCATAAAAGTTATGTGCTAAGATATTCGTTTTAAAATCCGTTGACAGTTATCTTCAGTTGTGATATCTTGGAAATAGATATTGTCTCTGGGGGTGGATCTATTTGTTCAATATTGGTGACAAGGTGGTTTACCCGATGCACGGCGCTGGGATCATTGAATCCATTGAAGAGCGTGAGATCTTAGGGGAACGTAAACAATACTATGTGATGCGTATGCCAATTGGAGATCTAAAAGTAATGGTTCCTTTGCAGAGTATCAATTGTATCGGATTGCGTGAGGTTGTCGACGAAAGTACGGTAGATAAAGTATTAGATCGTATGAAAAATTTCGAAGAAGAAGAAACAACCAGCTGGAACCGCCGCTTTCGTGCCAATATGGACAAGATGAAAAGCGGAGACATCTATGAAGTTGCCGAAGTCGTTCGCTCCTTGATGTTTCGTGATGAGGAGAAAGGGCTTTCCACCGGTGAGAAAAAAATGCTAGACAACGCAAGACAAATTTTAATTAGCGAGTTAGCACTAGCTAGGGATTTACAGGCTGAACAGGTTTTTGAACTTATTGATGAAATTATTTCATCCCACACATAGCTTGAATTTTCACCCTTATTTTTTTACGAACTAAACAATAGGTTTGTTTTTCATTAATTTGTCTATACTGAATACTAGATTTGATGTGAGAGGGGAGGTGAAGCCCCATGATGAATCGTTTTGTACAATTAGCATTCACACTCCTAGGAGCATCCGCGGGTTGGGTACTCGGTCCGAAGTTTTTTCGGGTGCTTCAAGAATCTCCTCTGAATTTTGGAGAAGTTCCGTTTTCAGGTTATGTTGGTGCTTTTATTGGGGCTGCGCTCTTATTTGTAGTAGCTATTCGTGTTTCGGAAAGTGTTATTAACTGGATTAAGTGGTTTGAAGAGCACCTTGTAAAAATTCCAGCAGCGGATGGATTATTTGGTGTATTTGGCTTAATTATGGGTCTTCTTATTGCATTTTTAATTCAACAACCTATTTCTGAACTGTCAATCCCAGGGGTTGAACGGGTTTTACCGATTATTGTATCGATTTTGTTTGGATATCTTGGTTTTAGTGTTGGTTATAAGAAAAAAGATGAGCTTATTACCATCATTACGTTTGGTCGGCAAGGAAGAGACAAACAAGCTAAAAAAGAGAATCAAGATATCGTTGAGCACAAAATCTTGGATACCAGCGTTATTATCGATGGACGGATTGCTGATATATGTCGGACGGGCTTTCTAGATGGAACGATCGTCATTCCTAGTTTTATTCTAGAAGAGTTGCAACACATCGCGGATTCTTCTGATGTATTGAAGCGAAATCGAGGTCGTAGAGGGCTTGATATCCTCAATAAGATCCAAAAAGAGCTTAATATGAAAGTATTAATCTATGAAGGTGATTTTGAGGATGTGGCAGAAGTGGATAGTAAATTAGTCAAATTGGCTAAAGTGCTATCAGGGAAAGTGGTAACAAATGATTTTAACTTGAACAAGGTATGCGAGCTACAAGGTGTTAGCGTGCTGAATATCAATGACCTAGCCAATGCTGTAAAACCAGTTGTGTTGCCAGGCGAAGAGATTAATGTTCAAGTGATCAAAGATGGAAAAGAACATGGTCAAGGGGTCGCCTATCTAGATGATGGAACCATGATTGTCATCGAAGGCGGTCGGGAGTATATAGGTGATCATATTGATGTCCTTGTAACCAGTGTACTTCAAACCTCGGCAGGCAGAATGATTTTTGCTAAGCCCAAGCTCCTAGAGCGTGCGTTATAATAAGGAATAAACAACAAGCCCGTACGGTGTCTTCGGATGCCGACGGGCACTGTTTTATTTATATATGAGGAGAATGGATCATGAGTGTTGGAGTTGTCATCCCCGCTGCTGGTCAAGGAAAACGTATGGGTAGCAAGGTTAGTAAGCAGTTCCTTTTGCTAGATGGACAACCCATTTTGGTTCACACGCTTCGGCTTTTTGAGACTCATCCTCAGGTAGATGAGATTATCTTGGTTATGAAAAAAGAAGAGATACGTGGAACAGAAGAGATGCTTAGGTCGTATGGATTTGCTAAGGTGAAGGCGATTGTCGAAGGCGGAAAAGAGAGGCAAGAAAGTGTACATATGGGGTTGCAACATTGCCAAAGCGACTGGATTTTAATTCATGATGCTGTTCGTCCGTTTGTCACACATGAAGCACTAGATCGCTTGATTCGAGAGGTAAAAGTTACAAAGGCAGCGATCTTAGCAGTACCTGTAAAAGATACGATTAAACAGATCAACAGCGAGGGCTGGGTAACAAGTACTCCGGCGCGCAGTGAGCTGATCTCGGTACAGACACCACAGGGATTTAGTAGGGATTTAATTGTACAAGCTCATGAAAAAGCTCTTGAGGATCCAAATTGGGCGACGGATGATTCGATGCTGATCGAGCAGATAGGGTTTCCTGTAAAAGTAGTAGAGGGTGAATATAATAATATTAAGATCACTACTCCTGAAGATCTTGTGCTTGCCGAGAAAATATGGGAGATTAGGAGAGTAGAGGTATGATTCGGATTGGACAAGGTTTCGATGTACATCAACTAGCAGAAGGGTATCCTCTTATTCTAGGAGGGGTCCAGATTCCGTACGAAAAGGGTCTGGTGGGTCACTCTGATGCAGATGTGTTATTACATACGATTACGGATGCTATTTTAGGCGCGGTTGCTTTGGGGGATATAGGGAAGCATTTTCCTGATACAGACCCGGCTTATAAGGGTGCAGATAGTGCTAAGTTATTGATACATGTGTGGGAATTGGTAAAGGCGAAGGGTTATCGGCTTGGAAATGTAGATGCGACGATTATAGCTCAGAAGCCGAAGATGGCTTCGTATATTCCGTTGATGCAAAGGCGTATTGCGGAGTTGCTTGAGGCTGAGTTAGAGCAGGTGAATGTGAAGGCTACTACGACGGAGCAATTAGGATTTACTGGGCGTGGTGAAGGGATTGCTTCGATGGCGGTTGTGTTGTTGGAGAAGAGGTAGGTTTGGAGTGTTGATTTGAAGATCATTGCCCCAACTCCCTCTTGATTATTACAACTGTACGGTTCCGCAATAACATGTATTCTAGCGGGACCCCAAAAGTAAAATGAACTTGAACTTATTATTGATAAATCAAAGCAAAACAAAACTAACTTAACTTACTACGAGGAGAGAAAACCATGACAGTTCGTACCCGATACGCACCAAGCCCTACTGGCTACTTACATATTGGCGGAGCACGTACCGCTTTATTCAGCTATTTATTTGCCAAAAAGAACGGCGGACAATTTATCCTGCGAATTGAGGATACAGATACAGAGCGTAACATAGAAGGCGCAGATCTAGAACAGATGAACGGCTTAGAGTGGTTAGGTGTCGTTGCGGATGAATCAACAGAAAAGGGCGGACCCCATGAACCGTATCGTTGTATGCAACGCCTCGATCTCTATACAGAGTACGCAGATCGACTCGTAGCGGAAGGGAAAGCCTACTATAGCTATGCGAACCAAGCGGAGCTAGAGCAGGAGCGTGAGGAGCAACTGGCTCGTGGTGAGGCGCCGAAGTTTAGTGGTTGGGATCGTCATTTGAGTGAGGAACAAATTGCCGCATATCAAGCAGAGGGACGAGTTCCTAGCATTCGTTTGGCTGTTCCGCAAGATCAAGCGTTAGCTTTTTCTGATTACGTGCGCGGTGATGTAGAGTTTGATTCCAATGGAATTGGTGATTTTATCATCGTCCGTCCGGATGGTCGTCCTACTTACAACTTTGCGGTTGTGATTGATGATGCACTTATGAACATCACCCATGTAATTCGTGGAGAAGAACATATTTCGAATACACCTCGTCAGCTATGTGTGGCTCAGGCACTTGGGTTTGGCGTGCCAAAGTTTGCACATATCCCATTGATTCTCAATCATGAAGGGAAAAAAATGAGTAAGCGTGACGAGTCGATTGTCCAATTTATTAGCCAGTATCGCGATCTTGGTTATCTTCCAGAAGCGATTGTGAATTTCTTGGCACTACTCGGCTGGTCTCCTGAAGGAGAAGAGGAGATTTTTACTCTTGAAGAATTAACCGAGCTCTTTTCCTTAGAGAGAGTGTCAAAGTCACCTGCGACGTTTGATACGGCCAAGTTAAAGTGGATGAACAACTATTATATTAAGAAATCGAGCCTAGAACGGATTACGGATCTTGCCATACCTTATCTAGAGAAGGCAGGCAAAATTTCCTCCTCTCTTGCTCCAGAGCAAAAGGAATGGGTGACACGGCTAGTAGGGCTTTATCAGGAACAGATGGACGAGATCTCCCAAATCGTGGAGCTATCGGAT
The DNA here is from genome assembly GCF_030814315.1 of Croceifilum oryzae. GTDB lineage: Bacteria > Bacillota > Bacilli > Thermoactinomycetales > Thermoactinomycetaceae > Baia > Baia oryzae. The sequence continues at coordinate 52,418 of NZ_JAUSUV010000010.1, read as the reverse complement.
ATCTTCTTCCGTCAAGATATCAATTATTCCCCAGAGGCTGAGCAAATCCTTGCTGAGGATTCTGTGCCGACGGTGATTTCAAGCTATATGGCAGAGGTTCAAGCTCAAGAAGGTTTAGACGTAGCAACTGTCAAATCTATGTTTAAAGCAGTGCAAAAAGAGACTGGCTTTAAAGGGAAGCAGCTTTTTATGCCAGTGCGTGCGGTGATTTCTGGAGAGACACATGGTCCAGACTTGACCGAAACGATTTTGCTTCTAGGGAAAGACACCGTTGTAAAACGTTTACAAAGCTTCGTTGACAAACGTTCCTAGAATCAGAGAGAATAGAGTTACATTCATACGGGCTTTGCGATGATTGGGAAAAGTATAGATGATCGTTGTTTTCAGAGAGAGGTCGAACGGTGCGACGGCCTTAGCGATGCCATCTAGAAGTGCCCCCAAGAGCTAATTTTTCCAAACAGATGGTGAGATGATTTACCATCTCAGTAGGGAAATTCGGTGTCCTACCGTTATCTAGGATTTAAGGGGAATCCGCTCTCTTTGATGGGTGGATTCAAACAGAGTGGAACCGCGGGCAACCGTCTCTGTAGCAGGTGTGCTATGGAGGCGGTTTTTTGTTTTATTCGGGCGAATGATGAGAGGGGAACGTTGTATGTCATGGTTCAGTAAAATGGGCACGCTTCGGAGAACGATACAGGCGGATATTCAAGCGGTCTTTGATCGAGATCCAGCGGCACGAAATACGATTGAAGTCATTTTCACGTATGCAGGGTTACATGCGATTTGGGCTCATCGGGTAGCGCATTGGTTTTATAAAAAGGGCTGGTACCTTGTCGCTCGCCTAATTTCACAGAGCAATCGGTTTCATACAGGTATCGAAATCCACCCAGGTGTCAAAATAGGGATTGGTTGCTTTATTGACCACGGGATGGGTGTGGTAATCGGAGAAACATGTGAGATTGGCAATTATGTAACCATCTATCAAGGGGTTACATTAGGTGGTACTGGGAAAGAAAAAGGAAAACGTCACCCTACGATTGAAGATCACGTACTCATTGCTTCAGGTGCTAAAGTGTTGGGATCGATTCGAGTTGGGCGTTGCGCCCGGATTGGAGCAGGTTCTGTTGTGCTAAGAGAGGTACCTGCCAACTCAACTGTTGTGGGCGTTCCTGGGCGAATTGTGGTTCAGGATGGAATCCGTGTTCAATCGGATCTCGATCAAGTGAACCTCCCAGACCCTGTAGCAGAGATGTTTCGTGGATTACAGGGTGAGATCGGGTTGCTAAAACAAGAAATAGAACGCTTAAAACAAGAACGAAATGGACAAATAAAACTGATACCAGAAGGACAACAAGGAGGTAACAACCATGACAATCAAGCTGTTCAATACACTGACTAGACAAAAAGAAATTCTTATACCTCTAGAGGAAAATAAGATTAACATGTATGTATGTGGTCCAACTGTTTATAGTTATATTCATATTGGGAATGCTCGTTGCTTTGTGTTCTTTGATGTAGCAAGGCGTTTTTTGGAGCACAGCGGATATGAAGTAAACTATGTACAAAACTTTACCGATGTTGATGATCGCCTGATTAATGCTTCGATTGAGACTGGATTAACGGTGCCAGAGATTGCGGAGCGATATATCGAAGCGTATTTTGATGACATGGATACTCTGGGAGTAAAAAGAGCATCCACCCATCCACGGGCGACTGAAAACATCCAAGAGATGATTGAATTTATTCAAGGTTTAATTGAAAAAGGATATGCTTATGAGACAAACGGTGATGTCTACTACCGCTCTTTGAAGAAAGAAGGCTACGGGTGCCTTTCACATCATTCACTAGAAGATTTGAAGTCAGGTGCTCGTGTAGAAGTAAATGATTTAAAGGAGAGCCCACTGGATTTTGCGTTATGGAAAGCTGCAAAGCCAGGTGAAATTAGCTGGGATACTCCATGGGGATCCGGACGTCCGGGTTGGCATATCGAATGCTCAGCTATGGCACGCAGATATCTTGGAGATACTTTAGATATCCATGCCGGGGGAATCGACCTCTGCTTCCCGCACCATGAAAATGAAATTGCCCAAAGTGAGGCTATGACGGGTGAGACGTTTGTTCGCTATTGGTTGCATAATGAATTTATCAATATGAACAATGTAAAGATGTCAAAGTCAATTGGGAATGTGATGAGTGTAGTGGAGTTGCGTAAGCATTTTCAGCCACTTGCTTTGCGCTACTTCTTGTTAGCGACTCACTATCGGAACCCAATGAATTTTACCGAAGATACGCTTAGACAAGCGGATGAGAGTGTAGCGCGCATTCAGACAGCCTATGAAAATCTACAACATCGGATCCAATCTGCGCAATCTGGAGAAGTAGATGTAAGCGTTGTGTCGCAATTGGAGGATTTAACTGGTAGATTCGTTGCGGAGATGAATGATGATTTTAACTCTGCTAATGCGATCACGGTCGTGTTCGATAGCGTGAGACTTGCTAATGATTTGGTATCTCGAGAAGTAATCACGCAAGAAACGGGTAAACTGGTAATCGAGTGGTTTGAAACGTTTGCCGGAAGGATATTAGGGCTCATTCATAGCAACGGAAAGTCTTTAGAAGATGAAATCGAAGCACTCATTGAAGAACGACAACAAGCTAGAAAGAATCGCGATTTCGCTTTAGCAGATGCGATTCGTAATCAATTACTGGAGCAGGGGATTGTTCTAGAAGATACTCCCCAAGGTGTGCGATGGAAGAGAAAATAAATCCGTATTTACTTGGAATGGGGGGAACGGGCTTACCTAAGCCTCCCTCTCAAATTCATCCCTTATTACAAGCATATATAGGGGATTCCGTATATGAAGTATATGTACGTTACCATCTTCTTGCAATTGGGGTGGTTAAGCCTCATGAACTACAAAAAAGAGCGATCCAATATGTATCGGCGGTGGCGCAAGCAAAAGCAAGTCGTATCATTGAAGGTGGTTTGACTGAGGAAGAAGCGAATGTGCTTCGTCGGGGACGTAATGCCAAATCAGGTAGTGTGGCGAAAAGCGCTTCAGTAGCGCAGTATCGTTATAGTACAGGCCTGGAGTCATTGATTGGATACCTTTATCTATCAGGACGGCAAGAGAGACTCGAACAATTGATGAAACAAATTATAACAGCATGTGAATTGTAGGAGGAGATCAATATGGGGACAGATTGGATTATTGGAAGGCAGGCTCTCTCAGAAACGCTTAGCTCGGGACGACACATCGAGAAGGTGTTCGTGGCGGAAGGTGTTCAAAAGAAAACCATCGCTGACATTTTAAAACAATTAGAAGATCAAAAAATTGCCTACCAATGGGTACCGCGTTCGAAACTAGATCAACTAGCAGACGGCGGAAATCATCAGGGAATCGCAGCTCAAGTTGCGGCCTATGAATATAGCACAGTAGAGCGGATTTTAAAACGCGCTCAGAAGAAAGGTGAGAAGCCTTTTTTACTCTTGCTTGATGGGATTGAAGATCCACATAATTTAGGTTCGATTCTTCGTTCAGCCGATGCCGCAGGAGTTCATGGTGTTGTGATTCCGAAGCGTCGTGCAGTTGGTCTGACCTCTGTGGTCGCAAAAACCTCAGCGGGTGCCATAGAGTATGTACCAGTGGCGCAAGTTACCAATTTGAATCGGGTTGCGGATGAGTTGAAAAAAGAAGGTATTTGGTTAGTAGGGACAGATGGATCTGCAAAACAATCCTATAATCAGGTAAATTATGATATGCCAGTTGCATTTGTCATCGGCAACGAAGGTCAGGGAATCAGCCAATTAATGAAAAAAAAGTGCGATTTTCTAGTGAGACTTCCGATGAAGGGTCGTGTTTCTTCCCTGAATGCATCTGTGGCCGCGGGAATTTGTATGTATCAAGTGGCACTCGGACGGGACAATGGCTAGCAGGCGTGAAGAATGGCTGGTGGTGGATGGCTATAATGTGATTGGCCTCCAGTCCAATATTCATCGGAAAGAAAGGCGTCTAGAGGAGCAAAGAAACCAATTAATTAGTCAGTTGTCTGAGTATCAGGCGATGACAGGTCGTAAAGTGTATGTAGTATTTGATGCTCACCAGACTCCCGGGGCGCGTGTGCAAAAAGTACAGGAGAAGGTAGAAGTTGTTTTTACATGTAAAGATGAGACAGCGGATGAGTACATTGAGCAGTTTGTGCGCAACCGTAAAAATCCCCATCGTCGAATCTATGTTGCCACTTCTGATTACTTAGAACAGCGAATGGTATTTGGCCAAGGAGCATATCGAATTTCATCCCGTGAACTGTTGGAGCAAATTCGAAGTGCGAGGGTTCAATTAGGGGAAAATTTGAGAACTCAAGAGTCAACAAGTCCCAAAAATAAGCTAGGGGATTATCTCTCGCTAAATTTGCAGAAAGAATTTGAAAAGTTGAGAAGGAAAAAATAGGTGGAAAATTGACGATTTTGTTTCATTTCAGATATAATAGCCTTACATGCGGTTTACATGCTACTTTTGCCGGGGGGATCGCAGTGAGTGTAGACCTACAAACAAGTAATGCTATTCAGTATGAGAAGGTCGTCGAGTACAAAACATTGCCAGATGAAGAGCTGGTGGAAGAAGTTCGGATTGGATGCCAAGAAGCCCTCGAATACTTAATTCATAAGTATAAGAACTTTGTTAGAGCTAAAGCTCGCTCCTATTTTCTAATTGGGGCAGACCATGAAGATATTGTGCAAGAAGGCATGATTGGCTTGTATAAAGCAATACGTGATTTCCGTGGGGACAAGCTCGCTTCGTTTAAAGCTTTTGCTGAGCTTTGCATAACCAGACAAATCATCACAGCTATCAAAACAGCAACTCGTCAAAAGCATATTCCGCTTAATTCTTATGTCTCATTGGACAAGCCTAGCCACGATGATTCTGATCGTACTCTGTACGATACGCTCACCGGCGGCAGGCTAAATCCAGAAGAGATTTATATTAACCAAGAAGAATATAGCGATATCGAGGACCAAATTTCCCAAATTTTAAGTGACCTCGAGCGAAAAGTGTTGATGTTATACTTAGATGGGCGAAGCTACCAAGAAATCGCTGTGGACCTAAACCGTCATGTAAAGTCCATCGATAACGCACTGCAACGTGTGAAGAGAAAGCTAGAACGCTACTTAGAAGTAAGGGAGATCTCCCTATAACAGTGAAAGTAACGAATAAATAAAAAACAGGGGTCTAGCCTGTTTTTTATTTCATTCGACAAAAAAGGACAAATTCCTTTTTTGTTTTTACCAAGAAAATTTGACCAATAATGGATAAGAAATAGGCTTTTATTGACAGGGCATGCGAGGTTATGATAAATTAACTTGGGTGTTTTCTAATCATTTACCATCATGATTTGATCGGACTGATATTTGTAGGGGAGGTGTTTTTCAATGCGCGTAAACATTACAATGGCTTGCGTAACTTGCAAAATGCGCAATTATGCGTTGACCAAAAACAAGCGTAAGCATCCAGACCGTATGGAGCTGAAGAAGTATTGCCCTCGTTGCAACACTCATACTGTTCATCGTGAAACCAAGTAATAACTTCTTCCTTGTGAAAAGATGGGGGTGACAATATGACTTTTCTTGCCAATATCGGACGTGGTATCAAGAAAAGCGTGGGCGGTACTGTGGGTTTCTTTAGCGGTAGCGTTCAAGAGCTCAAACGTGTTCGTTGGCCATCCCGTAAGGAAATGGTTAACTACACACTAGTCGTTGTATCTACTGTTGTTGTTCTAACCATCTTTTTGTTCCTAGTTGATTTAGGGATTAATCAGGTATTGAAACTGATTCCAAAAAAATAGATTGATTTGAATCGATTGTCGTTAGGGGGGACAGGGTAAGCTACCCTGGATTACATGGAAAAGAATTGGTATGTCGTTCACACGTATTCCGGCTACGAAAACAAGGTAAAGACAAACCTAGAGAAGCGCATCGAATCAATGGAGATGCAAGATAAGATTTTTCGCGTACTCGTTCCTATGGAAGAAGAGACGGAACTGAAAGATGGTAAGAAGAAGACTGTCATGCGAAAAGTGTTTCCTGGGTATGTCCTAGTCGAAATGGTCATGACAGACGACTCTTGGTATGTAGTAAGGAATACGCCAGGTGTAACCGGCTTTGTTGGTTCTTCTGGTGCTGGTTCGAAACCAACACCCCTTTTACCAGACGAGGTTCAAGTCATTCTTGCTTCGATGGGCGTAGATGAAGCTCAGATCATCGTAGATTACGAGGTAGGAGAATCTGTACGTGTCAAAGAAGGTCCATTTGCAGGTACGATTGGACTGATCGAAGAAGTCGATGCCAAAAATGGTAAGCTGAAGTTGCTAGTCAACATGTTCGGTAGAGAAACACCAGTAGAACTAGAATATTTCCAAGTGGAAAAAATTTAACATCAGGAAAAACTTTTGTTTCTCCTGAAAGTGTGATAGATTGTTAGAGTTATTACCCAGCCGCCTAAGGCGGAACAGAAGCGTTTATTCGCTTGCTGTGACCGTGGGAGGGGAAATCCCCGCAAAATACCACATTGTGTTGAAGGAGGTAGTTAGCGATGGCCAAGAAAGTCTTTAGAGTGGTCAAGCTACAAATCCCTGCTGGAAAAGCTAACCCAGCACCACCTGTTGGACCAGCTCTCGGAGCAGCTGGTGTTAACATCATGGGATTCTGTAAAGAATTTAATGCTCGTACTGCTGATCAAGCAGGTATGATCATTCCTGTGGAGATTACCGTATTTGAAGATCGTTCATTCACCTTCATTACGAAAACTCCGCCGGCTGCTATTCTCTTGAAAAAAGCTGCTGGAATCGAATCCGGTTCTGGAGAGCCTAACAAGAAAAAAGTAGCAACTGTTAAACGCGACAAAGTACGCGAAATTGCTGAAACAAAAATGCCGGACCTAAACGCAGCTGATATTGAAGGCGCTATGCGTATGGTAGAAGGCACTGCCCGTAGCATGGGGATCGTCATCGAAGACTAATAAACGTCTTCGTTGCCTAGGCTTTCTGCCACGATTGTCTAGGTAAGTGGGAGGATCATCCGTTACAACCACGAAGGGAGGAATTGAAGTGGCTAAACATGGTAAAAAGTATTTAGAAGCTACCAAGAAAGTAGACCGTTTCAAACAATACGATGTAGCCGAAGCGCTTACTCTCGTAAAAGAACTTTCTACAGCTAAATTTGATGAGACTGTTGAAGCTGCATTCCGCTTAGGTATTGATACCAAAAAAGCAGATCAACAAGTGAGAGGTGCTGTTGTGCTACCGCATGGTACTGGTAAAACACAACGCGTACTTGTTTTTGCTAAAGGTGAGAAAGCAAAAGAAGCTGAACTCGCTGGAGCGGACTATGTAGGTGATGAGGATCTCATCAACAAAATCCAACAAGGTTGGTTCGAATTCGATGTTGTTGTTGCAACTCCTGATATGATGGGTCAAGTAGGTCGTTTGGGTCGTGTACTCGGACCAAAAGGGCTTATGCCAAACCCAAAAACAGGCACAGTAACATTTGAAGTCGAAAAAGCAATCAACGAGATCAAAGCAGGTAAAATCGAGTACCGTGGAGATAAAGCAGGTATCATTCATGCTCCAATCGGAAAGGTTTCCTTCACAGAAACACAACTCGCTGAAAACTTGCAAGCTCTTTCTGATGCTCTTACAAAAGCGAAACCAGCGGCTGCGAAAGGCACGTACATGAGAAGTGTAACAGTTTCCTCGACCATGGGTCCTGGGGTGTCTGTAAACGCACTTCGTCTTTCCAATCGTTAATAAATAGATCTGGCTTTTATTTGACAAAGGCTTACAGTTTCTTGTAAACTGATAAAGCTGATTGAAATCGAATAGAACCGTAGACAGTAGGAGTGCGCTGGAAGCACTTAATGTTTCCTACCGAGGTGTTTTTTTAATAAAACCCTTGGCCTTCGACTGTCTACGAAGGCTTTTCTTTTTCCTACAACTCTTTAAGGAGGTGTCCCCTATGTCCAAAGCAGTTGAACAGAAAAAACTTGTGGTAGCTGATATCGTTTCTAAGCTAGATCGTAGTAAAACGATTGTAGTTGCTGACTACCGCGGTTTAACTGTAAAACAAACAAACGAACTTCGTAAAGAATTGCGTGAGGCTGGTGTAGAACTTCAAGTTCTGAAAAACACAATGACTCGTCGTGCTTCCGAGCAAGTTGGTTTGAGTGAACTTGGTGAGTACTTGACTGGTCCAAGCGCAGTTGCGTTTAGCTACGACGATGTTGTAGCACCGGCTCGTGTTCTTCATAAGTTTGCAAAAGATAACAAAGCGTTGGAGATTAAAGGTGGCGTAGTAGAGGGGAAAGTAGTTGGCTTAGAAGACATCGAAGCTCTTGCTGAACTTCCATCTCGCGAAGGTCTTCTTTCCATGCTTCTCTCTGTTATGCAAGCTCCAGTCCGCAATTTTGCACTTGCTGTTAAAGCAGTTGCAGATAAAGATGGAGAAGCTCCAGAAGCTACTGAGGCGTAAGGGTATTTTCCTTCACTCAAATGTGATTGACGCATAATCAAACTTTATTGATAAATTTACTGGGAGGTATACTCAATGTCTAAAGAACAAATCATTGAAGCGATCAAAACTATGAGCGTTCTAGAATTGAACGATCTTGTAAAAGCAATTGAAGAAGAATTTGGTGTAACTGCAGCAGCACCTATGGTAATGGGTGGCGGAGCAGTAGCAGCTGAAGCAGCAGCTCAAACTGAATTCGATGTAATCCTAACAAGCGCTGGTAACAGCAAAATCAACGTAATCAAAGCAGTTCGTGAAATCACAGGTCTTGGCTTAAAAGAAGCAAAAGCACTTGTTGATGGAACACCTGCACCAGTTAAAGAAGCAGTTAGCGAAGAAGATGCTAATGCTATCAAAGCAAAACTAGAAGAAGCTGGTGCTAACGTAGAAGTTAAGTAATTAACTTTTCGTTCCGGTTTGGCCCGTCGTCATCGGTCGGCGGGTCATTTCTATATAGGAGGCTGTCTAAATGAGTGATCATTACTACTCGAAAAGTCCTACCTCTAAAAAAGAGGATCGCGATTTTGAAGTGATGATTCGAGGAGAAAAGTTGTCCTTTCAGACAGATGCAGGCGTATTTTCGAAGAAGGGGCTAGACTTTGGCAGTCGATTTTTGATTGAGTCGGTAGACCTAAGAGGGGCAAGACATATACTTGATTTAGGTTGTGGCTATGGCCCGATTGGTTTATCAATCGCAAAAATGAATCCTAACATCCAAGTTACGATGGTAGACATAAACGAACGTGCTATTGAGCTGGCGAAGAAGAATGCTGTATACAATCGACTCTCTGAGCGTGTAAACATTTTCGTTAGTGATAGATTTGAAAAAGTAGCTGACACCAAGTTTGACTGTATTTTGCTTAATCCACCGATTCGAACAGGGAAGGCTGTTATTTATCAGATGTTTGCTGAAGCAAAGGATCATTTAAATGACGCTGGTTCGTTTTGGATTGTGATTCGAAAGCAGCAAGGTGCAGAGTCAGCATGTACAGAATTACATGATCTCTTTCCATCTGTGGAAGTAGTGGAGCGAAAAAAAGGATACTGGGTAATTCGAGCTGGTTTCTGAGAAAATTTGTAAACATCGTTGACAAACGAAATCGGCCTGTGCTAGTGTTATAAAATGCAGAAAGTCTAGTTTAGATGATATTTCCTGCATTTTTTTGTGTCATTACAGGAAAACTAGTGAGATTTGTTTAAATATGGAAATCACTGGTTAAGATAGGAAAATAGACTACTTTATAGTTAAAAATGTGGTAATTCGACCCATTTTTCTTTTTTCGCTTTTATCCTTAGTACGCAACAGATTGCGTCTGGATCCGAGGGGGGAATTTGTTTGGCTGGTAAACTTGTCCAGTACGGTCGGCGGCAGCGAAGAAGTTATGCCCGCATTGAAGAGGTACTAGAATTACCCAACCTTATTGAAATTCAACAAAAATCCTACGAATGGTTCCTAGAGGAAGGTCTTCGTGAGATGTTTCATGACATTTCACCGATCGAAGACTTTACGAAAAACCTTGTATTGGAGTTTGTTGACTACAATTTGGGAGAGCCCAAGTACAATGTAGAACAAGCGAAAGATAATCAAGTCACCTATTCAGCTCCACTCCGTGTAAAAGTTCGTCTGATCAACAAAGAAACAGGCGAAGTGAAGGAGCAGGAAGTATTCATGGGTGATTTCCCGCTCATGACTGAAACGGGTACGTTTATTTACAACGGAGCGGAACGTGTCATTGTCAGCCAGTTGGTTCGTTCACCTAGTGTGTATTATAACACGAAAGTCGACAAAAACGGTAAGCCAACTTACACAGCTACAGTGATTCCGAATCGCGGTGCATGGCTGGAGTTGGAAACCGACGCGAAGGATATTATTTATGTGCGAATCGATCGTACAAGAAAAATTCCTGTGACGGTTCTTTTGCGTGCATTAGGCTTTAGTTCTGATGCTGAGATCATCGATCTATTAGGTGATGATGAGTATGTACGCAATACATTAGATAAAGACAACACTGGTAACACTGAAAAAGCGTTAATCGAAATCTATGAGCGTCTTCGTCCAGGTGAACCACCAACGGCAGATAATGCTCGTAGTCTTCTATTCTCTCGTTTCTTTGATCCAAAACGCTATGACTTAGCAAGCGTAGGTCGTTACAAGATGAATAAGAAGTTACACATTAAGAATCGCTTATTAAATAAAAAGCTAGCCGAAGCAATCGCTGATCCTGAAACGGGTGAGATTTTAGCAGAAGCAGGCACAGTACTTGAGCGTCGAGTTCTTGATAAATTATTACCTGCTTTAACAGGCGAGAGCCCATACGGTCTAACAGAGACGACTGTACGTGGTGGAGTACCTGATGAAGGTCCGATCCATTTACAATCGATTCATATTTTCTCTCCAATTGATGAAGAGAAAGTGATTAAAGTGATTTCCAATGCAGAAATTGATATGTCTGTGAAAAATATCACACCTGCTGATATCATCTCATCGATTAACTACTTTGTTAACCTCTTACATCGTGTAGGAGATACCGATGATATCGATCACTTAGGAAATCGTCGTCTCCGTTCTGTTGGAGAGCTATTGCAGAATCAGTTCCGCATCGGTTTATCTCGTATGGAGCGTGTGGTTCGTGAACGGATGTCCATTCAGGATGCCAATGCGATCACACCGCAAGCATTGATCAATATCCGTCCTGTTATTGCTTCGATCAAAGAATTCTTTGGTTCTAGCCAGTTGTCTCAATTTATGGACCAAACCAATCCATTGGCTGAATTGACTCATAAACGTCGTCTATCAGCACTTGGACCTGGTGGTTTGACTCGTGAGCGTGCGGGCTTCGAAGTTAGAGACGTCCACCATTCTCACTATGGTCGTATGTGTCCGATTGAAACTCCGGAGGGTCCAAATATTGGTTTGATCAACTCCTTATCAAGCTTTGCTCGTATTAACAACTATGGCTTTATTGAAACGCCATATCGTCGGGTGAATCCAGATACGAACCAAGTAACAGAAGAAATCCATTATCTGACTGCAGATGAAGAGGATAACTACTATGTAGCTCAGGCAAATGCAGAGATTGATGGAGAAGGTAATTTCCTCTCACCTGGGGTTATCACTCGTTACCGTGATGAGCTTCTGACGGTTACGAAAGATAGAATCGATTATATGGACGTATCTCCAAAACAAGTAGTTTCGGTAGCGACAGCGTGTATTCCGTTCTTGGAAAACGATGACTCCAACCGTGCTTTGATGGGTTCTAACATGCAGCGCCAAGCGGTACCATTATTGGTTCCTGAATCTCCATTTATCGGTACAGGTATGGAGCATAAAGCAGCGGCAGACTCTGGTGTTATGATCCTAGCGAAGAATCCGGGTACGATTGAGCGTGTTACGGCTAACGAGATTTGGGTTCGTAAAGAGCAAGTATTGGATGGTCGTCTTGTTAAAGGTGACTTGGATAAATATAAATTGACCAAGTTTTCTCGTTCTAACCAAGGTACTTGTATCAACCAACGACCTGTAGTCAGTAGAGGTGAGAAAGTACTAAAAGGTGCTGTTCTAGCTGATGGTCCATCTACCGAACAAGGAGAAATGGCTCTTGGTCGAAACGTTGTCGTAGCCTTTATGACTTGGGAAGGTTACAACTACGAGGATGCGATTCTCTTAAGTGAGAAACTAGTAAAAGAGGATGTCTATACTTCGATCCATATTGAGAAATATGAATCAGAAGCAAGAGACACCAAGCTAGGTCCAGAGGAAATCACGCGTGATATTCCAAACGTTGGTGAAGATGCTTTGCGGAATCTGGACGAGCGTGGAATTGTTCGTGTCGGTGCTGAGATTAAAGTAGGAGATATCTTAGTAGGGAAAGTAACTCCAAAAGGGGTAACGGAACTTACTGCGGAAGAGCGTCTTTTGCATGCAATCTTTGGCGAGAAGGCACGTGAAGTTCGCGATACTTCACTCCGCGTACCACACGGTCAAGACGGAATTATCGTGGATGTAAAAGTGTTCACTCGTGAAAACGGTGATGAACTACCACCAGGTGTAAATCAACTTGTACGTGTTTACATCGCGCAGAAACGTAAGATCTCTGAAGGGGATAAGATGGCGGGGCGTCATGGTAACAAAGGTGTTATCTCACGGATTATGCCGGAAGAAGATATGCCGTTCTTGCCAGATGGTACACCTGTACAAATCGTCTTAAATCCTCTGGGCGTTCCTTCGCGGATGAATATCGGACAAGTCTTGGAAGTCCATCTCGGTATGGCGGCGAAGTCACTCGGTCTTCATATGGCGACTCCAGTATTTGACGGAGCTCGTGAAAACGAGGTATTTGATGCCTTAGAAGAGTCTGGTGCAGACCGCGATGGAAAGACGATGTTGTACGATGGACGAACAGGTGAAGCTTTTGAAAACCGTGTCACAGTTGGGGTCATGTATATGATCAAACTTGCGCACATGGTTGATGATAAGATCCATGCTCGTTCAACGGGTCCATACTCTCTCGTTACTCAACAACCATTGGGTGGTAAAGCTCAATTTGGGGGTCAGCGTTTCGGGGAGATGGAGGTATGGGCGCTCGAAGCATACGGTGCGGCGTACACATTACAAGAAATCTTGACTGTGAAGTCGGATGATGTAGTGGGTCGTGTGAAGACGTATGAAGCGATTGTCAAGGGTGAAAATGTGCCAGAACCTGGTGTTCCTGAATCATTCAAAGTACTGATCAAAGAACTTCAATCTCTCGGTATGGATGTAAAAATTCTCGCTGAAAACGAAGAAGAAATCGAAATGCGTGAGTTGGACGAAGATGATGAGCCAGGCAATGAAAGGCTTCACTTTGATCTAGAAAATAATGATGAAGGACCTCGGTCCGTTTCGTAGTCCTAGATGTGGAGAGGGGAGCTTGTAAGCATCGCTTCTCCGGCTAGGAGGAACCCAGAGGGAGGAATGCCCACATGCTCGATGTGAATAACTTTGAGTCTATGAAGATCGGTCTGGCCTCGCCAGAAAAAATCCGTTCTTGGTCTCGTGGTGAGGTTAAGAAGCCAGAAACAATTAACTACCGTACATTAAAGCCTGAAAAAGAGGGGCTTTTCTGTGAGAAAATCTTTGGTCCTACGAAGGACTGGGAGTGTCACTGTGGGAAGTACAAACGCGTTCGTTATAAAGGCGTTGTCTGTGACCGTTGTGGTGTAGAGGTAACCAGACAAAAAGTCCGTCGCGAACGTATGGGGCACATTGAATTAGCTGCGCCTGTTTCCCATATCTGGTACTTCAAAGGAATTCCTAGCCGTATGGGTCTTGTTCTCGATATGTCTCCACGTTCTTTGGAAGAAGTAATCTACTTTGCTTCCTATGTGGTTGTCGATCCAGGTCAAACCCCACTTGAAAAGAAGCAACTTCTATCTGAGAAAGAATTCCGTAGTTATCGTGAGAAATATGGTAGCTCTTTCGTAGCGAAGATGGGAGCAGAAGCGATTCGCCGTCTGCTTGCTGATATCGATCTCACGAAAGAAGTGGATAGTCTCAAAGAAGAGTTGACGACAGCTCAAGGACAGCGTCGGAATCGTGCTGTAAAACGTTTGGAAGTACTAGAGGCATTCCGTAGTTCTGGTAACAGACCAGACTGGATGGTTCTCGATGTATTGCCTGTTATTCCACCAGAACTGCGCCCGATGGTGCAATTAGATGGAGGACGTTTTGCAACATCTGACTTGAATGATCTCTATCGTCGTGTGATCAACCGTAATAACCGTCTGAAACGCTTGCTTGATCTGGGAGCGCCTGATATCATCGTTCAGAACGAAAAACGGATGCTTCAAGAAGCAGTAGACGCACTGATTGATAATGGTCGTCGTGGTCGTCCTGTAACAGGTCCTGGTAACCGTCCATTGAAATCTCTTTCTCATATGTTAAAAGGGAAACAAGGTCGTTTCCGTCAGAACTTGCTTGGGAAGCGTGTAGACTACTCTGGTCGTTCCGTAATCGTTGTAGGGCCGAATCTAAAGATGTATCAATGCGGCCTTCCAAAAGAGATGGCACTAGAGCTCTTTAAACCATTCGTAATGAAAGAGTTAGTCGCAAAAGGTCTTGCTCATAACATTAAGAGTGCAAAAAGAAAAGTAGAACGAGTTCATCCAGAAGTATGGGACGTTTTAGAGGAAGTTATTCGTGAACATCCTGTTCTTTTGAACCGTGCACCTACACTTCACCGTCTTGGAATTCAAGCATTTGAACCGATCTTAGTTGAAGGTCGTGCGATTCGTCTACATCCACTCGTATGTACTGCGTATAACGCGGACTTCGATGGTGACCAAATGGCGGTTCACGTACCATTATCTGCAGAAGCTCAAGCGGAAGCTCGCTTACTGATGCTAGCGGCGCAAAATATCTTGAACCCAAAAGACGGCAAACCTGTCGTAACCCCTTCTCAGGACATGGTTTTAGGTTGTTACTATCTGACCATGCAAAAGGAAGGCGAAAAGGGCGAAGGCTCTGTTTTCCAATCGATTGCAGAAGCCATTAACGCTTATCAACATGGATATGTAACGTTGCATAGCCGTATTGCGATTCCGGCGAAAACATTGAAGAAAACCTCTTTTACAGAAGCGCAAGAGGGAGCATTACTAGTAACGACTCCTGGTAAGTTGATCTTCAACGAAGTTTTCCCAGAAGAATTCCCGTATATCAATGAGCCTGGTAAAAAGAACTTTGTTCAAACAAGTGATGGGCACTTTATGTTTGAAAAAGGTACGAATGTTCGTGAGTTTATTCAATCACTACCAGATCCAGGTGCATTACGGAAAAAGGATATGGGTGCTATTATCGCAGAATGTTTCCGCCGTTTTGGAACGATGATGACTTCTGTCATTCTAGATAAAGTGAAACAGCTTGGGTACACTTACTCCACACGTGCGGGCATCACGATGGCTGTATCGGATGTAAACGTTCCTGCTGCGAAATACGATATCTTGAAAGAAGCAGATCAACAGGTAGATGCGGTTGTGAAGCAGTATCGCCGTGGTCTCATTACCGATGATGAGCGTTATGAACGTGTTATCTCCATCTGGAGTAAGACAAAAGATCGTGTGACCGAAGTCTTGATGAAGAACATGGGTAAATATAACCCGATCTTTATGATGGCGAACTCCGGCGCGCGGGGTAACGTATCACAGATTACCCAGCTTGCGGGTATGCGCGGACTTATGGCGAACCCGGCTGGTAAAATTATTGAGCGTCCGATTCGTACGAACTTCCGTGAAGGCTTGACCGTATTAGAGTACTTTATCTCTACTCACGGAGCGCGGAAAGGTTTGGCGGATACCGCCCTTCGTACAGCTGACTCTGGTTACCTTACTCGTCGTCTTGTAGACGTGGCTCAGGATGTCATTGTTCGTGAAAACGACTGTGGAACGGACCGTGGTCAACGAGTATCTCGCATTCATGATGGCAACGAGATCATTGAGGAGTTATTTGACCGTATCGTGGGTCGTACAGCTTTTGAGACAGTTAAACACCCAGGTGATGGCCATGTGATTGTGGATCGTAACGAATTGATTACCGAAGAACATGCTGAAGAAATTGTAGAGGCTGGTATCGAGAAAGTAGTCATTCGTGCTGTTCTAAGTTGCCGTACCAAGCATGGGGTTTGTAAGAAATGTTATGGACGTAACTTGGCACTTGGCACACAGGTGGAGATCGGTGAAGCGGTCGGAATCATCGCGGCTCAATCGATTGGTGAGCCTGGAACTCAGTTGACCATGCGTACCTTCCATACTGGTGGGGTAGCGGGTGATGATATTACGCAAGGTTTGCCTCGTATCCAAGAGCTATTTGAAGCTCGTAATCCAAAAGGTCAAGCTGTTATCAGTGAGATCACAGGTAAAGTAACGGATATCCGTGAGGTAAAAGATCGTCGTGAAGTAGAAGTGGAAAATGATGTGGAAAGCAAAACACACTTGATTCCGTATGGTTCTAGACTTCGTGTATCGGTTGGCGATGAAGTTAAGTTTGGTGATGAGCTTACTGAAGGTTCGATTGATCCAAAAGAATTACTTCGTGTCAAAGGCGTACATGGTGTTCAAAGCTATATCTTGCAAGAGGTACAAAAAGTATACCGCTTACAAGGGGTAGAAATTAACGACAAGCACGTCGAGGTTATGATTCGTCAGATGATGAGAAAAGTACGGATTACGGATGCAGGTCAAACGGTTCTTCTACCAGGTTCTGTGGTAGATATACATGAATTTGAAGCTGCAAACCGTGATGTACTTCTACGTGGCGAAGAGCCTGCTGTTGCTCGTCCACTCTTGCTAGGTATTACGAAAGCTTCTCTTGAAACTGAATCCTTCTTGTCGGCTGCTTCTTTCCAAGAGACGACCCGTGTTCTAACAGATGCGGCAATCAAAGGAAAAGTGGACCGCTTGCTAGGTCTGAAAGAGAATGTTATTATCGGTAAGCTTGTTCCTGCTGGTACCGGTATGTCTCGTTACCGCAATTTACAAGTGAAGATGGCAAATGAAGTAAATGATCTTCAAGCGTCTGATTCCGTGCTTATCGATTAGATTCGATAGAAATACAATCTTGTTGACATTGTCAATAACGGGTGGTAAGATACACTCGTGTGCTTGGAACGTTTCACTTTGGAGGGCTGATGATTTGATGTCTTATGAAAAAGTGAAAGTAGCAAAAGCAATGGCGATTGGAACCAAGCAAACGAAAAAGGCCGTTGAGAATTTGTCTGCTGTAGAAGTGTTTGTAGCAGATGATGCAGATCAAAAGATTCAGCTCTTGATCTCCTCAATATGTCAGGCTCGGGGAATCCCTGTTGTGCGCGTACTCTCGATGAGAGAGCTAGGTAAAGCGTGTGGCATCGATGTTGGTGCAGCAACAGTAGCGATTTGCAAATAACGATGAAACACTTGAGATAAATTGGGTCGAACTGCATGTATCCTAGGCAATCATGCAGTTCGTCTCCACTTATTTGTTCTCATGTATGTTTTTTACTCTTCTACGATCCGCCTGGATCTGTGGGCTTATAAGATAAGTAAGGGGGTGCCAAGAGATGCCAACAATTAATCAGTTGATTCGTAAAGGTCGTACTGACAAAGTGAGAAAGTCAAAATCTCCAGCTCTTCAGTACACTTACAACAGCATGAAAAAGGCCATTGTACCACAAAATTCTCCACAAAAACGTGGCGTTTGTACTCGTGTTGGTACGATGACTCCAAAAAAACCAAACTCCGCGTTGCGTAAATATGCTCGTGTGCGTTTGACAAACGGTACAGAGGTAACTGCTTACATCCCGGGAATCGGTCACAACTTGCAAGAGCATAGTGTTGTACTGATCCGTGGTGGTCGTGTAAAAGACTTACCGGGTGTACGTTACCATATTGTACGTGGTGCGCTTGATACTGCGGGTGTAAACAACCGTAATCAAAGTCGTTCCAAGTATGGTACAAAGCGTCCTAAGAAATAATTTTTATTTACCACTTAGAATAACTACTATAAGAAGGAGGGAAAAGCATGCCACGTAAAGGCCCAGTACCTCGCCGTGATGCACTTCCAGATCCAATATACAACAGCAAGTTGGTTACTCGTTTAGTCAACCGTCTGATGTACGATGGAAAAAAAGGAAAAGCGCAAACTATTTTGTATGATGCTTTTAACCTAATCCAACAACGTTCTGGTAATGACCCGATGGAAGTTTTTGAGCAAGCTCTTAAAAACGTAATGCCAGTACTTGAAGTAAAAGCTCGCCGTGTAGGTGGTTCTAACTATCAAGTACCAATCGAGGTAAAACCAGAGCGTCGTACAAGCCTTGGACTACGCTGGTTGGTAAGTTATGCACGTCTGCGTAACGAAAAAACCATGGAAGAACGCTTGGCGAATGAAATTCTTGATGCAGCAAACAATTCTGGTTCTGCTGTGAAGAAAAAAGAAGATGTTCACCGTATGGCGGAAGCAAACCGCGCGTTTGCACATTACCGCTGGTAATTATATTTTTTATCTGTCTGACAGATGAAGGGAGAAATTTCAGATGGCACGTGAGTTCTCCTTAAAAGATACACGTAATATTGGAATCATGGCTCATATTGATGCTGGTAAAACCACTACTACTGAGCGTGTTCTTTTCTATACCGGTCGCGTACACAAAATTGGTGAGGTGCACGAAGGTGCAGCTACTATGGACTGGATGGAGCAAGAACAAGAGCGCGGAATTACGATTACTTCCGCTGCTACCACTGCACAGTGGGATGGCCATCGTATCAACATTATTGATACTCCTGGTCACGTGGATTTTACCGTTGAGGTTGAGCGTTCCCTACGTGTACTCGACGGAGCTGTAGGTGTATTCTGCGCTAAAGGTGGCGTAGAACCACAGTCTGAAACTGTATGGCGTCAAGCTGACCGTTATGGTGTTCCTCGTCTTGCTTATGTAAACAAGATGGACATCTTGGGAGCTGACTTCTACGGTGCAGTAGAGCAAATGCGTGAGCGCCTTGGTGCAAACGCAGTACCAATTCAACTTCCAATTGGTTCTGAAGATAAGTTCCTTGGAATCGTTGACTTGGTAAAGATGAAAGCAATGATTTATACCGACGACTTGGGAACCACCTCTGAATCAGGTGAAATCCCAGCTGAGTTGAAGGATAAAGCAGACGAGTATCGTACGATACTTATAGAAGCTGTAGCAGAACTTGACGAAGCACTAATGGAGAAGTACTTGGAAGGTGAAGAGTTCACTGAAGAGGAAATTGTAAATGCACTTCGTAAAGGTACATGTGAAGTACAAATTACACCTGTTACCTGTGGTTCTTCCTACAAAAACAAAGGGGTTCAACCTTTGTTGGATGCAGTAGTGGCTTACCTCCCATCTCCACTTGATGTTCCTGCGATCCAAGGTCAGTTGCCAGATGGCACTGAAGCAGTTCGTGAATCAAGCGATGAAGAGCCATTCTCCGCTCTTGCATTTAAAATCATGACAGACCCATATGTAGGGAAACTTACATTCTTCCGCGTTTACTCTGGTACATTAGAGTCTGGATCTTATGTTCTTAACTCTACAAAAGACAAGCGTGAACGTGTGGGTCGTATCCTTCAGATGCATGCGAACTCTCGTGAAGAGATCAGCAAAGTATATGCTGGAGACATCGCAGCGGCAGTAGGTCTTAAAGATACTACTACTGGTGAAACTCTCTGTGATGAGAAAAATACGATCGTTCTTGAATCTATGGAATTCCCTGATCCAGTAATCGAGATCGCAATCGAGCCTAAATCGAAAAGCGATCAAGATAAGATGTCGGTTGCTTTGACCAAACTTGCTGAAGAAGACCCAACCTTCAAGGCTTGGACTCATGAAGAAACAGGTCAAACCATCATCGCTGGTATGGGAGAGCTTCACTTAGACATTATCGTAGACCGTATGAAACGTGAATTTAAAGTAGAGGCGAACATTGGTGCACCTCAAGTAGCTTATAAAGAAACGTTCCGTGGTTCTGCGAAAGTAGAAGCTAAGTACGTGAAACAATCTGGTGGTAAAGGTCAATACGGTCACGTTTGGGTTGAGTTTGAACCTATGGAACCGGGCGAAGGCTTCGAGTTCGTTAACAAAATCGTTGGTGGATCGATTCCTCGTGAGTACATCCCTGCGGTTCAAGCTGGTATCGAAGAGTCTATGAAAAATGGTGTTGTCGCTGGATTCCCATTAGTAGACGTTCGTGCTAGACTTGTAGATGGTTCTTACCATGATGTTGACTCTTCTGAGATGGCGTTTAAGATCGCTGGATCGATGGCGCTAAAAGCTGCAAAATCTAAGTGTAACCCTGTTATTCTTGAACCGATGATGAAAGTTGAAGTAACGGTTCCTGAAGAGCACATGGGTGACATCATGGGTGATGTTAGCTCTCGTCGTGGACGAGTAGAAGGTATGGATGCTCGTGGTAATGCTCAAGTAGTACGCGGTATGGTTCCTTTGTCTGAGATGTTTGGTTATGTAAATAGCCTACGTTCTCGTACACAAGGCCGTGGTACTTTCTCTATGGTATTTAGCCATTATGAAGAAGTTCCAAAGCATGTCGCGGAAGAAATTATTAAAAAAGCTTCTGGTAACTAATTTAACAAGAACCTGGTAGAGTGTCACCCCGATCACTTTACCAGATTCCTATATATCTTTTTACCAAAACCAAATCAAAACCAAAAATACTTATTTCCTTATCTGAGGAGGAATTTATCATGGCAAAAGCCAAGTTCGAACGGAATAAGCCACACGTTAACATTGGTACTATTGGTCACGTTGACCACGGTAAAACAACATTGACTGCTGCAATCACAACTGTATTGGCTCAAAAAGGTGGAGCAACTGCTACCGCTTACGACCAAATCGATAAAGCACCAGAAGAGCGTGAGCGTGGTATCACCATCTCTACTGCACACGTAGAGTATGAAACAGACAACCGTCACTATGCACACGTTGACTGCCCAGGACATGCTGACTATGTGAAAAACATGATCACAGGTGCTGCGCAAATGGACGGAGCGATCCTAGTTGTTTCCGCAGCTGATGGTCCAATGCCACAAACTCGTGAGCATATCTTGCTATCTCGCCAAGTAGGCGTACCTTACATCGTTGTATTCATGAACAAAGTGGACATGGTTGACGATGAAGAGCTATTAGAACTCGTTGAAATGGAAATTCGTGAACTTCTTTCTGAGTACGAATTCCCAGGCGATGACATCCCAGTAGTAAAAGGATCTGCTCTAAAAGCACTTCAAGATCCAAGTAGCGAGTGGGCTGAGCGTATCGTTGAATTGATGAGCGAAGTAGATGCTTACATCCCAGAACCAGAACGTGCTACAGACAAGCCTTTCTTGATGCCAGTAGAGGACGTATTCACCATTACTGGTCGTGGTACTGTTGCTACAGGTCGTGTAGAGCGTGGAACCATTAAAGTGGGCGACGAGATCGAAATCATCGGTCTTACTGAAACTCGTAAATCCATCGTAACGGGTGTTGAGATGTTCCGTAAACTTCTTGACTCCGCAGTTGCAGGTGACAACGTAGGTGCTCTTCTTCGTGGTGTAGACCGCAAAGATATCGCTCGTGGTCAAGTACTTGCTAAAACTGGTTCTGTGAAACCACATACCAAGTTTAAAGCACAAGTATACGTATTGAGCAAAGAAGAGGGCGGACGTCACACTCCATTCTTCTCTAACTATCGTCCACAATTCTATTTCCGTACAACTGACGTAACTGGTGTTATCCAGCTTCCAGAAGGTACTGAAATGTGTATGCCTGGAGACAACATCGAAATGACTGTTGAGCTTATCGCTCCAATCGCTATCGAAGATGGTACACGTTTCGCGATCCGCGAAGGTGGACGTACTGTTGGTGCTGGTGCAGTAACAACAATCATCGAGTAGTCTTCGCTTCGTTAGATTGCTTGACTATCTTTATAAGAAAAAAGCCTTACGGTCTGATCCGGACAGACTGTAAGGCTTTTTTTGTATGTAAAAATAGGTGAGTGGAAGGGTCAAATGACATTTCCATTTGCATTTTATTCTCATATGATACAAGCGAACAATGAAAGTATTAGTTAAAGCTAAGAAGTAGAAGTGTGCCCTTTATGTTCAAATATCGTAACAGGGGGAGTTTGTAAAATGGCTCACTTGGTGGACATCCGATATCATCAGTATGGAAGCACGACACCTGGAGGCTCTTCTACGCAAATTTCTACAAGCCCAACTGCTCCAACACGAGTGGCAACGGTTAGATTTCCTTTAGTTTGTGGAACAAGCCTAGTCGAATTAGATGGAATTATTCATGTTAATAATGATAATACCAATGCGACGGACACTCAGTTTGTAACGGTTGAAATTAGAAGAGGCGCTACGCTTATTTATCAATCCAATATTGAGATTGATGATGAAGTGGTAGATGACTACACGTTTGTCACATTTAAACATATTGACCCACTACACGTAAGGTGCATGGATGATGTTGTCTATACGCTAAGTATTCACTCCAATGTAACCAATATGTTTTTCCACACACCTGTTAACCTTACAGCAAAAAGATATTTAGTTGATAGTAACGCACGGTAAGGATTTATTTACGATCTAGATGCAGAATAGATAAGAAGAGCCTTACCGTCTATCCGGATAGACGGTAAGGCTCTTTACATTTAGCTATGCATTCGAGTGCTTCATTTAACTGCATAGCGTTTTATTCTGCTAAAGCATATATTTGGGTTTTTGAAAGAGATAAGCTCCATATCCAACTAAACCGAGGCTTAGAACAGAGCAAGAAGCAAAAGTGATTAGGATGTCCGATAGTCCTGCGCTTTGGTGAAGGATCTCGTAAAGAACGGCATGCACATTCCAGACGGGGATCCAGAACAAATAATTAGGTAGTTGGGAACCCGTTTGCTGTACGATAACAAAAGTTCCTGCCATAACCAACATCATGAGCGGACTGAGATAGTTTTGAGCTTCTTTAAAGCTACGGGCAAATGTACTAGTAATAAGTAATAACGCGGATATGACGAGTACATAGAAGAGTATGCAAAGTGCAAAGCCGGCTAGCGGAATGGCTCCAATGGAAGTTAGCTGATCGAGTTGAATGGCTGGTTTTGATAAGTATGGCTGAATTCCAAGTAGCGAGCCAACAGAGATCAGAGTTGTAACCATAATCATTCCCGTAACACCGATCCATTTTCCAACCCATAACTTCCAAGCTTCAATAGGTAATCCAAGTAGAGAAACAATCGTTCTACGCTCCTTCTCCCCAGCAATAGAGTCGATTGCAATCATCATTCCACCGGTAAGCGGTGCGATTCCGATTAGAAGCGAGATTAAATAGAATCCAGAGAAAATGTTCGGTGCACCTTCAGCTAGCTTTATTTTTAGCTTAGGTAACTCGGAAGGAGAGATGTTTTTCTGGATGAGGTATTGTTGTAGGAGTTGTTGGTCGATATGGGACTGGATAACCGTTTTGTATCCAGAGTCATCAGGGATATCTAAGATCCACTCTTTAGGCGATCCCGATTGATCGAGTCCTACTCCTAGATATGCTGTTAGATCTCCTTGCTTCATGAGCTTTTTTGCTTCTTCGGGTGCCATTGTTTTTAGCTTAAATCCAACTGCTGACTTCTGTATAGCTGATTGTAGGTCGACCGGTACTTGTGAGCTAACGCCGATTTCGATTTTCGGTTCATCGGAAGATTGCATGCGATCCATTAATAGGAAAATTCCTGGGATTAGTAATAGTGGGATTAAGATGGACATCCAGAGTGTTCGTTTATCTCGAAATTGCTCCATTAATTCTTTCTTCGCAATGTGCCACATTAGCTTCATGATGAAACTCCTCCTTGAATCCAACTTCGCAGGATATCCCGTAAGCTATCTGTTTGAAACTCTTGATAGAGACTGGGAATCGTCCCGTTATAAATCATTTTCCCTTGTGATAGGGTGATGATTTTATCTGTTAAATGAGTAACTTCCTCTAAGATATGAGTGGAGAAGAGGATCGTTTTGCCTGATTGTTGTAGCGATTTGACTAAGTCTTGAAACGCAAGGGATGCAGCGATGTCGAGTCCTGTGGTTGGCTCATCAAAAAGTAGATAATCCGGATTGTGAATAAGTGTTCGTAGGATAGCGGTTTTCTGCAAGTTTCCTTTGGAGAGATCTCCTGCTTTTTTGTGAAGGTGCGGGGTAAGTAGGAGTTGTTCAGCCCATTCATCGATTCGTCTACGAGCCACAGAATCAGTAACTTCATAGAATTTTGCAAAGTATAAGACGTTTTCATAAGCTGTTAAACGGTGATAAAGTCCAGAGTCATTACCAAATAGGAGTCCGATTCGTTTTTTGCAAGCAATTGGATTTTGGGATAGGTCTTGTCCTCCTATTTGAATTGAGCCAGAAGTAGGTGTAATCAATCCTGTTAAAAGTTGAAAGAGAGTAGACTTCCCTGCTCCATTCTCCCCCAATAATGCAATTAATTCTCCTGAGTGTATGGAGATATCAATATTTTGTAAAGCTTTAGTAGAACCGTAGTGCTTGGATAGCCCCGCAGTCTGAATAGCGATGTTTTGTGCCATTGTGTTTCCTCCTGATAGTCTCTGATAAAGTATAGGGTCTATATATTTATATATAGAATACAGCAATAAGCTGTCAAATAAATCAGAAGGTTGATAAATAATTACTAAAAAGTATTGACAATAAAGTGTATGTCATCATATCATACACATATAGATAGTGTGTGGTGTGTAACCATACTCTATATACAATATAACATACAAAGATGCGGTGAGGCTTATGGAGACTCGTGTTGTCGGTTCCTATCGCTTTATTCTCGATTTTTCACAACCGATCTACGAGCAACTAGTACAACAGTTCCGTCAGATGTTAGCAAAAGGAGAGATCGAGTTGGGCAGTAAACTTCCTTCTGTTCGTGATTTTGCAGTACAGATGAAAATCAATCCGAGTACAGTAGTAAGGGCTTATCAGGAATTAGAAAGAGATGGGCTCTGCGAGAAGAGGCGTGGTCAGGGGACGTTTATCACTTCTTCTGCTGATCAAGTTGCGGGGTTGCGAAGAGAGATGGCGGAGAATGCACTAGAGTCGTTTGTTGAGGTTTTAAAGATACTAGGTGTTACTCAAGAAGAGGCACAGAAAATGATTGCGGGGGTGGAATGGAAATGATGGATGCTGCGATTCGTTTTCACGGAGTAGGAAAATCTTTTAAGAAGAAGCGTGTTTTAGACAATATCTCCTTTTCGATTCCTAAAGGCGAGGTTTATGGGATCTTAGGGGAAAACGGCGCGGGTAAATCGACCATGCTGAAAATGATGGCAAATCTATGTCTGCCAGATCAAGGAGGGATTGAAGTATTAGGACAAAAACCTAGTTGGGAATTATATCAGAAAATAGCATACTTATCGGATCGTGCAAAGTGGTACAGCGACTATACAGTAGAAGAGGCACTGCAGTATGGAAAGAATTTTTATCCTGATTTCCAAATGGACAGAGCAGAAGAGTTGGTAGAGTTTTTTAAACTAGATAGGAGGTTGTTAGGAAAAGAGATGTCGAAAGGCCAAGAGGCCCGATTGCAATTTCTACTCTGCTTCTCTCGTGATGTGGAGCTAATGTTGTTAGATGAGCCTTTTTCAGGAATCGACTTAATTACTCGAGAGAAAATGATTGAGCTGATCATTGAAAGTATCATGGAAAGAAAGTTAACATTGGTGATTACGACGCATGAGATCGATGAAGTAGAAGGACTTCTAAATAGAGTCTCTTTCGTAAAGGATACGAAGATTGTAGTAGAAGGAGAAGTAGAAGAATTGCGTCTTAAGAGCGGTTCTCTAAAAGAACTTTATCGGGAGGTATATGCATGAGTACTTTTTTCAAACTGGTACGACATGAGATGAAATTTCCAGCCATCTCCACCTTATTCGTAACCAAGCTTATGTCGCTCATTACACTTGTGGTTTTCTTGGGCCTTACAATCGGTATTGTAATGGGTTTAGAAAATGGCTTGGATAATTTCCAATACTTTAATCAAACTTTCAATGGAATTATGTTTGTTGCTTTTGGAATGGGAATGGGTTTTATAAATAAGGAATTTCAGAAAAATACCGCTTCGTGGTGGCTAACGCTCCCCTATCCTAGAGAGCTTCTCTATCGAGCAAAGCTTCTTTCAATCATGATGTACTATCTATATGTATACTTCTATAGTTATCTCATTATCAAAGCCTCCATCATTGTAGCGATAACGTGTACGGGGAAATGGAGTCAATTTTCGTTAAGTAATGTTTTCCATAATGATGTGATTTTCTTCCTGACTAGTTTTCTAGGTGCTATGCTATTGGGGACTTATGCTATCTGTATTATGTTGTTTACAAAAAAGTTTAAAGCGGTTTCCGTCCTTCTGTGGGTTCCTTTCGGCCTTCTTGCTGGTTTCATGATGCCTAACCTCCTTATGGAAATGGTGATGCCAGCCGCAAACGGAGAATCAATTTCTGTACCAATCCATTTATTGATCGGGTCACCCATTCTTACAATACTGCTTTACGCTTTTGGTGTTCATCTATTGAAGAAACATACGAATCTCTAAACGCGTTACTCAAGGAGCATTTTCAGCTACCAATTTTTTCAAATTCCCTTGCTATCCCCACTTATATTTGATAAAATATCTCCTGCAGTCTTCTCTATAACTTTAATTACAACGCTTCGCTTACATCATAGAATTTACCTATTAGACAGATGCTTTTTTTCCTTGCATCTGTTTTATATTTTCTATATAATAGCGAATGTTGGTCATGAACAGCGATGAAGCAGAAGGTTGCCGACACACCTGGCCCCTTTGCCATGGCCTAGGTCGGGAGAAATTTCTGCGGAGAAGTTCATTTAAGAAAAATGAGCGAAGGAGGGTTACTAATGGCAAAACAAAAGATTCGCATTCGGCTGAAAGCCTATGACCACCGTGTCCTAGATCAGTCAGCGGTGAAAATCGTTGATACTGCGAAGCGTACGGGCGCTAGCGTGTCAGGTCCGATTCCGCTTCCAACAGAGAAATCTGTTTATACGATCTTGCGGGCGGTTCATAAATATAAAGATTCCCGTGAGCAGTTCGAAATGCGCACTCATAAGCGTCTGATCGACATCGTGAATCCTACGCAACAAACCGTAGATGCACTGATGAGATTAGATCTTCCATCGGGTGTTGACATCGAAATTAAATTGTAATGCTTAACTTCGATAGGGTAGGAGGTGTACGGCGTGAAAGGTATTCTTGGTAAAAAGATCGGCATGACTCAAGTCTTCAATGAGGATGGTACAGTTGCTACTGTAACCGTTGTTGAAGCAGGGCCATGTGTCGTTCTTCAAAAGAAAGAAATCGGTACGGATGGTTATGAAGCGATCCAAATCGGTCTCAAAGAAAAGAAAGAACATCGTGCTACTCGTCCTGAAATGGGACATGCAAAAAAAGCAGGTGTGGCACCACAACATTTCGTAAAAGAAATTCGTGGGGTTGACGTTGCAAGCTACGAGCTTGGAAGTGTTCTGAAAGCCGACTTATTCGCTGCTGGTGAATTTGTAGACGTAGTTGGAACATCGAAAGGTAAGGGCTTTGCAGGTGCGATTAAACGTCATAATCAATCTCGTGGACCAATGAGTCACGGTTCTCGTTATCACCGTGGACCAGGTTCTTTGGGTGCGGTTGCTCCTAACCGTGTATTCAAAGGCCAAACTCTTCCAGGTCAAATGGGTCATGAGCGTGTTACTACACAAAACCTTGAGGTTGTACGTGTAGATGCTGATAAGAACCTGATCTTGGTAAAAGGTAGTATTCCAGGTCCTAAGAATGGTTATGTAATCGTAAAATCATCTGTTAAGAAAAGCGTATAATTGAGCAAAGAAAGGAGGACATAACATGCCTAAATTGACTGTATTAGATGTGCATGGTAAAGAAGTGGGTGAGATCGAACTAGCTGATGCGGTGTTCGGAATCACTCCAAACCAACACGTACTACATGATGCAGTTGTTATGCAACAAGCATCCCAGCGTCGTGGTACCCATGCGGTAAAAGGACGTTCTGAAGTTCGTGGTGGTGGTCGTAAGCCATACAAACAAAAAGGTACTGGTAATGCTCGTCAAGGAAGCATTCGCTCCCCGCAATGGGTTGGCGGTGGTACAGTCTTTGGACCGGTTCCGCGTAGCTATGCTTACAAATTGCCAAAGAAAGTACGTCGTCTAGCTATCAAGTCTGCTCTTTCTTCCAAAGTATTGGATAACGAACTAGTAGTACTAGATGCATTAGCTCTTGAAGCTGCGAAAACTCGCGAGCTAGTACGAGTGCTAAAAAATCTTGGCATGGAGAAAAAGACATTGATCGTGTTAGACGATTTAGAGGAGAAAGCAGCTCTTGCTGCACGTAACATCCCAGGTGTGAAATTAATCGTAGCTGAAGGTGTTAATGTGCTCGACGTCCTCTATCATGACAAAGTGATTTTCACCCGTGGGGCTGTAAATCGTGTTGAGGAGGTGTTTGGCCAGTGAAGGATCCACGCGATATCATCCGTCGCCCAGTAGTAACAGAAGCTTCTACTGAGATGATGGAACAAGGTAAATACGTTTTCGAAGTAGACGTACGTGCGAACAAAGTAGAAGTGAAAAAAGCGGTTGAAAGCATTTTCGGCGTAAAAGTAGCTTCTGTGAACACTCATCGTCTTCTAGGAAAACAAAAGCGTCATGGTCGTTATACAGGTCGGACGCCAGAACGTAAGAAAGCAATCGTTACTCTTGCTGAAGGCAGCAAAGCAATTGAAATCTTCCAAGCTTAATTACACATTTGATTAAAAAAGGAGGGAAATCGAAGTGGGTATTAAACAATACAGACCAACGACTCCATCACGTCGTCATATGACTAGTTCTACTTTTGAAGAGATCACTACTAGCACTCCTGAGAAGTCGCTATTACAACCTCTAAACAAGAAGGCAGGTCGTAACAACCAAGGTAAAATTACGGTACGTCACCAAGGCGGTGGCCACAAACGTAAATACCGTGTGATCGACTTTAAACGTAATAAAGATGGCATCGTAGGAAAAGTGGCTACGATCGAGTACGATCCAAACCGCTCTGCGAACATCGCATTGATTCATTACGTTGATGGTGAAAAACGTTACATTCTAGCTCCAAATAGTCTAAAAGTAGGACAAGAGATCATCTCCGGTCCTGAATCAGACATCAAGCCAGGTAACGCTCTTCCACTTCGCAACATCCCAGTAGGTACAGTAATCCATAACATCGAGCTTAAACCAGGCCGTGGTGGACAACTTGTACGTGCTGCAGGTACTAGCGCACAGCTTCTTGGTAAAGAAGGTCGCTATGCTATCATTCGTCTTGTATCCGGTGAAACTCGCATGATTCTTCTTGAGTGCCGCGCGACAATCGGTCAAGTAGGTAACTTGGATCATGAATTGATCAACATCGGTAAAGCAGGTCGTTCTCGTTGGTTAGGCAAACGCCCAACTGTACGTGGATCTGTAATGAACCCTGTAGATCACCCACATGGTGGTGGTGAGGGACGTGCACCAATCGGTCGTAAGTCTCCTGTTACTCCTTGGGGTAAACCGACTCTTGGTTATAAGACTCGTAAGAAAAACAAAGCGTCTGACAAGTACATCGTACGTCGTCGCAAGAAGTAATAAAAACTATTATCTAGCCTCACTCGAAGGGAGGTTTCAGCTATGGGCCGCAGCCTGAAAAAAGGACCCTTTGCAGATGATCACTTAATCAAGAAAGTGGTTGAGCTGAACGAAAAAGGCGAAAAGCGTATTGTCAAAACTTGGTCTCGTCGTTCTACCATCTTCCCAGACTTCGTTGGTCATACCATTGCAGTTCACGATGGACGCAAACATGTTCCTGTATACGTAACGGAAGATATGGTCGGTCATAAACTTGGTGAGTTTGCTCCAACCCGTACCTACAAAGGTCATGGTAACGATGATAAGAAGACGAAACGTCGGTAGATGATCGATTCGCGAGAGAGGAGGGCAACGCATGCAAGCAAAAGCGATTGCGCGTAACATTCGAATTGCACCACGTAAAGTGCGTTTGGTAATTGATTTGATTCGCGGTAAGTCTGTAGAAGAGGCTTTCGCAGTACTTCAGTTTACCCACCGTGCTGCCTCGCCGGTCATCGAGAAAGTGTTAAAGTCTGCTGTTGCGAACGCAGAGCATAACTACAACATGGATGCAAACAACCTTGTTGTAGAAACAGCTTTCGTTGATGAAGGGCCAACGTTGAAACGCTACATGCCTCGTGCAATGGGCCGTGCAAGTCGAATTAACAAACGTTCAAGCCACATTACTGTGGTTGTAAAAGAAAAATAATCTCTGAATAAGGAGGGATAAGCTATGGGTCAAAAGGTGAATCCAATTGGACTTCGCGTTGGTGTCATTCGTGACTGGGAATCCAAATGGTTCGGCGGAAAAGACTTCGCAGATCTACTTCATGAAGACTTAAAAATTCGTGACTTTGTGAAAAAGCGTCTGAAAGATGCAGCCGTTTCCAAAGTAGAAATCGAACGTGCAGCGAACCGTGTGAACATCACTGTTCATACCGCGAAACCAGGTATGGTAATCGGTAAAGGCGGTACAGAAGTTGATGCACTTCGCAATGCTCTTGTGAAACTAACAGGCAAAAAAGTACACATTAACATTCACGAAATTAAACACCCTGAGCTTGATGCAAATCTAGTTGCTGAAAGTATTGCTCAACAATTAGAGCGCCGTGTTTCATTCCGTCGTGCTATGAAACAATCAATCGGTCGTACATTACGTGTTGGTGCGAAAGGTGTTCGTACTCTAGTAAGCGGTCGTTTGGGTGGAGCAGATATCGCTCGTAGCGAAGGTTATAGCGAAGGTACTGTACCACTCCATACACTACGTGCTGACATTGACTACGGTTTTGCTGAAGCAGATACAACTTACGGTAAAATCGGGGTTAAAGTTTGGATCTATCGTGGTGAAGTTCTCCCAACAAAAAACACTCCAAAGGGAGAAGTGGAAGGAGGCAAATAAGCGATGCTATTACCAAAACGCGTAAAATATCGTCGCCCACACCGTGGTAAGATGCGCGGTAAAGCAAAAGGCGGTACGGAAGTAGCATTCGGCGAATATGGTTTGCAAGCTCTTGAGCCATCTTGGATCACCAACCGCCAGATTGAGGCAGCGCGTCGTGCGATGACTCGTTACATGAAGCGTGGTGGACAAGTTTGGATTAAGATCTTCCCAGATAAGCCAGTTACTCAAAAGCCTCTTGAGGTACGGATGGGTAGCGGTAAAGGTTCCCCAGAAAAATGGGTAGCAGTTGTAAAACCTGGGAAAATCATGTTCGAAGTTGCTGGTGTACCTGAAGATGTAGCTCGTGAAGCTATGCGCCTAGCTGCGATGAAACTACCAATCAAAACGAAATTTGTGAAACGTGAAGCGGGGGGTAACGAATGAAAGCGAAAGAGCTATTAGAGTTGACCACCGCCGAAATCGAGCAAAAGCTTGCTGAGTTCAAAGAAGAACTGTTCAACCTTCGTTTCCAGTCCGCTACTGGACAATTGGAAAACCCAACTCGTTTGGGCCAAGTTCGCAAGGACATTGCTCGTTGCAAAACGGCTCTCCGTGAGCGCGAACTAGGAATCGAAAGGAGGACACAGGGATGAGCGAACGCACAACACGCCGTAAAGTTCGAATCGGCAAAGTGGTAAGCGATAAAATGGATAAAACCATCGTCGTTTCTGTAGAAACCTACAAACGTGACTCCAAATATGGAAAGCGCGTTAAATTTACCAAAAAATTTAAAGCTCATGATGAAGAGAATACAGCAAAAGCTGGAGACCTCGTAAAAATCATGGAAACTCGTCCGTTGTCTAAGGACAAACGTTGGCGCTTGGTGGAAATCGTAGAAGAAGCGGTTATCATCTAATGATTGACACGTAAAGAGTAGCGGGAAGGAGGGAAACTCATGCTTCAAAACCTATCTCGTCTTCGTGTAGCAGATAATTCCGGCGCGAAGGAAGTAATGGTCATCCGTGTGTTGGGTGGTTCTAATAAAGCCACTGCTGGGATCGGCGATCTCGTCGTTGCATCCGTGAAACAAGCAACACCCGGTGGCGTTGTCAAGAAAGGTGATGTAGTGAGATGTGTAGTCGTGCGTACGAAACGTCCTGTACGTCGTCCAGATGGCTCCTACATTCGCTTTGATGAAAATGCCGCAGTTGTGATCAAGGAAGATAAGAGCCCACGTGGTACCCGTATTTTCGGACCAGTCGCTCGTGAACTTCGTGATCGTGATTTCATGAAGATCATCTCCCTAGCGCCAGAAGTTCTCTAATTGATCGGATCAAATATATGACTTCTGAATGAAGGAGGTGCCGATTGTGAGCGCAAAAATGCACATCAAAAAAGGTGATACTGTACTTGTTATGCGTGGGAAAGAAGCTCCAACTTTCAATGCAGACGGTAAAAAAGTATTCACTAAAGGTCGTGTAATCAAGGTTCTTGCTAAAGAAGGTCGTGTAGTTGTGGAAGGTGTAAACATGGTAAAACGCCATAGCCGTCCAACACAGACGAACCCTCAAGGTGGCATCATTGAGAAAGAAGCACCTATTCATGTTTCTAACTTGATGATCGAAGATCCTAAGACGAAACAACCAACACGCATTGGTTATAAATTCGTTGATGGTAAGAACGGCGAACAGAAAAAAGTTCGTTATGCAAAAAAGTCAGGTGAAATTCTAGATAAGTAATTCTTCGCATGAAAGGAGGTACCCAGATGGCTCGCTTAAAAGAACTTTATTTGAATGAGGTAGCTCCATCTTTACAGAAAAAGTTTGGTTACAAATCTGTAATGCAGCTTCCTAAAGTCGAAAAAGTTGTAATCAACATGGGTGTTGGTGAAGCCGTTCAAAACTCTAAAGTATTGGACAATGCAGTGGAAGACCTTACCTTGATTGCTGGTCAAAAACCAGTTATCACGAAAGCGAAAAAATCCATTGCTGGTTTCAAACTCCGTGAAGGTATGCCAATTGGTGTGAAAGTAACCCTACGCGGTGAGCGTATGTACCACTTCTTAGATAGATTGGTAAACGTTGCGCTACCACGTGTTCGTGATTTTCGCGGTGTTTCCGCAAAATCGTTTGATGGACGTGGTAACTACACGCTTGGTTTGAAAGAACAGTTGATCTTCCCGGAGATCTCTTATGATAAAGTTGATAAAGTTCGTGGGATGGACGTAGTCATTGTTACTACCGCTAAATCTGACGAAGAAGCTCGTGAACTACTTACTGCTATGGGAATGCCATTCCGTAAGTAGAAATCCTAATGCTAAAGGAGGGAATCCGTTGGCCAAGAAGTCGATGATCGTGAAGAATCAACGTACGCCAAAGTTTAAAGTTCAAGGCTATACTCGCTGTGAGCGCTGTGGTCGTCCACATTCTGTATACCGTAAGTTCCGTCTCTGTCGTATTTGCTTCCGTGAACTGGCCTACAAAGGGCAGATTCCCGGCGTGAAAAAAGCTAGCTGGTAATTGTTTGAGGAAGGAGGGTTCTCACAATGGTGATGACAGATCCAATTGCAGATATGTTAACACGTATTCGTAACGCAAACATGGTTCGCCATGAAAGCTTGGAAGTTCCTGCTTCTCGCATGAAACGTGAGATTGCTGAGATCTTGAAGCGTGAAGGTTTCATCCGCGACGCTGAGTACGTTGAGGATTCGAAACAAGGCGTGTTACGTATTTTCTTGAAATATGGCGCAAGTAACGAAAAAGTTATTTCTGGTCTAAAACGTATCTCGAAACCAGGATTGCGTGTATACGCAAAATCCACTGAGATCCCACGCGTTCTTCGTGGACTCGGGATTGCAATTATTTCTACCAACAAAGGTGTAATGACTGATAAAGAAGCTCGTCAACAAAATGTTGGTGGCGAAGTTCTCGCATACATCTGGTAATTTTCTTATAGAAGATCGGAGGTGACTTCGAATGTCTCGTATTGGTAAAAAACCGATTGTGATTCCAGCGGGTGTGGAATTCAAGCAAGAGGGTAACGTTGTGACTGTAAAAGGTCCAAAAGGAACCCTTACACGCGAATTCAATCCAGACATCACGATCACCGTTGAGGATAATCAACTAACAGTAAACCGTCCTAGTGATCATCGTACACACCGTGCGCTTCATGGTACAACTCGTAGCTTGCTTGCGAACATGGTTGAAGGTGTTGCGAATGGATTTACAAAAACCTTGGAACTCGTAGGTGTTGGTTATCGTGCTTCTAAAAAAGGTAACAACGTTGTACTAAACGTTGGCTACTCTCACCCAGTTGAGGTTGAGCCTTTGGCAGGAATCGAGTTCGACGTTCCTTCTCAAACACAAGTGATCGTCAAAGGGATTGACAAGCAAGTGGTTGGAGAAATGGCGGCAAATATTCGCGCGAAACGTGAACCTGAACCGTACAAAGGTAAAGGTATCAAGTACAGCGATGAAGTGGTTCGTCGTAAAGAAGGTAAAACTGGTAAGTAATAAATTTGCTAGTTGAAGGGAGTGAACTAGACCGTGATTCAAAAGCCGGAGCGCAATAAAGGTCGTAAGAAACGTCATTTACGCGTACGTAAAAGAGTTTTTGGCACGGCTGTGCGTCCTCGCCTTAATGTTTTCCGTTCATCGAAAAACATCTACGCTCAGTTGATTGATGATCAAACTGGCGTAACAGTAATCGCAGCATCTTCCTTAGATAAAGGTTTCGAAGGAAAAGGTACTACCGTTGATGCTGCTCATGCTGTAGGTGAATTGATCGCAAAACGTGCAATCGAAAAGGGTTATAAATCTGTTGTATTCGACCGTGGTGGTTATATCTATCATGGACGTGTGCAAGCACTGGCTGAAGGAGCTAGGAAAGGAGGTCTAGACTTTTGAGCAGACAAGACAGACCACGCAAAAAGGATGCAGTTCAATCCGAGTTTGTGGAAAAAGTGGTTAACATTAACCGCGTATCCAAAGTTGTTAAAGGTGGACGTCGTTTTAGCTTCAGCGCACTCGTAGTAGTGGGCGATGGCAAAGGACGTGTTGGTGTCGGCATCGGTAAAGCTGCTGAAGTACCAGAAGCGATCCGCAAAGGTGTAGATGATGCAAAAAAGAACCTGATCTCTATTCCGTTGCAAGGTAGCACCATTCCTCACGATATCATTGGTCGCTTTGGCGCTGGTAGCGTTATTCTAAAACCAGCTTCCAAAGGTACTGGTGTAATCGCGGGTGGTCCAGTTCGTGATGTACTAGCCGTAGCAGGTGTGGGCGATATCCTCACTAAGTCTACGGGTTCCAATAACCCAATTAACATGGTTCGCGCAACCCTCGCAGGTCTTGCAGGTCTGAAACGCCCTCAAGACGTGGCTAAATTGCGTGGAAAAACAGTAGAAGAGTTGTTAGGATAGGAGGGATAACCGTGGCAAAGAAAGTAGCGATTACCTTTACAGGTAGCATGATCGGACGTCCGGAATCCCAACGTGTTACCCTGCGGACACTCGGCTTCACCAAACGTGAACAAACGATTGTCCACAATGACAATCCTGCGATCCGTGGTATGATTAATAAGGTAAGCCACTTGGTTGAAGTGAAAGAAATTAACGAGTAATAGTAGGACATGTTGAAGAGGAGGTGCGAAGATGAAACTACATGAGTTAAAACCAGCTGAAGGCTCTCGTCATACGAGAAAGCGTGTAGGTCGTGGTACAGGTTCTGGCTTAGGTAAAACCTCTGGTCGTGGACACAAAGGACAAAACGCTCGTTCGGGCGGTGGTGTTCGTCCTGGATTTGAAGGGGGCCAAAACCCAATCTATCGTCGTCTGCCGAAACGAGGCTTTACCTCTCCAAATCGTGTAGAGTATGCAGTTGTCAACTTAGACACTTTAAATCGCTTTGAAGATGGTACTGTAGTAACCCCAGAACTTTTAGTAGAGACTGGTGTTGTGAAAAACCTAAAAGCAGGCGTAAAAGTTCTTGCGAATGGCGAACTAACGAAAAAGCTTACCATTAAAGCTCATAAGTTCTCCCAAAGCGCACAAGAAAAAATTACCGCCGCTGGTGGAGCGACGGAGGTAATCTAATATGTTTACAACCCTGGGCAACATTTTTAAGGTGGAAGATCTTCGTCGTCGTATTTTGTTCACGTTGTTGTTGTTGGTTGTCTTTCGTATCGGAAGCTTTATTCCTGTTCCTAATACGGACGCAACTGCATTGCGAGAATATTTGCAATCACAAGGAGGAGGAGTCTTCGGACTTATCAACACCTTCTCGGGTAACTCCTTGCATAACTTCTCGATCTTTGCGATGGGGATTATGCCATATATCACTGCTTCGATTATTGTGCAACTTTTGACGATGGACGTGATTCCCGCCTTTGCTCGTTGGGCGAAAGAGGGAGAGACAGGACGACGTAAGATTGCACAAGTAACTCGTTATTTTACGATTGCTCTTGGCATTATCCAGTCCATCGGGTTGTCTATCGGGTTTGGTCGTGCTGCCAAAGAATTTATTATAGGCGATGGTTTTTGGACCTATGCCTCGATTTCTTTGACACTTACAGCAGGAACGGCTTTCTTAATGTGGCTAGGTGAGCAAATTACGGATAAAGGTATTGGGAATGGTATTTCTATCATCATCTTTGCCGGAATTGCTGCCGGAATTCCTGGAGTTGGCTCACAAGTATGGAATACATTCTTTACTGGTAAGGCTGATATAACGATGGGGATTCTAAAGCTTGCTGGAATTCTACTTGTTGTATTGGTAGTGATTGTCGGGATTATTTACATTCAGCAAGGTGTACGGAAAATTACGATTAACTATACCAAGCGTGTGGTAGGTCGTAAGATGTATGGAGGACAATCCACACATATTCCGTTTAAGGTAAATGCTGCGGGTGTGATCCCTGTGATCTTCGCGGTATCCTTGCTTATGTTCCCTCCGACTATTGCTAGATTCTGGGAAGGTAACGCAATCGCGAATTGGGTTATCAAACATTTCGACTATACCAGTTCCGCATTAGGAATAATCTTGTATGTTCTGTTAATTCTTGGATTTACGTATTTCTATACGTTTGTTCAAATGAATCCGATTCAGCTTTCCGATCAGTTAAAGAAGAACGGTGGTTTTATCCCGGGTGTACGTCCAGGTAAAGCGACTACTTCTTACTTAACTCGGATCATGAATCGTCTTACATTGACAGGAGCACTTTTCTTAGCGGCTGTCGCTATTTTACCAGTCATTTTCATCAAGTTAGCTGGTTTACCAACTTCTGTTCAAATTGGTGGGACCTCTCTCTTGATCGTGATTGGTGTAGTGCTTGAGGTCATGAAGACGATTGAAGCTCAATTGGTAAAACGTCATTACAAAGGTTTCATGTCTTCCAAGTAACATGAGTGTTGCCCCGGTAAGAAATCTCCGGGGACTCGTGTGTGCTTGGGACTTACAATTTTTAACTTTTCATTGCGGACCGCCCGCAGGAGATTCACCGGGAGGTAAGACGCTTGAATATTATCTTGATGGGTATGCCCGGCGCAGGAAAAGGTACACAAGCTGCGAAGATCATAGAGCAGTTGAATATACCACATATCTCGACAGGTGATATGTTTCGTGCAGCTGTGAAAGAACAAACGCCTCTAGGATTAGAAGCAAAATCGTTTATGGATCAAGGGCAATTGGTTCCTGACCGTGTAACGATTGGAATTGTTCGTGAGCGCCTGGCAAAAGATGATTGTGCGAAAGGCTTCTTGTTAGATGGTTTCCCGAGAACGGTACCTCAAGCAGAAGCATTAGATCAATTATTAATCGATTTGAACCGCGAATTAGATCACGTTATCTACATCGATGTAGCGATGGATGAGCTTTTACGCCGCCTCACAGGTCGTTGGATTTGTCGTGATTGTGGTGCTACCTACCATGTAGTGTTTGCTCCTCCTGAAAAGGAAGGAGTTTGTGATCATTGTGGTGGAGAGCTATACCAACGCGAGGATGATCGTGCAGAAACGGTTGCAAACCGTCTTAAGGTCAACTTTGAACAAACAAATCATTTACTTACTTACTACGAGTCAAATGGCAAACTGGAGCGTGTATATGGAGCTCTGCCAATCGATGAAGTAAGTAAGCATATCTTGTCTGTGGTTCGAGGAACAGTTTTATGATCACGGTTAAGTCGTTAACTGAGATCGAACGTATGAGGCAAGCCGGCAAAATTGTTTATCTAACTCATCAGGAGTTAAAAAAATGGATTGAGCCGGGCATCACAACGAAAGAGATTGATCATGTTGCAGAGAAGTTCATCAGGAGTTTGGGAGCAACCCCTTCTTTTAAGGGATATAACGGCTTTCAAGGAAGTGTATGCACTTCAGTAAATGATGAGCTCGTGCACGGTATCCCAGGCAAGCGCAAGCTTCTAAATGGCGATATCTTCTCTGTCGATATTGGTGCTTATTACGAAGGCTTTCATGGTGATTCTGCGTGGACCTATCCAATAGGGATCGTAACACCTGAGGCGGAGCGTTTACTTGCTGTCACTGAACAATCGTTGTATGCTGGTTTAGCAGTATGTAAACCAGGAATACGGCTAGGTGACGTATCTCATGCGATTCAATCTGTTGCTGAGGCAGCGGGATTTTCGATTGTGGAGGAGTATGCTGGACATGGAATCGGTCGTGAGCTTCATGAAGATCCTTCTGTTCCAAACTTCGGTGAACCTGGAAAAGGCAGACGTCTTTCCAAGGGAATGACCTTAGCAATCGAGCCGATGGTGAATGCGGGAAGCCGCTTTGTTCGTACATTAGATGATCAGTGGACAGTTGTAACTACAGACGGTTCTCTATGTGCTCACTTCGAGCACACTATCGCGATTACGGACGATGGCTATGAGATACTTACCACAGCGTAAGGTGAAGGGTGATGGATGTGACAGGTGTTGACAGTCGTATATGTGTTGGGCAGATCGTTCAAGTGAAAACGGGACGAGAAGCTGGTGCTTACGCGGTTGTCATCGGCTTGGAAGAACCTCACTTTGTATGGTTAGCGGATGGTAAAAAGCGAATGGCTGAGAAGCCCAAGCGGAAAAACCAGAAGCATGTACAACCAACCATTCAAGTGGCGCAAGAGGTAGTTAGTAGCTTGCAGGTTACAGGTCGTGTCACCAATGCACTGTTGCGGTACGCCCTGAACCAATACCTGCTCCAAATACGTTCTGAAGAACAGAAAGGAGTGTGAGTCATGGCCAAGGAAGATGTAATTGAGGTGGAAGGAATCGTTGTTGAATCCCTACCTAACGCAATGTTTAAAGTGGAGTTAGAGAATCGTCATACAGTACTCGCGACTGTATCAGGAAAGATTCGCATGCATTTTATCCGAATTCTTCCGGGGGATAAAGTGACGGTTCAACTCTCTCCATACGACTTAACCCGCGGACGGATTACTTATCGTTATAAGTAACCTTTCGGGAACGAGAAGGAGGTAAACCGGTAATGAAAGTACGTCCATCGGTGAAGCCCATTTGCGAAAAATGTAAAGTTATCCGCCGCAAAGGGGTAGTAATGGTAATCTGTGAAAATCCAAAACACAAACAAAAACAAGGTTAACAGAAAGGGAGGTGTAGCGTATGGCACGTATTGCAGGTATTGACTTGCCACGTGAAAAACGCGTTGAGATCGCCCTAACCTATATCTATGGTATTGGTCGCTCTCAATCTAAAAAAATTATTTCTGAGACTGGTGTAAATCCAGATACTCGTGTCCGTGATCTAACGGAGGAAGAAGTAAACAAACTTCGTACTCACATTGACAAGACTCTTACAATCGAAGGAGATCTACGTCGTGAAATCTCTCTTAACATCAAACGTTTGATGGAGATTGCTTCCTATCGTGGAATTCGTCATCGTAGAGGCTTGCCAGTTCGTGGTCAAAAAACCAAAACGAATGCACGTACTCGTAAGGGACCACGTCGTACCGTTGCGAACAAGAAAAAATAATTAGATAAGGAGGGACTTACCAATGGCACCAAAACGTAAAGGCGCGAACCAACGCGTGAAACGCCGTGTTAAAAAACATGTTGAGTCTGGCGTTGTACACATTCGTTCTACTTTTAACAACACTATCATCACCATTACCGATCCACGTGGTAACTCAATCGCTTGGGCATCTGCAGGTACCATGGGCTTCAAAGGTAGCCGTAAAAGCACACCTTTCGCAGCTCAAATGGCAGCAGAAGTGGCAGCGAAAACCGCTATGGAAAACGGTATGAAGACCGTTGAAGTAATGGTAAAAGGACCTGGTTCCGGTCGTGAAGCAGCAATCCGTTCTCTTCAAGCAGTGGGGTTAGAAGTTAGCTTAATTAAAGATGTGACACCAATCCCTCACAATGGTTGTCGTCCGCCAAAACGTCGTCGTGTATAATGCGTTGACAAGATAACTTTAGGGTTTATCTTCGAACCAGATTGTGTATACTGGATAGGACTGGAAAATTTTTCAGCACTCTTACTTATGCACATGTAGTTGCACGGGCACGTTAGAGTAGGATGACACGTCTTCTCAAACGTGTGATTGGCGTTGTTAAACGATGAACGAGCCTATGTAACCTGATAGATCCAGAACTACGACGTTCTGAAGGAGGGTTTGTGAGCCGTATGATTGAAATTGAAAAGCCAAAGATCGAAGCTGTTGAGATCAGCGAAGATCATCGATACGGGAAGTTTGTAGTGGAACCTCTTGAACGAGGCTATGGTACTACCTTAGGAAACTCGTTACGCCGTGTACTGCTCTCCTCTTTGCCAGGAGCAGCTGTTACAGCGATTCAGATCGACGGTGTATTGCATGAGTTCTCTACAATTCCTGGTGTGGTCGAAGATACAACTGAACTGATTCTCAACTTGAAGAAGCTCGCCCTCAAAATTCATTCCGATGAACAAAAAACGCTAGAGATTGATATTGATGGCGGAACGGATGGTTATGAGATTCTTGCTGGGGACATTCGCGCTGATAGTGATGTGGAGGTTCTTAATCCAAATCTACACATTGCGACGCTCGAAGCGGGAGCACATCTTCGTATTCGTATGACAGCGAATCGTGGACGTGGTTACGTGGCCGCCGACAAGAATAAAAACGAAGATCAGGCAATTGGTGTGATTCCAATTGACTCCATCTATACTCCAATTGAACGTGTAAACTATCAAATTGAGAATACACGTGTTGGACAAGTTACTAACTACGACAAACTTACATTAGAAGTTTGGTCCAATGGTAGCTTGAAACCTGATGAAGCTGTTAGCCTTGGCGCAAAAATTCTCAACGATCATATTATGCTTTTTGTTGGTTTGACCGAAGAAGCAAAAGATGCTGAGATTATGGTGGAAAAAGAAGAAGATAAGAAAGAAAAAGTGATGGAGATGACCATCGAAGAACTAGATCTTTCTGTTCGTTCCTATAACTGCCTAAAGCGTGCTGGAATTAATTCCGTCCAAGAGCTTACGCAGAAATCAGAAGAAGATATGATGAAAGTCCGTAACCTCGGACGTAAGTCCTTAGAAGAGGTACAAGAAAAGCTTGCTGAGCTTGGTCTTGGCTTGCGCAACGAAGATTAATCCGCTTTTAGGGGGAGGGAAAATAGATGGCATACTCTAAATTAGGTCGCAATAGTTCAGCTCGTAAAGCTCTTTTCCGTGACCTCGTAACCGATCTAATCCTCAACGAACGTATCCAAACGACTGAATCCAAAGCGAAAGAAGTTCGTTCAATTGCTGAGAAATTGATCACTTTGGGTAAACGCGGTGATTTGCATGCTCGCCGCCAAGCAGCCGCATTCGTTCGTACTGAGCGTTCTTATACCGAAAAAGATGGCGAAGAATTAACCCATCATAAGAATGTAGATGCAGTAAAAAAATTGTTTGATGAAGTTGCGCCACGTTATGCAGAGCGTAATGGTGGTTATACTCGTATCTTGAAAATCGGACCTCGTCGTGGTGACGGAGCTCCAATGGTATTTCTTGAGCTTGTAAAATAACTGCTTGCTATGTTTGAAAGGGTGAGGGCAGGATCTAACCGGTCCTGACGTTACCCTTTTTTCTTTAGGTGGGAATATATGAAGCACACAAAATCTCTCATAGAACTATCTGGAGTATGGTTTGATTATCACCCAGATCGCCAAATGAAGGAGCAATGGGCATTACAAGACATCAATCTTACGATTCAATCAGGTGAGTATGTAGTTGTGATGGGACCAAATGGCTCTGGTAAATCCACATTTGCTCGTTTACTAAATGGGTTATTTATCCCCACAGAAGGCGAAGTTCGAGTGGGGGATTTTTCTACTTCAGATGACCTTGGACAATTTCATATTCGTAGAAAAGTAGGAATGGTCTTTCAAAATCCAGACAATCAAATTGTGGCGACAACGGTACGCGACGATGTTGCGTTTGGACTTGAAAATTTAGGGGTCCCAAGAGAAGAGATGATTCCACGTATCGAACAGGCACTAGAAGTGGTTGGATTAGTTGGTTTTGAAAATCGTGAACCAGCTCATCTTTCGGGTGGTCAAAAGCAGCGCCTTGCGATTGCGGGTGTAATTGCCATGAATCCAGATATCATTGTGTTCGATGAGTCTACCTCTATGCTTGATCCACAGGGACGAGAAGAAGTACGGGAACTGATGAAAGAGCTTCATCAACAGGGTCATACTGTGATTCATATTACTCATTCTGCACAAGAAGCTTTTCTAGCAGAACGGGTCATTGTGATTGCCCATCATCGTCTTCAATTAGATTGTCCATCTAAGGATTTATATAACC
This sequence comes from Croceifilum oryzae, assembly GCF_030814315.1. Taxonomy (GTDB): domain Bacteria; phylum Bacillota; class Bacilli; order Thermoactinomycetales; family Thermoactinomycetaceae; genus Baia; species Baia oryzae. Next base: position 9,475 of record NZ_JAUSUV010000010.1, on the reverse strand, counting down.
AATCTCATTTGTTAGAGCAGTGGGGCTTAGAAGTTCCTCTTCCGATTCGATTACGTGCATTGTTGAAGGATCAGGGATTGGAGATAAACGAACCGATTGGAAATTCGGATGAAATGGTGGCTCAGATATGGAGATATCTTTCCAAGACATAACCTACACCTATTCCACTGGGACTCCGTTTGAACACCGAGCACTTCAGAATATTCATGTTCAATTCAATCAAGGCAGCTATGTTGCTGTTATTGGCAAGACGGGTTCTGGCAAATCTACATTGGTTCAACTTTTGGCGGGCTTGCTCCTTCCTACAAGCGGTGTCTTACAGGTAGGAGATACTCGGATTCACTCTCGATCTAAGAAATTAGGGGAGTACCGTAAAAAGGTTGGCGTTGTTTTTCAATATCCAGAGCATCAACTTTTTGAAGAAACAGTAGCTAAGGATATTGCCTTTGGACCGAAAAATCTTGGTTGTGATGTAGCTGAAATCGAACATCGGGTGGTTGAAGCGATGTCGTGGGTGGGTCTCTCTCCTGATCTAAGGGATCGATCGCCGTTTGAGTTATCGGGTGGTCAAATGAGACGAGTAGCCATTGCGGGAGTACTTGCTATGCGCCCTGACATCCTGATTCTAGATGAACCTACTGCGGGATTAGACTACCTAGGGCAGAGAGATCTGTTGTCTATTTTAAAGAGATTTCATCAGCACTTTGGATGTACAGTCGTTCATGTTACACACAATATGAATGAAGCTGCAGAACTTGCTGAGCAGATCGTGCTCATGAGTGATGGGAAAGTGATTTCTACTGGAAAACCCGTTGAAATCTTTCGGAATCTGCCATATCTACAAGTAAGTGGGCTAGATGTTCCAGATGTGACGAAGTGGATCATGTCGTTAAATCAGAATTTATCTACACCAGTCTCGACCGAGATTTATGAGTTATCTGCATTAGCGGACGAGCTTATTCATCGTTGGAGGAGAGGCTCATGAACTCTGTTATGATTGGACAGTACATACCGATAGACTCTTGGCTGCATCGACTCGATCCGCGTTCAAAATGTATTTTTGTCTTCTGTATGTTGATTTTGATTTTCTTCGCTAACAATGTAGAGAGCTATGCTCTTTTGCTGTTTATTGGATTGGCTGGGATGGTTCTTTCTCGAATTTCATTCCTACTTTTTTTTCGATCGATGAAGTTGATTATCTGGATGATCTTGTTCACGACCCTTTTTCATCTTATTTTTACTCAGAGTGGAAGCGCTGTCTTGGAAACTCCAGTTCTTACGATTTATGAAGAAGGAGTTCGTCAAGCCGCTATTCTTTCGGTTCGTTTTATCTTATTAATGACTTTTGCTTCCCTACTGATGTTTACTACTTCACCGATTGACTTAACAGATGGGCTGGAGTCGCTACTTTCCCCCCTTCGCCGGTGGAGGTTTCCTGTTCATGAGTTTGCGATGATGATGTCCATTGCCTTGCGCTTTATTCCTACGCTATGGGCAGAGACGGATAAGATTATCAAAGCACAAAAGGCTCGTGGAGCGGACTTTGAAAGCGGAAATCTATACCGTCGTGTCATGGCGTATATTCCTGTTTTAATCCCACTTATGATCTCGTCGTTTCGACGGGCAGAGGATCTGGCAACCGCGATGGAGGCAAGAGGCTATGTGGGTGGCGTCGGTCGTTCGAAATTGAGAGTTCTTTCCATACGTCGCTCGGACGTTCTTTTGCTGGTATGTTTTGCTATCGTGGCAACTGCCCTTTTTTGGATGAGAAAGTAGGACAATCATGAAAAAGATTCAATTAATCATTTCATATGACGGTACTGATTATGCAGGATATCAACGCCAACCGGAGCAAAGAACCATACAAGGAACGCTTGAGGAAGCATTGAAGCGCTTAACTAGGGAAGAGATTCATATTCATGGTTCGGGGCGTACAGATGCAGGTGTTCATGCCTTAGGACAGGTGTGCCACTTTGAAACGGTCTCACCTATTCCGGGAGAGAAATACACGTACATCTTACGTAAGATGCTTCCTCGTGATATAGTTGTCCGCTTTAGCCAAGAAGTATCTATGGATTTTCATTCGCGGAAAAGTGCGCATTGGAAGACGTATCGTTACAGCATTGATACCAATCGTATACCCAATGTATTTATGAGACGCTTTCAAACGCATGATCCTATATCACTTGATCCGGTTTTGATGCAAGAAGCAGCTAATTATCTAGTGGGAACGCATGTGTTTACGTCGCTTTGTTCGACCAAAACGGTTGTGGAGGACCATAGGCGTACCATTTATGCTTGCATGATTCGCGAAGACCAGGGTATCGTGTCCATTGAAGTATCGGGGAGTGGATTTCTATACAACATGGTCCGCATTATTGCAGGTACATTGGTGGAAGTTGGTAGAGGAGAACGTGATCCCCATTCCATCTTAGCACTACTAAGTGCTTGTGATCGGAGATTGGCGGGACCTACTTATCCGCCTGAAGGTCTTACATTAGTTGAAGTAGGCTATGCACCTCTAGAAGTTTAAGTTGCCAACTTGACAATCTTCTACAAGTGGTATATGATTACGCTTGGTATTTTCCACTCCACGCCCCGGTGGAATTAGTTCGGCGCAAACAAAAAGATTGTTCTTTTTTACTCGTCGTTCCGCCCATCCTTCCGCTTCAAAGGATGAGCGAAATTTGAATGGATATCATTGAATAGGGCCGGCTTAACCGCAGTCTATTGCACATAGAGGAGGGAAATATACGATGCGTACAACATTTATCGCAAAGCCACATCAAGTGGAACGTAAATGGTATGTGGTAGATGCTCAAGGTAAAACACTTGGTCGTCTAGCTACTGAAGTTGCTACTCTACTTCGTGGTAAACATAAACCTGAGTTTACCCCGCACGTGGACACAGGTGATTTCGTAATCGTAATCAATGCTTCCGGTATCGAACTTACCGGTAACAAACTAAACAAAAAGATCTACTACCGTCATTCTGGTCATCCAGGTGGCTTGAAGCAGACAGTAGCTGCTGATCTTCGTGCAACTCGTCCAGAGCGCATGATTGAACTAGCAGTAAAAGGTATGCTTCCAAAAGGTAGCCTAGGTCGTCAACAAGTGAAAAAACTAAAAGTATATGCAGGAACCGAACATCCTCATCAGGCACAATCGCCAGTTGAGTATGAACTACGCGGTTAATAAAAAGGAGGTACCGATTTTGGCACAAGTTCAGTTTTATGGAACCGGTCGCCGTAAGGAGTCGGTTGCCCGTGTACGTCTCGTTGCTGGCGATGGCCGCATCGTGGTAAACGGTCGTGACTTGGACACTTACTTCGGACTTGAAACTTTGAAAGCGATCGTTCGTCAACCGCTTGTATTGACAGATACTCTTGGTCGTTATGATGTACTTGTTAATGTAGGTGGCGGTGGTTTTACCGGACAAGCTGGTGCAATCCGTCACGGAATCGCACGCGCACTTCTAAAAGTAGATGCAGAGCTTCGTCCTGCACTGAAAAAAGCTGGGTTCTTAACACGTGACCCACGTATGAAAGAGCGTAAGAAATACGGTCTTAAAGCAGCTCGTCGTGCTCCACAGTTCTCCAAACGGTAATAGCTGTTTATATAAAAGCTTCCAATCATGTAGATGGTTGGGGGCTTTTATTTTTTTTCAATAACCCAGAGTGTTTTTCAATACTCCTTCATAGCTTGTACTGTGGAAGCATACACATTAGTAACATAGCTGTGTATGGAGGCGTTCGAATGATATTATTTAAATCGATCTATCGTGGAATTAGTATGTTTCGTTGGAGGAAAATGTACTGGATTCCTCTGATGGGAGTTATATTGCTCACTTGTAGTTTCATGATTGAGCCCATTCGAAGCACGTGGATGTCACGGAGTGAGCCGATGTTTGGGAAAGTGATTGTGATTGATGCAGGTCATGGGGGAATAGATGGGGGAGCGGTGAGCCCTTCGGGTATCATTGAGAAAGATATAACACTGAAGATCGCTTCTTATTTGCAACAGCTTCTCGGACAAGCGGGTGCTCAGGTTGTGATGACGAGAGAGACGGATACAGATCTTGCAAACCCTGACACTCGGAGAATTTCGCGCCGGAAGGCAGAAGATTTATCCAATCGGGTTCGGTTAGTTCGAGAGAGCAAAGCGGAACTGTTTATCAGCATTCATCTTAACTCGATGGCAGCGGGACCGTGGCGAGGTGCGCAAACCTTCTATAATCCAATTAAGGAAGAGAATAAACGTCTCGCATCCTTAATCCAATCTGAAATCATTCGTACGATTGCTAACACAGACCGACTACCAAAAGCTAAAAATGATGTGTTTCTCATGAAGTATTCGCCTGTTCCAATGGCCTTAGTGGAGGTTGGATTTTTATCAAACTCGGAAGAGGCTCGATTATTAGCCACAGAAGCTTATCAAAAACAAGTTGCATCGGCGATTTATTATGGAATGCTTGCCTATTATGATGGCAAAAAAGTGCCTGATGTTAAATAGCAAGAAACAGATTTGTCCTCTAGTATGCTATAATCAATCTGGATATGTTGACCTACATAAGGTAACTGGCAAGAGGACGAGGTTGTTAGATCGATCCTCATGACAATTTCAATCAACATAACTGAACTTTAGTATATAACTCCGAGGTGTGTTTAAAATATGCTAACGACTGAGAGCATTATGGAAGCGTTGCGGGAGGTAAAAGACCCCGAGCTTAATAAAAGTCTTGTAAGTTTGAATATGATTCGGAATATCCAGATACAAGGCAATGATGTATCGCTGGATGTAATCCTAACCATTCGAGGATGCCCATTAAAAATAAAGATTCAGGAAGACGTAGAAAATGCAATCCGGCAATTAGGTGCAGAGCGTGTGACAGTCACGTTTGGCGCTATGACGGATGAAGAGAGGGCAACGTTATCTGCTTCATTACGTGCAGAGCAGCATGCAAGTCGTAACAATGCTACTCCTCAAGGTGGAAAGGCACCTTCTGCAGCACCAGGAATTCCTCAAACCAACTATATTGCGATTGCTTCAGGAAAAGGTGGGGTCGGAAAGTCCACCGTAACGGTTAACTTGGCAGTTGCTTTGGCACGTGCGGGGAAAAAAGTAGGTATTATCGATGCCGATATTTACGGGTTTAGTGTTCCAGATATGATGGGGATTGAGCAACGACCCACTGTTATCGATGATGTCATTCTTCCAGTAGAGCGATATGGAGTTAAGGTGATATCGATGGGCTTCTTTGTAGAGGATAATGCCCCTGTCGTATGGCGTGGTCCTATCCTAGGTAAAATGTTACGTAACTTCCTTCATGAAGTACATTGGGGAGAATTAGATTATCTCCTACTCGATTTACCGCCTGGCACAGGAGACATTGCTCTCGACGTTCATCAAATGATTCCTCAGAGTAAAGAGATTATTGTAACCACTCCGCATGCAACAGCAGCATTTGTAGCAGCCCGTGCTGGTGCGATGGCACTTAGTACGACTAAGCATGAGATTCTCGGGGTAGTGGAGAATATGTCTTGGTACACAGATCGAAACGGCGATAAAGAGTATGTATTTGGTCGTGGAGGCGGTGAAAAGCTTGCAGAGTCACTAAATGTAGAACTTCTTTGCCAAATTCCTCTCGGAGCTCCTGGTAATGTATTAGAGGACCCGGAGTATTCACCTTCTGTTTATGCGAGCAACCATCCAACAGGGAAACTGTATGATGAGCTGGCGCGAAAAGTGGCTCAAGCTGTTACCACATAAGTTTACAGTATGAAACCAGTCCCACTTAGGACTGGTTTCATCTTTGACAAGCTTTTGTTTTTGTTCACATGATTAAGGGGCGTTACTGCTACCATCTCCTGTACTACTACCGGAGTCTTCAGATCCACCACCCTGATCTGATCCTTGAGAAGACTGTTGCTGTTTTCCTTTTTTAGAGCTCTCTTGAATCAGTTTCATCAGCTGTTGTTGAAAACTAGGTGACTTCATTGCTTCTTCGATGATTTTCATTGTTTCTTTGCGGTTCTCTTGGCTTTTCATTAACTGAAGAATCGTCTTCGAGAACTCTGGATCCTTGAGAAGATCCATCATGGATTTTTGATACTCAGGATCTTTCATCAAAGCTTTAAAGAGATTTTTCATCTCTTTCTCAGTCGCTTTTGCAAAGCTATTTGCAATATCAGGCTTTGCCAGTAGCTTACCAAGCCCTTCTTGTGCTTTCGGATCCGTCATCACCTTAGACATAGCCTTCTCTACTTCTTGTGAATTGACAACGATCTGCTCTTTAAACTCAGGATCGGTCATCATTTTTTGTAGAGCTTGTTTCCCTTCTTGAGTTTGAAGGACATCTAATACGATTCCTTTGGTCTTCTGATAATCAACAGACTCAGACTCTTTTTGTGAGCCACAAGAGGTTACCAAGAACATGATTGCGATAAGTGAAATGATACGAATGAGAGCCATAATTCATACCCCGTTTCAGTTTGCCTATGTATCTATATTATGTGGTTTGTGATTTTCCTTTATCCATCCAAACAAAGGAAAGTTCATGCATAGCTAACGCAGACCAACTTTGTTACAATCGGTTCAGTTAGATATCAGGGAGCGATACGACATGACATTAAAAAGTTTATTTAAATGGTATTTTTCTACACTTCTCATTGGAGCAAGTGTTACATGTATACTTGGTTTGGTTTCATATTGGATTACAGGAAGTTCACTATTTGGACCGGTTAACCTTTTAATCCTTACTGGACTTCTTCTTCCCTCTATTACACAGCTCGGCTTTTTTTCTTATCTCGTATTTAACTGGCTTAGTATGGGTTTAGTACGGAATCAAAAAACCTTTAATACTATCCAATTGCTTTTCTTGCTTGTTGTATTTGGATGTGTGGTCTATTTGAATGTGAATAAATATAATGGCACAGACTTATGGATGCATTTATCGATTCCAATGATATTACTTGTAGTGAGTGTGATCATTGGAAAACAAAAAGTGCGCTTCACACAGAAGGCAGCCTTCATTCCAACCCTCTTCTTCATGTTTACCGTAACGATGCTGGAAGCAATTCCGACTATGAACATCAAGGATGGAGAGGTTCCTATCTCTTCCATTGCATCAACTGTTTTTGTATTGGTGGCATGTAATACATGGCAGATTTTGAATCTTCAACGCTGGACTCGTGCCAGAAAAGATGAGAAATCAAACGAAAACCAATTGCTGGCAAACAAACAGAAAAAAAAGAGCTAGACTAAAGTCGTCTAGCTTACTGAACTGGCTTCACTTTTTGTTGCGTGCTGGATACTAATTCTGAGACAGTGACAAATTCGTATCCTTTACTTCTTAATTGATCGATGATTTGAGGTAGCGCTTCATGTGTTTGTCGGCAAGAATCACTCGCGTGTAGCAAGATGATATCACCTGGATGCGCTTTGGTTACAACACGGTCTACAATTGCTTTCACACCAGGATTCATCCAATCTCTGGAGTCTGTATCCCACTGGATCGAAGTATACCCTAAACTTTGGGCAACCTTAAGTACACGCTTGTCAAAATCTCCGTTTGGATAGCGAATCAGGTTCATCTTTTTACCCGTTACTTTATTTAAGATCGTATCGGATGTTGTAATTTGTTTTTTGATTTGTTCTTCGGAGAGCTGGCTGTAATTATCGTGTTTATGTCCATGGCTTCCAATCTCGAACTTTAGCTCATCACCAATTTTTTTCACTAAATCGGGATGTGTCTCAGCCCAAGGAGAAGAGAGGAAAAAGGTTGCTTTTTTAACTCCTTTTTTCTGAAGTACATCTAGGATAGGAGCTGTGCGTTCTTCCCCCCAGCTAATATCAAAGGTTAATGCGACTACCTTCTTGTCCGTTTTTACACTGTAGATGGCAGCTGGATCCTTATCTGGGGCTTGTTTAGAAAAAAAGACTGGTAAATCCTTTGCTTCGGCATAATAAACTCCAATGCCAAAGATACAAACGAGTGCTAATAGAAAAATGCGTTTTATTTTCTTACCGGATAAAACCATAAAATAGTTCATTTGGTACCCTCCTTCATTTAGAAACCTGTCCTAATGGTAATGTATGTACGAGGGACAAGAGATATGATATACAAGAGGTGAAATTAAATTGAGGAGACTCCTCTTTGCCCTACAAGCAGAAAAAAGGCTTATCCTGATTGCCACAACGATATTTCTTATTTCTGCGTTTATGGGAAGTGTGAATACAGAACAGTGGAGGAAGCTCTTCGAGCAACTTCAGATTTTTGATCACTTTGAGAAAATGATTCGGAGCCTAGGTACGAATCCTAGTTGGTTTGATGTTAGCAAAGAGATCTTTATGAACAATCTTAAGGCTTGCTTGATGCTAATCGTAATGGGTGTTCTGCTAGGAATTCCAACGATTTCAAGCATGATGACAAATGGGTTATTGCTGGGTTATGTAATGACCACCTCTAGTCAAGAGACAGGGATCTCAGGCTGGAACTTATTTTTAACAAAGATATTGCCCCATGGTATATTTGAATTACCCGCTATTTTTCTCGCGGCTACTTTGGGATTACGAATAGGAATGTCTGTGTTTTCATCAGCAGTCTCGCTATTCAAACCATCTAATCAGATTCAGGCAAAGATGGCATGGAAGGAGATTGGGCAGCGTTTTCCTGTGTTGCTGGGGCTTATCGTCTTATTGTTGTTTATAGCAGCTAGTATCGAAGGGCTGTTGATCACTTCTGCATAAAAGGAGGATAAAGATGAAGATCGATATACAATGGCAAGGGAAAATGGAGTTTAAGACAGATACCCCGTCTGGACATCATATTACGACGGATGCTTCTTCTGAAGTGGGGGGAGAGAACCTAGGACCTCGTCCGACAGAAATGTTATTGTCCGCTGTAGGGACCTGTTCAGGAATTGATATCGTAGACATATTGACGAAAATGCGCTTAGAAGTACAATCCTTTTCGATGGAAGTGAGTGGGGAGCGTGCAACTGAGTTTCCGAAGAAGTTTACAGATGTACATATGCATTATCGCTTAATGGGTGATCTTCCGGTTGAGAAAGTACGTCGTGCCGTTCAGTTATCTGTTGAGAAATATTGTACTGTGTCTAATTCATTGTCTGCTCGTATTACGGCTAGTTTTGAGGTAAATGGTGAGCATTTCAATACGTAAACAATCTCTAAACTCGTTTAGTTGTATGATGAAAACGGAATCCTAGTGACCGGTATGAAACTTCTTTATCTTTTTTATAAAAATGATGTTGACTCTACAAGTTTGTCTGTGCTATATTATTACATGTCGCCGCGATACGGTGGCACAAACAAAAAGCAAGTGTTCCTTGAAAACTAAAGAGTGAATGAACCAAGACCTGTTTAATTACTTTAAATTGAGCTTAGCTCAAACTTTCAATGGAGAGTTTGATCCTGGCTCAGGACGAACGCTGGCGGCGTGCCTAATACATGCAAGT
>NZ_JAUSUV010000009.1 GCF_030814315.1 Croceifilum oryzae | reverse complement strand
CCAACGGGTCCGACAGGAGCCTCAGGATTTGCCGGAGCCACAGGAGATATCGGTCCAACGGGTCCGACAGGAGCCTCAGGATTTGCCGGAGCCACGGGAGATATCGGTCCAACGGGTCCGACAGGAGCCTCAGGATTTGCCGGAGCCACAGGAGATATCGGTCCAACGGGTCCGACAGGAGCCTCAGGGTTTGCCGGAGCTACGGGAGATATCGGTCCAACAGGTCCGACAGGAGCCTCAGGGTTTGCCGGAGCTTCTGGAGAAACCGGTCCAACAGGAGCCACCGGTCCACTAGGAGAAACGGGTCCAACGGGAGCTACCGGAATAGGAGAGACAGGAGCCACTGGTCTAACAGGTCCACAGGGAGGAACTGGACCTCAAGGTCCGACGGGAGTTCCCGGCTCAGCAGCAAATACGGGAGCCACTGGAATAACAGGTCCACAAGGAGACACTGGACCCCAAGGTCCGACGGGAGTTCCCGGCTCAGCAGCAAATACGGGAGCCACTGGAATAACAGGTCCACAAGGAGACACTGGACCCCAAGGTCCAACGGGAGCCTCAGGATTTGCCGGAGCCACGGGAGAAACCGGCCCAACAGGTCCAACGGGAGCCTCAGGATTTGCTGGAGCTACTGGAGAAACGGGTCCAACGGGAGCCTCAGGATTTGCCGGAGCCACAGGAGAAACCGGCCCAACAGGTCCAACGGGAGCCTCAGGATTTGCCGGAGCCACAGGAGAAACCGGCCCAACAGGTCCAACGGGAGCCTCAGGATTTGCTGGAGCTACTGGAGAAACGGGTCCAACGGGAGCCACCGGTCCACTAGGAGAAACGGGTCCAACGGGAGCTACCGGAATAGGAGAGACAGGAGCCACTGGTATAACAGGTCCACAGGGAGGCACTGGACCTCAAGGTCCGACGGGAGTCCCCGGCTCAGCAGCAAATACCGGAGCCACCGGAGTAACCGGTCCACAAGGAGATACTGGACCCCAAGGTCCGACGGGAGTTCCCGGTTCAGCAGCAAATACCGGAGCCACTGGAGTAACCGGTCCACAAGGAGATACTGGACCCCAAGGTCCAACCGGAGCCACCGGTGCAACTGGAGCTACCGGCCCAACGGGAGCCACCGGTGCAACTGGAGCCACCGGCCCAACCGGAGCCACCGGCCCAACCGGAGCCACCGGTGCAACCGGAGCCACCGGTGCAACCGGAGCCACCGGTGCAACTGGAGCTACTGGTCCAACCGGAGCTACCGGCCCAACAGGTCAAACTGGCTTGACCGGACCAACAGGTCCTAATTTTGCAACAGAAGGGTTCTCTGTTTTCCGTCCTACTGGTACGAATACTGCCGCGAGTACTGTATTATCTGGCTGGGTAGCGCCAGGTCCTCCATACTATTTTGGAAGCAGCTTCAATCCAGTCACCGGAGTGTATACGGTTCCAGTATCTGGAAGGTACTCTATGAAGGCGGTTATAAGTTATACAACAACAGTAGCTCTTACTGTATCACTTGGTGCAGGTGTTAATCCGGCCTTTGCTATTCAAAGAACGGCTCCAACCCCGACAACTTTGGTGTCTGGCTTGTTCCCTCTGTTAAATGTTAACATTGCATTGCTATTAACCTTAAGAGCGATTCTGGGGAATGCTTCTGTTACATTAGTAGGAGACTTTGAACTGAATGCGGGAGATCAAATTGCAATTTTTTACATCGCAGACGGATTAATTGTGAACTTAGATCTAGGTGGAGATCCTACCTTGCCTGCAGGTACCGTTTGGTCCGTGCATCGATTGACCTAGGGTACAAAATATCGCTTTATCCTTATACAGAACCAGCCTGTAAATCGAGAGTTCGATTTGCAGGCTGGTTTCAATTTTTTCAAGACAAATGGGTTATACTCTCTTACTAAGAGTACATCATTAATCAAAGAGTGGAGTTACATACAAATGAAAACAATCAAGCTCAGGGGAACATGGAAAAAAAGGATGCTTATCACGTTCATCACTATAATAGGACTAGCCATTGCCGGGATTAGTTATTGGAACCTTTCTCCCGTTCCAAAATCATTTTTGATTAAAAGAGCATTTGAAGGTGGCGTATTCGCCCCATCCGCAGTACATGGAGATGCTGAAAATAAAACGACAATCGTTAAGGATATCGATTATCAGTCCAAGTTTCCAGATGGTCAATTAGATATCATCTATCCAAAAAATCGAACAAGGGAAACCCCGACTATTTTTTGGGTCCATGGTGGAGGGTTTGTAGGAGGGGATAAATCGAATATTACTGGATATGCGGTAGAATTGGCCTCCCATGGTTATACTGTGGTGAATATCAACTATGCCCTAGCCCCAAAAAGAAAATATCCTACCCCTGTCCTTCAACTAGGTGAAGCATATGAATACATGAAGAAAAATGATAAGAAATATGAACTAAACTTAGATCGGGTTTATTTTGCCGGAGACTCTGCTGGTGCCCAGATATCAAGCCAGTTCGTTAACATTCAGACATCAAAAGAGTATGAAAAGCTAAACAAGATTGATGCAGTCGTGGATCCGGCTACGATTAAGGGCGTGTTGCTTTTTTGTGGTCCGTATAATATGCCGAATCTAGCTAAGATGGAAACCAGTAAAAACATACAGGACTTCTTGCGTACCACGGGATGGGCATACTTGGGTAGAAAAGATTGGGAAGGGTTACCGGAAGTAAAAATAGCAGCTGTTTTAAATCATGTTACCGAAAAATTCCCCCCTTCCTTTATTACCGATGGGAATAAGGGATCATTTGAAGATCAAGGGAGAGAACTAGCTGCGGCATTACAGAGTAAAGGGGTATATGTAGATGCTCTTTTCTTTGATAAAAAAGAGTTTGGTGAGTTAGTTCATGAATTTCAATTTAAAATGAATACTCCAGCAGGACAAAAAACCTTTAACCAAGTTCTAGAATTTTTAAGTAAAAAGAGATGAACCTTTCTGTATAAATCCGAAAACGGTGTTACAATATACGCATACCCTTGACGAGGAGAGGAAGTCCATTATGATTAACCAACAAAGAATACTTGATGAATTTATTGAACTTGTACAAGTGGACAGCGAAACAGGGGACGAACGTGCGATTTGTGACCTGTTGAAACAGAAGCTAACCGATCTTGGACTAGATGTAGTGGAAGATGGCTCAGCAGCTGTGACAAAGTATGGTGCGGGAAACCTCATTGCTACGCTAAAAGGTACTGTGGAAGATGCTCCTACGATTTATTTTACTTCCCATATGGATACCGTTACTCCAGGAAAAGGCATCAAGCCGATTATCAAAGATGATCATATCTATTCTGATGGAACAACGATTCTGGGCAGTGACGATAAAGCGGGTCTTGCAGCCATCTTAGAAGGTATTCGGGTGCTGAAGGAGCAGAAAATCGCTCACGGTACGATTCAATTGGTTCTAACGATCGGAGAAGAATCCGGATTAGTGGGTGCTCGCCACTTAGAACGACAATACGTAAAAGCAGATTTCGGCTTTGCTTTAGACTCCAATGGACCAGTAGGAGAGATCATCGTGAGCGCTCCATCCCAAGTGAAGATCCTCGCTCGCATCCACGGTCGTGCGGCGCATGCAGGAGTAAATCCGGAAGCGGGTATTAGTGCCATTCAAGTAGCTAGTCGTGCCATCTCTCGTATGCCGCTAGGACGGATTGATGAAGAGACGACAGCAAACATTGGTAGCTTCCACGGAGGTACTGCAACTAACATCGTGACAGAATACGTGGAAATCCTAGCTGAGGCTCGAAGCCGTAATGAAGAAAAGCTTCAGCAACAAGTAGAAAAAATGGTACAAGGATTCCAGTCCGCGGCCGCTGACTTCGGTGCGACAGCTGATGTGGAAACCAATGTCCTCTACCCAGGATTTTCTTTCACAGAAAAAGATCTAGTTGTCCAAAAAGCAGTTACGGCTGTGAAACGGATTGGTCGTACGCCAGCGATTGGTGGAAGCGGCGGTGGTAGTGATGCCAACGTGATAGCTGGATACGGTATTCCAACTGTCAACTTTGGAATCGGATATAAGAAAATACATACCACCGAGGAGCATATGCCGATCGCAGAGCTCAACAAAGCCGCTGAGTTATTTGTAGCAGTTGCACAGGAATGTGCTGAATAAGATAAAAATAGATTCCGTTTCATGAAAAAACCCCCAGATTATGCAGGGGCTTTTTCTTTTGTTTGAGAAAAGGAAGAAAGGGTGTATGAACCCATCTTTCTTTGGAAAAATAACGCTAATCACAATGAAACAGGAGACGAAAATATGAGTGTGTTTTTTTTCCTTACAGGTTTACTTTTGGTTTTTGTGTTAGGCTATATAGCCAGCAATAATCGAAGAGATATTAAACTGAAGCCTATTATTGCGATGTTAGTGGTAGAAGGGATTCTTACCTTTTTTATGCTGAGTACAAAAATAGGGATTACCATTGTGTCTGGTTTTTCCCAAGCATTTCACAAGTTAGTGGTGCTTGGGATTAGTGGTGTCGATTTTGTATTCGGTGGGTTAGAGAACAATGGAGCATCTACCTTTTTTCTTGATGTACTACTGCCGATTGTCTTTATCTCGGTATTGATCGGGATCTTAAGTCATTATCACATATTGCCGTTTATCATTCGGATGATCGGACTCGGCTTAAGTAAGATAAATGGCATGGGAAAATTAGAGAACTATGTAGCCGTTTCTTCCGCGATATTGGGACAATCCGAAGTGTTCCTGACCACTAAGAAACAGCTCGGTTTAGTATCTAAGCGTCGTCTTTACACGTTATGTACCTCGGCGATGAGCGCCGTTAGTATCGCGATCGTAGGGGCATATATGACGATGGTGGAGCCGAAATATGTGGTTGTGGCGATTATCATCAATATTTTTTCCGCACTCATCATTGCCAATCTCATTAACCCTTATGACCTGGGAGATGAGGACGATTTAGCGATTGAGCAATCAGCGGAGAAGCTTAACCTCTTTCAAACCATTAGCGAGAGCATTATGGATGGGTTTAAAGTGGCGATTATTGTGGCTGCGATGTTGCTTGGGTACATTGCTTTGATCAACTTCATTAACTTCCTGTTTTCATTTATCTTCCATATTTCGTTCCAAACCATACTTGGTTATATCTTTGCACCGATTGCTTTCTTGATGGGAGTGCCTTTCAATGAAGCAGTGAGAGCTGGGAGTGTGATGGCGACTAAACTAGTAACCAATGAGTTTGTGGCCATGCTTGACTTCCAAAATGTGTCCAAACAACTATCTGCTAAAACCGTCGGAATCGTCTCCGTCTTCCTGGTTAGCTTCGCCAACTTTAGCTCGATCGGGATTATTACCGGTGCGATTAAGGCGTTGAATGAGAAGAAGGGGGATGAAGTAGCGAAGTTTGGTTTAAAACTATTGTACGGTTCTACCTTAGCCTCGATTTTATCGGGTACGATTGTTGGATTGTTTTTGTAGGGAACGAAGAGCATTCTGTCTAGATACGCCTAGATAGGATGCTTTTTTAAGTAGAGAAATGAAGATTAGAAAAGAAAACTCTTCATGTAAGCGCTAATATGAACGATAACGAGGATCATATGCCTATTTTTCGCCTGAAATGCGTCTGTACAGTCGCTTGCTACGGGAGTAAGATTAGTTCAATTTCATATAAAAACATCTTTTCCCTATAATCGCTGAATTCCAATGGGAACGGGGGAACCAACTGTGGTTGATTAAAGACCACATGGGGTGAATCTTATCAAATGATGCCTATTTGATGAGTAGGGTGACTCTCAGCACCCGAATCCGTCAGCTAACCTCGTAAGCGTAGTGAGAGGGGGGTTATTTATTGTGGGTATTAGATTAAAGCCAACAGGATAACCACCTGTTGGCTTTTTGCGTGCAAAAAAATATGGAATAACTGAGAAAATAAACGATTTTAAGTGTGGAGGCGGTAAATGGTGATCTGGTTTATGTGTGCTGTTACACTCGCGATTTTTATCTATCTAGTCTATGCCTTACTTTATCCGGAGAAGTTTTAACGATAACCAATGGGAGGATTTTTGCACAATGGGAAATGCTACTTTACAGTTTCTGCTTATCTTGATTTTACTATTTGTGATTGCGATACCATTAGCAAAATATTTACAACTGGCGTTTTCGAGGGAAGAGACTAAGCTAGACCGATTCTTCGCCCCTTTTGAAAAATTTATCTATCGGGTAGCGGGGATTCAAAGTCGGGAGGAGACGGGCTGGAAAAAGTATGCTCTTTCCTTAATCTTAGCGAATGCGGCGCTGTTAGGGATTTCTTACGTAGTATTACGAGTTCAGAATTTCTTACCTCTAAACCCAGGTAAGATTTCCAATATGGAATCAACTCTCTCTTTTAATACAGCGATTAGCTTTATGACAAATACGGATTTGCAACATTACAGTGGTGAGTCGGGTCTCACGATTTTAACGCAAATGATATTCGTGACGATGATGATGTTTACCTCTGCGGCAACGGGTTTAGCGGTGGCGATTGCCGTCATTCGAGCTTTATCGAGCAAAGGGAAAACCATCGGGAATTTCTATCAAGACTACATCAGGGCAAATGTTCGTGTGTTGCTACCGCTTTCTGTGATTTTGACGATATTACTCGTTGCATTCGGTGTCCCCCAAACATTGGACGCAAGTACAACCATTACGACATTGGAAGGAAAAGCACAGACGATTGCGATGGGACCAGTAGCTTCTCTGGAATCGATTAAGCATATCGGGACAAATGGTGGAGGATTCTTTGGAGTCAACTCGGCTCATCCGTTTGAGAATCCAAATGCTATCACGAACATTCTTCAAATCTTAGCCATGTGGTGCATTCCTGCTGCTCTCCTTATCACCTATGGATTGATGGTGAAGAATCGGAAACAAGGTTGGGTTTTGTTCGGATCGATGATGGCGATTTTCCTTATTGTTCTTACCGTGATTTATTGTGCCGAACAAGCAGGGAACCCGGCGTTAAATAAGCTAGGATTTTCTTCGGCTCAAGGTAGCATGGAAGGAAAAGAAGTGCGATTTGGGATCCCACTTTCCAGTTTCTTTACTGCATTAACCACTGCGGCCACCACAGGTACTGTGAATAATATGCACGATACACTTACGCCAATCGGTAGCCTCGTTCCATTTGGACTAATGATGTTAAACAATGTGTTTGGCGGAGAAGGTACTGGTTTTGTCAATCTATTGATGTACGCGATTCTAGCGGTTTTCCTAGCGGGACTCATGGTAGGTCGTACACCCGAATTTTTAGGACGGAAAATCGAGCCACGTGAAATGAAGTTGATTGTGATCGCTTTGTTGATTCATCCGCTTATTATCCTAGGTCCATCTGCCATTGCCTTTATGACTCATTTAGGAACAGATGCGATCAGTAACGGAGGCTTCCATGGGATCTCGCAAGTAATATATGAGTTTACATCAGCGGGAGCGAATAACGGTTCAGGATTTGAAGGATTAGGAGATAATACACCTTTTTGGAATATCTCTACCGGGATTGTGATGATACTCGGACGTTATATTTCGATCATTGCTTTGTTGGCGGTAGCCGGTTCATTAACACAAAAGCAACCCGTACCTGAGACGATCGGCACATTCCGTACTGACAATGCAACGTTCGGGGCGATTCTGATCGGAACGGTGCTGATCATAGGGGCTCTTACCTTTTTCCCCGTCCTCGTTCTAGGTCCGATTGCAGAGTTTTTGTCTATTCGTTAAAAGGGAGAGAAATTACAAAATGAATTCGCAAACGAAAAATCAATCGATGTTTCAAGGACCGATTGTTCGTCAAGCGTTACGAGATAGCTTTAAAAAATTGAACCCACTTATCATGATGCGAAATCCGGTCATGTTTGTGGTAGAAGTAGGGACCTTCATTACTCTGTTGATGATTCTGATGCCGGGTTATTTTGGAATACAAAATCAGATGGGCTACACCATTGCGGTGTTTGTCATTCTATTTTTCACGATTTTATTTGCCAACTTTGCCGAAGCACTTGCCGAAGGTAGAGGGAAGGCGCAGGCAGATTCTCTGAAAAAAACCAAGGCAGATACTGTAGCAAAACGAGTGAATGAGAAAGGTGAAATCGAGAAGGTTTCATCTACTGAATTACGAAAAGGCGATGTGGTAGTAGTCGAAACAGGGGACTTGGTTCCCGGAGATGGAGAGATCATCGAGGGATTAGCTTCGATTGATGAATCTGCGATCACAGGGGAATCAGCACCAGTGATTAAAGAAGCAGGTGGCGACTTTAGCTCTGTCACAGGCGGGACGAAGGTAGTGAGTGATTCGATCAAAATACGAATTACAGCTGATCCTGGTGAATCATTCCTGGATAAGATGATTTCCTTAGTCGAAGGAGCATCTCGTCAAAAAACACCGAATGAACTTGCTCTAAACACGTTGTTGATTACCTTGACGTTAACGTTCCTCATGGTCGTCGTTACCTTATTGCCGATTGCTGGCTATGTAGGCGTTCATTTACAGATTGCTACGTTGATTGCGTTACTTGTCTGTTTGATCCCTACCACGATTGGTGGACTTCTTTCGGCCATCGGGATTGCGGGGATGGATCGGGTAACCCGGTTTAATGTCCTCGCCATGTCTGGCAAAGCGGTCGAAGCGGCAGGCGATATTAACACGATGATTCTCGATAAAACAGGAACGATTACTTTTGGGAACCGGATGGCCGCACAGTTTACCCCAGTTGGTTCTGCTACAGAGTCAGAAGCAAGAGGAGCGGCGGTACTATCTTCGTTAAAAGATGAGACTCCCGAGGGGCGTTCCGTTTTAGAGCTCTCTAAAAGTCAAGGGTTTACAGTAGATCCTGCTCCTTATGAGCAAGCAGAATTTATCCCCTTTGCAGCGGAAACCCGAATGAGTGGTATGGATGCAAATGGTGTCATTTATCGCAAAGGTGCTGTAGATTCGATCCAGAAATATGTTCAAGAATTAGGAGGAGAAGTTCCGGCTGATCTAAAAGAAAAAAGCGATCAAATCGCTGGGCTAGGTGGTACGCCACTTGGCGTTTCAGTCGGGAATAAAATCGTTGGGCTTATCTATTTGAAAGACACTGTAAAACCGGGTATGAAAGAGAGATTTGACGAGTTACGCAAAATGGGGATTAAAACCATCATGTGTACAGGGGACAATCCTCTGACTGCGGCCACGATTGCCAAAGAAGCAGGGGTAGACGACTTTATTGCCGAAAGTACACCAGAAGATAAAATTCGAGTAATCCGCGACGAACAAGCACAAGGGAAATTAGTAGCGATGACAGGTGATGGTACCAATGACGCACCTGCTCTAGCTCAGGCAGATGTAGGGCTCGCAATGAATAGTGGAACGATCGCGGCGAAGGAAGCGGCCAATATGGTGGACTTGGACTCTGATCCCACGAAAATCATCGAAGTCGTGTCCATCGGGAAGCAGCTATTGATGACACGAGGAGCGTTAACAACTTTCAGTATTGCTAACGATATTGCTAAATACTTTGCGATCTTACCAGCTATGTTTACCGTGGCGATTCCACAGATGGAAGCATTAAACTTCATGAATCTGAATTCGCCTACGAGTGCGATTTTGTCAGCTTTAATTTTTAACGCGATTATTATTCCCTTGCTGATTCCTCTAGCGATGAAGGGAATTGCATATAAGCCGATGCCAGCTGCAGCGCTATTACGTCGTAATTTACTCATTTACGGTTTAGGTGGCGTGATCGCTCCGTTTATTGGGATTAAGCTAATCGACCTTGCCGTCGGATTGTTTGTATAACACATAGGAGGAATTGTGAGATGAAAGGTATTCGTTTAGCTGTAGTTATGATCGTCGTGTTGGGCCTGGGTTATCCTCTCGCTATGACGGGGATCTCTCAGCTCATTTTCCCACATCAAGCCAATGGGAGCATGGTTTATAATGACCAAAAACAAGCAATCGGTTCCGAGTTAATCGGGCAATCGTTCGAAGGTCCACAGTATTTCCATGGGCGTATTTCTTCGATCAAATATGACGGAGCTGCATCCGGCACCCCAAACTACGCCCCTTCTAACGAGGAAATGATCAAAAGAACGAAGGAAGAAGCAGATAAGTGGCTA
Organism: Croceifilum oryzae; assembly: GCF_030814315.1. Classification (GTDB taxonomy): domain Bacteria; phylum Bacillota; class Bacilli; order Thermoactinomycetales; family Thermoactinomycetaceae; genus Baia; species Baia oryzae. The sequence goes on along the minus strand of NZ_JAUSUV010000009.1, from coordinate 141,999 downwards.
GCACAAAATCCAGGGAAGTCAGTAGGCGATGTTCCACTAGACTTAATCACGAACTCTGGGTCTGGATTAGATCCACATATTAGCCCAGAAGCCGCTCGCTTTCAAATCCCAGCTGTGGCGAAAGCAACTGGCTTGTCCAATCAACAATTAGAAGACCTACTGAAGAAGCATGTGGAGGGCCGAGCCCTTGGTGTGTTTGGAGAACCGCGAGTCAACGTATTCAAGTTAAATCTGGATCTGCATAAGCTGATCCAAGCTAAGGCGTGATTGAATGCAGAATGATAGAGAGTATAAGCGTTTAACTCCAGAAGAAATCTTACAAAAGATCGAGAAAATGAAGAAGGGTCGCCTCAAAATTTACATTGGGGCGGCTCCTGGTGTTGGAAAGACGTTTCACATGCTACGAGACGCACATGACCACAGGGCCAAAGGGATAGACATCGTGGTTGGTTTGGTCGAAACACATGGACGTACGACCACCGCCGCTGAAATCAAAGACCTAGATATCATCCCGAAGCAAACGATTCGTTACAAAGGAAAAGAGCTTCAAGAGCTAGATGTAGACTCGATTATCAAGCGTAATCCAGACGTGGTCATTGTTGATGAGCTAGCTCATACCAACGTGCCCGGATCGAAAAACAAGAAGCGGTATGAAGATATTCACGAGATACTAGAAGCCGGCATCCACGTCTGGACCGCTATGAATATCCAGCATTTAGAGAGTGTCCGAGATATTGTTGGGCAAATTACAGGGATTCAAGTAAACGAACGAGTCCCTGACTCTATGTTACGTGAAGCTGATGAAGTGGAAGTTGTGGATGTGAGTCCCGAAACACTACGGTCTCGGATTCAAGAAGGCAACGTATATAGCAAGGATAAAATCCAGCAATCTCTTAACAATTTTTTTCGTAGGGGAAATCTGGTTGCACTGCGAGAGTTATCTTTACGGGAAGTAGCGGATGACATTGATTTACGTTTAGAAAGAGAGAGAACAGAACTTGGAATTGAAGAACCGTCTGGTGTACACGAGAAAATCTTAGTTTGTATCCAGTACGGTCCTAATGCCGAAAAGTTGATTCGCCGGGGCTCCCGCATAGCGAATCGTTTAAATGCAGAGCTTTACATCCTTCATATCCGCTCGCACAAATCTGATTCAAAATCGATCGAAGAATGGAAGCAACTCGCCGAGCAGTTTGGGGCTACGTTTCTCGTCCAAAAGGCAAGATCAAGAAAGGTAGCTCAGCAAATGGTAGAAGTTTGCCGTGAACATAAGATTAACCAAATTATCATGGGGATGTCGGCACGTACCAGATGGGAAGAAATCTGGAAAGGCTCTATCATTAACATAATCATGCAACAACTACAGTATGTGGATGTTTTGATTGTGTCGGATCGATCCTCTAAAAATCCATAAAGTCAATCGCAACAAAATATATCCGATACACGCTCCTGTTACATTTAAGATCACATCGTCTATATCGATGACACGAAGTCTCCATCCGGATAGTTCATTCCCTAACATCTGCAATAGTTCGATGAGTACACTTAAGCATAAAGCTAATCCAGCTGTTTTGATGAATCGGTTTATTTTCGCCCAGATGAGAGGAATCAAGAAACCAAATGGGGCGAATAGAGCAATATTTCCCCCGATTTGCTTCCAGAAGCTATTCCGACCCGTGTATGTTTCGATCGTAGAAAAGGGAATAAAATTAAATCCAGCAACCCAACTTATTTGTCCTTCTGGCATGAATATGGGAATAGGAAATAGAGTAACACAAACTAAGAGAGCTAAGTAAAAGAGAAAGATCATTTCCAGTATGAATCTTTTCACTGGAACTTGCTTTCTACGTATCATGAAATGTATGAGGAAAATCGGAATAAGATAGAACCACTTAAAATGAATCAACATATAAAATCACTCCTTAAATCTAGGAGATTATAAGCCAGAGAAACAAAGATGAGATAAAGATCATATCAATTTCAGATAAAGATTTTATTATGTAACATGTAAAGGTACCTTAAACAAAAAACAGACTCATCTAGAGAGAATAGAAGCTTCTCTAGATGAGTCTGTTTTTTGTTCTAATTGAGATGCATTTTAGGGATTACCATGGATTAATCCCATATATCTCCGATGAGATAGGCTCATTGTACACTTTATAGCTGGCTACTCTTCCCTTATCGATCCTGACGGAGAACTCGCTTTTATCAGGGAAAAAGGTTGCAAATGGAAACTCTGGATATGGAGGGTATTTTGGATAATTTGGATAGGCAGTTGTTTGGGTAAACTTGTAAGAACCAACAGGAAGTTGAAGATTCATTTTTCCATCTTGATTTGTTCTTTGCTTTGTATACTCTTTCCCGTCCTTATAAATCGTAAATTCCACATTCGACAACTTGGTTAGAAAATACTCAAAACCCGAAGGATCACTAGGTGAGTATCTCCAATCTTTGCCGAACACCGTAATTTCTAAGGTTCCTGTTTCTACCTTATAGGTTGAACTTGCATTCGCTACATGTGTAGCATTCGATACTCCACCAAAAATCAAAGATCCTACTAAAACGAACATAGATAAAAATTGAATCGTGCGCTTCATTGAAATTCCTCCTATGGGATCGCTCCTATGAGCCTCTCTAAGAATATGGTCTTTTGTTTGAAGGTTGTTGCGAATTAAAAGTTTGTTTATTTCATTGCAAATACCGCCTCTCATGTAAATATTTTTACTCTCTAAATAATAATTGCTACATGTGAGGCGGAATATCCTGCTTTTAAAATATGATGTTTATGAACTTAAATATAACTTTATCTCAACGAGGGGGATTCGTTATGTTCTTTTCCGATTTTTCTCCGACACACCATTCTAGTCTTGATCTGATCAGTCTAGGCGATATTTTCCTTTCTCTAACTTCATGTCGATAAAATCAACCACTTTTTGCAACGAGGAAATTTGGCTAATGACATTCTCCCTGTGGCTTTTTAAGCTCTCCACTAACTCCGGAAATTCTGCTGGATCCGTATCGGTGGGAACTGCTAAAAACGGCCGCATTTCCTCTAGTGACATCCCTGTTTTTTTCATGCAGGTAATTAACTGGATCGTATCAATGTCCTTTTGCCGATAGATGCGATGTCCGTTATCCTGTCGATCTGCACGAGGCAATAATGCGATCTTTTCATAATAACGAATCGTATCCTTCGAAACGCCCGTCTGATCAGCGGTTTGCTTGATCGTAAAAGTAGACTCTGTCGTCATCATTCTGTTCCTCCGAAGCCTTGTTTTTGTGCATTATACATCTTGGAGTTGGCTCCAAGTCAATCCTTTCTCTTTAGAAAAAATGTGTGTTTTCCCATCTTGACTTGAAGTTGACTCCAAGTTATACACTGTGCACATAACAAGGAGGAATTAGGATGAGAACAAGTCAGCACGAAAATATTGCACTCATTACGGGTGCAAACGCCGGAATTGGATTGGAATTAACTCGGAAATTATTGTCGGAAAACTGGCAGGTGGTAGCTTTAAACCGTTCCGACTTCTCAGCAGATGTGGAAATCCAAAAAGAGATCAAAAACGGATCACTTCGAATCTATAAAACGAAGGACCTTGCTGATTATGTCAGCTTGAGGAGAGTGCTAGAAGAGATTAAAGGGACGGAGCAACGAATCGATATTTTGTTTAACAACGCCGGTAGGAGCTTCAATGAACTAAGCTATTCTAAACAAGGGCGCGAAAGCCATTATGAGCTGATGGCAGTCGTTCCATACATCATCGTGATGGAATTAAAGGGACTTTTACAAAACGGTCACTTCAAAACGGTGATTAATACTTCTTCTGCCGCGATACAATTTGCGAAGGAGTTTACGATCGAAACACTAGAGCGCCCTAGAACGTTTCGGAAACTGCTCGGTCCTTACGCCACATCCAAGCTGGCACTCTCATTATGGACAGGGGCCATCGCACCACAACTTGCCAAGGACGGCATCCAAATTCGCAGTGTGGACCCAGGAGGCAATAATACATTACGAAAAGGAAGAAAATCCGGATTGCCTATCTTCATTGAAGCATTAATGAAGTTCTTTTACTCACCTCCTACTCATGGTGCGGGCCAATTATATGAAGGGGCACTGGGAAAGCATCGTAACGAGACGGGCGTTTTTCTACTAAAAGGTCGGGTTACGGGATTAAAGTTTAGTGACCAAGCGAGGGAAGTTTTGGAAAGGGTTCAGACGATTTACGAACAAGAATTTCTTTCTTAAACGCAGTCCTGATTTCAACAGTTCTTCTACGAAAAGAGAGCGCCCGAACTCTAGACTGGTGTCTGTCATATTGTGATATATAACGAAGTGGAAGGATGGTTATGTTATGTACCATTATTGGCAACCCAATCATTTTCCTTACGATCCTCATTATGAAGGTAAAGAAGTATATGAATACGAACATGTTCCCATAAGGGATCATCAGAATCGAATCAATCTAAGCAATGGCATGCGTACCCTATGGGCGCAACATGTTGTTTGGACCAGAATGGCTATCATTAGTATTCTGCTTAATTTACCCGATACGAAATTTGTTCTCGCACGACTTCTTAGAAATGCTCAAGATATGGGGAATGCGTTAGAATCCTTATACGGCGACAGAGTGGCAAGAAAATTTAGCGAATTGATAAAAGACCATTTGGTCATTGCCGCAGATTTGGTTAGAGCAGCAAAAGCAGGAGATAAGTTAGATGTAGCCATAGCCGAACGAAAATGGTATGCCAATGCAGACGACATTATTAAGTTTTTAACGAAAGCCCTCCCATATTTACCGAAAAAAGAATTTCAAAAAATGTTCTACAGACATCTCTCTTTAACGAAAGCAGAAGCTGAATCGATTCTAAATAAGGATTATCAAGGCGGTATCCAATTGTATGATCAAATCGAACACGAAGCATTAATGATGGCGGATCAAATGACAAAAGCCATTGAGAAGCAATTTCCTGAGAGATTTTAAATAGGGATGATGAGAATGACATAGCAAAGGTGCTACTCTCTACGGGTAGCACTTTTTGTTATACTATTCTGTAAAATGATCCTAGGAGTGGTCATAATGGTGTCTTCCTATGAAGCCTTCCTGGAAGGTGTGAAGCCCTCAGCTTATGAAAATTTGGACATGCTTTCTCAATCAGAGCTCATTCCAGCATTGAAAAAACACCCAGCATGGAATGAGTGTGAGAATTTCTGGATGTTTTTTCAGTCTGAAGGTCAAAAAGAGCGATTCCTAAGTCAGTATCTTCATTCCACCGATTCGGAGCAACATCGATTACTGGGTTTAGAATTAGGCTACCCACCGAGAGCGGTTGACTTCTATGTCAAAATACTGCATGAGACCAGTCATCCAACAGTAGGAGTTCATTACCACGGGTATAACTTTACTAGTTGTATCCACGATCTAGAAGAGAATATAAAATGGCTATGGAGCACTCATAAGATCGTCGACTCGGTAGAAGTGCGTTTTAACCAAGAGAGTTATCAAATTCGCCACTTAGATATCAATGACTTGCAGACTGCATTAGAGGAAGTGCATAAGAAGACAAACGTGTTAGAAAGTGCAATGTGAGGGTGAAGTGCATCTCTGGTGTTAGGTACGGAATCTAACACCAGAGATGCTTTTTTCTATGATAAAAATGAGGGTTTGGTACCGATTGATATAAATGAGAAGTACAAGAGATAGCATGTCCCAGAACCCAAAGTGGACTACCTTAAACTATCCCAATTCAATCAATGTCTGATGTGCTATTTGGTGCAATTTCTTCAAGTTCACAAAATTTTGCTCTGCCTACAGAATTATTATCAAGAAACTTTACCGATACATATGCTTGAATATTTTTGTCATAATTATCAGGAACAAATTTTCGGATGGTTACAATCCGATCCCTATTCCGTTTGGTGAGGGGATTGCGAGGCTTGATAATATATTTATTGCCCATATACAACGTTCGTTTGATAACTCCATCCACTTTAATCTTTGCTTTCCAAAACTCGCCGTCATGATCTTCTACAAGTTTCACATCACACTTTCGCATATTTTCCTCCTTAATTATAAGAAATATCTGTTATGAAGATGACATGGCAAAGGTGCTACTCTCTAGGGGTAGCACCTTCTCACTAATACAGGATTTGTAGGTATTAACAGACGATTTTTCCAATAATCGCTGTTACTCATCATCATCGTCGTCATCGCCAACCGATAAAAAGGCAGGGACGTTAGCACTAAAGGACTTCATAAACTTCCTCCTCAATTTGATATTTCTCTCTTTAGAAGAAGCGATAGTTGCTAAACTACTCAGTATCATCATCATCACCAATCAACAAAAATGAATGGGTGTTAGTACTAAAGGACTTCATAAACTTCCTCCTCGCTCCGAATATTAAGTTCTTTTTGAAGACGGTACAAACGTATCAAATAATATCCTAGCTCAATTTCTTCTTTCATATTATCAAAACAATCCGCCGATTTCAATAAGGCTGTATATTGACGTTGCTTATATCCATGTTCTTCAGCGATTCGAGACGCTTCTTTATAATATACGAGAGCTTCCATAAATTGACCTTGATAATAGTGGACATTCCCTCTCACAATTAGAGTTTTTGCCATGCGAAATGCATCTGTATGTTTTCTTCCGATCTGGAGGGCTTCCTCTAGATGTTTGGTTGCTTTTTCCCAGTCTTGATGAGCAATGTAGAAAATGCCGAGATAGGTATGAGAATCAATATGTCTACGTGGAGACTTGAATTCCTTGTCTGAATTAAGGACTAGCATAAATCGATCAAATGCTTTCGTAAAATCCTTCTGTAACAAGAAAATACTACCTGAAATAATAAGAAAGTCGAGATAATGATTTTTTTGATTACGATGAGTCCGAGCGATCTGTAGTCCTCGATCACAACATTGGAGAGCATCTGTGAATAAATTTTGATTCCGTAAGATGGTGGATCTAAATTTATAAATGTTTAGTATTGGATAGTCACCATAGTTCTGGTCTAAATTAGATACTTCGGACCAGATTGTATCCAATATCTTTGAGGCTTCATCATTACGTGACAATTTCAGCAGATACATTACCTTATTCCCTAGTAGCTGATATTTGACCCCTTCTCCTTTCTTATTTGCATCATAGGTCTCTAGACCATCATTGACGTATTTAATCGCCTGATGTAAATCTCCATTTACATATCTACATTTTGACAATTCAGAGAAGCAAGAAGCAATAATATTATCTTTTGGATTCAAGTTATATCGCTCTGTACATAGTTTGATTGCCAATTCCAACTGTTTTTCAGCGCGCTCTAACTTTCTCTCCTCATAAAAAATCCGTCCACGTAGATATAAAGTAAAAGGAGTAAGTGGATGATATTCTTCGAAATCCATTTTATCTAACTGTTCTTTTGCGGATTTCAAGTCACCAAACTCGATAATGGTTTCAATCGCTTCCAGTTGATAATAAACCTCCTTTATTTCAGCCCTTGCCTTCTCTGCTAATTCGAGTACATCTGATTCTTTTAAGCCCAGCTTTTCCAGATAGATCTCAAGTGTTTTCGCACTCACTTTTCCTCTTGCTTTCTCTATATTGCTTATGGAACCCTTTGAAATCGTATGGTCAAATAGATCATCCATTTTCATATCTAACTCTCTAACTCGTCGCCGCTTTAACACGTACCGAATGATGTCGTCTTCTAATTGAATCAAATGCCCTTCTACTTTAACCGACATAAAATCACTCCATTCGAGGTTGTCCTAGTACCATTTTACAAATCTATTTAGAAAAATCAAATTGTTCATTCTAAGAAATGAATAATTTTTTTATTAGATATGATTTGAGCGATTTATAGAACATAAATAGAAAATATCCATAGGTAAGGTTAAACAAGAAAATTATTGAATTAAATTTTAGAATTGACTTATAATTAAGACAGGAAATGAAGATAAATGCCAGTGTTATAAAAAATGCTAATAGGGAGTTTGGAGGATTGGGATGACAAGAGTAGATCAAGTATTGCAACAAGTAGACTACGACTACTTCGTAGTAAAAGAAGATGGCAAAATGATTACTCAAAGCACCGCAAGTGGAGCGATTCAGAACGGACTGGAGATGTTAGATGTTAAAGCAGGACAGCATGTGATGGAGATTGGGACAGGCTCAGGATTTAGTGGGGCACTTCTGGCTACGTTAGTAGGTGCAACTGGTTCGGTTGTGTCCATTGACATTGAACCTCATTTAACGAGTCGAGCAAGAGAGTTGTGCGAGAACAAGGAACTCAATCATATCTTCCATGCAACCCGCGATGGTCGAAAAGGGTTTGAATCTGGAAAGCCATACGACCGAATTATAGCCTGGACAACCCCGGAAAGCTTTCCTGTTGCTTGGAGTGATCAGTTACAAGAAGGGGGACTTATCGTCATACCATTTCAAGTTCTGCCAATCGCTCGCTGTATCGTTACAGTCTGTCTGCGAAAAGTAAATGGAGTTTTGCAAGGAGAATCCGTTTCAGATGAAGGGTATATTATGATGTCCACAGAGCCGATGCAAGATTTAACAGCAGGGTATCAGATGCAAGCAGAATTGATTAAAGAGGGAGAGGAAGCAATCTGGGCAAGCTCTATGTGGATGAAGAGTAATCCAGATAAAGAGTGGTTAGACAAATTCGCTGTGACACAATCGGAATCATCAACTTTTGAAGAAACAGGCGAAGAGATTCGTCCGTACCTCCTAGGAATAAATCCCGAAGGACTTACGAGTGCTTTTCACCCTGAAACGGGCTACTGGATTGGTTATAGCAGTCTGACTGGATTTGCCCTTGTCTCCGGACGCGAGCCTAAAAAGTGGCTTATAACGGATCAATCACATGCTGATGTACTTTGTAGCTGGTGGGATGAATGGAAGAAGCTAGACAAGCCTAGTTTTGAGCAATTACAGCCTGTGCTAGTAGGAGACCGGGTTGAAGTGAGATTGAAGGGAGGTGAGTAAAGTATGGAATATCAAGCTCCAGAATTGATTGAGATCGGTTCTTTTGAAGACATGACATTGGGTTCAAAGAACACGGATACGGCGGATGAAAATTCACATCGTTGGTAGAAAAGAGCAAGGGGGACGCTGTTCGATTTGAGAGGTCAGCAGCGTCTCTCTTTTATTAGGAGGAACCCGATTGTTTCTTGGACATTATGAAGGATGTTCGCTATCTTTTGAAGTGATGCAAACTCCGTACCTGCATCTCGAAGAAAACGGGACTGAATGTTACTTCATTGGTGAAATTTTATCAGATCCAGATGAGATTGACTATGCCTTTCACCAGTTTATAAAGGAACGTCAACCAGAGCATATCCTGTTTCTTCGTGGAAACTATCAAACGATTATTCGTATATCGGATGAGTTATGGATGTTCTCTGATTTGGCGAATGTAAGACCCCTTTATCATGCGAAGCAAGGAAGCTCATACCTTTTCTCTTCTCATCTTACACCGATTCAAAAGCAAGTACAATCTACTTGTAATGTGTCATGGTTTCAGCGTTCGCTATCCGTTAACGGGTTTTGTATAGAAGAGGAAACACCCTATCAGCATATAAAGAGAGTGCCATCCGGATTTGGACTTTTGGTAAGTCCGCAAGGGGAGAGAATGGTACAAGCGTGGAATGTGGATCAAGAAGCCCCACTGTCTTGGGAACAAGCACAGAGAGATTTAAGAGAGGAATTAACAGCTTCCGTACGGTTACGTTGTCATGGAAAGAGAGTGACGAGTGATCTAAGTGGTGGGCTTGATTCGTCTACGATTACGTGGATCGCTTCTAGAGAACAGCCTATTAAATCGCTGACGATTATTGGAAAAGAAGAAGACGAAGATGGAAAAATAGCCAGAGAAGTCGCAGAAGTACAGAAAAACATTCAACATTTTATCTGGCAACAGGATGATATTCCGCTCATTTATTCCCATATGGATCAGATTCGTACAGATATTCCCATTCCTTTTCTCTGGTCAGCCAATAAAGTAAGGAAGAAAATGAGATGGGCAAGCGAAAATCATTCTGAAATTCATTTTAGCGGAGAAGGTGGAGACACCGTTTTAGGGGCTGATTTTACTTATCTCGTTGATTTAATTCGTCAGGGGAAGTGGAAAACATTTTACTCCCACGTATATGGATGGGCTACACAGAAAAAGGAGTCTCCATTTCTTTGGATCTCGGGAGCACTTTGCAAAGCGTTTCATCTTCCTTTTCAACCGAGACAAAGAAACCCGCTCTCTACTGTAAATAATCTAGCAGATTGGTTCAAATTTAGTCCAATGGTCCGTGATGTGCGATTTTCACGATATCAGGGAGTTAATAAAACGATGTACGGTATCCAGTATCTCGGGTATGTTTCGCAGGGATTAAAGGACTTGGCTAACCAAGAGCAAGTACATTTATGTGTGCCCTATCTGGATCATAACGTGATTCGGGTTTGTATGCGTACCCCATCAGAGCTAAAAATGAATCCATATGAACTAAAACCTCTGTTAAAGAGAGCTTTCCAAGATGAATTGCCATCTTCTCTCTTAAATCGCAATACAAAAGGGGATTATACGTCTGATGTTTACTATGGAATGAATCAGCAGTTCTCGTGGTTTCAAGAGTATTTTCGAGAAATGGCTTTATCTGAAATGGGACTAGTTGATCTTTCGGCATTTCAACAGAGTCTGCATCGATTATCACTCGGAGTGCCAGTGAAGCTTCCAGAGTTTCATCATACGCTTTCACTCGAACTGTGGCTTCGTCAAAACTTTAGATAGCATGAAAGGAGCAACGAGAATGAAGCTTACTGTACCCGACCATGTACAGATATCTGAAGTGGATGGTAAGTATGTTCTATTAGATTGTCGAAGTAACTTTTTTTACACGGTGAGCCGATCTGGAGCTGGGTTTATCGAACAAGTTCGACAACATGGTGATATGAGAAAGGCAATTGAGAAGATTAGTATGAACCACGTAGTTTCGTTTGAACGAGTAGAAGGTGAGATGACTTCTTTCGTAGATCATCTCATTCAGAAGGGATTGTTAATCAAAACATGACACGCGCTTGGCTTTCACTTTTATTCGCTTCTTTTTTGATCAAAACGCAGAGCTTAGAGAGGTTAAAACCGTTTCTCATTCAACGCAAAATGTCTTGTAAGGAAGCATGGTCGCTTGAAGAGGCAGAACAAGCATTTCTACAAATTGAACAAGCAAAGCGTTTTTTTATTTCTCGAACAGCTTGTCTGGAACAGTCTCTCGCCCTTTTTCTATTTGCTACATCACAAGGGAAATCGATTGATTGGTGTGTCGGGATTCGGCTCGCTCCGTTTGCTTCCCATGCATGGGTGGAGGCAGAAGGGATCACAGTTCGAGAGTTAGAGAGTGTCCAAAAGTATAGGAAGATTGTAGAGATTTAGAAGTAGACTCTCTTAATCCCGGTTATGTAACGTTGGTGATACTGGTTGCCCTAATCAAGTGGGTGACCTTTCGTTGTATATTGATCAAAATCAAAGGAGCATAATGAATGATATCGAAACGCCTATACTCCCTCATTTTAGAGCAAAAGAAGGCTATAGTAAGTTCCAGTTTGTTTCTCTTGCTCTCTATCGGAAGCACTTTGCTTTTCCCATATCTAACAAAAGTGTTGATTGATCAAGCGATTCCCGAAAGGAATCTCTCTCTTTTTATATGGCTCGTAGTGGGTGTTGTATTACTCCCCACTAGTGGATCACTCTTTCAAGCAATTGGTTCAAATATTCGGCGAAGGATAGGGGCTTATGTGACCGATCAATTGAGAATTCGTCTACAGGAGAAGATAGTAAAGCTACCGGCCAGTATCTACAATCAATTTAAATCAGGGGACATTTCAGGGAGGATGTATTCGTGTGGCGAGATAGGGGACTTGTACATCAATGCTTGTGTGGGACCAGCATTTTTTCAATCTGTCATTTTTATCGCTACTATTGGATTTATGTTTGTTTTGGAATGGAAGATGGCTCTTCTCTCTTTGATTATGGTTCCCTTTTTATTCACCGTTTCGAAGCGTCTATCTGTAAAAGTAAATGTTCTATCTGTAAAAGTAAATGTTCTATCTGGACAAGTTATGTCTATGCAACGGGATATGCAGGCTGATACGACTGAACTGGTAATGGGATTGAAAACAGTTCAGTCTATGCGTCAGGAAGAGAGGGAGATAGAGAAGCATAGGGACTGGGTACAGAAGTATCGCAAGGTAAGAGATCATGTTTTTTATCTAGGGAATGTGGGAGAATTTATAGTGAATAGCCAGAAGTATGTAGGGCTGGGGATTTTATTGTCCTATGGTACGTATCTCATTTTTCAAGGGAATCTTACGATTGGGACGTTACTAGCTTTTACGATTTACTATCCACAACTCTTTGGAAACCTAGAGCAGATCCAGTTTGCGGTTATTAAAACGCAGGAAATCATGCCAAAGATGCAATTGATTGATGAAATACTAGATTATGAAGAGATGGATTTATACTCAGGAAAGCCAGTTAACGAGGTGAAAGGGGATATTGTGCTGGAGCAAGTATCCTTTTCTTATGAGAAGGATCGCGGGAAATTGAACAAAATGGATATGAAGATCGAGTCAGGGCAATTTATCGGCATCGTAGGTCTGTCGGGTGGTGGGAAATAAACCATTTTGGATTTGATTATGCGATTCTATCAACCTGATAGTGGACGAATCTACTTGGATGGAGAAGATATCTCTGGGCTTAGATTGAGTGATTATAGGCAGCATATTGGATATGTGGGGCAAGATGTCTTTCTGTGGAACCAATCGATTAAAGAGAATTTGCTGTATGGAAATCCGAGGGCTACAAATGATCAATTAATAGAAGTGTGTAGAAAAGCCCAACTTCTTTCGTTTATTGAGTCGCTACCAGACAAATGGGATACGATTATCGGCGAGCGTGGTGTGCGCATTTCGGGAGGAGAGAAACAACGGATTGGGATTGCTAGGGCATTGCTACAAAATCCGATGATTCTGTTAATGGACGAGCCAACTTCTGCTTTGGATGTACAGACGGAACAACTTTTAAGCCAATGTTTGCTCGAATTTTTTCATGGGAGGACGGTAATGGTAGTGGCTCATCGACTATCGACCATTCAGGATGCGGATTATATCTTTGTGATAAATGAAGGTAGCATTTCAGAAAAAGGAACATACGATGAATTTAATAAAGCGAAAGGGATTTATTATGGATTGGTTCTCGATCAGCAGTTAAAGGATGGTCTGTAATTTGGGCCAATTGGAATTCATCGCTCAGCCACTGTTTTAGCCCCGTAAGGACAAGATTTTTACCGAATAGATGGGCATTTATGTAACGAGATATCTGTGCACTAAACAAGGTGGGCTAAAATATATTGAAAACGGGAGCAGATTTTGTCAGGAGGTGAGTAATATGTCTTATCCCAATATACCAAATGTAAGCCCTAATATTACGGTGACTCGAGACGATGCAATTAATTTACTTTTATCTTCGATTGCTCTAGAAGAATTAGGATTGAGTCATATTATAAATGCAGAAGGAGAGAAATTGCAGTACGTGCTCGGAACACTTCCAGGTATTTCGTCAGCGCTAAACCCCTCACTTACGGATCTTTTGGTGATCAATGAAAGTGTTCGGGATACGATTAACGTGATAGCTAAGAAAGAATGGATCTTGAACGAGAAGTTAGAAAATGTCTTAGAGAATGTAGGTGGTTCCCTGAATGTAGGACCACCAGGACCACCAGGACCACCAGGCGCACTAGGTCCACAGGGTCCTGCGGGTCCCCAAGGTTTTGTGGGTCCACAAGGTCCGCAAGGTCCAATAGGTCCACAGGGACCACAAGGTCCGCAAGGTCCACAAGGTCCACAAGGTAACACTGGCCCTACTGGTGCTATATCTACAGCTTTTGCGAATGGACTTAGTGGTATTATAGATTATCCCCAAAATGTGAATACTCCCATTATCTGGACTACTGCTAATTCTGTTGGAGTTGGAGTTGCGATCGCAACTAATACTGCCCCCATTACGCTAGATGCTGGACATAGTTATTTAGTTTCGGCTTCGATGGCTGGGCGTGCCGTCGGTGGGAACGATGATTTTGGATTCTTTGAATTGTATCTAGGTGGAACCCTCATCCCTACTGCACAGTCCATTATGTATAGTAGTGGCCAAAATGCGGATGGTGCTCTTCAGGTAACAATTCCTGTTGTTGGTGCTCCTGCTGCTCTTACTGCACAAGTAAATCTTACCGATCCTGTGGGGTCATCGGGTCCTATTGCTGTAGAGGGTGCTTTGGCAAGTATTACAGTATTGCAAATAAGTTAAGGAATCATGATATTTCAGAAAACCGCTTCGTAAAGAAGGGGTTTTCATTTTTTATTCCATCAGAAGGAGTTTATCGTACATAGATAGAATAAAACAAAATGTAAAAATATTTAAAATATATCCATTAGGGAGGAATTATGTTGAAGAAGGCGATCCGCAATACAGCCATGGGGTTAGTGCTTTCGATCCCGTTGGTTTTTACAACTGCATTTGCTTCGGCAGTGCCTGTACAAGGCAAGGGGCATGCCAAGCCTCGTGTGTCGGAGGAGCGAATTTATCGTGATATTGCTTGGATGGCAAGTAAAGATGATGCTCGTATGGCGGGAACTCCAGGTGAACATCAAGCGGCGAAGGTGATCGCACAACGCTTTAAAAAATTAGGATTTGATGTAAAGATGCAAAGATTTCCGTTTACCCGCTTTGAGAGTCATGGGGCGGCACTAACGATCAGCCAACCGGAGAATAAATCGTTTGAGACGGCTCCTTTAACCTATTCTCCGAGTACACCGGCTCAAGGGCTTAGTGCAGATTTAGTCTATGCTGGGTTGGGTGCGGAGAGTGATTTTGCTTCTGTGGATGTAAAAGGAAAGATTGCCCTGATCAAGCGAGGAACTCTCACTTTTTACGATAAAACGCAAAATGCGGCGAAAGCAGGAGCGATTGGGGTTGTTATCTTTAATAACGTTGCGGGTAAGTTAGGTGGAACGCTCGGACAGCAGACCAATATCCCTGCGATCGGTATTACGGATACAGATGGGGCTCTTTTGACCAATTTGTTAAGCAGTGGAAAAAAAGTAACAACAACGATGAAAGCAGACACGGAGGTTATCAATACGTACTCCCAAAATGTGATCGGTACGTATAAAGCGAAAAATGCACGAAAAGCGAAGACACTTGTGGTGGGCGCACACTATGACGGTGTAGACTCAGCGGCAGCTAATGATAATGCTTCTGGAACGGCTACGATGTTAGAAGTGGCACGTCTTGCTTCCCAAAAGAAGCTTGATATGAATGTGCGATTTATTGCATTTGGAGCAGAAGAAGCGGGATTGGTTGGATCGGAGTTTTATGCGAAATCGTTAAAACCAGAAGAAGCTGCGAATATTTCGGGCATGGTCAACATGGACATGGTTGGAGTTGGCGATCAGGTGAGTGTCATGACTGCCTCTGCGGATGCGCAGTCCTTTGTGGCAGATTTGGCAGTCGAGAAAGCAGAAGAGTTACAAATTACACCGGGTAGAGGGTTCTCCACACGAAGCGATCATGCTTCGTTTGAACCACTGGGCATTCCTGTCGCCTTCTTAAATGTAGGTGAAGATCCAAACTACCACAGCGACCAAGATACTTTAGATAAAATCCAAAAGCCGAATCTGAAAAATGTGGGAACGATTGTTACGAATCTAGTTCTCGATATCGCAGATAACAATTCGGGTGCACCAGCAGTAGCGAAGAGACAGACGCAACCTGTAAAAGAAATTCAAGTGAAACAGGCTCACCACGATCACGGGATTCACTTGGTAACGAAATAAGCTGAGATGGAAAGGCATCAGATTCTAGATGAGTCTGATGCTTTTTCTCTTGTGTAAAATATAAATTTTTATATATAAAATTAAGATAATTAATTGTTCCATGAATCATCTTTTGATACAATGGGTAATGAGAAAGGTAATACCTTTAGATGATTTACTACTTATGCTTGTGAGGTTGAGAAAAAGATGCAATTTGATATAGGAACAGAAGGTGGGCATCCATTTTTTTCGGAAGTTCGTCCGGGCCGTGGTTTTGAAGATATCGCGATGCAGATTAAGGAAGCGATTTTGCAAGGGCATCTAAAGGACGGGGATCGTCTGCCGAATGAAAGAGAACTCGGTAGCCTCTTTGGAGTGAGTCGTCCTACTGTGCGGGAAGCTATTCGTTCATTAGAAGCGATCGGAGTGGTAGAGGTACGTCGTGGGGTTTATGGCGGTATTTTTGTGGCGGAGCCTAAGCCAGATCATGTAGGGAAAGCACTCGCGGCATTGCTCCGTTTTCGGGGTGCTACGATTAGTGAATTAGTAGAGTTCAGGCAAACGTTTGAAGCGGAAACGGCATACTGGGCTGCACAACGAGCCACGACCCAACAGATAGAGCAATTGGTGACAATCGCAAACAAATTAATGGAAGTGGCACATTCCAGTCAGGTGCCGTGGGAGAAGTTTATTGAACTAGACTTGGCCTTCCACGAAGAAGTGGCTCAGGCTTCTCATAATCAGATTCGGGTTGCGATTATGCTAGCGATTCACGGTGTGCTACGTAAAACTTCTTTAATGCTAGAGAAGGTTGATGATGTGGCTTGGCGTGAACAGCAAGCATCAGACTTGATCGAGATTGCTGAGGCGATTCGCGAGAAGAAAGCTGAATTAGCACAAGAGCGGATGTCGAATCATATAGAGCGAAATATTAGCAAATTTGATTAATGAGCAAACGAGTAACGATGGGGTGAGGCATGTGAATGAAGGGTACATTGTTTGCAGATGTGAGGAAGTGACTGGTAAACAATTGGAAGACGCCTATCTCTTAGGAGCGATCACGTCTCGTCAGTTGAAGATGAAAACGAGAGCTACAATGGGAGCTTGTCAGGGAAGGGTATGTCGTCAGCTGGTTAATCTGTGGCTTAGTAAGAAAGATCAGTGTGCTGACAAAGGAGTCGAACCATTATCCTATCGAACTCCGATCCGACTTGTTACTTTTGGAGAATTGGCAGGTGAGGAATAAGTGAGAAAATCTCTTCGCATCAATCATCACCCTCTTTTGGGCGAGATGGATAAGAAAGTGATCTCATTTACTTATAATGGTGAGAAGTTACAAGGGTTAGAGGGGGAGCCGATTGCGGTTGCGCTACTGGCTAATCACATTCGGATTTTGCGTAGGCACGAGGAATCAGGATCGGCTCGAGGGCTTTATTGCGGGATTGGTCACTGTATGGAGTGTCGCGTTGAGCTACTTGGAAAAGGGCAAGTACGGGCATGTCTCACTCCTTTGAAAGAAGGAATGGAGATTCGAGAAGGAAGCAGACTTCCCAATGCGATTACGGGGAGGGTGGATTCATGAGCGAAGTACAGCAAACAGACCTGCTGATTGTGGGTGCGGGTCCGGCAGGATTGTCGGCAGCGGCTACGATTTCGGCGGATCGTGATTTCAGGGTTATGGTTATCGATGAATTCCCGGAACCCGGTGGGCGCTTGTTGGGGCAGTTCCATGAAGAGAGGAATCATTCGTGGTGGATTGGAAAAATAGTTGCCGCTGATCTCATCATACAAAACACCTTAGCAGGGGTTATGATTCAATGCGGCGTTTCGGTGTATGGGCTAGAGCTACTTCCTGATGGTTGGAGAGTGCTTACTTCCAAGGGAGACATTCGTACAAAATACTTACTACTCGCCACGGGTGCAGCTGAGGTTCCTATGCCGATCTCGGGGTGGACACTTCCGGGAGTGATGTCGATCGGGGCGGCTCAAGTGATGGCAAATGTTCATCAAGTAAAGCCGGGCGAGAGGGGATATATCGTAGGTGTAAATGTGTTGTCCCTCGCAATCGCAAAGGAGTTAGTCGTAGCCGGGATTGAGATAGAGGGGATTGCGTTACCACCCGATGATTTATTTGCGATGGAGGAAACGAATCCAGTTGCCGCGATCGAACTTTTAACCAGGCTGTCGGATGCGGCTCCTGCTCCGTGGATGCGCTGGGGTGGAAAGCTGGCACAGAAAATGAAGTTGAGTCGATTGATTGCCTCTTGTTTCCCAAAAAAGGGCGTCAAAGTGTGGGATCTTCCATTGCAATTGCGAACGGCACTTGTCTCTATTCAAGGAGTAGACCAAGTAGAATCGGTTATCGTGGCTGATGTAACCCGTAGTGGAGAAATCATAGAAGGAAGTCAGAGAGAGATAGAGGTTGATTTCGTTGCCATAGCAGGAGGATTGTATCCGTTAGCTGAGTTGGCGGCGTTGGCGGGTTGTCCTTTCCTCTATGTTTCGGAATTAGGCGGAAATATCCCGGTTCATAATGAACGATTGAAAACAACTTTACCGAATCTCTATGTAGCGGGAAATATAACGGGGGTAGAGGGAGCACAAGTAGCAATGGCTCAAGGACGTTTAGCGGCACACTCAATTTCGTATGATGCTGGTTGGTTTGCATGTGAAGAAGAGCCGAAGTTGCTAGATGCCATTGCCGAGGTAAAAGAGGTAAGGAGGTCTGCGATGATTCAATTTCATCCAGAGATTGATTCGGCTCGAAAGCGAATCTATGAGCTATTTGAACATTGGATGTAAGTTTCGGAAGGTGGTGAGCCTTAGATGACAACAGAGAGTGCGGATGTAGTGATTATTGGCGGTGGCATTATTGGGATGGCTACCGCTTACTATCTAGCTAAGCTTGGTTCGGATGTAGTGGTTGTGGAAAAAGGGGAGATCGCGGGAGGAACTTCCTCCAAATGTGATGGCAATATACTAGCAATTGATAAGGAACCAGGTTTTGATAGTCAGATGTCGCTAGAGTCACAAAAGCTGGTATCTCAATTGGTGATGGAGTTAGATGAGGAGTTTGAATATCGAGCGCCCGGTAGTATTTTGGTTTGTGAGTCAGATGAAGAGATGGAAGCCGCAGAAATGTGGGTAAATCGGCAAAAAGAAGTAGGATTACCCTTTCGAATGCTAGATCGAGGCGAGATTCGAAGTGAATGGAAGTACATGGCGGACGATATCCACGGTGGATTAGAGTGTGCTACGGATTCCACGGTAAACCCTGTGTTACTTACGTATTCCATGGCGGTAACGGCTGAGCGTTTGGGTGCTAGATTGAAAACGCATACATGGGTGACTGGAATTCGATTGGACCCATCCGGAGCTGTGGAAGGGGTGGAGACGTCAAGCGGATTGATTCGGACGAAGCATGTTGTGAATGCGGCAGGTGTTTGGTCCAAGCCCATTGCCCAGATGGTCGGGATTGAGATTCCGGTGGAGCCGCGAAAAGGGCATATTTTAGTCTCTTCTCGAACGGAGAGTATCGGGACGAGAAAAGTGATGGAATTTAGTTATCTGATGAGCAAGTTTGGCAAGGAGAGAAAAGTAGATCAGCTAACGGAACAGTATGGCGTTGCGCTGGTATTTGAACCGACTGCCTCACAAAATTTTCTAATCGGAAGTAGTCGTGAATTTGTGGGATTTGATATGAAGATTAATGTAGACGTGATTCGCTGTATCGCAAGACGGGCGATTCGATTTTTTCCTGTGATGAAGGATATCCCTGTGTTGCGGAGCTACTGTGGGCTTCGGCCGTGGACTCCTGACCATTTGCCGATTGTGTCCCGGGTGGAAGAGGTTCCTGGATTTTATATCGCTGCTGGCCATGAAGGGGATGGGATTAGTCTCGCTGCGATTACTGGAAAAGTGATGAGTGAATGTATTACGGGTCAAGAGACAACGATTTCAATCGAACCACTACACTATAATCGATTTAAAAAGGAAGCTGGGAAAAGATGAGGATTTCAAAACTAATTTCGACGATTGATACACATACGGGTGGTAATCCAACTCGTACGGTTACAAGCGGTGCACCTAAATTATTAGGAAACACGATGACCGAGAAAATGGTCTATATGGAAGAGCATCATGATGATTTTCGGCGTCTTCTCATGTATGAACCACGCGGACACGGCGTGATGTCAGGATGTATTTTAACGGAGCCTTGCGATCCTACCGCGGATGTGGGCGTGGTGTTTATTGAAACGGGTGGCTATCTACCGATGTGCGGACATGACACGATTGGTTTATGTACGGCGTTGGTGGAAGCAGGAATCTTTCCAGCTGATCAAACCACATTGCGCCTAGATACACCAGCAGGTCTAGTAGAAGCAAAGCTTTCGATTGAAGATGGAAAGGTGAAGCGGGTTACGTTTACGAATATCCCTTCTTTCTTATACAAGCGAGAGGTAAATGTGACAGTGGACGGTTTAGGAGAAGTAACGTGCGATATTGCGTACGGTGGCAATTTCTATGCTCTAGTGGATGCACAGAAAGTTGGATTGGAACTCACGACCGAACATGCGGCTGAAATTGTCCAGAAGGCGATTCGGATTCGGGATGCGATAAATGAACAAATCGAGGTCGTTCATCCTGAGATTCCCGTGATTCGTGGGCTTACACATGTGGAGTTTTACGCTGAGCCGGTATCTTCGGAAGCCGATTGTCGGAATACAGTTGTGATTCCGCCGGGTGGAATTGATCGTTCACCATGTGGAACGGGAACTTCTGCGAAGGTAGCAACGTTATTTGCCAAAGGGGAATTAGCGCTTCATCAAGAGTTTGTACATGAAAGCATCGTGGGTTCTCTTTTCTATGCGGAGGTGCTGGATGAAACTACAGTAGGCGATCTCCCTGCGGTGATTCCGCAAATTTCGGGTTCTGCATGGGTGACTGGTTTTCATCAGTTTGTGATTGATCCGAGTGATCCGCTTTTGGATGGCTTTTTGATTCTTTGATGTTGAGAGGATTGGAAGGGGGGTGATGCATTTCTAAGCAATCGTTTGAAGTACGTTTTTTTGCCCATCATGTTCACATTTTAAATACAGGGGGAAGGATAATGAAACGATTTTACGGCATCTATGTGGCGATTGTAACCCCTTTTACAGATTCGATGAAGGTGGACTACGATCGATTGCGCGACCACGCTGACTGGTTAATTCAAAATGGAGTTCATGGACTTGTGCCAGTTGGATCAGTAGGAGAGTATGCTGCTTTGGACGATGAAGAGCGAGCCAAGGTAGTGGAAACGGTTGTCGAGGTAGCGGCAGGTCGTGTTCCGGTGGTAGTGGGGACAGGTGCTCCGTCTACGCAAAAAGCAGTTGGCTGGGCAGAACATGCGAAGAGGATAGGCGCAAGCGGGATTATGGCTTTGCCGCCGATTAACTACAATCCAACTCGATCGGAAGTTATTTCTTTTTATCAGTCTCTGTCGGATGTGGGTTTACCGATTATTGCTTATAACAACCCGTTTGATACCAAAGTCGATTTGACCCCTGATTTATTAGCAGAGCTTTGTAAGCTCGAACATGTAGTCGCTGTGAAAGAATTCTCCGGAGATATACGCCGGATTCATGAGATATATGAAAAGACCGATCTGGAAGTTTTGGCTGGAGCGGATGATTTGGCTTTAGAAGGCTTGTTAGCAGGTGCGACAGGCTGGATTGCTGGCTTTACCAATTCGCATCCGAAAGAAAGTGTTGAGTTATTCAATTATGCAATTAACGGAAAAGTTGCGGAAGCCACACAATTGTATCGTCGTTTGTTGCCTCTTTTTCGGTATGATTCGACTCCGCGATTAGTGCAGTCGATTAAGTATGCGTTGGAGTTAGTAGGAAGACCAGTGGGTAAGGCTCGTGCTCCTCGTTTGGATTTGACGAATGAGGAGAAGGTGAGTATTGAAAAGGCAAGTCAGTGTATTTGAACATGTAATGTTTTGCTGGATTAGGTGCTTTGATTAAAAAACGAAAATTTGAATAAGAGAAGGGAGAGTCTATTCGATTACGGCGATGTTAGCGATCCTACTTAGCGGAGCCATCCGTAGCATGGGTGTTTTGGGTGCAACTTGTTTGAGCGTTTTTTGCGATTTTTGCACCTACCCCAGCGAAGGATCGTGGAGCGGACAGTCTCAACTTCCTTGTGGGATCGGTATTTGAGCAGTGATTGAATAGATTCTCCCAGCTCTGATCATCCAATAGATCATAATCAATTCACTGATACCAGACAAAGCTTTGGATAGATGATCAGAATTGCGATGTAGCCTTCAGTTTGATAGGAGTTTCTCTTGGTGATTGCGAAATTACGCTACGTTTTACAGGAGGAGATATGGTGGAGAGTCGAAACTGGATTGGTGGGGAATGGATTGAGCCGGTGGGGGAGAAGGTGGTTATAAAAGACCCTTCGAATACGGAGATGGAAGTGGGGACGATTACGCTTTCGGATGGTTCACATGTGTTGCAAGCAGGAGAAGCCGCGAGGAGAGCTTCGAGAGGGTGGGCGAAGTTAACGGGCTCTGCTAGGGGAGAGTTTCTGTATAAGATGGCTGATCTGTTGCAGAGTCACTTGGAGGAAGTTGCCCAATTAGCGAGTCAGGAGATGGGGAAGCCGATTTCGGAGATGAAGATGGAAGTGATGCGGGGTGTACATCTTCTGCGGTACTACGCGGCGGAGGGAGTAAGGACGCATGGACAGCTAATTCCATCCACTCAAACGGAGGTGGTGCAGTATTCAAAACGGGTTCCACTCGGAGTAGTCGGAATTATTACTCCATGGAATTTCCCTGTGGCGATTCCGATTTGGAAGATTGCCCCTGCACTCATCTGCGGGAATACGGTGGTCTGGAAGCCAGCGGAATATGCTTCTTTGACAGCGGTTCGCTTAACAGAGATCTTTGCGAAAGCGGGACTACCTGAAGGTGTTTTCAATCTAGTGATTGGGAAGGGTAGTGTCATTGGGAATCAGATGATTGAGAAGATGGATGTAGATGCTATCAGCTTTACGGGCTCTTCTATGATCGGAAGTCATATTGCAGCTACTTGTGCCAAGCGCCATATCAAGTATCAGACGGAGATGGGTGGAAAGAATGCCGCTATCGTTTTAGATGATGCAGATATCGAAAAAACGATCCCAATGATTTTAAGCGGTGCTTTTCGTTCAGCCGGTCAGAAATGTACGGCAACAAGTCGAGTCATCGTGGAAAAAGGGATTATGAATTCATTTATCGATGCGCTCCGGCAAGGATTATCGAATGTGAAGCTGAGTCATGCCCTCGATCCCCATGCATACTTAGGACCCGTTGCGTCCAAAGAACAGTATCAAACGGTTAACACGTATGTTGAATTGGCTCGTCGGGAAGCGGAGGTTGTTGTAGAAGGAGCGAATACGCTACAAAAACCAGGCTATTATATACCCCCTCTAATCGTAAAAGGAGTAGGAAACGATCATAAGCTCGTGCAAGAGGAGATCTTTGGTCCTGTTGTAACGCTGTTACCTGCTCATGATTTTGAGGAAGCGATTCAACTATGTAATCAAACAGTCTACGGATTAAGTGCGTCTATCTTTACAAAAGATGTAAACCACGCGTTCCGATTCCTAGAGGAAGCAGAAGTAGGAATGGTCCGTGTGAACCAAGAAACCGCCGGAGTAGAATATCAATCACCATTTGGCGGCATGAAACTCTCTAGTTCCCACACACGCGAACAAGGTGTAGCCGCGCTCGACTTCTATACACAATGGAAAACGTGTGCAATAAGCTACTCCGTTTAGATGAATAATGTAGATCCAGCTTAGAAAGGTGAAGCTGGATTTTTTTATAAGCGATAAACGAAATGTCTAAAAAACATGAACAAGAAGGATATATTATATGTTTAATCGAAATAATTAAAGTAAACAAACATATATTGTGTGAAAAATTTCCTGTTGCACGATTGCTCCCAATGCTGTATAGTTGCTTTATCACATAAAAGCAAACAAGCATAAAAGTGAACAAGTGATAAAGTGAATATACGGCATCGACAAGATTCAGTAGCAACTTACATGAGCAGTGTCAGAGACTAGGTGGAAGGTGCAAACCTAGGCAGTGTTAGATGTGAATTACCCTTGTCAAAAGGATGCCATAAAGAGTGGGTTGTAGCTTACATGTTATAACCAATTAGGGTGGTACCGCGGAGCTTTTCGTCCCTATTAGGATGGAAGCTTTTTTATTTTGTTATAAAAGGAGAGAGATTTATGTCGAGGAAAACAATCCCGTCCCATCTACAAGCGTATGTTTCAAAGCAGGATTATGACTTATATACGCCTATTAACCAGGCTGTGTGGCGTTATGTGATGAGACAAAACTATCATTTTTTCCGTGATCTTGCTCATGAATCCTACCAGGATGGCTTGGAGAAGTCGGGTATTTCCCTCGATCGAATCCCTCGTGTAGATGAGATGAGTCAGTGTTTGGAGCCATTTGGATTAGCGGCAGTAACGATCGATGGGTTGATCCCGGGGGTGGCGTTCTTTGACTTCCAAGGTCATGGATTCCTACCCATTGCGACAGAGATACGGACTCTGAAACATATCGGTTATACACCTGCCCCTGATATGCTTCATGAGGCTGGAGGACATGCTCCCATCTTGAGCGAGCCGAAATTTGCGGAGTATGTCAGGCTGTTTGGACAGATTGGAGCAAAGGCGATCTCGTCACGAGAAGAGCATGAGTTGTTTTTAGCAACTCGTAAGCTAACTCAAATCATGGAAGATCCAGCTTCCACTCCAGAGATGATCACTGAAGTAGAGCGAGTTCATGCTGAGAAGATGAAGGCTGCAACAGTGCGATCGGAAGCGACTGAGATTTCTAGGTTGTACTGGTGGACGGTTGAATACGGTTTGGTTGGTACATTAAACGATCCGAAAATCTATGGGGCTGGATTGCTTTCTTCGATCAGTGAAGGACAGCATTGTCTATCGTCTGATGTGGAGAAAATCCCGTTTGATGTGGATGTATGTATGGATACTGACTTCGATGTAACAAAGCCGCAACCTCAATTGTTTGTTTGTCGGGACTTCGATCAATTAATTGAAGAGATCCAGGTCTACAGTGAACGAATGGCGTATCGGGTTGGTGGAACGGAAAGTTTGGAAAAAGCACAGCGTTCTGGACAAGTAACCACCTCTGTATACAATTCTGGTTTACAAGTAAGTGGAGTTGTGACAGAACTTCTCTACGATGAGCAAGGAGAAGCGGTTTACCTCCGAACAGAAGGCGGAACACAGCTCTCGTTTGAGGATGAAGAGTTACCAAACCAAGGATGTGCAGTCCATCATCATGGATTTTCGGCTCCAATAGGTAGAGTAGAGGGTTTAGAGAAGCAGTTAGAAGAGTTGAGCTTAGTAGAGTGTGAAGAGTTAGGAATGCAGATAGGTAGTCAGTTGAGCTTGAGGTTTGTGAGCGGAGTTGAGGTAGAGGGGACGTTAACGAACATGACGTTCCAGAGAGATCGTTTGATCCTACTTTCTTTTGAAGATTGTAAGGTTACATGGGGCGATCGAGTATTGTTTGAACCAGAGTGGGGAACTTTTGACATGCCAGTTGGAGAGAGAATCCAATCGGTTTACGCAGGACCTGCTGATCATGATCATTTTGTTTTTGAAGAGCAGGATGTATGGACTGTTCATAAACCTGCGGTGGTTTGGACGGATCTGGATGATCTTTATCAAGATGTTCGTGATTTACGAGAAGAGCAGAGAAAAACGTGGGAAGTCACAAGTATTTTGGCCCGTCTACGTCAGGTAGACCCAGATGACTGGCTATTACGAGTAGAGATATTAGAGCTAGCCATTGCCTTTGAGGACAAGAGCTTAGAGAGACAAGTGAGAGCAGAGTTGAGTGAGATAGCAGTAAGACAAGTAGAGAGCCGATCCCTAATTGATAACGGGATCCGGTTAGCAGAGCAAGAGCCTCATACCATTCTCGTCAAACAGACGACATAGGAAGAAACAGAAACAATAGAAAACCCAGTATCCACATGATTGTGTGGTTAGCTGGGTTTTCTATTTCCTATTTTGGATCGAATCGGAATCAGGTGGGGTCTCCCTGCATGATGAGCTTCGATCAATTCTTGAAGCGTGATCGGAAGGTGCCCCCATTCTTGAAGTGTATCTCGAATTTCTTGGACGGTTCCGGATAGGCGGATGCCGTTCGCAAATATTTTCTTCTCCATATCTTCGCACCCTTAATAAAAGTCTTTTCTAACGGGATACGCTAAAACCGAAGGAAATATACCCTTTTTGAAATATATTTTTGTGTATAATAGAGGAATATTAAGAGCCGAAAGGTTGCGATTGCATGAGGAATTTAGAGGAAAAAACGATTTCGACTCAATCTATTTTTAAAGGTAGAGTCATTTCTCTCCAAGTTGACGAGGTTGAATTGCCAAATGGAAACACTTCAAATAGAGAAATTGTGAAGCATCCTGGAGCAGTAGCCGTTGTAGCCATTACGCCAGAAGATCGCATCATTTTAGTACGTCAATTTCGAAAGCCATTGGAAAAGACGATTTATGAAATCCCAGCAGGTAAGAGAGAATCCGGAGAAGATCCACAAGTTTGTGCAGAGCGTGAACTAGAGGAAGAGACAGGCTATCGTGCAGAGAAATGGGATCACTTGGTCTCATTCTACACATCTCCAGGATTTGCGGATGAATATCTCCATCTCTATCAAGCGGATGAGTTAAGCAAAGGGCAAGTAAACCTAGATGAAGATGAGTTTGTGGAGCTGGTAGAGTGGACGCTTCCAGAATGCCTTCAGGCTATCTCACGTGGAGATATTTGTGATGCAAAAACCGTAGCAGCTATCTTATTTTGGCAGAACCAACAACACCAGTCATGACTGTTTTAACGAACCTATTTGCGGATTTGCATATTCATATTGGTCGAACGCAAACAAATAAACCGGTCAAAATATCGGCTGCTCAAAACTTAACGTTTCGGAATATCCTTCAAGAAGCTTCCGATCGGAAAGGTCTTCAATGCATTGGAATCATTGATGCTCAGTCTCCTCCTGTTTTAGAAGAAATTCAAGAGGGGATTGGATCAGGGATCTTTCGAGAGCATTCAGATGGCGGGATTATCTACGGACAGACGACCTGTTTGCTAGGGGCAGAGTTAGAGTTGCGCGGGGATCATGGGCTGTTTCATGTGCTTGTGTACGTACCGAAACTTGATCAAATGAAGGAGTTAAGTCTTTGGTTGAGTGGATATATGAAAAATGTACAATTAAGTACACAGCGCCTTTATGTACATCCTTCTGTCTTGCTAGAAAAAATAAAAGAATTAGATGGATTTTTAATCCCAGCTCATATATTTACCCCTTTTAAAAGTGTGTATGGGAGTGCTAGTTACTCACTAGAATCGCTGTTCCCTCTTTCTGATATTGCAGGAGTGGAGTTAGGATTAAGTGCGGATACAAATGTAGCAGATCAAATTTCCGAGTTACAGTCTCTCACATTTGTCTCTAACTCCGATGCTCACTCGCTCCCTAAGATAGCAAGAGAATACAATGAATTTCATGTTGCCGAAGCTTCTTTTCTGGAGATGAAGCGGGCTCTCTTTCGAATCGATCAACGTAAAGTGATGACCAACTATGGGCTGAGTCCCAAATTAGGTAAGTACTATCAAACGATTTGTGACCAGTGTCAGCAAGCCATACCGATGGATAAAGGCAAATGGATTTGTCCTAGCTGTAGGCATGTACAAACGGTTTTAGGAGTAGCGGATCGAATTGCCCAGCTTGCGGATCAGTCTGTGCAACATCCAGATCATAGACCCCTTTATATTCATCAAATTCCCTTGGAGTTTCTACCGGGCGTAGGGAAGAAAACGATTGATCGTCTGCTTTCTGTATTTGGAACGGAGATGAATATCCTTCATCGAGCTAAGTTAAACGATTTACAAAGTGTTGTGGGGGATCGAATCGCTCATTATATCGACTTGTCTAGGAAAGGAATGGTAGATTTAGTCGAAGGTGGTGGGGGAACGTATGGAAAACTGAAGCAATCGGTTTTTAGATGAATTTGGAGGACGAAATTATTTCGATTCTCCAAATTCATTCCACTTTTCTCTAGTAAAAATGATATAATACAATTATTCTGTTAAATCATGTTCTTTCACTAGGGATAGAAGAGGTGATGTGGATGAATCACACAGAAGGACACATTCCACTCACAGCAACTCGATATACGCTTTACTCTTGGGTTCTATTTTTACTACCGCTAACTTTTGGTGTATTATTAGCGTCGATCTATGATTGGTCGGACTTTTGGGTAGCCGTGGTAATTGGATTAGGTTGCTGTGTACTTGTAAATAATATCATTGTAGTCATGTATCAACTTTATACGAGACGAGTTAGTATCTTGATGATTTTGGGTCAAGTGTACGTTGCTTGTTTTTTTGGAATTATGTTTTTAGGAAAAGCATATGTGGATGTTCGATTAGAGTTTGTACTTATGGCCATCTTTGCGATTAATGCCCTTTTGGGTGTGATGTACCGTAAAAATCTATTGCTTTGTGGCTGGTGTGCCAAAGTGATCTTGCTCTTTACGGTTGGGTTTCCCTTTGTTTTTGCACAAATTGCCTATACATATGGATGGTCTTCTACTATGGATGCACCAGGTCTGATGAGTTCGATTGCGGCCGCATTTACTTATTATACGGGGTCCTTGTTAAATAATAATTATTATTTCCCGTCATAACAAACAGAATATTAATCCGGTTTACAGAAGAGTCGCAAGTTTGAATTATCACACTTGCGACTCTTCTGGTTTTCATCAATAAGCAGTCTTCAAGGTCAGCTATCTTGCAAATCTATTAAATTGATCATATCTCTCTCATTTCTCTCATAGAATTGTTTTAAGAGAGTGAGGAGGACGGATCAATGGGAAGAAAACATTACTGGAGTCAAGCTATACAAGCTCATGTACAGAGCCAAAAATCGCTCTATATTTTTGTAGTCGTCTTGTTTTTGACAGGGGTTGTCTTTGGAGCGGTTATCGTAAACATGTTGACTGCCACACAACGTACGGGACTATCTAGTTATTTGGGACACTTTTTTAAAGAACTAGGGAGAGGGAGTATTGCTGATTCCGAAGTTGCCCTACAACATTCGATCGGAGAGCATTTGAAAACAATTGGCCTGATGTGGTTATTAGGTTTATCAGTGATCGGAATCCCTATTTTATGCCTCTTTTTGTTCTTTAAAGGAATGGTGATTGGCTTTACAGTTGGCTTTCTTGTTCAACAGTTTTCATGGACCGGATTATGGTTTGCTTTTGTTTCTATCGTGCCTACGAATCTGTTTGTGATTCCTGCTATGATGATTGTCTCGGTAGTGGGAGTTTACTTCTCCGTAGACTTAGTAAAAAATCATATTATTGCGCATCGAGGTTCGCTTTATCCCAAATTTGTTTCGTATTGTGGAGTTGTCGTGATGATGGCGTGTCTCATGATGATCTCTTCTCTTGTTGAGGCGTATCTCTCACCGATGATCATGAGAGGATCACTGCCTGAACTTGCTTTTATGTTGCCACATTTCTCTTTAGTTTAAAGTAATTATTATGTGATAATCTCTTTTAGTTGGTTTGACTTTTCCCGTATATCTCTCATATAATGTTGAGTAGATTGAGGGGGGTGTGGATGTGGAAAAACGAGTAAATCAAATTAAACAACAATTATCCGCCCACAATTATAAACTAACCCCCCAACGGGAAGCGACTGTGCGTGTTTTACTTGAAAATGAAGATGATCATTTGAGCGCAGAGGATGTTTACCTGTTGGTGAAGGACAAGGCACCTGAGATTGGGCTTGCGACCGTTTATCGTACGTTGGAACTACTTAGCGATCTTCACATCATTCATAAGCTGAACTTTGGTGATGGTGTGACCCGATATGAGTTTCGTGCTGAGGGAGCTGAACATCACCATCATCACTTAATGTGTTTAAATTGTGGCTCTGTTGATGAGATTATGGAAGATTTACTGGGGTCTATTGAACAGCGGGTCGAGCGGGAGTTCCATTTTCAAATTTTGGATCATCGTTTGACGTTCCACGGAATTTGTTATCGTTGCAAAGGTCAGGCAATTGATCCAAAAAAATTAATAGGTTCGAAAGTAACGTGAGATGCTAGTAATGGCTCTCACTTCTTTTTGGTGATTTTTAGGTTTTAAGTACAATTGGAAAGTGTTAAGATAGGTTTGATGCTGAAGGAGGTTCATTATGAGAATTGGAATTCCTAGAGAAATTAAGAACAACGAGAACCGGGTTGCGATTACTCCTGGTGGCGTAGATGCGTTCATCACGGCGGGTCATTCGGTTATGGTAGAAAAAGATGCAGGAATTGGAAGCGGTTTCACTGACGAGGTTTTTGCTTCCCATGGTGCTCAGATT
Organism: Croceifilum oryzae; assembly: GCF_030814315.1. Classification (GTDB taxonomy): domain Bacteria; phylum Bacillota; class Bacilli; order Thermoactinomycetales; family Thermoactinomycetaceae; genus Baia; species Baia oryzae. The sequence continues at coordinate 111,651 of NZ_JAUSUV010000009.1, read as the reverse complement.
GTGGACAGTGCGGAACAAGTTTGGGCAAACTCCGATATGATTTTGAAAGTAAAAGAACCACAACCTACGGAATATGGATATTTCCGCGAAGGGCTTGTTTTATTTACATATCTCCATCTTGCTCCTGAGCCAGAATTAACAGCGGCACTCATGGAGAAGAAAGTAACGGCAATTGCTTATGAAACTATCCAGTTAGATAATAGATCTCTTCCTTTATTAACCCCGATGAGTGAAGTAGCAGGTCGTATGTCTGTCCAAATTGGTGCTTCTTTTTTAGAAAAGCCACATGGTGGAAAGGGCGTGCTATTAGGTGGTGTACCGGGGGTTCTTCCTGGTGAGGTCGTAATCGTAGGGGGAGGAATCGTGGGTACCAATGCAGCGAAGATGGCTGTGGGTCTTGGTGCGAACGTAACGATCCTCGATGTGAACCCAGACCGTCTGCGTCAACTAGACGATCAATTTGATGGGAAATTACGAACTTTGATGTCCAATCCATACAACCTATCAGAAGCAGTTAAGAAAGCAGACCTGCTCATTGGTGCGGTACTCATCCCAGGACGTCGTGCCCCTCGTTTGGTGACCGAAGAGATGGTAAAACAAATGCAACCTGGTTCCGTTATCGTGGACGTTGCCATTGACCAAGGTGGTTCGATCGAAACGATTGACCGTGTAACCACACATAGTGAACCAACTTACGTAAAACATGGAGTGGTTCATTACTCAGTGGCGAACATGCCAGGTGCGGTTCCTCGTACTTCTACGCTCGCGTTAACCAATGTAACCATTCCTTATGGTCTTCAGATCGCCAATAAAGGAGTAGAACGTGCTTTAGCGGAGAGTAAACCATTGGCGCTTGGTGTAAACACAATTCAAGGAAAATGTACATATCAAGCAGTTGCAGAAAGCTTGAACTTGACTTACACGCCTCTTGAAGAAGTTTTATAAGAATAAATCAGTTCTCCTACCCATACATTGATAAAAAATGGGTGGGGGACGAGTTACTTATGATTATATCCACCAGACGGATCAAGCAATGGCTGACTTTTTTATTATTATTTGTCTTGTTCACCCTTCTTCTCTATCAAGTGATGAGTTTTTTTACCGAGATGTTTGAACCAAATTCGATCTATAAAGAACCAATCGGCGATGCGGTAAAGGTATTTTCAGACTATGGTAGACAAACATCTCAAGTGACATTCTCCGAACTAGTCCGAGAGCGCCTGTTATGGTTTTATGAGATTGGGGAATAAGAATAGTAAGATTTTCTGTAAACATCCTAACAAAATAGGATGATTCTTTTTTTATCAACAACATATGAGAGGGGGATTAGACATGAGAAAATACAATCGTGTCTTCCTCATTGTCTTGGATAGTGTTGGAATTGGCGAATTACCAGATGCCAATTTATATAATGATGTCGGCGCTCATACATTAGGTCATATAGCACAACATGTAAATGGATTAGCTATGCCCAATATGTCGAAGTTAGGACTTGGAAATATTGAAGCAGTAGAAGGGGTCTTACCTGCTGATGTTCCGCAAGCTTCTTATGCTCGGATGAAAGAAGTTTCACGTGGTAAGGATACCACTACGGGTCATTGGGAATTTATGGGCATTATCACGGAGACTCCGTTTAAAACCTATCCAGATGGCTTTCCGAGCGAACTGATTCAGGAGTTTGAGCAAAGGATTGGTCGCAAGGTTTTGTGTAACAAACCTGCCTCGGGCACAGAAGTGTTAGATGAATTTGGTGAAGAGCACATGAAGACAGGTGCCGTCATTGTTTACACTTCTGCGGATAGCGTATTCCAGATTGCAGCGCATGAAGAAGTCGTGCCACTAGAAGAGCTATATAAAATTTGTGAAGTAGCAAGAGAACTAACGCTAGATGAGAAATATTGCGTAGTGCGAGTGATTGCACGTCCATTTGTCGGAAGCCCAGGAAGCTTTACACGTACTTCCAATCGTCGTGATTATTCAGTGAAACCACCTATTAAAACTGTTTTGAATCATTTGCAAGAGGCTGGTAAAGAAGTAATCTCGATTGGTAAAATCTCCGATATCTATGCAGGAGAAGGAATTGTTCGCTCGATCCATACCAAAGACAATATGGATGGAGTAGATCAAGTGTTAGCAGTGGCGAAACAGGAGTTCCACGGTCTCGCTTTTGCCAATCTAGTCGATTTTGATGCTAAATTTGGGCATCGACGTGATCCAGAGGGATACGGCCGGGCGCTAGAAGAATTTGATGCTCGTTTGCCTGAGATTCTCGCAAATCTGCGCGAAGACGATCTTTTGATTATCACAGCGGATCATGGGAACGATCCAACCTTCCACGGAACCGATCATACTCGTGAATATACGCCACTTGTCGTATATAGTCCATCGATAACAGAAGGTACAAATTTAGGTGTTCGTGAAACATTTGCTGATATTGGTGCTTCCATTGCTGAGAACTTTGGAGTAACCTCTCCTTATGGAACTAGTTTCTTAAAAGAATTACCTTAAATAAATGATAGGCGGTGCTGACGTGAGTCAAAATCAATCAAATATCCGAGAAGCAACAGAATGGATTCAATCCAAAATCCAAGTTCAACCGAAAATTGGCCTTATTTTAGGTTCTGGTTTAGGAGTACTAGCTGGTGAAGTAGAAAACCCTGTGAAACTTCCTTACAATGATATTCCTCATTTTCCACAATCTACAGTAGAGGGGCATGCTGGTGAGCTAGTGGTAGGTACATTAGAAGATCAACCGGTATTAGTAATGGCGGGTCGTTTTCATCTATATGAAGGACATCCATTAACATCGGTAACCTTCCCCATTCGTGTGATGAAAGAGTTAGGAGTCGAAAAGATCATCGTAACTAACGCGGCTGGTGGAGTGAATACTTCCTATGAACCTGGTGACCTTATGCTCATTAAGGATCACATCAACATGACGTTCCAAAACCCATTGATCGGGCCTAACGATCCAGAGCAAGGGGTACGTTTCCCAGATATGTCGACTGCATATGATCCAGAGCTACGTGAAATGGCTCGCAAAGTGGCAATAGAGCAGGGAGTGAAATTCCAAGAAGGTGTATATATCGGACTTCTTGGCCCTACTTATGAAACGCCAGCAGAGATTCGTATGTGCCGTTTTCTAGGTGGAGATGCGATTGGAATGTCAACTGTGCCTGAAGTAATTGTTGCTCGTCACGCTGGGATTCGTTGCTTAGGTATCTCCTGCATTAGCAACATGGCAGCAGGAATCTTAGAGCAACCTCTTTCCCACGATGAAGTTATGGAGACAACAGAGCTAGTAAGATCTCAGTTTATTAATCTGGTAAAAGGGATCTTGCGCAACATCTAAAATCTTACATTTCGAGGTGCAACGATGAATATGATCCAACTTATCCAAGAGGCGAAAGAGTTTATCTCAAGCAAAACAAATCAAACTTATCAAATTGGGTTGATCCTCGGTTCTGGCTTAGGTGATCTGGCAGATAAGGTAGAAAATAAAATTACGATCAAATATGATGAAGTACCTCATTTTCCTGTATCCACAGTAGAAGGTCATGCAGGGCAGTTAGTGTTAGGTACTTTGGCAGGTAAGCAAGTCATCGCGATGCAAGGTCGTTTTCATTTCTATGAAGGCTACAGCCAACAAGATGTAACCTTCCCAGTGCGTGTGATGAAAGCGCTCGGAGTTGAAACGGTGCTCGTAACCAACGCAGCAGGTGGGATGAATGCAGATTTCCATGCAGGGGATCTCATGCTTATTACGGATCATATTAATATGACTGGTTCCAATCCATTGATCGGTCCTAATTTTGCGGAACTAGGTCCTCGTTTCCCAGATATGTCGACTGCCTATACCCCGGAATTAGTGCAGGTAGCGAAGCGTGTAGCGACCGATCTAGGCGTTACCGTTCAACAAGGGGTATATGCTGGTATTAGTGGCCCAGCTTATATGACACCGGCAGAGCTGATTATGTTACGTAATATGGGTGGAGATGCGATCGGGATGTCGACTGTCCCAGAGGTAATCGTAGCCCGTCATGCAGGGATGAAGGTGCTAGGGATCACTTGTATCACGGACATGGCGATTGGAGAAGCACTCGAACCGCTTACTCATGAACAAGTAGTAGAAGTAGCAAATCGTACCAAACCAATCTTCATGAATTTGGTTCAGGGAATTTTAAAAGAGGTGTAAGTGGATGGACACAGTTTCTTTAATTCGCAAAAAACGGGATGGACACGAATTATCGACAGAAGAAATTCGTTTTCTTGTAGAAGGTTTTTCTGCGGGAGAAATCCCAGATTATCAGATGTCTTCGTTTGCTATGGCAATCTTCTTCAAAGGGATGACAGACCGAGAAACGGCAGACCTCACCATGGCAATGGTAGAGTCTGGTGAACAAGTTGATCTTTCTAAGATTAATGGAATCAAAGTAGATAAACATAGCACAGGTGGCGTAGGGGATACGACTACTTTAACATTGGTCCCACTCGTAGCAGCTACAGGTGTTCCAGTAGCGAAGCTCTCTGGACGAGGACTCGGGCATACAGGTGGAACTATCGATAAGTTAGATGCGATCCAAGGGTTTTCTACGGAGCTTGACATTGAAGAGTTTATCCAGCTAGTGAATAACAGCAAAGTAGCCGTAGTGGGCCAAACAGCAAACTTAACACCTGCGGATAAGAAGCTTTACGCCCTTCGCGATGTAACAGGAACGGTTGACTCCATTCCCCTCATTGCGAGTTCGATTATGAGTAAAAAGATTGCATCGGGTGCAGACGCGATTGTTCTCGATGTAAAAACCGGTGACGGTGCTTTTATGAAAGAGGAAGCAGATGCGATTAAACTAGCAGAAGCGATGGTGGCAATCGGAAAGCAAGTAGGCCGAAAAACAATCGCTGTTATCAGTGACATGAGCCAACCATTAGGTTATGCGATCGGAAATGCTGTTGAAGTAAAGGAAGCGATCGATACCCTTAAAGGAGAAGGTCCGGAAGATCTTCACGAGTTAGGGCTTGTCCTCGGTTCTCAGATGCTGATCCTTGCAGGTCGTGCGAAAACAACTGAAGAAGCACGTAGTTTGCTAGAGGGTGTTGTGAAGGACGGTAGTGCCCTTGCGAAGTTCCGTGAGTTTATTAAAGGGCAACACGGAAATGCAGAGATCGTCGATCATCCTGAACTTCTTCCGCAACCAGCAGAGAAAATCCAAGTCCTCGCTGAGAAATCTGGATTTGTACAACGTATTCTCGCTGAAGAAGTGGGTCTCTGTGCCATGAGATTAGGCGCTGGTCGTGAAACGAAAGATGATGTGATCGATTACGCAGTAGGTATCGTGCTTCATAAGAAAGTGGGCGATTCGGTTTCTGACAAGGAAGCGATCGCAACCCTTTATGTGAACGCAAAAGATAACCTTGATGAGGTACAGTCTCGTCTGCGTCAAGCGATCCAGATTGATTCTGAGCAAGTTCAAGAACCTGCATTGATACGTTGCATTGTTACAGAAGATGGTGTGCAAAAAGTATAAATACGTAAAGGAAGCCAGCCCAATCGCCTACAAGCGAGAGGAGCTGGCTTTTCTAATAAGTGAATGGAAAGCGAGATATGATAAAAGGTACCCACATTGCTCTGTGGGTACCTTTTTCTGATGAATCCCTATTTTACTTCAAAGAATTTCGCTACATCGTCAAGCATGAGGTTTGCTGCTAGAACGCCACCAGCGGTGTTCCAGATCGTGTCGCTTACTTTGAATGCTTTTTTGTTTTTCACTGCGTTTAGTCCTTGGAAGAGTGGATCTTTCAACCATTCTTTTTCGAGGTCTGTTGCTTTGTTATCGCCTGTTTCATAAGTGAAGTAGAATAGGTAGTCGCCGTCCATCGCAGGGATGCGTTCTTTGCCTACACCACGCTCAGCTAAGTCATTTTTGTTTTGTGACTCAGGACGTGCAAATCCGAGATCTTTTAGAATCACTCCAGAGAATGAATCTAAATGGTAAATACGAACATCTCCTGTTATAAAGCGAACCATGGAAACTTTATTCTTTAGCTTATCTCCCAATTTACCTTTTAATTGGGCAATCTTCTCATCATATTGAGCAAGTACTTTTTGTCCTTCTGACTCTTTGTTTAATACTTTCGCATAAAATTTGAAGTTTGCTTTCCAATCACCTCGTAGTGATTCTGAGTAAACAGTGGGTGCGATTGCTTTTAATTGTTCATACACTTTCTCGTGACGCATTTTATTTCCTATGATTAAGTCGGGTTTTAAAGAAGCGATGGTTTCAAGGCTTGGCTCACTTTCCATGCCAACCACCTTTACGCCTTCCATTTGACCTTTAATATGATCATACCAAGGTTTACCAGTAAAGGATTGTACGGCTCCAACCGGCTTTACTCCTAGAGCGAGTAGAGCTTCGGTTCCTTCATTAGTAAGAATAACCACTTTTTTAGGAGTGCCCTTGATTTCTGTTTTCCCCATTGCGTGCTCAATCGTAGTAGTTGGACCATCTGATTTACCAGATTCAGTCGTGGTTTTACTACCACAAGCTGTAAGAGCAGATGCGATGAAAAGCAAGCTCGCTAAGATGAATAGAGAGCGACTTTTTATAAATCGTGAAAACATATATATGATTCCCTCCGTTGATTTGAAAATGATTTTCAATTACAATGAGAATCATAATCAATATTTAGTGTAGCTGTCAACAAAAGAAAATAAAAATAATTCTTATTAAAAAACAACATTGTGGTCACATGAGGGGAGTATGTAGTAAGAAATGAAGATTCATACGCACCAGGGGAAATGGCTTACACTAATCATTTCTATTTTTGTATTAATTCTTTGTATGGTAGGTAGTGTATTACTTGGCTATACAGATACGTCCATTCAAACGGCTATTCAAGCTTTTTCACATCCGACAGGCGTTTTTGATCAATTAGTGGTGACAGAGGTTCGCTTGCCACGTGCTTTGATCGGTGTAGCGATTGGAGGGGCGTTAGCGGTTGCGGGTGCATTGATGCAAGCGCTTACCCGTAATCCAATGGCGTCCCCAGATTTTATCGGGGTAAATGCAGGTGCTAGCTTCTTTATCGTTGCTGGGATGATGCTGTTCTCGGTTACTTCATTGGAAGCGTTTTTATGGATTGGATTAGTGGGCTCTGCCGTGACTTCACTTGCCGTGTACCTATTAGGGTCCATGGGAAGAGGAGGACTGTCTCCATTAAAAATAACATTAGCTGGTGCAGCGACCGCAATGTTATTTGCCTCGATGACACAAGGGTTGTTAGTGTTAGATGAATCTGCACTGGATCAGGTGATGTTTTGGTTAGCAGGTTCGATCGAAGGGCGAAAATTAGAGTTATTACAATTGATAGTTCCCTATTTGACGATCGGATTCCTAATCGCTCTTTTCTTAGGAAAATCGATTAATGTGTTGCAGATGGGGGAAGATGTGGCAACGGGCTTAGGGCAGAAAACGTGGCTAGTAAAATTGCTTGGACTCGTTTCGATCGTTCTTCTAGCAGGAAGTGCTGTATCGGTAGCAGGCCCGATTAGCTTTATTGGAGTGATGGTTCCTCATATTGTCAAAGGCTTAGTGGGTAATGATTATCGTTGGGTAGTTCCTTTTAGCATAACGATCGGAGGGATTGTCCTCGTACTGGCTGATATAGCCGCTCGATTTGTCATGATGCCAGAAGAGGTTCCTGTAGGTGTGATGACAGCATTAATCGGGATCCCATTTTTCTTAGCAGTAGCACGTAGGGGAGTAGGAAAGGCATGAAAACGAAACGATGGTTGATAATACGTAGAGGGAAAGCAGAACGAGTCTCACTTCTATTTGAAAAACGTTCCTTTTGGATGATCACGATTTTTTCGGTTCTCCTTATGGTTACGTTTCTCCTGACTGCGGGAGCAGGAGAGGTATATGTGAATCCGATTGAAGTGGGGAAAGTGATATTTGGTTTGGATGCGAATGCATTTTCGAAGCTAGTCGTCGAATCGTTTCGGTTGCCTCGAATGATTGTGGCTGTTTTAGTCGGTATGTTACTAGCGATTTCAGGCTCGATTTTGCAAGGGATTGTTCGAAACCCACTTGCTTCTCCTGACTTACTAGGAATCACGGGTGGTGCGAGTGTAGCGGTTGTCATGTTTTTAGGGATGTTTAGCGATCCTAAGACGAATGCACTAATCGTAAGCATTCATTGGCTTCCGTTGATTGCGATATGCGGAGCTCTCATAGCGGCCCTGATTTTATATAGTCTGGCATGGAAAAATGGTTTGTCACCCGTTCGCTTGGTGTTAATGGGGATCGGGGTTTGGGCATTGACGAAAGCGCTCACGACTTTATTTATGGTGAAAAGTGTCATTTACCGTGCAAGCCAAGCAAATGTGTGGATTACAGGTTCGGTATATGGCGCAAATTGGGATCATGTATCGATACTCGTCCCGATCGCACTTTTATTAATATTATGTACTTTCTTTTCGGTACGACAGTTAAATGTTCAGGCCTTTGGAGAAGAAATTGCGGTTGGTTTAGGTGGTCAGGTCTCAAAACAAAGATTATGGTTACTTACCTTAAGTACGTTAACAGCCGGAGTCGCCGTTGCGTATGGCGGGGGAATTAGTTTTGTGGGTCTAATGGCGCCACACATCGCTCGTAGATTGGTCGGTTCTAACTATGGTGCTCTTTTGCCTATTTCGGCCTTAATAGGTGGATTTCTCGTATTACTCGCTGATACGATCGGGCGGACACTTTTTCTGCCGTTGGAAGTGCCAGCAGGTGTGTTTATCTCGATCCTAGGAGCCCCTTATTTTATTTATTTATTAATTCGAGAACGAGGCTAACGTGGTGATATAGGCGTGATGGGTAAGGAGATGATTGACGATATGATTGCACTAGAGACAAGTCAATTAAAATTGGCATATGGAGAGCGAGTTATTATAGATGGGCTGGACGTTGAGATTCCAAAGGGGAAGATTACGGTATTAATTGGCTGTAATGGATGCGGAAAATCAACTTTACTACGCTCTATGGCTCGGCTACTAAAACCGAAAACCGGGACCATTTTACTGGAAGGACAGATGATTTCAAAGATGTCCACGAAGGAGATCGCGAAACAGCTGGCGATCCTGCCACAAGGTCCTGTTGCTCCAGAGGGATTAACGGTTTTACAGTTAGTGAAACAAGGACGATTTCCTTATCAAAGCATGCTTCGTCAGTGGTCTACTGAAGATGAGGAGCTTGTAAATAAGGCACTTGAAGCAACGGGATTAGATGAACTACGAGATCAGGATGTTGATTCACTATCAGGTGGACAGAGGCAACGTGCTTGGATTGCCATGACCCTCGCACAGAATCCAGATATCCTCTTGCTAGATGAGCCAACAACTTACCTAGATTTAACACATCAAGTAGACATTCTGGACTTATTATTTACGTTAAATCGCCAAGAGAACCGTACCATTCTTATGGTGTTACATGACCTCAATTTAGCTTGTCGATATGCGGATCACTTAATTGCTGTCAAAAGTGGAGAGATTTATGCACAAGGTTCACCAGAGGATATTATGAAACCTAGTTTGGTACAGGATGTATTTCAAATGGATTGTGAGATTATTTCGGACCCGATTTTTGGAACCCCTTTATTAATCCCACATGGGAAAGGGAGAAACATTGTTAGAAAGGAGGGATAGACATGTCCATGATGATGGAAGAGCTTCATTTGTTACAAACTCGATTTCGTCTCGATCCGCGATCTTGGAGTGAGATTAAAAGTGAAGTACAAGGATGGAGCTTTCCGCTAAGTGACTTGCTGGAAGAGAATCCTAGAGAACAAGTGTTACGTCAAATCAAAGATCTTTTAGGAACAGCTAATTTATCGGTAGCTAGCTCGATGTTGGTGAAGAGAATTAGCTTCGCCTTCTTAATTCCGTTAACGCTTTTTTCCCTTTATCAAAAGAGAGTAGTAGGCTCAGCTTGGAATGTGGCATTGTTAACCCCTCCTGAATCAGATTCGTTATGGATTCCCAGTATTGTTATGGACCTATCTGAAATGAAAGAAATACATCCAGAGGAGCGCTCTTCCGAGCGAACGGAGCTGTTTCGCTGGATGTTTCAACAGCATTTCGCGCCATGGACGAATGGAATCCGAAGTTCTGTTAATATTTCCGAAATGACGCTATGGGAAAATGTATATGTCTACATCAAGTGGATGTATCAAACCATGGTGACAGAGGTTTCTTCTATAGAATTGAAAAGACAGATTGAGGAAGATTATCAGGCACTCATTTTAGATCCTACCTTATCCCTAGATCAAAAAGGAACGAACCCCTTTGTTGTCTTTTCGCAACCAGAATTTGCTCATAACCGTAAGACTTGTTGCTTAGCTTATTTAACATCCTTACGGCCGAAACATTGCAAGACTTGTCCGGTAAATTGTAGTGCACGTGAATCATCCTCGGGTTGATTTCGCATACTTCCTGTTTGTCTGAGAGACACTATGCTCATTAAGACAATAGGAGGAATGCTAGATGCTGAAACGGATCAGTATCTCTGTTTTTATTTCAATCTTTGTACTCTCTTTGTTTGTACCACGAGCGATCGTACATGCGGCAGAATTAGATCTAGCACCTAATGCGAAATCAGCTGTATTGATGGACGCAGATACAGGAACGGTCATTTATGAGAAAAATAGTCATGAAAAATTACCGCCTGCAAGTATTACCAAGGTGATGACAATGCTTTTGGTGATGGAAGCCATTGAACAGAAGAAATTAAAGATGACGGATTCGGTTACGGTTTCAGAAAATGCCTCGTCAAAAGGTGGCTCTCAGATTTTCCTCGAGCCGGGTGAGTCGATGACCGTTCATGACTTATTAAAAGGAGTCGCTATCGGTTCAGCAAATGATGCCTCAGTCGCGCTAGCCGAGCATATCGGAGGAACAGAAGAAAACTTTGTTGCGATGATGAATAAACGCGCTGTTGCACTGGGATTAAAGGATACTAAATTTCAAAATCCAAACGGCTTACCTGTAGCAGATCACTATTCTTCGGCATATGATATCGCTTTGTTATCTCGTGAGTTATTGAAGCACCCTGAGATCACTAAGTATACGAGTTTGTATCAGGATTACTTACGTCAAGACTCGAAAAAGCCGTTTTGGCTTGTAAATACAAATAAACTGGTTCGTTTTTACCAGGGATTAGATGGTCTGAAAACAGGCTTTACCACGGAGGCGCGTTTTTGTTTAACCGCGACTGCCAAACGTGATAACTTCCGTGTCATTTCAGTAGTGCTGGGTGAACCTGATTCAAAAATGCGAAATCAGGAAATTTCCAAGATGTTAGATTATGCCTTTAGCCAGTACACCAACTACACTTTCTACAAAAAAGGGGATCTCATTGCTAAGGTGGGAGTCGATAAAGGGAATCCAGAGGAAATCTTGATTCGGGCACATCACTCCATGTCGATCTTGATGAAGAAGGGCGAAGATCCAAAGCAATATAAAAAGGTAGTTCAGTTTAAAGAGTTAAAAGCCCCGATTAAGCAAGGAGAGACGATTGGGACAATCGACTTTACGAATAAAGAAGGAAAAGTCGTAACGCATCTAGAGATCACCAGTTCAAGGGACATCGAAGAAGCAAGCCTCTGGAAATCGATTCAAAAAGTGTTTACAGACGTATTTAAGTAAATTTCTTGAAGGAAGCTGGCCAGAAAGCTAGTTTCCTTTTTTATTTTTATAGCAGGATATGGGAATGATTTGCAGAAAACATCATACAGAAGAGAAGCACCTGAGTGAGAAGGAGGGGTTCAGTTGGCTTTACATTTAGATGTAAAACGATCAAAAAACGTGTTAGTCGCTCGTTTGGATGGAGAATTAGATCATCATACGGCGGCTCATGTTCGCAAAGTGATTGAAGAGGAATTAAACCACGAATGGGTTACTCATCTGGTATTAAATCTGGAGAAACTCGAATTTATGGATAGCTCTGGTTTAGGCGTAATCCTCGGTCGCTATAAACGAGTGACGCAAATGGGGGGCAAGATGACCATCTGCTCCGTACAACCTCCGATTGAGCGAATCATGGAGATGTCGGGATTGTTTAAGATTCTTCAAATGTTTCAAGATGAAAGCAGTGCAGTTTCCGCATGTGGGGTGGCGTCATGATGAAACCGGTACATACGAACTTTATGGAATTATGCTTTAATGCTCGATCGGAAAATGAATCATTTGCACGTGTGGCTGTTGCCGCTTTTCTATCACAGTTAGATCCTACGATAGAGGATTTAACCGATATCAAAACAGTCGTGAGTGAAGCGGTTACCAACTCAGTTATTCATGGATACGAGGAAAATCCAGAAGGCGTAATCTTGATTCGCACCGAAATCGAAGGTACGAAGATTTGTGTTCAGATTACGGATTATGGTTTAGGAATCGAAGATGTAACAGAAGCAAGGCAACCTCTCTATACATCCAAGCCCGAGTTGGAGCGATCGGGAATGGGTTTTACGATCATGGAGAATTTTATGGACGAAGTGATGATTCACTCCAAACTAGGAGAAGGTACGACGATTCAGCTAGTCAAGCAGCTTACTCCGCAATCTCAGCAATCGTTAGTGAATTGAGGGAAGCATATGGATGCGGAAGTGCGTAAAGAGCGGCATAACCATTTGTCGGATGCCGAAGTGAAAGAGCTCATTCTACTCAGCCAGCAAGGAGATTTGTTGGCTCGAGATCGATTAGTGAGTCACAATATTCGTTTAGTTTGGTCCGTTGTGCAACGTTTCTTAAATCGTGGCTATGAAGCAGAAGATTTGTTTCAAATAGGTAGCATTGGATTACTTAAAGCGGTAGATAAATTTGATCTTAGTTATGAAGTGAAGTTTTCCACCTATGCGGTCCCGATGATTATCGGAGAGATTCAGCGCTTCCTGCGGGATGACGGGATGGTGAAAGTAAGTCGAAGTTTGAAGGAATTGGCCAATAAAGTACGAAAAACCAAGGATGAGCTGTCGAAACGTCTAAACCGAATCCCTACGCTACATGAGATTGCGAAAGAGATTGGAATTGAGCCGGAAGAGATCGTATTCGCACAAGAAGCTAACCGTGCCCCTACTTCCATTCATGAGACGGTATATGAAAACGATGGGGATCCGATTACATTGATGGATCAAATTGCAGATGATAGCGAAAAATCATGGTTTGATAAGCTCGTGTTACACGATGCGATTGAGCGTCTATCCGAACGAGAGCAATTAATCGTTTACCTGCGTTATTTTAAGGATCAAACACAATCGGAAGTAGCTGAGAGACTAGGCATATCTCAGGTTCAAGTTTCGAGGCTGGAGAAAAAAATCATTGCCCGGATGAAAGAAGATTTATCTCAAATTAATTAGTCCGTTGCAAGGAGCTATCCTACATGTAGGGTGGCTCCTATTTACATTTAGGCTTTCAACTAGAGCAAATCCGCATTTTGCTCATAAAGGTAATATACCTTTACTTTTGAAAGGATGTGTTTTGATTGCATCGGTTGGGCTTTGTTAAAGATGTCATCTATCCTTGGAGGAGAATCGATCCCATCTCACATATATTACAAAAAGAACAGCCGTTTTCTTGGGTAGAAAAATATTCTTACGTGTATAGTGGTCCCTATAATAAAAATGCCATTGCTCTTACATTTGATGATGGACCAGATCAGGTCTATACTCCAAAGGTATTGGATATTCTAAAAAAATATCGAGTCAAAGCAACCTTCTTTTTGGTTGGGAATAATGTAGAAAAATATCCGCAAGTAGTGAAACGGATTGCACAAGAAGGCCATCAAATCGGGAATCATAGCTATGATCATGCGAATTTGAAAAAACTACCCGATAAAGCATATCACGAGCAAATTGAAAAAACAGGAAGACTCATACGTAATCTAGTCGGATATACACCCAAAGCATTTCGTCCACCTTATGGGTCACTCAGTGAGAAGCAAGTAAAATGGGCAAGCGATAAAAAATACCTAGTCACCCAATGGAATGTCGATACATTAGATTGGAAAGGATTAAGCAAAGAAGAAGTTTTATCAAGAGCTTTGGATTCTACTACACCAGGAGCCATTATCCTCCAACATTCTATGTATCCAATGAAACTACAAGGCTCTGTTGAAGCCCTAGATCAAATGATTCCGATTCTAAAGTCAAATGGAACGAGATTAGTTACCATTTCCCAAATGTTTCATATTCCTCAAGGGATTTAAGAGAAAATAATGAGTAAAAGGCTTTTACTTTGCGTTATATACCCAAAGTAAGAGCTTTATTTATTGTGATTTTCACTGAAATTTATTTTTTTGCACATACTATCTCTAACCACAATGTGAAAGGAGTCGCACACTTGTGGCATCAATCGTTTATATCAAGTTGAGGAAAAAAATAAAAGCAAAGATGGAGCAACGGATTTTGTTGCAGGATATAGCGGAGATTGTAGCCGACCAAGATCAAATGGAGCTACAACGTATGCCGATTATCCAGCTAACTCCCAAATACGGTACATATGCCGTGATCGAAGCGATTCATGTGCTACGCGCTGTGAAACATGCATTTCCGCATCTCCAGATTCAGATGTTAGGGCCTGTGTATTCCATTATCGAGCGATCTCCAGAGCCACGTCTACGTAAGAAGCTGTTCGTTTTTTTAACATGGATTTTCCTTTTTACAGGTTCTGGATTAGCCATTATGAACTTCCACACAGATGTCAGTATGAAGAAGGTGCACGATCGGATCTATTTCCTGGTCACTGGGGATCAGGTGGATGGCTCATTATGGTTGCAGATTCCCTATTCACTTGGAATTGGTGCTGGGATGATTCTCTTCTTCAATCATGTTTTTAAACGCCGCTTTAATGAAGAGCCAAGCCCAATGGAATTAGAAATGTATCTATACCAAGAGACGATCGACCAGTACGTCATCGAACATGAAAAGGTTCGCACTACAGAAGGAGAAGAAAATGATTCAACATCTCCTCGATAGTGTCATTCTTGTCTTTTTCGGTTTGGCGGGTGGTTTCGCAGTAGGGAGTGGATTTGTTGCTTTTATTGCTGTGTTAGATATCGTTCCTCGCCTTACCCATCTTACTCGTTCGAAGTCTTCGATCCACTGGTATGAAGGGGCTATTATAACAGGCACATTGGTTTTTACATGGCTCGATTTACGAAACATGACGCTCGGAATCCCGATGTGGATTATCTTGCCCCTAGGAGCCTTCATGGGGATTTTTGTCGGGATGTTAGCCGCTGCATTGACCGAAGCATTAAACGTATTCCCCATCCTCGTGAAGCGTATGGGGATGAAGGAATCTCTGCTGATGTTCCTGATGGCGATGTCGCTCGGAAAGGTAATCGGTTCTCTTTTACAATGGACCTATTTTAAAATCTGGTAGTAGAAAGGATGAAATCAAGTGGGGACGTTTCTGACTGCTTTTGTGGTAGGTGGCTTGATTTGTGTAATTGGACAACTCTTAATCGATTT
This sequence comes from Croceifilum oryzae, assembly GCF_030814315.1. Lineage (GTDB taxonomy): Bacteria > Bacillota > Bacilli > Thermoactinomycetales > Thermoactinomycetaceae > Baia > Baia oryzae. The sequence continues at coordinate 96,144 of NZ_JAUSUV010000009.1, read as the reverse complement.
AACCCCACTTACCCAAGCACATGTGATGACATTATTGGTGATAACAGGGGCTGTCTTGGACGGGGTAGGCTTGTACGAACCGCTCATTAAATTTGCAGGAGCAGGTGCAACTGTCCCGATTACGAGCTTTGGAAATGCGCTCGTTCACGGGACTGTGAAACATACCCAAGAAAATGGGATAGCAGGCTTATTATCAGGGATGTTTTCGATCACGAGTGCAGGTATTACCGCGGCCATCGTATTTGCTTGTTTAACTGCTCTTATCTTTAAACCGAAAGGTTAACGAAAGATGGGTCATCAAAGAAGAAAAGTGATTGTCGTGACAGATGGAGATCAGGTAGCTCAAGAAGCTTTAGAACAAGTAGCTAAACGAATTCATGGTCGTGTGATCTCCCTCTCTGCGGGTAACCCTACCCATCTCTCAGGACCTGAGCTTGTGAAACTTATCCATCGTGCCAAGTACGACCCTGTCATTGTCATGTTTGATGACTGTGGAAATGCAAAGGAAGGATTTGGAGAAAGGGCATTACGTTATGTAGCGAATCATGAAAGCATCGAGGTGATTGGTGCGATTGCTGTTGCTTCAAACTGTATGAAGAGCAGAGGGACTCCGGTCCATATGGCTCTAGATTGTCATGGGAACGTCATTAGTCATCCAGTCGATAAATATGGGAAACCTCATTATAACGAAGAGCTTCGAATCTATGGAGACACAGTAGAAATTTTAAATGCCATTCAGATTCCGATCATCATCGGGATCGGTGATGTGGGGAAGATGCGCAGATATGATTATTATAAAATAGGAGCTCCTGTTACCACGAAGGCAATTAAGCTATTATTAGACATTTATAACAAGAATACAGGAATCGATTTAATTCAAAGAAAGTCCAACAGTTGAGACTCCCATGGCTGAAGCCCATGGGAGTCTCGGGTAGATCCATTTTTTGATGAACAACTTCAAACGACTAAGATGATTTGGACACAAAATGAATTGGCTTGATTTTGTGTCTGTTTTGTGTCGGTAAAGCCTAATCCAGACCCTTGTGTTACAATTAGTGATGAATTTCACATATACGTCTTTGAAGAGGGGATTCACATGAAAAAGCATGCTACATTGCGCTTTTTATCTATTATTACTGCACTCGTTTCATATCTCATGTTATTAATGGGCGCGATTGTGACCAAGACAGGTTCGGGCAAAGGATGTGGCAATTCCTGGCCGATCTGTAAGGGAGAGTTGATCCCAGAATCGATGCCGCTTGAGTCGATTATCGAGTATAGTCATCGGATTATCTCATCGGGAGCTGGGATGTTAATCCTTGCGCTTACGATTTGGTCTTGGATCGTTTATCGTGACAACTTTCGCGTGAAGCTATTTGGTGTCATGAGCGTATTTTTTGTTCTGTTACAAGGGGCTTTGGGTGCTTTAACGGTGATGTTTGAAGGTCCTTTTATTAAAAAATTTATGTTGGCACTTCATTTTGGTTTTTCGCTTATTTCGTTTGCAAGTGTGATGTTACTGGTTATTCAGTTGTATCGACTTCGTGATGGAAAGCCAGATAAATGTTCGGGCACTCCGTTAAGTCGTGGCTTTGTATGGAGTGTGTGGGCATTGGCAACGTATACATATATCGCTGTATATAGTGGAGCGCTCGTTCGTCATATGGAAGCAACGATGGGATGTGGCTATGATTTCCCTAGTTGTGGAGTGACGAAATTCCCGGGATTCGGTTCCACTGCTGAGATTCATATGCTGCATCGGTATGCGGGGATTTTATTATTTCTACTAACGCTCTGGTTATTAGTCGTGGTTCTTCGGAAGTATCGTGATAATCGAGATTTTGTACAGGGTAGTTGGATTGCGATGATTTTGATTACCTTGCAAGCTATAGCTGGAATTATAACGGTTAAAACGGGCGGAGTGCTAATGGCGGCATTGCTACATACGACGATTATTACCATTTATTTTACTACCATTACGTATTTGTGTATGTTGGCGGGTGCACCGTGGAAGAAGAAGGGTTAACTTCTGTTAGTAGCTAGCAAACATGTTGCACCAAAAGCGCCCCATCCTAAAGATCGCTACGTCTAGGTAGGGTCACACATAGGATACTACAATGGTTATGGATGAATAAAAAACTCCGAGCTCGGAGTTTTTTTATTTAAACCTATATAGACAATTGCTATGACGAATGTAGCCTTAAGCATACAATCTCTTATCTTCTACCTGATTGTTAGCCATGGCAGAAATAGCTGCCCACTCTTGCCCGCTTAGTGGCTCCCAAATAGGCATCTCATTAACCAACTCTAACAAGTCTTGCAGTGAATCCCCAACAAAATTAATGTGTCCCATCTTTCTTCCCACTCTGGCAACGCTTTTCCCATACCAGTGCACTTTTGCACAAGAGGGTAACTTCGTCAACTCATCCCGAAAGGCATCTAGATGTTCTCCAAATAGATTTACCATAATTCCAGTATTTTTTCGAACTGGCTTACGAAGCGGAAGTCCTGTTACCGCACGTACGAACTGTTCAAACTGGCAAGGGTTTGTGCTATCCATTGTGATATGACCTGAATTGTGTGGCCTAGGTGATAATTCATTTACCAAAAGAGTCCCATCCACCAGCACAAACATCTGAATAGCAAGCACCCCCACAAATTGAATTTGACTAACCAACTGATATGCAATTTGCTCTGCTCTTTCGCGAATTCCCTCTTTAATAGGGGCTGGAGAAATCGTCATGTGTAAAATTTGATTCCGATGGATGTTCATAACGGGTGGATAAATCTCTACCTCCCCAGAAATACCTCGAGCTACAATGACTGAAATCTCTTTTACATAAGGAACCAATTTTTCAACCAATATTCCCTTTTCGATTATTTCTACTGGAGGAAGCGGATCGTCTAGAGTACGAATCACCCATTGACCCTTTCCATAATCTCTACCTGTAAGTGTTTTCAATACACATGGAAGTTGCAGTTCCTCAATCGCCTCAAGCATCTGTGCTTTCGACGTCACGACATGACAGGGAGCAAGCGGGATTTGTGCATCTTGCAATATTTTCCGCTGGTGCCCTCGATTTTTCGTCCAATACAAATTACTTCCTTGTGGTAAGGGCTTTATCGTCTCAATCATTTGAACCATATCAAGATCGATATCTTCAAATTCATATACAACTAGATCGGACTTGTCACAAAGCTGTTCCATTGACACCGGAGAATCATACGCTCCAACGATCTGTTCATCCGCTACTTGTCCTGCTGGAGAATCGCTAACTGGATCTAATACAACGAAGCGATATCCTAATTTACGTCCCTCTAGTATGATCATGCGACCTAATTGACCACCGCCTAACACTCCGATCGTCTGTCCAGGAACAACTAATGGTGAAGGATTACTTGATTGCCCATAAGGAAAATTGGATTCTTGTTTAGAAAGACAATTCAGTTCTTGGCGTTCTTGATGCATCGTATCTCATCCTTAATATTTGAAATTTGTGAATTTATAAATAATCGCATGATATCATTTCCTGAATGTATTATGAAATATATCTAGGGTTTGTTAGCAAAGTCATTAGTAATGAATAAAAATATATTATCATAGTATATATATATAGATAAAATAATATAATTTTTTCCATTGGTATAAATGAAAAGGGCCTTTTTGTAATTAGGAAGGTTTCATTTATATTTATATTCATAAAAGTTTCATGTTTAGTATCTTATATTTAAATGATTCCCCTCCGCTAACTCATCCTAGACAATCTTTTCCCAACAGGATATACTTGACTTGTTACACAAATCACAATTGAATACCGATGTTACATCCTTCGGGGCAGGGTGAAATTCCCTACCGGCGGTGATGGCGTGAGAATAGATTGCGCCTTAGCCCGTGACCCGCTTTTAGCGGTGGATTCGGTGAAACTCCGGAGCCGACAGTATAGTCTGGATGGGAGAAGGATGATATGGAACGACTCCTTTGAGCGTTGTTTTTTTCAAAAAATGCAACCTTTAAGGGTTATTTTGCTGTACATAAAATAGCGAAATAACAGCTAAGTCGTACGTTTCTTTCCCATGCCTAAAACAAGCCCCAGCGAAAAAATCGTTGGGGTTTTTTATGTAACTAAGTGCAGAAAGAAGGTGAACAGATCCAATGTTTACAGGGATTATCGAAGAAGTGGGGTGCGTAGCACATGTGCGTAACTCCGGTCAAACACAAGTATTAACGATCGGCTGTCACAAAGTATTAGAAGGGACAAAACTAGGCGACAGCATTGCGGTGAACGGCGTTTGTCTTACCGTTACCAAAATGGATCATGGTTTTTTCTACGCCGATGTGATGCCAGAAACGTATCAGCGGACTTGCTTGCGGTTTCTTCGTTCAGGGGATCCCGTCAATCTAGAACGTGCTATGGCTCTGGGTGATCGGATGGGAGGTCATCTTGTACAGGGGCATGTTGATGGAATGGCTACGTTTATAAAACAACAACCTGCCGAAAATGCAGTCTTATTTCAATTTGAAATCGACCCAAGCTGGACAAAGTTTATGATTCCCAAAGGCTCTATCGCCATCAACGGCACAAGCCTAACTTTAATTGAGGTGACGAATAAGTCATTTTACGTTTCTTTGATTCCTCACACTATGCGAGAAACACAATTTGGCTCACTCGTAGTAGGCGATCGGGTCAATATAGAGTGCGATATGATGGCTAAATATATAGCAAAATGGACTGGGATTCACTCGGAGACTACGATCACTTCAAATGGAGTACAACTTACGACCTTAGAAAGAGCTGGTTTTTTATAAAAGGGGGAGACGATAGATGTTTCATACGATTGAGGAAGCACTAGCTGACCTAAAACAAGGAAAAATGATTATCGTGGTGGATGATGAAGATCGAGAAAATGAGGGGGACCTCGTGGCACTTGCTGAATATGCAACACCAGAGTTAATCAATTTTATGGTTACCCATGGGCGTGGACTTGTGTGTGTGCCGATCACAGAGCAACGAGCAGGGAAGTTAAAGCTTCCTTACATGATCGAGGCAAACAATAATACGGATAAACACGGAACCGCCTTTACCATTTCAGTTGACTCTCAAACCTCGCATACGGGGATCTCTGCCTTTGAACGCTCGCAGACGATACTTGATCTAATCGACGAAACCAAACAAGTACGTGACTTTAGGCGTCCCGGTCATATCTTTCCTCTCATTGCGAAAGAAGGTGGAGTGCTCGAAAGAGCAGGGCATACCGAAGCAGCAGTGGATCTAGCGAAACTTTGTGGCTCGGCGCCTGCTGGTGTACTCTGTGAAATTTTAAATGAAGATGGAACGATGGCTCGTGTTCCAGATCTAATCCCCTTTGCAACAGAATGGGATCTCAAGATGATCACCATTCAAGATTTAATCAAATATCGTCTAGCACAAGAACCAAGTGTTCAGCGTCGTGAAGAGATTCACCTTCCAACGGAATACGGAGATTTTCGCATGATTGCGTATACGGCTCCTGACGGAAAAGAGCAGATTGCTTTGGTGAAAGGGATCATACATCCAGAAAAGCCTGTCTTAGTTAGAGTCCATTCGGAATGTATGACAGGTGATCTGTTCACCTCTCGGCGTTGTGATTGTGGTCTGCAACTGCATGAATCGCTTTTGATGATCGAAGAAAATGGCAGTGGCATTTTTATCTATCTCCCCCAAGAGGGTCGTGGAATTGGACTGTTAAATAAAATGCGCGCTTATCAATTACAAGATCAAGGTCTTGATACAGTGGAAGCAAATCTGCATCTCGGCTTTCCCGATGACCAACGCGACTATAATAGTGCAGCGCAAATTTTACGTGATCTAGGTGTCCAGCAGATTCACTTGATTACGAACAATCCACGAAAAGTGTCGGGTTTACAACAGTCTGGGATTGATGTACAAGTACGTGTGCCCATTGAAATTCAGCCATATACAGAAAATAAACGTTATTTAGTTACGAAGAAAGAAAAATTAGGACATCAATTACAGTGGATATAAAGGAGAGGGATTTTGATGGTAGAAAAAGTATATGAAGGCAAATTAACTGCACAAGGATATCGTTTTGGGATTATAGTAGCTCGATTTAATGAGTTTATTACGAGCAAATTATTGGGTGGTGCAAAAGATGCCCTCTTGCGTCATGGCGCAGAACAAGAGAATATAGAGATAGCTTGGGTACCAGGCGCGTTTGAGATTCCGCTGATTGTAGAAGAGATGGCGGCTTCTAAGAAATATGATGCGATTATTACATTGGGGTGTGTCATCCGCGGATCCACCACCCATTATGATTATGTGTGTAATGAGGTAGCGAAAGGAGTGGCAAATGCAAGTGTGCGCCACCGGCTACCTGTGATGTTCGGCGTTATTACTACAGAGAATATTGAACAAGCGATTGAACGTGCAGGAACGAAAGCAGGAAATAAAGGGTATGAAGTGGCTGTAGGTGCGATTGAAATGGCGAGCCTACAACGCGAATTACTCGGATAAAGAAAGTCGTGATGAATGCCTGTGGAAGTAAAATTTAAACTCGATTCGTTTGAAGGTCCTCTTGATTTATTACTTCATCTGATTGATCAATCTGAGGTGGATATTTATGAAGTGCCCATCTCCCAAATCACAGATCAATATATGAACATGATTCAAGAGGCGAACCATTATGAGATAGAGGTAGCAAGCGAGTTTATCGTGATGGCCGCTACATTATTAGCGATTAAAAGCCGGATGTTACTTCCGAAACAAGAGATTTTTGAAGAGCATCACAGCTTTATGGATGATGAGTGGATGGATCCTCGGGAAGAGTTGGTGGAGAAATTATTGGAGTATAAGCGGTACAAACGATTAGGGGAAATGCTCCGAGAGCAAGAAGAGGAGCGAAGTCAGGTTTATACGCGAATCCCGACCGATTTAAGCCCGTTTGCCCCTGTTGAAAACCCAGTAGCAGGCTTGACAACAGATGATCTCCTACAAGCATTTGTCCTCGCTCTTCAGAGCCATACACCTAAAAATGAACCGATGACCAGGCTTGCACGAGAGGAAATTTCAGTAAGTGATCGCATGGAAGAGATTGTTCAAGAGCTGGCGATACAGGGACGAATTTTATTTACGTCTTTGTTAGATTGGACGAAGATGAATAAGGAACGAGTTATTACGACTTTTTTGGCTCTGCTGGAACTAATGAAGACGAAACGGATCAAATGTAGCCAGTATGACCTCTTTGCTGATATCTTGATTGAACCGTTTGCTCAGGAGGCGACCCGATGATAGAAAACAGAGAATATAAAGCCATTATCGAAGGATTGCTATTTGCGGCTGGAGATGAGGGGCTAAGTGTAAAAGAACTGTCCGAGATCACGGAGCTATCCAAGCAAGAGGTTCAAATGTTTGTGAATGAGATGATGATGGAGTGGAAGTTAGACCAGCGAGGGGTTCAAATCGTTCAAGTGGCAAAAGTGTATCAGATTACGACTCTTGCTGAGCATAACAAGTACTTTGAAAAGCTAGCTAGTGCACCAACACGGTCCCAATTATCGCGTGCGGCTTTAGAAACATTGGCGATTATTGCGTATCGTCAACCGATTACACGCTTGGAAATTGAAGAGATCCGTGGAGTAAAGACGGATCGCACGGTTCAATTGTTGCAACGAAAAGGACTCGTCAGAGAAACTGGACGCGGGGAAGGACCGGGTCGTCCGATTTTATTAGGTACAACCAAGGAATTTCTCGAGTACTTTGGCTTAAATCGGTTGGAAGATTTACCTGCACCCGATAGCCTTTTTAACTGGCAAGAGATGGAACAGGAACGTAATGATTTATTTGAACGCTTAGGAGTAGAGAAGGTTTAAACTGATTTATCCAAGCTCATACTACCTACTATGGGTAGGTGAGGAACGTGCATATTTTTTCTTGGATCCTTTTTATTTTGCTCGTTGTATCTATTTTAATCGTCTGTTCCCAAATTCAAATTGAATTGGAATATCAACGCGAAGGTAAGGCAGACGATGGGTACATTCGCATAAAGGCGCTATACGGACTTATCCGTTATACGATGCGGATTTCAGAAATGGATGTGGATGTGAGTTCAAAAGGGGTTTCCTATACATCTGGTTGGAATGCCGAAGCCGGTAAATCCACTGTAGAATCTGAAAAAAGTAAAGAAAACGTTAGCTGGTCTGGATTTAAGAGGGCGCAGGAGAATTTTGCTGAAACCTTGGAAAGAGTGCAGGATCTCTATCCATTAATCCGTTATTTTTGCTCAAAGATATGTTGTAAGAACTTAGAATGGAAGACTCAAGTAGGTACAGGAGACGCTGCTGAAGCGGGTGTTCTAACTGGACTTGTTTGGGGAATTAAATCATTTTTGATTAGTGCAGTGGGGAATTATATTAAATGGAAAAAACCGCCTGAAATCGATGTAATTCCCCATTTCAATCAGCTTGCTTTCAATATGTATTTCCATAGTATACTTTGCTTTCGGGTGTGGCATGCTATCGTTGTAGTGACCCGTCTCTGGATCCAAATGCGAAAAGGGAGGGAACGGACATGGCAGGCGAGCACCCCATTCAAGGCTTAATGATGACGGCAATGGAAAATTTAAAAGAAATGATTGATGTAAATACAATCATTGGTGAGCCAGTGGAAACCGTTGATGGTCAAATCATCATTCCTGTATCAAAAGTAGGATTTGGTTTTGCTGCAGGTGGCTCCGAATTTGCAGGGCTTGGAAAAATGCAAAACCAAGAAACACGTTCATCTCGTTCCGAGAATTCGACAGACCGCCGAAGTGAACGTCGTGATGAATCAAATGCTGGATCGCATAAACAACATTACCCGTTTGGTGGAGGTAGTGGTGGCGGAGTATCGATTACGCCCGTTGCTTTTATTGTAGTAGGTCCTCATGGTATTCGTCTTCTTAATTTAGAGGGCGCTAATCACCTATATGATCGTCTAATCGACTCTGTACCTCAATTGTTTGAACGGTTCTCGAGGAAAAAACATCATTCTCATGATGACGGATGTCACCCCGAATGTTAATAGGATAAGAAGAAAGGATATGGAGGTAAAGACCATATTCTTTTTTTTGTTCCATCATAACGAGGTCCTGTCCGCATATAAATGGTACAAACCCCTATGATGGACGAGGTGGATGCAGTGAAAAAGTGGCGGGTTATCATCAGACTTTGTCTCATTTGTATGATGTGTACCATGTTTCCCACACGAATTTATAGCCAAGAAAATCAAAATCGAGCACAGCAAATTTCCGCTCAAATTGGAGATCATGCTGCTGCATCGATTTTATTAGATCAAGCTTCGGGACGAGTCTTATACGCGAAAAAAGAAAATGATGAGATGAAAATTGCAAGTCTGACGAAGATTATGACCGCCATCATTGCAATTGAAAAAGGAGAGCTTCAAGATCTTGTTACGATTCAGCCCAGTGCAGTTGGAGTAGAAGGATCGTCTATTTATTTAAAAGCGGGCGAGAAAGTACCTCTGGAAGCGCTTGTATATGGACTGATGTTACGTTCAGGCAATGATGCCGCCACTGCGATTGCACAGCATGTTGGTGGATCGGTGGGAGGCTTTGTTTTTTTAATGAATGAAAAGGCACAAGAATTAGGGCTAGAACATACTCATTTTACGAATCCACATGGATTAGATGAAGAGAAACATTATTCATCCGCTAAAGACCTGGCTTTGCTAACCCAGTATGCGCTCCGAAATCCCACTTTTCAGCAAATTGTTAAAACCGAGTTAAAGACGGTGGAATGGCCGGGCGAAGAGTGGAAACGTACGTTACTTAATAAAAATAAGCTTTTGAAAATGTATCCATTTGCAGATGGTGTGAAGACAGGATATACGAAACAGGCTAAGCGTACTCTGGTTACATCCGCGACAAAAGATGGACAACAGCTGATTGCTGTTACCTTAAACGACGGTGATGATTGGAAAGACCATATGAATTTGTTTGATTATGGTTTCCAAAACTTCCAGTTGAAAGAAGTAGTGACAAAAGATCAAAAAATAACCTCTACAGAGATTGTAAATAAAGAGAAAAAGCGTTTGATCCTCGTATCTGGAAAACCTTTACCCTATCCATTACAAAGCTCAGAGACAAGTCAAGTAAAGATTGAACCGACTGTAAGCTATCCGCTAGAAAAAGTGGAGAAGAACGGAGTATTGGTTGGGACAGCAAAAGTCTACTTTGAGCAAGAGTTAGTGGGAACGGTCCCACTTTATAGTAAATTCACGCAAGATCCGAGTATCTTAAACAGTTGGAAAGAGGTATTGGCATTTTTGTGTGGAAGGATGGGGCAAGGTGATTAATTATATTTGGGTGTTTATGATTGTTAGTGGGATTATCGCCGCTATCCTTCAAGGAAAGATCGATCTGGTTACGACTGCCGCGCTAACAGGTGCCAAAGATGCGGTTGCGGTATGTATCGGCCTTATCAGCATCTTGGTTTTCTGGCTAGGGATGATGAAGATTGCAGAGGATTCAGGTCTCCTTAAAAAGCTCACAAAAGTTCTTCGACCCGTTGCCAAATTGTTGTTTCCAAGTGTGCCAGAAAACCATCCAGCGATGGGCTATATTTTATCGAATATGAGTGCCAATTTATTCGGATTGGGGAATGCCGCTACTCCGATGGGTATTAAAGCGATGGAGGAGTTACAAAAGCTAAACCCAGATCCTCATAAAGCTACCCCTGCGATGTGTACCTTGTTAGCTTTAAATACATCTGGACTAACGCTAATCCCCGCCACGATGATCGGGATTCGGATGAAATATGACTCCGCTAATCCGACTGAAATTATCGGTCCTACCCTTTTGGCTACGATTGTCGCTACAGGTGGCGCTGTCTTATTGGACCGTTATTATCGAAATCGCCATTTTAGAGGAATAAATTCATATAAGAAGTAAATGCAAAGGAGAGGGATCTATTGTACGAGGTAATCTCAGCCATATCCAACTATATGTTACCAGCCATCATCGTGCTCATCCCCCTCTATGCATTGTTTCGGAAAGTCCCCGTATATGAAAGTTTTGTTGAAGGGGCAAAAGAAGGCTTTCCAACTGCGATTCAGATTATCCCACACCTAGTGGGCATGATGTTTGCTGTAGCCGTGTTTCGAGATACAGGGGCACTCGATTTCTATCTGCAAGGACTCGTGCCACTTGCCAATTGGTTCCATATTCCCCCTGATATTCTGCCTATCGGGATTCTAAGACCCATTTCGGGAACAGGCTCACTTGCATTTGTCGAAAGCATCTTTCACACATTTGGTCCTGACTCTTTCATGGGAAAACTTGCTTCTACGATTCAAGCGAGTACCGACACCACTTTATACGTAATCACTGTCTATTTCGGTGCAGTCGGAGTTAAGAAGTCCCTATATGCTTTAAAAGTAGGACTTCTGGCTGATTTAATCGGATTTATTGCTTCGTTAGTCATTTGTACGATTATGTTTGGAGCTTTGTAAATTCAAATAAAATGAGTGCCATTTACCCAACAAGGTAATAGCACTCATTTTGCTTTTTAGAATAAAATTAGATTCGCCACCCAAGTTCTGCTATCATCAATATGAGTGTAAGCTCCGGTCGAAACGGTTAAGATGACAGAGAGGTGTTATGATGGAGCGTTTACAAAAAGTACTTGCCCAAGCGGGGATTGCTTCACGTAGACAAAGTGAAGAGTTAATCCTACAGGGGAAGGTTAAAGTAAATGGACAAGTTGTACAGACATTAGGAACCAAGGTCGATCCAGACCAAGATTGGATCGAAGTAAATGGAAAGCATATCAAACAAGAGAAGAAGCGCACGTTTATATTTTATAAACCAAAGCTTGTGATTACGAGCATGAGTGATCCAGAAGGCCGTAAAACGGTCGCGGATTTCTTTGATGATGTTCCGGAACGGATCTATCCAGTAGGTCGCTTGGACTTTGAGACAGAGGGATTGTTACTTATGACGAATGATGGAGAGCTTGCCAACCGCTTAGCCCATCCTCGTTACGAAGTGAATAAAGTATATGTAACAACGGTCAAAGGGAAGCCGACAGATGAAGAGTTAGAACAGCTTCGCAAGGGAGTCCGTTTGGAGGATGGGATGACCGCACCCGCTGACGTGCGTATGATGCAAGCGAATCCCGAGAAGAGCAAGCTTCGAATTCAAATTCACGAAGGTCGAAATCGCCAAATTCGCCGTATGTGTGAAGTATTGGGCTACCAAGTCCTTCATTTGATTCGCACAAAGTATGCTTTTCTTCACTTACAAGGTTTAAATCCGGGGGATAAACGTGAATTGACTAAAGCAGAGATCGAGAAATTAAATCGCATGCTACGCTAGTATGTTCAAATAATCTTCACAAAGTTTGTGAAGGATGTAACGATATAATGAAGTTGGATTTATGAGTGCAGGAACGGGGGAGGAGAATGGTCGAAAACACCAAATGCGAATGTGGTCATAATAACCCCGTCGGTACGATTCTTTGTGAGTACTGCGGCAAGCCACTTCAGCAGGAAGTGATAGAGAAATCCTCGATTGAAAATGAGATGAGATATGAGGGGGCAGCGAGGCGCTCTCAGCAATCGGTTATGTCACTATTTGACCGTGTCTGGGCCTTTTTCTCATCTGTGAAAGTAGCCATTAGCCTGATTGTGATTACCTTAATCCTTTCTGCTGTTGGAACGATCTTCCCACAAGAAGAGTTCGTTGGTGCGGCTTCTAAGGAGTTATTTTACCAACAGGAGTACGGTTGGTGGGGAGCGACCTTTTATCAATTAGGACTTTCAAAGATGTATTCACAGTGGTGGTTTGCTAGCTTAATCGCCATGATTGGGATTTCGTTAGTCATATGTAGTTTAGATCGCGTTGTTCCTCTATATAAGGCATTAAAGGGACAAAAAGTGATTAAAAATATTGAGTTCATGAAACGTCAGCGGATTCACGTGGCGGTAGAAGTGGCAACGGATGAAGAAGAAGCGAAATTAGCAGAGTTAGAGCAACAGCTGAATAATCATCGTTACCACATTCAGCGTGATGGGAAGGCGATTCTTGCGGAAAAAGGGCGTTTTAGTCGTTGGGGCCCTTATATTAACCATATCGGACTCATTATATTCTTATTTGGGATTCTCCTGCGGTTTATACCAGGTTGGAATATTGATTCATTTGTTAACTTGATTGAGGGTGAAACCAAACGTGTACCTCAAACCGAGTACTATGTTAAAAATGAGAAAACCGTTGCCGAGTATTATCGTCCTGAAGAGTTACCTCCAGCCATGAAAAGCGGTGGGGGCGAGGTGATCAAGAAGTATCAAACTGATGCCGTTTTGCTTAAGAAAGTGCCTGGTAGCAATGAAATGAAAGAAGTTACCAGACATGAAATTCAGGTAAATGATCCCCTAACATACGAAGGGTTAAATCTATTGCAGAGCGATTTTCGACCTCAGCAACTTCGTGGCATTAAGCTTGGCATCACAGATAAAAATACGAAACAGAGCAAGGGTCAGTTTACAGTAGTCTTTCATGAAATCTCGTTACATCAGGTTTATCAAGTCGGAGATCTGAAAGTGCGAATGGAAGAGTACTATCCTGATTTTGCGATTGAAAACCAACGCCCCATCACGAAATCACAAGAACCAAATAAACCAGCTTTTATCTTTACGATTCAAAAGCCTGATGGTAAAGAAGAGAAGTCCTGGGTAATCTCGGGTGAGCGTCTTCCAGATCCAGAAGGAAATCAATACGGTATTGACTTGGCAGGATTCGATCTCGCCAATCAGACCGGATTAATGGTTCGTGCAGAGAAAAGTTTATGGGTATATTTGGTCGGTGGCATCATCTTTATGATTGGAGTCACCATGGGATCCTACTGGCAACACCGCCGGGTATGGGCACGTGTCGATGATGGAGTCCTATATATAGGAGCGCATACGAATAAGAACTGGTTTGCCCTGCGTCGTGAGTTAGAAATGGTGGGTAAGCCAATCGGTCAGGTATTTGGACTAGTGGAAAATGAAAAAGAGTAGTTGAAAGTGAGGTGCGATCATGAAGACGACCATGGAGTACTTCCTGTTTGCCACATTCTTTCTATATTTGTTCTCAGCCGTTGTCTTTTTAGTTGGTGTATCAGGTGCTAAAAAGAAAGGCAATGCAGAACGGGTGAAAAAATGGGGGAAAGCAGGTATCATCCTCGCAATTATAGGCGTTACCTTACATGTTGCTTTTATCATCATACGAATTATGCTCAGCGGGCATTTCCCGACAAGTAACATGTTTGAGTTTATCGCATTCCTATGTTTTGCTGTCGTGTTAGGCTTTATTATTGTGTTTTTTATCTATCGCTCTTTTGTACTCGGTGCTTTTGTTATGCCGATCGCTGTGATTTTGCTTTCATATGCCACTGTATTTCCACGTGATGTACAACCCCTAATTCCAGCTCTGCAGAGTAGCTGGTTGTATATACACGTGACAACGGCGGCGATTGGTCAGGGATTATTTGGAGTTTCATTTGTTGCTGGACTGGTTTATCTCATTCATAAAGTGGGGAATCGAGATAAAAGCAAGTCAGCGATCTCATTAGAATTGATCTTCTTGGTCCTAATCATGTTTGGAAGCTTTTCGATTGTATCTACGATTTTCCAAATGACAGGATATCAAGCGACTTTCAAACATGTTTATAAGGGTGCAGAGGTCGTACAAGAGTATAAACTACCGGCAATCGTCTCACCTTATGAAAGTAAGACAGTAAAAATGGATTCCTTTGCTGGAATGTCTAAGCCGCTCTTTGAATCACCTAAGGTTTTTCAAGGAGAAAAAGCGGCAAGTAAGTTGAATTCGGTTCTCTGGTCTATCGTTTCAGGGCTGATCATCTATGCAATTTACTTCGCGATTGCCCGGAAGCGTTTAGGAAAGCTACTTCATCCACTGGTGCAAAAGTTAAACTTAGAACTGATGGATGAAATCGTGTACCGCTCCATCGTCATTGGGTATCCTATTTTTACATTGGGCGCCTTGATTTTTGCGATGATCTGGGCGAATCAAGCATGGGGTAGACCGTGGGGCTGGGATCCGAAAGAGACATGGGCATTTATTACATGGATGTTTTATAGTGCTTATCTCCATCTTCGCTTATCTAGAGGGTGGCACGGTGAAAAATCAGCATGGTTGGCGGTAGTTGGCTTTGCTATCATCTTAATTAACTTGATTGTAATCAATCTCGTTATTTCAGGCTTGCATTCCTACACATAAGAGGTGAAAGTATGGACAATCAAAATCAACAAACCATATTAGTCGTAGACGATGAGGATCGTATTCGCCGTCTACTCCGGATGTACTTGGAAAGAGAAGGATACATCATCGATGAAGCAGAAGACGGTGAGAAAGCCTTAGAGAAAGCATTTCAAAAGGATTACGACTTGATTCTATTGGATCTGATGTTGCCAGGTATGGATGGGCTGGAAGTATGTGCAGAAATTCGTAAAAAGAAAGCAACTCCGATTATCATGCTGACAGCTCGAGGCGAAGAGACGAATCGGGTAGATGGATTTGAAGCTGGAACGGATGACTATGTGGTGAAGCCGTTTAGTCCTCGTGAATTGGTACATCGTGTGAAAGCAGTGGTGCGACGCGCTTCTGCGACTGCGTACCTTACTACTAAAACGAATACCCATAATGTGATTGTGTTCCCTGAGCTGACGATCGATCATGATGCACATGAGGTAAAAGCAGGGGGTAAAAGTATCTCCTTAACACCAAAAGAGTACGAGCTTCTGCATTATCTTGCGAAATCCCCTGATAAAGTTTTTACACGCGAAACATTGTTGCGGGATGTTTGGAATTATGAATTCTTTGGTGATTTACGAACGGTAGATACACACGTAAAACGTCTTCGTGAGAAATTGAATCGTGCTTCCTCTCGTGCGGCTAGTATGATTACGACGGTTTGGGGAGTTGGATATAAACTTGAGGTGCCAAAAGAGTGATTCTACGTAGTGTAGTAGGGAAGCTTTGGCTTACCATTATCGTCTTGGTATCTCTTGTCCTGATTTTACTCAGTTTGTTTTTAAGTGAACAAGTAGAGCAATTTTATGAGCAGGATCAACTCAAAAGCTTAAAAGAAGTAGGAGAAGAGATCCAGAACGGCTTGACAGGCGTTAAAAACCATGCCAACTCGCGGATCCCTTCTTCTATCAAAAATCAACAAAAGCCCGGCATTAATGCAGCTGAATTGAATCGTAATATTGAAAAAGAGTATGTTGATACGGTGACAGAAATTGCGGGTCATTTTCATACGCATGTTATTATTACTGATTTTCAAGGAAAGCCATTATTTGATCAATCGGCTCAAACGCAGAGATATTTAGATGGAATTAAAAGTGTCCTGAAGCTGGATCAATTGCGCGAAGAGTTAGTGTCTGAGGAGTCTACTGCTAAACGAACTGGAAAATTGCAACTCCCGAAGGATGAGTTAAAAGAGAAGGGATTTGAAGATGGGCAAGTTATTGTTTATGCGACTCCCTACCTAGAAGATGCCAAGATCAAAGGGTCTATTGTCCTATTTCAAAAGCAAGGCGCTTTTAGTGAACAAGACATCAAGAAGTGGATTTTTTACTCGGCTCTGATCGGGATCGCTCTTACAACCGTATTTGCTTTCTTCCTATCCACGCGGATTACGCAACCTCTTATTCAGATGCAAAGAGCAGCTGAGAAGATGGCGCGTGGGAAGTTTTCGACGCGGGTGATGGTTCGGGCTCATGAACGGGATGAGATCGCGGAATTAGCGATGACCTTTAATCAGATGGCAGGTCAGTTGGAAGAGTCCATTAACCTTCTTTCTCACGAAAAAGAGCAGTTGACTAGCATTCTTCGTAGTATGTCAGATGGAGTAATCAGCATTAATGCGCATGGGAAGATTATTTTGTCTAACCCACCAGCTGAGCGTTTTTTAAATCTATACCGTGATCCACAAGATTTTAAGCAGAATAATAGCTTGCCTCCGACCCTATTGGAAGTGTTCCGTTATGTATTAGAAGATGAAGCGGAACAGATGGGGGATATTGAGGAGCAAGGCCGAACGTGGCAACTGATCATGGCACCGTTATACGCACGCGAACAAGTACGTGGGGCTGTTGCGGTGATGCGCGATGTGACGGAAGAGCGCCACTTAGAGAAACTGCGCAAAGATTTTGTAGCGAATGTATCGCATGAATTACGTACACCTCTCTCCATGTTACAAGGATATAGTGAAGCATTGCTCGATGATATCGCGGACTCTCCAGAGATGCGTCAAGAGTTAGCGCAGATTATCAATGATGAATCCCAGCGGATGAGTCGACTGGTAAACGAGCTATTAGATCTAGCACGAATGGAAGCAGGACATATCGATCTTATATTGTCTGAGCTATCTGTGAAGTCATTTGTGGATCGTGTGACTCGTAAATTTAGTGGACTAGCTGGTGACAAGAAGATTGAATTGGTTGGAGAAGTAGAAGAAGATGTGCCAATGGTGTATTGGGATGAAGATCGTACAGAACAAATCCTAACCAACTTAATTGGAAATGCGATTCAACACACTCCAGAAAATGGCAGAGTAACAGTACGTGCCAAATGGCTAGATAATCAGGTATACTTAGAAGTCGAAGATACTGGGACAGGGATTCCAAATGACGACCTGCCATACGTTTTTCAGCGCTTCTATAAGGCAGATAAAGCGCGGACCAGAAAAACGGTTTCAGGTGGTACAGGACTTGGGCTTGCGATTGCGAAACATTTGGTGCACGCTCATAACGGTAAGATTTCTGTTCGCAGTGAACTGGGCGTTGGAACTACATTCTGCGTTCAACTTCCACAAATAGTTGAAGATAATTAGATAAAAGCAGCCAAACAAGGTGGACCTCTTATGGAAATTTTTCCGGTCAAGAGGTCTACCTCGTTTTGTAATATGGAGGGGTTAGCGTTGAGTCGTATTAAAGCATCCATACTAGTGTTAATTGCCGGAATTTCATATGGATTTATTAGCCTTTTTGTTAAATTAGCCTATGCCAAGGGATATAGCCCTGCACAAGTGTCAGGAAGTCAGGTGTTTTTCGGAGTAATCGGTATGTGGTACTTGGCATATCGGGTCCGTTTGGAGTGGAGAAAAAAACAAATCAGCCGTAAAGATCTCATATCACTATTACTTGGTGGTGCGTTTTCTGCCATTACAGGAGTTACCTATTACCTATGCTTACAAACAACGCCAGCATCCTTTGCGATTATCTTGATGTTCCAGTTCACCTGGATGGGTATGTTAATCGAGTGTGTAAAATCACGCCGAAAGCCAACGAAGGATGAACTTATTTCTATTGTTGTTATTTTACTAGGAACGTTCTTAGCGGCAGGAATTTCAGCAGAGGAGCTGTCTAATCTCTCTGGGATTGGAGTTTTCTATGGTCTTCTTTCTGCTATCGGTTATACAGGGTTTATCTATTTCAATGGAACGCTAGCGCCAACCGTTCATCCTACCCTTCGAGGTGCTTGGATGATCACTGGGACCTTGATTGCCATATTTGGAGTTTATCCGCCGACCTTTTTAGTAGACGGAACGTTACTGGATGGTCTGTGGGCTTGGGGACTCTTACTAGGATTGTTTGGTTCTCTCATTCCTTCCTATTTATTTGCGATTGGGATACCGCATATTGGGTCGGGCATGGCTTCGATCTTAGGATCAGTCGAACTGCCAGTTGTTATCTTAACATCTGCCCTTTTATTAAGTGAATCTGTTTCGATGATCCAATGGGTGGGAACCATTCTTATTCTCGTAGGAATTGGGTTCTCCGAGTTACGTCGTGCTAGTAGTGAAAAGAAGATGAAATTAGTGGAATAAATATAGACCTGACTAAAAAACAAGAGAGGGGGGCATCCCCTCTAAATAGATAAGTTTGAAATTTTAATTAAGTCATAGTTAACGATGAGAGCTGATGATTAAGTAGGATTATTTTATTTATAAATGGGATACCCACTTATACAAATATCCTCACCAAAACAATCGATCGCAAGCTTATCCAGTTGAACAGCTAGTCCCATCTGAGAAAATCCTTCGCCTGAAATAGGGGAAATACTATCCTTACCACCAAGCAATTTTGGAGCGATAAAAATCATTGCCTTCTGAACAAGAGAAGCCTCCAGCATCGACCAATTCAACTGACCTCCGCCTTCAAGCAAAATGGACTGAATCCCATTTTTCCCGAGCCTCTCCATTGCTTTATGTAATCCCACTCGCGATCCATTACCTGTACGAAGCACTTTCACTCCATACTCCACCAATCGTTTTTCCTTCTCTATATCTGCCGCATCTGCACAAAGCATCCATGTCTGCGCCTCGCTTGTATCTACCAACGGTGAATCAAGTGGCAAGCGTAACTGACTATCCGCGATGATCCGAATGGGATTTCTCCCATTTCCATCGGGCAAGCGAGTTGTCAGTTGTGGCCGATCTTTTATAGCCGTGTCTACGCCGATCATAATTCCATCATAGATGTGCCGTAATTCATGAACATGATGTCTCGATGTCTCTCCCGTTACCCATTGGCTATCTCCTTTCGAAGTAGCAATTTTTCCGTCTAGTGTCATAGCTGACTTTAGTACAACAAAGGGTAACCCTGTCTGTTTATAGTAGGAATCTGCTTCTTCCTTGAGCTTTTTGAGATGCTTCACGATCACGATCCATCCTCCTGTGTTTTTTCAATGTTATTGGTTATATTACCCAAGTGTGAGTTAAAGTCAACTTTATACAGATATTCAAGTTGCTTGCGGTTCACAGATTTAGGTATTCGTTTTAATAGTGTATTTCGTAATAAAGAAAGAAATGGATTATCCACTTGGGCCATTTTTCCTACTAACCGTGAATATCGTGAGATTGTTTCTGTTCTTTTTAATCGCTTGGCCTCAAACTCAGAAAATGCTTCATGAACAGATGGATTATTTTTTAAACAATGGGCAAGGACAACAGCATCTTCGATAGCTTGACATGCTCCTTGTCCTAAATTTGGAGTTATGGCATGTGCAGCATCGCCCATCAAAAGTATTCGATGAAAGGCAAATCGTTGAAGAGATGGAATATCGATAATATCATTATGAATCATCTTGTTGTTCGTATTACCATTCAAAATACTAGGAATCGGATCATGATAATCTTTAAAATGTTCGAATAGATCTTTTGCTTGATATGCAGAGTATCGCGTGCTTTGATAAGGTGCATTGATTAAGGCGTACCAGTAGATTTGTTGATTAGGTAATGGCACTATACCAAATCTCCCTTTGATCCCCCAGGTTTCAGTAGCATCTTCTGGAATACAATTGACATTACTTTGAGTAATAACACCTCTCCAGCAAGTGTAACCTGCATAACGAAGTTGCGTGGAAGGTAGTAGATTTTTTCGGATAACAGAGTGTATGCCATCAGTAGCAAGTAAAAAATCTCCGGTAGCCTTACTATGATCTTGAAAAAATACAGTTACCCCAGTTTCATCCTGTTCAAAGTGAATACACTTCTTTCCCATATAAACTGTATCCGGTTGTACAGCCGAGCTTAATAGGAGATGTAAATCTGCTCTGTGAATGGATATTTGTTCAAACGGAGATGGAATAATTTGCTTAGATAAGTGCTTTCCTTTTTCTGATAAAAGTGTAAGTCCATGAATGGATCTGCCGTGATTCTTAACTAGTTGATAAATACCTAGATGATCTAATCCTTTTAAAGCATTGGATGCGAGCACTATCCCAGCACCAGCAGGCTTCCGTTCTGGATATTCCTCATAAATATTCACATCGAATCCAAGCTTCTGCAAAGCAATGGCAGCGCTGAGACCTGCTATTCCACCGCCTATTATAATGACTTTTTTTTTCATGAATGAATCCCCTTCCAAACAATTTCTAGTTGATTGCGAACCATACTCTTTAACTCCTTTTTATCAGAATTAACGATACTCCAATTCACTAAGGAATAAAAATATATAGCCATTAACACAGAGATAACATGCTCAGAGGATGGATTTCCTACTATTTGCTTAGATTGTTTAGCTTCATCAATCATTTTTATTAACACAGATCTAAAGTGATCAATCGTTTTCTGTTCTTCTTTCATTAGTCCTGAGGATCGGATCATCTCTGAGAGGAAAACCCTTATTAGCTCTGGATGTTCTAGATAACGACTAGTGAGGTCATCAAAAAGCTGGAAGATCCTTTCTTTTATTTCTAGATGAGCATACTTTGAAATATTTTGTTGTATGAATTCCATTTGAGATGAGCCTAAATAAAGTAAAATCGACTCTTTTTGAGGAAAATAATTATAGAAAGTTCCTTTGGCAATCCCGCACGATTGGGTAATTTCTTCTATGGTTACATGATCAAATCCCTTTTCAACAAATAAGCGCATAGATTGCAAGAAAATTTTTTCTTTTAGAGCTTTTTTCTTGGCTTCTCTTAACATAAATGAATCACCACCTAGAATAATGACCACAGTCATATATGACTGTGGTCATTATTCTATTCTATTTCCGAATAAACATCAAGTCAACAAATTATCTTTACTTGTCTAAGGGAGATACAATATAATAACCATATAGAAATAAATACGACTAAATTCGGAGGAGCCTGTCATGCAGGGGTCTTTCTGCCTATTTTTAGGTGGAGAGTTCCCTATACGACAGGTTCTTTTTGCTTTTTGAAAAGAGGAGGGATGATTTGTTATGTTTCTTGCCATTTTAAATGATGATGACATTGGATTTGACGACGCTTTCCATCGATACTACTAAAGGAGATTGTGAAGGGAGGGGGTGCTATATGCTATTTGTAGAGATTTTAATCATTTTGCTTGCGACGAAAATAGCGGGTGAAATTAGCATAAGGCTTGGGCAACCAGCTGTTCTTGGAAAGTTGATAATCGGTATTATCATTGGACCGGCTGTATTTGGCTGGATTCAAGAATCAGAGATCATTCATCAACTTAGTGAAATCGGCGTGATCTTGTTGATGTTTATCGCAGGATTGGAGACGGATGTGAAATCGTTACGTCAGAACCGGAATTCTTCGATTGCGGTTGCAGTGGGAGGTATCATATTCCCGCTTTTGGGAGGGTATTTGGTTGGATTAGTGATGGGATTAAGTCAGTCTCACGCTCTTTTCCTAGGATTACTACTATCTGCGACTTCGGTTAGCATCTCTGCACAGACGCTAAAAGAGTTAGGGCATTTAAAGAGCCGAGAGAGTGCTACTATCTTGGGTGCCGCGGTGTTGGACGATATCTTGGTAGTGGTGGGTCTGGCAGTCATGATGAGCTTGCTGACTGCGGAAGAGGTTAGCTTAGGAGCGGTACTGTTTAAGAAATTGATCTTTTTTGTCGCGATTGGACTTCTTGGATGGAAAGCTGTTCCTTGGATCATGAACAAGTTTAGCTCTTGGAGAGTATCAGAGTCGGTAGTGAGTACAGCACTCGTTCTGTGTTTCTTTTTTGCTTATTTAGCAGAATCTCTAGGTGTAGCCGCTATTATCGGGGCATTTGCCGCTGGAGTTGCTATTTCCCAAACACCTTATAGACGCGTAGTAGAGCAAAAAATCGAACCCATTGCATACGCCTTTTTTGTGCCCATCTTTTTTGTCAGCATTGGTTTATCCGTTTCGTTTGTTGGCATGGGAGGTCAATTGTGGTTTATCGTGGGACTTACGATTGTGGCCGTCTTAACTAAGTTGTTAGGTTCAGGACTTGGTGCTAGACTAACAGGTTTTCATCGTCGTTCTGCGCTTGGAATTGGTGCAGGGATGGTATCAAGAGGAGAGGTTGCTCTTATTATCGCGGCGATTGGATTGGAGGCGCATTTACTAAAGCAAGAGTATTTTACAGCCATTATTACTGTTGTGATTTTGACTACTCTTATTACACCGCCATTGCTAAAGAAATTATTTTCGAAATTAGAAGCAAATCATGAAACCGTTACGTAAATAGAGCAACCACACCTTCGTATAAAAGGGTGTGGTTGCTCTATTCGTTTTTTAGCTTATGAAAGTGCGTGCTACACTCTTACAACGGACTTACGCTTTAATAGTTCTTTCATTTCTTCCTTGCTAACCTGATGGCGTACTGGAAATGCGGAGTAGGCGCTGTGTGTGCGAAGATACAGGTCTTCGATATCTCGAATCGCGATGGCTTTTAGGCTATACAGTTGTTCTGCCATTCGCTTGGTATCAATTCGATTCATCCCAAACGTTGTAATGTTATAGAACGTATCTGATTTGGGTTTGTATTCGATTCGAATACGGGTACTTGTTTCGGAATCTGCTTGTAGCTGAATGTGTTCGCTAATCGAGTAGCGTTCGTATTGAAATCGCGAGAGGATGGATTGATTTTTCACCTTTTCTTGAAAGTGAAGTACTTCTCGAACGATAGCAAGACTTAGATCAACTTGATAGGAGAGAATGAGATGTCCTCCAGCTTCTGTCGTATCATAGACTGCATCGATGATTTTCCCTTGATTATTTGCGATTTCTCGTTCGGCATCGCAGAGATAATCATAGACATACTCCACAGGAGCTTGAAGAGTTGTTTCGATTACAAAAGATTTCAACTAAAAATCCTCATTTCTTATTTTGAAAGTCTACTGGTACGACTGGACGCATGATGACACGTCCAATAATCATATTGGCTGGTGCGGTGATAATCTGATAGACCGATTCAGCGACATCAGATGCATGAAGCGAATAACTTTTTGGATTGGCACTGAACTCGGTCTGAATCGAACCGGGACAAAGTGTACTTACTTTTACATAATGTGGCTTTAATTCTTGAGTTAGGGCATCCGATAATGCCATCATCCCAAATTTGGATGCGCAATAACCTGCACCGCGGGCAAATGCCTCCGTCCCAGCTACGCTAGAAATATTGACAATGTGGCCCTGCGTCTTTTTTAGATGGGGGATGGCGTATTTACATGTTAAAAAGGCTGCTTTGAGATTGACACTCATCATTTCGTCCCATTGATTTTCGGTTAGATCTTCAACGGGGGCAAAATGGGCGAGTCCTGCATTGTTAATGACGAAGTCAAGTCTTCCAAAGGAATGAATCGCCTGCTCGACCAAACGTTTCACATGAGAGCTGTCTGCGATATCACCAGGGAAGCTAATAACATGGTCTGGGAACTCTGCCTGAAGTTCTTCTAGTTTCCGGGCACTTCGAGCAGTTGCTAGGACGTAAATCCCTGCGGAAGCAAAGCGTCGTACGATTTCCTTACCAAGACCTTTACTAGCCCCTGTTACAAGAGCGGCTTTTATAGGAGAATGGTTGGTCATAAGGTTCGTTCATCCCTTCTTTTCGAGTCCTCTTTCATTTTAGACTACAATTCTAAGATCGTCACCTTTTGGATGGAATCGACTTTTTGTAATTCTGCTTGCAACGCTTCATCGATTGCTTTATCAATATGGAGGAGCATAATCGCTTGCCCACCGATGGTTTCGCGTCCTACTTGCATGGTAGCGATATTGACTTCATAGACGCCGAGTAAGGTTCCCACTTTACCGATTACCCCTGGTTGGTCTTGATGCTGAATAAAGAGAAGATGCCCAGTAGGGGATAGATCAACCGAATAGCCGTTTACTTTGGTGATGCGGGCCCCAAATCCATTTAGGAGGGTTCCTTCTGCGCTATAGGAATCTTGTTCTGTTTCTACGTTTACGCGGATTAGTTGGGTAAATCCGTGATCATGGGATGATTTTTGCTCCACGATCTGAATCCCACGTTGTTTGGCAATTTCAGGAGCGTTGATATAATTGACACCCGAAAGATGGTGAGAAAGAACTCCCTTTAGAATGGTACGTGTGAGTGGTGCCACTTCCATGTTTGCCACTTCACCTGCATACGTAACAGTGATCTTCTTTAGTGCCCCTTTCGAGATCTGAGCCACAAACTCACCTAGTTTTTCTACTAGAGTTTGATAAGGAGCAATTTTTTGTTGGAGATCTGCTGGGATAGAAGGTAAGTTTACTGCATTTTTAAATGCTTCCTCGCGTAATACTTTGAGCACTTCTTCCGATACGTCGATCGCCACATTTTCTTGAGCTTCCACAGTAGAGGCTCCTAAGTGAGGAGTCACGATTACTTGATCTAACTCAAATAGAGAAGGTTGGACAGGAGGCTCTACCTCAAATACATCCAGAGCGGCTCCTGCTACTTTTCCTTCTACTAACGCTTTGTACAGGGCATCCTCGTCAATAATGCCTCCACGAGCACAGTTTAGGATGCGAGCGCCGTCTTTCATCATGGAAAATTCATTGTCACTGATTAGATGATGGGTTTGCTTTGTCAGAGGAGTATGAACCGAAATAAAATCCCCTTGTGCAATCGCTTCGTGAAGAGTCGCTTTTTGTACACCTAACTTCTCTGCACGTTCTTCGGTTAGATATGGGTCGAAGGCGACCACCTGCATGCGAAATGCTTTTGCTTTCTTAGCTAGTTCAGCCCCAATTCGTCCTAATCCAATGATGGAGAGGGTCTTTTTATTTAGCTCTATCCCTACAAACTCTTTCCGTTTCCATTCCCCTTGGATCGTAGAGCGGTAAGCCTGCGGAATGTTACGGGCGAGGGAGATCATCATGGCAAAGGTGTGTTCAGCCGTTGAGATGGTGTTTCCATCGGGTGCATTGATAACAATGACACCATGCTTGGTAGCAGCCGAGATATCAATGTTATCCACACCGACTCCTGCCCGACCAATTACCTTTAGCTTTTTCCCTTTAGCGATGACATCAGCCGTTACCTTCGTTTGGCTACGTACGAGCAGGGCATCAGCATCTTCGATCGCAATAAGAAGTTGCTCAGGGGTTAAATTGGTTTGACGAATTACTTTCACATCGGTTGCTTGTAGTAATTTTTCGATTCCTAGATCGCTTAGTGGATCGGTAATTAATACTTTATACATGGTTAAGGTACACCTCCTGGGCTGCTTTTACGCCAGAGCCAAGTGAGATCGGAACTCCTGCTTGGATAAGGGCGATTTCGAGTGCGCTTAAAACGGTTATTACGTCGAGAGCATCGCAGTAGCCCATATGGCCGATCCGGAAAATCTGTCCTTTAAGATGTTGTTGGCCACCTGCTACTAAGACGCGTAATTGTTTCAAGTGCTTTCTTACTTCTTCCGAGCTCCATGCCTCAGCTCCACCGTAGATCGAGGTAACCGTAGGAGAGGCGTCCTGGTCACTTGCCATGAGAGTGAGACCGAGGCTTTGTACGCCTGCTCGGCACATCTTCATTAGTAGCTCATGTCGCTGGAAGACTTGCTCGAATCCTTCTTCTTCTAACATACATAAGGCTTCTTTTAGACCGAGGAGAAGTGAGACAGCCGGAGTATAAGGGGTCGTGCTTTGTGATAAGCTGTTTCGATATTGAAGTAAATTCAGATAGAAGCTAGGTGTTTGATTCTGTTCGATTAGCTCCCATGCTCGCTCACTGACGGCGATAAACGCTAATCCTGGTGGCAACATAAGAGCTTTTTGCGAACCGGTCACCACGATATCAAGTCCCCAGTCATCCATTTGGCAAGGTACAGCTCCTAAGCAACTCACACCATCTACGATGAAGAGAGCTTCTGAGTGAGTGCGAACCACTTGAGATAGTTCTTGAATCGGATTCAAGACACCTGTAGACGTTTCACAATACGTGACAAAGACCGCTTTTGTCTTAGGATGTTGCTCGAGTGCTACTTGTAACTGTTTAGGTCTACATGATTTTCCCCATTCGATATCGAGACGATGAAGCGTGAAACCATAACGCTCCACGATTTTAGCAAAACGGTCTCCAAATGCGCCTGTGACAATCACGAGAGCTTCGTCTCCTGGCGATAATGTGTTGATCACAGCCGCTTCTAAAGCAGATGTACCGCTACTAGTGAGAATGAGTGGGTCTTGCTCTGTGCCAAAGATAGGCTTTAGTTGTTGACTACATTCGCGAATGAGCTGTGTAGCTTCTTGACTGCGATGTCCGAAGATCGGTTGATTCATCGCTTGTTGAACTCGTGGTGGGATAGGCGTAGGCCCAGGGATGCGCAGGTGAAACTTTTCCGAAAATGTCATAGGGATAATCCTCCTCTAAGTAAATAAAAAAGACCTTTCATCCCATACTCATCCTATTATGGATGAGGGACGAAAGGTCGTGGTGCCACCCTCAGTTTGTCATATGCTCACACATATGACCTTGCTGGTCGAAATAAAAGAAATCGACACATGGGATAACGGTTTCCACCGTACTAGCCTACTATCGATAGAGTTCAGCTAGTCTACTCCGGAGTGCTCGATGAATGATTTCCTGCCGATTCGCACCTACCACCGGCTCTCTGAGAGTGAATGCATTCACTTGGCTCCATCAAAGTAATGTCATATTTGAAGTTTCATTTACATTAACACGAATAATATAACGAGTCAACGAGTTTTAATTCGTGTTTTTAAACAGATTAATAAGAAAGAGAGCCGATTTGGCTCTCTCAGACTGTTTTTATTTTTATTTATTGCTTTGATAACGATCTAAGCATTCTTGGTATAGATTCGCGGCGAAATCTGCGTCTTTCCAACCATCGATGACAGTGGTTTTGTTTTCAAGATCTTTGTAGACGCGGAAGAAATGCTCGATTTCTTTCTTCACATGATTGGTTACGTCATCCAAGGATTTGATATCTTTAAAACGTGGATCTTCTGTTGGGACAGCAAGTACTTTTTCATCTTGGCCTTTGTCATCTGACATGACTAATACGCCAACTACACGGCTAGAGATAACGCAACCTGGGAAGGTTGGGAAGCTTGTAAGAACTAAGATGTCAAGTGGATCACCATCTTTAGCAAGAGTTCCTTCTAAGTAGCCGTATTCGGTTGGATAGTGCATAGGAGAAAATAATACACGATCCAGACGGAATACACCGTTTTCTTTGTCAAATTCATATTTGTTTTGACTTCCTGTAGGAATTTCGATAAAAGCATCTACTACTAGTTCTTTAGACATAAGGGTTCCTCCTATGTAATACGGTATGTAATGGACGATCGTGTGTAGCGAGTTTTGCTATCGTTTTCGTCTATTCCCATTGTATTCAGTTTCTGGAGAGGAAGCAAATAAAAAACAATACCTAGTAAACTTGAACAGAAGTTCACTAGGTATTGTAGTTGCAATCACACATATGAATGAGTGCAGTCTCAGAAAATATTAGTCTTCAACTTTAATAGAATCAGTTGGACAACCTTCTTGAGCGTCGCGAACATCATCATGTAAATTATCAGGTACATCAGCAGTACCAGTATTGTCGTCGAGGATTACGAATGCGATACCATCTTCATCGTAATCATACACGTCTGGTGCGGTTGCTCCACATGCGCCACAAGCAATACATGTGTCTTTATCAACCCAAGTACGCATAGGTTTCAAACCCCTCTCGTTTATCAAGCAAAATTGTGAACAAAGTCCACTTCCAAACCTCATTTTAGAACGATTTCCTACAGATTGCAAGGGAAAACAGAAGGCTCATTGTGAAAAGATCAAGATTTTTTTGTTATTTCATTAATGGAGAAGGATGTTTGCTTGTCTAAGCTCATAGACTAGTTTCAAACATTAAAGGAGAAACATACTATGATGGTGCGAAAGATTTTCTTGCTTCTGTTTACAGTTTTGCTTGTTTTGGTGACAGTGAGCGTAGAATACACTAACACAAATAGTTGGTGGCAATATCTAAACTATCGCTTCCTGATTGTTATGTTATTGTATATCAGCAGTATTTTTTTATGCATTACGAACTTTTTGTATGCATTTGGCATGTTGTTGGAGTCTTGGGAATGGACGCGGAAAGGGATAAATAGTGAATTTTTTATCTGTCTAGGATACATAGTACTTCTTTTGTTATTAATCTGGTCCTCTCCGTTGATTACTCTTCTTTTTTGTTTGTTAATAGGTTTACAAGAGGGGAAAAGATGGGTAAAGAAACAGAAAACCACCACGTGGCTTTGAGTGACTAATGCAAAAGCTTAGTAAATCGTGTAAAATAAAAGAAGAAAGAAATGGAGACCCGAGGACGGAACGGTTCACTCTTTCTCCACATATTATATGTTGTGTGGAGGTCTCCAGTGAGGGAGGGTTAATCATGCGTGTCGAGCGTCTAGGGGGAGACAAGGTCCGTTTCTTCTTGACCTTAGACGATCTCATGGATCGCGGGATCAAGAAAGAAGACATGTGGCGTGATATCCCTAAGGTACATGAATTGTTCAACGATATGATGGAGCATGCATACCAAGAATTGGGCTTTGAGATTGCTGGACCTGTTGCAGTAGAGGTGTTTGCAATGCCTGCACAAGGTATGGTTGTGGTGGTAACTCGTGGTCGTACACCACAGGCAAGCGATGATGACTTTGATACGGATGATATGTATGAGTTAGAAGTCACTATGGAAGAGACGGATCGAGTGATTTTCCGGTTCTCTGACCTCGAGTATCTGATTCAGGCAGCGATACGCATGAAGTCAATTATTCCTCAAGGTGGAAGAGTATACACCTACCAAGATGTTTACTATCTAGTGCTAGATGAAGGATTGGAAGCACCTAATCTGGATACACTGGTCGCAATGTTATCTGAGTATGGAGAAGCCTCTACTGTCACGGATGCTGTTCTTACTGAGTATGGCAAAGTAATCTGGGGGAATAATGCGATCCGTGAGATTAATAAATGTTTTGGTACAAGTGATTAAGGCACGTCCGGCGTAGGACGTGCTTTTTGTCATCAATAAAAACCCATTTTGTATTCTATGCAATTGATTCTGGGATCATAATGTAGTAGAGTGTGGTAGTGATAGGGGTTCTCTTACCTAATATAATTGGTGTATACTTGGTTTGCTATTACATTTCTACATGTTTCAGTCTTTTTCTTTTATTTGTAATTACTCTTCGAGGTGGTAATGATGGGACAACATACGATGGCCACAGGTCAGGAGTCTCGTGAACAGGAAAATCTAGATGTACTTGTATCAACACAAACGGTTATTAAAGAAGCACTTGATAAGCTTGGGTATTCAGAAGCGATGTATGAATTGCTAAAGGAACCACAACGTGTATTGACTGTACGTATCCCCATTAAAATGGATGACGGTTCTGTACAGGTATTTACTGGATATCGCGCACAACATAACGATGCAGTGGGTCCAACTAAGGGTGGAGTGCGTTTTCATCCAGATGTGACCGAATCAGAAGTGAAAGCGCTTTCAATTTGGATGAGTTTAAAATCGGGAATTGTCGATTTGCCATACGGCGGTGGTAAAGGTGGTATCATCTGCGATCCACGTAAGATGTCATTTGGTGAGCTAGAACGTATCTCTCGTGGATATGTACGAGCTATTAGTCAGTTAGTTGGACCTACCAAGGATATCCCTGCACCAGACGTATTTACAAACTCTCAAGTAATGGCATGGATGATGGACGAATATAGCCGCATTCGTGAATTCGATTCACCTGGCTTTATTACAGGTAAGCCTTTAGTACTTGGAGGATCACGAGGACGTGAAACTGCTACTGCTAAAGGTGTTACGATCATGGTCGGGGAAGCTGCTAAAAAACGTGGCTTAGAATTAAAAGGCGCGCGAGTCGTTGTTCAAGGTTTTGGTAATGCAGGTAGTTTCCTAGCCAAATTTATGCATGAAGCAGGTGCAAAAGTAATCGGAATTTCCGATGCACAGGCGGCTTTGCATGATCCAAATGGCTTAGATATAGAATATTTGATTGAGCGTCGTGATTCTTTCGGAACCGTAACCAATCTATTTAAAGAGACGATTACAAACCAAGAATTATTAGAGCTTGATTGTGATATTTTGGTACCAGCTGCGGTTGAAAACCAAATTACGGCAAAAAATGCTCATAACATTAAAGCCGGCATTGTAGTAGAAGCGGCGAATGGTCCAACGACACTAGAAGCGACGAAGATTCTTCATGAACGTGGTGTGTTGATCGTTCCAGACGTACTCGCAAGTGCGGGCGGAGTGACGGTTTCTTATTTCGAGTGGGTTCAGAATAACCAAGGGTATTACTGGACTGAGGAAGAAGTAGAAGAGAAACTCGAAAAAGTGATGGTTAAAGGCTTTGAGAATGTTTATAACGCTGCTGAATCTAGGGGCGTGGATATGCGTTTGGCTGCCTACATGGTAGGGGTACGTAAGATGGCTGAGGCATCACGCTTCAGAGGTTGGGTATAATAAGAATAGTGATTTTGAATATGAAAACGCCCTATAAAATGGGTGTTTTTCTTTTGGAAAAGGAATGAATTTGGATGCAGGAAGCCATTATTATTGGTGCGGGCCCTTGTGGGTTGTCCACAGCTATAGAATTGAAAAAGGCAGGAATCGAGCCACTCGTCCTAGAAAAGGGATGTGCTGTTAACTCTATCTATCACTACCCGTTGTCTATGACATTTTTTAGTACTCCTGATAAGATCGAAATAGGTGGAATCCCTTTTATCTCTTCCAAAGAGAGACCAAGTAGGGAAGAGGCACTCAAGTATTTTCGTACACTTGCTCATCTGTTTCAAATTCCGATTCATACACATGAAGAAGTAATCGATATACAGCAAACACCAGATGGATTCCGTATAACCAGTGAAAACCGCCAAGGGAAGCAGATTTATGAGACCCGGAATGTCATCCTTGCTACTGGTTATTATGATAATCCTAATCTACTACAGGTATCAGGGGAGGAATTGCCCCATGTTCATCATTACTTTAAAGATGCACATCCTTATGCGCATCAAAAAGCGGTCGTCATAGGGGGTCGTAACTCTGCTATTGATACCGCTTTAGAGTTATCGTTAGCGGGAACGGATGTCACGATGGTATATCGTAAAGATGCGTTCCCATCTAGCGTGAAGGCATGGGTGCTACCACAAATTGAAGCGGCTATTGAACATGGACGAGTGAAGATGGTCTGGGAAGCGCAGATCCAGGAAATTACACCACATGAGGTGATTGTGGACGCGAAAGGGCAACAGATATCGATTCCGGCTGATGTCGTATTTGCTATGATCGGCTATCATCCCAACCTATCTCTTTTAGAGAAGCTGGGTGTTAAGGTCGATTCGGAGCGATATGTTCCCATTTTAAGCGACTCGATGGAAACGAGCATTTCAGGTACCTATTTAGCAGGTGTAGTGGCTACAGGATTTGATTCAACTAAGATTTTTATTGAAAATGGACGTTATCATGGGAGGAAGATAGCAGAAGATCTAATAAGGAAGCGGTCTACATAAGATATCTATTTTTCATGTTTTTTTCGATAAATACAGATCATAAAGATCCACCTGCTTAAAACATCTAGTACCCAATATAGTAGTGTATACGATAATGTGATACCCATTGTTTTAAATAGAAAAGAGCGATGATCGTCTCGAATGAAAGTTAAATCGCCTTCACTGTAATACAACATCAGACCGAATAGAGTAAGTTGGCTTGTGAGTAGGTGTAGGCAAGGGGAGACAATATAGTAATTCCATTTTCGTTTGAAGATCAAATGATCGATATGACTGGAAATGTATATCGTTAAAATGATCGAGATCCAACCAAGTAGAAGATATAAATACTTAATCATGAGATTGAAATAGTACAAGCACGATCATAAGTAAAGCTACGAATGCTGATAACCCCTTCCGCTCAGGTGACCAATCATCTCGTTCTTTTATTTTCATTCATACTGTCCCTTTCAATAACTTATTTGAAAACAATATAAATATTTATTTAAAAAGTAATATTATCATGATCCCTATACTGGGTACAGGACGAAATGGAAAGGTGGCACCTGCTACAGTTACGTGGGTTAGCACTACGCCGGGTACACCTGTCGTACGCAATAATTCTCTCTCATTTTATTTGGCTACGAATATCTCCAATACGGCAGCCTATACTGTTTATGTATCCACGAATATATAAACAGTATGTGAGAACAAAAAGAAGAACGCCTCAGCCATTCGAATTGGCTGAGGCGTTCTTGTATGCGTCTATTCATTTACTTCAAAAACAATGATATCAGAAACAATCCCGCAATTACGAATAACACAATATTTTCTTTACGAAAATCTTTCTTGATGATCCGGACGACGGCGTAGCTGATAAAGCCGAATGCCATTCCATCTGGGATGCTTTGTGTGAAGCCGATGAAGATGATAAGCAAAAAGGCAGGGA
The DNA here is from genome assembly GCF_030814315.1 of Croceifilum oryzae. GTDB lineage: Bacteria > Bacillota > Bacilli > Thermoactinomycetales > Thermoactinomycetaceae > Baia > Baia oryzae. The sequence continues at coordinate 62,911 of NZ_JAUSUV010000009.1, read as the reverse complement.
TGGCTTCGCTGAGATTATGGAATGGAATCTCTTTTACGGATTGAAACATGAGTGCTCCGACGATGACTAAAATGGGGGAGGTAGCGCTGTTGGGAATCATATTAATAAATGGTAAGAATAATAGTGTTACCGCAAAGGCAAGTCCAGTCGTAACGGCTGTTAGCCCGGTTCGTCCGCCTACAGCTGTTCCGGCTGCACTTTCGGCTGCGCTAATGGTCGGGCTGGTGCCAAATAATCCGGATACCATAGCTGTAATGGAACCCGCTTTTAAGGATCGTACGAACCGATCTTTGTTAGGTAGAAGTCCTTGAAGCAAGCCAACATGTTCAAATACAGAGAGAAGGGTTAAAGAGAAAACAGCTAACCAAAAATCTACTTTTCCCATGTCTTTGAGTGAAAACGAGCCGAAGAACGAGCTGTATTCGCTTATTTGTAAAGGTTGAGACGCCGATAAGTTTGTGATCCCAATATAAGCGGCTAAGCCAGTGATGGAAAGAATGGTTAGCAAAAATGCTGTTTTTAGATCCAGTATAAATAATACGAGTGCAATCAAAAGACCGATTAAGGTTAGGATCACTTGTGGGTCACTCAGATTACCTAATTGAAGTCCAGTTTGAGGGTGAACCAAGATGATTCCCCCTTTTTGTAGACCGATAAAGGTGATCAGGACACCAATACCTACGGAGATGGCGTGCTTAAGAGATGCAGGGATTGCTTTGGTAATTTTTACGCCTAGACTGGTAAAAGCGACGAGTATGAAAATAAGACCTGAGATTACGACGATTCCAAGGGCTGACTGCCACGATAATCCTTGATTTTGGACGATGGTATAGGTGAAATACGTGTTAATACCCATGCCGGGTACGAGGACGATAGGAGCGTTTGCGTATAGCCCCATTAATAGACAGCCGAAGATCGAGACAAAAACAGTTGCCAAAACGGCCATCTGAAGATTGATTCCGCTATCATGTAGGATGGAACTATTTACCACAATGATATAGGCTACGGTGAAAAATGTGGTTAAGCCTGCGGTAATTTCTCGTTGAAAAGTAGTATTATTTTTTTCAAACTCAAAGAGTGTATGAAGTGGTTTCACGATTGATTCCCTCGATTTCTAACTAAAATAGGATTTGATTTTGGCTAAGTTGGTGGTTTGTTCTAAGATCATGCTTAGGAAGATTCTTATTTTCTGACCATTTCCTTGGGCAAGAATGCAACCAAGTTCTTCTAAATGTTTCCCTCCTCCTTCATAAGCATACGTGGTACCTGTCGCACTATAGGCACATCGGGAAGTGATGACGACGGGGATCCCGAATTGAATCGCTTCCACGATGGAAGGGATAACAGCGGGTGGTAGATGTCCGAAGCCTAATGCTTGAATGACGATGCCATCTTTTTTACTAGCAATTGCCCAATCGGTATAAGAACGATCCATGCCTGCGTAAGCAGTGAAGAGCACGACATCTTTGGTTAAGTATTGGATCGGGAATTGTGGATGGTCGAGTGCCGGGACAATCCACTCGAATTCGTCTGCTTTCAAACGTTTTGCCATGGGACCGACTACTAAGGATTCAAAGAAAGGAAGACGGTCTGGGTATGTTTTTGTCATATAGATCGGGCTGTGTACTTCATTTTGAAACACAACTAAGACTCCGTGGGGCTCAGACTCGGGCAATGTTGCAATATGTACAGAATGAACGAGATTTTGCAATCCATCAAAACTAGCCTCGCTTTGATTGGACATCGAACCTGTGATGATAACCGGCTTTCCTTTTGGCAAGACATGTTGTAGATAATAGGCCGTTTCCTCCATGGTATCAGTCCCGTGGGTGATGACGACTCCATCAATTTCGGGTTGCTCTAGATAATAGGTCACTTTTTGAGCGAGATTTACCATATGATCGAGTGTCATGTGGGGGCTTGGAATATTAAGATAGGAATCCACTTGTATGTGGGCATAGGGTGAAAATAGGGAAATGTTATCTGTGATAAATGAGAAACTAGTAGGCTTTGCTCCTTTTGATTCAGGATCTACAGCCATCCCAATCGTGCCACCCGTTGTAATGATTTGAATTGTTTTCATCAAAGTGCCTGCCTTTCCGAGATGACTAACCTTAGTATTATACGATAAAGGTGTATGAAATCAAAGAGATCGGTATGCAACTATGCATACCGATCTCTTTGATTTTAGGATGTCTCTCTATTTCCGACAAAGCGCAGAGCGCGGCTGAGTGTTGTTGCGACGACAGATAGATGATTTTCAAATTCTGCGTTGTGAAAGTTCATCTGAAATGAGTGGTTAGTCAGAGATTGGAGGCGTTCAGATAGAGCAGTAGCATCTTTGACCATGTGATCCAGCTCTAGGGAGCCGACCGTAAGAAATAGCCGGATTTTAGAAGAAAGGGATGAGATGAGGGAAGCGAAATCAGCTTCTCTAGTTAACACATCACATTGGTTCCACCAGATGGAAGGGCTACTGGCGATATATCCTTGGAAAGCTTGAGGTTTGGTAAAGAGTACTTCGAGTACAAACAAACCTCCTAGAGAATGGCCGAGAAGGGTCTGCCTGGTTTCATCCACTTGGTATTTTTCTAGAATAAGCGGCTTTAGTTCGGATTCGATAAAGTGTAAAAATTGATGGGCGCCACCTGATTCGGGCCATTTTTCTCCATTTGGCTTGGGAGGAATTTCGGATGCGGATGGTACTGTAAAATCATAAAAGCGACGTGGAAGGTTAAAGTCTTTGTCACCCGGATAACCGATGCTGACGACAACAGAAGGATGAACCCCTGTTTTGTCGGACCTCTTTGATTGTAAGCGGACTTGTTCATGTATGGTCTGGAAAAAGGCATTTCCATCTAGCACATAAATTATGGGGTATCCCGTCTGAGGCGCCGGTTGGGACGGTACTGAAATATCGAGATGATAGGGTAGATTGAATTCATTGCTGTGTACAACCCAGCGATCTATATGAGGAGAAGATGATTCGATTTTACTGATGCTCCTGCTCATGTGGCAACATTCTCCTTTTCTTTATGTAATACGAACTCTTCTTCTGCTAATGCACTTTCATATCCAAAGCAAACAGGTGAACCATTAGACGGATCGACCATGATTCGGGCGTCGATATGAAAGATTTGCTTTAAGGTATCCGCTGTAATCAGTTCATGAGGACTCCCTGTTGCCATGATCTTTCCGTCCCGCATCCCCACGATTTCATGCGAAAACCGCGCGGCATGGTTAATATCATGCAGTACCATGACAACGGTGCATTGATGATGGTGGTTTAGGTTTTCGACGATTTGTAAGACATCTAATTGATGGGCTAAATCTAGATAAGTAGTCGGTTCATCGAGTAGTAGGACCGTCGTATCTTGCGCGAGTGCCATGGCTAACCAGACTTTTTGCCGTTGCCCTCCTGACAAGCTACCGAGTGGACGATCGCGGTAGGGGAGGGTGTGAGTAATTTCGAGAGCCCATTCAATCTTTTCTTTGTCCTCAGTGGTTAGATTGCTGATATTTTTACGATGCGGATATCTACCATATGAAATCAGCTCTTCCACTCCTAGTTCTCCAGGAGCTATAGGATTTTGAGGAAGCAAGGTAAGACGTTTGGCGATTTCCTGTGTAGGAAGGGTATTGATATCTTGGTCCTGCAAGTAGACTTTTCCGAACTTCGGTTTGAGAATGCGACCCATGGTTTTGAGTAATGTGGATTTCCCACAGCCATTGGGGCCGATAATGGTGGTAATTTTGCCTTTGATCACATCTAGACACAGATTTTCAAAGATTACATTTCCCTCATATCTTGCTTCCGCATTTTCTACACGTAGGATACTCATAGCGATCTCTCCTAAAATCTAACTTCTAGCCGTTAATAGTAAATAAAGAAAATAAGGTACACCGATGATGGAGATGACGATCCCTACTGATATTTCTGCTGGGAATAGATTCTTGGCGATAAAGTCGGATCCGACGACAAGCGTCATGCCGATTAAGCCACAGATGGGGATGATGTAGCGATGCCTCAGCCCAACGAGTTGCTTGGCGATATGAGGAGCCATCAGCCCGATAAAACCAATTCCACCTGATACAGAGACACAGGCACTTACCAGCCCAATACTACTTAATAGCAGGATCGCTTTCTCTTTTTCTAACGAGACACCTAAGCTTTTCAAGCTAGATTCCTCTAGTTGAAACAAGTCAAGCAAGTAAGATTTTCGATAAATTGGGATGAGGAGGATGAACCATGGTAGCATGGCGAAAATGGATTGCCAGTTCGCATTGTACACACTCCCCATACTCCAGAGGGTTGCCATTTCAAAGTCGGTTGACTTCATTTTCAGTGATAGATACATAGCGAGCGCGCCAAAGCCAGAGCTGATGGCAATCCCGGTTAGAATCAGCCGTTGTGTATCGATCCGACCATTCTTCCAAGCCAACAGATAAATGATAACTGCGGCCCCTAGCCCACCAATTAATCCAAACAAAGGTTGCATGAGAACCGAAAACGAACCAATCTGCTCATGAAAAAAGAATAAGAATAGGACGATCGCTGCACCTGCACCTGCATTAATCCCTAAAATTCCAGGATCGGCTAATCCATTTTTTGTGACCCCTTGGATGACAGCTCCAGCGATTCCGAGTCCAAGCCCTACTAAACTGGCAACGACAATTCGAGGGAGTCGGAGGTCGAATAAGACAAAATCATGCGTTGGAACGGGATTGATTCGTAGGAAAGCATGTAAGACATCGCTTACGGTGAGGTCAAAGGTTCCATTGGTTAAACTGATATAAAATAATGTGATAAGCAGGGCGATAAGGATCAATAAACTCTTTATATAACGAAAGCCCGTTGGTTTAGACAACATTCTTTCCCCCCTTAGAGCGAATGAGATAGAGGAAGAAAGGGACACCGATAATGGCAGTTAAAACACCAATCGGAGTTTCAAACGGATAATTAATAAAGCGGCTTAGGATATCGCATATAGCGAGGAATAGCCCGCCCACGATTCCTGCGCAGGGAATGACCCATTTATAGTCGATCCCTACTAGAAACCGAGTCATATGTGGGATGATAAGTCCAACGAATCCGATTTTTCCAACTAAAGCAACTGCCGTTCCGGTTAGGAAGATAACAGCTAACATGGATATTATTTTTATGTATTTGGTACGTTGTCCAAGGGTAATGGAGATATCTTCGCCCAGTGAGAGAATGGTAATGGATTTGGATACATATAAAGCAAGGATAATGCCGATTACACCAAAAGGAATTGCTAGTTTCAGCATACTCGGATCAATTTGATGCAACCTGGCATTGTACCAGAAGCTAACGTTTTGTGATACTTGAAAGTAAGAGGCAATCGCAGCGGAAAGACTGCTTAAAAAGGTTCCAATTACGGTACCGATGATGGCTAGTCGAATCGGAGAAAGCCCATTTCGAATGAGCGAACCAAAGCCAAATACGATGATGGCACCGAGTGCGGACCCGATCATAGAGGCAAATATCATCTGATAAGAAGAAAGGCTTGGGATAAAAACCATACATAAGGTAATGACAAAAACGGATCCATCCGTAACACCCATAATAGAAGGGGATGCAAGATAATTTCTTGTCATCCCCTGCATGAGTGCACCCGATATGGCTAGATATGCACCTACGAGTAATGCGCCTAGTGCTCTAGGGACTCGCGAACTTTGAATAATCGCATGATCCTGGTTGTCTGCATGATAGTGAAAGATTGCGTTCCAAACGGTCATGGGATCAAACGATTTTGCTCCGTAGAGAATGGATAGAAAAATGACTAGAACAATCAACAATGGAGCAGTCAAAATGATCATTTTAGGTACTCGATTTTTATTTACCATATCAGTGACACACCTAACTTACTTACTTTTTCATTTGTTCTGCTGCTTTTAAGAATGCAATTTTGCTCCACGCGGTTCCGCCTTGGGCCATTGGATCTACAGTGTTTACATAGACTTTTTTATTTTTGACGGCTTGGATGGTGTTCCAGATTGGATTCTTTTGCAGTTCTTCTAATGCTTGTTTCTTGTCCGCATTTTCACTTTCCGCAAATTGAACAAAAATATAGTCTGGATTGATTTCAGCAAATTTTTCTAAGGAAACGACTTCTTGTGCTTTAAGGGATTGAAGTTCTTTTGGAACGGTTAGCCCTAGATCGTTATATAAAACAGGATTGAAGTAAATATTGCTCGGATAAAGATTGATGTTTCCGCCGCGAATTCGAATAATAACGGCTTTCTTATCTTTCATAGGTTGAAGGGATTCCTTTAGTTTAGCGGCATCCTCTTTATATTTGCTGATAACCTGATCTGCTTTTTCCTTGTTTTTCGTTAGTTCTCCCATTAATTTAAGGTTCGCTTCCCAGTTTGTAGAAATATGGGAGACAGGGAGCATAGGAGCGATTTTGTTTAATTTTTCTACTACATCAGGTTGAAACTTTGATGTTCCCATAATGACATCCGGCTTTAATGTGAGGAGAGCTTCATAATTCGGTTGTTGTTTTTCGCCGATTGATTTAGCACCGTCTAATTCTTTAGCAAGATAACTAGGAAGTTTTCCTCCTACTGTAATCGAGCCTACTGGTTTTACACCTAGTACAGCGGCATCTTCCATCGATTCTAGACTAGCAGTTACGATGTTTTTTACTTGAGCAGGGACTTTATACTCTTTATTGAGATAAGAAAGGGTTTGTGTTTTACCACTTTCACTGGAAACGGTTTCGGTTTTGTTGCTACAAGCAACGAGTACGAATAACAACGTAAAAACAGCTACTAGATTAAATCTGACGAAATTCTTTTTCACTATAGTTTCTCCTTTATGTAAACAAATAGGTTACAATAACATTGATAATCATTATCATCATCAATATAGCTTTGATTCAAACTTGAGTCAATACAAAAAACACAAAAAGATAACGTATATAACAATCCTATTACAAAATTCATCTTTTTATATATAAAAAAATAATGTTACAACTAACTTAAAATTTATTGACTATTGAATTGATAATGGTTATCATTTATTTGCAACAATGACATTGAGAATCATTTTCGCTTGTTAAATATAGATACGTTTTGCTTCGAAAGGAATGAAGTTGGATGGAGAAGATAAATCGTCGGGTAGCGATCGTAACAGGTGCTGCTGGAGGAATCGGAAGGACAGTTGCTCTGGAGCTGGCTAAGAGTGGACTGTTGGTAGCGGCTTTTGATCGTGATGAACAAGGGCTCTATCAGTTAGAGACAGAGCTGAAAGAGGCTGGAACGGATGCAGCTGTCTTTCAAGTGGATATTCGAAACCGGACAGAAGTTGAGAGTGTGGTTGATCAGATTGAAGCGGAATTAGGTCCGATTGAAGTATTAGTGAATGTAGCAGGAGTATTGCGAATGGGGGCTGTTAACGTTCTAACAGACGATGACTGGGAGCAAACCTTCGCTGTTAACTCGACAGGTGTCTTTTATCTGTCACGTAGTGTAAGTCGGCGCATGGTTCCGCGAAGAAAAGGCTCGATTGTAACAGTCGGATCGAATGCGGCAAGTACACCGAGAATGTCGTTTTCTGCCTATGCATCTTCTAAAGCAGCCGCGGTGATGTTTACAAAATGTCTAGGTCTTGAACTAGCGCAATATAACATCCGTTGCAATATCGTATCTCCAGGATCGACAGAGACGGACATGCTTAAGATGCTGTGGGAAGATGATGAACGTAGCGAAGAACGATGCATTAACGGAGTGAGCGAAGACTACCGACTTGGAATTCCGCTGGGGAAGATAGCAAGACCGATTGATATAGCGGAAACGGTATTGTTCTTGGTTTCGGATCGATCATCCCATATTACGATGCAAAATATCTGCATTGATGGTGGAGCTACTTTAGGTGTTTAGCTGAGGAGGAGATAGAATGGCGAATCGTATGGTTCAGGAGGAAGTGCAAGAGAAACCGTTGCTCGATGATTATGCCGCAGGGGATTTTTATTTTGCTTCCCCAAGTAACGTTGTACACGGAACAGGCGTCTTCGAGCGAGTAGTGGGTAGTGGTGAAGTGGCTCACTTGGTTAAGCAGGCGTTGTCAGAAGCACGAGAGCAAGGACATGAGCATCCGGTGATAGTAGGAGCGATTCCGTTTGATCGTCAAAATGAGTTACAACTGGTAATTCCGGAAAAATGTGTATTTTCAGAGCCGCATCAATATGAAAAGGAATCAAATGAGAAGTTCTCAGCATTGATGCAATATGAAATTGAGCCAGTTCCAGCGCCAGAAGTGTATCGAGAAGGTGTGAATAAAGGGCTTGCTGGGATTGCCGCAGGGGATTTTGATAAGGTTGTCTTGTCTAGATCTGTAAAAGTTCATTCAACAGAGCCTATTGATCCAAAAGGGATTCTGCAAAATCTAGCTCAGTATAATCCACAAGGATTTACCTTTGCTGTTAATCTAGGAAATGAAGAGACAGTGGAAGGAAAACAGAGAACCTTTATGGGAGCAAGTCCTGAACTACTAGTCTCTAAATTACATCATACGGTGATTGCGAATCCACTTGCAGGCTCTAGACCTCGAAGTGAAGATCCAGTAGAAGATGAGAGACGGGCGAAGGAATTACTTCAATCCGATAAAGATCTTCATGAGCATCGAATTGTAGTGGAAGCTGTGAAGAAAGCTCTGCAACCTTTGTGTCGGAATCTAGAAGTTCCGAGTATGCCAACACTCATCCAAACAGAAACCATGTGGCACCTTTCAACGGTTGTAAAAGGAGAGGTACTAGATGATTCGATCTCTTCCTTGGATCTAGCTCTTGCCTTGCATCCAACACCGGCTGTTTGTGGTTATCCGACAGAACGAGCTTTTCAAGCGATTCAAGAAATCGAGCCGTTTGATCGAGGGTATTTTACCGGTATGGTTGGATGGTGTGATGAGAGTGGAGACGGAGAGTGGGCTGTTGCGATTCGCTGTGCTGAATTAGAAGGATCATCGATGTCCTTATATGCAGGAGCGGGAGTGGTAGCAGGTTCTAAGCCGGAGGATGAATTAGCGGAAACATCAGCTAAGCTACGAACGATGCTTTATGCGATGGGGATCGGGACAAAAGCCTTATAATTCAGAATGGAATGAGCGGAGGGGCATGATGTTATCAGGTTGTTCAACTTGGCCGAGTGATTTTGTGAAAAAGTACAAAGATTCCCAGTGTTGGCGGGGAGAAACGTTTGGCGAGATGTTGCGGGAGCGTGCTAACTTGTACGGGAAACGCATAGCTGTTACGGCAGGGGATCATGAAATTAGCTATCTGGAGCTAGATCATAGAGCGGATCAATTGGCATCAGGATTGCAACAGATGGGGATTCAAAAAGGAAATCGGGTAGTTGTTCAACTTCCGAATACGATTGAGTTTTTTGAAGTTTGTTTTGCATTGTTTCGATTGGGAGCGGTTCCAGTATTAGCTCTTCCGACTCATCGATATAGTGAGATTTCCTATTTTTGCGGATTTACAGAAGCAGTCGCTTACATCATCCCAGGAAGCGGTGCGGGATTTGACTATGCTTCTTTGGCTACAAAAGTGCAGGAAGAAGCCGCTTCTTTGAAACATGTATTCGTGACGGGAGAAGGGAATGGGAGTGGATTCACCTCTCTAGCTGATTTGTATGACCCGTCTCCAATGGTAGAGGTACAGATAAGTGGTGAAGATGTGGCTCTTTTCCAATTATCGGGAGGAAGCACAGGGCTGCCTAAGTTTATCCCGCGAACTCATAATGATTATATCTATAGCCTTCGTATGAGTAATGAAGTATGTCAGATGAATGTAGATAGTGTCTATCTGGCGGTGTTGCCGGTTGCACATAACTTTCCACTTAGTTCGCCTGGAGTGCTCGGTACTTTGTATGCAGGAGGAAGAGTTGTCCTATCTTCTGGTTCGAGTCCAGATGAGGCTTTTCCGCTCATCGAAAAAGAACAAGTAACGATTACCGCGATGGTTCCACCGATTGCACTTATCTGGCTTGAAGGGGTTAAAACGCGTACGTTTGATTTTTCCAGTTTGAAAGTGATGCAAGTTGGGGGAGCGAAATTTAGTACGGAGATGGCGAAGCGAGTAAAGCCTGCGTTCGGATGTACGCTCCAACAGGTGTTTGGAATGGCTGAGGGCTTGGTTAATTATACGAGACTTGATGATCCAGATCATTTGATTCATGAAACACAAGGTAGACCGATGTCATCTTTTGATGAGCTTCGAATTGTCGATGAAGAAGATCAGGAAGTGCCACAAGGAGAAGCAGGTGAGCTGTTAACTCGTGGTCCGTATACGATCCGAGGTTATTACAAAGCGGAGGAACATAATGCTCGTTCGTTTACCGCTGACGGCTTTTACCGGACGGGGGACATTGTGCGATTAAGCAAGGAAGGCTACATCATCGTGGAGGGAAGAAACAAAGATCAAATTAATCGCGGTGGAGAAAAGATCGCCGCTGAGGAAGTAGAGAATCATTTATTGGCTCATCCAGACCTCTTAGATGTATCCATCGTGTCGATGCCAGACTCATTCCTCGGAGAGAGATCGTGTGCGTTTATGATCGTAAGAGAGAATCGTCCTGCTCCCTCTGAGATTAGACGCTTCCTGCAAGATCGAGGACTCGCGGCATATAAAATTCCGGATCGGATCGAGTATATAGATCAATTTCCAAAGACACCACTCGGAAAAGTGAGTAAAAAAATGTTGCGTCAGATGATTGTGGAGAAGATGACACTTAAAAAAGTTTAAAAAGGAAGTGAAACCATGGGGATTCCATTGATTACACCCTATGCGATGCCAACCATGACCGATTTGCCTAAAAATAAAGTAGCTTGGGAGGCTGATCCAAAACGTTCTGTATTGCTGATTCACGACATGCAAAAGTACTTTATGCGGCCGTACCAAGTGGATCAATCACCTATCGTAGAATTGATGAAGCACATCGGATTTCTCAAAGAAGCATGTAAGGAACTTGGAATTCCCGTTGTCTATTCAGCTCAACCAGGGGACCAAAGCCCAGAAGACCGTGCGTTACTCATTGATTTTTGGGGACCTGGTATGGCAGAGGATCCTTTGCAGACACAGATTGTGGATGAACTCTCACCTGAAGAGAATGACCGAGTATTGACCAAATGGCGATACAGTGCATTCCAGAGAACGGACCTATTAGAGTATATGCAGGAGCAGGGACGTGACCAGCTCATCATTTGCGGAGTGTATGCTCATATCGGATGCCTCCTTACTGCTTGTGACGCGTTTATGAAAGACGTTCAGTCCTTTTTCGTGGCAGATGCGGTGGCTGATTTCTCTCTTCAAGATCATCAAATGGCGATGAATTATGCAGCTTCCCGTTGTGCTTACACTACCACAACAGAGCAGATCGTCGAGCAATTGAAAAAGGGGCAGTATTCCTATGACGTTTGAGACACTTTGTAAACAAGTAGCTCATTTATTAGATGAGCCAGAAGCAACGATTTCCGAAACAGAGAATCTACTTGATAGGGGTCTTGATTCCATCCGGATGATGAGTTTGGTGGAGAGCTGGAGGCAGGATGGCGTGGAAGTTGACTTTATTACTCTAGCGGAGAACCCAACCCTTTCTCATTGGTGGGAACTAATATCTTCTGCTAAACGACACGCTTAATTCTTACACCAACTTGTTTAAAGGTGGCAAAATACATGTTGAATCGTAGACCCCTTACTCGAGCACAATCAGGGATCTGGTATGCTCAGAAGTTAGATCCAGAGAATCCGATTTATAACACAGGTGAATATGTTGAAATAGAAGGAAGTATTGAGTTAGATAAACTAATTCAAGCAGTGAAACAGACGATGGTAGAAGCGGAATCGCTACATGTTCGGTTTCATGAAGATGAAGGGGAACCGTGGCAGGAAATTCGTAGTGATCAGGAGTGCGACGTTCTTGTCATCGATATGAGTACAGAGAGCGTTCCGCATGATTCGGCGATGAAGTGGATGAAAGAGGATTTGGCTAAACCGATCGACTTGCTTCATGGACCACTTTATAAGCAAGTCTTGTTTAAGCTGGACGACCATCGTACATTTTGGTACCAAAAGATTCACCACATCGCAATTGACGGCTTTGGATTCTCCCTCTTGTCGAAACAGGTTGCGAAAGCGTATACCGCTTTGGTAGAAGGAACTCCTTATGAAGGAGGTTTTTTCGGCTCATTTGAGCGGGTTATCGAGGAAGACATCACATACCGGGACTCACCAAAATATCAGGATGATCGTCTATTCTGGATGGAAAAGTACCAGAGTCAATCCGATATTGTTAGTTTGGCGGAACGTGCTGTTTTGTTATCAGGAAATACGGATTTGTCTACTTGTTTTTTATATCCTGATGACTTTGAACATCTGAAAAAATGGGCTAGAGAATGTGAAACGAGCTGGCAGGAGTGCATGATTGCGGCCGTGGCCATCTATGTGCACCGTTTGACTGGGTCGAAGGAGATCGTTTTAAGTTTGCCGATGATGGGGCGCATGGGCTCCGCTTCGTTAAAGGTGCCAGCCATGGTAATGAATATCGTGCCGCTTTGGTTAGAACTTCATCCGAGGCTTTCATTACGAGAGCTTACCAAACAAATTCGCCAAGCAATGGGTGATACAAGGACTCACCAGCGTTATCGGCATGAAGAGATACGTCGCGATTGTAAATTATTAGGTGAAAATAATCGTCTGTTTGGTCCGCAAGTTAATATTATGCCATTTGAATATGGACTTCGTTTTGCCGATGCTTGTGGCACAGTTCACAAACTAGCTACAGGACCTGTTGAAGATATCTCTCTCCATCTCTATGAACAACGAGGTGGACAAGGATTACGAATGGATCTTGCGGCAAATTCGGATCTCTACGAAGCGGAGGAAGTAATTCTCCATCTTCGCCGGATCCAGTCTGTAATCAAGCAGATGATCCAAACAGAGAGTTCCGATCCTCTAAGCTCCTTCGATCTCTTGCTACCGGAAGAGAGTAGGAAGGTTGTAGAGGATTGGAATCAATCGAAGCATCCACTTACCGAAAGTAGTGTGGTGGAGCTGTTCGAACAACAAGTATGGGCCCGTAAAGAAGCACCTGCTGTGATCTGTGAAGATATCACCCTTTCTTATCTGGGATTAAGTGAGCGAAGTAATCGTCTAGCGAATTTGCTTGCTTCGCGTGGTGTGGGTCCGGAGCAATTTATTGCGATTATGTTGCCTCGTGGTGTGGATATGGTGGTTACGATGCTGGCGGTTCTAAAGACCGGAGCCGGCTATCTCCCGATTGATCCGGAGTATCCGCTGGGCCGTATTTCATACATGTTAGAGGATGCGAATCCTGCTTACATCATTACGACAAGAGAGTTAGAAGGTCAACTATCGGAAGCGGCTCATGTCGCCAAGTTGCTTTTAGATAATAAGCAGTTACATAGAGAGTTAGACACATGTAGCCCTTACGAGTTTGCGCTAAGCGAAACGATTTCCCCGTTGCATCCAGCGTATATGATCTATACCTCAGGCTCTACGGGCAAACCCAAAGGGGTAGTCATACATCGGGAGAGTCTTGTAAACTTTCTATTAGCGATGCAAGATCAGTTTTCAATGAGCAAAGAGGATCGTCTACTAGCTGTTACCACGATCGCATTTGATATCTCAGCTCTGGAAATTTTCCTGCCTTTGATTAGTGGAGCGGTTTGCCAGATTGCTCAGAAAGAAGAGATTCAAACACCACCTTCTTTGGTCAAGATGATTCAAGAGAATGCCATTACACATATGCAGGCAACGCCGACACTTTGGCAAACGATTGCTTCTTATGAGGATGTTTCGATTGAAGGGTTAAACGTGTTGGTAGGGGGAGAGGCGCTTCTGAGCCATCTGGCATCTGCGCTGGTTGATTTAGGATGTGAGGTAACCAATCTCTACGGACCGACGGAAACCACGATATGGTCAACATCATGTACCCTTTCTGAGTCACAATTACTATCCCCTCCAATCGGTCGACCGTTGTGGAATACACAAGTATACATTTTGGATGCTAGTTTAAAGCCACTACCGATAGGAGTTCCGGGAGATTTATATATAGCCGGCACAGGCTTAGCGCGGGGTTACTTTGGACGTCCGGACCTTACGGCGGAACGATTTGTGGCGAATCCATATGGACCTGTGGGTTCGCGCATGTATCGAACAGGTGATATTGCCCGTTGGCGTCCAGATGGAACGATGGAGTATGTAAGTCGAGCGGATCATCAGTTCAAAATCAGAGGGTATCGGATTGAATTGGGTGAAGTGGAAGCGGTGATTGTGAGTCATGTGTTGGTTCAGCAAGTGGCTGTCATCGTGAGAGAGGATCGGCCGGGAGACAAACGATTGGTTGCCTATGTTGTCCCACCAGCTGGTGACACTTTAGACTGGACAGAGCTTCGCCAGTTTGTGGGTGAAAGTCTGCCTGCTTATATGATTCCATCCTCTTTTGTCTCGTTAGAAGAACTACCTCTTACTCCGAACGGCAAGTTAGATCGAAAGCGACTACCTGCACCTGATTTTGAATCGATTACTTCCAAGCGAGAGCCAAGAACGCCGCAAGAGGAGATCTTATGTGATCTGTTCGCTGGGGTATTGGGATTATCCCGGGTGGGCATTGATGATAACTTTTTCAACTTAGGAGGGCATTCGCTACTAGCAGGGAATTTGATGAATCGGATTCGGACCGTTTTTGATATTGAACTGGGTATTGGAAAATTATTCGAAACGCCTACTGTAGCTGGATTAGTTGGACAATTGGATCAAGGGAAGCCTGTTCGTCCACCGATCGTGCGAGTGGAAAGAACAGCAGAGGCTCCATTGTCGTTTTCTCAGAAGCGTTTATGGTTTCTCCATCAGTTAGAGGGACCGAGTCCTACTTATAACATTCCTCTTATCATCCAGTTACAGGGAAATGTGAACAAAGTAGCGTTAGAGGAAGCACTCGCTGATGTAGTGAAGCGTCATGAAGTTCTTCGAACGATTTTCCCAGATCAACAAGGTAGCACGTGCCAACTGATTTTAGAAGCGAGGCAGGCTGTTCCTAAGTTGCATGTTACTCCTTGCACGGTAGAAGAGCTTTCAGAGCTTCAACATCAGGCAGCACGGTATAGCTTTGATTTATCCAAAGAACCTGCCATTCGTGTCGAGTTGTTTGAGCTCTCAGCAGATTCCAGTGTTCTGGTACTATTGCTACATCATATCGTAGGAGATGGCTGGTCGCTTGCGCCACTCATCCAAGACTTGGAGTTTGCGTACCGAGAAAGAGTCAGAGGAGAATCTCCTTCTTTTGCTGAGTTACCTGTTCAGTATGCGGATTATGCCATTTGGCAAGAGGATTTGCTGGATCAAGATAGCGATCAAGATGGCTTAATTGCGCAGCAAATCGAATACTGGAAAGGGGCTCTGTCCCACCTTCCGGATCAGTTAGAGTTGCAAACAGACCACCCGCGTCCATTCGAATCGAGCTATCAAGGAGAAAGCCTTATCTTTGAGGTGCATCCTGAGCTTCATCATCGACTCACGAATATCGCCCGTAAAAATGGAGCCAGCCTCTTTATGATTCTACAAGCTGGATTCGCTGCTCTATTGACACGGTTGGGAGCTGGGACAGATATTCCACTTGGAAGCCCAATTGCGGGTCGGAATGATGATCGGATTGTTGATCTCGTGGGGCTATTTGTGAACACGTTAGTGCTACGAGTGGATACATCGGGTGAGCCAAGTTTTCGCGAACTGATTGAGCGAGTGAAGAAAGTGAACATCGGCGCATATGAACATCAGGATGTTCCGTTTGAAAAACTGGTGGAAGTACTAAATCCAGCCCGCTCCCGTTCCAAACACCCATTATTCCAGATTATGATCGCGATGCAAAACACACCTGATCTGAAGTGGAGTGCACCTGAGTTAGAAGCTCATTTTCATCTCAGTAATACAGGGACTGCTAAGTTTGACCTTACTCTGGAGTTTCGAGAGTCTTTTGATGCAGAAGGAAATGGAAACGGATTACAAGGTTTCTTAGAGTATAGTACCGACTTATTTGAACGAAATACGATTGAGCTTCTGATTGAGAGATTGCTCAGGCTCTTAGAGGGTGTATCACACGATCCAAATCAATCCATTGGTCGTCTCGAGATCTTGAGCGTTGAGGAACGGGTGAAATTAACTCAGGATGTGAAAGAGAGCCTTGAAGTAGAGGATACGATTGTCTCCCTTTTTGAACGACAAGCTACTCTTTATCCAAACAAGACGGCGCTCGTTTATGAGAATACAAGAGTCAGCTACAAGGAACTAAACGCAAAAGCGAATCAGATTGCATACTCGTTGATAGAACAAGGAGTTGGACCTGAGCAATTTGTTGCTCTTGCCCTACCGAGGTCTGCCCAGATGATGGTGGCATTACTGGGGATTCTGAAGACGGGTGCAGGATATGTACCTCTTGATCCGGCTTATCCAGCAGAGCGTATTTCGTTTATGCTGAGTGATGCGAAGCCTTCGTGCATGATTACAAATGCAGAGACTGCTCCTTCTCTGCCTCAAGATCATTCGATTCCGCTTATGTTGCTTGAGGATGCGAATCAAGGTGACGATTCTCTGCCCAATCCGGTAGATGCGGATCGGATACAGCCATTACACCCACAGCATCCGGCCTATATCATTTATACTTCTGGATCGAGTGGGCTTCCGAAGGGTGTTGTTATCCCACATCAAAATGTAATTCGTCTCTTTCAATCAACGGATTCATGGTTCCAGTTTCAATCGGATGATACGTGGACCTTATTCCACTCTTATGCGTTTGACTTCTCTGTATGGGAGATGTGGGGGGCGCTACTATACGGAGGTCGTCTAGTCATTGTTTCCTACGATACGAGTCGCTCTCCGGTTGATTTCTTACAGCTATTGGTAGAGGAAAAGGTAACGGTATTAAATCAAACTCCTTCTGCTTTCTACCAATTGATCCAGTCCGATGAGGAGCATTCTGAAATAGGGAGTCAGCTTTCCCTGCGCTATATCGTATTTGGTGGAGAGGCTTTGGAGTTTAGTAGATTAAGAGATTGGTATACGAGACATTCGGATCAAAAGCCACGGTTGATTAATATGTACGGGATTACCGAGACAACGGTACATGTAAGTTATTGCCCATTGGATCAAGCGAGTGTTGAAATCTCGGCTAGTAGTTTGATCGGAGAAGGAATACCGGATTTAGGCGTTTATGTATTAGATCAATGGTTGCAACCAGTCCCACCCGGAGTTAGAGGAGAGCTTTATATTTCTGGTGATGGATTGGCGCGAGGATACTTAAATCGCCCTGGTTTAACAGCTGAACGATTTATCGCAAATCCATTTGGTAAGCCAGGTTCAAGGATGTACCGTACAGGCGATTTAGCTTGTTTCAGACAAGATGGAACGCTAGATTACCTAGGACGAGCCGATCAGCAGATTAAGATTCGAGGCTTCCGAATTGAATTAGGTGAGATTGAAGCGGTTCTAAATGAACATCCAGATGTGAAGCAGGTAGCGGTCGTCGTTCGAGAGGATCAGCCTGGTAATCAGAGGCTTGTTGCCTATGTTGTTACAGTTTCTCAGTCTCAGGATGAGCTTTCCTCATTACGTCCACATGCGGCGAGTCGATTACCTGAGTATATGGTTCCATCTGCTATGGTGCTAATGGACCAGTTACCTTTAACGCCAAATGGCAAATTAGATCAGAAATCGTTGCCTGCACCGGACTTCTCTATGCAGGCATCCGGGCGGTTACCGAGAACGCCTCAAGAAGAGATTTTATGCGATCTCTTTATGGAAATCTTAGATCTACCACGTGTGGGGATTGATGATAGCTTTTTTGAGCTTGGGGGACATTCATTACTTGCAGTTCGCTTGATGACTCGGATTCGTGAATCGTTAGGTAGCGAAATCAATATCGGTCATCTGTTTACAGCACCGACGGTAGCTGGACTTGCTGAAAGCTTAACCATGGGGAGTAGTCATAATCCATTAGAAGTGCTTCTTCCACTGAGAGAAAATGGGGCTCGCCCGCCTTTGTTCTGTGTTCATCCAGCTGGAGGTCTTAGCTGGTGCTACGCGGGTCTCATGACGACACTGGGTGTGGATTACCCAATCTACGGGCTACAGGCTCGGGGGATCGCCCGAAAAGATGTAATGCCGAAATCGATTGAAGAGATGGCGGCAGATTATATCGAGCATATGAAAGAGATCCAACCAGAAGGTCCGTATTATTTGCTCGGCTGGTCGTTAGGGGGTAACGTGATTCATGCCATGGCTACCCAACTCCAGCGACAAGGGAATGAAGTTGCTCTTGTGGCCATGCTAGATGCGTACCCAAGCCATTTCCTTCCGATCAAAAATACACCAAGTGATGACGAGGCACTCATTGCCCTATTGGCACTAGGTGGGTATGATCCTGAGGGTCTAGGCGACAAACCGCTAGATTTAGAGGGAGCGATCGAGATTCTTAGTAGAGACGGTAGTGCGCTAGCAAGTCTAGATAAAGAGACGATCTTAAATTTGCGAAGTGCCTATGTAAATTCGGTAGACATTTTACGAAAATATGTCCCTGCACCTTTTAAAGGGAATCTTCTTTTCTTCCGCTCGACGGTGATTCCAGATTGGTTTACGCCTCTGTTCGCAGATTCATGGGAAGTGTATGTGGATGGAGAAATCGAAGTGCATGAGATTGCATGCCGACATAAAGATATGTGCCAACCAGAACCGTTGAAGGAAATTGGTCAGATTCTGGGAGAGAAATTAAAAGAATTAGCAGAGGTAGTTTATTCGTAATGGGAGGGGAGAACATGAGCAATCCATTTGATGATAAAACAGGTACCTTTTTCGTTCTATTGAATGAAGAAGGACAGTATTCATTGTGGCCGAGTTGGATCGAGGTTCCTGCGGGATGGAAAGTAGTTTACGGCAAGGATCAGAAAGAAAGTTGCCTAGCTTATATAAATGCAGAGTGGAAGAGCTTAATCCCGACACAGCTTACAAAAGCAGTAAAAATCAATCCTGTTACGTGATGAGGCGATTCAAGTGAGTAAAAGAAAAGTCGTTGTATTGGTATATGTGTTAGCCATGTTTATGGCAGCGATGGATGCGACGATTACCAATGTAGCTTTACCTGCGATGGGAGCGGCGTTTCAAATCCCTCTTTCGGCAACCAGCGCAATCAACGTAGGATATCTGGTAGGAGTGGCGATGCTCCTACCGATCGCCGGCTGGTTAGGAGATCGCTTTGGAACGAAGCGTGTGTTTTTGCTATCCCTTAGCATCTTTACAGTGTCATCGCTTTTTTGCGGCTTGGCCAATAGCTTGGTCACGTTGAACATGGCTCGAATCATTCAAGGTGCGGCAGGCGGTCTGTTGACACCTGTAGGGATGGCGATCCTCTTTCGGACATTTTCACCTGAAGAACGGCCTAAGTTGTCGCGTATGATTGTGTTCCCGATTGCCGTTGCACCTGCTCTAGGACCGATTATCGGTGGTTTTTTAGTGGATCAGCTCTCATGGCGATGGATCTTCTATATTAATATTCCATTTGGGATTTTGGCCGTTATCGTAGGGATGCTATTTCTCGAAGAATACCGAAAAGAGGCCCGTGAACGTTTTGACGGGAAAGGCTTTTTTCTCTCCGTTTTTGGATTTTCGATGTTTATGTATGCTTTGACTCAGGGACCGTCTCAAGGGTGGACTTCACCTGAGATATTGATCACAGGCGTTTTAGGACTTTCCTTTATGATTGCGCTTATTTTCGTAGAATGGCGAGCAAAAGATCCTTTGTTAGATCTAAAATTGTTGAACGAGCCATTGTTTCGAATCATGAACATCATTTCAGCTTGTTCGGCCGCCGCTTTGTTTGGAATGCTGTATATTTTCCCGCTCATGTATCAAAATGCGCTCCATGTATCTGCACTTCATACGGGACTTACTGTATTTCCTGAAGCGATCGGGTTGATGATTTCATCACAACTTCTGCCTACATCTCTAAAAAAACTGGGTGTAAAGCGATTAATGATTCTATCCTTGATAGGCTCTGTCGTAGTCTTTGCGTTAATCGCATTCTTGTCGGCATCGGCAAACCCATGGATCGTGAGAGTGCTCATGTTTAGTGTAGGGATTTTCCTCGGTCATTCGGTAGGAGTCTTGCGAGCCACTGCTTTTAACCATATCTCTCATGGTTCTATGGCGCGGGCAACGACCCTATTTCAAGTTCAGAACCGCCTTGGTTCCGTCTTAGGCGTGGCAATCTTAGCTAGTGTGATTGGGTTGGCAGACTTAATCGGTGGTAGTCAGACGAACCCAATTACCTACCAATGGGCATTATTTGGTTCTGCTATCTTTTTAATCTTATCTCTCATTTTTGCCATTCAGCTAAAAAACACAGAAAAAATAAGCGAGGCACCACCACAAAAAGCTCGTGCCTCGTAGTTCGATATAAAGTGATCTATCATCCAAGGAGATGATTATATTGTCAACCGTAACCGATTTGCGCGGGACGATTCAGGATCTAGATAGCGAGATTTTGAATCTGATGAGTAGAAGACAGGAGCTTGTACAGGATGCAAAGGAAAATCATGGATTGAAGATGAATTTTCCTTTCCAACAAGCGATTCGATACATGGATCAACAAGAAGTAGAAATGGTAGCAACACTGATCCAAGAACGTATCCAGACTCGGGCAAAAGCCGCAGCTAAAAAAGTGATGTATTACTCAAGAGAATACCAACAAGAAGATACCATTATCACGATCAATGGAGAACGAATTGGGGATGGGAATCCGCATTTTATCATGGGACCGTGTGCAGTAGAGAGCTATGATCAAACCAGCATCGTAGCAGAGAAAATGGCACAAAAAGGGGTTCGTTTGTTACGAGGAGGTGCTTTTAAACCACGTACTTCTCCCTATGACTTCCAAGGTCTCGGTGTAAAAGGACTACAGATTTTATCACGAGTGGCACGGGAACAGGGAATGGCAGTCATTACTGAAATCTTGTCCGTGGATCAATTAGATGAGGCACTTCCTTTTGTGGATGTCGTGCAAATAGGTTCACGCAATATGCACCATTTCCCCCTTTTGAAAGCATTAGGTAGAACCAATAAGCCTATTTTACTAAAAAGAGGGTTGTCAGCCACGATCGAAGAGTTCAAATTGGCGGCGGAATATATCTTAGCAGAAGGAAATAAAAACGTGATTCTCTGCGAAAGAGGGATCCGAACCTATGAGACAGCGACCCGAAACACGCTTGATATCTCAGCGGTTCCGATCCTCAAACAGGAGACACACCTACCTGTGATCGTAGACGTTACTCACTCAGCTGGCAGAAAAGATATTCTAACGGCTATGGCCAAAGCTGCCATAGCGGTTGGAGCTGACGGTGTCATGGCAGAGGTACACCCGAATCCAGCAAAGGCACTATCTGATTCAAAACAACAGATGGATTTATATGAATTTGATTGCTTTATGGATGAGATCCGTAAGATAGTTAGATAGAACAACCCTCTTATCACATAAACTACGCCCCGATTGTTAGATACAAACTAACAGTCGGGGCGTAGTTTTCTATGACGGTATTCTCTAGCAACAAAGTAGAAAGCGATATGCTTAATTAGAAGGATCAGAGTTGTACCAAGACATTTCAATTATTAACCACTTGTCATCAGAGAATGGGTAGCAAGATATCTAGAAAAGTAGGTTAATAGTAGGTGCCACCTTAGAGAATAGGAATATGATGGTAGGGATATTTACGTAGGATAAGGAGTGAACACATGTCTCAATCCAATCTACTAAATATTACCCCTAATATCTCCGTTACTCGAGAAGATGCTATTAATCTATTGTTGTCATCGATTGCATTAGAAGAGTTAGGTCTTAGTCATATTATTAATGCCGAGGGAGAAAAGCTTCAATATGTTTTAGGCACTCTCCCTGGAGTTTCCACAACCTTTCAACCTTCGATTACCGATTTACTTATGATAAATGAGAGTGTACGTGACACGATCAATGTAATCGGGAAGAAAGAATGGATTTTAAATGAGAAGTTAGAAAATGTGTTAGGTACAGATGTCACGAGAGGACCAACAGGACCTCAAGGGCCAGCGGGTGCCACTGGGTCATCGGGAGGACCGCCTGGACCCCAGGGGAATACAGGACCTCAAGGGAATACAGGACCTCAAGGACCTACCGGACCATCTGGAACAGATGGATCCATTTTTACTCGTAACAATATGACAGCATTTAAATTTTTTAGTGAATCTATCCCCTCAAATACAGATATACCGTGGGGTCAGTTTTTGTTAAATGGAAGTGATATTACTCCTTCTGACCCAACTACTCCTACTTTTTTTACTTTAGCCGAGAATAAAATGTATCTTATTTCATATATGCTAAATTATCAAGCTCCTCTTTCTAATCCTCCACCAACTCTTTCATCAGTTGTATCCTTAAATAGTGGCACTGATACGATTTTTCAAAGTCGAATTGGTGTTGGCTCCATTAATCTGTCTGGTTTATCGGGCCCTCCTCTTCCTACCAATAGTATCTCTACTAGTTTTATATTTAATTCTACTTTTCCGCCTAACGAAGTGTCCTTACGATTTGTAACAGATGACGCTTCCAGTTTGACGATCCTTGGACCTTCAAATATAACAATCGTAGAATTAGGAAATTTATGATACGAACATGCATGGAAATCAAAACATTCATCTATTTTGCCTTTCAGGATACCTTGGATTTACAAGTTAAAGGTAGAAAAACCCCTCTTATCACATAGGATAAGAGGGGTTTTTGCTTGTATAATTAATAATAAATTCCTGTTATATTTTAATAATAAACATATATATTATAAAAATATTTGCATCTTAGAGGAGAGAGTTATAGATGATTCAAGTAGATCATTCTGCTGTTCAAAGCTATATAGACTCACCGAGTAAACTAAGAAAGTTATACAAGCGTGTATTAATGATTGTAAGTTTGTCCCAAATATTTGGTGGAGCGGGTCTGGCGGCAGGCGTTACGGTGGGCGCCCTTATCGCTCAGCAAATGTTGGGGACGGATGCCTATGCAGGTTTGCCAGCTGCTTTATTCACTTTGGGATCTGGAGGAGCTGCATTCCTTGTAGGGAGACTCTCACAACGCTCTGGGCGTAGAGTAGGTCTTGCGACAGGATTTATCGTAGGTGGGATCGGGGCGGTCGGCGTTGTCGTTGCAACGATGATCAATAGTATTGTTCTTTTGCTTATTTCACTATTGATCTATGGTGCAGGTACAGCAACTAATTTACAAGCTCGCTACGCAGGTACTGATTTAGCTAACAAGAAACAAAGAGCAACTGCGATTAGTACTACTATGGTAATGACCACATTTGGTGCAGTTGCAGGACCTAACCTAGTCGATATAATGGGTAAATTTGCTGTGTCTATGGGGATTCCCAAACTTGCAGGTCCTTTCATCTTAT
Organism: Croceifilum oryzae; assembly: GCF_030814315.1. Lineage (GTDB taxonomy): Bacteria > Bacillota > Bacilli > Thermoactinomycetales > Thermoactinomycetaceae > Baia > Baia oryzae. The sequence goes on along the minus strand of NZ_JAUSUV010000009.1, from coordinate 39,405 downwards.
CTGCCTTCGCTTTTTTTATGGCTGGTCTTGTTCTTTATATGATGCTTCGTCCAGATCCACTCGAAATCGCAAAAAAGATAGAAGCATATAAACAACATCATGAAAATGGCGATTCCTCTGAGCTTGAGCTTGGATGCATCCCCATAAATAAAAATAGAGGCATACTGATTGGTGCTACTGTGATGGTCCTTACTCAGATGGTGATGGTGGGCATTATGACCATGACACCTATCCATATGCAACATCACGGTCATGGTCTAGGTGAAATCGGCATGGTAATCGCCTTCCATATAGGATCCATGTACTTTCCTTCCCTCTTTACAGGAATTCTCGTTGATAAGATCGGTCGGGTCGCGATGAGTATTGCTTCTGGTGTGACACTCTTGATATCAGGAGTGGTAGCTGCATTCGCACCAAGCGATTCGGTTCCGCTCTTAATCGTTGCCCTTTCGTTACTTGGATTAGGTTGGAACTTCGGCTTAATCAGTGGGACTGCGCAGATTGTCGATTCTGCCGAACCGAAGACACGTGCGAAGGTACAAGGAACGGTAGATGTTTTTGTCGCGTTAGCTGGCGCATCTGGCGGAGCACTCTCGGGAATGGTCATGGCTAACTCCAGCTATGCAACATTGTCATTATTAGGAGGAACGTTATCCTTATTACTCATCCCCGTCATTTTATGGCCTCGAAATCAGAGATAGAAAATCACACAAGCATCCCCTCTTGTCACATCGGACGAGAGGGGATGCTTGTGATTTTCTCTTGATCTTCTAGAGTACTTTTACGTAATTTTGTATGTCTGTATCGAATTGGTTTTTCAATAAACTTCCAAGAAAGGGCTGCTATGATGATAATAGCAGAGATCTGGATAACTGCACGAATGATCGCGTATTCCTCTCCTTCCAGTATGGTAGGAAGAGGGAGTGCTAGTACAGGGAAGTGCCATAGATAAATCCCATAGGAGCGAATTCCTAACCACCTTAGCGGACCCCATTCCCAAATCCGATGAAACCACTTTGCTGAAGGATAAACGATCGCCATAATGAGAGCAGCGGTTGCTACACATTGAAGGACCATTCCTCCTTTGTAAAGAAAGGGATCAACCTCGTTTGTAAACAAGATCATCCATAATAAAATGATGAATCCTCCAGCTCCAAGTAAGCTGATGCCTACTTTTACGCGACGGGAAGTATCGATTTTCTCTGGAATATTTTGTATGGAGCAGTAAAAAGCGAGTACTGCACCAATGAGTAGAGCGAATGCACGAGTATCGGTTCCGTAATAAATTCGGCTTTGATCCAACAAGCCTGGTTGATATAGAAGTGCCATAGCAAGCGCAGAGATAAATGCTCCTAAGAGAATTATCATAACCATCCATTTCCGTTTTCTTATAACACCAAGTCCTAATGCTAGTAGAAATGGCCAAATGAGATAAAACTGTTCTTCTACCGCTAAAGACCAAAGGTGTAGTAGAGGAGAGGGTGCACTGAAATGAGAAAAATACGATGCATCACTGACGATGAACCACCAATTCGTTATATATAAAAGCGATGCAAGGAGATCGCCCCATAAGTTAGCTAATCGGGAAGGGTTGGATATTGTCATCCCGATCACGACAACGATTAATAAGAAGAGCAGTCCGGGTAGCAATCGTCTGGCACGCTTTATCCAGAAATCACGTAAGTCAATTTTTCTATGATGTTTCCACTGTGTAATGAGTATATCGGTAATGAGATATCCTGATAAAACGAAAAAGATCCCTACTCCAATGAGTCCACCCGGTGCAAACAAATTTATTTTTAGATGATAAACCACAACGGCTAGTACAGCAAATGCTCTTAGTCCATCTAATCCAGGAACATATCTATTATTTAACGGAAGGGATTGTACCTCCTTTGTCTTGATGCCATACATGATAGATCTGTCCCCTCTTATTTTTTAATTTTTTCGAGTAATAGTGGATAAAATTCTTTTTTGAAATGAATGCCGTCTTCACCATATAGGTCCGGCTTTTCCTTCAACAAAGAGGATAAATCAACATATTGGACATTTTCCTTTTTAGCAAGTTCTTCTAACTTTTTATTTACTGTAGGGATATTTTTGTATTGTGGGTTCTTTTTCACTGCCTCAGCTGTTCCGGATGGAAGGGATAGCACATGAATTTTCATCTGAGGTGCTTTTTCTTTTAGTTGTTTTATTAGTTTTTCATATTCATCTATCTCTTTTTTTACTGGATCTTTAACTGGAAAAGATAAATCGTTTAAACCCAATAACAAATAGAGGTTCTCAGGTTTTTTATCTAGGATTTCTTTCATGTTCTGTTCGATGACGAATTGAACAGTGGTCCCATCAATTGTCAATACATTTTTTTTATCAGTAAATTCAGGCAGTCCTTTAAGTAGAGAATCCCCAACAAATAAATCGGTACTTTTTTCTTTCGTAGTCGCTTTACTTTCTTCTGTTGCCTTACTTCCTGTGACGGTGGTCGACTGCTGGTTTGTTTTACCTCCACAAGCTACAACCGATACGGCTAAGATACCAACGAATAGAGACATAAATATTTTTTTCATCTCTCAAGTTCCTCCTCCTATTTTTTTCTTTCGTGTACATTAGGACTATAAGCCAGAGAGTTGAAGATAAGATAAAGATGAAATCAATTTTATATAAAACTTTGAAGTCGGAGTTCTATTCACCATCACCCTAAAACGGTTGATATGTACCGTTTTTACCATTCCATGCATAAAGGAAAATTCAGGCGTTCAAACTAGAGACAAATATTTTACGTTTCAAAAGATAGGAGCGTCATGATGAATAGTAGGATTCGAAAGTGGATTGTCGGTGGTGTAGCGGCTGGTCTACTGATGTCGCTTGTGGGTAGTTCTGAAACAGCTCCCGCTCAGGCGGCGAATGCAGGTAAAAGTTATAAGGGATTTTCCAGCAATGACGTTACATTGTTAGCACGAACGGTTCATGGGGAAGCGCGAGGAGAGCCATATGAGGGACAAGTAGCCGTTGCGGCAGTCGTGTTAAATCGATTGGACAGCACGCAGTTTCCTAATACGATCTCCGGCGTGATCTTCCAGCCACAAGCTTTTACTTGTGTGGCAGATGGACAGATTTGGATGGAGCCAAACGAGTCAGCGTATAAAGCAGCTAGAGATGCGATTGGTGGTTGGGATCCAGCAGTAGGATGTAATTATTATTTTAACCCTGCTACCGCTACCTCTAAATGGATTTGGTCCCGCCCGCAAGTGAAAAAGATTGGCAAACATATATTTTGTCGCTAAGGAGGAAGAACTGTTATGTCTACGTATGGAAAAATAGCTCGCGTTTTCTTTCCTATTACACTCGTAATACTCCTTGGTGCGGGGGCTTGGGCATATAAAGAATATCAAGAGAAAAGTTCGATCCTAATCAAAGCAGAGAACCAGTACCAAAGAGCGTTTCATGAATTAAATAACCATATGGATTCCTTGCAGGGTGAGATTGGAAAAGTGCTGGCGGTGAACTCGCAAAAGCACCTCTCTGATTCGCTTACCAATGTATGGAGACTTACGTATGCTGCTCAAAGTGATGTGGCTCAGCTACCTCTTAGTTTGATGCCGTTTCACGATACACAAAAGTTTTTAGGGCGAATGGGGACGTTCTCTTATAATGCTGGAGTGAGGGATTTCAATAAAGATCCCCTTTCGGAAAAGGAGTACCAAACACTCAATACGCTTTATCAAAACGCAACCGATATTAAAGGTAAGCTAAATGAAGTCCAATCGCAGGTTCTTTCTAAAAATCTACGTTGGATGGATGTAGAATTGGCTATCGCTACCGAGGATAAGAAACTCGATCATACGATTATTGATGGTTTTCAAGCGGTAAATAATATGGTTGTGCAATTTCCAGAAGTAGATTGGGGTCCGACGGTTAATAACTTGGAAGTGCGTAAGAAAGAGAAATTTACGACTTTAAAAGGGCGTAATATCTCAGAAGAAGAAGCGAAAGAGAAAGCAGCAAAGCTCCTTGATCGTTCTACAGAAGGAATGAAAGTAACATTTGCAGAAAAGGGCGATTTCCCGGTTTACAGTATTAGCTTTGAAGGGAAAAATGGACCTTGCAATCTAGACTTAACCCGTACAGAGGGGCATGTTACTTGGATGCTATATAATCGTCCAGTCAAAGAGTCCAAGTTAAGCCGTGAGCAAGCGTTAGAAAAGGCACAATCCTTCTTGAAGAAGATGGGATATGAGGGAATGGTACCGATTTCGCATATCGAAGAAGATCACATTGTTACCTTTAGCATGGTACATAAAGAAGGCAACATTCTCATCTATCCTGAAGCACTAGCGCTTAAAATCGCGTTAGATAACGGTGAAATTATCGGGATCCAGGCAGACGAATATGTATTTAATCGTAAAGAGCGCGTAACCGAAAAATCGACTTTGACTCATGAACAAGCTCGTAAACAAGTAAATCCTCATTTGAAAGTAACCGGAACCAACCAAGCTTATATCTACGGTGAAGATGGAAAAGAAGCACTCTGCTACGAATTCCTAGGAACGTTAAAGGATAACCAGTATCGAATCTTTATTAATGGAGATACAGGCGAAGAAGAGTTTGTGGAGAAAATAGAAAAAGAAGAACCAGAGAAGATGTAATGATTTTAAATCAAAAAAACCAACTAGAAAGCCAGTGATTTTTACCTGGCTTCTGGTTGTTTTCGTTGCAAAGCCTGATAGTCTGTGCTATTCTAAAATAAAGTAAAAGTATCATTTTTGGAAATTGTGGTCAGAACTTTTAGTCTAGTTTCTGAACCATAGAGAAATAAGTACATACTGCTTGATCATGAGTGGATGTCGACTCATGGAACTAGGTCAATTGTCGATCTGGATTGCCATTGACGGGCAGGGAGACCTGCTCTTTTTCATGTAGTCCGCTCTGCAAGTTAGGGAGGATTCGTTGTCGTAATGAACAGTCATTTATTAGTTGCTATTGATGGTCCGGCAGGAGCTGGAAAAAGTACAGTAGCCAAACGGGTAGCTAGGCGTTTGGAAATTCCATATGTAGATACAGGTTCGATGTACCGAACGATAGCTTGGTTGGCTCTAAAGGAAGGCTTAACGGCTGATCAGGAAGCGGAAATTTCGGAGTTGGCTCTTTCCACTCCTATGACGTTGGTCGAAGGTGGAGTGAAGGTTCATGATGTAGTGCTAAAAGACGAACTTAGAACCTCGGAAATATCAAACTTCGCTTCTACGATTGCGGCGATGCCTAGGGTCAGAGAAGCTTTGGTTCGAAAACAACAAGAGATTGCCCAGTTACAAAGTGTGGTAATGGATGGTCGCGATATAGGGACACATGTTTTACCACAAGCACATGTGAAAGTCTTCCTTACCGCATCCATTGAGGAACGGGCGCGTCGTCGGTTTGGAGAGTTACAAGGAAAGAATCAATCTCCTGATTATGAAAAGTTGTTACAAGAGATTAAGCAACGTGATGAAAATGATCGCAACCGTACATTTTCTCCACTTAGACAGGCAAAAGATGCAATCTTAATCGATTCCACAGATCAAACGATCGAAGAAATGGTGGAGATGATCTTGGAACTATGTTGCACCAAAATGGGCGGTGCGGAGTAATATGTGGTTGTATCAAACGCTTCGATTCCTCATCACCCTGTTTTATCGGATTTTCTTTCCATATGAAGTAATAGGAGTAGAAAAATTTCCTATATCAGGTGGTGCGGTTGTATCACCTAATCATATTAGCAACTTAGATCCACCTTTACTCGGAATTAGTTTACCTAGGCAAGTACATTTCATGGCGAAAGAGGAAATGTTTCGGGTTCCGATTATCAAAAAAGCGCTTTACATAGTCGGTACGTTTCCTGTCAAACGGGGCGGTGGGGATTCTCAAGCATTAAAGGCATCCATCCGAATCCTACGTGAAGGAAAAGTGCTCGGGATTTTCCCACAAGGAACCCGTGATAAGTCAGGTGAAATTCGTAAGGTGCATGTTGGGGCGGCTATGTTTGCCCTCCGTACGAATTCGCCGCTTGTTCCAGTAGCGGTTATTGGACCTTATCGTCTGTTTCGTAAGGTTCGAATCGTTTACGGGGAGCCTATTCTACCTGCGGAGTATCTTGTAGAGGGTAAGTCGACATCAGATGGTGTGGACCGTCTGAGTGCTCGTTGGAAGAAAGAAGTAGAATCATTACTTCATCAATATCGGTAATAGGATCAAATGCAAAGGTTATGCCTTGTCGCTTGATCTTTCTCTATATAAAAAGATGAGTTGTCATTCGATTTGAGGAGGAGTAGTCATGACGGAAGAAATGAAAAGCTTACAGGTTGGAGATGTTATTCAAGGGAAAGTGGTAAAGGTAGAAAACAGTCAAGCTCTTGTTGATATTGGTTGGAAAAGTGAAGCCATTCTTCCTATCTCTGAGTTGGCTGGTGTACACGTAAGCCACGTTTCCGATGTACTAGCGGACGGTCAAGAGTTAGAGGTAAAGATTATTCGCCACAATGAAGAAGAGGATCAATTTATTGTTTCGAAAAAAGCCATTGAAGCAGAAAAAGCTTGGGCTGAACTAGAAGAAAAATTGGCATCTGGGGCAACTTTGCAAGCTACCGTCCATGAGGTGGTAAACGGTGGCTTAGTCGTAAATGTAGGTGTTCGTGGATTTATCCCGGCATCTTTAGTAGATACAAAGTTTATCGAGGACTTTAGTGGCTTTGTTGGTGAAGAGGTGACATTAAAGGTCATCGAGCTAGACCGTGAGAAAAACAAATGTATCCTTTCTCGCAAAGCGGTTTTGGCAGAGGCATTGGAACAGACTAAAAAATCAGCTTTGGAGAAAATTGAAGCTGGCGATGTTTTAGAGGGTACAGTACAACGTCTGACAGACTTCGGTGCGTTTGTCGATCTGGGTGGCGTGGATGGTTTGGTTCACGTATCGGAGATTGCATGGTATCGTGTAGAGCATCCAGCAGATGCTTTAACAGAAGGCGATCAGGTAAAAGTAAAAGTCCTCAAAATTGATCGTGAGCAAGAGCGGATTAGCTTAAGCATCAAAGAAACACTTCAAGGTCCTTGGGAGAAAGTAGCTCTTCACTTGAATGCTGGCGATATCATTTCAGGCTTAGTGAGACGTTTGGTAACATTTGGTGCATTTGTGGAAGTGGCTCCAGGTGTGGAAGGCTTGGTTCACATTTCTCAAATCTCACATGATCACATTGCTACTCCGGGTGAAGCTCTTAAAGAAGGGCAAGAAGTGCGGGTAAAAGTGTTGGATATCCTTCCAGAGCAGAAGCGGATTAGCTTAAGCATCAAGGAAGTCGAACCAAAACCAGAACCAGTAAGAATGGAACATAAGCAAGAAGAGGAAATGAATGTAACCTTGGGAGATGTATTTCCAGATCTAAAAAATTTTAAATAAGATACGTTAACCAGCCCTTCGGAAGAATGGGCTGGTTATTTTTGTTTAGACTAACGATAAGCGTAAAAAGCCCAGTGATTTTAGCAAAGGAGTTTATCGTTATGAATCTGGATCATATGATGATGGCGGTTATTGTCAGTGGATTAGCGGGGGTTTGTACACGGATTTATCTGTTGCAAACGGATTACAGGCAATACCCCACTTACCCACATGGATATATTATTCATCTTGCGTTAGGGATTATTGCCGCGGGGTTGGGGTCTGTTGCGATCCCGGCATTAATACAAAAGGATTTTACGGCGTTTACTTTTCTGGCATTAGCGGCACAACAGTTTCGGGATGTTCGAAATATGGAGCGAACGATGTTATCAAAGGTTGATCAAATGGAATTAGTTCCGCGAGGTGTAAGTTATATTGAGGGAATCGCCATGGTATTTGAGGGGCGTAACTACCTGACGATTGCTTCTGCGCTTATTACTTCGTTTACCGTGATCATGTGGAATACTACTGTCGGGGTGATGGTAGGAGTCGTAAGTGTTATTTGTAGTCGATTTTTTATGTCTGGAAAAATGTTGAACAGCATCGTAGAGGTTCGAGAGGCAAAGTTGCGCTTAGATGGAGCTAGTTTATACGTAGAGGATATCTACCTGATGAACGTAGGTCTATCTAGCGATAAAAAAGCGATTATGGAAAATGGAATCGGTATGATCTTAACGCCTAAAGACGCTAGTAGTCGAATTACGTTGTCCAATGTGGGTCAACGACAAGCCATTTTGCATGATGTATCTACTGTGCTTGGTGTGTATCGAGATACAGGGGAACCAGCCCTTACACCGCTCGGGAAGCTCGACTTAAAGGATGGTCGGCTTGGACTTCTTCTCCTGCCGCAAGATCGAAATGTGAAGCGCGCCATAGACATTATTGGAAAAGTGCCCGTTCTAGAGAGTGCGATGAAGAAGCCACTACAAGCAAATGCAACAAGGGGTGGGACGTCATGAGTGATCAAAAGATTTTAGCCATTGTGACCCTCGAGAAAGCGACAGTAGCCGGTGGGTCTCCGATTTTCGTTGTAGATAGTAGAGAAGAGCTGGAGAGACAATCTTTTACCCTAGAGAAGATCCTCGACGCAATGGTGCACGAAGTAGCCCCAACGACCTTCATACTGGTACGCCACTCTGATTAAGGTTGATAAAACACTAGTTTCTCGTTAAGATTAGGTATGTTAGTAAGAGATAACTAAATGAATACATAGTAAGAAATGAGGATATAAGTCATGAGTTTACCCGTAGTAGCGATTGTTGGCCGACCAAACGTGGGCAAATCCACTATCTTTAATCGTCTGGCTGGCGAACGAATCGCGATTGTTGAAGACCGGCCGGGGATTACACGTGACCGAATTTACTGTAAAAGTGAATGGAACGGACGCGAATTCCATCTGATTGATACAGGTGGTCTAGAGTTTGGAGAACAAGATGAAATTTTAGATCATATTAAAAACCAGGCAGAGCTCGCCATCGAAGAAGCAGATGTCATTTTACTTGTGACAGATGGACGTGATGGTGTAACAGGCAACGACGAAGAGGTAGCACGCCTCTTGCATCGTTCAAAGAAGCCAGTGGTCATCGCTGTAAACAAACTGGATGATATTAAGCATGAGGATTTGATGTACGAGTTTTACTCGCTCGGTTTTGGCGAAGTAATCGGAATCTCATCCCTGCATGGTTCTGGTACAGGGGACATGCTTGATGCGGTGGTAAGTCATTTTCAAGAGGGTACAGATGAAGAGTACGATGAAGAGACGATTCGTATCTCCTTAATCGGTCGTCCAAACGTAGGAAAGTCTTCACTTGTCAACGCCATTTTAGGAGAAACACGAGTGATTGTGAGTCCTGTTGCGGGAACGACTCGAGATGCCATTGACACCCCATTTGAGAGCGAAGGCCAAGAGTATGTATTGATTGATACTGCTGGATTACGTAAACGTGGAAAAGTGTATGAATCCATTGAGAAATTTAGTGTGATCCGTGCGATGCGTGCGATTGAGCGTTCGGATGTCTGTTTGATCGTTTTAGATGGCGAGCGGGGAATCGCGGAGCAAGATAAAAAGATTGCAGGCTATGCGCATGAAGCAGGTCGTGCTTCCATTTTCGTAGTAAATAAATGGGATGCTGTCGAAAAAGATGATAAGACGATGAACTATTTCCGGAAATTGATCCGTGAAGAGTTTCAATTTATGTCTTATGCACCAATTCTCTTTGTTTCTGCGAAGTCAAAACAACGTGTTCATCAGATTCTTCCAGCAGCTCAAGAGGTTGCAGAGCAACATGCTCTTCGTATTTCCACCTCTGTTATCAACCAAGTCATCCATGATGCGATTATGGCAGTACCACCTCCTTCGGATAAAGGAAAGCGTTTACGTATCCACTATGCAACACAAGTCTCGGTTAAACCGCCTACCATTGTGTTGTTTGTAAATGATCCGGAGTTATCCCATTTTAGCTATATTCGTTATCTAGATAATCAGATTCGCCAAGCGTTTGAATTTAAAGGTACTCCAGTCAATATCTATCTACGAAAGAAAAATTGATCGATCGAGACAGGGAGAGGAATAGATATGATTCATTGGGTAGTGCCCATTGTACTTGCGTATCTGCTAGGATCTATCAGTTTTAGTTATGTAGTCGGAAAGATAACTCGTGGGATCGATATTCGTGAACATGGAAGTGGAAATGCGGGGGCAACGAATACGCTTCGAACCTTGGGAAAAACAGCGGCGATTGTGGTTGCTGCTCTTGATTTGTCTAAAGGGATTGCCTCTGTGTTGATTGCAGGATGGTTAAGTGCACATGATCCCATTGTCTTAATGATCTCAGGGCTTGCCGCAGTGGCAGGTCATAACTGGCCGATCTATCTAGGTTTCCGTGGTGGGAAAGGGATTGCCACTACGGTAGGTGTCTTTCTAGCCCTCATGTTTCAGGCTACCCTCATAGCAGGTGTGATTGCGATTATCGTCATTTTGATTACCCGTTATGTCTCTCTGGGATCGCTCATATTTACTGCGACATTGCCTATCGCTATTTATTTTGTTGGTACTTATCCCAAAGTTTATCTTTGGACAAGCTTGTTGTTTACCTTATTTGCATTTTGGCGCCATCGCTCGAATTTAAGCAATCTCTTTAAAGGTGTCGAGAGAAAAATTTAGTATGTAGGGAGTGAACACCAACATGAAGAATGTGGCGGTTCTAGGCGCGGGGAGTTGGGGGACGGCTCTAGCCTCTGTGTTGGCTGAAAACGGAAATGAAACCAAGCTGTATGCGAGACGTTCATCAGCTGTTCAAGAGATTAATACCTATCATACCAATGAACACTACCTACCTAATGCTTCCCTAGCGCCTTCTCTACAAGCTTCTGATGATTTATCCGAAGTGATTCAACCGAGTGATGTTGTGGTGTTTGTCGTTCCTTCGCAATCGCTCCGAGAGACGGCTAGAAGCGTCAGGCCGTATTTAAAGCCTCATTCGGTGATTGTTCATGCTTCTAAAGGATTGGAAATTCATACCTTCAAGCGTATGTCCCAAGTGTTGGCGGAAGAGCTACCTGAACATGCCAATCAGATTGTTGCCTTAACAGGTCCTAGCCACGCAGAAGAAGTGATTCAGAAGCTTCCTACAGCGGTTGTTGTCGCGTCTGTTGATCAACATGCAGCTGAGGTTGCACAGTCCTGTTTTATGAACTCCTACTTTCGTGTTTATACCAATACAGATGTGATTGGTTGTGAAATAGGGGGAGCATTGAAAAATGTGATTGCTCTGGCTACCGGATTATGTAGTGGCATGGAGTTTGGAGATAACGGGATAGCCGCATTACTTACACGTGGACTGGCAGAGATGGCGCGACTTGGTTTTGCAATGGGTGCGCAGCCCAATACATTTGTGGGATTGGCGGGTGTAGGTGACTTAATCGCCACTTGCACAAGCCCGCATAGTCGAAATTGGCGAGCTGGGAATATGATTAGCCAAGGGAAAAAGCTCGATCAAGTGTTATCGGAGATGGGTATGGTAGTGGAAGGTGTTAAAACAACAGAAGCTGCTTATACGATGGCAAAGCATTATCAAGTTGAGATGCCAATTACCGAACAGTTATACGAAGTGCTCTTTGCGGACAAATGTCCTAGGGAAGCATTGATGGATCTGATGAGTCGTGATAAAACACACGAATTACAAGACTATGTACAAGGTTGGTCATGAAATTAGGCAAAAACCCTGTGCCACATTGAGGTATACAAACATATTTTGTAGTAGGTTATGAAACCATACATTCAGAGCATAGAGCATAGAGGGTACAGGGACCAGTGCTTTGCTCATTTGCTGAGTGTAGCATGTAGCCAGTCTTGAAAAAGACTGGCTACACGTATGTGGATGAACAAAAAAGAAGGGTATTGCCAAGTGGCAACCCCTTACCTTCTTTGTTTTTGATGGTGATTCATATCGGAAGTCTGAGCAGTGACACCTCGTGAGAGGAAACTAGACATTAGTTTCTGCACAAAAGGTGATTGCATGAGCGACATAATTTGATTCAGATCCATACGCTTTAGTAATTTACCGATTAGTGGATTGGGTTTAGTGTTCATGTTTTTTGGTAGGTTAATCACTGGAATTTCATCATCTAGTAGGATATCTCCAGGATCGGATGCTTGCTCGGAGAGTGGGAATAGACTTTTTTGTTGATTTTGAACCGATCCTTTCTTCTTGCCCACGTATTGTTGGGCTAGATTGAAAAACTGATAGGTATTATCCATGATGGAAGCTACTTTTGTTAAAGAGGTGCTTAAATCTTGTACAGTTGAACGGCAAGTGAGGAATCCAGATAACATCTGTGCTAAACTAATCGATGATAGGGGCGATTTGGCTGCTTGGACGGGTGGATTTGCAGGTAATGTTACTCTTGCTTCCGTTGCTGGCTTTCTTACACGTCTTTTGTGGCGGGTGCTCGAAGCAGGACGTCTTCTTTGTTTCATAGTACCTCCTCCATTCAAGGGCTATTGTCCATTTATTGTATGCAATGCTCACGGTAGACGCTCTGGACGCTTATCCTGTATGTGGATAGGCACGAGCGGAAATATAGTTGAGCTGATAAAAAAAGAGGTGTATGTTTATGGGAGACTGGATGTATGCAGTTGGATTGTTTCTCCTTACCAATTTCATTGTGGTATGGTCTGGCTCATTAAAAAGTAATGCATTGCGAATCCTATTAAAGATCGTGGCAGTTGTTACATTCATCATGGCCTTATTATTTGGTTTACGTTCGATGAGTTAAGTGAAGAGGTGAACAAAGGATGAAGCTTCGTTTAGTATCAATACTTTTTGGAATGATTTTATTACTATCTGGATGCACGTACCCCAATGAGTTGAATCAGCAGGTTGATGATTTACCTATACATATAGAGAGAGTCCAGTCGGCTGTTTCTTCCTATCAACATGAGAAAAAAGTATTACCTTATAAATATAAAGAGGAAGAACGGATTTTTACTTCCAAGTATTTAGTCGATTTTCAATCTATTTCAGGACGGGCAGAGATTCCACCTACTGCATTTGAAAGAGGGGGAAGCTATCTGTATGTGTTGACGGATGTAGAGAAGAAGGCAACCGTTCGCGTGTTTGATCTCAGATTAAACGACAAAGTTAAAACGTTTGCGGAACGTGTAGGGCTTTACTATCAGAGGCATAATGAGTATCCGCTAGGAAATAAAGTTTCTCCTACTTTGTATGAGATAGATTTTAAGAAACTAGGCGGAGAAGTTTCGAAAGTGAAAAGCCCTTATCACTCAGATATCGAGTTATCCTATTTAATCAGTGACAAAGGTGTTTTATATCTCGACTATCGCATGGATTATATGCAATTCATTCAATCAGCGAAAGAAAAACCAGCAGTAGGAACAGACCTCAGACAATGGATCAGTCCGTTTTCTTTACAAGTACCAGCCTATTCCCCTGTAATAAAATGGGATGGAAAAGAACCTACCTTACCATAGGAAACAAACCAAACAAGTTACCAAAGCTTGTTTGGTTTGTTTTTTTGTGACATATAGGAACTTATCCGTACATAAAATGACCGCAAGAAGAGAGAGTCGAAAGGGTGTGGCAGGGTGGAAATGATATTGCTTCATCTCATTGCAATTCCTGGTATTTTCCTCTTGGGACGCCTTTCTAGCTCTGTGAAAATGACTGGTTTTAATACGAAATCGGTCAAGGTGAAGAAGTCCTCAGACGACAATTCATAGTTTGTTTCTCTTTCTTCGTAGGAATATATAGATTCTGCACTCATATATTAGTAGTGTCCTAAGGAGTGGGAAAACCGGAGAAGGGAGGATTTTGCCTTTCGCACCGGCGACAAATCCAGTAGTACGGATACCTTGAAGGAGGTTCATGCATGGAGAAAGTAGATATCTTAAAAGACATTGCAGAGCGCACAGGCGGTGACATCTATCTTGGTGTGGTTGGTGCGGTGCGCACAGGGAAATCCACCTTTATCAAACGGTTTATGGAACAAGTGGTGATCCCAAGCATTCGTGATGATTCCGAAAGATCGAGAGCAACAGATGAACTCCCACATAGTGGTGCAGGAAGAATGATCACGACGATCGAACCAAAATTTGTACCAAACCAAGCAATTAACGTAAGTGTAGATGAAGGATTAAAAGTAAATGTACGCTTAGTAGATTGTGTAGGATATGTTGTCGAAGGTGCCAAAGGATACCAAGATGAAAATGGTCCCCGAATGATTAATACACCTTGGTTTGATGAGCCAGTTCCGTTTCAAGAAGCGGCTGAGGTTGGTACGAGAAAAGTCATTCAAGAGCATTCTACCTTGGGGATTGTTGTAACAACAGACGGAAGTATCGCTGACATCCCTCGATATTCCTACGAAGATGTAGAAGAGAGAATTGTCAATGAGTTAAAAGAAGTAGGAAAACCATTTATCATGCTATTAAACTCCACTCGTCCGTACAGTGAGTCCGTACAAGCGCTTCGTGCCGAACTAGTTGAGAAATATGACATCCCAGTTGTGGCACTCTCTGTGGCGACGATGGGAGAGGACGATATTTTAGGTGTTTTACGTGAAGTATTGTATGAATTCCCGGTTCATGAAGTAAACGTAAATCTTCCTAGCTGGGTTATGGTGCTAGATGATGAGCACTGGTTGCGTCGTGATTTTGAAAACTCCGTTAGAGAAACAGTTAAAGATATCAAAAGACTTCGCGATGTAGATCGAGTGGTAGGTCACTTCTATAATTTTGAGTTTATCCAGAAAGCAGCGCTCTCAGGCATGCAGATGGGGCAAGGGATCGCCGAAATCGATCTCTATGCACCGGATGAGTTGTATGATCATGTTCTAGCAGAAGTGGTGGGCGTCGAAATCCGTGGCAAGGATCATCTGCTCGAGATGATGCAAGAGTTTTCACTAGCGAAGCGAGAGTATGATAAAGTGGCAGAAGCACTCAAGATGGTACGAACAACTGGTTACGGCGTAGCTTCTCCTTCATTAGAGGAAATGAGCTTGGATGAGCCAGAATTAATTAAACAAGGTCCTCGTTTCGGAGTTAGACTAAAAGCTACCGCTCCTTCGATTCACATGATTCGGGTAAATGTACATTCTGAGTTTGCTCCGATCATTGGTAGTGAGAGGCAGTCGGAAGAATTGGTAAACTACCTGATGAGAGATTTTGAGACAGATCCACTACGTATCTGGGAGTCGGATATCTTCGGACGTTCGCTCAATTCCATTGTTCGAGAAGGCATTCAAGCAAAATTGTCTATGATGCCAGAAAATGCTCGTTACAAGTTGCAAGAAACGTTAGAACGTATCATCAACGAAGGCTCTGGCGGACTTATCGCCATTATCCTGTAGTGAAAAAGGCCTAGATGTAACCGTCTAGGCTTTTTTTGTGTCTTTTTTGAACCATGATAGGAAAATCAAGGACATTTCTCTTGCAAAGGGGATCAGCGCTGTATTAGTATAGGATTGTCCCAATCAGTTCTAGATTTTATCTGGAATTTGCTTGGATCTAATCAGGAGGTGCGTTATGAATAAAACCGACTTGATCAATCAAGTAGCAGATGCTACCCAAATGACAAAAAAAGAGGCTTCAGAAGCAGTTGAAGCAGTATTATGTGCAATCTCCGAGTCTTTATCTCAAGGTGAGAAAGTACAATTGATTGGATTTGGCAACTTTGAAGTACGCGATCGTCAAGCTCGTAAAGGTCGCAATCCACAAACAGGTGAGGAAATTGATATTCCTGCAACCAAAGTTCCGTCTTTTAAACCAGGTAAGCAACTAAAAGATGTAGTTAACAAGTAATACAGATAAGTATATTTCTGAGTGGAATTCAGGAAACTACATATACTGAGCTACTGAGCAAAAAGTCCCTTTTTAAAAAGGGGCTTTTTGCTAACATACGTTTTATCTTACATAGTTGCATTCAGCTGAAGTATAATTATATTAGTTTTATAAATTAGATAATGAGCTGGAGGAAATAATCTTGAAACACGTCGACCATGATAAAATTGAACAAGCAGTACGTATGATTTTGGAAGCTGTAGGTGAAGATCCAGAACGAGAAGGCTTATTAGATACACCAGCCCGTGTTGCCAGAATGTATGCGGAGGTATTTCAAGGGTTGGATCAAGATCCGAAGGAGCATTTCTCTGTTGTATTTGGAGAAGACCATGAAGAGGTTGTCTTAGTAAAAGACATTCCATTCTTCTCAACCTGTGAGCATCATTTAGTTCCATTTTTTGGACATGCCCATATAGCTTATATTCCACGTGGAGGTCGGGTGACGGGTCTATCTAAATTAGCTCGTGCAGTCGATTCTGTGACCAAACGCCCTCAGCTTCAGGAGCGGATCACAAGTACGATTGCCGATTCGATGATGGAGACACTTGATCCACATGGAGTGTTTGTCGTACTTGAAGCAGAACACATGTGTATGACAATGCGAGGAGTAAAGAAGCCTGGTTCGAAAACGGTAACCAGCGTAGCTCGTGGTATCTATGCGGAAGATGTAGGTAAGCGGGATGAAGTGTTTAAGATGATTCGGATGGGATCATTGACCTAATTTATTTGATCTTGACGTGTCTCTAGTCCGATCTTATAATGAAATGGTAAGATTTACTGTTTTTTAA
Organism: Croceifilum oryzae; assembly: GCF_030814315.1. Lineage (GTDB taxonomy): Bacteria > Bacillota > Bacilli > Thermoactinomycetales > Thermoactinomycetaceae > Baia > Baia oryzae. Next base: position 22,787 of record NZ_JAUSUV010000009.1, on the reverse strand, counting down.
GATCGGGCTATGGCGCAGCTTGGTAGCGCGCTTGCATGGGGTGCAAGAGGTCGTCAGTTCAAATCTGGTTAGCCCGACCAACAAACTCTTCCAGAGATGGAGGAGTCTTTTTTATTTGGAATTCGTATGATTTGCCTATTTTGTGGTACACTTTGGTGCATAGTGAGAGGAGGCTGATTCTTATGTCAAATCATTCTGGAGAGTATTTCATTATCAAAGCAAAAGAAAATGGCGTAAATGTAATTGGACTTACAAGAGGAAAAGATACAAGGTTTCATCATTCAGAGAAATTAGATCAGGGCGAGATTATGATCGCTCAATTTACGGAACATACATCGGCTATAAAAGTACGAGGGAAATCAACGATCATTACACCATTTGGTACAATTGAATCGGATGAATAATCAAGCAAAAAAGGTCAAGCATAGCATGTTTCTGCTCTGAGTGCGTAAACTGGTGAAAAAGCCTACGGAGGATTACATGAAATGAGGACCTTTTTTCGCTATTGGTCATGGGGAATGGTGGGAGCTATTTGTTTAGCAGTAGGGCTTTCTTTCTTTGTGCGGTATTCAGAAGAACAAGTGGGACCTGTTAAAGAAGTGATGTTGCAGGATGAAAATTCATGGGTTTCGTTTGTTGTCGATCTAAACCGAAAAGGGAAAGTGGAACAGATCGATCAAAAACAAGGAACTCTTTTTATTGAATTCAAGGAAGTTGCTACAGGGTGGGAAGAGTTGGCCCAAGATGTAATTACGGAATCCTTTATCAAATTGAAACATATAGAGGTACTTCGTCTTCGTTTTGTAAATAAAGAGCCAGAAACAGCCCGATTGATTTGTATCAAGAGATCAGACTGGCAAGAGAGAATCAAAAAATCGAAGTGGTCAAAAGAAAGTATTCAAGATTTTGATTTGTCAAATGACAAAAAAACAACAGATTGATTGTGCTGATTTTCACGAAAGTATGGTATACTAGCAAGGAAATTATCTATTCTCATTTGGCATTTTTAGGGGGCGTGTAGATGACGTCCATATCTACAGATCAAAATAAAATTCTTATGGATTTAGAAAGACTTGTTATGAATTCGGACTTATTTCTGAATCTGGGGGCACCACCTATCCCAACTCGATTTGTTCGTCTATTGGACCTCTTATTAACAGCTTGCGAGGTGCCAGAAGAGCGTAAAAAGACTTTTATCCAAGCGGCAGCATGTTTACATATGGCGCTTACGACGCACGAACAAATCCCTTTGCAGACGATTGAAAATGAGGGATTGCACCGGGTTCGTCAGCTGACAGTACTCGCAGGAGACTTTTATAGTAGCTTGTTTTATCAACAATTAGCCATGGCTGGAGAAATCGATGGAATTGTGAGCCTATCTCAGGCCACTAGTCGTACAAACGAGCGAAAAATGAAAATGTATTGTGGAGAAGAATCTGTCTCCCCTTCTATACGAAAGATCGAATCGGTGGAAATCTTAACTGCTATCGCCGATTTTTTTCTTGTCGAACATCGCATAGGCAAAGAATGGATGATTGTTCTATTGCCATTATTGCTATTGGACGAGCAAGGAGAGCATACTGGATGGCAAGATCGCTTTCACGACGCCGTTTCTCAGGCAGAAAAGATCTGGAGACAATCTCATTTTCCGGTATGGCTGAGGCGCGAATTGGAGCAATGGATCGAGCAGGAGCGCAGGAATCTCTAACAGAAAGAGGTAACGGAGATGGAGAAACGGACTGGGGCTGAGAAAGAAAAATTCGTTCATGGTGTGTTTCAAAGTATCGCGAAAGATTATGATCGGATGAACACACTGCTTAGTTTCCGCCGTCATAAAGCATGGCGTAAATTTGCGATGAAAAAGATGAATGTCCAGCCGGGGCAGACGGCACTAGACATATGCTGTGGAACCTGCGATTGGACCCTTGCATTGGCTGAAGCATCTGAGCATGGAAACGTAGTCGGGCTAGATTTTAGCTCCAATATGCTAGAGATCGGGCGAAAAAAAGTGAAAGACAGCGGGCATAGCGACCAGATTGAGCTTGTACAGGGAAATGCGATGAGTCTTCCGTTTGAGGATTCTACTTTCGACTATGTAACGATTGGTTTTGCATTGCGCAATGTTCCTGATTATGTGCAAGTGTTACAAGAGATGAAGCGTGTTGTGAAACCAGGTGGTCTTGTCGTGTCGCTTGAATTATCGAAGCCTACTTGGAAGCCGTTTCGTAAACTGTACTACTTTTATTTTCAACGCCTATTACCGCTCTTAGGGAAGCTGTTTGCGAATCGATATGAGCAGTATAGCTGGTTACCTGAGTCACTCATCGCCTTTCCTGACTATGTAGAGTTAGCTAGCGTGATGAAAAATGAGGTTGGGTTAGAGGTGGATGTATACCCGCTCACAGCTGGAATTACGGCACTACATGTAGGGAGAAAGCGTTCCGAGTAAGGATGGTGTAGGATTATGAAATTTTTTCACAAGGTAAGACTCATACTAGATATGATCAAGTTTGAACACTCGATCTTTGCATTGCCATTTGCGTATCTGGGTGCCATTTTAGGTAGTTTAGAAGTACTAGGGAGATTTCCTACTTGGGCACAGATCGGATGGATTACGCTTGCGATGGTGGGTGCGAGAAGTGCCGCCATGGCTCTGAATCGCGTGATCGATCGAAAAATCGATGCCCGAAATCCGCGGACGGCTTCAAGACATATCCCAGCAGGTCTGATATCGGAGATGTTTGCTTGGGGATTCGTAGTCGTTTCCTTTGTCGTGTTGTTCGTGGCGGCATATCAGTTGAATATGCTGGCTGTTAAGCTACTACCAGTTGCTGTGTTTTTCCTAGTTCTCTATTCATACACGAAACGTTTTACGTGGCTTTGTCATGTGGTATTGGGAATTGCAACGGCATTGGGACCTTTAGGTGGTTGGGTGGCTACAACGGGTCAGGTTGACCTGAAGTCGCTTATTTTATTTGCTACGGTAGCTTTATGGATTGGCGGCTTTGATGTGATCTATGCGTGTCAGGATATGGAGTTTGATCAGCAAGAAGGCTTACATTCGATCCCGTCTCGATTTGGAGTACGAGTAGCGCTCCTCATTTCAAACTGGATGCATGTGGGAACGGCACTTGGACTGATTGCTCTTGCTCTTTTCACTCAATTAAGTTGGATTTATGTAATTGGTGTCGTGATTGCTGTTATGATCCTTGTTTATGAACATTCGATTGTCTCAGCAGATGATTTATCCCGTCTAAACATGGCCTTTTTTACCATGAATGGGGTATTAAGTATCATAGTATTCACTTTTAGCTTGGTGGATGTGTTGATGATATGAAACGTTATATTGTTGCGATGAGTGGTGCAAGTGGAGCACCTTATGCCTTATCAGTCATGGAAGAGTTGCTACGTCAGGGTCATGAAGTTCATGTAATCGTGACAGAAGCGGCTTGGAGGGTGTTATTAGAGGAGCATGATTGGGAAGTGGTAAAGAGAGAGCAAAATTTTATTGAGCGATTTGGTCATCTCTCTGGAGAACTAGTCTATCATCCCATTCGTGATATTGGCGCTTCGATTGCTTCAGGGTCTTTTCAAGTAGATGGAATGGTTGTGGTTCCGTGTACGATGGGTACACTTGCGAAGATTGCTTCGGGTATCTCGTCCAACTTATTGGAAAGAGCGGCTGATGTCATGATAAAAGAACGTTATCCCCTCATCCTCGTACCCCGTGAGACCCCACTTAGCCCGATTCATCTAGAAAATATGCTAAAGCTAAGTAGACTAGGAGTACAAATCGTTCCTCCTATGCCAGGCTTTTACCATCGTCCATCGAGTTTAGATGAGATGGTTCGTTTTGTGTCAGGTAAAATTTTAGACCAGCTAAGGGTTGCTCATCAATTATATAAGAGATGGGAGGGTGGCAAATGAAACCAATCCGAATCGGTGAGATTTCCTACACAAACGTTTTACCTGTTTTTCATTTTTTTGATTCAAGTAACCTACCTATCGAGTGGGTGAATCATGTTCCAGCTACTTTAAACCAAGCGATGTCCAAGGGTGAGATCGATTTAGGTGCAATCTCTTCGTTTGCCTTTGCGGAACACTCGGATCGCTATTACCTCTTTCCTAATCTATCAGTGAGCGCATATGGTCCAGTGGGTTCTATTTTTTTATTTACAAAAGATAAATCGCTACAAGAGCTGGATCAAGCATCGATCGCACTGACAAATGCATCGGCTTCTTCGGTTAATTTACTGCGTGTGATTCTAGAAAAATTTTCAGGTGTAAAGCCTTTATATCAAGTGATGGAGCCGAACCTAGAGCAAATGATGCAAGTGTCAGACGCAGCTTTACTAATTGGAGACGATGCCATCCGAGCAGCTTGGAGTAAACCACACTATCGTGCATATGATCTCGGTGAACTATGGTTTCAGCAAACGGGTCTCCCTATGGTCTTTGCTGTATGGGCGGTTCGAAAAGAGATTGTTCAGAAGCGCCCGGAGCTGATGGCGGAGATTTATGATCGGTTTATGAGAAGTAAGGAGAGCGGAAATCAAGAACCAATGGCAATTATAAAAGCGGCGCAACGAAAAGTGGGCGGAGAGGTTTCATATTGGAAACAATACTTTGCAGGTCTGTCTCACGATTTGGGAGAACGTGAACTGGAAGGGTTGCAGTTGTTTTATCGCTATGCGACGGAACTCGGAACGCTTCCACCAGAAATCGCTATCCAGATGTTCCAATTGTCCTTTTCTAAGAGCTAGAGAAACTAGGGTGAAGAGATGCTTCTAACAGATATATATCAAAGTTTAAAAAAGGATCTAAAACAAATTGAATATCGATTAGCGGAAACCATCCACACAGATGAGAAGGAGCTACTCCATTCGTCCCGGCATTTGCTTGATGCAGGTGGCAAACGGATGAGACCGTTATTTGTTTTATTAGCAGGTCACTTTGGGGAGTATCGTTTGTCCGAGCTGGAGAAAGTGGCGGTCTCTCTAGAATTAATTCATATGGCGACGTTGGTTCATGATGATGTGATCGATGATGCGGAGACTCGCCGTGGACGAAAAACAGTGAAAGCGGAGTGGGATAATCAGGTTGCCATGTATACAGGTGATTTTATCTTTGCTCGAGCATTGACTGAAGTAGCAGGCCTCTCAGATCCTCGTGTTCATCAAATATTAGCAAAGGCCTTGGTTTTCCTCGTTCGTGGAGAAATTGATCAAATTCATGACTTGTATCAACCAGATCAGTCCTTACGACGCTATTTGCATCGAATTAAGCGAAAAACGGCTCTGTTGATGGCGATTAGTTGTCAACTAGGGGGAATCGTGAGTGGAGCCTCTGAATCGGTTGTGAGGGCATTATATCAATATGGATATTCTGTAGGAATGGCTTTTCAGATGACAGATGATGTTCTCGATTTAACCGGAGACGAAAAGGTGTTAGGAAAGCCAGCAGGTAGCGATTTACTGCAAGGGAATGTAACGTTACCGGTTATCCATATATTAGAGAATGGGACATCTGCAGAGCAGCAAATGATCCGGCGTTATCTAGAGTCGCGGGGGACAGAAGGGGATCTGACTCAGATCTTGAAGATGGTTTGCCAATCGGAGGGCATTCCGTATACGCTTGCACTTTCGAAACGATATTTGAATCGGGCATTAGTGGCTTTGGAAAAGTTGCCGAATACGCATGAGCGGGAGTCGTTGCGTTTTATTGGAGAGTTTATTGTGACTCGATCGTTTTAGTTCAAAAACAGTTAAATTCTGGGGCTATTCTAGATAGCGTGCCCTAGGGCATGTATCTGACCACAGTTCAAATAGTGAGCTTGAGAGATAAGGGGAAGTCCGCTCCGTCAAAATCCTCTGATCTAAAACATGCAGTGATTCAAGGGGCATTTCGTAATACATATATTAAAATTTTGGTTCGCAAGTAAAATAGTTTTTAATGGCGATCGCTTCTGGACTTCAGTCTAGAGGCGATTGTTGTTGTGTAAGACATGACATCAGCTTCCTTTTCTAGAATTGCAATCTTAAACTTGTACATACTAAAACATAGCTTAAATGGGAGGTTTTAGTGTGGAGCCATTTATTCCTCAGCTGGTGTATTTTGAACCCAATGCGTTAAAATACCCACTTGGACAAGAGCTTTATGAGAAATTTAAAAAATTAGACGTTGAAATACGCGAAACGACTTCTCATAATCAAATTCGTGACTTGCCGGGTGAAAATGACTCGCAGAAATACCGAATTGCGAAGTCAACGCTCGTTGTAGGCATCAGAAAAACGTTAAAGTTTGATACATCGAAACCTTCAGCGGAATATGCAATTCCACTGGCCACTGGATGTATGGCTCATTGTCATTATTGCTACCTACAAACAACACTTGGGCAGAAACCATATATTCGAACCTATGTAAATCTGGATGATATTTTTGATCAAGCTCAGAAATATATGGACGAGAGAAAACCAGAAATGACTCGGTTTGAAGCTTCTTGTACTTCTGATATTGTAGGAATAGACCATCTAACCCACTCCCTATATAAGGCGATTGAATTTATTGGTGGAACCACTTATGGAAGATTGCGATTTACAACCAAATTTCATCATGTAGATCATTTGCTTCATGCCAAACATAACGGAAACACTCGTTTTCGATTTAGTGTTAATTCCGATTATGTGATCAAGAACTTTGAATTGAAGACTTCTTCTCTTGAACAAAGAATTGAAGCTGCTGTTAAAGTAGCTGAAGCGGGATATCCTCTCGGTTTTGTAGTGGCCCCTCTCTACATGCATGATGGGTGGGAGAATGGATATCTAGAACTCTTTCAAATGATTTCCGATAAAATCCCAAAAGAATTATCTGATAATATTACCTTTGAATTGATCCAACACCGATTTACAAAACCCGCAAAACGAGTGATTGAAAAAAACTATCCGAAGACAAAATTGGAAATGAATGAAGAGGAACGAAAGGTTAAATGGGGAAGGTATGGTATTGTGAAATACGTCTACGATACAGATCAAGCAAAGGATTTGCATAAGACGATCGAAGGATATGTTCAACAGTTTTTTCCGAACTCGGTCATTGAATATTTTACGTAAGGGATGATCAATCGATGAGGTTGTGGAGTATCCATCCAAAATATTTAGATTCAAAAGGTTTAGTGGCGCTCTGGCGAGAATCTTTACTGGCCCAAGCAGTTTTAAATGGGCAGACGAAAGGGTATACGAAACATCCTCAACTGCTTCGTTTTAAACAACATAAGCAACCTCTCCAAGCTATGGCTACTTATTTAGCGTGTATTCTTCAAGAATCTAAAGAACGAGGATATCGTTTTGATGCGACCAAAGTGGGTGACACTCGTACTCAATACAAAATGAAAGTCACGAAAGGACAAGTAGATTATGAATGGGAATGGTTATGCGAGAAGTTGAAGATGCGTGATCCATCTTTTTTGGAGCAATGGAAGCATATCCAGCAAAATGAAGTACACCCGTTATTTGAAGTAGTGGAGGGTGGGATTGAACCTTGGGAAAAAATGAAATAAGTGCACTATTGAAGAATGAAGTGCCATCAGACTGACTTAAGATCGGCACTTCATTTCTACGTTTTATCTGGTTATTATGGCTTGAAAATCAATTGCCAGCAGCATGCTCGTGAGTTCTTGCATAGTCAATAGCGTGTTGAATGGTGGTGATTTTTTCTGCTTCTTCATCTGGGATTTCGATACCGAACTCATCTTCTAGTGCCATGACTAGTTCCACAGTATCTAAGGAATCAGCCCCTAAATCATTTACAAAAGATGCTTCATTTTTGATCTCTTCGATACTAACTCCTAATTGCTCTGCAACAATGGTTTTCACCCGTTTTTCAAAATCAGACATTCAATCACCCTCCCGCTATTATGAGCCATTTATTTAAATGATAGAATATTTACATTAATATTATATCAGGAAGTCACTCTTTATTAAATAAAAAGGCTCCCAAATTCATGGGCAGAGTCGTGAGATCAATGTGTGCATAGTTAGTTATACGCGTTGTGGGACTCATGGATAGTGGATCCGAATCATAGATTGGTATAAACGATATTTTAAAGGAGATATCCATCTATGGTGACTTTTCCCGTTCATATTCACACAGAGCTTTACTCACCTAATCAACATGTTCATGTCTATTCTCCAGAAGTCTATGGACTAGCTAACCAGACAGTGCAACATAAGATCAATAGAACGATCCAGACAACACTTAATCGCTTACTTCGAGATCAAGGCTTAGGTCAGCCAGACCTTCAGGAGATGGTGGGGAATTTTGAAATTAAGACAAATGAACGAAATATTTTAAGCCTTGTTTTAAGTGTGTACTCCTTTACAGGAGGGGCGCATGGTAACACGGTCATTCGTCCTCTCACCTTCGATACGACTACCGGAAGGGAGTACAAACTGAAGGATCTATTTAAACCAAATAGTGATTACGTAGAAAAAATCTCTCAGATTATTCGATTGCAAATTAAGGAACGCGATCTTCCTGTGTTCGAACCCTTCAAAAGCATTAAGCCAGATCAAGGCTTTTATATAGCGGATAAGTCATTGGTTATTACGTTTCCGCTATATGATTTGCTCCCGTATGTTTACGGCATTCCTTATTTTCCAATCTCCGTCTACTCCTTGCAGGATGTCGTAAACGAAGAAGGGCCACTTGGGGTGATGATGGGTTAGAATTGCAGGCGGGGAGCAGGAGGATCAATATGGTACGTGCTACAACGATGTCTGCTGTACTGCCTGTTAATCGACAATTTGGCTAAAAACAAGCTGGATTTTTTAGATGGCTTGCCAAGTCTATCGTGCAAGGGACTGCTTCAGCTTTAGGATTAGAGAAGAGGGTATGTTAAAGGGGTACTGTTCACTTTCCAAATGTGAACAGTACCTCTTTTTATATTTATTCAAAGTTGCTTATGTCTGAACCGGAGGCGGTATTGGTTTTATTCCTTGAGCAATTTTAGTAGGAGAAGGTACTGGTGTCGCGCTGTTTACTGTGTAAGCAATAACATAAACAGATAGTATGGAAATACTCAAGAAAACTTTAAATGATCTCATCGTCATCGTAGTAATCCCCTTTCAAATTCGCAGAATTCTGCAATTCAAAAGCTCGACTCGCGCATAATTGATACTCTGCTTGATTGACAGGATTCCATGCGTTAGCAAGACGAGTCCATGCTTTTTGCTCTAGCTTCTTAAAGCCGTGTTTATAGGTAAGGGTTTGCGCTTGTTGATAATATTGAACGGCCGAGGAATGATCATCTAGATTGAGTACAATATCACCCGATAATAATAAAGCATGGGTGAGGCTGTGGGCATCGTTATTGTCTGTGGCGGTTTTGCATGCTTTTGAAACAAAAGGTAATGCTTTATTCCACATCTCTTGTTCCAAATAGAGTTTACCTAACTTTAGGTAGATAAACGAGAAAGCTTCTGGACGGCTAATTCGTTTCGCATCAACTCAAGGGCTAATACATAATGATTTTCAGCTTCTTCGAAATTCCCCATAGAAAAGAAGCAGTCACCAATGCACAGCCAAAACTCTAGTATCATGTTGTAGGACTTAGCCATACCAGCTAATGCAAGCCCTTCTTCTGCATACTGCAAGGCCTCTGTAAGTTTACCAGACTTACGAGTATGGCTCGCTTTTAGCCAATGGTAGACTAATTGAACATTTGGATCTTTGATCTGATTGAGGGATGATTCTAGATAATTTAAAGCCAGAATTCCTTCTGATTTATTTAACTTATAACAATATAACGACTTATTTAAATATAAGGCATATATAATGTGTTGTCTATCCCCATCAGGAACAAACGTACTAATTCCTTTATCGGCTAAGTATAATGCTTCCTGTATATCGTTTTGAAAATCTTTACAGAAGCTTAATTCTGCGTAACAAGCCGCTTCGATGTTGTCTTCCTGCGGTTCATCATCTAACAATTCGATAGCATACTGAAATGCCCTTTCAGCTTGATCGAAATTACCTAATCCAATCAAACATTTACCTTTTAGATAATGATACTTCGGTGCAAGATAGTGAGCATCATTTATTGCCTCTTTTTCTAGGTGGTATAAGGCTGTTTTATGTTGTTCAAATCTCAAGAATGTTTCTACCGATCTTAATTGAAGTTCAATTCGAGAGGTATTCTTCCTTTCTTGATCTAGTACGTAAGAAATATCGGCTATTGGAACACCGAGCTTTTCAAGTAGGTAAATGACTCTATCTATTCGAAATTTACCAACACCACGTTCTACCTTGCTAATAGTAGATGATGATGCTTCCCCATCTCCTAAATCGACTAAACGGAGACCTTGTTCATGTCTTAGCTTCCTAATCAATTGTCCTACCTCCTTTTGATTAGATTCAATTAACTGAACTACTTGTGGATCTAGAGAGAGAGAATGAAACGCTTCTCATTCATGGTACAGATTGGAATCGATTAGATATTACACGTTTAAGTGATGATCTATTACTTACAAATCGGATTATAGATCCTGATCACCATTACTCTGATTATTTTCATAGCAGTATAGTAGTTTCGGATGATAGCAAGTATTTTACTGTTAATGGCTGGAGGTGGTCGCCTGTAGATAGTGTAATTGTGTATTCTGTTGACGATTTTCTAAAACAATATGAGAAGTGTTTTAAGTCTATAGAAATGTTTGATGTTTTTTCAGGTTATAACTGGGATCGACCATTGTGCTTCATGGGAAATCACTCTATAGTGATCGGTCACAATCCAAATGAAGGAGAAGACGGAGCCGAGAAAGTGCCCTCCGAAATTTTCATTTATGATATTCACAAAGGAGAAAAAGGGGGTTTCGTTAAGGATATACCCATAGAGCATAGAGTGCAATTTGACGGGTTTCATATGGACGATGAGTATGGGGCGCAAGGTAACTTGTTTTATGATGAAGAAACTGATTATTTTATAGGATTAAATAAAGTTACTGGTCTGATTATCACCGATCGAAATGGTAATGTCCTGAAAGAAGACAATCATTTTAACTGCTATGCTTACTCATCCAAAGATAGATTATTTTATAGAGATACATTCGAGAATGGGTTTAAGTTAGAGATTATAAAGCTTGATGAGCTTATAGATAGTAAATAAGTATTTAGAGCAAAATAAAATCATCCAAGCACAAACACAAAAAGGTTGGAATTCACTTTACTGTGAACCCCAACCTTTATGCAAATAGAGAACTATGCAATAGTCTCATGATGAACTTTACTTCTAAGATTTCCACCTTATACATCAGTAGCTAACAGGATATGAAATTAATCAAGCTTAACGATTCTAATGTTAGCAGCTGGAACCGTATTTCCACTTCCAATCGAATTGATTAACCCGAATAGTCCGCCAACACCGGTATTGGTATTAATTAATTCTAAGTCTGAAATATCATCAACTGAAATGATTGCTCCTCCGGACAACGTAACAATATCTGCTAAAGCACTTGATCCTGATCTACTTGGAACAATTTCAACCCCACCTAATCGCAAACCAACTGTCGGCGGAGTTGTACTTGAAATGGGTTCTGATACGGAAAAGCCTTCTGTAGTCGCGTTATACTCTACTAAGTAAATTCCTGCCTGCAGACCTATACTAGAACTTGGAGGGAAAAAACTGATATCTGCACCTTGTAGAATTATGAGGGTATCAAAAGGAATTGCTTCTTTGCTATTTATAGTTGCAATGGTACTTAGAGAAAGAAATGCCATGCTAGGAGGTATGACCGGTGCTATTGACCCTGGAGTCCCTGGCGGTCCTTGATTACCTTGTGGTCCTGATGTACCTGCTAGCCCTGCTGGTCCTGGAGGTCCTATAAGCCCTGCTGGCCCTGGAGGTCCTAAAATCCCTGGTCCTTGAGGTCCTTGAGGCCCTGGCGGTCCTGGAGTCCCTACGCTCGTTGCAGCACCTTCTAAGACATTTTCTAACTTCTCGTTCAAGATCCATTCTTTCTTAGTTATCACGTTAATCGTATCCCGAACACTTTCATTGATCACTAAAAGATCCGTAAGCGAGGGATTTAGCGCTGACGAAATGCCGGGAAGTGTTCCGAGTACGTACTGCAATTTCTCTCCTTCTGCATTTATAATATGACTCAATCCTAGTTCCTCTAGAGCAATCGAAGACAAAAGTAAATTAATCGCATCATCTCGAGTCACGGTAATATTAGGGCTTACATTAGGTATATTGGGATAAGACATATTACTCACCTCCTGATGAAATCCATTTTCATATCTAGCATATGCTCAAAAAGAAAAAGTGTATAAACAAATTGTTCCAACAAACAGATGGAGTGCAAATTGTTGTGGAGATGCCCCACATGGTACAAGCTATGTTTTTTTCGAAGGTATCAAAATATAAGGAGTAGATAAGCTCAGATAATGGATCCCTAAATAGTCACCTGTATAATGTAATTGGGATTCCTTATTCGTGATACCTCTAGACATAGGTCTGGTTTGGAGGTATCTTTTTCAAAGGTATGTAGAATCTTGCGAATGGATAGATTAGTAGAATCTTATAAAATAGATAGATTACTTGATACCAAATATAGAAAAAAACATATATATACTAAGAATCTATAGAAATGAAGGAGGTAGATTATGTCACAGGCTAATATTCCGAACATTACACCTACCATATCCATTACTAGAGAGGATTCAATTAATCTTTTGCTAACCTCTATCGCTCTCGAAGAGCTTAGTCTTAGTCAGATTTTGTATACAGAAGGTGAAAAGCTTCAATACGTTCTAGGAACATTGAATAAATAGACTCACTGGATGTCAAAGTTTTGAGTTCAGTTCTAGTATTGATTTTCTAAGCCCAATATTTCAGATTTGAGGTGCTTCTAGACATAGGTCTGGAGGCATTTTTTCATCTATAGAGGATAGAAAAGACTACTCGAACGCATCTTAGTGGCTAAACGAAAGACATTTGTTTCTAGATACTCCTACATGTAAAATAAGTAAGTCTATCGTTTTTTGAAGGAATAGTGATTGAACTTAAGGAGGATCATATGTTATTTATCGACAATCAAGGGATCTATGACCCGAGAGTGAATTTAGCGATTGAGGAGTATGCATTAAAACATCTAGATCTGGCTGATTCCTATCTATTGTTTTATATAAATGAACCATCGATTATTATCGGGAAACATCAAAATACAGTGGAAGAAATTCATGTGGATTATGTGAGAGATCATGATATTCGCGTAGTACGACGCCTTTCGGGTGGAGGGGCTGTGTATCATGATTTTGGGAATTTAAACTTTAGCTTTATCACAAAAGACGATGGAAAAAGCTTCGCCAACTTTAGAAAATTTACCGAACCCGTCGTACAAGCTCTTCATCAAATGGGAGTACAAGCTACTTTATCTGGTAGAAACGATTTATTGGTTGATGATAAAAAAATATCAGGTAATGCACAGTTCTCCACACGGGGGCGGATGTTTAGTCACGGTACACTAATGTTTCAAGTAAATATCGAGCCATTGGTCCATGCGCTACAAGTAAAACAAGAGAAGATCCAATCAAAAGGAATTAAATCGGTTCGTAGTCGTGTTGCCAATATAAGTGACTATCTAGCTGAATCGATGACGATTGAAGAATTTCGACGTCGCTTACTAGAATCGATTTTTGCAGGGCAAAATCCGATTCCCGAATATAAACTAACTGATCAGGATTGGGAAAAAATCAATGAGATATCTCGTGAACGCTATCAAAATTGGAATTGGAATTTTGGAGAGTCTCCGGTATTTAATGTCCAACATTCCAAACGCTTTCCGATCGGTTCCATTGATGTTCGCCTACAAGTGGGGGAGAAATCCATGATCGAGAGTTGCAAGATCTACGGTGATTTCTTTGGCGTGGGTGATGTTTCGGATCTAGAGACGAAGCTAGTTGGGATTCGTTATGACCGTCAATCGCTGGAGGAAGCGTTACGTGATGTAGACATTTCGTATTACTTCGGGAATCTAGTGAAGGAAGAGTTTCTTGATTTTTTATATTAGAGTTAACATCTCACATACTTGCGTTTAAAGCCAATTCGCCCTTTGTCGATATCTTTTTGAATTCTTTCTGAAGCAAGGGAGATATTGCTTTTTTTCGTGCCTTTTTGGATTTCGACTGAACCTACAATCTTAGCCGTTTCGATCGCTTTATCATGAAGTGGTAGATAGGAAAGCCCAACTGTGTAAATAAAGTTATTCATAGCGATTTTGGTTCGATCAGGGGAGCCGTGAATGGTATTTTTCGCTTGATCGAGCATATGGACCATTTTACTGGTGCTAAATTCGCTGTCCGGGCGATTACCCAAAAGCCAGCAGTAGCAGCTCCAGCCTGCGGACATTCTAAGTTCTTCACCGCTCCTGATCCATTTATCGGCAACGGCTTGTGCGATATCGGTTTCTGACAATGTAACCGCAACGACAAAGTCAGATATCATATAGAAATATGCCCCATCCATCCATTGTTCAAAATGTTCTTCCGTCATGACCGCTGGGTCTGCGATGACGCCTGCAAAATACATAGCATCGTAGTTTCCAGTGGCGTAAAGTTGGTCGGCTAGTGGTTGATTTTTCTTGATTTTCTTTGCGAGTGGCTTCATAGCCCCTGTAGCTACGCCAAAAAGAGGCTCGTGTGCCCCGTTACTTATGTATATTTTTTTCATTCGCTCTTTACCGAGTGCTTCTAGCTCCTGCATAACGGTTTCGAAATCCATTTTCTGCACTTCCTTTCCTTATCATTCTTCCCATCTTCTAGAGTCAATACTATTTTTCCTTTCTATGAATTGAAGGTTTTACTGGGTTTCCTTTCTATGAAAACGGTTGCTTTCCTATTTACTTCTTGATACAATTTTTTTGGTCTTATACATAGCTATAAACTGGCTTAGATGCATTTTCTAGGCACATTTGTTACATAAACTGGAGGTAATATAAATGGAAAAAACATTTATTATGGTGAAACCAGACGGCGTTCAACGCGGTTTAGTGGGTGAGATTGTGGCTCGTTTTGAGAAGAAAGGCTACCAACTTGTTGGTGCAAAATTGATGCATGTATCTCGCGACCTAGCGGAAGCACATTATGCAGAGCATAAAGAGCGCCCATTCTTTGGAGAGCTTGTAGATTTCATCACATCTAGCCCTGTGTTTGCTATGGTTTGGGCGGGTGAAGGCGTGATCGGAACAGCTCGTCATATGATGGGCAAAACCAATCCCAAAGAAGCGGATCTAGGTACGATTCGTGGCGATTTTGGAATTAGTGTTGGCATGAATATCGTTCATGGCTCCGATTCTGCTGAGAGTGCTGAACGTGAATTGAGCTTGTGGTTCAAAGAAGAAGAAGTGGCAAGCTATGAAAAAACATTAAATCGTTGGGTGTAAGGCGATGGTAAGAAAAAAAGCTCGGGTGTTGACCGGGCTTTTTTCTTTTGAGAGGATATAGAGAGAATGTGATAGAGAGCGGGGGCATGTACCAGATGTCGTTTCAGTCATATCCCACTCAAAAGCGAGTGATTGAGTTTTTACAAACGGCCATCAGGCAAGATCGTGTCGCCCATGGGTACTTGTTTTATGGTCCCAAAGGTACATATAAAAGGGAAATGGCCCTAGAGTTTGCCAAGGCGATTAATTGCGAGCAGAGTCAGTTAGATCCATGTGATGAATGCCTTACTTGCAAGCAAATTCAGTCGGGGAATCATCCGGATGTACTCGTGATTGAGCCAGATGGCAATGTGATCAAGATGGAACAGATCAAACAGCTACAACATCGCTTTCGGTATCAATCTGCGGAAGGGATGACACGTGTTGTCATTCTAGACTCGGCTGATCAAATGAGAATGGAGACGGCGAACACGTTGTTAAAATTCCTAGAAGAGCCGATTTCTCCTATGTTAGCGATTTTAATAACGGAACAAGAGAAGAGTATCGTCCAGACGGTTCGCTCTCGGTGTCAGATGGTCCGTTTTGTAGAGCCTTCTTGGTTAGAGCAAGCAAAGATGTGGCAAGCTCACGGGATTGACCCGCCTATGAACTACGTACTAGCACAGTGTTCCCAAGAATTCGAGCAGTTTGAAATGGATTCGGAGGAGCTGGAACGAATCTTTCGTCATGTGATCGATTGGTCTCAGTTGTTAGTAAGTAAGCAATCTATCGCTATCATTGCCATTCAAGAGCCATGGTTCCAAGAGCTGATCCAAAAGAAGCAAGTAACGCTGATTCTAGACTTTCTTATGATATGGCTTCGCTATGTCTCGAGATTGGCGATTGGGATGGCGGATGAGAATATGGCGGACTTTATACAGCAGGGCAGTACCCAAGCTAAAAGAACGACTCAATCTGTATGTGCGAAGATGATGGAACAGGTTATGATTACGAGAAAATTAGTAGCTAGACCTGAGCTAAGTAACCAGTCATTAATCGAGCAATTCGTCATCCGGCTACAAAAAGATGCTCCTAGTGATTGGACGAAACTGGGCTATAATTAACCATTTTGAGAGGAAATGAACATAGATGAGATACCTAACAGCAGGAGAGTCACACGGTCCACAACTTACATTGATTATAGATGGTGTACCAAGCCAAGTTCCCTTTTCGAAAGAGCAGATGGACCTTCAGTTGCATCGTAGACAAAAAGGACATGGCCGTGGTCGACGGATGCAGATTGAGCGGGATGAAATCCAAATCATGAGTGGCGTTCGTTTCGGTAAGACAACCGGGGCACCGATCGCGTTAGTGATAGAAAATAAAGATTATACGCATTGGCAAAAGGTGATGAATCCGTTTCCGATGCAGGAAGAAGCAGATAAGCGAAAGCTAACGCGCCCACGTCCAGGACATGCGGATTTAAATGGAGCGATAAAATATGACCACCGTGATTTGAGAGATGTCTTAGAGCGTTCGAGTGCGAGAGAGACGGCGGCTAGAGTAGCAGCGGGAGCTTTTGCTAGGCAAATTCTTGCACTATGTGGGATCGAGATTGCAGGGCATGTCTTGCAGATTGGTGGAGTGAAGGCAGAGCGAGTTTTAGATGTTCCTCTGGCTGAGTTCATCACTCGCACAGAAGAATCGCCTGTACGTTGTTTAGACCCAGAAGCAGAACAGGCAATGATGAAAGAGATTGATGATGCGAAGGCAGAAGGGGACTCGATTGGTGGCATCGTGGAAGTGATTGTAGGGGGGATGCCAATCGGTCTCGGAAGCCATACCCAATGGGATCGGAAACTGGATGCGAAAATTGCGCAAGCGATTGTAAGCATCAATGCGTTTAAAGGAGTCGAGTTTGGAATTGGCTTTGAGGCGGCTAATCTACGCGGCTCACAAGTTCATGATGAGATTATCTGGTCAAAAGAGCGTGGATTTACTCGTGCAACCAATCGCCTCGGCGGCTTCGAAGGTGGTATGACGACTGGTGAAGAGATTATCGTGCGTGGTGTGATGAAACCAATCCCTACTTTGTACAAGCCGCTCATGAGTGTGGATATCGATACAAAAGAGCCATTTGCGGCAAGTATTGAAAGATCGGACTCTTGTGCAGTTCCAGCGGCTAGTGTGGTAGCTGAAGCTGTAGTTGCTTGGGAAGTGGCTCAAGCATTACTTGAAAAATTCCCTGCTGATACAGCGGAGGAGTTAATTGACCAAGTCCAGCGCTACCGAGAGCATACGAGAAATTTTTAATGGGAGTGTGAGCAAATGAGAAAGTTAGAGGTCTCGTTACCTGAACAGTCCTATTCCATCTTGATTGGTTCCGGATTACTAGCTAAGTTGCCTGATCTACTAGAGATGCATGGTGTTCAAAAACAAGATCGCTTATTTCTCATCACGGATGATCAGGTGGCTATTCATTATTTGGAGCCAGTTCGGAGAAGTCTCTCTGAATCTGGCTTCTCTATCAATTTCGCGGTCGTCCCTCACGGTGAACAATCGAAATCTGTAGCAACCTATGAATCTTTGATCGGGAAGTTAATAGAGGCTGGATGCAACCGGAAAAGTGTCATCCTAGCGTTAGGTGGAGGGGTCATCGGGGATCTGGCTGGCTTTGTCGCGGCTACATACATGCGTGGAATTCGTTTCTTTCAATTGCCGACTACTCTACTCGCACATGATAGTAGCGTGGGTGGGAAGGTAGCGATTAATCACGCGCTGGGCAAAAACATCATGGGTGCTTTTTATCAGCCGAAAGGTGTGATTTACGATGTGGATACCTTACAAACATTGTCAATGCGAGAACTTCAATCAGGGTTTGCTGAAGTTATCAAACATGGATTGATTTGGGATCGATCTTTTGTCGACTGGCTATTCGAAAACAAAGATGAATTACTACAACGAAATCCACTCTACCTAACAGAAGCAATCGAAAGAGCATGCGCCGTCAAAGTAGCGGTCGTCAGCCAAGACGAAACCGAACAAGGCATCCGTGCCATTCTAAACTACGGACATACCATCGGTCACGCTATCGAAGGAACCACTTCCTATACCACCTATACCCACGGAGAAGCAATCTCGATTGGCATGGTCGGATCAGCCTGGATGAGCGAACAACTCCACTCCTCCAACCAAGGATTAACCGAGATGACTGGGGAACTACTAACTCACTTCGGTCTACCTACCAAGCTACATACACCTTTACCCGAAGATGAATTAATGAACTACCTACGCCGAGACAAGAAGCACACTTCTACTGGCTTCACCTTTGTTCTATCACCCACGTGCGGACAAGTTCGAATCACAGAGCACATCCCCGAGGGATTGATCCGCCAAGCGTTGCGTAGGATAGGAGCTTGCTAATTTTATATGCGTAATCGAAAATATCGCTAAGCCTACGGAAAGAGTACTTACTAGAAAGCAATCGGGGATTCTAAAATCTTTGGTAGGCATGTGGTTCAATTCATTATGACAGAAGGACGGAGCGGACTTGCTTTTCACATCCTCGCTGGCTCACTATTTGAGCTGTGGCTAGACACATGCTCCGGAACAAACTTCATTCATTGGTATTCATCAGTTGCTCTTCCATTCCCGCTTCTACGAAAATTTAGACCTTTCCGCCTTCAACTATTGTAAAATAAAAGAAAGGGAGGAATACATCCATGATCAAATCTAAAAAATCCATTCACGGCTTACCTGTCTATCAACCTGGCAAGCCCCTAGAAGAAGTACAACGAGAACTCGGTCTTGAGCGCATCATCAAATTAGCTAGCAATGAAAATCCATTTGGATCATCAAAAGCAGTTTGGAAAGCAATCGAGCAAGGAAAAGATTCCCTCCAACTTTACCCCGAAGGGTCTGCTCCCACTTTGCGTGAAAAAGTAGCTGAGCACCTCGAAGTGGACACACGACGTCTCATCTTTGGAAATGGATCAGATGAGATTGTCCAAATGATTGCGAGTACATATCTAGAACAAGGTACAGAGGCAATAATGGCGGATCTTACCTTTCCTCGCTATGAAACGGTAACCAAAATAGAAGGAGCCACTTCTGTTCGAATCCCCCTGAAAGAAGGTACTCATGACCTTGAAGGAATGCTGGCAGCGATTACAGATAAAACGAGAGTGGTTTGGATCTGTAATCCCAATAACCCGACGGGCACGATAGTAGGTCGTGAGGAACTCGAATCATTTCTAGACCAAGTTCCGGATCATGTTTTAACCGTACTTGATGAGGCTTACGCTGAGTATGTAACAGATTCTAGTTACCCAGACTCCTTGTCTTTACTTGACTACAATCCAAATATCATTGTGCTACGTACCTTCTCTAAAATTTATGGCTTGGCGGCGCTACGGGTAGGGTTTGGAGTTGCACACCCAGAGGTGGTAACCGAGTTAAATCGGGTACGGGATCCTTTTAATGTAAATCGTTTGGCTCAATTAGCAGCAAGCGCTGCAGTGGAAGATCAAACGTTTGTTTTCTATTGCCGTAATCAAAATGAGAGTGGACGTAAGCAGATTACAGGACGACTCGATCAATTAGGCTTATTCCACTATCCCTCGCACGGAAATTTCATCTTATTTGATACAGGTTTCCCAGCCAATGATGTATTTCAATTCTTACTTCATCGTGGAGTGATTACCCGTTCAGGAGAAGGACTCGGATTTCCTACATTCCTTCGGGTTACCATTGGTAGTAAAGAGGAAAATGAGGTTTTTTTGAAAGAACTTGAGTCCTTTTTAGAAGAGCGAAAATGTTAGAAATTACTTGCATTTCAGATAATAAATGGGTTATATTTAATATACAGTATGGTTTCTCTCCACTCCTATCCTATATTGCCATGTTAGAACCGATTAGCGGTTCTTTTTTTTGGTTTGTCCACATAATGTGGGGTGAGGAGGGTTGTCTATGGGCGGGCGAATCTGGCATTTTTCATTGGAATTTTTCTTTGTTTTAATTTGTATTTTCGTTTTGAAAACATGGGTATTTCCTTTTTTTATCTCTATTTGGTTCCCTATTAGCGATATGACGGAGCTTCTTCATGAATGGACGTTACTCATGGTCGGAGCGATTACCTTATTCGCTTATATGGGTCTAGGCTCTACTGCTAAATGGAGCTATCACCTTAACTGGAAGAGTTCGAGCGCCTTGTTTTGTTTATATCACCTGCCTTTTTTTGTTCTACCATGGACATGGTTTGGGCAAATACAGGCAGATTGGACATATCTAGTAGGTGAATTCTTTATCCTATTTGGCTTACGAGAGTGGGATTCACCGTTCGCTATTTTAATCGTCTCTTGGGCAGCTTTCTTATTCGGGAGATGGATGAAGATCAAAGATAAGGATGAACAAGGAGGCAGATTTGCTTCTAAGCATAAAGTATTCGTTCAGAAATGATTTGATTTTATCTGGTAAAGAGTAAAAAGATTGTCATTCTCTCTTTTTTTTGTCACAATGGACAAAGATCTCTAAAGAGGAGAATGAATATGAGCCAAGAGGTTGACTTGACCCTCCATGTCCGCTATCAACGCGATGAGTGGAATGGGCGCCAGCAGGCAACTCCTTTTTCACTGTCGCCAGAAGCGTATGTGAAATTGATTGATAAACTAAAAATCTCTGAACATGAAATTCGTCAAGTGTATCTCCCAATTGCTTCTCGCTTTGTGGAGCTATATCATCATTTACAACAAGCTCCGCGTACTGCTAACATTCCGCTCATTATTGGAGTGGCAGGTAGTGTCGCAGGTGGAAAGAGTACCATTGCCCAGATTTTTCATACGTTATTCGAAGATTCGTTGGGTCACGATTCGGTGGCAGTTGTATCAACAGATAGCTTTTTATATCCGATGAAAACCATGACTGAGAAAAATATGTTACATAGAAAAGGTTTTCCTGAGAGTTATGATATGGAAGGATTCGTCCGCCTTCTCTATGAATGCAAATCTGGCTTTTCGAACTTTAAGGTTCCGATTTACTCACATGATACCTACGATATATTGCCAGATGAAACCCTTACATTCACACGACCGAAAATGGTGATTGTAGAAGGGTTAAATGTGTTGCAAGTCGTTCCCGTTCAATTAGATTTGCTGAAGCGAACCTCATGGATTGCTGCTGATTTTCTAGATATCTCAATCTATGTGGATGCAGAGGAAGAGAATCAGATTATGTGGTATCTAGAGCGAGTCAAAAGGCTCTGGAAGGAAGCTCGAACAAACCCGAGTTCCTACTATCATCAATTTACCTCGCTGAGCGAAGAGGAGCTATTAACCCGAGCTACTAACGTATGGAACGAGATTAACCATGTAAATCTACATAACTATATCTTACCTTCACGTGAACGGGCAGATGTGATTCTACATAAAAATGGTGATCACTCCGTTACCGATATATATGTACAGAGGAAATTACGGATTTAAATATGACTAACTTAACACCCTTTCGTCCAAACTATTATTAATAGGGATGAAAGGGTGTCGTAGTGAGATGAGAATAGCAGAATGGCTTACCTATGCAGGAATTGATCAATTAAAACAATTACATGGGTACTATGGATGTGAACAAACAGATCAACACTCGAAGCATGAGTTAATCTGTAGCTTACTACGTCAAATCAGTAAAAAAAGTTATATCCATAATTTGCTGGAAGGGTGCTCTACGACTGAATTGCGATTTATTGAGTTAATTACGCTTGACCCAAGCCCAGCCTACACGATGGAAGAGCTACTTGCAAAAGGTCGCGCGGCCTTATCTGGCGAAGAAGGGACGCCTAGGTCCTTTGTCGTGGCGGCATTAAAAAAGGGCTGGTTATTTCCAGGCTATTCTCACCAAACCCAGTATCTCTATCATATGCCTAGTGATACTAGAGAACAGATTCAACAAGCATTTGTTCAGTCGTATATTCCTTTTCAGCAATCCCACTCACCTAATTGCTATCGTGATGAAGAAAATCAGATGATATATGACTTACAACGTTTTTTACGATATTTACAGCAAGATATTGTGCGATTGACACAAGATCAAGCGATTTATCGTCAGCAATTCAAGCAGATACTGCAAACGTTTGCCATTCCAGAAGAGCCTATTAAAAGCGGAGGACCAAGATTTGGTTTTGGGCGAATGTATCATCTATATCCGAATCGCTTCTCACTTCTGTATGATTATGCATACTATGAAAAATACATCTTAGAAGATCAAGGATATCTGGGCGTTACTTTCTATTTAGCCCCCAAATTAAATTTGAGTAATCTCCTTTATCCTGTAGAATGAGTTATATACAGTGGAGGAGATTTTTTATGCAAAGAAGACGGT
>NZ_JAUSUV010000008.1 GCF_030814315.1 Croceifilum oryzae | reverse complement strand
GAAGATCAAGATTATCCAGTATTAGCTCCGGTTTCCCGAAGTTATCCCAGTCTTACGGGCAGGTTGCCCACGTGTTACTCACCCGTTCGCCGCTAAGAGCCGAAGCTCCTCGCTCGACTTGCATGTATTAGGCACGCCGCCAGCGTTCGTCCTGAGCCAGGATCAAACTCTCCATTGAAAGTTTGAGCTAAGCTCAATTTAAAGTAATTAACAGGTCTTGGTTCATTCACTCTTTAGTTTTCAAGGAACACTTGCTTTTTGTTTGTGCCACCATATCGCGGCGACATGTAATAATATATCATGTCCTAAAAAAGGAGTCAACAGCTATTTTAAAAAATATAGGTTTAGATCAAAAAAAACTGTACTGCTATTAAATAAGCTAAACCTGGAAGCCCCAAAGCACCTGTAATTGTAGCTGTAATTGGATTAATGGCTATGGTGAATCCAAAAAATGTTCCAATCCAGTTTACTACAAGTAGCACAACACCACCAATCACTGAATACATAACACCTCTCCACATCCATCGTAGGGGTTTTACGACTGATCTGCTTACAACCATAAACAAAACAATTCCTAGAACTCCAGCTAACATCCACCATTTAATAAGCTCCATAGCTTGTCACCCTTATCCATTTTTGTTCTCATTCTATGATCACAACCTCCAACATATGCAAAAAGAAAGAGCAACCGACATAATCAGCTGCTCTTCTTCTATATAACTATAGTTCTCTTCTTCCTTCCAATGCTTTTGTTAATGTAACTTCATCTGCGTACTCCAAATCTCCACCCACGGGTAATCCATGAGCAATCCGAGTTACTTTTAATCCAAATGAACGAACTAATTTCGAGAGATACATAGCAGTTGCCTCACCCTCGATATTGGGATTGGTGGCAAGAATCAATTCCTTAACCGTTTCATCTCCCAGTCTTCTCAGGAGATCCGGTATCTTTAACTGTTCTGGACCAATACCTTCGATAGGGGAGATTGCGCCGTGTAACACATGGTACAAACCGTTAAACTCCCTCGTTCGCTCCATTGCCATCAAATCTCTCGTATCTTGAACCACACAGATCGTGCTCCGATCTCGCTTGGAATCACTACAAATATAACAAGGATCTTGATCGGTGATATTTCCACAAACCGAGCAGGTACGCAAATCCCGCTTAGCACGCACCAGTGCCTTAGCAAAATCCATCACATCTTCTTCTTCCATCCTAAGGACAAACATCGCCAAACGTTGAGCCGACTTCGGACCAATCCCTGGCAAACGAACAAAACTCTCAATCAGTTTCGAGATTGGTTCAGGTACATACACCAAGCGACACCTCTATCCTGTTTCTCTAAAACAATCCTGGGATATTCATTCCGCCTGTAAATTTACCCATATCTTTATTTACTAGTTCTTCCACTTGTTTTAATGCTTCATTGAAAGCAGCTGTAATTAAATCTTGAAGCATTTCTGCATCATCTGGATCAATTACTTCAGGGGCAATTTCAATTCCACGAAGTTGTTTGTGACCCGTCATCGTCACTTTCACTACTCCGCCGCCAGCTGTTCCGACTACCTCTTTGTTTTCTAATTCTTCCTGAGCTTTTGCCATCTCTTGTTGCATTTTCTTAACTTGCTTCATCATTTGATTCATATTACGCATTCAAATCATCCTTTCTTTTATAAAACTAGTCCTTTTTAATCTGGACTAGATCTTTCCCAAATATAGTGATTGCTTGATCCACAATAGATGAACCCTTAACTGAATCCACTTGTTTAGGGGATTCCTGTCTCTTAGATACTACACGATCCTCCACTATTTCAGAAGAGCTTTTTTGCTCCTCTTGTGGCTGGACTAACTCCCAGTCACTCCACATGACTGTTTGAATTTGATAGGTATGTTGCAGGGTTTGAGAAATCACTTGCTCGATAATGCCTCGATTCGGTTGTCGTTCAGTTGTTTCACAATGAATCTCGGTTTTAAAAGCTAGTATGACCACTTGATCCGTCGCAGCAACAGGTTCCCCATTGACTAGCCATGCATGCACGGTTACCCGTTCGTTACGCACTTTATGCAAAATATCGCTCCATGATTGTTGAACCATTTGCAAAGCGTTTGGCGATGTTTTTTCAAGTAGTTGCGAAGACAACTTTTTACCTCGTTGAACAGTAGCCCTCGGAGGGGGTTTTCTCGGTTCCACTTCAATTGATGGGGAATCCCGCTTCACTATAGCTTGCGTTTGATCATGGGACGGTTGAACCAATCTGTCTACTATTTTCTCCAATTGTTCTATTTTTTGATGTAACAATTGGATTTCCTGTGAGGGAGGTCCAGTATCTCGTTCAGAACTGGCGCCGCCATTCATGGCTCTGAGTAGGGACATTTCTAGAAAAATCCTCGGGTTGCTTACATGCTTCAAATGAGGTTGGTCCTGAAGCAGAGAGTCGAGGATTACTTGTAGCTGGGTAGCTGTGATTTTCGTTGCTAATTTCTCGGTAGGTCCATTTTGATCTACTCCTTGCAACTTTGCTACTTTGGGCGCTGTTTGTATGAGTAACAAATCACGACATGTATAAACCAAGTCATAGAGAATGCGATCAGGTTCGTTTCCTTCTGCCGAAAGCTGATCCAACAACTGGAGGATGAGACTTGGATTCCGCTCATGTATCCGTTGAATTAGCTCGTACATCATCTCTTTACTGACAATTCCAAGCACTGATCTTACAACTTCTTCGGTGAGGATTTCTCCGCCAAATGCAATCGTTTGATCTAATAAGCTCAAGGCATCACGCATTCCGCCATCAGCCGTACGGGCTAAGGTGAATAATGCTTGATCTTCATATCGAATCTGGTTCGTGTCACAGATCAGCTGTAAACGTTTCACGATCACTTCAAAGGATATCCGCCGGAAGGAAAATCGCTGGCAACGCGAGATAATGGTGGCAAGTAGTTTATGCGGCTCTGTTGTTGCTAGGATAAAAATCACGTGAGGCGGTGGCTCCTCCAGTGTTTTCAATAGGGCATTAAATGCTTCTGTCGTCAACATGTGTACTTCATCAATGATGTACACTTTATATCTAGATTCAGTGGGCGCGTACTTTACTTTATCCCGTAGATCACGTATCTCATCTACCCCTCGATTCGATGCGGCATCCATCTCAAACACATCCATCGAAGAACCATCTGTAATTTGACGACAAATTTCACAATGATTACATGGCTCTGCCGCAGGGCCTCTTTCACAATTTATCGCCTTGGCAAAAATTTTCGCTGCACTTGTTTTACCAGTTCCTCTAGGACCACTAAATAAATAAGCATGGGATAGCTGTTGCTCCACAATCGCATTTTGAAGCGTTCGAGTCACATGCTCTTGTCCTACCAGATCTTCAAAACGTTGGGATCTCCATACTCTGTATAAAGCGCGATAGGACATTGAAAACACTCCATATCGATTCAAATTCATATTTCATTCTTATCTGCTTCTTTTATGATACTATATCGAGCGGCAAACACCAAAAAGAAAACCCACTAAAAAGAGTGGGCTTTCTTCGCTGGAAGGGAAACCGTAAAAATAGTACCCATAGCACTTGATTCTACAAAGATGGTACCTTGAAAGCTGTCAATTAATTTTCTACAGTTATATAATCCAACTCCAGTACCGTTTTTCTTCGTTGTGTAGTAAAGATCAAAGATTCTAGAAAGATTTACTTTAGGGATTCCGCACCCTTCATCCTTTACATGAATCTTAACATTCCCTTTTTCAGAATCGTAATCCAGCTCCACTATCACCTCTCCGCCCTGCTTAGATGCTTCCATCGCATTTATGCAGAGGTTCATAATCACATGCCGAAGCTCAAGTTCATTTGCAACAACAGGAGGAATTTCTCGATCTTGATCCTCAAAATAAAGATGAATTCCTTTGTTTGAAGCATGACCTTGTAAAAATCGAACGGTATCTTGAAGAGGCTTTTGTGGATAGATTAATTCTAAATGGTTTTGCTGCTCCACTTTAGCAAAGCTCGAAAACTTTTCTAGTGAATTTTGTATAAACTCTAGGTACTGATGCCATTGCTCCGATTTGCTACCACCCTCATTTGCTTTTTCCATCTGGAGAAATCCCTTAAAGCAAGTGAAAGCATTTTTTAAGTCGTGGGCGGTATTAGATGCAATCAGTCCCAAATGTGATAATCGATCCATTTGCTTGATGTTCGCTTCCAACATTTTGGGTACTGTTATATCTTCGATGGTTACATAAAAATCGTTCTTGCTTCCGCATTCAAGAGGAACCGATTTAAATAGCAGATATCGATCACACCCCTTAACCGTCCACTTGATTTCCATTTGTTTTTCCACTTGTAAATCTTCAAAGAAGTCGTACAAAGCTCTGAGGTTGTTTCGATCCATCGGTCGTAAATTACAAATAACAAACCACTGTCGGTCAAGAAGCGTTTTGGCTGTAACTCCCAAAAAACGTTCCGCACAACGGTTCATTTCACGAAAAATCAGATATTCATCTAAATAAAGATATCCAATTCCCATCTTTGATAACAAAATCTGTTCAGGACGCTCCATGTTGTAGTTTGGCAATAGAGTCCGTAACTGGTATGCCCTCGGACTATTCGTACTCACTAATGTTTGTCGATCCGTTTTAACCATACCTTTTCCACCACACTATAACTCGCCTCAAGACCATGGCATCTCAGATCCTCCGGGATTGAATGGAAGGAATCCCTATCGCATCCCTACCATTTTCAAGTATTTACTTCACTAATTCGCTTCTAACTTCTAACTTCCTTCTTTTGGTAAAATATATTTTATTAAAATTGAGTTAAGATAAGTTAGTCCGGATTCCTCTCCCCCTAAAACTAAAAAAGTCAACTCCATCATGAAGTTGACTTTACTCTCGTATGTAGCCGTGCACCAATCTCTGACTCAAACAACCTATACGGCACCTATCATTCTTGCTCGGATCAGGCCACCCTACGGCACACGAACGATCTCCCTTAGTGCTGCTTCCTTCCGGATCTGACACGGTTCAGAAGTGCTCGTTGCGTAGGACCCAATCTTCAACACAAGACTGATAGACCTGCTATAAACTGAATAAAGCCTCGGATTGGAATTCAGCCCCGCTACAGCGGATTGCGGGTTACAGGGCACCGCTACCTCCCCACCTAGCACGGTAATAGTTACTATAACACAGAACCAATATACAAGGCAACGCAGGCGATGAGGATTCCCAGTGGCAAAGACTCTAAAACGCAAGTGTTAATTGGTTGCTTTCTGGTAAGTCGATCAAGCAACCATACCCTTTCAATGATTCCACAACAGTTCCACTTGCTTTCGTTCTCTTTTGGAAGTCATCAATGGATAAAAATTCTCCATTTTTTCGGGATCCAGCCATGTTTTGTGCTACATTCGAACCCAACCCCGGGATGGTAGCAAACGGAGGAATAAGGAAATCTCCATCGATCATAAATCGAGATGCATGAGATTGGTAGAGATCAATTGGTTTAAATTTGAATCCTCTCGCATAGAACTCTTGCGCCAACTCGAGTGCTGTAATAGAGGATCTTTCTTTCGGTGAAGCTGAGTAATTTTTCTCTTTCTCTTTAATATCTAGAATCGTTTTTCGAACCTGACTCTCTCCTTTTATAATATTTTCTAAATCAAAGGAGGATAAGAGCCTGTAAAAAAAAGCAGCGTAATAATGGATCGGCATATGTACTTTGTACCAAGCAATTCGCACTGCCATCGTCACATACGCACATGCATGCGCTCGCGGAAACATATACTTGATCTTTTTACAGGAATCGATATACCACTCAGGTACACTATTTTTACGCATCTCTGCTTCAAACTCTGGTGAGAGACCTTTCCCTTTTCGCACTTTTTCCATAATATCGAAGGCAACTTTAGGAGCCAACCCTTTATACATCAAGTAACTCATAATCTCATCTCGGGTACAAATCGTCTCGGAGAGCTTATGTCCTTTTTTGACTAGTTCATGGGCATTCCCTAACCATACGTCTGTTCCATGGGAAAGTCCTGAAATTCGTACCAGTTCTGAAAAAGTAGCCGGACGAGTATCCTCTAACATTTGTCTGACAAACCCCGTTCCAAACTCCGGAATCCCCAATGTTCCTACAGTAAGCCCACCAATATCTTCTGGACTGATCCCCAACGCTTCTGTTCGATTAAAAATGCTAAGTACTTCTCTGTTGTCCAATGGCAACCGAACGGGATCTATTCCCGACGTATCTTGTAACATTCGCAGAGTCGTAGGGTCTTGATGAGCCAGTAAGTCTAGTTTCAACAAGCGACCTTCAATCGCTTTATAGCCAAAGTGCGTAGTCGGTGCATTCGCCTCGGAGTCATCAGCTGGATATTGGACAGGGGTAAACTTCAATACATCGCTATCTTGCGGTACAACCATTAATCCACCTGGATGTTGGCCCGTTGTTTTTTTAACTCCTACACACCCACTTGCTAATCGCTGGATTTCGGCATTCCGCGGGGTAAGCCCCTTTTGTTCAGCATACTTACGAGCATATCCATACGCCATTTTATCTTGCACTGTACCAATGGTCCCTGCTCGGAATACACTCGATTTCCCGAGCCATTCCTCGGTAAAAGCATGGATTCGATGTTGATACTCACCCGAGAAGTTGAGATCGATATCAGGCGTTTTATCCCCTTCGAAGCCAAGGAATGTTTCAAACGGGATATCCTGTCCATCTTTGTATAAAGAGGCATTACACTTTGGACAGTTTTGATCTGGTAAATCATAGCCTGTTTCATAAGAACCATCTGTAAAAAACTCGCTGTACCGGCAACTCGGACATCGATAGTGCGGTTGCAGTGGATTTACCTCCGTAATAGAACTGAGTGTGGCTACCAAAGACGACCCAACCGATCCCCGAGATCCTACCAGATATCCATCCTCGTTAGACTTCATAACCAGTCTCCGCGCAATGATGTAGATCACAGCAAATTCGTTCCCGATAATGGAATCAAGCTCCCTCTCTAGGCGAGATGACACTACTTCAGGTAACGGATCCCCATACCACTCTTTCGCCTGTAGATAGCATGACTCACGCAATTCTTCTTCTGCTCCCTCGAGTTTTGGGGCAAACAAATCGTCTGGAAACGGTTGAAATGACTCCACTTGCTCTGCTACCTTTTGCGGATTGGTCAAAACGATCTCTCTGGCTTTTTCGTCTCCTAAATAAGAGAAATCTTGTAGCATTTCATCTGTTGTTCGCAAATATGCTGGAGACGTGGAGACAGGTTTACCTGGTTGGCTCATATGCAAGATAGTCCGATGAACCGCCTCCTCAGGCTGGATATAGTGAGCGTTTGAAGTAGCAACCACCGGTTTGCCAAGCTTTTCACCTAGCCGCACGATCAGGCGATTAGCCTCCTTTAATCGATCTGTACTTTCCACTAGTCCCTTTTCTACCAAATGCTGATTTACCTCAATCGGCTGAACTTCCAAGTAGTCATAGAATTTTGCTATTTCTTCTACTTCCTCCGGTGCCTTGTTAAGTGCATGCTCATACAACTCACCTTGCTCACAACCTGAACCGATCAACAAGCCTTCGCGATATTCTTCTAACTTACTTCGTGGAATTCTAGGAACACGGTAAAAATATTCCAAATGAGATAGCGTTACAAGCTTGTAGAGATGGTAAAGTCCGATTTCATTTTTAGCCAACAAGATCACATGATACGGACGGCTCTTTTTCACATCAAAGCATTCTAGATTTTGATTTAAATCCGGCAAACGGAGCATTCCCCGTTTTATCGCTTCCTGTACCATTTTCCAGAGAACTGTTCCGGTTGCCTCCGCATCATAAATTGCACGGTGGTGTTGTTCCAATCTTGCCCCTAGATATTTCGATATCGTATTTAATCGATGGTTTTTCAATGAAGGATACAAGAAGCGAGCTAACTCCAGCGTATCCAACACTGGATTTTCAATACGAGGGTAATTCATCCGCTTTACCACTTGTTGTAGGAATCCCATATCAAAACGAGCATTATGAGCAACCAATACAGCGTTCCCGATAAACTCTACAAATCTCCCGACCACATCATCGATTTCAGGTGCGTCTACTAACATCTCATCTGTAATATGGGTCAGATTTCTAATCGTATCCGTCAAAGGTCGATGTGGATTCGCAAACTCGGAAAATTGTTCTACAACTAAGCCATTTTGAATCTTCACCGCCGCTAGCTCGATGATCGTATCGTGTACAGCCGAAAGCCCTGTCGTCTCTACGTCAAATACCACATATGTCTCCTCAGCTAACTCAGTCTCTCTTGGATGTATCACAACCGGAACTCCATCAGAAACAATATTAGCTTCCATCCCATAAATGAGCTTCATACCTTTTTCTTTCGCTGCTTCATACGCCTTTGGAAATGCTTGAACCACCCCATGATCGGTAATAGCAATAGCCTTATATCCCCACTGAGACGCTGTTTTAATGAGATCAGCAGGACTGGTTAACCCGTCCATCGCAGATAGTGAGGTGTGAGCGTGTAACTCCACCCGATTTTCACCTGATGTATCTTTTCTAGTTGTAACTTGCACCTCTATAAAATCATGCACAATCATGGCCAACTCACGGGAAAACGTATCCTCTCTCACTGATCCCCGACATTTTAACCATGTCCCTACCTTGATCTGTTGAACAATACCCATATTTTCTTTTTCGGCAAAATACTTAACAGCTAGGGAATCCGTATAATCGGTTAGGAAAAACGTAAATAAAACTTTTCCTGTTCTCAACTCTTTTGACTCAACCTGAAATACTTTGCCTTGAATGGTAACTCTCTTCTCCTCCTCTTGAATTTCGCGAATCGGTACGGGGGAGTCGTGAATAACTGTACCTATTTTTATCTCTTTTGGTCCCTCGTCAGTAGATCCACTTACTTTGCTCTGCTCTATCAAAACAGCTTGTTCTTTCAACGTTTGCTCTACAATCGCCTTCTCTGTTTCGATCTTTTTCTGAACAAACTCTTGTTTATGTTCCTCAAGTGGCATATCAGCCAGAAGGACAACAGGGAGACAAACCCTTGTTAGTTGTTCGTAATATTTCGATATAAGAGAGTCCACGCGAACACGCTCTGCTAACTGTTTCATTGTTGGATGTGGAAATAAAATATCGATCTTCTTTCCATCAAATCTCCACTCTGCCTGTGCTAGCCAGTTGCTCGCAGACCTCGTATGATTTTCTTCAATTTGTTTTTGAATCCATATTTTTGACTGGGTGAGGGCGGTCGAATGATTAATATGGGAATAGGCGTAGTAGGTATGAACGCATACGGGCCTATAAAATTCCTGAAGTCTCTTCTCCATCTCATCTGTTCTATCAATCGGAAGGAAGGTAGGCATCTCGAAATGAATCCCCCACGAATTCTGACAGAGAACTACCTCCACCTTCAAAATCCTGCCTTCTCGATACACTTCGTACCAGCTCCAAGGTAACTTAGCATCCTCAAATAAGTTTTTCATTGGATCAAACATATGTATAGCTCCTTTTATATGTCACAATCCCATCATCTTCTACAAGGAATCCAGAAGTCCTTCCAACATCCAACAATTTACATAACGAACAAAAACAACACAAAAACTTACAACATATAACTAGTCAGAAAAAAATAAATATTATATAAATAAAGTAAGGAATACAGCTAATAAGGAGGGTTTTTATATGATCCAACCTATTCTCTGGGATTCCTGTGACCATTGTGGCGGCAACATAATCCGCACTGATAACGGTGGATATCGATGTACCGAATGTGACCAACTGGCAGAGATATAACATAAAAAGAGATACTACTCCTTTGTAGGAATAGTATCTCTTCTTCACTGCACAAATCCCAAACATAGAAACAAAAAAGAAGCCGCCAAAGGGGGATGACTTATTCTTAAACCTTACTGAAGCTCAACCATCACGATCGTTCATTTTTTATAAAGTAAGGGTAGACTTGCTAGCAGCATAACAACCCCTAATGCCAAAAAATATAGTGGCATCGCAAGGACTGTTCCATTATGAAAAATGCTCATTCCATAAGTTATGGCACTGACTAATAGATAATAGCCTAAACTAAATATAGCACTTGCAGTACCAATCGCATCTTGAAAGTCAATGAGTGCTAAGCTTAAACAGTTTGGCAAAGCAGTTCCTGTACCAAATAGAATAATAAACACACTAACAATCATGACCAGCATTTGAAGTGAAATCGGTAAAAAATGTACTGATGTAGCAAGCAATGTACCGATAAGCATAATAGCTAAACCGCGTACAATAATCTTCTCAGGTTTTGTGTGGTTAACAAGTCGCTTAGATAACATCGCGCCTGCAATAGAAGCAAGCGCAACGATAATTCCTAAAAAACCATACATCGCACTTGTTAGTCTAAAGTATTTCGTAAAAATAAACGGTGCTTCGGTATAGTAACTAAATAATACACCGTTAATACCGCCAATTAATACGCCATAGCACCAGAGACGAGCATTTGTAATCATACGCTTTACTATCGGGAGCAAAGGTTTCTTTTCGATTGTAGCAAGCGCTGTTTCAGGTAAACGTAAAAACGCATAGCCAAACACCATAACACTCATACCGACTAGTACCAAGAAGACGACTTTAAAGCCAAAATAATAATCCGTAAAGCCACCGATTAACGGACCAATGGCAGGTGTGAAGGCAAGGGCAGCCGAAACTTGAGCAAACAGCTTATGACGTTCAACGCCATAAAAGCTTTCGCGTAAAATCGTTTGTGTTACGACAGAGCCAACACTAGCACCAAACGCTTGAATTAAGCGTGCTACTAATAAAACCGCCATTTCATTTGCTACTAAACAAAGTATATTACCAACAAAATATAAAAGTAGCCCATAAAGCATTGCCTTGCGACGACCAATTTTATCGGATAAACGCCCAAAGAAAAATACTCCGAAAGCAAAAGCGATAAAGTATACACTCATCACAAGCTGTGCATCACTCATAGAAGTTCCAAACGCTTCTGCGATAGAAGGTAATGATGGACTAAAGATGGTTTCACTAATTTGTGGAAAGCCTACTAATACAATCAGTAATAATAAGCCAGGTGTTTTGTTTTCGATGTTTTTCTTCAAATATAATCCACTCCTAGATAATCATAGGTTTGACAGAAAAACATCGTAGCTTGGGAATTGGTGGTTTCATGAGTTTCATTTTTTCTACATCACCCATGAGTTCACTTCCTTTCATCTCCCTGTTACTTTAAACAGAAAAAAGCCGTCAAAAGACGACTTCCTTGCTGATAATTATGGCAGAGAGGGTGGGATTTGAACCCACGGTACGCCGGAAGACGTACAACAGATTTCGAGATGTGAATTAAGTCGTTTTAATTGTATTCTACCGTATGATACGTTTGAAAACTACTTGAAAATGAAGGATTATTGGTACAGAGGTTTCTTTTCATATGTAAGACACGTTTGCATTTTGTTTGCACTCGTGTCTTTTTTATAGGTCGCCCTTTGCTCTATATAGTCTTATTCTCTGTGTTTCACTATTAACTAGTTTTCGATTCCGTTTAGAAAAAAACCATGTATTTGGGTGCCATTCACCTTCATCAGCGTAGTAATTAATAATCTCTATCCCATGAGGTTGGAACACCTTTGAAAAAGTAAGAAATGTACGTAGTTGATGAAATGCAGATGTAACGAGAATAATACGGGATAAATTATTTTCCTTTAACACCTCTAATACATATTCCGCATTTTCACGTGTATGTAGTGATTTATTCTCAATAAGTATGTGTTCTGCGGGAATCCCCATATTCAAAGCTTTATGACGCATATATTCAGAGCCTAAACTGGCATCCCATTTTGTAGAGGCTACCCCCACATCTTTTTCTTGAATCCTACCGTTAGTTACTGCCTCTTGTATTTCTTCTAGTGGAATTAGATTAGGGTAATGTGAATCAACTTTTGCGCTAAATTTTCCGCTACAAATAATGTATGGTGCCCATCCCTTTCGATACAACTGTACAGCGGTATATATCTTGCTGTTTAGAAATTCTATATTGCCCCGTGTACCTGCCAAAACGACAATTGCATCAGACTTTTGTAACTGATTCCTTAAAGCAAAGCGCTTTCCTTTTATATATAAAATCACCCAAAGTATGGTCGTTATTATAACTAAACCTACAATGAAAAATAAAGTTTTCATTCTAAATCCTCCGAAATTATATTGCCGAGATCAGCAATATATTGTTCCTTTTTCCATTTAGATTGTATTAAATCCCCATATAAATCCTTAACCTTGCCAATGATTTTGTGTGAACCTACAGAACTAGCAAGTATAAAGGCTTCTTGTGCATTTTGAACACAAATATCAAGCATTCCCAAGCCATTATAAGACTCCGCTTTTTGAATAAGCAATCTTGCCCTTCCTCTGATAAATGTTGGATTATATTTCGCAAGACTCTTATCAATCTGATCAATAGCTTGTTTATAGTCACCTAAATGAACTGCATTTACTCCTCGTTGCGCTGCTAGGGAAGATGAGTTAAACCGGGTCAGATTGGTTTCAGATGTGAGAGATTGCATTTCCGTACTTTTTTCTGCAAGAAAGAGGCTTTGCCAGCTTTCTTTCTCTTGACCTATTTTTGCTTGAGCTTCCGAAAGAGCTTGATAGATATATCCCTCTAATTTTGTATATCCAAGGTTTCTAATTGTTTCAAGGGCTTTTTTAAAACATAAAATTGCATCCAACGGTCTCTCTTCTTGATTTAATGTAATACCTTCTCTAACCAATGCTGATGCCATTAACTCTGGATTAAACAGCCTTTCCGCTATTAATGATGCTTTCCTGTGTACTCTATGTGCATTTGTGTACTCTGTCATATCCCTTAATACAGAGCCTTGAAGTTGATATCCCATTGAAAGAATGGATAACGAACGTTCATATAAATCATCACCCTGCAATAAGCTCGAGGTTTTAGAAACATGTCGCATCCATTTATCAAGCTCACGATGGACAAGACTGGTTCCACCTGTATGATATAAAGACCAACGAATTGACATCTCGTTTTCCAGAATTGATAGATAATCACTATCCACATTGCTTTGAATGTGGATACTTTCATTTGACTTATCCAAAAAAGCCTGTTTGTTCAATAAGCCCAATTGCTCTGGGGCTTTCTGCAAACATTGACATACCCTCTGTATACTATCAATCCTAATGGACTCTCCACGCTCTGCCCGCTCAACGGTTGAAAGAGAAACTTCAGCGAAATCTGCTAGTTGTTGCTGAGTCCATCCTTTCATGCGTCTTGCTGTGCGTAGCAAGGTATTTTTCACCTTTGCCACTCCTTTAGTTGTATTCGCATATAGAATGTTGTTTCTAACCCTCTACAAGTGAAGGATAACTGACGGGTTGTATGACGGATTCAGGCAGATAATTTGTTTTATTCTAAAAATGATTCAATAAAGAGATTCATTGAGTGTAATTGTTTGGTGCTTAGTTTCCCTATTAAACTATGCAGTCGATCTAATTCAGTTTGATTTTCCATTTCAACGCTGGGTGGTGATGGATTGTCAGAGCGTCCTACAAGGTAGTCTAATGATACATTAAAGTAATTTGCTAATGTCATTAACCCTTCAAAGTCTGGATTACGTTTCCCTTGTTCGATATATTGAACAGCTCTGTCTGTTTTATAGCCAAGTATTTCAGCTAATTTTTTTTGGGTAAGAGAATGTTTTTCACGCAGTTTCTTAACTCTTGATCCAATATTTGACATTGAGAAATCACTCCAAAAAACTCTTTGACACGAACTGTATGTTCGTGTATTATAGTGTTATAAGAACAAATAGTTCGTGTTATAGTGATTGGACATTACAGAAATTAAAGATAATTCATCACCCATCAGTATAACACTGTTTAGGATTCTACTTCAATTAAAAGCGAGGGATATCAAATGAGCACACCAGAAAGCGTGTTCCAGTTGCTCCAAACAGTAGCAGATCTTAATGAAAAGGTACTCAGTCTAACTCTAAGAATGGAAAATACGCCACCACAGGATGAAAGACTCACCTATAGCGTAGAGCAAACCGCCAAGATACTCGGTATCAGTCGTTCGAAACTCTACGACCTTCTTAATCGCCCAGACTTCCCCGTTGTCGATATCGGACACAGAAAGCTTATTCCAAAACGAAAACTTGAACAATGGCTAGACCAGCAAGCCCAGTAAATGAAATGGAGTGATTAGTATGGAAGACATATTATTTGCAATAAACAAACGCTTGTCATCACTAGACTATTTGAAAGATGTAGTTACCAAGAATCATCCATCTGAAAAGTTTGCAGTCTTTGCACTGAATATGGATAAGAAATTTCTGTTGAGGATACGAACCATGCTAGAGACAGAGCAAAGAGGAGGAACGCAAGATGAGCAGAGCGGAACAGATTGACAAAAGACTTTTACGCATTTCACAGGAGCATCTCGAAATTGCGAAAAGAGCCGTTGCAAGAGGAGCTACACTGAAGCAGGTACAAGAAGCCCATAGGAAGATCAACAAATTGAGAATCGAGCGAGATCAGCTAATGGAAGAGCGTAAGCAGTATCCATATTTTCTATAGGAAGGAGGATGAAAGCCGTGCGATTCCTACTCGTAGATCGATTTTGTCACATCGACAATAGCCATCAACTATCCACTCGAAGTCGATTATCCCTCCTATCCCTATTCGTTCAACTAGAAAGTACCTTGAAAACAGAAAAGACCCGCTGTGCAAGAGCGAGTCAACAAGCTAGGAAAAATACTACTGTAACCATTTTATCAGATCGAAAAGCCTATTATCAATGAACATTGTGCTTATTGCAGACTCTTAAAACTGAAAATTTGAAAAGGAGATCATAACATGGCAGTTAACTTCAATCAACCTTTGAGAGGGATAGATCATCGATATATGTTCGTGTTTGTACTGAAGAATGGAGAAGAAGTTAAAATTCTCGGTGATGGTGCGAAAGAGCTTATGGAGATATATGTGAATCGGGTTGTGAATGGTTATGAAGAGATTGTGATCGAAAAAGACATCCGGTTCTTTGGTAGAGATATAGCCCGTATTCATTTTGGTTTTGATTCAAAGATCGATTTTGTACCTAAGTACACAAACACAAAATGAGGGAGACTCAGTTAGTCCCCTCCCCTCTTCTATCCATGTTGGAGACTCAAAAGATACCCTAGACCCCCCTAATGAGTGTCACTAACAGCAACAGCAGCACTTAAAGGAGTGATAAACGTGAGGTTTTTAAAAGGAAGCTCCAATGAAAGCACGCTATTACTTCTGGAAGGCATCAACCAAAAGTTAGATACGTTCTTACGTTTGAAGCAAGCGGAAAGCGAAGAAAAGCAACGAGATATCGATATCTTGACCGATGCCGCCATTGAGATAGTAAAGAACAAAAGAAAGATATCGATACGCCTATTAGAGAGAGAGCTACGAATTGGTTTTGTCAGAGCCTCTACGATCATGGAGCGTTTGGAAGAAATGGAGATTGTAAGCAAACCGAAGGCAAATAAGCAAAGAGATATCTTAATCGATTAGGAGAGATGAGACATGAGAGACAAATTGAAATTCGTCAAATCGCTGTGGAGGAAGCTCACCGATGATGGATCGGTCAGGTGGCAACAAGAAAGCTTAAACGAGTATGGCAAGCGATATGTATACGACGTGGTCATGAAGGAATGCCAAGAGAAACCGCACCTAAGAACCATCCTCGTCTCCTACAATGAGGAACAGATCGGACATAAAACGTTTGAATACGAGTCACAAGACGAAGACCTTTGTTCTACCATCCCTCTCGATCATGCACAAGTCATCATTAACAACTTTGAACGGGAGATCAAACTGAAACTATTCATCCATAGCCAAAAAGGTGTAGTGAACTGGGAGAAGTTTAAAGAGGAAGCGGGCGAATGGACACAGAGCACCAATAAAAGAACCATGACCATTGACGTATATGGGAAGCCCAGAGAGGTGGTAGAAATAGAAGATGCATCCGCTTGAATCAGTAATACTAACGTTGAAGTGTTTAGGTATTGGAGCTGTCGTTGGTCTATCATCCCTAGTAATAAAAGCGATCGCAGAACAAATCATTAACCGAATCAGAGGAGGGTAACCACATGGCAGCCATTCAAACGTTTTTCTCCAATGCATTTATCATAGTCGCTCTATTCTTGGGAGTTCTCCTTGCCTATCAAATCGTGAAAGACTTTGGAAAACGATCATTTAAGGAAACGTTGATTCTATGGGGTAAATTCCTCCTCTGTGTGGTGATTATCGCAGGAATATACGACTGGATTAGCGTGGGGAAGAAGGTCAGCCCAAGCGTAGCTGACTTGTTAGGGGACACCATCCGATATGCAATTAAGTCCCTCAAAGGCGTGTTTATATCATGACTCCCTTCCTTTATATAGCTCTCTCATTTGCTAGTTGGGCAATCTACCTCATCTTAACCCTACACATGTTTTATACATGGCTGAAAGTAAGGAACAACCCGAAGACGCTAGGATTAACGGTCTTAGCGTCCATACTTCCCCTACTAATCTTGATTGAAGTACCAAAGGCATTCATCACGAATCTCTATCCAGAATCCACAAATGCTGAATACCAGTACAAATGGGAATGGACGAGTGACACTCATATCCTTGATCTAGGCGACCACCTTAGATGGTTTGCAGAAACTTGTACCAAAATATCCGTTCACCTCGTTATCATCGTTTTTACCCTCTGCCTAGTCCTTCTATGGGTAACGGTAGTCCAGATGATTCAAAAGGCACTTAACATCTATACAGTAGATTTCACCATATCCAAAAAAGCGTGGAAGTCATTATGGATCGCCTTCCTCTCTTGCATAGCACTTTACACAGTAGGATGGCTGTCTTTTCTAATCCTCATAGTAGGTGGGTGTTGGTTAGGTAGGTTTCTCTTCAGATTCAGATAGAAAACGATTGAAGAGCGACAGCAACGGGAGTTCTTAGATGTCGGGTGCTTTTCCCGACATGCCAAGCCCATATGGGATCTGCATGCAGCTACCAACTAGCATGTAGACTGGTCAAAGCATTCATAACCGCATCCCACCTCCCATTGCCAAGCCAAAAACGTGAAGGAACTAGTAGACCAATGGAGTTTTCGGACGGACAGGATCGACGTGGTCTATCACATTCTGATTACAAGGAGAATCCATGATGAGAGTATTAGACCTTTTTAGTGGTATTGGTGGAATCGCTTTAGCAGCTCATTGGGCAGAGATGGAAACAGCTGCTTTTTGTGAGATCGAACCATTCTGTCAAAAAGTACTTGCAAAGAACTTTCCAGATATCCCGATTTATGATGATGTTCGAACCATTACAAAAGAACAACTCGAAATGGATGGTGTAATTGATGATTACAGAACAATTGACCTTGTGGCAGGAGGGTTCCCTTGTCAGCCCTTCTCTTTGGCAGGAAAACGAGAAGGAGAAAACGATTCACGTCACCTATGGCCAGAGATGTTTAGAGTCATTAGAGAAATCCAACCCAGATGGGTACTTGGTGAAAATGTGTCAGGACATATTACAAACGGACTTGATGCCGTTATCAGCGACTTGGAAAGTGAAGGTTACACCGCTTGGACGTTCCTATTACCAGCTGCTATATTCGGCGCACCACATGAAAGAAAAAGGATCTTTATTGTTGGCCACTCCAACAGCCAGTCAAAATCACAAACCAATCCGGCCTTTAATCCCATCAGAAGCGAAAGGAAGTCATGGGAAAACACTACCGGGAAGTCTGGGGGAAAGGTATCCCGAAGATATTGGCAAGAAAATAAACCCCCAATTCGTGGAATGGATGATGGGCTTTTCTCAAGATTGGACAAAAGTAGATTAATTTCGTTAGGGAATGCAGTTGTTCCGCAACAGATTTATCCGATTTTAAAAGCGATAAAGGAGGAAGCAAAATGCTAACAAAAAGCATTTCGCCCCCGTCCTGTAACACGGGGGCACAAAATACATCGGAACAGGGCTTAAGAGCGCTTATAGACTGGTTTCGTGCCAGTTTTCAAAATATCGGTTTGGAAGATTTAGTTGTAGGCATTTTGGACTTGAAAATGGATGACTTTTTTAAAATGGATTCTGGAATGTATGGCTATCGCAAGTCACTAAGACTCGGAAATATCGCAGTCTATTACGAAGGAAACGAAAACATGGGGATTTGTTTAGAAATGGGTGGTCAAGGTTGCCGTGAGTATGAGGGACATGGAAAAAGAAGCTGGGTTCAGCTTTTCGCAATGGTGCTTGATTTGAATTCGAACATCACAAGAATCGATCTTGCCATTGATGACTTCAGAGGGTACTTTCTCATTCCTGAGATTGAAAAGAAGATCAAGAAGGGAGAGGTTCAATCTAAATTCAAGGAAGCCACCAACTATGAAAAGATCCGGCTCAAGGATGGCTATAGACGCGGTCAAACGCTGTATATAGGCTCTACCTCTTCCCTTCTCAAGGTCAGGTTCTATGACAAGCTCAAGGAAGCACTTGGAAATGACAAAGAGTCAGAACTAGAGGGCATTGAGTTTTGGAATCGTACCGAACTCGAATTGAAGGATGAACGGGCTACCAAGGTGGCTTGGTTGCTAGTCAATGGAATGAAGGTAGGAGAAGTGGCAACGGGAGTCTTGAATCACTATGTACGTTTCACGGTTCAGGGAACTGACAGCAATAAAAGCCGCTGGAAGACTTGGAAGAAGTGGGAGCAGTTCATTGGGGATGCGGAAAAGATCAAGCTGACCGAGCTTCCGAAGGAACGAACAGTTGAAACGAGACTTGAATGGTTGGATCGTCAGGTAGCCCCTACCTTAGCAACCATTGTGGAAGCAGAATCCGAAGAGTTCTTACTAGATTTTGTGAAGAAAGCCGTTTCACGCCTAACAGAGAAAGATTTCATGATGATTGACCAGTATAAGGAGGTGAAGCAAGAACGGGATGATGAGCTGTGGAAGCAAAGAAGGAAGATTGCATGGAAGCTGATGGGGATTGAGAAAGACGAGACAACGGGTGAGATGCGTTCGAAGTATCCACCATTGAAAGACCAAACAGCCATATAAGGAGGAAACAACTAATGATGAAAGAATATGACACGGGTTTGTTCCAAGGCTGTATTCATTGTGAACATGGATTAGGTAGATGGAAAACCGATGAGATGAGGGGCTATATCTGTTCAGATTGCAAGGCGGCTCATGAAATCAAAGACGTATCAAGGAAAGAGCTTCTCATTATCCAAACCGCCCTATATCATCATGCTATTGACATGATCTATGAATATGAAACAAACGAAGAGATCAGAGACATAATCGGTTTTACTTCAGATGATGTTGATTCAGCCGTTAAACTTGCTTTGAGAATGGATCCACATCGAACCAAAGAAAGGCTATACGAAATGGCAGAAAGTCGAATAATGGTCGGGAGGATATAAAGTGCGAGGGTCAGTGCAGAAGGAAGATTGCATGGAAGCTGATGGGGATTGAGAAAGATGAGACAACGGGTAAGATTCGTTCGAAGTATCCCCCATTGAAAGATCAAACAGCCATATAAGGAGGAAATTATCAATGAGGGGTCATGTACGCAGACGCGGAAACAAGTATTGTTTTGTAATTGATATTGGTCGAGATCCCGAAACTGGAAAACGTCAGCAAAAATGGTTTTCTGGATACGAAGGAGAAAAAGAAGCAGAAGTAGCAATGATTGCAAAAATTCATGAGTTCAATCAAGGACTATATGTTGAGCCATCTAAAATTTCTTTCAAAGAATTTCTTTCTACTTGGCTAACAAATTATGCTCAAACAAACTGTGCACCGAGAACATTTGAAGAATACCAATTTATTGCTATGGAGCATGTGAGTCCTGAACTTGGTAACATTACTATGGATAACTTGAAGCCCATGCATTTTCAAAACTATTACTTTAAAAAACTGACAAAAGGACGTAAAGACGGGACAGGGGGACTTTCAGCACGATCTGTACTAGCTCACCATCGCTTAATACATCAAGCCCTTGAGTTTGCAGTTAAACTACAAGTACTCAAGGTCAATCCAGCGAAATCAGCTACTCCCCCACGATCAGAGAAGAAAGAGTTTAATGTGTTAACAAAGGAGGATATATATACACTCCTTGAAGGAGCCAAGGGGAAATATTTCTATGAATCCGTTTTCCTAGCTATAACCACGGGGATGCGAAGAGGAGAAATATTTGCTTTAAGATGGTGCGATGTTGACTTTTCTAATCAAACCTTTGCTATAAGGCAAACCATTCAGCGTTTAAAGGGAAAAGGGCTTGTCATTAGGAAAGCCACAAAAACACATGGGAGTCGTCGATCCATTGCAGTCTCCAATGCTGTAATAGAAATGCTGAAGGTTCAACTGGAAAAACAAGCTCAACATAAACAAGAGTTAGGCGTTTATTATCAAAATCATGATCTCGTTATGGCTAACAAAGATGGAAGTCCTGTTAACATTGATTATGTATCCAGAGAGTTCGGTAGATTAGTTAAAAAGTTAGATATTCCACATGTCCGATTTCACGACCTACGCCACTCACATGCAACGTTATTGTTACACCAAGGAGAGCATCCGAAGATCGTTTCAGAGCGATTAGGGCATTCGACCATCTCTATCACTATGGATACCTACTCCCATGTAACTCCTAACATGCAAAAAGAAGCCGCCAAAAAATTGGACGACTTCCTATTCGGGAACTAGTTCAACTATGCACTTTATCTAACTAAAGGTTTGCAATTCGTTTGCAATCCCCTATCTCTATCATCTTAGGTAAAGTGCTAGAACTTCCGAAACCCTTGATATGGCAGAGAGGGTGGGATTTGAACCCACGGTACGCCGGAAGACGTACAACAGATTTCGAGTCTGCCTCCTTCGGCCTCTCGGACACCTCTCCAAAGTAAAAATCTTTACAACTTA
Source organism: Croceifilum oryzae (assembly GCF_030814315.1). Classification (GTDB taxonomy): domain Bacteria; phylum Bacillota; class Bacilli; order Thermoactinomycetales; family Thermoactinomycetaceae; genus Baia; species Baia oryzae. The sequence continues at coordinate 191,225 of NZ_JAUSUV010000008.1, read as the reverse complement.
TAATTCTATGTGTATCTATTTTCCTTGTCAAGCCTTGGATTGATCTAGCACTCGTTTTTTCTTGGCTTCTTTTCTCTTTTCACGAATCCCCCGAAAAAATTGAGTGAGTAGATCACTACATTCTTGTTGTAGCACGCCTGATAGAATCTCCGTCTGATGATTAAAGCGCGCATCCTGAAGTAGATTCATCAGCGATCCCGCACAACCTGCTTTCGGATCGAGGGTTCCAAAAACGACCCTCCTCACTCTCGATTGTATGATGGCCCCCGCACACATCGGACAAGGCTCTAACGTAACGTATAGGTCACAATCAATCAAACGCCAGCTACCGAGTCGCTTCGCTGCCTCTTGAATTGCGATCATCTCCGCATGAGCAGTAGGGTCTTGATCCTTTTCTCGTAGATTATAACCACGCCCGACAACTTTTCCTTGAAACACCACAACCGCCCCGATAGGAACTTCGTCAATCTTCTCTGCCTTCCTTGCCTCTTCAATCGCCATCTTCATATAAAACTCTTCCATATCATTTTCCTCTCGATGTCATACAACATGCTAATGGGGGAATCAGACTCCCCCACACCCCTACTTTTAATGACTCGCCGCACCATTAAAATGAAACGTCGACAACATCAAATCAGGCGCTTTCACCGTACTCATCGAGCCCGGCCAACTATGCAACTTCGATTCATCTCCCACAGCTATCACCTGATTAAAAGCACTTGAAATCTTCTCTGTAAAACGCAGGTTCTTAACGGGTGACACAATTTTACCATTTTCAATGTAAAAAGTCCCACCGCGTGTCATACCTGTAAGTAAGATCTCCTTTGAGTGAAGGACACCCACATAGTGAAAACGGGTAATGAGGATTCCTCTATCCATTTGCGCAATCATATCAGCACGAGACGTTTTCCCTGCTTCCATGTGAAGATGAGAAGGACAGATCTCCACATAGGATGGACTCAAAGGATACCTCGCATTTCCTGTTGATTTACACCCGTACTTCTTGCCAGTCGCATCATCGTAAACCATGCCTGTTGCGACCCCATCTTGAATCAACGAAACCTTTTGCTTTGGTAGCCCATCCCAATCAAAACCATCAGGTAATCCTTCTTTTCCCAATGGATCCTCACTAATGGAGAGTTGTTCACTTAATACACGGTAGCCCATTCGATTTGATAGGAAGCCATTCCCTTGGTGATATGTAACAGGGTTGAAAGCAAGCACACCTAAATAGGATAGTAACTCTGCCGTTGCCTTCTGCTCCAATATAACAGGGTAGTCACCAGCAGGTAACTCGATTGCACCTTCGCTTAATTGGCACTTCTCAATCGCTACTCGTGCCACTTCTTCTGCTTGTAGATCATAAAAGGACCTTTTCGTATCCGATGCATATCCAGATCCGGTTTTCCCTAGCACAACCGCATGAACCTCAGCCTTCGTCCGTCTTCCGTACACTCTTACTCCCGAACTATTGGCCACCGCTTGATCCATCACTTGAACCTGCACGGCTCCCGCAGCTCGCAGATGATTAGACGCTGATTTTGATATGATTACTTCCACCATACGAGCCATTTCAGTTGCTGTTACTTGCTCCGTTGCTTCATCACAACCATTCACTTGAGGGATGATTTCCTGCTCAGGAAATCCAGCCACTGCAGGGTGAATCGGTGCAAACTTAGCCAACTCTACTGCTTGTTTTACGGTGCGATACAAAGTTTGCTCATCTAATTGATTACAAGATGCCATCCCGATCCGTCCAGATAAGATCACCTTTACAATCATCGTATGATCTTGCTTGCGCACATTTTGGATGATTTGATTGTTGGCGTATCGGGTTAAGGTATGTTGGTCTCCCAATAAAAAACAGGCAATGTGATCTGCTAACCCTTGCCCTGTATTAATCACAAAGTCGCAAGCTTGTAAAAAAGCTTTCGCAATCGTATGCTCCTGAATTTTCATCTTTAGCTCACTCCAATCTGTACCTGACGAAATCTAGCAGTCGATGCACCGTGACTCACAAAAATGGTTTGATAAGGCTCGCCTTTTCCACAGTTTGGAACGCCCCATAGTTGCCAATCATCATGGGCGATCGCATCACAATGAGACCAAAATTCAGGGCTATTCGAAGTGTAGAAAGGATTCTTTAGCATTCGTATCCGTTTTCCATCTTTAATCTCCCAAGCAATTTCACAACCGAATTGGAAATTATATCGAATATCATCGATACTCCAGCTTTTTATCCCTTCCATGTAAATCCCAGACTCTGTGGTGGAAATGATCTCCTCGACCGTAAAATCACCAGGCTCTAAATGAACATTGGTCATTCGTACGATTGGCACGTTCTGCCATCCAACTGCTCTCATCGCCCCTGAACTTTCTTTCTGAATGCGAGGAGCCGTATCCCTGCCACTTAGATAACCAACAAACTCCCCATCCGCCACAAGAGGAGTCCGTTGTGCTGAGATTCCCTCATCATCATATAAATAGGTGCCCACTCCACCTTCCGTAGTGGCATCTGCTGTTAAATGAACTATTTCCGAACCATACTGAAAGTTGCCTAAGCAATCAGATGTGAGAAAACTCTCTCCTACAAAGCCGGATTCCTCACCTAGAGCACGATCCAATTCGACAGCATGTCCACAAGATTCATGAATCTGAAGCGCAAGCTGGGAGCCATGCAGGATTAGAGTTTGCACACCCTCCGGACAATCATCCGCTTGTAATAGTTGGGCCGCCTCCTGCGCCACCCGCTCTGCCTCTTCTACTAATCCCAAACCCTCTATATATTCATAGCCCGCTTGTTGAAAGTTACCTTGAAACGTATTTGGATAAGATCGGACCTGTACATCTTTCCCATCCGAAGCAATCGCTTGGATTCCTGCACCCACAACCGTTGTCTCCTGATAAATATGAGAGCCCACACTATTTAAAAAGAGCTTTTCTTCCCGATGCATATACATCATCGATTTGGCAACCGTCACCTCCGGCTGTATCCGTAAGGCCGCATTAGCCTGCTCTAACAACTCCATCTTCTCTGCTAAGGGAACGTCAAATGGATCCCTTTTTAAGGATGTACGATATTCTGCAACTGCTTTTTCAACGGGACTTAATACCAACTTTTCTTGGCGAACGGCTCCACTTGCTTTCGCTAGCTCGATTGCCTGAACGATACATTTTTGAACCTCTTGCTCACAATGTTTCGGGGTACTAACAAATCCCCATCCTCCCTCTACCAAAACCCGAATCCCAATCCCTTGATCCTCATGATAAAGAAGCTTCTCTAATTCTCCATTATGGATTTCGATTTCCTCTTTGATGAATTGGGAAACACGAACATCCATATATTCGACTCCTAGCTTCTCTGCCTCTTGAATTGCGAATTTAGCTATGTGCTCCATAGGTTCCTCCTGAACAAGGATTCAAATCTTATTTAAATAATTCATTTCTTAATCGCATTTTCCTTTAAAAATAAAAAAAGACCTAGAATCATTCCTAAGTCTTTTTCTTACATTTCAGATACGGCTACATCTGTTTTACACGATGAGCACGTTCCATAGATTTCAAATTTATGCCCTGTTATATCAAAGTCTTCAGGCTTTCCTAAAATAGCATTCATCGGACAAACATGGATCGTCCGCGTCTTCCCACAAAACGTACATATGAGATGATGGTGATGCTCATCCCCTCCGCAACAAAAGCGGTAACGCCTTTCCCCTTGCCACTCAGTTGTTTCCACTATGCCGATATCTTCAAATAAAGCTAGGTTGCGATAAATCGTATCAAAGCTGAGGCCTGGATAATCTTCCTGCATATAATCCAAAACCTCTTTCGCACTAAGATAACGACTCTCGCGGTAAAAAACTTCAACTAACCTTTTACGCTTACCCGTATATTTATAACCGTTTCTCTTCAGTAGATCGAGTGCCCCTTGTAAATCCATCTACAACCGCCCCTATCACGAATTGATACGTTGCCTATTTTTTTGTAGTCGTGCGGTCAGATAAACAACCTTTTTGATTAAAAACACACATAACAAAATCATGATAGAAACTAACACAATAGCTCCACCCGAAGCTAGCTCAAAGTGATAGGCAGCTGCTAGTCCTAAAATAACAGATAATTCACCATATAAAATGGAAGCAATTAATGTTTGTCGAAAGCTATTCGTATGTTGTAAGGCAGTCGCTACAGGTATCGTAATTAATGAAGATACTAATAAAATCCCAACTACTTGAATGGAAGAAGCAATCACAAGCGCAACCACCAAAATGAAAAAGAAATGGACGATCGAGCGATTTACACCTGTTAAAACAGCATTTTCTTCATCAAATGACAAAGCAAATAATTCCTTCCGGAATAAAATAAGTACTAATAGTGTGATTGATGTTACGATTAACGTCGTCTCCAAATCTTCTGTTCGAACCGCCAAGATACTCCCAAATAAATATCCTGAGATATTTACATTAAACCCACCAGATGCGCTAATCAGCACAACTCCTAATCCAACACCTCCGGACATAATAATGGGGATCGCAATCTCGGAGTAGGATTGATACATCCGCCTCAATCGATCTACGAATAGAGAACCCATCACAGAAAAACCCATCCCCATGTAAATTGGATTGATCTCCGTAAATAGATTTAACTTCTTCTGAATAAATAAACCTGCAGCAACTCCTGCTAATGTAACGTGAGATAACGCATCTGCAATTAGTGAGAGCCTTCGCACAACCAAATACACTCCAATCAGCGGAGAGATTAAACCAATCAGAAGCCCTGCGTAAAGTGCATGTTGCAAATAGTCATTTTGCAAAAAATCCTGAATCAAACCGCTTCCCTCCTTCCCACTCTAGTGATGATGATGCTCTACTAGCTGAATATCATAATCATACGCCGCTGAAAGAATTTCTTTTTGCCGTCGCTGAAACTCAGCCGCTTCTCCATGGAAAAAGAGTCTCTTATTCAGACAAGCCACTCGATCCACATAGGAAGAAATAACACCAATATCATGCGTTACCATGATGACGGACAACCCTTGATTTTGATGAAGAAACCGCACTAATTCATAAAATTGCGTGGTTGACTTCGCATCCACTCCAACCGTAGGCTCATCTAATATCAAAAGATCGGGACTCCCCACTAAAGCCCTCGCAATAAAAGCCCTTTGTTGCTGTCCACCTGATAGCTTGCCTATATTGCGATTAGCAAAATGAGATAGCTCCACTTGCTCAATCACTTCATCCACACGTTGCCAATCTGATTTTTTATATCTTCGAAATAGCCCAAGCTTTCCAGCCAGTCCAGACGCTACAACCTCTCGAACTGTAGCTGGAAACCCTAGATTAAAGCTATTTGCCTTTTGTGAGACATAACCGATTCTTGAACGTTCCTTAAAATGAGCAATCGAAGACCCAAAGAGATCGATTTCCCCGTGCTGTGATGGCATCAGTCCAAGTATCATTTTCATCAAAGTGGACTTCCCAGAGCCATTCGGTCCCACAATCCCTAGAAATTCCCCTTGTTCAAGAGATAGGGAGACATCATCAAGCACTTTTTGGTTCCCATAGGAAAAATGGAGATGGCTCACCTTTAGTATAGGAGTACTCATGTTACATCGCACCTAATGCTTTCGCTAGATTTTCTTTATTCTTTCGCATCACACTAAAATAATCTTGCTTGCTCTTAATCTCTTCAGCTGTTAATCCCTCAAGCGGATTTAAGATAAGCGCTTCTGCTTTCACTTCATTCTTCACTACATCCGCCATCTTCCCACTAACCAATGTTTCAAAGAAAATATACTTCACCTGATGTTCCTTCACTTCATCGATAATCTCTTTTAGCTCTTTCGGGTTTGGTTCATCCTCAGGGGAAAGCCCAGATATCGAAATCTGCTCCAAACCATATCGATGAGCTAAATAGCTAAATGCGGCATGCGAAGTAACAAATTCCTTCTTTGTTGCTTGCTTTGCCATCGTTTGAAACTCCCCGTCCAACTGATCAAATTGTTTCTCAAGCTCAGCGAAATTTTTCGTGTATTCCTCTTTATGAGTTGGGTCAGCTGATACAATCGCATCATAAATTTTACGAGCTTCTTTCTTAGCCAGAGTAGGATCTAGCCACACATGCGGATCCATCCCTTCATGATCGTGACCGTGGTCATGTTCTCCTTTGGTTTCGCTCCCTTTTGACACCTCTCCCGATGCCAGGCCATCTGATGCATTCACGATTTTCGTCTTATTCTTATCTAGATTAGATGCTGCCTTCTCCGTCCATGACTCAAATCCCGATCCATGATATACAAAGATATTGGCTTTACTTAACTTCGCTAAATCTTTGGCAGATGGCTCAAAATCATGGGATTCTGTTCCCGCTGGAATGATATTGGTCACTTGAACATGACTCCCACCAATTTTTTTAGCAAAGTCTTCTAATGGATATAATGTCGTCACAATCGATACTGAACCATTCTGATTCACACTATCTTTCGATTCTTTTGACGAACAACCTAATACAGAAGTTAAAAAAACACAAGAAGCGATTATTCCGTAAAGATACTGTTTTCTCATACCAATTTCCCCTCCAAAAATGTGCGTCATATAAAGTAACATCATTATATAGGATAGAATGAAAGATTGTAAATCGTAAATATTACGTTTTAAATGTTCTTTATTGCATTTGTACTTATCTATTATTTCCTTAATTGAAGGTACCTAACAAAAATGAAAAGAAAAAGCCCGCTATATGCAGGCTTCAAGTCAAACAAAGTATACAATTTACTATATAGGCTTAACTAGCTAGTGAATGCATAGACGATTCTTGTTTCGCTGCTTTTTTCTTCCCTAGGTATCTTCCACCTACTTGTGTCAGGATAACAGCTCCAACGAAGTACCCTAGTACAATCAATGCATCGTGATATACAACTGCCTCGTTACCGCTCGATAAGATAGCTCGTAACCCGTGTACCGTATAAGTCATCGGTAAGAATGGGTGAATCATTTGGAAGAATTCCGGGGTTAACTCAATCGGATACGTTCCTCCACTCGATGCCAATTGGAACATCAAAATCACAATCGCCATAAAACGCCCAACGTTTCCTAGGTACGTCACCAGCATTTGGTTAATGGCAATAAACGTAACTCCCATTAACATTGTAAAGACATACAACCAGATAGGAAGTTCTACTTTAATTCCCAATCCTTGCGTGAGGGCTAGTGAAGTAATAACCGCTTGGATCATCCCGACGATACTTACCATCCCTAGTCGTACAGGACGATACGAGATCTTGGATGAGAATTGGAAAATGTCAAAGATAGTAAAGAGAATCATCGCTCCTACCCATAATGAAAGAGAAAGGAAGTACGGAGCAAATCCAGTTGCATAGTTCGTTACTTTATGAAGCTCGTTTTCCTTTACATCTACCGGATCGGACATAACAGATTCCTTCTCCGTATCAGCAACCAATGATTCCTTTGCCTTATCCACACCTTTTTGTAACTCGGAAGCAAGTTTGTCTGAGCCTTCATTAATGATTTGGCCTAAGCCATTGGATAGTTTCTCCAAGCCGGCTTTCTGCTTGGTAACTCCATCTGCTAACTTGGCACTACCATCTGCTAATTCTTGTGCTTTCTTCAATCCTTCCGGGATCTTATTTTTCTTCTCTTCCAGCTTCGCAATCTCGGTATCAAAGCTAGTTGTCAACGTCTGAAATGCCTTTGCAAAGTCTTTATAAGAAGAGGGGGAGGACAACTCTTTTAATTGCTTATCTAGCTTACTCGCTTCACTTTGACTATCTGTATTCCTTTCTTGGAGTAAATGAAGAGTGTCTTGGAGACCTTTTACACTTGGCTCTTTGGCTAGATCAGGATGTTTTTTTATCAACTCATCTAGATCTTGACTCGCTTTCCCCTGTAGTTTGAATTCTTCTTTCAAGCCCTTAATAATAGGAACTAGATCTACCCTTTCTCTACTATCAATCTTATCTTCCTTTTTTTGAATAAGATCATTATATTCATGTACTTTACTCTGTATCTTTTTAATGTTGTCCTCAGTAATATTGAGTTTTTTTAATCCCTCTTCCACCTCTTTAACTGTCTGTTGAAGTGTCGAGACAAGCTTCTCATTTCCTGCTGCAACCTTCTGGGCACCATCTTTAATTTGCTCTGTCTTAGCAATAATCGTATCGGTGCCATCTCTCGCTTCTTTTATCTTTTCCGTTAACGTTTGCGCTCCGTCAGCCGCTTCTTGAAGTTTGTCTGTGCTTTTATGAAGCTCAGCAAACATTTCTGTTAGAAACTCTTTCGTCAGCTGATTTCCTATATCTGTTTTTAATGTCTGAACTACACTATTCCCTAATCGGCTCGTTAAATAGTTTCGACTCGGATCGGAACGATATTCAATTATGCTTTGAAGTGGCTCAGGGCTATCAACTGTTAATGCTTTCTCACTAAACTCCTTTGGGATAATGAGTGCAAGAGCAAATGACCCGTCTTTAAAACCTTCTTCCATCTGCTCGCGATTCACAAACTCCCATTTCACTTTCGAATTATCTTTCAGCTTATCTACTATCTTTTTTCCTGCTTCTATAGTGCGATCAGACTTATGTGCACCTATATCTTCATTTACCACAGCTACAGGTAAATACTTCACATTTTCATATGGATCAAAAAAGGCCCACAAGTAGATAAAGCTATACACAAGAGGCAATGCCAATACACCTATCATTGCTAACCGCATGGATTTAATTTGCCAGATCTTCGCAAAGTCTGAGTACTCAAGAAGAAGAGTCTTCGCTTTTTTTCGCTTGGTCATAACACACATTCCCTTCAAGGTCGGAAACACTTTATTTTCATATATAAAATAGGGTCGTTTATGTTTAAAACTGACTGGTCAGTCAATTAATATTATAATATAAAAATATGCACAAAGAAAGTACTTTGTGCCTCCGAATAGAGTCTATTTTATTAACAAACTACGAAAAACGAGTTGACTCAAACTTTGAATAGTCATCTGAGTAACTTCTTCTGACTGTTCAGAAGTCCATGCACTATCCTCAAGAGTATATAGTTTATGCAAAACCAATACACTCCCTGCTCCAAAGATTGCAACTGCCATCTCTGACGGATAATCAAATTGGAAATCGCCAGTAGCAATCCCTCCTTCAATCAGCGACTCAATTAGCAGAATATATTCACGAATGCTCGCACGAAACTTCTGTTGTCGCTCCTTTGTTCCAAACGCTTCATTCAGAAGTAGCTTCGCCAACTTTCCATTTTCCATAAAAAATTGACTGTGAGCTCGGATCAATCCGTGCATCTGATCAACTGGGGAATCCTCACTATCGATATGGCGTTTCGCACAACCAATCAATTTCTCCATACCCTCGTCCATTAATCCAGTAAACAAATCCTCTTTGCTCTTAAAATGATAATAAATTGTTCCCTTTGCTACACCTGCTGCCTGTGCAATATCATCCATCTTCGCTTGGTCAAAGCCTTGATCAGAAAATACCTCTACAGCCGCTTGAAGTATAACATCCACCTTTTGATGGCGCATAGTAAGCACACTCCTGTATCCGTTCGATGTTAAGAACATCTTACATGGAAATGCAAACGTTTTCAAAGGAAAAATTTAAAACTATAGAGATTAACGTAAAACAACGGGATAAACTAATCCATTTCATACGATTAGCTAGTTCTATTTATTGATTAATAGCTTTGAATTTCTACTAATGAAGCTTGGTTTTTAACTGAGATAGTAGCTGTACCACCGATTGGAAATGTGAAAATCGGTGTTGTATGGCCAAAGTTCAAGTCAGCCATAACAGGGAGACCTCGAAGTTGCTTTTTATTTTGAATGATAAACTCTAGCTTTTCCCTTGTCATTTGGGATTTTTGTTGAAATCGTCCGATCAATAGACCTTTGATCTCAGAACTACCTGGTAATTGTAGTAAAGATTCGAGATCACGGTCAAAAGTCGGAGCGTCTACTAAGCTATCATCTTCCAAGAATAAGATACAACCTTTTAATGAGGGCATGTATTCAGTTCCTTGTAATAAGTTAAGCGTGCAGAGGTTCCCACCAATAATCGTTCCCTCTGCTTCTCCTTCTTGGATTACATGTACGCCCTCGTGAGGGATAAAAGTGCGGTTTTTTTGGTCAATGTACCACTGATCATCACTCCAAGTTTTTGATGTTGTAGATAGGGACAGTGGCTCTGTTTGAGAGAAGCACTTCTGGAAATATTCCAAGGTATATTCCATCCCTTTTACCATACCAAATGAGGAAAAATGAGGTCCAGAATAGGTTACTAGTCCTGTTTTGGCGTAGATGGCATTACATAAAGCGGTGATGTCAGAGTATCCACAGAGAATCTTCGGATTTTGTTTAATGAGGTCATAGTCAAGATAGGGAAGCAGTTGGTTGACGTTAAATCCACCAATGACAGTGAGTATTGCTTTGACTGATTTGTCTGCAAAGGCCTGATGCAGATCTGCTATACGTGACTCAATAGACGAGGAATAAGCCATGTCCATTTCCCGTACATGTTTACCAAATGTAATATGGAATCGAAGAGAAGATAGTACTTTTTGTGCGTGAGCAATATCGCGTTCAGAAATCATGGAGAGGCTTCTAGATGGAGCGATTATGCGAATTTCATCACCTGGCTGTAATTTTGTTGGAATCAACGAATTTCCCTCCTTTGATTTATGCCAAGTAGACCAATACATCCTCCATTCACATATAGCTGGTTGATTGTTTATTATTTTCTGCCCACTAACTTGACATAGATCCAAAAAACACTCCCATTTTCCGGGCTACATTAACCGCCTCAACCCTTGTCTTTACATTTAACTTTCTCATGATCATATAAATATAGTTACGTACTGTCCACTCTGATAGAAAGAGTTGTTCGGCAATCTCTTTTGTCTCCAAACCATCCATCAATAGCAACAGAACATCCTTTTCTCTTTTCCTTAAAGGGTCAGCTACGGATTGATCCATTTCTAAGCTAGAGCTAAAAATCAATGAACCCGCTTGGATATCATATAAACTGCCTACTAATTTTCCAATGGAGATATCCTTTAATAAATATCCATGTACGCCTAATTTCATAGCTTCTCTTAGATATACCCCACCTGAATTTACTGAAGTTAAGAATACAATCTTGCACCCTAATTGTCGATCTATAATATCCTTCGCTAATTCAAGGCCTGGAGATATAGGGAGGTCGATATCTAATACTACAATATCAGGTTGCAAGCGTTCAATTTGACTCAGAACACTTTTTCCACCTTCGCATGAACCCACCACTGTAATATTTGACTCCAATTTTAAAACTCTAGTCAAAGCCTCTCGCAAAACTGTCTGAGATTCAATTAAAAAAACTTTCATACTTGTATTACCTTCTTTCATCTATAAATAATAAAAATAGATTAATGATTGATACAAGCCAATCTATAAGCATTACTTATGTGATTGTTTTTAATGTATATTTACTATGTAAAAACAAACTATAGGGTAATAGTATGTATGGACCATTTTTTGTTTTTTAATAAAATTGTATATTTGTATATATAATATTATAGTAACACAAAATTCATTTTTGTTATATAAATTTGTATAATTATGTAACATTTTATAGTGAATAAAAAATATAAAAAATATAGGTAAAGGCAATCACTGTACAAATTAATTACCTTTATTTGACTATATTTTCTATTCGTAAAGCCAATCTAAAAAATGTTTTTTATCAATCATATGTAAGACACAAGCTTGTTTGATTTCATGCTTTACAGTCTCATACTCTTCCGGAAACTGCGACTCTACATTTAATGTCAGATAGGGCAATTTTTCAAGCGCTTTACACGAACGAATGTTAGCCTTATTTGCACCCGTAAAAACGTGCTCTAAGTCTAGATCTTTAAATGCGATTTTTAATATGGCTTTCTTCGCTTCTTGGTTATACCCTTTCCCCCAATAGGAATATCCCAGCCAACTACCAATATGGCATCTTTTCTGCTCATAATTAATGTTTTTCAAAGTAGTGACTCCAACCACTTCATCTTCTCCATTTAAAATGACTCTAGATATAGAATTTCCTTTCTCTTCTTCCTCGATCATATGCCTCACAAATGACATGGTTTCCTCTACTGTCTCTGTTTTTAGTCCTAATGCTTCCTTAACAGGTGGATCCGTCGAAAGGGTAAAAATAGTTTGAGCATATTCAAGCCGGTGTGGAACAAGTTTCACAACCATCATCACGAAAACCTCCCATTCAAACGAAATAAAATGATATGACTGATAAAAAGCAATTGCGAATCTACATACTCACATATTCGCTCCGCTGATTATTAAATAACTTTACGTATATACCATCATGATTTACTAACTCTTGGTGACTTCCCTGTTCAATCACCTTACCTTGATGAATGAAAATAATGTGGTCTGCTTTGCTAGCAATGGCCATATTATGAGTAACGATAATCGTCGTTCTGTCTTCCATTAGATGATTAAGTGCGGTATGGATCTCAGTTTCGGACTCTGAATCCAGGGCTGAGGTTGGTTCATCGAGTATTAATATTTTAGGATTCTGCAAAAACACTCGGGCTAGCGCAATCCTCTGTCTTTGTCCCCCAGATAGCTTCACTCCATTATTACCAACTAGAGTCTCATATTGATCCGGTAAGTTTTGAATAAAATCATGAGAAAAAGCTAATTTAGCTGCATATATAACCTCCTCATCGGTGGCATCTGGTTTCGACAATTTTATATTATCTTTTACCGATGTATTAAATAGAACAATGTCTTGAAAAACAACCCCTACTTGACTCCGAAAACACGATAGATCTAGATCTTTTAGGGCGATCCCATCAACTTCAACAATTCCCTTTTCCACTCCATAATACCCTGCGATGATATGGAATAAGGTTGTTTTCCCTCCGCCACTTGGACCGACAATCGCGGTAATGCGTGCAGGCTTTATTTCCAATGAGATCTTTTGGAGAACTGGATCTACTTTATTAGGGTATTGGTAAGTAACATCTTTCAACGTAAAATGTCCCTGAAGGTCCCTTTTCACCGAACCGGATTTTTCAATCATATCTTCTGTATCCTTGAAAAATGTTAACAACCTGCCTGTAATCACTTCAGCATTATGCACTTTGGAAACAATATTTAAAAAGCGAGCAATTGGATTGAACAATGTAGTTTGAAAAGTTACAAATGCAATCAACTCTCCCATGGTCATGCTTCCTGTTAATGTTAAATATGCACCAAATCCATAGATGATATAACGAGTTCCAAATGTAATGACATTGGAGAGATGGAAGTTCGATTCGGTCAGTAGTGTATTTCTGACACTCTTGGTTAGAACATCTTGAAAAGCTACTTTCAACTTATTGCTCATCGAACGATTTGCATCATAGATTTTAACTTCTCTAATATTCGTTAAACCCTCTTGAAGTAACTGAATTGAATTATCATTACTTTTTTGCATATCATCCGCTGAACTCGAAATCGTTTTCTTAAAATACTTATGATTAAAAAAGTAAAGTGGAATAAATAGAATGGTTAACAACGTCAATGGAACATTCATATAAAATAGGAAACCAAACTGCAAAATGATTTGCGTCAAGGAAGCAACAGTACCTGTAATAAAGCTAGTATAGATTACATTGATTTGGTTTATATCATTGACATAATAAGAGAGTAACTCTCCCGGTGATTTTTCCCGTATAAAAGAAATCGGTAGCTGTAACATTCTTGTGAAAAGCTTCGATCGAATACGATTAATCGCACCCTGAGCTGATTTCGTAAAAATATAAGTCTGGACTAATTCCATGGATGACGAAACAATAACGGTCCCTAACAATGCGAGCGTAATTGGTAAAAGTAACCCTATATTTTGCTTGGAAATCACATCATCTAGCAAAATTTTCAAAGTCCAAGGATATATTGAATAGGCACATCCTGCAATAAATGCCGCTAAAACTCCTAGCAAGATCAAAAAACGATATTGTGATAAAAAACGAAGAGACCAAACAATGCCTTTCATAATTTGCCTCCAATCTAATCCTACAAGTCTATCTGGCGTAAATATGTGCGTTCTGCTTCAATCACTTTTTGGATTGAATCGATGACTGAATCTATACCCCGTTCACGGTAAACCATTAGACGCATATAAGATCGCTCCACACTCAACCAAAGAGATGAAATGTGTTCAAATGAACTATGCTCCAACGTTTCAAAATACTTTTTACGAGCGATATAAATACTACGAAAACAACCAAAATATCGTTGAAACTTAACACTGATCTGAAGAGGATCAGGCTCTTTTAAAACAGTATGGATCTTCTCTATCAATTTGACTTCTGTTTCTTGATAGATCCTTTCAAATGGTTGCCTAGATAAATAGGGACTAGGCGATATAGCAGAATTGGTCCCTAATGAATATAAGCGAAGTACCGGTTTTTGAAACCGAAGCCAATACTCTTTACACGACTCCTCCCTGAAATAGTAGGATTGCAAGAAGTATGGGTCATAAATTTCAACCGTTCCATCTGTCCAGAAGTAGGCCGCCACATAGTGCAGTTGGTGATGCAATTGAAAAGACTCTTTGAGATAGGGTAGATGAAAGGCATCGATCGGTAGTATGACTACCTCTTCATATGGAACCTCTGAAAAATTCGTGATCTCTTGAATGGATACAGAATACACCTCTGGTAACAGTGTACATAGAGCATCATCCGGAATACTTCCACCAAATTGATCATGTTCACCCGAAACATACAAGTTCCAATTGCATTTCACGAGTGGCCTTACATCGATGGATTGTACAGAAAGCCACCAACTGATTGAATTTAACAAACAATCATATGATCCGAAATACGGATGCCAATTCTCTATTAATTTTTTCATACGATATGCTCCATCAATTAGAAGATATTAATTGTTGTCTTTTATACGTTTGAAAATAAGTGAATTTATTGTTCTTGAAATCAATATGCGTATGCAATTCCAATTCCAATCGGACTCCTTGAGGTAGCCATTCCAATAAATCGGTTGTTAAACGGTGAGCAATCGATTCATTATAGTCGGTCCCTGGGACAAGTTCGATCAAAAAATCTTCCTCCGCTCGCTGTGTTACACGGAAAGAACGAATACAATTCCCATATTTGCGATTTATCGCTGACGTACGATAATGAAATAGCACAGGACTACAGAGCCAATCATGAACTTGAACATATTCTTGTGTCCGTCCTCCAGTCAACGTTAGGACAGGAGAAGATTGTCCACAATCACATGTAGCAGCAGATACAGATACAAGGTCTCCAATCCAATATCGGATCAAGGGCCACGTTTTATTTTGCAGATCGGTGACAACTAACTCTCCAGTACCTTCTTCATTAGAATTAATCACTTCGATATAGTAGCGATCTTCCTGTAAATGTAAAGAACCTTTGTTACAAGACATCGCGATACACCAATTCTCCTTAGTTCCATACATGCTATGAACCAGTGGGCCAAATACTTTCTCAATCTTCTCCCGTTGATAATCAAACAACATTTCACCAGCACACTCAATGTATCGAAGTGATTTTATTCGAGACGCATCTAGGCCTTGTTCCAGTAGATGATCTGCAAAAATATAAATTGCGGAAGCAGGAGCATAAATCCAAGCAGGATCAAATTGGATGAGTGCTTCATAGTAACGATTTAATGAGTCCTTCGACATATCAAGTGGCGATAAGTGAATTTGACTATCCTTCGTATAGATATTATCAGTAAATATCTGCTTTCCATCATAATACAAATAAAAGTCAGCTCTTCGATCACTGGGAGCAATATCTCCCCACTTCTTCCGCAATTTCCAGAGATCCATGCCTTTCATCACTACATCTTTTTTAGACTTGTAGCAAATGAGTGGTGCACCCGTAGTTCCACTGGTTCTCTCTATTGAAAGGTCATCCTCTTTGGCGGAAACCAAAAGTTGTCGTTCATTCCCTAACAGATCACTTTTTCTTATAATAGGAAGAGAATGAAACTCGGCTTCTGTAAGATGTTGCAAATCAACGGCAGCATACTTTGCAGAATAAAAAGGCGAATTTTCCTTAGCAAATCTAACCATATCCAACACTTTATCTTGATACATGTTCCAACTCATCTGTTACCCCCCATGTGTAGAATCTTTCTTCTTGTAAACAAGAAATCATGATCTAGAAGAAGGTTTGAAAAAGGGAGTGTCCTTTTGGCGCCTCAAAGTCTGGAAGAGAGACAAAAAGAAGGAGCACTTCCCTTTCAAATCTCCTCTCAAATCGACATTGTCTACAGTCTGACTTATGTGATTAAATCCCTTCGGGCAGCTGTAAAAGATCACGAACCGGCTCTGGCCAAGATTGCAGATCCTTTCCGAATTTGGAAAGTAACGCATACACCCAGCGATCCAATCCGAATGCAACACAGCCTGAATGGAGCGACACTCCATCTTGGGATGTAATATGAAACTGTTGACATAACGTATCTCTGACATTGTTAAAAGATGCAATGGAGAAAGCCGACTTTTCCGCTAACTCTACGATTAATTCATATTTTATATCGCTCATTAATTGATAGTTTTTCTTATATGCATCCTGTGAAAAATAGAATGGATCGTTTGCCGTTTCGACTCGTCCTTGAAGTCCGAGTGACTCAAACAATTGCCAAACTTCCTCTAGGATTGATTGTCGTAGTGATTCTACAAATTCCTTATCACCCATAAAAACAATCTCCCGCATTTGGAATTCATTGAGACGATGATTACCTACTCGCCAGGTAGCTTCATGTCGGAAACAATTTCCCTTTGACGTTAAAATAATCGGCTGATCTAACTTTTGGTCGCTTAGTTCCTCATAACAATGAAAACAAACCGCAGGCGTTAGAACATAAGGCTTTACCCGTGCTAGCTCATCGTATGATTGACCTTCTCTCACTTTTTCTAAGATCTCCAACTGATGAGGAAACTCAGAGACTAGAAATACATTCTGCGGGAATGAATTGATATACTGACACTTTTCGAGTGCTTCAGATGCGATCATAGAAGTATACTTGCGCAGATGAGCTCCTCGCTGAACGGCTATGTTGAGAAACTTTTGATCCAGAGCCTCAAATAAGGAAATCGCACTATCTTTGCAAACCGCTCCATCTGAGGAAAAAATAGAGTGAATGGACGCATCGTGGGATATGACATCGATCGGAGAAGAAGTTTTCTTTAGGATACGCGGACTAATCGTACGCATCTTCTTCTCCTCCTCGATTAATCGGTTAACAACTTGATGGATCGACTCCACAAGTGAAGGATCTTCAAACTCTACCACAATTTCTTCTGTCTCTTCTTGAAATCGGCAGTTGATAATACCCTCAATACTATAGATCAATTTCGAATAAAGAGATTCGATTTGATTTTTTCTCAGTTTATTTTCGAATGCAAATCGTAGTTCCAATAAGCCCACTCCTTTCTATAAGAATGTTACTTTTTTATTTGTATTTCTTTTTGTTTTTCCATTGTGAGTGAGTTCGATCTCCGTAAAGCGAAGTTGATCTGGGATCTTCCAATAAGAAAGTTCATTTTTCATTCGCTCCAAGATTACTTGGGGATCAGTTATTTCGGTACTTTGAACCTCCAAAATGTAGCAACCTTTCTCCTCATAGGCTCGGCATCGTTGAATTCTAGGATCTTCTAATACAAAGGATTCGATTTCTTCTGGAAATACCTTAAATCCCTTGTGGACCAACATATTACGAGATCTACCTCGGATATAGAGGTACCCACATGGATCCACGAAGCCAATATCTCCAGTCAGTAACCAGCCATCATGGAAAACCTTTTTTGTACTGATATCATTCATAAAATAGCCTTTCATCACATTAGGCCCACAGACAGTGATCATTCCTTCTTGTAAGGTATCTGTCTCTTTATATTCACTATCTACAATTTTCACTTTTACATTGGGTAGAGGTTTACCACTTGAGCGAATTCCGTCCATGATTCTCACAGCATCTTGCTCAATTTCCATAGAAACTCGTGGTCCTGCTTCAGTCAGTCCATATCCTTGCAATATTTTTGCATTAGGAAATAGCTGAATCGCGCTTTCCATCAAATCCTGGCTAGTTCTTCCACCTGCAACGATGAGACGTTGTATGGAAGATAAATCAAAATTAGAAGCCCATTGTGTTACAGTAGATAACACTTTAATACTCTGTGCTACCACACAAACCGAAACAGGCTGATGATTTGTACATAGTGACATTACTTGTTTCGGAATCAATGGACCATCCGTAAGAATTAGTGGAGCTCCTAGGATAAACTGTGCCCAAAGCTGTGTCGTATGTGCAAAGCTATAGTGAAATGGAAGAATCGCAAGAGTAGAATCATCACTGGACAGTTGCAAAGCCTGTTGTAAGCCTTCCACATTGGCAAAAATATTGTCAAAGCTCAACATAACTCGCTTAGGAAAGCCTACACTTCCAGATGTAGAAAGCAATACTGCGGTTTCAACTCCGGCGCTCAGAGGCTTTTCTGGTTGTAAGTGATAGCAGATAAGCTCGTTCGATAACTCATCAGATCGTAAGTTTCGTATATTTTCTGATTGCGGACAATCGGACAATAAGTAAACTGCCCCATGAATACTAGCTGTAATCTCCCTCTCCTTACATAATTCTGAGATGGGAACCGGAACAAGTCCGGCATAGATAGCGGCAAAGTAAGCAAGTACAAAATTCTTGGGTCGTCTACACATAATGACGGCCAAATGCCCAGTATCCGTACTTGATGAACGGTCACACATGAGATGGGACAGATCCATTATCCTCTCGCGAAATTGAGGAAAAGTAATGATCTCACGAGATGTTTTTAGGAATGGTCTATTCCCATGAGCTTCTATAATATGATCAAGAATATCTCTTCTAGACTTCATATCGTTCATCCTTGTGATTGAGCGGCTAATAAACGCTCAATCGCCTCCGTAATCTCACAAATGGTTCCTTCCAATACAGTCAAGTACGTTTCATCATCTAGTTCACAACCGATTTTTTGTTCAATCTCAACGATCAAACTGATGACTTCAATGGAATCAATATTAAGGTCCTGAAGGATACGATGTTCTGGTTGATATGTCACATTGCGAGATTTCAAGACTTCATCCAATATCTGTTGAGTGGCAGAAAGATTCATAAGGACCTCCTAGAATTTATTGTTATGGATTAATTGCTACTCCATTGAATCGAGGGATGATTTGAATATCACGAATATCATCATGTTTCAGTAGGAACAAGATAAAGCGCTCCATCCCCATGCCAAATCCAGAAGTCTTCATCGGATTATGATCTTTCATGTAGGTATACCACTCATATTCTTTTTCATCGACTGTGTGGTACTCCATCGATTCCCTCAACTCTTCACCGGTTGTATGTCTTTCACCACAACCTACTACCTCACCAATTCCAAAGAGTAAATCTGCATTCAGTGCAGCTACGCCATTTTTATCTCTTGCCTGATAAAACGGAACCGATAAGTAATCGTGGTGTGTCAACCACACTAGGCCACCAAATCTTCTAATCAATTCTTGTTCACCTTTATTGGTAATCGTTTTGAATCCTACCGGATGAGTCGAAACATATTCCGGATCATTCTCTAACTCTAGAATAGCTTCACTTAATGTAATCGTAGAATATACACCTTTTTGACTGACTACTTTTTCAATATGCTCCGTAGTCCCAGCGATCTCCATTACCAATTTCTTTGACTCAGGGTTGTTAAGGATATCGACACAAAGTCTGTGAATATACTCACTCACTAGTTTCATAACATCCTCTAACGTGCCCACAACTTCAGCTTCGCTATGATAAAATTGGCATAGATGTCTAGCATCAGCATCTTCGCCTCTAAAGGTAGGCATCACATAGTGAACCCCTTGGTCTAAGTAACGAAGCATATATTCTAGATGGAACTGCATGGAATCCGCGAGGTATGTTTCTACACCTTCTAATTCGATTTTCACGGGTAAAGAATCGCTCCCAAGACCCATTGGACTCGTCACAGATCCTGTCGTTGCTGGCAAGCATACTGATCGAATACCTTGTTCTCTAAAAAATTGAAAGGTAGAATGGACGATTTCATCTTGTAGTACAGCGATCGCTTGATACCAAGGATGTCCCATGGATTTTTTATAATGATCGTTTGGATTAACCCAAGATTTTGTAGGACTAACTCGTTTTGCAAGTGTATTCATATATAAACCTCCAAGTGATTTAATCTTACTTTTTGTAAAAATGCGACCCATGCTTGTCCACTTTACTCGGACATGATTGTTACGTGGTTTTCTCTAGAGAATCTATAAAATACTTTGATAAACTCTCTATATCAGGAAATCTTTCTATATTTAGATCCTGATCATTAAACTTCATATGAAATTTCTCTTCCAGTTCAATAATTAACTGAATGTAGCTAAATGAGTCGATTCCAATGCCATCAATCAATTTTTGGTTGGGTGACACCTCCTCTAATCCCGTGATATTCTTTACAATATCCACTATTTCTTGTTGAATATTCACTTGTATCCCCCTCATTCAGGCTTAACTATAAATCCCTCGTTTGCAATGTAATACAGAAAATATGCATATTCTCATTTACAGGTAGAACGATATGGCTGATTGGTTCTTCACTCGAAACAGATATCGTCTGTAACCAAAGTGTGGTTCGTACTCCTTCTGAAAACCCGTAAAATTGACTAGCAATTCCTGAGGTTCTGATTGCTTCACGTTCTCCAAACTTTGGTTCTCTCAAGATCCACTCACTGAAGCTCAGATCTGAGGAATACACCGCTTGATTCGATGCATGAATCTGGATGGATTCTGTGAAATCCCCTTGTTCAGTGCAACCAACAAAATGAATCTTAGCTAGCTTTTGGTTACTACAATCAATCATTTGACCATTACATTCCACGTTGTTAGGTGTATTGATCTTCTTAATCGGAAAAAGAAAGGGAATACCATGACTTTCAAAAACTTCTTTAGAGTTAGGCAGATCTTGAGCCGGAAATGCAGTTCCGAAGCTAGTACCTGAATATCCAATACTTGCATTACTCTCTTCAAGTCGATCCATAAAAGCAATCGCATTATTGTTCCACAAATTTTCTAGATCCAATAAATGATAGGTACAGCCCATTCCTTTCTTCGTGAATAAGAAAGTCATTGCTAGATGATCCCCCTAATCGCATAGTTTTCTAAAGCTATTTGCTCCTCACTTACTACTTGCTTCAATCGTTGCTGGATCTGTGTAAGTAGAGATGAATTTTGAGTGAATTGATACTTAATCAACATATTTCTCATCACATTCCAAGACTGTGATACACGTTTCATATATTTACAACTTTCATCCAACTTGTCAGCCGGCAATAACGATTGAAAATGCATCATCGTATCTAATAAAAAAGTCCGTTTGATTGCAAATTCTAAAAAATAGCCCGAAAAATTCTTTTGAATATGCAAGGGAAGATCGATGAATATCTCAGATAGCCGCTCTATTCCACTCCAGCCTGTAAAAATCTCTGTGCCAACTGGCATATTGGCTAGCTGTAAAATTTGTTTACGGCTTTCTTCGTCTGGCTCAACTTCGCCTTTCATGATCATCATATTCTTGATAAAATATTCCATAAGTATTTCCTGATACAGATCCATCTCAGTATCTCTTGGAATGATCGTAACTATTTTAAATGGCTGAGTTGCTCTCGCCTGAATCATTAACTCAGGAGATAAAGTCATCGCCTTCACTAATTGATCAAATGAAATGTAATCCTTGTAATCACCCAATGTATCTCGGATTAGTACCGTTCGTGGCTCCGAAGAGTAGCCTGCAATAATGGTCATATGAAAGTCACGTAAAAACGAAGTAAATGGAAGGTTTTTTGTGTTACAGAAAATGGCAATTGGTATGTCCTTGTTTATCGAATCCACAATTTCTTTCCATACTTCTTCTTCTTCACTAAACTCCTGATAATCCACTTTCATATTGAATAATCGAATCATCGGCTGATCAATATAGCTGGGTGTTAACTTACACTCATGTGGATTCATCAATAAATAAGTGCCATTATTTACACCCATCAATACACCCGGATTTTCTAGCCCCATATAATTTAGAATAGAGAAGGATGCTCGGCTCCAACAATCCACATGTCCTGTGTACATTTCCATATCTAGTTCTTTACGCATATGTTACTCCTATCTAATAGACAGTATTTCAACTCCGTGCAGTGAGTTGGAATGACGGTAAAATATGACCTACTTCTTCTTCACGCCCATTTTTGAGTGTCGGCTTATAAAAGCCCATCAACTCTTGCAATTGATCTTCACGAAGCAAATCTAGTTGCTTTAATACTTCCACAGCCACTGCATGAACCGCACGTAAAGCGCCATCTTCGACCTTAATTGCTATTCCCAGTCCAGTTTCTCTATCACCGATACAGTAGACAGCTTCTGCACCGCCTTTGGCTATCCATCTACCCTCGCCAACCTTCATAAGCTCTGTACAAAATTCATTGGATCCAGCCACCATTTCAGGGAAAGTGGTCATCGCACGCGTAATACGTTCAGCAGCTAGCCGATCCATAGGATCCAATGATTTCGAATCTGCAAATCGGGCGAAAATGGTGGCCCAACGTTCCAGGGAAAGGAAGTACGCAGGAACCCCGCATCCATCGATTCCTATCTCAATTTCTTCCGGTGTCAGTCTACCAATCCGAGCTAATGTTTGCATAATACGTTGTTGAACAGGGTGATCGGGCTTATGATAATCTACCAATTCTTCATTCAGATATTTCGCAGTTAATAGCATTCCTGCATGTTTACCGGAACAATTGTGATGGACCGGTGCAATATCTTTTCCCTTTCTGATTAACTCTCTGTATATAAACAAGGGCGGTAAATTCGTGCCACATCGTAGAGTTGTTTCTCGAATCCCAGCTCGTTCTAGCATTCCAAAAACTGTTTCAATATGTTGTTTTTCTCCAATATGTGATCCACAACATAAGGCTAATTCTTTGTCCGTGAGATCATAATTGTCAGCGGTCCCTGTTTGCACGATTGGCAGTGCCTGAAATGGTTTAATTGAAGATCTAGCACATGTCCATCTATCTGGATCACCTGCTGAATACAACAACTTTCCTTGTGCATCCACCACAGCTATATGACCATAATGAGTACTCTCGATTTTCCC
This sequence comes from Croceifilum oryzae, assembly GCF_030814315.1. Lineage (GTDB taxonomy): Bacteria > Bacillota > Bacilli > Thermoactinomycetales > Thermoactinomycetaceae > Baia > Baia oryzae. The sequence goes on along the minus strand of NZ_JAUSUV010000008.1, from coordinate 167,977 downwards.
ACTACGAATTACATCCACCAGCTTAAGCAATACGTTGAACTCCCTTCACAAGTAACGATTGACCTGCTCGACTATCTCTCAACCATCTACCCATTCTGATCTTGGAAGTGTTTCATAAACATTTCTAATTCCATGCAACTTTGTAGCGAAACGCCATTATAGATCGAAGCTCTACAACCACCGATCCGGTGATGACCATTCACTCCTATGAATCCTTCTTGATAGGCTTGAGCAATAAATTTTTGATCCAATTCTTTGGTTGGAAGATGAAAGGTGATATTCATATGGGAACGACTACTTCTCTCTGAATAACCCTTGTAGAATCCTCCACTCTGATCGATAAAATCGTATAGCAACGTCGCTTTTTTCTGATTTTGTTTTTCGATCATTGCTACACCACCTTGCTGTTGAATCCATTTCGCAAATAGATTCACTAAATAGATATTGTAGGTGGGTGGAGTTGCTAACATGCAGTTTTCTTTTAAGTGAGAACTGTATCGTAGCGCAGGCATTGTGAGCGACGATTCTTCTTCTAGTAAATCTTCTCGTAAGATGACTAACGTTACGCCAGAAGGTCCTAGATTTTTTTGTGCACCCGCATAAATCAAGGAGAATGAGTTAACATCAATCTCTTTCGACATAATGTCACTTGTCATATCCGCTATGAGATGCACTCCATTTAATTGCGGATAATCATGGTACTGAGTACCCACGATCGTATTGTTGGATGTCAAATGAATATATGTCGTATCTCTTTGAATCTCTATTTCATTGCTATCAGGAATTCGGCGATACCCATCATTTTTGCCAGCAATATAGGCAGAGCCCACATGTTCGGCCTCTTTGAAAGCTTCTTCTGACCAAGTATCCGTCAATACATAACCAGCTTGTCTCCCTTTCGACATGAAGTTCAAAGGTATCATGGCAAACTGCAATCTTGCTCCACCTTGAAGTAAGCCGATTTTATAATTCGCAGGAATGCCTAGTAATTGACGAATTAATTCCATCGTTTCATTATGAATCTGGTCATAATATTTACTACGATGACTCATTTCCATAATTGACATGCCCGAATCATCATAACTTAGCAACTCATTTTGGGCTTGGATCAATACCTCACTTGGCATTGCCGCAGGTCCCGAAGAGAAGTTATGTGCACGCATCATTTTTATCCATCTCCTTTCAATAACCTTTATCTAAATCAATGACATTCACCATCTTACTTTCATTCGGATATATTTCCAGATTCGTTGTAAATATGTCTAATGATCGCTCCATATAAAATGGTGTTCGTCCAGCTGCATGTGGCGTAACCATCACATTATCTAACTCCCAGATCGGATGGTCTGAAGGGAGCGGCTCACTGGAAAATACATCAAGAACGGCACCAGCAATCCTTTTTTCTTTTAATACTTGAATAAGCGCTTCTTCATTGATGACGTTACCGCGACTAATATTCATGATATAAGCGGACTTTTTCATCATATTGAGTTCATTGATATCAATCAGATGAAACGTGTCCGATGTGAGAGGTACAGTTAGCAAGACAAAATCTGAGTTTCGCAATAAATATTCCATATTCTCTTTCGGAACGACCTCATCTACATATTCACACACTGGCTGACTTTGGTTGCACATACCCATAATGTTCATTCCAAACACTTTCGCTTTTTTGGCGATATCCATACCGACTGTACCTAACCCAATAATGCCAAGTGTTTTTCCGTAGGCTTCTTCTACCGTAACCCATGATTCCCATTCGTTCTTTTGTTGCAATTGGAAAAAATGATAGTTTCTACGCACAATATTTAATATCATACTGATTGTGTATTCGGACATCGGAATCGCATGGATCCCTTTCACATTTGTCACGATTGTCTCTTTACTTTTTAATTTCGCCTTAGGCAACAAATTCAATCCAGAACTAAGTACATGAACCCATTTCAGATTGGGCATTACATCCAGTACCTCTGGCGAAACCCCATCTCCGTATGCAATTAAGATTTCGGTTCTTTCTAATGCATCTACATCACTTTCTATTTCTTTAGGATGAGAGAAAAACAAAAATTGGTTTTCAGGAAAATCGTTTCTTAATTTATTTTGCAAATGCTCGTCGATATGCGCTATTGATGAAATAATCAGAAGTATCACTCCCTTACAACTATCCATATGGACCAAAACTGTAGACAAAGTAGATTTGGAAGAAGATTTGAAGGATACATAATTTCCGCCTTAAAGTGATGTAGAGAAGACTGTTCCCTGTTCAAAACCTTCCTCCAAACCGTAATCGATTATCTATAGTCTGAGTTGACTCTAAAAGGTGCCAACCCTTTTACTACGACTAACCCTTCACCAAACAGGTTTTATGCAGAATCGGTATATCATTTGGCGATTGATAGCGATACAGCATCACGGAAAATCCTGCATACTGTAGGTTTTCATCAAAAAGCTCATAGAAGTACTGCAATCTCTTTTTCATAGCCACCACTAGATCTTCATCATAGCTACGTAAATGTTCTTGTGACATAACCATGTCTACATAAGAACTCATTTCCTCTTCGGTAGATTTAATATATTTATAATCTTGGTCAAAGTACTCCTGTATCTCAAAACCTGACAAAATCTCTTTCCAATAACTTTTATCTCGTACCGTAACATTTGCTAGAATAGCCTCCTCAACAGCAGTCACGATATGTTCCGGTGGTGTTTCACGATAGTAAATAGGCGCTACTGCCAAAATTCCACCTGGCTTTAACACACGGATGTATTCAGTAATGGCGGTTTCACGATCATTAATAAATGATGTCACATTACTAATAAATACCATGTCAAAGGAATCATCCTCAAATGGCAACTTCAGCGCATTAGCTTGAATAAACTCCACGTTGTCTATACCAAACTTCTTGGCTTTATCTTTAGAAAAAGCAACCGATATAGGATTCATATCAATTCCTACAACATGTGCATGAGGCAAAGTGCTTGCAAATTCAATACTAGAAAATCCAGTATTCGAGCCCACTTCAAGAATTTTCGCATCGTGACGAATATTACTTTCCCGAATGATAACTCGTAGGGTTTCAATCCCGCCTGAGCACATATTTGGCTCCCGTACTACACCAACTAAACTGGAAAAATCGAGTTGCTCAATCTCTTTAACCGTTACATTCTCTTTCATTTTTTAACCTCTTTCTCATGTGAAATTTGTTAAGATATAATTCATTTCTTTTCACGTCTTTCACGTCGAAAATAATTTTGATTTATATATATCTTATTCATATTTTAAATGATTAAATGCTTTTGCAAAAGTTATACACATAATAAAAATCGCAATTATATATATCACATCTATTATTCATAAAATAATGAACGCGGTTGACAATGTTCGAAAACAGCAGGAAAAGCAGGACGTGTGTAACTATACAACTACTGAATTAATGTATAGGTGATTAGGAAGCAGTCCAAATTCTTCTTTGTTTTCGTTATACCTCGAATAATTGTCTTTACTGATATTGTCGGCTTTCTCTATAGATGACATATCATAACTAGTAGAGGTTATTTCGATCAGCTCTTGCCTTCTGGTAATAATTCGTTTGCCTTTTCTAGACATAAAAAATACGCCTCCTTGTGTGTAATTGCGCTGTGATAATCACAAAACACATTAGGAAAACGTCTTATGGTCTCGTCCGAAGGATAGGTTCAAAAGGCTTTAGCTAGGTAAAGGTTTGCAATTTGTTTGCAGTTAGGGGCTACAATACCATATTTTCAATGTCGTAGCCCCTAACGTCCTGGATATCATTGGCGCACCCGAGAGGACTCGAACCTCCGACACCCAGTTTAGGAAACTAGTGCTCTATCCTGCTGAGCTACGGGCACATAGCACACTTTCTAATTTCTATCCATTATATAACGAAGATCCCCTACTCACAATAGAGTAGAGGATCTTCGTTAACTCCACTGAACTTGAAAGTGAACGAGCCACTGATTGAATTGAAGCCAGTAAGCTAATAAAGCTGGAACATTCATCAATTGTCCAAACCAAGGCAAATGCTTCTGTTGCAGATCTTGACCGACAAAGCGTTGAACCACTTGATGATCAAGAAAGTCCCAAATAGGCGCTTTCTTATCTAGAAGCAATTCCTTTACTTTCTTTTGCATGGTTTGTAGATAGAGAGGGTGATGGGTTTTGGGATAAGGACTCTTTTTCCGTTCGATAATTTCATCTGGCAAAATCCCTTTTAATGCATGTCGTAACAAGCCTTTTTCTCTGCCATTATGCGCTTTCATCGACCAAGGAATGTTCCACACATACTCAACCAAGTGGTGATCACAAAACGGCACTCGAACCTCTAATCCGTAAGCCATACTCATGCGATCTTTTCGATCGAGTAAGGTTGGCATCCAGCGTGTTAGATTCATGTAAAATAGCTCTTTCATCCGCTCCTCGTTAGGAGAGTCTTGATCACATCGTGGAACTTCCTCTAACGTTTGTTGATATCTCATTTGCACATATTCCAATGGTTGAATTTTAGCCTGAACATCTTTTCGGATGAAAGGAATCCGCTCATTTGTTAAGCGCGCCCATGGAAAGATATCTGCCTGAACCATTTCTTCCCGATGAAACCATGGATAGCCACCAAATACTTCATCAGCACATTCTCCAGAAAGACAAACGGTTAAATCCTTTTTAATCTCTCGAGAGAACAGCATTAATGAACTATCCACATCCGCCATTCCAGGGAAATCCCTTGCGATGAGTGCGCTAGGAATATGGTCAACCAGTTCTTGATTATTGAGGTATACAACATGATGATCAGACTGTAAGAATTCCGCCATCAACTGCGCCCATGGGGAATCCGCATTAGGTTGGAATTCATTTTGTTGAAAGAACTGATCATTATCCTGATAATCAATCGAAAACGTGGTTAACTGCCCTTTTCCCTCTTCGCGAAACACCTTTGCTGCGACTGCGGAAATCGCACTCGAATCCAGTCCTCCTGAAAGCATCGTTCCAATTGGCACATCTGAGATTAATTGCCTTCTGACAGAAGCCTCAAATAGATCTGTTACCTTTGTGATCGTTGTCTCAAAGTCGTCTTCATGTGGTCTGCTCACTAACTGCCAATATGGATGTATTTGAATACCTCTCCTAGATACCTTCAGCCAATGCCCCGGTTTCAACTCCTTAATATCACGAAACACACCTTCACCAGGAGTCCTAGCTGGCCCCATCATCAGCACTTCAGCTATCCCTTGCTCATCGATAGCTGGACGAATATCGGGATGTTGCAACAATGACTTTATCTCAGATCCGAATACAAAGGTGTCCTTCACATGAGCGTAAAATAAGGGTTTAACTCCAATCCGATCCCTCGCGATATATAGTTCTTGTTTCGATTCATCCCAGATCGCAAACGCAAATATGCCATTCATTCGCTTAGCGGCATCTACTCCCCACTCTTGATAAGCAGCAGGAAGCAGTTCTGTATCGCATTGAGTCGTAAAACGATAACCCAAAGACTCCAATTCTATCCGGAGCTCAGACATGTTGTATAATTCACCGTTGTACGTTACCACCATCTGCTGACTACCAAATTGCTTCACCATAGGCTGTAACCCGTTCTCTGGATCCATCACACTTAATCTCCGATGCCCCAATGCCACATGCTTACCAATCCAAGTTCCCTCTGAATCTGGCCCCCGTTCGGCATGTTGCTTATTCATGAGATCAATGATTTTAGTCTGATAGCTCAAGTTTTCCTCGTAATTCATCCATCCTACAATTCCGCACATCCGTCTTCCTCCCCTAGGCAGTATCTATGTATGTATATGTAGCGGAATTTGGAATTTACCACGACTTGTTTGATTGACGAAAGAAAATAGACTTTTCCATTTTCTTATGGTATCATGAAATTGCACGACACTAAAAAAGTTGTGTCAGTCCAATTTTTGTGTCTCCACTCAATACCTGGGAAGTTGCCTTAAGTACAAAAGAGCATTGTCTTTCGAAAAGCGAAGGACAGTGCTCTTTGCTAATTATGCTATTTTGTGAAGTGTTGGTTTCTTATTTTTAAATTTATAATAAAAATGTATTCAATATAATAATTTATTGAATCAAACTATCCCGAGGAGATGATCCATATGTCACGTAAAGACATCAAACTTGCACTAAAGGCAAATCATCCTGCTGGTCAAAAGTACGTTGAAGTTTCACAAGAGGAGCTCGACCGCATTAGTGGCGGCGGCTTGGACGACAACGATCCTTGCATGGGTACGGTTTGTCGTATCATCACCACAGTCATTGTTACAACCGCTGCGGAAGGCTGCGGCATGAAAAGCTCATGGGCTACTCCATGTAAAAGATGCTAAGAATGATATAAATGGACGTTATAGCATATTGAAAATTTCAATATGCTATAACGCTATTATTTTACAAGATTAACCGATCCTAGGGGGAATTATGAATACTAACTCCATCCCAATAAATCTGAGTCTACCACAAATAAATAAATCTCTAACATTAAAAGAGAGAACAAAATTATTCTGCACTAGCTTAGAACATGAGCAGATACCAAAAAAAGAGATTGAAGAAGCATTGCAATCATGGCAAGAAGTTTCTCTTCTAGACGAACCAACACTACAAAAAAAACTGCGTGCTACTCAATTGGATATAGACACATTTGGAAAAATATTGTGCGCCACTAATATCGAGACAAAACAAAATGATGACTGGATGCATTGGTTGGAAGAAGCACTACAACTGAACCGATCCACTCCCGTAGAAGATACAGAATTGGATTTGCATCTAGCTGTACGTCCATTTCATTTATGGGCGAAGAAAAAAGTAGAAGACTACTTCCAACACATTCCGCAAATAAATCAAATGATACAAACAAATTCGGTTTTAGATTCTATCTTATTTGATTTGGTAGACGGGTTAATCTCCATAGCTGGGAGAACTCTCGTATTAGAGCTGCACATCGCTAGAGAAATGGGAGAACTAGAAGGCGATCATTCGGAAGCACGATTCCAATCTTTTATTAAGCAAAAAATAATGAATCCTGATCAACTAGAATTCATCTATAACGAATATCCTACACTTGTTCGACTTTTAATAACACGGACCCATTATTTTATCCAAGCACTCTTAGAGGCTATCACTAGATATATTAGCGACCGAAAGCAAATTCACCAAGAATTTCACATAGACCCTAGTCAACCACTTACCTCCATTTCTGCTGGGATGGGTGACTCACATCAACAAGGTAGAACTGTTATGCACTTTCAGTTTGATTCCAAGCGAGTCATCTATAAACCAAAATCCCTTTCGGTATCTGACCATTTTCATGAATTACTACACTGGTTTAATCAACACGGCTTTACTCCACCACTCAATGGTTATCACGTGTTAGGTAAAAACGATTATACATGGGAAGAATTTGTATCGTCCGAAGGATGTACTTCGGAAGAAGAGATAGAGCGGTTTTATCATCGTTTGGGCGGCTTGCTGGCAATCGTTCATACTTTACATGGAGTCGACTTCCATTACGAAAATATCATTGCCCGTGGAGAATATCCAACTTTAATTGACTTAGAAACACTCTTCCATAATGAGGTTCCCATGTCATTGGAAGATTTTGCTCAAGTCAGAGCAAATAAACGCATTGGTGAGTCTGTACTAATCACTGGCATACTCCCTCTCATTCTATTTTCTGGAAAAGAAGAGTCAGGGGTAGATATGAGCGGTTTAGGGGGACTGGAGCAAGAATATCCGACTCCTATTTTACAAGAAGAAAATCCTAGAACAGATCAAATGAGGTATGTTCGCAAAAATGCCGTTGTCAAACTCAAAGAAAACCTACCTAAGTTAAACGGTCAGTTTGTAGAAATTACTCCTTATGTAAGGGATATCATAAATGGCTTCAACCAAGCTAATCAAATCATGTTAGAGCATCGCGCCGATCTTCTCCACGACGAGGGACCCATAGCACAGTTTAAGCAAGATAAGGTACGCATTATTCTACGTAATACACAGTTCTACTATGATTTCCTTCTAGAGTCCCAACACCCCGACTATATGGAGGATACGATAGAGCGTGAAAAAATATTAGATCGCCTATGGTATAGAAGAAAAGAGAATGGATCCACTATCCATGAGATTGAAGATCTATTAGAAGGTGATATTCCTTTCTTTACATCCATAGTTGATAGCACCGATTTAATCTCTAGTACGGGTAAAAGGATTCCTCATTTCTTCCCAGAATCCAGCTATCAGAAGGTATTGAAGCGAATCCAGTCCCTAACCTCTGAAGAAATCGAACAGCAGTCTAACTATATACATGCATCCATCCTCGGGAACGTGGAGTCTAAGAATCATTTACAAGTGAAACAGTACCACTTCACTCCCGATCCGAGTCACCATTTATCGGTTCAACCTCTTATATCAGCGGCAGAAGAAATCGGACTTCATCTATCTAAACAAGCTATATACGGGGTTAAAAACGATGTAACATGGATCAGTCCATCACCTACTGCTAATAACTTATGGACACTAGCACCCATGGATTTCGGTCTATACAGTGGTGTTTGTGGCATTTCAGTATTTTACGGCTACTTGGATCAAATTTGTCCAAATAGTACGTTTCGCGACTTGTCACACTCAGCCTTGCAAACCGCCTTGCATACTGGAAAACATGTAGCCGATGCAAATGCTTTTATGGGACAATCCTCTATTCTGTATACACTCTCCCATATGACTGGTTTATACGGTGAAAAGGAAGAATGGACTTCCTATATGGAAGAGCTCACTCAATTCATTGGGGAGAAAGTAGACAAAGACCAACACTACGATCTCATCCATGGTAGTTCAGGCATCATCCATGTCTTGTTAAATGTTGCTCAGCAATTTAACTGGGCATATCCCGCACAAGTGGCTCAGGCTTACGGCGAACACTTGATTAAGCATGCGGTGCAAACCGAAAAGGGAGTCGCTTGGAAAACCAATCCAAACAAAAGTACTCTACTAGGCGGCTTCTCGCATGGAACTAGTGGAATTGCCTGGACATTATTTAGATTAGCTAGTGCCACTGGTCAGGAAAAGTTCCACGAATGGGGCCTAAAAGCACTCCAGTATGATCGCTGCTTATATGATAACCGTTTACAAAATTGGCTTGATATGCGTACAAATGGTACATCCTCTTCTCCCGCCCAATGGTGTCACGGTGCATCTGGCATTGGGATCAGCAGAATTTTATGTCTGCCTTATTTACAAGACAAACAATTGGAAGAAGAGATCCATTCATCCGTACAAGCTACTCTTCAGAACGGCATTGGTTATTCCCAGTCCCTCTGCCACGGTGATTTAGGCAATTCAGACCTACTACTCATGGCTGGAGATGCACTAGGGCAGCAACAATGGATCAAAATATCTCGACAGATCGGACACCATGCCATTCAATATAAGCAATCTAATGGTAAATACCTCACTGGAATCTCTCATTTTCTAGAAACGCCAGGGCTATTGGTTGGCTTATCAGGAATTGGATACCAGCTACTACGATTAGCTCATCCAGATCAAATTCCATCCGTGTTATCCTTACAGATGCCTATCAAAAAATAACACCAAAAACCTGAAATGCATCCCACCATTTCAGGTTATTTTATATACAAATGAGGAGTTTTGATGTTTAAACGTGTACCGTTTATCGAACAGATGGAACATAGTGAGTGCGGATTAGCCTCACTAGCGATGATCTTAAACTACCACGGTCATAAAATTACTCTAACGGAAATTCGAGAGCGCTATGGAGTGTCAAAAAGGGGAATCTCTCTGGGCAATCTATTAGAACTTGGAAATGACTTTCATTTAAAATGCAATGTTTATAAGGGAAAGCTAACTGAACTCCCTTTTTCAGTACCCGCTATCCTGTACTGGGAAGATCGTCATTATGTAGTCCTAGAGCGCTTAGGCAAAAACTACGCTACGATCGTGGATCCTGATAATGGTAGAAGGAAGATTTCAATAGAAGAGTTAGAGAAAAGATATTCCGGCTATCTGTTCCAAGCGGAGCCAGATGAGGGCTTCATAATTCGAAAGAAGAAGTCACAATGGGGATTCCTACTCTCTTTTCTAAGAGGACAATCCACATTTTTAAGCAGTCTCATTCTCGTTTCTTTTTTATTGCAAGGATTAGGGTTTTTAATCCCCCAGCTAACCCAATGGATCACAGATGAAGTCATCATGCCAGGTAAAAATGAGTATCTCATGATCATCGGAATCGGGATCGCAGGATTATTTCTATTCCACCAATTCTTTTCGTTTCTACGTAGTTATTTCATCGTTGTATTACAAACAAAATTGGATCTAGCCTTAATGACAGCATTTGTTACCCAGCTTTTTCACCTTCCCTTTTCCTTTTTTGAAAATCGAAAGGGTGGCGAATTGGTCTTTCGCGCTAACTCCAACGTTTATATCAGGCAAATCCTTTCCAGCAAAACGGTTTCCCTCGTCATTGATAGTATTCTAGTTATTTCCTATGCTTGTCTGCTCTTCTATCAGGAGTGGCATCTAGGGCTGATGATTACTTTATTAAGCTTCCTTTTATTTTTAATCCTCACTTTTAGTACACGGTGGACCCGAAAGTTAACCGACCAACAAATTTCTGCACAAACGAAAACGCAAGCCTATTTAACGGAGAATATATTTGGAATTTGTGATGTAAAAGTACTAGGTGCGGAAGAAAAAGTACACAACCATTGGCGTAATCTGTTTACCGACCAACTAGCTATCGCTAAGAAACACAGTCTCCTAACCTCTGCCTTTGATACGATTAGTAGTGGCATTCAGTTTACGACTCCATTGCTAGTTCTTTGGATGGGTGCTACTTTAGTCCTTGATGGTAGCCTTACGCTAGGACAATTGTTGGGGATTAGCGCGCTATCTAGTGCTTTCATGGTCCCTATTATCTCACTTAGCTCCTCTTACTCTCAATTTATCATCCTAGGTTCTTATATACGCCGCCTACAAGATGTCATTGAAAGTAAGCCAGAAGGAACGAAAGGAGAGATCGTTTCTCCACTTTCTGGGGAAATCGAGCTAAGAAATGTATCTTTTAAATATGGTTACTTTAGTGAAAATGTACTGTCCGATATCCAACTTCATATCCATCCCGGGGAGAAGGTGGCGATTGTAGGAGCTTCGGGATCTGGGAAAAGTACATTAGCCAAAATCCTCATCGGGCTTTACACACCTCACGAAGGAACGATTTTTTTTGACAATAAGCCTTTATCTGATATAAATATACAATCTTTACGGCAGCAAGTAGGTGTCGTCTTACAGGAGACCCGGCTATTCCATGGCACCATTCAGAATAACATCTCACTTTTTGATAAAAAAGTTCCCATGGAAAAGCTGATAGAAGCTGCCCATATGGCTGATATTCATCAGGATATAGTAGAGCAACCTCTAGGTTATAACACGATCGTCTCTGAGGGTGGTAGTAACTTCTCCGGTGGGCAAAGGCAGCGGCTTTTACTCGCTAGAGCACTACTTCATCAACCCAACATTATCTTATTAGATGAAGCTACATCTGCCTTAGATAATATTCGGGAAGCGAATATAAAACGTTGCCTATCTGAACTCCATTGCACTCAAATCATGATTGCTCATCGATTAAGTACCATCCAGCAAAGTGACCGAATCCTAGTCATGCATGAAGGAAAACTAGTAGAAAACGGAACTCATGAAGAGCTGCTACAAAAGGGAGGCTTTTATCACGCGCTCTATACAAGTCAAGAAGTATAAAGTTACCCATCTAATCTGATCAGATTAGATGGGTAACTTCCTTTATCTCTCACTAAAACTTTAAAGTTATATATGTTAAAATAATAAATGTATTATTTTACTTTTATAAAAAAGGAGATATTAAATGGATCATTTACTTTCTTGCAAAGAGGTTGAGGTTGCGATTTTGGTGGCAAAAGGGTATAAGGATAACGAAATTGCTTTGTCATTATTTATTAGCAGACGACGTGTAGGAGAAATCATTGCTTCTATAAAGGGTAAATGGCATATAACATCTCGCGTTCAAATCGGAATTATCACATATTATTGTGGCCTAATAGATATTAAAAAAGAGGTTTTTGTTAAACATTAAAATTTTAACTGATTCCTTAAACGAACGGCTCTCTATTTTTTAGCTGATCATTCTGTTAATTTGAAAAATAAATCATCCATAAAATAGACCTGCCCTATCTCAAATAACGATGGGCAGGTTTGTATGACCTTTACTTTACAGTCGTAAAATCGGAAACAGAACGGTTTTGTGCAAAATTGGTAAGATCAAATCCGTATAGGAAATTCTGATCTTTTGGAAGTGCTTGCCACTGAAGATTGATTGTTTTTCCAGCAGTAAACTCTGCTCCATCTACCATCCCGCGCTCATTGGTTTTCTTGTCAATAGTTGGGTATACTGGAGCAACCTGATCTCCCTCGTTCACTTGATGGAGATTTCGATCCGGTACACCTGTTTTCGGGTCTACTCCACGCCATGCACCCAAAATGTCATACGTATTAGCTTGCTTGTTGTGAAGGACGACTAACTCCATTTTTTCACCGTTTATTTTAACAGGGATTACATAGTTTGCCTGTTGAGCCGTCTGATTCGTAATGAACATCGGAACCATTTGTCCTGATAGCATAGGCCAATTTTGATTCCATTGTCCCTTGATGATGCCTGTTTTCTCATCCAGCTTCACCTGACTGTTATCGGCACCGAGAATCCGAACTGTACTCATCGATCCGGTTTCATACTGACCTACAATCCCTTTCACACTAACGAGCGAGGAAGCATCTTCTGGGCTTACCTTCACTTCAAAACCCGTGGCAGTTTGATTTGATGCAAATTTTTGAAGAGGTAGTTTCTCTGACTTGATGCGCTTTTCATCATCTAACAATCGATCCACATACCCCTTGAGAAACTTCTCGTATATTTCAGAAAAATTGTTTTTGTCGTACTTCACCGCATTCGATTTAAAGCTCGGACGATCCTCCGATGGGAAGTAGATAGATAATCCATTTGCCCGCGGATTCCCCAAGCTATTGATGTTATAAATGACTGACTTTTTAACTGAACTAATTAATGCTTTCGATTCTTTGGGATACAGGGTAGATAATTGCTCTGCCAGATCTACGATATCTACCATATCAGTATCTCCAGGTCCCCCAGAACCACCGTAATCCTCTGACCGAAAGCGTGCTTTTGCAATGGCTTGTAATGCTTCATCATCTTCCATATTGGCTTTTAGTTTCTTGGCTAAACTTTCTACTTTCTTCGTAACATCCACTGCTTTATCCATATCAACAACGGATAAAGTAATGTCATCCGCGGTGCCGAAGTCTTTTGATTGCTTCACATATGAATCTGCAATCACTTTTCCAACCACATCACCTGTTTTCTGAGAAGAGGTGGTCAACGTTTTTAGAAAAGGAGTGTAATCCCATCCGTGTACAGGCTCCAACTCTTCCGAACCAACCAAATATTTGCCGTATGGCTGCAATAACTTAGCGACTTCCACATTCCCCATTAGACAGGCATCGAACCCAATCATATCAAACTTATTGGTCTTCGCTTGTGACTTATCCAACGCTTGTTGTAGTTCAGATAACGTTAAAGCGTCGTAGTCATGCTTTTCATCCGCCCCATACCCGACGACGGAACCTCCACCATGATTCCAAAGAACCATTCCATATTTTTTGGCTGGATACTTTTTCATCGACCAATCAATAAAATCGGTTAACGATTTCGGATTGCCCATATTTCTGTCCCCAACATTTCCAACATTCTCAATGTCATTTTTCTTGACGATCCAGCGTTGGTTTTCCTTGTTGCTAATTTTCTGATTTCCCCAGTCGTTTGATCCGCCTGTCTCCACTACCACATTCACATTTTTCGTCGATCCGACTTTCATCATCTCTTTCAAATCTGTAGACGCATAATTACCACCACTCTCCAAGTCAGAACCAACCATATAAACCATTAATGTATAGTCACTCTTAGGCGTAGACGCAGCTGATGAAACCGTCGGCGGGACAACAGAAAGCAAAGTTAAAGCTCCAGCTAGCATAACTTTTGAAAATTTCATTTGTTTCTCCCCTTTAGGTTACGTTTTCATCAATAGGAAAGATGATGCCTCCTCAAATGGTAACTTCTTTCCTATTGATTTGATTGAACTCTCTAATTCAATTTTTCTTTCAACTGACGTTCTACTTGCATCGAGATGACCTCTTTTCCACCTAAGAGATATATCACATTTGGTTTATTCTCACTAAGGTAGGTAGAAACGGACTTGTCCAAAGAATGGGTCGGGGCAAACAATATAGGAGTATAAAAGCCTCCGCCCAATAAAGATGATGCGTAATCCTGATCTTTCACAATGACAAACTCACTTACCTCTGCTTCGTTCATCTTACTGAAATGACGGATTACATTCACACCTACCTCCAAACGATCCTTTCCAGTCACTTCCATTACCTTTCCATATGAACCTAGTTGCTTTTTCACTGCTTCAGAGATTTGACCCTTTGGCCCCACCACGAGTAGATTCTTAATCTGGGGATATTTCTTTAATACCGACTTCGTTTCAACAGGAATTCGATCCTTTTCTACCAGTAAAATAGGCGAGCTATAACCGGCACTCATGTACATCGCACTTGCGAAATCAGAAGCTTCTACGATCGCCACGGAGTCGATCTCATTTTCCTTTAAGATCTTTTCGGCCATCTGCGAAGTACTGATAAATGGATTACTCCCTGCTTGGCGATCAATCTGTATGTTCATCTTTTTTAGTTGCTCCTCGACTGCTTTGGAAACAATTTTATCATCACCTAAGATGATCGCTTTGGATGGACCTAATCGTTTGATTTCAGTACTTACCGCCGCTGGTAATTGATTAGCATCTGTTAAAAGAATAGGTGCATTGGTAACAGAAGAAAGGGCAGGCGCCGTAAGAGCTTCTGATCCAAAATGGGAATTCGCAATCACAACGGTCTCTGCACCACTAGGATATCGTTGCTTGCTTAATTGAGCAGAAATACCCGCCGGATTCAAGCCGTTATACCGCTGAAGATGTGGCTTAACTACTTCAAATAATTCATTAGCCATATTTCCAGACATCTCTCGGGCCGTTATTTGATAGGAGTTGTTCCCTGGGTTTAAGGGCAACGCTTCCGAATATATGAATCCTCTCAAACCATAGCTGGTACTGTTAGCCGTAATGTCAACGCGGTCTGCTCCCTTAACAGAGCCCTTAAGTGAAAAATTCTTTGCCTCTGTCGTCAACCGTAATTCGTGTTTAGTAGGTGCGTTTGTCTGAAGTTCTGGAACTGTATTGTCTACTGAATTCATGGAAATCCCACTAACTTTTACCTCATACGATACGTCATTTTCCGAAGGAGGGAGATCTTGGTCATACCACACAGAGAGAAAATACTCTCCAGTAGGTACCTTAGCTCCATTACTCACTTCTTCGAAACTAGTTGTGTTCATGAGGGTGTACTTCACTTTGTCGTTTGAGTTCTTTTCATTAATCTGAAGGACTCCATCCTTTTCCACTACAATGCGATAAGTATGATTTTGATACCAATCTAGCTTCCCTTTAAATTGAGCCTCTTGCACAGACTCTTTCGGGGTATTTCTCTGTATTCCATTGCTTTTCAGCCATTTTTGTTGCTGTTTAACTTGTTGTTTCAATTCGGATAAGGAACGAGTAGAATTAGCTGAGGTTGTCCCTTTTTTATCCATCTTTGCCTCTGTCATACTAGGGAAGACAAAGATTGAGGTTACTAGAGCTACTGATAAAGCCCCTGCACCCCACTTACTCTTGATCACAACATCATCTCCTTTATCTTGATTGAAAAGTGAAAACTTTTTATTAGTTTACACTTTTCATTATACATTACTATTCTGCTATATCACTCTTACATTTTTGTAAGATTGATACAAAGATGCAAAGAAAAGTCCGCTTCTAATTTGCAAAGCGGACTTTTCGAGTCTAATAACCTGTATTCATCGCTTAAAGATCGGGAGACAGATATGAAAGCTTGTTTCACTTTCATCACTTTCGACAGCAACAAATCCCTTGTGCAATTCAATGATATTTTTCGTGATAGCTAATCCTAGCCCTGATCCTCCCGTATATACAGATCTTGACTTTTCAATTCGGTAAAAGCGATCGAAAAGATAGGGAAGATCAGCCCGAGGGATACTATCTCCGTAGTTCGTGATTTTCACAATTGCAAGATGATCATGGATTTCTAAGGAGATGTCCAAGAATACCCCTTTTTTCCCATAGTTCATTGCATTACAGATGATATTTTCGAATACCCTTGCTAGCTGATCACCATCAGCCTCTACACAAACAGCATTAGCTGGTAGAGAAAGTCTTGACTTCATTTTTTCTTTCCTAAGCTGAATTTGGAACTGGATGGCGATCTGCTTCAACAATTCCTTTAAGTTGATTACCCTTGTTTGTAGTTTCATTTTTGGATTTTTAGTCCGAACGTATTCAAATAAGTCATTCACTAATTGATCCAGCCGTTGCGCTTTTTGATAAGCAATATCTGTATAATATCGAAGCTCTACTTCATCTTGATATTGATTGCGATCAATTAGGCTCAAATAACCCAAGATAGACGTTAATGGAGTACGCAAATCGTGGGAAACATTCGTGATTAGCTCGTTTTTGGTCTGTTCGGCTAATCGTTCTTCCTCAACAGCTGTACGTAATTGCTCCAAAATTAAATTTATCCGGGTAGCTAGCTTACTAAATTCATTTTGAAATTTAAGAGGCACTCTTTTTTTTGAATCACCTTGTGCAATCTCACTAACAGCATGACAGATTTGAATAAAATATCGAATATAACTCCCGATAAACAAAGAAAATATAATAATCCCAAATAGACCTACCAATATATACTCCATACGAATGGGTAATAGGTGCTCTATATCGTCTAGATTAGGTACATATTTTTTCAGTAGATTATAAACAAAGTTTGAAATGAATAAGGAACTCCATAAACTAAAAATGAAGACCACAGCAATTTTTGATAGAATCCGGTAATACGTTTTATCCCTCAATCTTGTAACCCACTCCCCAAATGGTATGAATTACTTTATACCCTAGTGTTTTCTCTAGTTTATCTCGTAAATTACTGATATGAACCATAACAGTATTGTTGGCTTCATAATACTTTTCCTTCCATACTGAGCGAAATATCTCTTCCGAATTAAATACTTGACCCAGATGTGTTGCAAGGAGATATAGGATTTCAAACTCTTTGGATGTTAGATTTATTTTTTCCTCTCCAACCGTAGTAGAGTATGTTTTTCTATTAATGGTCAGCTCTCCTAAACGCACCATCTCACTATCTTCCTGCAGTGGCTGATGATTAAAGTAATAGGCTCTTCGTAAAAGCGCTTTCACACGAACCATCATTTCTAACAAATTAAATGGCTTGGCCATATAATCGTCTGCTCCTGTCATCAGGCCCGTTATCTTATCCATGTCTTCTGATTTAGCACTTAACATCAGAATGGGAGTATTATCATGTTGTCTAACCAGTTGGCAAAACTCCAAGCCATTCTTTTTAGGCATCATTATATCTAGAATAATCAAATGGACAGAATTTTCTTTCAAGATTTCAAGAGCCTCTTCCCCATCGTACGCTTTTAATGTAGTAAAACCTTCATTCTGTAAAGAGATATCAATTAAGTTTACGATTTCTTTTTCATCATCTACGATTAAGATCTGCTTAGACAAATTCATAATCCCCCTCTCTTTCTATCTCACTACAAGTTTAAATACTTTTCAAGTGTATATATGGCTTAAAAACGACAAAAGAATGCGTACTTAGCCGTGAACGGTAAGTACGCATTAAGTATGCATATATGTGTATATAGTTTGTTGTGAAATCTACATGATTTAGCATAATGTAATCTATTTTTTATCCACTTACTCATTTCCGCATAAAGGAATTTCATTCATTACCTTCATCTATACGAATGGGCAAGTTATTTTTTCTCGTTTTCCTTTGTATCTGTACCTTTTTTGGCTTTATCGTCTGTTTTACCTTTTTCCGGTTGAGTTGTACTTCCCTGAGATGGTTGTGTTCCGGTAGCTGGTGGTGTTGTATTTGTGTTTTGCTCAACAGCAGGCTTTTTAGGCTCTTCTTTTTTCTTTTCTTCTTTTCCGCAACCTACTAAAAAAACCGCCGTTGCCACTCCTGCTGCTATGATTGGAAATAACTTCTTTTTCATATATATAATCTCCTTTGTATTTAAGTTGTTATCTTTCTCCCATGAATAAATAATATTATAAGATCATAATTAAAACTATTTCATTCGACTTACACTTATATTACAAAGTTGTAATCTATCAACACAATGGATGACATACCAAAAAGCCGTCCAGTTCCATGCTAGACGGCTCTTTTTACTATATCGTTTTTAATAGGGATAGAAAAAGTAGACGTATTCAGCTACCTTTTGTGCATTACCACTACATTTGCATATATGTTGGTCGTTGTATACTTCAAATTCCGTCGGGCTAATTCGTTTAATCATCGCATCAGACACAATTCCGATTTCTGTAATTTTAATTATATCAGATGTAATTTTATCTAACCCTTCCCTTTCATAACATCCTAGACATATTGTTTCATTCCGTTTGATCGACGCACCGCATTGAGAGCAACTATACCCTTCCATATCCAATTCTGAAGTAATCGTATCTTGGATGTGCTCTGCTATCTCATCTGCGTCACCGTTCGAATCACAGTAACTGTATGGTCCATCATCATCTTCTTCGAGATCCTCTAGCTTATATGCTTCAAACTCTGTTGGACTCATTCGAAACACTTTGTAACCAGACAAAATCTTACTATCTGTAATCTCTTGAATCTGGGATGTTAGTTTGGCTATTCCATCCTGCCTCTCACAATCGAAACAGAAAGTAGAATTCTGAAACAGGAACCCATCACATCTTGGACAATCGGTCAGTTGACTATACTCATTTGCGGGATTATAGAATTGGCTACCATAACGGTTACGAGTCGCACAGGAACGATACACTTGATCTGGAGAATCTTTCAGATCATAACCACGCCAAATATCTGCTAGGGTGCTTGTATCTAGATTCGCTCCCTTTTGATCGTAGGGATGCAAATAGGGGGCAACAGATCCCTCTGGATCAATCAAAATCGTCTTCCCTACATATGGATCATGGTACGGGGAACCCTCTTTTAAATCGTAATAATAGACAACAAAATCGAATCCTCGAAATTCCTGATATGGATCCCCAACTATGTAATCGAAATACTTTTGAGCAGCCTCACTACCAGAGACAAAAGACAGCGTGAGATAGGTATGTTGTTCATTTCCATTATATCGTCCTTTTTGCAACCCTACAGCATTTTCAAACCCCTTATCACTATTCACATTGACTGTAATCGATCTTAGATTACTCAATGTTTCCATGTTTTGTTCACTGATAAGTGTACCGTCGGTAGTTAGGCATATTCTTTCACCTAGCTTTGTGATCGCATATGCCATAAATTCTTCGAATTGCGGATGGAGCATAGGCTCTCCTTCCCAAGCTGGCTCAAGTATTACATCTTCGTATTGACTACACTCATCGACGATTTTTTTCCATAGTTCCCACTTCATGAAGGCATGACTTCCCTCTTTAGAGGAATCCCCACACATTCGATTGGCAGGATCACGAGGCGCGGTTATTTCAGCATATATGTACTTAGGAAATGTGTCCAAATCTACACCTTCTTCTATTTGCTTATGTATGATCTAGCAACCTAAATAGGCAGAGTATATCTATCATTCCACTTCTACTTCCGTTGAAATCCTTTAAACCGAGTACCTTGAAACGTAAGTACTCCCCTATCTCCTACTACTAATAATCCAGAGTTATACATACTCATACGGAACTCCATACGATCGCCATTCTCTCCCTCAAAAGCCACAAAGGTGTATTGCTTGATAGAGCGTCGACTTATTATCATAGCATTTACCGCTTGCACAGGTTGATTATTATTACGTATCCATCTAAACAAGCCTCGAATGAGAGTGGAAATAATGAAAATAATAACTCCAGTAAAAACAATGATGAAGAAACCCATGATTAAATAACCTATTAACGATCCAATTGATTCCAATGGACTATTCCTCCTTCAGCAACGAGGCGAGGTATCTCTACTACGTACCCAGCAAATCCTTTTTCAACACATTATTCTTGAAAGTTCCTTTAGTATGCTGGACTGGAAAAGCACTCCGTGGGACTCTACTTCCTGTAAGCTCAGCAATATAGCTATATTCCTTAGTCTCCATACTTTATCAATATCGGTTCGTTAGATGATTAGCTTCCCGTAATTGTACTTCTCGAGAATATAATAAAATGTTTTTATACTCAATCATAATATATAAAATGAGTGGTGCTGTCGTTTTTTGGAAATAAAAGGTGCTGATAATTAAGCATATTCCCTTTTTCATCGACCATACTAAGGAGCAATAAAGGAGGTGCTTAAATGAAACAGAAACACACTCATAATGATCAAGTGCAAAACAGTCTGGATCAAATGAAGGTTGAAATCGCATCAGAATTGGGAGTTCAACTCGGAGCAGATACCTCATCCCGTGAGAATGGCTATGTTGGTGGAGAAATGACTCGACAATTGGTTATGTTAGGTGAAAAAATGTTGTAAATGGCTTTATAACCAAACGAGGTGCAATCTAGCGTAAACATCTGATTGCACCTCGTTGTTTATTGGATACACTCCCAGGGAACCGCCTATATCCCTTTTATGTAGCCGGAGCATTAGGTCCCTTCAACTTCTTCTCTTTGTTGGCTTCCACAGCCTCCCCCAATGGAGTTCCTTGATCTGCGAGTCGTTCATCACGTCCTTTGCTCGTTCCCTCTGAATGAATAGGAGTTGTAGAGTTTTCATATGATTTCATGGAATCCCGTCCTTTCAGATTTATCTTGCCTACTAGTTTGTTACTTTATGTAATGGATTTAACCCAGAGGGATATCTATTTCAATGAATCAACCAGTTGTTTTGCTTCCAGCAGTGAGAAACCTTTTTCAGAGCGCAGGAACTTGATTACCTCAATATCTGAAGATGACTGCAACAAGCGTTTGACTTCCTCTTCTAAGGCAGATTGATAATCTCCATCTATTTGTGTCCTCAGTTTTAAGTTCTCTTTCCTCAACACATCAACTTTCCCCTGTAGATTACGTACACTAATAGCTAAGAAAAATGCAGCGGTAGCGGAAATAAATGTGGCAATCTCATACAACATTCAGCTTCACTCCTTCTCGATTTTCTCTTATTGTAATCAACCTCTCAACCATTACGGTGCGAATCTTCTCCATAATCTTCGCCCCTTGATCTTAGGAAAAGCCAAGTATACAGAAGTTCCTCTTCCTTCTTTTGTATAAAAGTCTATTTTGCCTCCATGTTTCCTCATGACGTTGTAACAAAATGAAAGTCCTAAGCCAAAATTTTCCCTCGGATTTGATTTTGTAGAGAAGAATGGTTCTAGAATCCGTGGAAAATGCGCACTTTAGATATACCAATTCCAGTGTCTTTGATTATTAAAATAATATCTTTTCTTGTCTCATCTACTTGTATAGTAAGCTTTCCTCCACATGGCATGGCTTCAATCGCATTAGAAATAATATTACATATAGTTTCTTCTACCAATAAGCAATCACACAGCATTGTCAGAGAATGATTGCTACATTGGCTCACTATCTCAATGTTGGTAGATTTTAATTTAATCTCTAATTGATGTAGGCTTTTTCTAACCATATCCAAAACTCGATTTTCTGATAAATGTAATCCTTGATCCTTTGTTTGTTGTTGTATTCTCATCATCGTATTTTGCATTTTTTCTTGCACCTGAAAAACGACATCTATATCACTTTGTAAATTCTCTTGATTTGTAATCACTGCGTATTTTTTAATTTTATCACTGTATAATTTGATCTTCTCTAATTCATTTCTCACCCTATGGTTTATCATAGATGTTTCTGTTATTAACTGCTGGATGGAATAGTTAAGACTCTGACGCCGAACCCTTAGACGAGCTCCAATAAAGCCAAAACGGAAAAGAGAAATGATGAAAACACCGAACAGGAAAAGAGTAGCCCAGTAATTATAACGCCATCCCTCCTCAATCCCTATAATGCGTAGAAAATAACTAGTAGTTACTGCATTCAGCATAATAGGAATAAACCCCAAGCAGGTAAAGAATCTACTTCTTTTCATGAAAGGATTTTTTTCCCTAATATAGGACCACGTAAGAAGGATAACACCGAACAAAATATAGGGAACAACCCAGAAGGACGTTAGGTAATATGGAATAACAAAAACTGGATGCACAGGATAAAACATAAGCATTCCTACGATCGGAATAAAAAGGAAAAACTGCAGTATCCAAATATATTTTTTAGGAACAAATTCGGAGTACATAAATCCAAATAGAATAAAAGCATATGGCGTCAGATAGTGAGATACGAACGATGTAATATTTCCAGCTAAAAGTAAATACTGAAAAACATCGGAGTTACTTTCAAAGAGCGGTTTCATTTGGTCGTCAATGACTGCTGACAATCCTCCTGAACCACCACAAAAGAGAGTTGCACTCGCCCACCGAGCACTTGCATTTCTAAAATCAGCAAAGAGAATCAATATCCCTACAATCCATATTAATATCACAAGAAAGAGCATTTACTGGGTTCCTCCTTTGGAGATTCCCTCATTAATAAACTTAGCTATACCTTTAGTAATGGAGGCAACAGTATCTATATATTTAGCTGGACATTTCATCATTTTATATACCTTCTTATCGCTAATTTGATACACATATTTAAAATATCTGATATTAAAGATTATTAAAATTAAAAAATAATCTAACCACACAAATTGACCTAGAAGTGATTTGATTTGATTTTATGCATCTTTAGGTTTCCCCAGAGTCCCAGACCATAATGATAAACCAATTAGGATACCTAAAAGTTTAGAAATTCCAAGATTAAGAAATCTATCAACTTGGTCACCATTCCCTATTCATGTTAAGAAAAAGTTATCCACAGATAGTTGTGGATAACCGTAGATAGCAGTTGTAGTATTTATCAAATGCATATTCGTGTTGGCGGAGAAAACTAGCTTTCGACTTGGATATAAAAAGCCGACGAAAACACTCAATGTAAATAATATCATACACACAAAAAGTGCAATCGGATTTTACTCCAGATTGCACTTTTCGTTTGGCAGAGAGGGTGGGATTCGAACCCACGGACGCCTTGCAACGTCGGCGGTTTTCAAGTCCACGGAATCTACCTTATACAGTGTAATGGAGTGTAATTGTCCTAAACAGACCGCGGTTTCATGAAATATAGTATAACCCCAATTAACCTCATTTTCTATGGTTTGTTAGCAAACTCATTAGCAGTTTTGTTAGCAGTAAAATCTAGTCCTATTATAACCCCCTTTATCTGCGAAAAAAATTGATCCATTTAGGATTTCCTGCATGGCACCCAAAAACCTCTATATTAATAGAAGAAAAAATTTTTGATGCAAGGGTTATCTCCTAATTATTAGGATAAACAATATATTTAAGGATATTTTGTAATTATTTTAGCATTCCTATCAGCATCTAGATAGTCTACAATATCCACATGGACAGAAACTTCGGGGCGATTCAACGCCCTTAAGTCGAGATAGTGATCGTTACTATACGATAATACACTCGATAAGGTATCCTCGTTATTCGAGGAGGAAATTCCATGCACGAAAACCGCATGGATTAATAACATAGTGGTCGTCGATCCTGAGTAGCGTCAAAACCACTGGGGGTCGACGATTTTTATTAATGATCATTTTATTAGCGTCATTCTAGTACTACTGGTTTTTTATCATATCTATATGATTAGTGAACATACTTAGTGGTTGTGGGCTTTCCTAATATGGTTTTTCATCCTAACTATCTTAATAAAGTACTGGTTTAATGTCAAAAGCGTTTCTGTCCTAGCTATGTGGATTAATGAAGATGAAGTATACTGGTTTATTCATTTTACAAGGGAGACTAAACAGATGAAAACAAAGAAACACACTAAAGTAATGCGGTATGAAATCATTAAACCACTTGACTCTACTTGGGAAGTCTTCGGTCAAGTATTGCGCCAAGTACAATATGAGACCCGCCATGCTCTAAATAAATCCATACAACTTTCGTGGGAATGGCAAGGATTCAGCGCTGAGTATAAAAGGCAGTCAGATCACTATCCTAACCTTAAAGAAATAACTAACTATACCAATCTACAAGGCTATGCTTACAATACACTCAAGCACGAGTTCCCGAGCCTATACCGTGGTAATTTCTCTCAAACAGTTAAACGAGCTACTGATAAATGGAATTCAGACAGAGGAGAAATTCTCCGAGGCGAACGTTCTATACCAAATTTTAAAAAAGATATTCCTATTGATGTAGTCGCGGCTGCTTTTAAAGAAGGAAAAGAGCAGAATCTAAGAATCCGGAAAATACTAAGTAGTGAAGAGTACAACAATGAAACTGGCAAACGTATTCAAGGATACACCGTTAAGGTAAACCTAATAAGTGATTCCTATAAGAAAGAACTAGGACGTAACAGTACTGCTTTTGAGATGCTAATCAAAGTTGGAGATAATACACAAAAAGCTATTATCGAACGGCTTATCGAAGGGAAATATAACATTGCCGCCTCTCAGATCTTGTATCAAAAAGGAAAAGGAAGTGGAAAGAAGGGGAAATGGTTCTTAAATTTGAGTTATAGCTTTGAAAAAGAAGATGTAACACTTAATCCTGATCTAATTATGGGTATTGATATGGGAATAGTTCATCCCATCTATATTGCCTTCAGTGATAGTTATGCGCGATATCACATCAATAAAGGCGAAATAAATCGCTTTCGGAACCAAATCGAAAAGAGAAAAAAGGAACTTTTACATCAGGGTACATATTGTGGAGAAGGACGTAAGGGGCATGGTATCCAAGCACGTATTAAGCCAATTGAAGTAATTTCAGATAAGATAGCAAATTTCCGTAAACTTTGTAATCATAGGTACTCTAAGTTTGTTGTAGATATAGCAGTCAAACATGGCTGTGGAACCATTCAAATGGAAGATCTACAGGGTATTAGCAAAGATGACGTCTTCTACAAAAACTGGTCGTATTTCGATCTTCAAGAGAAGATAGCATATAAGGCAAAAGAATCTGGGATCAAAGTAATCAAGGTCAACCCTCGTTATACCAGTCAACGCTGTTCTCAATGTGGTAATATCGATTCAGAAAATCGGGTCAACCAAGCAGATTTTCTTTGTACAGCTTGTGGTTTTAAAGCCCTCGCAGATTATAACGCTGCTAGAAACATTTCAACAAGGAACATTGAAAAGATCATTGATAAGGCTGTAGGCAAAGAAATAATTGATGTCGTCGATCTGGAGTACGGTAATATCTCCTAGGGATCGACGACACCATAATCCCCATCACTAAAGGCTTACTTAGTGTTGTATATGTTTTTTTATTTAGTTTATTTGATCTGAAACCCCAGTATATTCTAGGCCACTATGGGGTTTCTGTCCTAATTATGTTGTTGATGAAGCTCATTGTTATGCTTGTGGCATCTCGTATCCTTGGACAGAGAGTTTCTGTCCTAATTATGTTGTTGATGAAGTTCCGGCAAGGAATCTCATGTTTCATACAGATGGATTTGGTTTCTGTCCTAATTATGTTGTTGATGAAGTATGGACATTTGTCCAGTAGAGGGGTGCAAGTTGGTCAGGTTTCTGTCCTAATTATGTTGTTGATGAAGGCTAGGGTAGATGTGATTAGCTTAGATAAAGACGGCACGTTTCTGGCCTAATTATGTTGTTGATGAAGTGTTGCTTAAGGATTCTATCAAGAGGAATCCCAAAAGTTTCTGTCCTAATTATGTTGTTGATGAAGATTCATAGCCTTTTTAATATTGGATTTCTCATGGAGCGTTTCTGTCCTAACTATGATGTTAATGAAGTTGATAAATAATGCTTAAATCCAAATTAAAAGCGGAACTCATCGTTTCTGTCCGTACTATGTTATTAATGAAGCTATAGCGTAATAATTTGTATAATGGAGCCATTAAAGTTTCTGTACGTACTATGTTATTAATGAAGCAAGTATCTGGTTATCTGATGCCTATGGAAATGATGGTTTCTGTACGTACTATGTTATTAATGAAGTCAGGATCTAGAACAGAAAGGATTTTTCATCTATGCTGCCGTTTCTGTCCCGTACTATGTTGTTAATGAAGTCTACGACAAGGATTACGCTGGTACAAATTTTCCAGGTTTCTGGCCTAATTATGTTGTAATGAAGTCGGTATGACTATGCCAACGGATGAGCGAGCCAATGATAGTTTCCGTCCTAACCATGTTGCTAGTGAAAGGTATGGTCTGTAGAACCACATATTTTTCTCTCGTTTCTGGCCTTACTATGTTGTTAATGAAGACCGATGGATCGACTCTAACGAGCTTCCTGAACTGACCAGTTCCTGGCCTAATTATGTTGTTATTGAAGAATACTAGTTCTTGTTAGTGTCAGGTCAGCGGTGACAGGTCGTTTCTGGCCTTACTATGTTGTTATTGAAGTGTATGATAGAAGCCTTTATACAATTCGCCGACAGTTTCTATCCTAACTATGTTGTTAAGGATGCCTAAGTACCCACGGAGAAAAAGAGAGCTTTTTTGCGTTTCTGTCCGTACTATGTTGTTAATGAAGATATCACTAAGGATTTAGGAACAGAGTATGAAGGTACGTTTCTGGCCTAACTATGTTGTTAATGAAGTACTTTGGTATCGAAAAGTACAATCTGGAGGGAAACACTTTCTGTCCTAGCTATATTGTTAATGAACAAACTCCGGCATGAGTCGGAGTTTTTATCTTTGTCCACATGCATCATACTCTCATCCAAAATCGTCAATAACAAATAAAAATCACCTCCGGATCGAAGTCCGAAAGTGATTTTTAGATTGGCTTAGGAGAATCCTAATGAGCTGGTACCTGTAGATGACATTCTCAAGCTATCGATGAACTGCTTCGATAATGTTGGAGTTTTGGAGATAAGCTCCATATCAGAAGTAATCTTCTGTAGCTCCCGAACCATCAATGGATGCTCAACAATCTTCTTTTCGCGTTCTTGATCAAATGGCGTTAGATCTAATAACTCTTGAACATACATATCCACAGTATCTACACTGACAATAGCCGTACCGACTGCCCCGTCTGCTCCTTGTGTAATTAGACTATCCAATGCACCATTCACCGCTGTTGTAGCATCTAAGGCACAAGAAACATAGATTGTCTCAAAATCTTCAGTATCTGGAGCTATATCGGTTACTTGGTTTCTTAGGAGCTCAATTTTTTCTGGATCAACCTCCTGCAGGGATAATGATTTCCACACTTCTGATAAAGCTTTTTTTAATAAATCTGGATTTCCCCAACCCGTTTCCTCATAAAATCTCTCATAGTTTTTGATCATTCTTTCAGCACATGAAGCTGAGAAAGCAGCTCGCTGAAATTCATTAAACTGTGATAGCTCTTCTTCCAGCCAATCTTGATCAAATTCGTCCAATACATTTTCACTCCTTATTCCTTGGACGCTTCTCTTCGTCATAGGCTAAAAATAGCTCCTGCAACTCCCCATTGATTGGAATACCTCCATCACCCAAGGTAACGTTAAATTTCACATCTCCGTCAACCCATACTACTCCATCTAAAATCCCCAGTATTTCAGACATTGAATCTACTTGTACTTGTTCAATTACTTTGAAAAAGGTCTTTCTATCCTCATTTGAAAGATTAGCGAACATTTTCAGTGATTCTTTCCAATATGGATCAGTAACATCCTGCTCAGTTCGGTTTATAAACATGTCTTGATAAAATGCACAGCTATCATTTATCAATTGCTTATACAGAGACTTAATCAATGTTTCTAGATTCATCTTTTCATCGATAGGATTATGACCTCTCAAATCAGAATAACCCTATCTTCCTCCCTATTCAAAGGATAGGGCGGTTTTTTAGTAACGAGTTCCGCCCAAACTCATACTTTCCTGATAAATGCAAAATTTTCTTCGTGCGCCGTATATCAGCTCATCTTCTTGCTACTTCTGGATATAGCTCTTTGTTCATCCGTATTAATTCTTGAAGACTTGTATTAGGAGCGTCTGGATAAACTCGTCTTAACTCCCATATATCTCTTGCTACTACATCCCGGGCGCTTGTAAATCCATTTGGGTTTTTCGAAACTGTCCCGCTGGCTCCCCTACGAGTATGACCGATACTTGGAACTAATATTGCTGGAGAGAGATCTCGATCATAATTGCTTACAAGCCTTTTCATTGCGGCAGTTTGCCCTACATGGTGAGCATCTAATCCTTTGTGACGGTTACCTAATAGGTCTTTGTAAAATCCTACATCATAAGCTTCACCACCACACTTATTATGAACCCAGATACCTGTATCAGAGACATAATACGTATGGAAGTCCTCAACCTCGAAGTTGTAAACAGTAGTTTTTTCTTCCTTAACTATTACCTTCTCGACTGGAACATTAAATCCATTCTCGTCCTGCAACAAATCTCCTGCATGGAGATCTTGAGCTTTTGTCCAACCTTGTCCTTCCACCCAAAATGGATGCTCGGCCGTAGTTTCAATCTTCTCTTTGCCTACATGAACAGTATAGATCTTGTCCACGTCACGTTTAAAGAGCTGAGTTACCTTCTTGTACTCCATTTTCCCAGTCTTATCGTCCTTAGACAAGACTTTGTCGCCCACTTGAATGTCTTCAATGGATTTGTTACCACGTTCTGTACGGATTAGTGTACCTGCGGCAAAACAAAGCCGCTTTCCAAGTTGCTCTCCAGCCGTCTCAATAACGTGACCGCCAAGCCTTGCTTCTTTCGAACTAATCGGTGAGAAGAGACCTATTGCTCCGTACAGCCTCGGAACATCATCGCCGGTAATGAAGTCGTGACCTGCGATTAGTACTACGGCATCATTGACACTACTGATAATCGGAATTTCAGCTACTACCCACGAAGCCGTTTCCCGTAGAGCAGACACCCATGCTGAGGGCTTACTACTGGTTGCCGACTTGGGTTTGGGCTTGGTGATGGATTTAATGGCACTCTTGGCAGACTTCACGGCCCGTTTAGTATAACTCACGACTTTCTTAACGACATTTTTTACCTTGTTGTAGATTTTATTGATGGCTCGCTTAATCGGAGCAACAATCTTTTTGACGAATTTTTTCCCTGCGTTATAAGTACTCCTCGCTACCGAGACGACAGTGTCGTATGCCTTTTGAGCGTAGGTAGACACAGTGGATACGACTGCAGAGGTGGCAGATGAAACACCCGCTTTGAAATCATTCCAATTGTTCCACCATGCGTGACCATCTGGATCGCTATTGGAAATCGGATTTCCTCCGGCATAGCCGTACAGGTTGTAGTTTCCTGCATCCATCATGAGGGCAAGATGCGCACCTGCGCCGTTATAGGAATCACTACTTAGGAAACGTCCCTCACCCGGGCGGTAATCACGGAATCCGAGATCGTATGACTGTGTATTCGAGTCCCAACGCTTGCCTTCGTAACGGAATGGGTTATACATGGCTTGATCAGGCTTGGTTGCATCAATCTTATCAACACCGGTAAACATATCCTTATCATCTTCACCATAAGGCGTAAACCCATAAGTGGCACGGATATTCCCTGTCTCATCCGTCAACATCTCGACACCGTTATTCCCTGATTCGAAATAGGAGAGTTCTTTTGTTTCTTCTTTCAACATCGTAAGTCGTTGTCCCCATGCAGAGTAAGAGTAGGACTGGGTTACTTTTCCTGCTACTTCTTCAGATAGGACTTGATCTGTATTGCCTAAGTAGTTAAAGGTGGTAGCCTTTTCATTGGCTGTGCCAGCTTTCTCTACTTTCGATGTAGTGCGGTCGAGTGGATCATAAGCAAAGCGGGACTTAATCATCGTAACGTTATCTTTGTCCAGCTTCGTATGCTCGATGGTGCGATCAAACTGGTCGTAGGTAAAGGTTTCTTTGTCTTTACCGTCTGTGGTGATCTTATCAACTCGGCCCATAGCATCGTAGATGTACTTGGATGTAAGTCCTGCCTCGGTTTCTTCAATAAGACGGTTTTTATCGTACTTGTATGTTGAGAGCACACCGTCTCTAGTTTTTGAAACCATGTTACTATTTGCGTCGAGAACATATTCCTCTGTGGAGGATTGGGTTCCTGATTTGTCATAGCGGACAAGACGATCTCGCGGATCATATGTGTATGCATAGGTGTTGTGAATAGGCTTGTTATTTGCATCTAGACCCGCATAAACGTCTTTGGTTGGGTTTCCATGCAAGTCGTATTCATAGGAATGTTTCTGCAGAGAGGTTCCATTTGTTTTCTTGGTTTCCCATTGAGAGACGGATCCGTCTGGATTATATTCGAAATCCGTTACAGTTCCGTTTGGCTTGGTTTCTTTCTTGGTTTTTCCGCTGGTAGTGTATTGAAAACCATACACTTGAGGTTTATTATCCTCAGCGGATTTCTTATGTGAGAACTGGGTGACTTGATCCAAGCCGTTATAACTGTATTCGGAGATGTTGTTGGAGTACTCCTGTTTGAACAAGTTTCCATGGACATCATAGTCATACTGGATGCTTCGTTTCACGATGCCATCAACGACTTCTTGTACTTCCTTCACTTGATTGAGTGGAGTGTAGGCAGTACGGTATTCATCCACTTTTTTATTGCTACTAGAATCTTTCATAGAAACAATGTTGTCGTTTATATCGTAAGCATATTCGAATTGTTTTCTCTCCGTATCCGAGGAACTACCTTTGTTTTGTAGTCCTTCGTCTACGTTTTTCTTCAGTTTGCCATCCGGGAAGTAATCCCAGCTCATTTTCCGTTCTACTTTCCCGTCGGAGCTGGTGCTCACTCGCTCTATCTGACTCCCGATCTGGTTGTAATCGTATTCGGTCTTTACACCCCAGCTATCTGTAACGGTTTTCAGCAAACCATTGTCAAAATAAGTGAAGGTGGAGATATTACGTTCGGTTTGCCCTTCAGACGGAGGTGTGCTTACCGAGGTGACATTTCCTACTTCATCATAGCTATAGATGATTTTTTGCTCTTCTTTGAAGCGTGGGTTGGAGCTGTTCGGATCTCTTGGGAAGATGACTTCTTTCACACGACCGAGATCATCATACGTTTTCTTTTGTACGAAGTCGTCAGCATACGGAGTAGCCGTTCCTCGTGGTGGATCTACTTGGGTCACATTACCCATCTTGTCATACGTATAACGAGTGGTTCTCGTCACACCTGCTTTTTGTGGAGATTGTTCCTCTGATACCAGTCCCTGGATGTTATAAGAAACCTTGTGGACATTTCCTTCTTTGTCCTTCGATTGAATCGTTTTTCCATCCGCATCATAGGTGGTTTCAATCGATTTCCCATCGGCATCCGTCACTTTAACCGGGCGGTTATTTAAGTCATACGTAGTCGTGACGACATAATCATTCGGGTTATCAGGGGTTTGATTCCCTTTGGGTTGGGTGACTTTGATCTGGTTGCCGATCTTGTCGTATTCATATGTGATCTTGTGCCCTTGGCTATTGGTGACGGCGACCAGTTGATTGAGTTCATTGTACGTATGAGTCGTGGTGTAATCATTGGGATCATCGGTGAGATTACCCTTTGGTTCTACTTCCTTGATGAGATTTCCTAATTCATCATAGAAATAGGTGGTTTTTTTCTCTGGATCACTTGGATGGTTCTTTGGCTCCAACTCTTCTACCAAGCGATCATACTCGTCATACTTGTAGACGAATTTTGCTCCCATTGGAGATGTTTTCTCGATCACGTTATCGTTTGCATCGTAAGTAGGTGCAGTAGTTGTGATGAATTCGCCTTTCGCTTGGTCTTTCGGCATTTTAGATCCTAGAGGACGACCGAAGACATCAAAGCTGAAAGTAGCCGTCTTTCCTTTTGGATCGGTGACTTCGACGATGTTACCAAAATCATCATGTTTGGTGATAGTGGTGTTTCCTAGAGCATCCGTTTCCTTCTTGGCTTCTCCGTTTGCATCATAACCAAAGTCAGCTACACTCGGATCTCCATAAGTTGTGACTTTTCCATTTGAATCAGTGACACTCTTTACTAGTCCGCTATTACCATGGTACGAAGTAACGGTTTTGTTCCCTTCAGAGTCCTCAACTGACACTACATTCCCGATTTCATTGTAGGTAGTTTTCGTAAAGCGACCCTCGGGAGTAGTGGTTTTGATTAACTCTGCTACATGCTTATTTAACGAATATTGATAGTCATAGCGACTGAACTTCCGCTTGGATGGATCTGAGATCGCATTATTTTCTGGGTCAGTTGTAGTAAGAACGTTGCCCAATTCATCGTAGGTCCATGTGGTGATTCCACCATTAGGATCTTTTTTCCACGTCATGTTGTGGTTTGCATCGTACTTGAACTCACTTACGTTCCCTTTTGCGTCCGTGATCTTAACTGGATCTCCTTTGTCATCCATGAGGTACTTGGTTGAATTGCCTTTGAGGTCGGTTTCAATTCGCTCTTTGTCGTTATAGGTATAGAGCATGACTTCATCTTTTTTGTTACTCATCTTGCTAACGCGATGCTTATTTTCTCCATCAGTGTAGTAATCGATCTTCGTGATGTTTCCGCGAGGGTCTTTGATCTGATTGATAACGTTGGTAGAGAGTAGGTCATAGACGAATTCGTGTGTCTTTGCAATATTGGTTCCGGCACCATCTACGAACTTCGTTAACCGATTGGATGCATCGTATGTGAATTCAATTACACGCTGTGGTGTTTCGGTTGCTGTTGGTTGTAGGGCCTTGATCTTCGATACTTTGTGATTGTCGTTGTATTCAATCGTGAGGGTTTGACGATTCTGTGAGTCGGTTACATAACGTAACAGCTTGACTGGTTTGTTACTCACGCTCTTCTCTTCGTATGTGTACCGCAAGTTATTCCCATTCTGGTCGTTTGCTTCGACTAAATATCCTTTGTCGTCAAAGTAGTATTGAGTACGATCTGGCTCCGTAACAACCCACTTTCGACTACTTGATCCGCCACTTAGATACTGGAGATAGAGCTCGTCCCCTGGCTGAGATTTGAATTCTTTTGTTGTTGTATCCCATGTAAAGGTATGGTTCGTTCCATCACTATCAAGGAGATCCATGGAACCCCGAGTAATTTTATCCTGTTTATCCGTATAAACCTGATCACCCAGTGAAGCTCCTAAACGAACAAAGCTAGAGGTATCAAGTGACCAACCGACTCCAATAGGCGAATCACTTGTATCAAGGCTGTTATAAGTTAGATTGACAGAAGTAGAGAAGTCTCCACGAGATGGGTTTTCGAAGGAAGCATAAGAGAAACTCGCATTTCCACGATATAGGTTAATCCCCGTTCCAGTTGTTTTCCCATCACTGGAAGCATGATTCTCATCCACACCTAAGTCCTTTCCACCATTCGGATCTTCGACCATGACGAACTGATTCAGAGTCGGAATCGGATCTGGGCTTTTAGATAACCACTTTCCATCCAGTTTCAAATCCCATTGTAGAATAAGCCCTTCACGGAGTTTGTTCGGCTGACTAATGGCTGGGGCTTTGATGTTTCCGCGAACGGTAACCGTTTGCCCAGGTGCAATGTTGACAGTTGCGACAGACTCATTGCCATCAGCATCAATGGGTTTAAACTGCGCACCTACACAATTATCTTCAGTCGTCCGATCGGTTCCATTCGGCAATGCCCAGTGGCAACCAAGTGAATCAGTACTTCCGTTCCACGCTGTATCAGTTGGATTGGAGAGTGTTACCTCCACAGGGTACGTTTCGCCCGACTTCATCGTGGTAGGAGTTTTCGGTGCGTAGTAGGAGTTGGCGGCCTTTTTGTCGATATAAACAACCTTCATCTTCGGCTTAAGCTGTGGAGCTAGGGTCATCTCACTACTTACTGTAAGTATTTTTTCTTTGGCTGCTTTGCTTCCTTCATCACTATGGCGGATCATGAATCCCTTATTTGCAGCCCGGTCTTTCACCCATTGAGTAGCAACCGAAGTAACATCCCAGTTTAGCCACTTTGGATCATTGGTCACATTGGTTACATAGTCGATAACAGAGGAATCAAATTCCTTATTATAATCTTTCCAGTTAGCCCCTTCCTCGGATGTAAAATCCTTTTTCAAAGAATGTACATTATAGGTGGCATTTTTGGTTCCCACGCTATCCCGTTGCCAACTCCACAGACTAAAGTCAGCGTTCACTACTTTCGCTGTACTAGGAATGGAAGAGAGGTCAAATTTGTAAAGAGAGCGAGTGGTTTCAAGCGTCTCACTGTTGTTCCCTACAGATGCCCATGGACTTCCTTCTAAATAGTCAAATCCTCTTCCCGGTACTTTGCTTGAGATAGTCGTATCAATGGCATTTTGCAAAATCTGAATGGTCATACCCGATTTCGGTAGTCGGACAAGCTGAGTCGTAGAGGGAACAATCGTACCATCTACCGTTTTCACTGCAATCTGGTAGAAGTAGGCTCGTCCAAACGGATCACTGCTATAAGAAGGAGTTGGTGTGGCCGTCGTATCTGTAAAGGTGAGTGTATTCTGGTTAGGGATCGGTGCGACTAAGGTAGTTTCATCAGGAATAAAGGCTTGATTTGTGCTTCGATGGATCTGGTACTCCACAAAGTCAGAACGTATATACCTCGTCCACTTCAACTCTGCACCGTTTGCATAGATCTTAGTAGGCTCTGCTAGTAGAACAGACGGCTTACCGTAAACTACTTTTAGCTTCGGTCGCACAGCATTTTCATCAAAGTTCTGGCTTGCTGTATAACGCACTCCACCTACTTTTTTCGATTCATCTTTGGCCTTGATGAGAACTCCATAGTTTTCTTGGCTTCCATCCACCCAAGATTGAACGAGATCTCGCGCTGTGTAATCATGCCAGCGGTTATTCACGTTAGCAGATTTATTCACCTCAGCTGTTTTCGTAAAGCGAACAGCGTCGGCGATAACGGCTCCGTCTACTTTTTTACTCGAATCGTAGTTAGAAAGGGTGATACTATGGCTATCCCCCGCCGCAAATTTAAATTGTCCAAGTGATTGGTAACCCGTACTAGCTGTCCGCTGGTTCACATAGGCTTTCGTTGTTCCTCCATTGTGGACAATGCTGTATGGAGCAGAGGTTGCACGGTCTGATGCCTTTACATTCGATGCCGCGACATCGTAAGTCCCACTTTCGTTTAGGTACAGTTTCCACGTAAAGGTATTCGTCGCACTCTTATCATTCGGTTGTGCGGCGTGATAGCTACCATTCACTCCACCCGCAACGTTACTGGATAAGTTCCATGTACCATTCTTGGTAATACCTGTACTGTCTGTGTTATCCAACACATAGGTGCTTGCTTCTACGGCTCCTCGGTAGGTTCCACCTTGGCTTGTCCATGGTACTCCTTTCTTTGCTTCCTTCCATGTCGCCTCAGCTGGGTTCCAGTCTTGAAGGACTCTATGGAGGCTGAAGGTTACATCTTGGTCGGTATCCTTACAACCTGTACAGAAGTTTTGGTCGTAATAGAGCTGTACCTGTGCAAAGTCGATCTTGCTTCCTGATGGAATGACAGAAGTATCAAACTTTACAATGGAGCGTGAAATTTGCGACGAATCCGCTCCTACGGATAGCCTCCAGTTATCATTGTAGTTCGTGGTAGGAGAGGAACTATTGATCATCGTGTCTTTGCTATTCTGGGCTCCGTTACCGGGAGTCGGTTGCAATTCCAGAGTGGGATCTATTGTGATAGGAAATGAGCGCTTCTCATTGTTTATCCAGTCTTTATCCGCAATCACACGCAAAACGTTCTTACCATCTACCTGGACAATTTCCTGTTTCACATCATGGCTCCAAGCATAACCATAGGGGGAGCTCTCTTCTTTCTTACTATCGTACATAAAGGGTTTTGGAATCTTAAAAACACCAACATCACCTTTATCTACAAATAAAACGGAGCCATCTGATTGTAACTTGGGATCGAGATCTCCTGTTTCGAGGATGAAGTCAAATACGTTACTCTCTGGCTTCTCATTTAAAACAATTCTTTCTTTTACTTTGCTATTTTCGGTTTGATACTCGATTTTACTTTTATTCAAGACATCTGGAAACGAGATGATGTTCCCTTTTACTGTTGGGGAAACTTGTGGCTTATTCGGAGCTTTTAATCCCATGGATATAGCATGCTTCCCACTCGAAATCTTGACTAATTCATTTGCTCTATCGCTAAAATACGTTTTAAATTGGTTCTTTTCGCTACTATACACGTATCCCTTTTGACTCGTCTTCGAGATGCCATTTTGGATATCTTGTAATTTTCCATCTGAATCCCGGTAGTGAACAGGATCTGAGCTAATCTCGGCTTCGATCCGGCCATCCGAAAGCTCATAGAACTTAGCATTGATCTTCCTTTGTTCTACTAACTCTTTTACTCGCTTAGGATCTACAACCTTTTTTCCTTTAGGGGCCGTCTCCTTTACTGGAAGGCTCTGTTGATTATCAGTAAACTCCTTGCTTCCATTGGTCTTTTCGGATGCGAGAGTCCATTGATCTGATAGCTTGTTCCATGTATCCTTTGCACTCATATAAACAGATAGAAAGCCCCATTCCGCGGCTTTATAGGTCGCGCTAGCAAAATCTGCCGCATGGGTAGAAGTAGGGAAAGCTGTTCCAAAAAAGATCGAAAACGACGTACTCACTAAAAACAATCGTCGGAGAAGCGATCGTTTCTTTTTCATCTTATATTCTCTCCTTTTTCATCTTATATATAATTCTATTCTGAATATATCCGAAAAAATAAAAAGGGAAACTAGTTCCCTTTAATTATTTGTATCATCTACGATAGGTAAAGAATCAAGGAAACAAAGGGGACATTGAAGAGTGGATATAGGAGGGATAACTCTTCTCCCACACGAACACCGGGAATCGCTATCTTTCTTCTCTCGTTTAAGTATGGCGTTGGGTAATTTAAAAACAGTACCATGATCCTGAACAACTTTGATATTGTGCATATCTCGATTTGGCTTAACAGTAACGTAAACGGTACACAAGGGAGTGAAACCCCTTGGAAAATTCCTCATTTTTCTCGTACCTTCCTTAATGAAGAGATACAATACTAAAATACATATTGATGTGCTACACTAGGGTAAACACATAGGAGGAGCTTATACCTCATCTACCTCCTACGTATTTGATCACTGTTTTGTAGTGTTTAGGTATACTTTCACTCGGGCCATGTGGCGTGGCCTTTTTTGTTTGCAAAAATATCGTAGCTCATTCCGCTTACCATTTGATGTTCATCTGTAATCCTCACACAAATCACATCTAACAGTGGAAGGCGAATGGTCAAGCCATCAACGGTTTCCATCTCGATAATCTCCACTCTACTACTACGATCATGCTCCATTTCACATCTCATACAAGGAAAGACACCATCATCATTTATCCTATATCCATCTTCTTGCTGTTTTAATGTTGTATTAGAGTTCCTATTCAAGTCATACAGGAATGCTTGGATCTCATCTTTTGGACCTTCCACCTGCAACTTCAGCATACTTTCACCTCCTTCAATTAAAGAATACAAGCTCTAAACTTCTTCATTGGTTTGATCTTATATAAAAATACATAATTATACAAACATTTTATATTTAATGAATAAGGTGGTATTTGATTAAATATCTGTACCTAATAACATCTATTCAAATCAAAAGCACTCATTTTTTAGCGAATGATACTAAAAATATAGTTACGTCTGACTCATTGAAAAAATCAGAGTTTTGATCAATAATTGATTCAGATACCTTTTGGAGAGGAGTAATTCCGATACAAATGGAAATGAGAGACTATCTAGACTTTGGTAAATACCTTCGGAAAGCCCGGAAAAGTCTAGGCTATACACTTGATAACCTGTCCAAAGCAGCCAAAGAAGAAATATCCGCTGCCACAATCAGTAATTATGAGCGTGGTATAGCTGGTGTCAGTGAAGATAAAATCAAACTTATGTGTCAGCCGCTAGAGATTGATTTTAGCCAGTATCGGAACATCCTGAAAAATGAACGTGAACAGCAAGATAAATGGTACAAAAAACTACTAGGAATCGAAGGTTTACTCGATTATCTTGGAGCCAATAAAGCATATACAAAATTAAAGACTCTCACTTTTGATATGGATGATCCTATTAGCGGTATTCATGCTTATTTAATAGGTAGATGCTACTATCATAAGAAAAAGTGGACGAAAGCACGCGAGAAATTCGAGGAAGCAATTAACATTCTAAAAGACCATCCTGATTGGGATAAAAGTAACATTATTCCATTCTGTTACAAAGAACTGGGGCGGATCGCCTATTACCATGAGGGCAATGCAGAACGGGCTATCCATTTCAACAATCTGGGCATCGATTCTTTTATACCTGAAAAAGAACGTCCTGGTCTAATCTATGTACTACTAGTGACCAAGGCATTCTATTTGGAAAAAATGAACGAAAATGAATCTGCCACACGAACTCTATCGCAATTATGGAAGGACATTGGGAAGATCGATAACATTGAGGTAAGAATTAATATGTTTGAGATCCAAGCTCTACTTTTTATCAAAGCTAATTTTTACGATAAAGCCAAAGAGTACGCGGAACGAGGAGCGGAATTAGCACGAACTAATAAGGAGATCGAACGTGGATTTGAACTTTGGATTACCCTTGGAAGTTTATACATGAGAAGTAAACAATTTGAGGAAGCCGAAGAATATTTCAATCTGGCACTAGAGATGAAGGATTCAATCAAAAAAGAGTATCTGCTTATCAGCATACATATACAACTAGGAAAACTGTATATGCAACAAGGCAAATCTGATTGGGCTCAGGAGCACATCGAAAAGGCCGTTCAGATTGGTGAAAACAGTAATGATGAATATCGTTACATCGAGGCTTTAGAGACATTCGGAGACTTCCATATCTACCAAGGAGAAATCGAATCTGCGATTATTCCTTACAATAAAGCTCTAGTCCAGGCAGAAAAAAGCAAGTTTCCCTCACTACTGAAAGATACTCTAGTTAAGTTGGCATATTGCTATCGATCTGTTGGTAATATTGAGGCACATCGAAAGTGTGCAGATAAATTACTCGATTACGAACTAGAGTTAACATTAGATTCCATTATTGAGAAGGTAGAAGGATGAAGGAGGTGAAAAAGATGAAGACAATGAGCTTTCTACAGCCTGATCCACCGGATCAAAAACTTACAGCATTCCAGCCTGACCCACCCGATTCTACTATTTAGTAGTTTTTCGACTACGACAGCATAGGAGCTATCCAAGCAAGTGTCAGGGGTATGTCTGCAAACCTATGACTATGACAATCTCGGAAATCTGAACGAATTTCATTCTATGTAGATCTTGATTTAATGAAGAAGGTCTACACTATATTGATGGCCCTTATTTGTTTCATGTACTAATTAACTAACTGCCCCGTATGCAAACATGGAGGCAGTTAGTTATCATTTTTTATCTAAACAACACTTTCCACGTTCGCGGCCCTACTACATCATCCTCTGCGGAGACATCGATACTCCTATCTCTTACTTTTTAAATTGATTTACTTCTTTTTCCAAACTGGCCTGATTCATCTGTAAGGATGAATACATTCCCTCATCTCCCTTGGGTACTACTCTTTGAATGATATCGCCCTCTATTCTAAACTTACCTTGATAGACACCGATCACCGAATACGTCTCATCTTTGTTTTTCCCTCCAAACAAAATTACCTTTTCGCCATTTTTCATGGCAGAAATCCCATTAACCTTGAATTCCACTGGCTGTTTTTCTTCTGATTTGCTAAGAGGAAAATCTCTTCCACTACTTTCCTTAACATACTTTTGTGTAGTAAATCCTCCTATCTCTTCAAACGTTAGAACATCTCCAACCCGTATATTCCCACTAGTTGCCTTGACAACTTTAACCTGAGAAACGGTAGACGGTATCGTAATATCCTTATAATATTTTGTTTTAGTACTTAATACCTCACCTTCGAATATAACATCAGCTTCTTTTGTTAAGCTTTGTATGTCGCTGTATATGGTTTCAATATCTCCATTAGATTCAACAGTCAAGCCCGGTGATTTTTCATCAACATCTTTCTTTGTCACATTCGTTTCAACCTTCTTTTTAGCATGTGCATCCTGATTTGTCGAAGAAGCTTTTGACGAAAAAACTAAACCCATTATGACAGAACATAACACGATAGTGCCAATTAAAAAGATATGTCCTTTTTTCATATCAAAACCGCCCCTTAGTTATTAGTACAGTACATTGATTCCCTCGTAATCATCCCTTAAAGGTCTGGCTGTTTTTCTACCTCCTGCAAGTGGACACATAATTGAAAAACTATCTCCATTATGGGCTAAACCCATAGCATGTCCGATCTCGTGGGCAATCGTCCCTTGCTGATCGGCTTTAAGATGATTTTTCATATAAAAACGGTTTAAGTCAATTTTTGCCCATCCCCAGTTCGATTCCCAAGGTTCAACTTCTTTTTGATACCTAAAAAAGCTCGTAATTGCTACATACTGATGTTTGGAATCGTTATTAGAGAAAGAAGCCAGCTCTACTACCGCTGATTTCTTGTTAGTTGTTTCTCGAAAAGAAATAGGAGTAGATACGATGTGAGATGAGTGTATCCATGTATCCCAAGCACCTTTAATAAGTGGTTTATAATACGTTTTAGCAGAGTCATGTACGTAATAATATTGGCGATTCTTACCCCAGTTACCTACTCCATTGGTTAACTTATAACCAAAAAGATTATATGCAAATACATCTGTTGGTAGAAATACGATCATTGCTACAATCGCAAACAATAACGGTAATTTCTTGTTCAAAATGTTCCACCTCGTATATATGATATTAACCTCTTAATCTATCAATACTTATATAGAAAGTGCTACACTCAAGTAACACTTTCTATATACTCCTCTCCTCTAACTAAATAAAGCCTTCCAAGTATTCACTCCTACTATCCCATCTACTACGAGATCATTTCTCTTTTGAAACAATCTCACAGCACTTAGGGTCTTCTCGCCAAATATCCCATCCACTACAAGCCCACCCAATCTACGTTGAATCATCCTTACACTCTCTCCACGCGACCCCTTTCGAATGTGAGATCCCGGATAGGATGGAGATGATGTGGAAGTACTAGATGAACCAGAAGAATAGGCTACTCCGAAGAATTCGCAAATACCCCGCGCTGTCTCCATAGCACACTCTCTTTGAAAATCTGAACTAATCATACGCTTCGCCTCAACTAAGCCCGGGTCATCCATGAAGCCAAATTCGACGAGAGTGGCTGGCATGTTCGTTTTTCTAATGACCCAGAGATGATTCCCGGACTTTAGACCACGATCCTTCTGAGGTGTTCCTTTTACAACTTGTTTGTGAATACAAGTCGCTAGACGTCTACCTTTGCTTGATGCAGTATGATAGAACGTCTCTATGCCACTCCCACCCCCGGCATTATAATGAACAGCAACATA
This sequence comes from Croceifilum oryzae, assembly GCF_030814315.1. GTDB lineage: Bacteria > Bacillota > Bacilli > Thermoactinomycetales > Thermoactinomycetaceae > Baia > Baia oryzae. Next base: position 126,209 of record NZ_JAUSUV010000008.1, on the reverse strand, counting down.
AACATCTGCCCGTTTAGCATTAGCCAGAGCGGTACGACGAGCAAGCGGTGTATCATAATCGGTCGGAGCTACCAACAGAGTGCGAAACCCACATTTTCTCAACTCTTGATCTAAAAAGCCTACCACCGCACTATTAAATCGATTCTCTTCAATAACACCTACCCCTGAAATATGTGGAGTTCTCTTTCCAGATGTTCCCCGGCCATGGCCATCATCGAGTGCTATCAAGTATGACATATTAGTTGTCCTCCCTTTTTTGATCATCTAGAAAACCCGTGTTTTGAGTGGTCGGGTCACTTAAAACACCCAAAACAACAAGAAGTCCAAGGCAAGACATTACAGCTTCTTTTCCTGCCTCTAGTTGGTTAGGTAGTAAACTAACTCCTGACGCTTCCAGCACAACTGGAATGACTGCTAGTAGACTCACCCATAACCCTTTATTTCTCCATCTCTGCTTATCTTTTGTCATTGCATATCCCTCTCTTATCCTCGTTGTATTAACCACACAAAAAGACCGAGACCAGCTGCCAGTAATGTACTTACCAACAATCTATCTCGGTTTGATATTTTTTCATGAAGTTGTTTCACATCTTGACGTATGTCTTTTGAATCCATTTCTAGTCTTTCTATATCCAGCTGAAGGCGATAGACTTCATTGGACTGCTTCTCTCGAATTACCGCCAGATCCGTTTGCATATGACCCAGCCTCTCATCCAGCTTATCTAATTTAGCAACCAACTCTTGAATCTGAAGTTCTCCCATATTTACACTCTCCCACCTCCTTAAATCGATAGCCCCACATTCCCCATATATCCAGCCCTATAAGCCAGACCGTGAACCTCCAGCTCTCCTGACGGTATACTGGTAAGAGTCCGAATGTATAAGTTGAAACCAGCTCTATCTACTGAATAGGCAGTTGCGTGGTAGTCTACTGATTTACTTCCATAGGGTGTGAGTAGAACAATCATACTGCCAAGTTCTCCCGGTGGAGAAAACGGCTGATCGAACTTTACCCTACCACAATTGCGATATACTCCGGATCCCAATCCTGAGTGGCTGATGGTCACATGGAATATCTGTACCTCGGGTTTCGAATCGAGATTATAGATATCCTTGGGATACATATCTAATTGCTGTTGGGAAACAACATCATCATAACTTCCCCTCACCCAGAGGATCTCCATCGCTTTTTCTTCATCTTTGTCAAACTCTACTTGTATCCACAATCGACATCTGACCGTATCCACGGGAAAAACAACTGGCATGGTTAATAATAGATTTTTTTGATAGAGGGAGAATACTTCTGTTTGAATCCGACTCTCTAATTGCTGTCCGTTTCTATCATAGTTGTAGAGTACAATTCGGGCCGACTTAGGTGTAGAGCCCCCAAAACTATTCGTTCGAAAGAGGGCTTGAAAGGTTGCTTTCGGATGATAGATATCTAGCATCTGATCAATCCCAATAAAATTCATGGTGGCTGAGCAATCAATCGACATCTTATTAGCAGATGGATCGTACTTAACACCAGAGTATAGTTTCCAATCCGTTGATCCATTGGGTGGAGTGAGGAATTCGGGATTCTTTACAAAATTGGTTGAGATACGGTTCCCACGTATCATCACTCCGTTGTCTGTGGCACTGGGAGTAGAGTAGACCTCGAGTCCTCCACCCTTAATCGTGAGGTTTCCTCCAGTCAGAAGTATTTTTCCATCGTCGTCACCGATTTCCACATCGTTCGTTCGAACCTTTCCACTTGTGATGCAATCGGCAATCATTCCACCCGCCGTCATGAATGTCTTCCAATCGAAACCTCCATCTGGCTTTAAATTATTAGCTATTCTCACTCCTGCTGATCTAATTTGCACGGCTGCGTCTGGTGGATTATCTATATTTCTTAGAGGACGGTTGGTCGTTAAGAATCCATCCACATCGTTCATATAAACATAAGCTCCAGACCTCTCGAACTCGATGTTTTCAAGATCTCTCGCTCCCTCTAGCCAGCCAACTGGATCACCAATGGATACTTTATTCTTCAGTTCAGCCTGAAGATCTTTCACATAAGAGCCGATATCTCCAAGCACGTTCCCTAGTGTCACCTTTGTATTCTCAGGGGAGATTAAATCTCTTTCTAGTTCAGTTATTCGTGCTTCTAGCTCCACATCAACTGGGAAATTACGATCAATCACATAAGTGGAATCTCCTAAACGGATTGCTTCATGTTTATAGTCAAATGTAGTCATTAGCTACACCCCCTTGTGACCATCTCATGATGAGACTCTTTCTAAGTCGATCACATCCATTTTGTACGTAATGGCTGGTTTCTTCATCTCTTGAAGCCGATCCCATGTTTTTTGTAGGAGTATAGCTGCATCGGTTTCCTCTTCATCCACAAACACACCGAATCGATGTCGTTTGGAACCATCAGAATTGATATGCCCCCAGACTTTCAATGCTTCAGGATCTCCAATCCATTCTTGACCCAGTGGTTTGTCACAAGGATCACCCTTCCCTTTTCGCCATTCCACATCAGCAATGGTAAGGCGACGACCATATCCCGTTCCGTCCTCGTCTTCCACTCCTTTGCCTCGTCCAAAGAGAGCCGTCTTCAGAGACTTGATATCCACAACTCGCTCTACATTCGTGAGATCCTTACCAAACTCAAACCGCTTTCCTGTGCGCCTCCCCAGCCTAGATACGAGATCCACATACCTTTTTGTGATCTGGTTTTGACTGTTCATTTGAACACGGAATCGTAACTCTCCTCCCCAAGTCTGGAGCACTTTCTTAATACCATCCATTACTGGTTCATAATAAACATTTGTGCTATTGATTCCTAAATTATCGACATTCCCGACCTGCCATCGAGTATTTTTGAGAATCCGCGATAGGGCTACTTCGGCACTAGTATTTTGTGAACGGACATCGGTTACCACTTCATCATTCAGTTCATTGATTCCAAGATCTTCACTATAGAACTCTCGAATAAATTCATCACTATGAGTTTCCTGTTCATCAATTATCAAGAAGGCCCTATGAATTGAGTCGAGATCTTTTATCACAATCACATCCCCAACCTGCACATTCTGTGAATCTAAATGATTAGAAGGAATAGAAAAAGTAAGAGATATTTCTCCATTGATTTGTTCTTTGAGAATACAAGAAGGTAGGGGAAGCCCATCTGGCAGTTCGTTTGATATGATTTGAATCAATTGTTCCTGTCTGAACACATAAAGTATTGGTCCCATTAGAGAAATCTCTCCTTCCATTCCAAGTAGACGGTACACACATTTTCAGGGCTAACAATAAAGGTGTTGCTCCCTGGTTGCAAAAAGAAAAAAGCACTCTGTATGGACAGGGAAACCATGTCCAGAGCACCATTGGTTGTTACTTTTCCTGTTTGATTTTGAATCTCCACCTCATCTCCAATCTGAAAGGAACGATTCAAAATTAGTTGCTTTCCGGTTTCTTGATGGTGGATTTTAAATTGATCTGGAACCACTTGATTAAACGTAATCCTTATCTTCGGATAGGCTTTGATCGTTCCATCATAGAGAACAATGTTTCCAGCTTTCTCTTCTATCTCCCACAAAAGCCTTTGAAGAGTGGGTGTAGTCATACCGTCACTCGTAATGACCTGTTTGGTATACAACCTTTTTGTAAGATCCACATTTGGAATGGTAGACGGATTATCTTTGACCAAGTACCAACCATTCGAAGTAGGAGTTTGGCTCGGCTCCACAAATTGAACATAGAGTTCCACATCCGGAGAGGAATCTGGCGTGGTGTCCCACGTAATAGATGATTCCTCGATGGATTTAAGAGATGAGAGAGCAACACCTTTACTAATCCGTTCTCCTTTTGGTTTATAGGCTGTTACGAAGTGATAACTGTAGCTGTTAACCTCCGGAGTTATCTTCGGATCAGTGGTTTGTAGATCAAATCGAACAAAGAGTTTGGCTTTCGTGAGATCCATAGTTGGATTAACTTGTGGGATATCCGCTCCGTTTGCCACCTCTTTAAATTCTCCTAGAATGCCATTGATCTCCAAGGCCAAATAACACTTAATCTCTGTTCCATGGGGTTTTGTTTCCCGCCAAGAGAAAGTGGCCTTTCTTGCCTTGGTTACAGATTGAAGACCCTCAGCTAGAGTCTCATATCTTCCATCCGTGTAATAAACAAAACGTTTTCCATTGACCACTATTCCCACAGATATAATTTGTGGGGGATGTTCTATATCATAAACCTCTAAGGTCTCTTTCAATTTCACTTGAACTCCAGTCAATGAATCTCCACTGGAGAGCCCCGGTATTCCCTCCCCTACTACAAGGGTTTGATAATCAGACCATTTTCCGTTTCTCAATATGCTAATCTTCAAATGAGACGTAGAGTCGAAGCCGTTAAATCCTGTTGGTGTAAGGGTTTCAAAGCGGATCTCACTTGATTGATAGATTCCGAGAGATGATAAGTCAATCGGAGGAGTTACTCGCTCCCCTCGATAAGGAAAACCAATGGATCCAATCTTTTCATGCATAACTCCTGACTTCCGATAGAATTGGATAATATCCATATCTCCCTGATTGCGTAAGGAATGATCAATAATAAATTGAATTCTTGGTGTTAACGAGGTCACAGAGGGAGAAGCAATAGATCGATCATGCATTCCATTGATGTAAACATCACCAGTTGTAGGGCTGGTTAACACGACCCTAATCCACTTCAAAGTAGACGTCTCATCTAAGGAGATAGAAAACCGATAGTTCTTCCCGTCACGAGCTTCTATTATTTGAAAGCTCGCCTTATTCTCATAACCATTGGTTGGAGAAGTAGGTGGTTTGAGTCTATACACGAATTCAAATGCTTGTGGGAACTTGAGTGTAGGGTGATCTTTTACCAAGGCAGCACTCACACCACTGCAGTGGATACGTGCTCCATCTGATGTTTGAGACACAGCATTCTCCGTAATTTTGGCTTCCCAACCTGATTGAGACCAACTCTCCATATTGTCCCTCTCTTCCCAAACAGGAAGCTGGGCGATCCTCAAAGTACCATCCACTACTCGAACGTTTATATTTTCACCATCTGCAAAGTCATCCTGATAAGACTGGGAAGTGGGTAAACTCGTTCCGTCTAAGGTAAGTTTGCTCGTTCCCTGTGTTTGATGATGATTCCCCGTATCAAATTGAGAAATCGATTTTTCCTGATCTATCCCTATCTTTTGAAGCTGTAATCCATTTGGACTTGCTTCCACTCCGTCTAAATTCCCCTCAGACCACGATCTTTGAGTATGAGTGTCTTCTGTCACTCTTGGAGCTCCTACGATAATTTGAGATTTCACTTCGATCCCACATGCATAGGGATCAGGAATCAGAAATGAGAGAGTCACCTCTCCATCAGCTACCGTTTTCTCTAGATCGGTCGATCCATCGAGGATGGCTTGGTACTCCTTATCCTCATATGAATAGCGGAATGGCTTAGGCTCAGATGTGGAAAGCCAGCCTGAGATCATTCTTTTTCTATGAGCTAACTCTTCCAAGCTATCTGCTAGAATCGTGATTTTTACTTGTTCGGTTCGACTGGATACCTTTTGCCCAAAATAAAAAGCTCCAGAACGATCCGGGACCTCTATCATTTTATTTTCAATTGGGGAGAGCATCGGACTCTCTACTCTATTTATAATCAGCCAAGGAAACTCAGTCGACGACGTTCCATTAAATTGAAAGGATACGATCTCGCTCTCCTCCCTTCTACACACGAGCTTGTCGTTGTTGTTGTCGGTAGAGAATCTCGGAAATCTGTTTTGCTAAACGATCCAGATCATGATCACTTCTGACATTTCCATTTAATTGGATGTTGATGTGGTTTTGAATAGCAGACGACCTAGAAGTAGGAGATACTGAAGGTAAACCACCTAGTGCAGATAACCCCATATTTCCTACAGCACTCATAACCGAGCCGCTGTTGGCATCAACTCCATCAGCAATCCCTGCTGGAATCCATCTCCCTACTTCTTTCGCAAACACTTTAGAGGGTGATGAAATTCCTAAGATTGACCTCGCACTTTTTAGCAACCCTTTTGCAATATCCTTCACCGTTCCGAAGAGGGAACCAGCAAATTTAGTGATCCCCTTTCCTATCCCACTTATAATCTCTTTTCCAATATCTAGCCAGCTCACATCCATAAATGCCTTGAAAATAGCTCCGATAATTCTAGGTATGGAGGCAAGTAAAGACGGGATCGCTTTGATGAGTCCATTCGCCAAAGCTACAATAATCTTGACTCCTGCTAGGAGAATCTTCGGGAGATTCGCCATGAGAGCCTCGAATAATTTCATAATCAATTTGATCGCCATCTCGATAAGAAGGGGGAGCATCTTGATGATCCCTTCTATGAGGGATACCAGTATATTGACCCCTGCTGCAATGATAATAGGTAAGTTGGTTGCAAGAGCCTCCACGAGTACCATAACCAAGTCAACCACGAGTGTAACGAGTGAGGGTAGCATGTTGATAATCCCAGTCAAAAGAGCCTGTAAAACTTGGATACCTGCTCCAATGATAAGTGGCAGGTTCGTAATTACCGTATTCAAGATAGTCATGATGAGAGAGATCACAGCTTGCAAGATGAGTGGCAGGTTGGTCACGATTCCATCGATGATACCTTGCAACATAGAAAGCCCTGCTTGTAGGATTTTGGGCAAGTTCGTCGCGATATATTGCACCAAGGTATTGACTAGGGTTGTGACGACTGTCGCTAACTGGGTAATCAGGGCTGGAAGAGCTTGCAAAATTCCATTCACCAATGATGTGAGAAATTGAACACCAAGGTTTAGTAGAGTCGGTAACATCGTAGTAGCAGCTTGGGCCAGACTGTTCACGATTTGGATCGCACTATCAAGTAGCTTGGGAAGGGCTTGCACGATTCCTTCCACCAATTTCAATACGAGCTGTACACCCATTTGTAATAGTTGAGGAATCATCGTCGTCAGAGTCGTAATCAACTCTGGAATAATACGGGTGACACTATCAATCACTTGAGGAAGTGATGTCATGATTCCCTGCAAGAGTCCCTGTATAATCTGGATACCTACCTGCAAAATTTGCGGAATCGCTTGAAGGAAACCGGTTATCAATCCTTCGATGGCTTTAATCGGAAGCATCATTAATTCAGGAATGGAGATTCCCATCCCATTTGCAATCTTTTGGATCATGTCAGAACCCATTTGGATCAATCTGGGAAGTCCACCGACAATGGCTTGGATAATCGAGGTGATTAGGTTTTGAAAGTTACCAGTGATGTTGCTCGGATCCAGATTTTGAAAGGTAGCTTTCACTTGTCCAATTACATCTCTTAGAATCTCCACCAAGCCACCCAGTACTTTCATTGCAATGCTTCCGAGTGGTGCCAGCAGGGTAATGATATCTCCAATGATGGTTGCAATATCCCTAAAAATGCCCAACAAAATAGGGCCACTCTCTTTTGCATATCCGATGAATTTCGCAAAGCCATCTGAGCTTTTCAGTGCAGAACTCCAGTCGGCAAAACCTCGTGCTGACTCCACAAGCCAGCTTAGGACTCCTTCAGCATTTGGGGCAAAGGCCATCAACAAGTTCAGAATCCCTCTAAAAACATTACCAAAAATCTGCCCAAATGCAGTGATCGAAGGCCCCGCGCTTTTTCCCAACCAATCAAAGAATGACACCATATCTTCAGTTTTTAGGCTTTGTCCGAAGCTGTCCACTAACCCTGCCACAGCGTTCATCGATCCTTCAATTGCAGGCCTCAGTCTATCCAGAACACTCTTTAAAACATCTAGACTTTTAGTAAAGATATTTACCACAGGCTTCGAGAAAGACTTAGCGAACGTATCCCAGAAAGACTTAAAATCTTGTAGAGCCATGACCGCTTTTTTCTGCTCTTCGGTCAGTCCTTTAAGTGCTTCCTTTTGCATCTCGAGGGCTTTGGCACGTTCTTTGGCGTTATCTGCTTTATCTAGAGCATCTTGTGCTTTCCCTAACTCCTTGGAAGCCTCAAAAACATCCCCTAAAACACCCGCGGCCACGGCACCAAAACCGACTGCTCCAATGCCAGCGGCCGCAAAAGCACTCCCAATCGCAAGGGCTCCCGTTGCTACAGTGGACAAAACAGGAAGTACAGCAGGAGACAGAGCTAGGAGCGACTTCATAAGTCCATTCATATTAGACATTGCTTCATGCGTATCTACATCAATCCTGATGTTCTTTTCATTGGGGAGATCCTTTATTTTGTCTTCCACTTCTTCGATATCTTTCTCAGCACTCTCTGTATCTGCATCCACTTTTATCTTCAGATAGTCCCGGATATTTTCTATCTTCTGATTCACTTCCTGAGCACTACGCCCAATGATCTTCAGGTTTTTCGTGACAGCCTGCGATCCCTTGAGCATGACCTCTCCGAACATCTTAAAAAGTTGCAACGGTTCACCTCCTTGCCGATTGGTCTGCTTTCTTGATCCGTTCAGCCATTTCAATAATCTGTTCTGGGGCTTGCTTCGGTTCCTGTGAACCCACATTTTCCTGTTTACATTGATGAAGATATTGAGTAAAAGGAACAGGCTTATCCATATGCGGATGGAATGCCAGCCACATTTGCCAAACTCGCTCCTCTTGTTCTTTTTCAAAAACCGTAGAGATAAATAGAATGCCTTCTTCTAAAGGCATGTGGAGTATATACTCAATCCCACCACCATATCTCCTCAGTAGCAAATCCATTAGTTCTTCGTTACTTGTTTGAAAGCCGAGCGAAAAAAATTTGCTAAACCAGGTATCTTCTGAAACTCTTGAATAAGCTCTCCTAGTTGAGAAAGACTCATTGTCTTCATCTCTTGAGGCGTTACACCTGCTACACTTGCCAGAAATTCATACACTTCCTTTTCGGCCTTGTCCGAGTTCTCCAGTAGCAACCAAAATACCTGAATTCCGATCCCTGTGGAATCATTTTCAACGTTTTGGAAGTCAAGAGATTGGATCTCCTTTTTGATATCGAGCTTACGTAAGATTCTCGTAAACTTAAACAAATCTTCTAGTTGTAACTCTCTCATTTTGTTTCTCCTCTCTTTTAGGGAATAACAGGATATCTAATTTCATAGGGTACAGCCGATAAATTGGCAGGATCATAATGCGCAGATAATTTGATCTCTGGCTTTCCTTCTTCCTTATCCTCCAGTTCTAACTCAATCTCATCGTCGGCTAAAACATTATAAAGAACGATTACGCATGGTTGTTTGGAACCACTTACTTCCGTTACTAATGCCACATTACTTATATAGTCAGAGTCTAGAATTTGCCCTCTAGGTGATACTTTTTTCCCAATCTTGGTTGTTCCGTCAGCATCTAAGATGTCTGTTGTATCCGCGGCGGTTAATACCATCTCGAAGTTCTCTGGACTCATCTCTAGTAAATTAATGGTGAGACTAGCGTTTTCGCTGATGATTCGCCGAGCCCCCTTGACCTTTCCCCTTGCTCCATCGATCTCAATTTCCTTAATCTCCCTCTCGACAGTAAAGCTATTACCGCCCGAAGTAGCCCCGATCGGTCTTTCATCTGTTAATCCATAGTTCACATAAACCCTACCCGCGTCCAAAAGCATATTTTTAACTGTATCCACCGAGATTCCATGGGTTTGATGGGCCATTTAGGTATCCCTCCTATAAGTTCGTATTTCATAGCGCAATTGTCTCCGTCTAATAGATGGATCTGGATCAGGTAGCATCAATCTGGACATGCGAAAAAAGCGGACAGTCCATCCGCTTTCATCTGTATAAATAAGACGATTCAGTTGTTGATCCATTTGATCCGCTAACATTTGGAGACGAACGGTCGAGCCACTCGGTTCTGGAAGTCGATCCCACACATTTATTTCAAGAACAAAGTCCTCTCTTCGATTCACTTCACTACTGTTTGGAATTTGATAGACCACATAAGGATAGGGTGTATCTTGCGGAGTCCATTCTAAATAGACACGGGAATGGATCTTTTTCAGTTGTGTCACAATGAATCGTTGTAGTTCGATCATTTCAATCCACGCCCTAATTGAGTGGCGATGACCTTCTGAATCTGAGCCTGATTCTCTTCTAACGCGGGTGTTAAGTGAGGCTGGGGCCTAGAACAGCTTGTCCCTTTTTCCACATAAGTCGCATATGTTACGTCCGTTCCAATCTGGACACTCTTTTTATCTGAATTCACTCGGTGGCGGTAACTACTACGAAGCCTCCCAGTATCAACCGGAGATCGGATTTTCGTTTCTCTCGTAACAAAGAGTCCTACCGCTTCAAGAGCATTTTTTTCATTCTGTTTAAGCTGTTTCATCATCTTGGGTAAATTACTCCGAAAGCTCATCTAATCCCACCTCTTTACAGAGTAAGTGGAGCTCTTTCTTACACTCCTCGATATTTTGAACAGAGAGAATCTCTAACTTCCTCCCTTGAAATAGGAGCCTCATACTGGAATGAATATTATTTCGATATCTCATCTCCACACGATGCGTTGTACTCGGTTGGATCTGTTGTGCTGTGGCCATTTCGCTTCCACTCAGTGGAGTGACCCTAGCCCATACAGTCCCAACGTCCTCCCAACTTCGGATCGTTCCACCTATTCCATCGTCTTCTCCGAGTACCAATCGCTGAATCTTCACCCGATGTCGAAGTCTTCCTGCTTTCATAGCAACCACAGCTTGTATGGTTGAAGTAGGTACTCAGCTTGTAGGGGAATGGTTCCACTCTCGCGATTTTCATATAGATGCCCGATTATTAGAAGAATAGCTTGTTTAATCGGAAGTGGAACATTCGCCCCATAGTAAGACCAAGGTCTTCGGGTATACGTTCCAGCTTGCTGGCTCGCTACTTGAATCAGTGATTCGATGTACGTATCATCCTCATTGATCTCCACTCGGAGGTGGTGCTTGGCTTCCTCCAGCGTCACTACGTTTACGAGCTCTTCCACTTGCTTTCACCTCTGGAACTTTATTCATTGCTTTGTCTTCTCTCGCCCATCCTTCTTCTAAGAAGATGCGCGCTAAAGAAGAAGGCAGATCGTATATTTGATCTGCCTCATACACATATATTGTTAATCCATCAGGACTACCTGACATCGTATGGATCATTCGAATTTTCATTTTGACTTCACTCCTAGTAATGAATCGGTTTGTGACGCGCTCCACCCAGTACAACCATCACACCGACTATTGATGCGGCTGTTCCAATGGTAAGGACTACCCGGTAATATCTATGAATTGGGTTCACCACATGTAACCGATCCGAAAAAACAGCCGATTGCTGTGGGAGAGAAACTACATCCCCTGTATCAATCTGCCTAGAATCCGTCCATTTTGATCCATTATCACTATGTTGAATTTTCACTTGAACTGTTCCATTTGCTCCAACCGTCCCACAGGAGATGAAGAAAGAAATATTGGTAAACCCTTGGAGATCTAAGGTTGTACCATTTACTGTTCCAGCCGATTGCGATCCAGCTGGTATATGTTCGACTAACTTAATACTGCTCTTTACATCATGCACGTATGGTCACTCTCCTTTAAAAAATTAAAAGCCCTTAATAAGGGCATCATTTTAACTAAAACAATATTCATACTGGAGGAACATGAATTGGCTGATTCAAATTTTTATTTATCATTATTTGTTGGTGGTGCTATTGGTGTAGTAGGAACTGTTATAGGTTCTGTCGTTTCAGGTAGAGTCGCAGGACGCGAACAGCGTAGAACAGAAGTTTATAAAATAAGAAGATCCTCATTAGAAAATCTATACAACAAAGTAAATCATTTTTACTTTGAACTTTTTGATGAGCTAAATGATGAGTGTGGACCTTATGATCCATCAAGTTTATTTGATCAACTAGATCAGATTTTTATGCAATACTCTACCAATTATTACGAGCAAGATTATATTATTAATCCGATTGATCACTTGATTACGAATGTACTTCCCGTACTCACGGATCTCGATAGTCAACAAATGCCATCTCATGAAAAGGTGTCTAAAGCCGACAATGCATTAACTCATACCATGGCTATCATAATAGTGAGCATGGATAAACTTGAATGCAAATATAATCCTACTTTAAGTGAAAAATGGACAAATATGAGATATAAGGAACGTATATGGAAATAGCGATAAGAGCTACGATTGTATCGTTGCCAAAACATAGAAAAAAATATATTGATACTGGATGTGAAAAAGCCACTAACACTAGCTAGTGGCAATTTTTATTGGAACGAATGATTCAGCTAATACCACCTGACCACCCACACGCTTGGTAATGAGGAAACCCGTTTGTCTATATTCGGCATAACGCTCCACCAATCGTTGGATTGTCATCCCTTTCCGATCTCGAATTCGGTAGCCACGACGGAAGTCTCCAAATAAGATTGGATACGAATTGGCAGCAATGTCGGGAGTGCCCTCTGGATTGATGATTGAATTTCCGAGTAAGGTCGCTGGAGCCCCTGCTTGCACAGGCGGTTGCCAAACATAATCTCCGTTTGCATTTTTGACTTGGCGGATGATTCCTTCTGTCGTGCTATTAAAAGCCCAGACTCCGCTCCTGCGATAGATCTTTTTAAGTTTGTATTGTGCTTGAATCAGGCAATCCACACCATTATGCGTGGGGTCGGTGAGAGCTCCAGCCACTCCCGATGAGACGTAACGGGACTGTACTTCGGCATTCGATAGGATTCCTTCTGGTCTCCCAACCCCATGGCCGATCATAAACTGATCGTCCTCTTCGGCCGCTATGTCCTCTCCAAATATCATGGACAACTCACTAAAGATATTTGCTCCAGCGTCTTCCAGTGTAGAGTTTGGGATCAACACAAGCGCAGTAATCTCATTGATGGGCATGTCTTCTAAACCAAACTTCAAGTCTTGAGGATCAACCGCTACGTTTTCATTTCCCCAGCCAATGACGGCACGTTGGGTAATCTTACCGACTTGAACTCGGTCTCGATTTGTCGTTCCAACGTTGGAGACAGGACGAACTTCGGCCGAATTCTGAGCTATTTTCAAAATTTCATTCTCGAAATCGGGGAGAATCAAGAAACCACCGTCTTGGTCAGAGAGTGAAGACAACGCTTTCCACTCATCTGGAGCCCACGAGGCCTTGGACGATTCTCCTACACCATAACGGATAAATTTCTCAAAGGCTTTTTTCTGCAATTTCTGCTCTTCACTGATTGGATCTTGAGGATCTCCAGACAAAAATTTAGCCCGTTGCAGTTTCAATTCCACCTGCTCACGGGCCTTTTTTTCTTTCTCATATGAATTTTTCAGTTCTACAAACTCTTGATCGTAGCGTTCCAATTTCTCTTTCAAAAGCGGATCTTCCAATAGATGTTTGCTTTTCAATTCATCCAGTTCGGATCGGAGCCCTGCTGTATTTTGTTTAATTCCTTCTAACAGTTCTTTTAGCATATCTGCCATTAGCGCGACACCTCTTTTAGTATATTATTTAGATCCACTTCCAACTGGATCTCTTCAGCCAATCGTTTTACTTCCATTAAGTGTGGATCTTCTGCATTCTTAGAATCATCCACTTGAAGTAGTAGATTGCCCAGTGCATCATGTGCTTGTTGAACCAAGAGACGGTTTTTCTCCGATAACATCCGTCCAGCCTTTACTTCTTTTTGACACTCATGCACCACATCGAGATAGTTCCACAGTTGATCCAAAGACTTTACACCTGTGACGAGAGCTAAATCGTTCATCCCCCAAGTAACATAACTGTACTCCCACAACTTTAGCTCCATCAGATCGCGAATTCCTTCATCTTGATCCCATTGTTCCTTAACTGTACCGTATCCAATGCTTGTTTCTGTAATAACACCATCTTGGGCGAGTATAAGGAGATCATTGCCGAGTGTCGTCTTGGATATCGGGGTAATGGTGAACAGTCCCGTCGAATCCTCTTCCATCACTCGTGGTCTTCCAACAGGGCATTTTGGATCGTGTTGGTAGAGAGCCTTGATGCGTGGTTGTTTGTGCTCTTCTTGAAGTGTTTTTAAGAACGCGCCCTGTTTGACTCTATCTTTCCCTGCATCAACATGGTCAAAAATGGATACATATGCTTCAATCTCCCTTTTTGACTCATCAACCTTATACTCAACTGGAAATGATTTGTATTTCAATTGATTAACCCTCCCTTCATTCCTTCAATATATATCCCTCTGTACATCTACATTTGATTGTCTCGGTTGCCTTTCCAGTAGGATCGCCCGGAAACATGAGACCGTTGGAATAGACTTCATCCAACTCTCTCCGTTCTCGATCTAAATATTGATGTGAAGGCCGAGTGCGTGAATCTCGTGTGGAGATCCACTCTTTTACTAGTTCCAATTCTGATTGCTTGGCTGCGAACCGACTTGCCGCATTACTGGCTGAAATCACTTCCGTCCGGGCGATCGTGACCGCTCTTTGTGAGGAAAATCCGTCATACACTTTTTGTAGTCGTTTGGCTAATTGCGGAATGCCCTCTCCTTCCATCACTCCTTCGAGCAATACCTTTCGAACGAGATCCAGCGTGGTTTGGATAATTTGGGTGATTTTCTCCCCAACCACCAAAGAAATCCATTTCTTGATCTCGGTACTCCAGACATCAAAGGTTTCTTCTTTCGTCTCAAAGGAAACAAAAGAAGATTTCAGTTCCTCCCAAGTAGAAGTTCCGAAATCTTTCATGACAGCTATATAGGTGCTTGTAAGGAGCTTCTCCCATTCGTTTTTTTGTCCACGAATAACGGAAGTTACATCATCTACATCTCCGTTGCTTCGTTTGAGTGACTTGATTGCCTTTTTCTCTTCGGATCGAAATTGATTTCTTATTCGATTCGTAACTGGACCAACGTATCGCTCTCTATGTTGATCCGTTGCCTTCCAATAGATCGTTCTCTGCTCTTCAGTTTCTAGATTCAAACCCTTGGAGAATCGTGCTTCCTTGGAACTTTCTTCATCTAGTTCTGGCTTAGAGGGTTCCTTTCCATCCGTTTCATGAACCGGAACCACTCCACTCGGGACCCATTGTAAATCTGAATCTGGAATATCATCCATCCCTAGTTCCAGACGCTCGTTCAATTTCTCAAAAGGAACTCCCATGGCCCATAGTTTCTGGGCTGAGGTAACTTTATCATCAAATTTCTCTTGGAGGGCTGGGACCTCGGTTAAGTCCGGCTCCACCCACAGGTTGTCTCCAAACCGCGGTGTGAGATCCTGATTAACTTGAGCCACAATATCTTCCAAATAGGGAATAATCGTATCTTCCCACAGAGCTCGTTTGGCTGTTTCATAATTGTTATAGGTGCTCGCATCCTGAATGCCGACCAGAACAGGTGGAACACCAAACGCCGCGCATATCTCTTCCCTATTTAGTCTTCTACCTTCGATAAAATCCATATCAGTAGGTGAAATGGCTAGAGACTGCCACTTTAAACCTGCCTCGAGTAGAAGGGGCTTTCTCGCATTCTTCACACCAGATATTTTCTGTTCGACTTCCCCTTTGAGACGTGTGAATTGGTCCTCCGTTAAGTTTCCATCTGCTACCAGGGCTCCGGGTGGAACTGCACGGTTCTCCATACTGCTTCTATTCCAATTAACAGCTTCACTGTCAGAGTCAACAATCCTAGCCACAGCCTGCAAGGAGCTCATACCTAAAAAATCATTGTATGGATCTAGGAACCGGAAGTGGGAAATTTCATTCACATCAAAATACTGGCTTACTCCATCCAGATTATATTGATAACCTCCAATAAATTCGGTTTTCGATGGAATAGGGCGAACTCTGTCTGGTCTCAAAGGCCATAGTTCTCTGGGAACCCCTCCTACCTCAATGATGTACCAATAATGATTCCCTGCAAGGTGGAGATAGGTGGTCATGGCTTTATTCATTTGAATCCCCGTCATTCTGGGATTAGGCCTTTGTAAAAGCTGTTCTAGCGGATGCTCAGGCGCACGAATCCACTCTGACTTTCCCGACTTCTTCCATACAACGAGAGGAACCGATGCAATCTGATCCGATAGTTTCCGAATACAGGCATACACCCATGTACTCGCCTTATAACCTTCTCGGATTGCTTTTCCAGCATCCCAAGAATTGTACTGTGGAACACCGTTTTGATTATTACCAATTAGGAAAGGAGCACTATTGGATGACTTTAGCAACCATCTACCGATTTTCTCACGAAGTATAAGTCTCACCCCCCTATAGCTCTCTGATTCGTGGTTCTAGTTTGGTATCTAACATTAACTCAGTTAGTGACCACACCAAAGCGTCCATTCTATCTGGAGACTTTTCACCCGGAGTCCACGAACACAGCTGATCCTCCAGGTCTCCAAAATCACCAACATGGTGGACACGTCCCTGTTCATACAATGCGGCGATGGGCTCCGCCCGGGTTAACTTTCCCCGAGAAGCATGGAGCTTTTTATATGATACAGTTGCATCCACAGTTCGAATCGTATGCTCCACCATATCTCCGCCATTATTGGTTTCCGCGACTACCCGATCTGCCCGGTGACGATGATACGCTTCCACTGCTATTCGAGCCCATCCATCCGGTGTGCTGCGAAGAGATAGATCTTCTAGTACATATCCATGTCCGTCCACTCCTACTCCTGCCACAATCATTCCCGTTTCATCCGATTCATCACTACTCGTAACAGCCGGGTCAATGGCGACTACTACCCGAACGAGATCGGGATATTCTTTCACCCGGAGCTTGTCCACCATGCGTTGGTTCCATAGAGCTCCCGGGTTGTCATCGAGTATGTCAGCATACAATTCCTGTCTTCCTAATCTCGTTCCATCATACTTGGACAAGATTTGCTTTAAAAAGGCAGGGGCCAAGTTCTCTGCATTGTCAAACGTGGAACCCTTTGTTATCGCTGTAGTTTCAGCTTTCACAAGCGATTTAATAATAGGTGTAGGCTTCGGGGTAGTCGTTACCACCACTCGTGGATCTTTTCCCAAGCGCAGTCCAAATAGCAACATATCCCAACTATCCGGGTATCGCCAGGCTGCGAGTTCGTCGCACCAAGCGGCATCGTGTTGTGGACCACGTAATCTTTCTGGCTCATCGGCCGAGTATAAAGTGGCTATAGCTCCGTTGGGCCAAGTAATACGTCGTTTTGAAGGTTCGTATATTGGCATAAACCAAGGTGATGAGATCGCCATGATCCCCGATTCTCCCTCGACTACTACGTCCCTGGCATCCGCGGCCGTGGGAGCTACTAGGGCGATTCGTTTGGCTTGTTCCGTTTCCACTAGTGACCTTACCCATTCGGCCCCCGTCCTTGTCTTGCCAAAGCCCCTGCCCGCGAGCAACAACCACGTTCGCCAGTTACCTTTGGGAGGCAACTGATTTGGCCGAGCCCAAAATCGCCAATCGTAAAGAAGGCCCTGGGCTTCCTCAGCCGATAGGGAACCAAGGAGTTCTTGCCGTTCGCCTTCCGTTAGGGAGCTGACCGATAATGCAAGGGATTGATTTTTGTCCAATTATAACCACCTCGCGGCCATTTATTAACTTATAACGAAAATAAAAAATAAATTCACGTATTACGTTGATTAACTTTTCATTCAGAGCTATGATGTGACTGTACCCGAAAAGGTACAAAAAAAGGAGGAAAACAATATGAAAGACGCACTCGGCAATAAAGTAGTAAACTGGCAACTCACGGAGGAGCAAGTAACTTTTTTAAACCACCTACTAGCCCACTGCCCCTACCTACTAGGTGAGGAGTACAAGGATACCTATAGCGATACACGGTACGAACTGAACGAGTTCCGCCTAATACTAGAAAGTGAGAAATAGGCAACGACTGGGCTACCCAACTGGGTGGCCCTTATTTTTATTACCCCTAAGTACACTCATTTTTAGAGGCCCTATCCCACTTATAAACGTAATATGCAACGTAACAAAATCCACATTTTGTTACCTTAAAACGTTAATTCATTAATACATTAATATATAAATGCGTAGATTCGTCCATTTCATTAACTATATACGAAAATAATTAATTAATTCACGTATTACGTTGATTAACTTTTCATTCAGAGCTATGATGTGACTGTACCAACGAGGTACAAAATCAAAGGAGGAATACAGTATGAAAAACCCAGTAAAAACACTACTAACCGCCGGGATTGAAGCAACGGAGTACCGCCAAGCAATAAAGGAAGTAGATAGCCACATAGCGGCCAGCACTACCCCAGAATCCCCCCACATTGCACCAACACTAGAGGCATTAGAACGAGGGATCATTGACTCGATAGTATATCACTTCAACGGCAGCTCGGTAAAAATCAGGAAATACGAAAACCTATACCAAACCCTTTGCCTCACGGACGGCCTAGCCGCCCCATCCTTCCACGAAACGCCGGATGCCCTGGTTACCAACGTATACCTTCAAACCCTAATATCCGGGAAGCTACTCGACTAAATCCCTACGTAGGACCCAGCCCTAGAATTTTCCTAGGGCTTTTTTCGTCCCTAAAAGCAACGAATTCTAGATTCGTCTAAAATATACCCAACATAATTAACTATATACGAAAATATTAATTAAATTCACGTATTACGTTGATTAACTTTTCATTCAGAGCTATGATGTCCATGTACCAACGAGGTACAAAAACAAAGGGGGATATAAGCATGAATACAAAAAAACCAAAAGCTAAATTGGTGGGGACTGACGGAAACATTTTTCACTTACTATCGGTAGCCTTCCGAGCATTGAAAGAGTCTGGCCAAGAACAAAAGGCAGTGGCCATGGTAAAAGAAACAGCCGAGTGCGAGAACTACAACCAAGCTTTAGACGTAATCGGTAAATACGTAGAAATTGAGTAGGAACAACGCGCCCCTAGCTACCACAAGCTAGGGGCTATTAAAAAGGAGGTAACAAGTTGAGAAAATTGATAGTAAGCGAATTATTTTTTCCAGAATGTACATGTTACAGAGAACTCGCCAAAGCTATTCATTCAGGACGTTTCGAAGGATATATCTTCACAGACCTAACCATTGTCCATTCCAAAGAAACAGAAAGCAGAATGTTCATCCTAAGATCTGGTAAGCCAGTAGCCGTATTTACAGCCAAAATAATTCACATAAACGGAAATCCCACGCTCATCATGAAGGACCTTCGTTCCCTACTTTAAGCCCCCAGGTCCTAGCCCCATAGGTTAGGGCTTTTCTTCCTCTCGTTTCTTGGCCAACTGCTCCAGCTTATCTGCCAATAGTTCTCTTGGTGCAATCTCGATAGGCTTACCATCTTTCCCACTAATCTCATGCTGTGTCTTCCTACCCCATCGGTTCGGATACTTCCGTTCCAGTCTCCAAGCCGCGGCCTGCCAGTTGTCCTTGGATGCCTGGGCGATGACAGCGACGTCCCGCATTTCGGCCTCGGCCATAGCTACTTGTACTGCGTTCGAAAAAACCATATATTTTCCAGTTTCTTCTCGTGCACCTTTTTTTAACCAATCGTATAAGGTGGTTTTGCTTATCCCCGAATACGATGCAGCTGTCTCAATGTAATTTCCCATTCGAAGTGAGTCCACAATCTTCTGTTGTATCTCATCCGTCAGCTTTTCAGGTCTGCCCTTTTTCACCTTCTCTCACCGCCTTTTGTCCTGTTTGATTCTCCCACCTACGGACTATGACATCACAATATCGAGGGTCTAGCTCTAGTCCATAACAAATTCTGCTTGTTTGCTCGCAAGCAATAAGAGTCGATCCAGATCCTAGGAAAGAATCTAAAATAATACTACCTACTTGAGATGAATTCTTAATCGCTCTAGAAGGAATCGAAATAGGCTTCATTGTTGGATGATCTTTGCTTCGAGCTGGTTTGTTATACTCCCATACGGTTGACTGTTTCCTATCTCCCACCCATCGGTGAGCTTGTCCCGGCTTCCATCCGTAAAGAATTGGCTCGTGTTGCCAATGGTAATCTTGACGACCCATCACGATCGTGTTTTTCACCCAGACGATACATTGCTTCAAACTCCAGCCACTAGCCACCATCGCTCCCCTGAAATTGATGCCTTCGCTATCAGCGTGACAAATATAAATACCGCCACCCGGTTGAGTGACGGCATACATATTTGAGAATGCATCAAATAGAAACTGATAGAATTGCTGATTTCCCATCTTATCATTTTTAATTTTCAACGCATCCACTGTCTTGCCTGTGTAGTTGACGTTGTAGGGCGGGTCAGTGAAGATCATGCTGGCCAACTGACCATCCATTAATCGATTCATATCTTCGGAGCTTGTAGCATCTCCACACAGGAGCCGATGTTTTCCCATTTGCCAAATATCACCCTTCTGAGTAACAAGCTCCTCAATCTTCTCTAGCTCTTCATCAAGGTCAAAGTTGTCTTCTTCGGGTTCCATCTCATAGAGGAAATCACTCATGATCTTGTCAATCTCACTTGAGTCGAAACCAGTAAGCTCCACATCGAGCCCGGTTAGTTGAATATCTTCAAGTAGGTCAGCCAGTTTCTTGAGATCCCAATCACCACTAATTCTGTTTAAGGCGATGTTCAGTGCTTTTTCCTTGGCTACATCCAAGTCCACTACTGAACACTCTACTTCAGTAAATCCTCTATCAAGTAAAACCTTAAAACGCTGGTGTCCTCCAACAAGACAACCAGTTCGCTGGTTCCACACCAATGGCTCAACAAAGCCAAATTCCTCAATAGATCTCTTCAGCTTCTCATACTCGGGATCTCCAGGTTGTAGATTTTTTCTAGGATTGTATACAGCTGGATTAATTCGATCTATTGATATCTTTTTTATCTCCATAATGATCACCTATGCTTTCAATAAAAAAAGGATAAACCCAAACGGCTCATCCCTCACACCCATTATAACGAAAAAAATTCATCACCATAGAAAATGTCTAATTTGTAAACTACATATAAAAAATGCTGAAAAAATGATTTAACATTATTAATTAATAATGCCATTAAATACAAATTTAGTATATAATCTAAAACTATGGTTTAAATTCAATGGCGTTTTTTAAGGAAGGAAATGTATATGAAAGTAACTAGCGAACTCCCATCCATTCCACAAGAATACATATCTACAGAACTCTCTCATTTAACTGATGTCCAAATCTACGAACTTATTGATCGTTACTATGCCAAAGAAGATCTAGAGGTATTAATTGATGAATATAAGCTTAAAGGTGTTAGACCTACCAACTTAGTGTCTAAGTTCCCTCCTACTATAGAAGATAGCTCATGCCCGTTTTGTAATACTCATTATATTACTTATCGCAAACCAAGAACTGGAATCAAAAAGCCAACACATTGTCCCAACTGTAATCACTTAGAAAATAATCGTCGTTCTTATTGTACATGTTCCAACTGTATTAACGGGCGAAAATCCAAGTTGGAACAAACTTACAAGGAAAGAAAAGCATACGAGGAAGAAAAGCACCGTATTGAAGAAGAACAACGAAAAAAAATGGAGGAAGAACAAAGGCAAAAGGAACAAGAACATCGTGAGCTGATAGAAAAAAGTTATGATGTTTCTAGAGTTCCTAAGAGGAAACTATCTGATTTAAACTTCAAAGATCTATGGTTATTAAACAGTCTCTTAAGTGTAGGTTATGATGAAGAGAAACTTCTTATAAAACCCGTTTGGTCCTATCAAGATGATCTTGCACCCTCAAAAGATTTTATAATGGATATGATTAAACATTTATTTCATTCTGGAATCATCCTCCCTTATCCAAAGGAAAATATAAATTCTTTTAGCAAAGAGCAATTTCGTGCTCTCGAAGTATATTTCTACATAAACATTGAGGAATTCCATAACGATACAACCAAGGCTCTAGAATATCTAATCAATCCACCACTAAGGGATGTTATTACCTTAATTTTGAATGACCTAGATTTAGTCGAACAGTGTTGGAAAAAGCTTGTATTTGAAGAAGTATTTCAAGATTTACGCTTTCGATTAGGTAAGTTAGATCAATCATTAGATCGTAATGAAAAAGTAAATACTACTTTATCCGGATTAATCAACCATTTTTCATCTGGACAGCTCTTCCACATGTCACATAAACAAATAGCTAATAAAAACCTATGGTATGCAAGCAATCTAGGGCATATACCAGATCGATTCGTGGATGTTATTTTGGATGGATTGAAGCAGTATGGGGATCTTGCCTTATCCAAAGAATGGGACCTCTATGGGTTTACTACTAGACATGCAGAACTACCCGCAACTGCCGTTAGCGATGTTTTCTTCAATAAGTTATTGTTCTTAGGAGAAGAATGCCTGACAATTTGTCCTTCTATAAACTTCCTTTTTTCACACACAGACAAATTAGTTGATCAAGTCCTTTTCGAACATCAAAAGAAAGAAAAAGAAAATGAGATGAAAGCAAAAATGAATCTCCTTGATCATCCAAATACAGAAAATGATAGTGAAAGTGCAGAAGCAAATCCTAACCAAGAATCCAAGGAAGAGCCTTCAGATCCATTAGAAATCAAAGACACAGAAACCAAATCAACTCTTTCTGCAAAACTCAAAAAGAAAAAGTATAAAAAGAAAAAGAAGAAGAAAAAAAGAAAATAGAGCTGGGGAATCCCCTGCTCTATTTTTTTAATTCATCACCATATATTTCCCTTCACTTTTTCTTTTAGTGATATCAAACATTATATTTCTAGATCGACGCTCTACTTCTCGATATACAGGATCACAGAAATAACCAATAAAAAAAGGCGAGCCACTTGGCCCACCCTCATTCCGGATCTTGCAACCCCATTGTAACAGAATCAAAGAGACTCCCACCACTTTTGTCTATCTTGTCTAATCTGTCCATTTTGTCTATTTTGTCATTTTTGTAACTTTGACAAAACAGGCAATGTATGCTTAAAACTCATCCCTATACATTTCCCAAGCCATCTTCTTTGAGATTTCTCTTTTTATTTTATTCAACTTCTGACGAGACAATCCGACATGGTGAGCAATAGTCCCCATACGCTCACCATCGAGAATACACTCTAAAACAGTCCGTTCTTTCTCATCTTGAATCTTTTCTACTGCTTGCTCGATATGCTTTATCTTTCTCCTTAACTGGTCTAATCTATCAAGTTGTCTCACTCGACGAATTGCCTCTTTACCAACCGGATCATTATTTCGACCTGTAGGCTTTGGGAGAGTGCTTTCGATACCATACATACTGGTAGCCGCATCACCAGCTAACTTCAAACGAGATTCCAGTCTCCCTACTTCTTTAATCATCCAGTGGTAGTCCCTAAGATCCTCATCTACTCTTTGAAGAATCTCTAAAGCTGGCTCTAAGTATTCTTTTCTATCTTCACTTGAAGAATCTTTATTCCACTCACTACAATACTCAACTTCCGAAATATGTTGTTGAAATACACGACATATGCTTTTGGCTCCCCATAGCGTTCCGGGACATCTCTCACAAATATCATGACGAACTTTTTCTATTTCTATTAGAGCTTCTATATTTCTGTTGATAGGATCCAACACGACAACCCCCTTCTATTTGTGGGATTCTAGTAAATCCATTAATGTATCTATCGGAATCACCGCTAACCACGGCTTCCGATCAGCTTTTATAGCCAGTGCATCATTGTTCTCTAACCATGCATAGATGAGTTTGAATCCATCCCCCCTCACCTTACATTCCCACTTTAGATTCAAACCAATGACATCTCCTGTATAGGAACCGCCAGCTGATCCCGAGAGCGGGACTCGCTCGCCTCCTATCAACTTGGCAAATTCTCTCTCAGCACGTAGCCCTTTGTCTCGCTGCATTTTCCCCATATCTATAACCATCCTTTATATTTGTATATTTGATAAGAAAGTTGGTCGTAATATTCGTTAACTGCTTGTTTATACTCTTTGGGCTTTGATTGAAACTCCCTACTCTCTATGTACTCTGCACCTTTCATTAACCTAGAGAGCACTTCATCTAATTCCAATTCATTTCGTATAGGCTGAACTAGTTTCATATAACACCCCCTGAATTGTGTTGCATTGTGTTGATTATTGTTGATGGGGTTTGCAACAATTATTTCCCTTGATATGACTGGGTTTTCCTATTTGTGTTGATTGTGTTGCAGGATATTAGGAGAAAAAGAAAAAAAGGTATTATTTTTAACATATATTGTAAGTAAAAATTACTTTATATCTATAGAAGGTGCAACACAATCAACACAAATCATTTTCCCCAGTAGCGACGCGGGTTATAACTGTTGATAATTGTGTTGAAAACTGCAACACAATGCAACACAATTCCTTATTCAAATAGAACAAATTCTAATGTTGGCCTCCCGCGCTTGGGTTGTACTTTTTGTATGGTTCCATAGCCAAAATCACGAAGCTCTCCGAATAACACATCCACTTCACTGCTTTTCTTGCAATTCGCCACTCGATGCATCTGAATATCACGCTTTCGTGCAACTCCTCCCTTTTTTCGTATCCACTCCACAGCTTCTTCTATACGCTTATCTACTTGTGTCTTTTTTAAATGGAGATAAACTTTTTTAGCATGACTCTTAAAGTACTTGGTTAGTTGCGCCGCGCGGTCCATACTGATTGCATCTACTTCCTCATCTGTTGCCTCATTACAAACTACACGAGCCATGTGAACGATGAGTGCCATTCGAGCCAGTTGGTTTGGCATCTTGGCCCATGGACCACGGAGTTTTCTAGGAAATTCTTCATCCTTCATCTCGTTTATATGAATCGAATACCACTCTTCCCACCACTTCTTTGCTTCCTCACTAAGGCATAGAACTTTGGGTTTCTGGGTTGTTCCTACTTCAATATGCTTCAATCGATAAAGCTCCTCTAACACTTGGCTATACTCATGGACAACTTCTGTTGGAACCCCCACCCACGTCCAATCAGACGGATCTTGGACATCAGGATAAGAAAAAAGGATACGATGAATAAATCCATCCTCACCTTGCTCATCTTCTAATGTGGCCACAATATCAGGTGGTATATTTCCAGTTACCGAAAAGAATGGCTTAGATATAAAAATGGGTTCTCCATTGTCTCTCACACGGTTTACTTTAATGTCTGTTCCAGACCAGAGAGAAAGAAATTGCTCCCGATCGTCACCCTTCCCACCTTTGTACTGATTCATTCCGCGGATCCATCCGGACAACTCGTCCGCTTTGAGAACCAGTCCCCGATCATTTTGCTTCAACGCTCTTACAAGAGCCTCGATGGTTGATTGCACAATATAAAGTTCTTTCATTTGCGGTTTTTCTGGCTCCTCTGGTAGATCTTGATTTTTGGAGTTCTTTTTCCAGACAGATAGTTTTGCCTGATACTGGCGAAATGCAACCTCATATTCTTTCATTTTCTGTTGATAGATTTCATGATATTTATGCTGAGATTCTAAGATTGGAGAAAAAGCTGATTCTTGTGCGGGAGATTTCCCTGTCCCAGTATCAGCTATGATGCATGTATATAAATTGGGTTGTTGACGATAGCCCGGTTTGAGTTCAATCATTCGGCTACTCCCGACAGCCGTTCCTAAGAAGGTGAGCATGTGGATCCCTACATAGTCAGCAGGAAGTCCCAAAGAAGTGGAGGCAGCATTTAAAAAAGTAGCGATTGGACTTGGGAAGATGTCTGTTGGAAATGAATTCACATTAGGTAGTTTAGGCAAGGGAATGGCTTCTATTTCTACCTCGTCTGGAGTTGCTTGCTCATTCATTTGGTTTTCTTGCGCCCATTGTCTCGCTTTTGTAATCGTCAATTGATAATAAAGAGGGTGTTTTAAATGCTCCCCATGGAACTTCCTATATTGAATGAGGAAATCTAAAATCTCCTGATCAGACCATCCATGAATGGCAGCAATATTGGCTATTGAGAGATCTCTCTCGGAGGCACTAACGAACACTTTTTCTTGCATAGTCACTTCTCTAAATAACTTGGATTTCTGTGTTAACTCATTTGCCTTTCTCATGAGGAAATCTAGGTTCAGGCTTTGTCCAAAGGTGACAGTTGTTGCATCATGGCTTGGCTCCACTTTTCTTTGTGCTTCCATTACTTCTTGAATCTTGTTTAGTAGCCATTCTGGAGGATCCGCCAGTTTGATTTCATCAGGGCTTCTTCCTGGAACCCATTGATATGTTTTACCACTCGGATGCTTACTACCTGGTGCTACAGATTGTCCACCAGAACCCCGAATATCTATATTAATACCAACCTTCTTCACACTATTTGGGATGTCCATATATGTTGGCATTCGATACCAGAGCTGTGTTCCGCCGCCCGTTATAATCTGCCAAGTGGCTGGGATCCCCCCGTGGTAGGAGATCCAACCCTGAAGGGTCTCCATTCCTGAAGAGCCATCAATATCTAAAGCAAAGATTCCATTTGTTCTTCCCATCGGAATACCAATATTCGCGTTCGGGGTTTTCCTCCAGATACTTCTAATCTCATCCACATCATCCGTTGCTTTATTCATCCAGTCACTCCAAATTGGATGTTTGCCCGCACTCTTACAGATGTTCCGTCCGCAAGTACAACTCCCATTCACAGGCGTATGTAGGGGGATAACTTTCAATCCAAGCTGTGCGAGTCGAAGAGCTTCTTCTAATGGTAAAGTTTGTTTGATTTGAGATTCGATCAAGCTCCCACTCCTCTCCTCGCGATGGCTTTCGTCATTTCATCTGCCGCTTCTCCCATAGTTAACCATTTCTCAGTGCGGATTCCCCATCTTGATAACGCCCACATTTGCTTCTGTGATGCCTGTTTCCTACGCCATGAAGCGTCTTTATTAATAAGTCCTAAGACATCTGCTCGTCGAACAAAATCCTCAGCAATCCCTTGTGCTAATTCCATCCAAACAGGTTGTTGAGTCAACATCTCTTGTTGTCCATTACGTTTTAATACTTTGGCCATCCAACCATCTCTTACTTGATACAAAATAGTTGTCCCGGCATCTCCAGCTGCAAGCGCAAAAAGATGGGGCGTTGCTTGGAGCCAACGAATATGACGGCGGAAATCTTTCATGTCTCCTCGACTTAAGATAGCTTGGAGTTGCGAAATCTCTCGGTTCCTCTCTTCATCCCTTTCCACTGCCTCCATAATGGTTTCTTCTTTCGTTTCTTCTTGTAGACCAAACAGAGATGGAGCAGTAATCAATTGGTGACGCTTGGATACACCTGTCACATCCAACACTAGACAATCCTGCTTTCCAGGAGATATCCTTGTCCCCCGACCGATCATTTGGATGTAGAGGGATCTCGATTTTGTGGGCCGGGCCATAATGACACAGTCAACTGTCGGTTCATCAAAGCCTTCAGTAAGTACCGCACAGTTACATAGGACTTTGGTTTCACCTGTATGGAAACGTTGTAAGATTGCTTTTCGTTCATCTGAATGTACTTTTCCTGACAACCATTCTGCGGGGATTCCCCTTGATTGAAGTTCCGCTGCTGTTCGTTTTGCCTGATCCACACTTACCGTAAAAACAATAGCCTTCCGATCCGTGACATGTGTTACATATGCATCTGCCACAGCTTTCGCCACGTTTGCTTTCAAGAGAACCTCATCCAATTTCCCTTGATTTAGATCTCCAGCAACGGTGTTAATCTCATCAAGATTAGCGTTTAAGTGTACTCTCTCCGTTCTAATATCCGATAGATATCCATCCCGAATGGCTTGTAGTAATTGATATTGATAGATGATCTGTTCAAAAACAGAATCAAGGCCCTTCTTATCCGCTCGTTCAACAGTTGCTGTTAATCCAACAACAGGAGGACCGCTTGATTCGAAAGCACCCACAGCTTGGAGTGTATCCATATACGTTTTTCCAAGTACATGGTGAGCTTCATCTACTACGACTAAATCGAATGATGGAAGCTGATCAAGTCTACGAAAGATCGTCTGTACGCTTGCAAATACACATTGGTTATCAAATTCATTTCTTTGTGCTTTCACTATTCCACATGTCGCTTCGGGCCAGATTAATTTCATCGCTTGAATGGGTTGATCAATAAGCTCTTCTCGATGAGCCAACCAAAGCAGACGTCCTTGTGTCTTTTTAGCTAAGGAAAGAGCGGTGATGGTTTTTCCACAACCTGTGGGTAAATTGATCAATCCACGTTTACCACCACTTTGATAGAAGGAGTCCCATGCAGAATGTGCTTCTAGTTGATAAGGTCTAAGGTGTATATCTTGCACAGAAAACATTACCTCCTACTCTATAAAGGTGTAAAAAAGAGAAGAGCACGTAACTGCCCTCCTCCCGTTGTTTCTCTATTTAAAATGGGAAGGACTGATTTTCCGCCCATGGAGGTACTTTTTGATCACTCTTAACGGGAGATGCAGTCTCAGCAGACTGAGGTTTCAGTTGTTTTTGGAAATAAAGATTCCGAAAAACATTGTTATCTCCTGATTTCGTTTGGATCTTGATTTGCAACTTACGATCTAATAGATTAGGTAATTCTGACTCCAGCTTCGTAATGTCTTCTAATTGCAAACCAGCTCGAAATAAATCCTGTTTCATCCAGCCAATCCGATCCGGATCATCAAGAAGATGATACTTCCACTCTTTACGTCCTTTAAAAGGACCCTCCGTAACAGCTAACTCCCACTCCAACATGGGGCGATTGGTTTTACTCGTTTTAAATCTAACTGCTTCCACGTTCATCACATACTGTCCATCAGGTAAATCATCATATACATCAAACTCTGCTTCTTGGTAACCCTTCTGAAATTGCGATAAGTACTCCGACCATTGACTCATAACATTTCTCCTTCTTCTGTTTGGTTATAAAACGCCTTTTCAAACTCCCGGAAACTAAGAGGGAGAGCAGCTGGCAACTTTCGATGAAAGGCATGTTCGGTTCGGTCTCCACCTTCCCAATTCTCACTGGGCTGTGTTCTCAAAACTCGAATCTCTTCTCCATTTGCAACCACAGCTTCTGCGTATAGGATAAGATCCACCATTCCGAGAATCATATCCCGTCCTGATTTCGGTATGGAGGGAACTGCTTTTGTGATAGTGGAAACCCGAGTCTTGACCTCAATGAACTCTACATGGCTCGTAAACACTAGACCATATGGTAAAAGGGACAATTTCCGAATCGCCTTAAAGAACTCGTCCTTTACCATTTGCCACCCTTTTCCGTAACCTAAATCCGACTCATGTTGAATTCCTTGTTGTTCCTTCACGAACTCAGAACATGATTTCCACAGGTTGTCCACCGTATCGATAATGATCGTTTTATAGTGGTGATCGCCCTTTTCAAGAAGTGAGCAACACCTTAAAAAAGTAGACCAATCTGGAACTTTCACTTCAAATCTAGATAATGCCTCCAAACCGGGCTCGGTTGCGAGGAAAAGCGGAGAATCCATCTGGCTACAGAAGGTTGATTTCCCAATTTTCCAATTTCCGTAAAGAAGAAGCGAGTAATCCTCCAATTTTGTCTTGGGTTCTTTCTTTTCAGTAGGCAGTGAGAGCAATTATATCTTCCTTTCTGGTATGTAGCCTTTCTTTCTCGGCTTGTCCCACTGGTACAAAACCTCGATCCTGCAGGAACTGATAGAGAAACTGCCGACCCTTTTGAGTCCATTTCATCTGTGTATAACCATCTTCATAGGTCTCATAATCCGTATAACCATGGGTTGCATATTTACTGTATAAATGCCACTTTCCTCCTTGTCTGAATTGAATCCCTAGATCATGGAGCAAGAGGTTAAAACGCCTGGCTGTTAGACCGTAGTCTTTGGACAAGGTGGTAGCAGTTAGGAGCTCGCCCGGTCTAAGAACTTTATCGTGAAACTCCACTTTTGAAGCCTGCTCGTTCACTTTCGCTTCTAAGTACAATCTTTCTTGTTCTTCTTCGATCCATCTTGTAGCCCGTTCAATTGGGTCCTGAATCATATACGAATCTAGTTTTACTTCTGTCTTAATAAATTGTTCCATACGGTTGAACTCTTCGATATAACGTTCCTTCATTTGTGCCGCTTTTGCACCTCTGTAGCCCATAACAAGAAACATGAGTCCGTCTTTAGTGAGTAGATATTTTTTCCTTGATCGGTCTCTTAGATCTTTGTAATCCCACAATCCAAAGTTGGATTCTAGAAAATCTAAGCTACAATCTAAAGATTCAATGTCACGCATGACATGAAAATGTTGTTTCTCAAATACTTCAGACACCTTCAATGAATCCGTTACGACTTTGTTATCTTCGACAAATACGAGTGGATTGGTATGCATACAATCTTCCTCTCTTATATGGTAATTTCTTTTCTTTGTATGGTTGAAAGGATATTGCTTGGCCAAGTTCCTTCACATTTTTGTGAGGCATAGTAGGTAACAAGTACATTCCGTTATACTCCGCCGCCCTGTGGATCCTTTACTTCTACTCCAAATACACTACCGTCCTCGGTTTTTATTAAACCGAATTTACCAAATGGACGATTAATTACTATTAAGCTAGGAAACTCAGATAATTGATGTGTATAGTAGTCCTTCATGCTTGTCTCTAAATGCTTCATCTCTTTTAAAGATTTATCACAAACATCGGCCAACCATTCGTTCGCCTGAATGATCACCCGATCTCGTTGTTCCTTATACTCATCAACTTGATCTTTGTGCTTCTTATATTGAATCAGTGCGTAATCAATATCCTCTACATTTTGGATCTTACGTCTATATCCATCCATCAGGTACATGGGGATTCCCCTCCAAATATGTTCTTTGTTATAATGGGCCTCTTTACTAAAAGTCGTATGAATCATATGATTCGTCTGGACTTTGCTTCCAACGCTCAGGATCATTCAGCCATTCACCTAAAGCCTTTCGCGGTATCACACACTTCTTTCCAGACCACAGTTGTGGAAAATCTGGTTTCTTTAAATAATGTTCACGAAAGTTTGGGAGGGAAACTCTTAGCTTTTTTGATGCTTCTTCCATAGTGTATACAAGAGCTTCCTCATTGCTTTGTTCTTCTACAACATCAATTAAACTTTGAAAAATACGTGCTAGTCTTACTGCATCCTCTGGTTGGGAATTCATACGGTATCCAAACATGAAGGCTCTCCTTTATATATATTTTCTTGAATAAAGCACTCTGTTCGTTCATCACTAAGTAACACTTCTGGAGGACAGTCAAGAACCTTTGCAAAATCCAAGAACCGATCTACAGTCAACTTAACAGAGCCAACTGCGATATGTCGGTATCCTGTACAGGTAAGTCCGACTCTAGAACCCATATAAGTTTTAGTAATCCCTTTAGCCTCCCTGACCTTTTCAATATTAACGCGAACCAAGATTATCACCTTCAATATCGTAATATGTTAATATAGTATTATAACGTAATACGAATGTCAAATACATATTATCGTTATACGATATAATATATTCGATATCGAATAATGTTATTTCTCTCGATTGAAAGGTGACTTTCATGTGATTTTATTTGTACTTGATGCCCTGAAAAAAGATGGTGCAGACCGTGATAGACAGACTACGTTATACGATGGACAAATCCTTTGAAAACCTTGTCACAGTTGGATTCACTCATATATGTACATGATTAGCGATATACTCCATATTCGTTCTTTCGTATAAAATATACGATATTGTGTAGTGTATATATTTTCGCGTGAAAGTAGACTTTCACATAAACATGTATGTATAATGTCATTAACGTATTACGTTAATGTAAGGAAGGATGGTACGATGCTGAAACAAGAAATATTGGAGACTTTTGCTAAGAGAGTTTCACTCCTTAGAAAAGATAGAAGATGGTCGCAGAAAGATCTTGCAGAGAAGATAGGGGGTAATGTTACACTTCAAATCATTTCTAACTGGGAACGGGCTTATACACGTCCGGAGGTAGAGGATATCTTCCGAACAGCAGAGGTATTGGAAGTATCAGTGGACTTCCTATTAGGAAAAACGGACGACCCAGCACCTCAGCACTCAGAAAATCCAGCACACAACATTGTAGATCTAAAAAAAGCCCTCCTAGATGAAAGCGCATTGCACTGGGATGGGCATTATATAAAAGGTCCTCAGAAAGACCTTATCCAACGTCTAGTTCTCGCTGTGATAGAGAAGGAAATGAATGAACTATCGTAGGGATTCTGATTGGATTTGAAAATCCAATTCTTGAATAATCTTCATTTCTTCTTCAGAAAATTTACCGTATTTGATTAAAAAATCTATTATTATCTTTACATTCGTGGTGGGCGGTAACGAATAATACGTTGTCGCCATCATGCAGACAACAGCTAATGTAGAACCATGATTCATTCTATATCACCTTTTTTTCCATAATAATGGGGTAAGCTATTTAATACCCTTTTTCTCCATGAATTATTCCTCTATATTATAAAATACCAACAATTTTTTTGGTTTTTTTATAACTAAATATTCATTCGGTCGCTTGACAATCGCCATGCGTTAATCTAACATTAGTTAACGCATGGCGTTATTTATTTAGAGAGGAGATTACGATTTCAATGAAAGGACATGTTAGAAAACGAGGAAACCGGTGGTACTTTGCTCTTTGGATACCCAATCCCATCACGGGTAAGAAAGAACAGAAATGGTTTAGTAGCTGGAAAACAGAGCCCGAGGCTAAGAAAGCTATGGCCAGGAAAATTCTAGAGATCGACCAAGGATCCTATATCGAACCTGCTCGGATACCACTGAAAGATTACCTTATCAGATGGTACAAAGACTACGTAGAGTTAAACTGCGCTGCCACCACACGCCAAGGGTACAAATCCATTCTTAAAAACCATTTGATCCCAGAACTCGGACACATTAAACTAGGAAAGCTAAAGCCTATTCAAATTCAAAGCTACTACACACAGAAGAGTAAAAAGGGTAGGAAAGATGGCAGAAAAGGTGGGTTATCCCACCGTAGCATCCTCCATCATCACAGAGTTCTATACGAGGCTCTTGAGCAAGCGGTAAAATGGCAACTTCTATCTGCTAACCCTGCAAAATCAACCACTCCTCCAAAGCCAGCAAGGGCACAATTCAATGTACTCACAACTAAGGAAGAGATATATACCCTTCTGGATACCGTGGATCGAAAGGGATTGTATGACCCAGTATATTTTGCCATCTGTACTGGCTTACGAAGAGGCGAGCTTTTCGCCCTACGATGGGCTGACGTAGATATGAAGAACAATATAATCAGCATCCAACAGACTCTCATCTTGCTAGACGGAAACATTCTCGAATTCAAGGATGGAGCAAAAAATGACGGAAGCAGAAGAACTGTAGCTGTAACTGACTCGATCATCAATGGGCTTAAAAGAAGGAAGATAGAACAGGAACAGCACAAGGCATATTACGGCCCACTATACAAAGACCACGATCTAATCTTTTCTAATAAAGATGGAAGCCCCATCAATATCGGTAGCTTCTCAAAAACTTTCGGTAGAACGGTAAAGAAAGCAGACATTCCCTACGTAAGATTCCACGATCTCCGGCATAGCCATGCCACGCTATTATTGCAACAGGGTGAGCACCCTAAGATCGTATCTGAACGCCTGGGACACTCATCGATTGGAATAACCATGGACACCTACAGTCACGTACTCCCGAACATGCAAAAAGAAGCCGCCCAAAAATTGGACGACTTCCTAACAAGGTAGATTCAACGTATCATATAAAAAGCAAAAGTGCAATCGAATCACACCCCTAGGGCGTGGATCAATTGCACTTTTTTAATTTCAATGGAATCAACCAGCTGTTTTGCTTCCAGCATTACATCTGCTTCTCCAGGAAAGACTATAACATCACAATTATTATGTGGAGTTGATACACTATGGGGTATTTCATGTTTGGAGTCCATGTAGTCCTTTTAATACTTTTTATCATCCTTGCTTACGTCTCTGCAAAACGTGTCTGGTATCACAAAAATCCTAGTGAAGACTATCCATTTACAGCACACAGGAAAACACTACTCATTGTTTGGATAGTCATACTTATTATCTCGATTTTTTTCATCTTTGGATCTCTATTTGTTCTCTTTATGGATATCTTACAAGGTTACCTTCCTCAATATCCTTGTAAAGATGAAATCAGAAAAGTAAATGGTTGTGCAGATCAATAAATGGAAATAAGCGGTACTGACAATTAAGCATACTCCCTCTATTATGGACAATAATATGAAACAACAAGGAGGTGTTTTGAAATTGAAACACACACATAACAATCAAGTACAAAGCGGTCTAGATCAAATGAAATACGAAATTTCATCTGAGTTTGGAGTTCAGCTTGGTCCTGATTCAACTTCTCGGGATAATGGCTCTGTTGGTGGAGAAATGACAAAACGTTTAGTTGCATTAGCAATCCCGTCTTTCCCAGAAATCGGAAATCCAAGCATAACACCCATTCATTATAGGTAGTACAACTATATATATACAAAAAAGCGCAATCGGATTTTACTCCAGATTGCGCTTTTTTGTGCTACTGCTTATATTTCTTCATTTGGCAGAGAGGGTGGGATTCGAACCCACGGATGCCTTGCGACATCGCCAGTTTTCAAGACTGGAGCCTTCAACCGCTCGACCACCTCTCCGTATCAAGCCCACTAAAACGCTTATAAAAACGCTTTAGCAGACTAACGTTAGCAGTTTTGTTAGCAGATTGCCTTTTCAGGCAAATATTCATTTAAGGAAAATCGCCAAACCCTTTGGTACTAGCGGGGTTTGAGAGATCCGATTTCTTGGAGATGTCGAAAGTTCCATGGTTTTCAAGACCGCTGCCTTCAACCACTCGACCACCTCTCCAGAGTTGGTCTAGCAATAACGTTTCTATTGTATCGTAGAAAGTAAGAAACTGTCAAGCTATCTCAACTATATTCTTTTCATTTATTTGCCGATATATTCACGACCGCCTAAATAAGGGCGTAAGACTTCTGGGATGCGGATGGTGCCGTCTAGCTGTTGAAAGTTTTCGATGATGGCAGCAGTGGTACGTCCGATTGCTAACCCAGAGCCATTTAAAGTGTGAACAAATTCTGGTTTTGCTTTGGTGTCGGGACGGAAACGAAGGTTGGCACGTCGTGCTTGGAAGTCTTCGAAGTTCGAGCAAGACGAGATTTCCCGATAGGTTCCGGCACTTGGCATCCATACTTCTAGGTCGTATGTTTTAGCCGATGCAAATCCAGTGTCACCTGTACAAAGGCTGGCAACACGGTATGGAAGCTCTAGCTTTTGTAGTACACGTTCTGCGTTTGCTAAAAGCTTCTCCAGCTCGGTGTAGGATTCCTCAGGGTGGACGATTTTCACTAGCTCAATTTTATTAAATTGATGTTGGCGAATGAGTCCTCTAGTATCACGTCCAGCAGAGCCAGCTTCAGAGCGGAAGTTCGCGCTAAAAGCAGCATAATACTTCGGAAGTTCCTCAACGGATAAGATTTCATCCGCGTGATAATTAGTAAGTGGGACTTCGGCAGTTGGAATCAGATAATAATCATTGGTGTCAGCTAGCGCAAACACGTCTTCTTTAAACTTAGGAAATTGTCCTGTTCCCTTCAAGCTATTGGCATTTACGATAAAGGGTGGGATCATTTCCGTATAGCCATGCTCTTCGGTGTGTAGATCGAGCATAAAGCTCATTAACGCACGCTCTAGTTTCGCTCCTAATCCTTTGTAGAAGACAAAACGAGAGCCGGTTACTTTTGCCGCGCGTTCAAAATCAAGTAGGTCTAACTCTTGTGCTAAATCCCAATGGGCCTTTGGCTCAAAGTCGGGTGTTTTGACTTCTCCCCAATGATGAAGGACCACATTTTCGTCTTCTGATGTGCCAAGAGGTACACTTTCGTGAGGGATATTCGGAATTGAAAGGAGAATTTCTGCTAAATCTTCGTCCAGCTGACGAATTTCGTCATCATATTGCTTAATTTGATCTCCTACTTTTCTCATTTCTAGCACGAGATCATCTGCATCTTCTTTTGCTTTTTTCTTTTGCGCTATTTCCCGGGAAACATGATTACGCTGACTCTTTAATTGTTCGGTCAACGTGATTAATTCTCGACGTCGATCGTCAATCTTTGCAAAGTCATCTAAAACAGATAAATCGGCGTTACGCTTCATTAACCCTTCTCGTACTAGTTCGGGTTGATTTCGTAGTATTTTTAAATCTAACATTGACTATTCCTCCTTTTTTCCATAAAAAAGAACCTCTCGTCGATCCAGGGACGAAAGGTTCCGCGTTGCCACCCTAATTGACATCGTAACATACGACATCCACTTCATTGAGATAACGGCCAAAGACCGATCACACTTAATCGTGTGTAGCTCCGAGGTGGATTCTCCAAGATTTCAGGACGATTTACACCAAGACATCGTCTCTCTGAGTCTGAAATAAATGGTTACTAGTCTCTTCTTCGCTCTTGTGATATAGATTCGTAATTTTATTATATCCAGAAATTAACGCAATGCAACCGCTTCACGAACCATATTGACAAAAAATTGATGGAACCGTGCATCATCCGTAAGTTCAGGGTGGAAGGAAGCACATAAAACGTTTCCTTGCCGTGCTGCTACTACTTCACCATTGACTTCGGCTAGCACCTCTACCTCTTTCCCTACATGGGTAATGAGGGGAGCACGGATAAAAACAGCATGAAAGTCATCCGCTACCTCTTTGATGGCAAGTTTCGCTTCAAAGCTATCTACTTGCCGACCAAAGGCATTACGCTTTACGGTCATATCCATCACAGCAAGGTGAGGTTCATCTGCATCTTCGATCTGACCCGCTAATAGAATGAGACCCGCACATGTTCCCAATAGCGGTTTCCCTTCACGATAGAAGTCACGAATAGGCTCAAGCAGATCATATTTACGGATTAGCTTTCCCATAGTAGTTGATTCGCCACCTGGAAAAATAAGGCCGTCTAGATCTTGCAATTGTTCTTGTTTTTTTACGGCTACTGCTTCTACACCTAGTTTTTCAAGTAGGTGTAGATGTTCGCGAACGGCTCCTTGTAGAGCTAGGACCCCGATTTTCATGAAAAAGGTACCTCCTAGTCTCTCTTACCAGCCACGCTCTTGCATACGATCTTCTGGGCGTAATTTGGAGATTTCTAAGCCAGTCATTGGGCTACCACCTAGTTCTTTTGATACACGTACAATGAGGTCATAGTCGTTGTAATGAGTGGTTGCTTCCACGATCGCACGAGCAAATTTCTCTGGATTCTCAGATTTAAAGATACCAGAGCCCACAAATACACCGTCTGAACCAAGATGCATCATCAGTGCTGCGTCTGCTGGAGTTGCCACGCCGCCTGCGGCAAAGTTTACAACTGGTAGCTTACCTGTCTCATGGATTTGAAGAAGTAGCTCATAAGGTGCGCCAAGGTCTTTTGCTTCTGTCATGAGTTCATCACGAGACATACCTTGTACTTTACGGATTTGACTCTGCATCATCCGCATATGACGAACTGCTTCTACAATGTTACCTGTTCCTGGTTCGCCTTTTGTACGAAGCATCGATGCGCCTTCTCCAACGCGACGTAGGGCTTCTCCAAGGTTACGAGCACCACATACAAAAGGCACTGTGAATTGCGCTTTATCGATATGGTAAACTTCATCGGCAGGAGTAAGTACTTCTGACTCGTCAATGTAGTCAACACCCATCGCTTCTAGTGCACGTGCTTCCACGAAATGACCAATACGTGCTTTTGCCATAACAGGAATGGATACCGCCGCCATCACTTCTTCCACGATACGAAGATCAGCCATACGTGCTACTCCGCCAGCTTTACGAATATCAGATGGAACGCGCTCCAAAGCCATTACCGCTACTGCACCCGCAGCTTCAGCAATTTTCGCTTGCTCGGCATTAACAACGTCCATAATAACGCCGCCTTTTTGCATTTCAGCCATACCGCGCTTAACAAGATCCGTTCCAACTTGATGATTTTGACTCATGGTATCTTCCTCCTATGTATGTACCTATCACATAAATATATAACTATTGTTTTTTGGCTTCATTACTATTAATCAATTGTATAAGAAATGATCTACATTGACAAGAAAAGGAGATTCGATCCAAGCTATTACGAAAACCAGCTTGATACCTCGTCTCCAATGGAACGGAAGAACAGACGAATCCAACTACCTTCTTCCACACTCTTTGTAGCCACTAACGAGATCGGTTTAAATCCAGGTATATTCTTACCTTGATGAAGAATTTCTACTTTCCCTATTTCGGTCCCTGCCATAATCGGTGCTTTCACACCAGAAGCAAATGTTACTTTATACTCATAATCCGACTGACTCGCACCTTTTTCCACAGGTAACCTAAGATCTGATTGAACTTGTACCTCGATCGATTTATCCACACCATTAGGCAACGCCATGTTTTCATGACCAGGCACCATCGCACCCTTTTTCACAAACGTTTTCTCTTCATATTGCTCAAACGCATAATCCAATAACTTTTTGGTCTCTACAAATCTCTCTGAATCGGATTTTGTTTTCATCACCACGGAGATCAATCGTAAATCTCCTTTTTTTGCAGTACTTGTGAAGCAATAGCCTGCCAAAGTGGTGTGACCGGTCTTCAATCCGTCTACTCCATCATAAGGCTGTTTATTTCGCGCTGGTAACATCAAATTAGAGCTATTAATCGTGATGTCTTTTTGACCTTTGTGGATGATATGATTAGCGATCGAAGTATACGTTAAGATTTCGGGGTGATTTCGCAACAGTGTATCCCCTAGAATCGCAGAATCTTGTGCTCCCATCACATGTTCCCCAGGCACTTCAGGCGCATAGATGCCATAATCCTTCATATCCAGACCCGTTGTGTTTCGGAAATGGGTACTTTTCATACCAATTTCTTTTG
The DNA here is from genome assembly GCF_030814315.1 of Croceifilum oryzae. GTDB lineage: Bacteria > Bacillota > Bacilli > Thermoactinomycetales > Thermoactinomycetaceae > Baia > Baia oryzae. Next base: position 87,333 of record NZ_JAUSUV010000008.1, on the reverse strand, counting down.
CCTTCGCATTCATCCGCTCCACAAACTTAGCTTCAGAGCCCTCTACATGTTCAGATAATGCAATCGTGGCATCATTCGCCGATTTCACTACAGAAGAGATAAATAGGTCCTTCACAGTCAATTCATCATTAGGCTCTAACTGGATCCCACCTTCATTGACCGACGCCGCGCGAGCACTTATTTTAACAACATCTTCCCACTTTATTGTGCCTTTTTTAATCTCGTCCAATACGATAAAATGCGTCATCATTTTGGTCATACTTGCCGGCGGTCTCGGTGTCTCCGCATCCTTCTCGGCTAAAACAACACCCGAATTCGCATCCATCAAAAAATAAGACTCCGCTTGCACAGTCGACAAGGACTGTGCCGCCCAGACTTGATAAGGACAGAGGATCACCATGAATATCGTTATAAAACTAATACATAACTTTCTAAGGCGTACTTCCACAATTGACCCTCCAATTTAAAATAAAAATATATCGATGAAAAATAGTGTAATGAAAACTATGTTACAATCCCGCTGACCACCAGGCTATAGATAAAAATAAAATTAGTTCAAGTTTTGGTAGGTGAAAGGGGAATAGTCCTTTCCATTCTACCGAAATCCCACCACTATGAAAATAAGAAAAGAGTGGGAAATCCCACCCTCATCTCAATCCTACCATTTTACCCATGATAGTTCGGTGCTTCTTTTGTAATCTGCACATCATGCGGATGCGACTCACGCAACGAAGCACTCGTAATACGAACAAAACGACTGTTATCTTGTAAATCAAGAATCGTAGCCGCGCCACAATAACCCATACCTGAGCGGAGTCCTCCAACCAACTGATACGTTGTGTCTACTAGAGGTCCCTTATATGGAACACGACCCTCGATCCCTTCTGGCACCAGTTTCCGCTCGTTTTCTTGGAAATAGCGATCTTTACTGCCTGCTTCCATCGCGCCAATCGAGCCCATACCCCGATATACTTTAAACCGACGACCTTGGTAAATCTCAGTATCCCCTGGTGCTTCCTCTGTACCAGCAAAGATACTTCCCAGCATCACAGCACTTGCACCTGCGCTGATCGCTTTTACGATGTCTCCTGAGTAGCGGATTCCGCCATCTGCGATAATAGGGATTCCGTACTCCCGAGCCACGGAAGCACAATCATAAATCGCTGTTACTTGCGGCACACCGATCCCGGCAACTACGCGAGTTGTACAAATGGAACCTGGTCCAATTCCAACTTTGACAACTGAAGCGCCTGCCTCGATCAGATCCCTCGTTCCGTCGCCTGTAGCCACGTTTCCAGCAATAATCGTAAGTTCAGGATATAAGTCCCGTAGCTTGCGAACAGTCTCGAGAACCCCCATAGAATGCCCGTGAGCGGTATCAACAACGACTGCATCTACTTCTGCTTTCACAAGAGCTTCTACCCGTCGCATCGTATCTTTAGATACCCCTACCGCTGCTCCTACTAAAAGCCTTCCTTGGCTATCTTTGGCCGAACTCGGAAACTGAGTCGCTTTCTCGATATCTTTAATTGTAATAAGTCCTTTTAAAATTCCTTCATCATCAACTAGCGGGAGCTTTTCAATCTTATAACGTTGCAGGATATCTTCTGCTGCTTTTAGTGTCGTACCTACTGGTGCGGTTACTAAATTGTCCTTCGTCATAACATCTGAAATCAATGTGGAATAGTTGTGGATAAATCGCAGATCGCGATTCGTCAAGATTCCTACTAACCGAATCTGTTCATCTACGATCGGTACACCCGAAATTCGATACTTGGCCATCAATGCCTCTGCATCATGAACTTGATGATGCGGATGTAGGTAGAAAGGCTTGGTAATGACTCCACTTTCCGAGCGTTTTACACGATCTACTTCTTCTGCTTGCTCTTCTACTTTCATATTCTTATGGATGATTCCTAAACCACCTTGCCTCGCAATGGAGATGGCAAGAGCTGATTCTGTAACGGTATCCATACCCGCACTAATTAATGGAATATTCAATTGAATATGAGGTCCTAGTTTCGTAGCAACACTTACCTGGTTAGGCAGAACTTCAGAACGGGCAGGAATTAATAGCACATCATCAAAGGTTAATCCTTCTTTTGTAAATTTCTGATCCCACATGTTGACAAGTCCCTTCTTTCTAGAAGCAAGCAAGATTTTTTGAAAGTTTAACAGAGCGTTCGTAACCCGTCAAGAATGAAAATATCTTTTCTAAAAGCATTGTCCACATATTTCTTTCATCCCCTGTGTATAACTTGTGAATAAATGTGGATAAGTAAGAAGAGATGAGGTGATTTGATCATGAAAGTGGAGATATACACGGAATCCCCCGAAAGAGCAATCTGGGGGGAACTAGCCTATTTTGAAAATGAATGGATTGCTCGAGACTATCTAAAAGACAAGTACTCACAACTTCCTATAGAACATCCTGATCGACTCTCTTTTCGTAATGTAACTCCATTTCAGATTTACATACGTCAAGCGAGACACATTTTTCAGTCAGCTCATGAAATCACCAATTGGATGAAGCCTACTCATCTGTATTATGGAATGATGAGCTTGTTAAAAGCAGTTATTTTAACGGTAGATCCTTACTATCCACAAAATTCACATGTTCTAAAACACGGAATCTCCACGAAGAAAAAAAAGAAAGAGTTATTTCGTTTCTTCTCTGATGATATTCGCGTGCAAAAAGAGGGACTTTTTCCTCATTATCAAGCTCTTTTTTCAAGCCATTACCGCACAGACTACAGTCCGATTCAATTGACGCAGATGATTCCCGATATACAAGATACTGTATATAAAGTTACCCAATGGAATCATTTTTTACCAGTCGAAGTTAAGGATGATCAGGAAAATGCTGTGGTTACACTTCCAGATACCCTTTTAGAGCACTATAAATATAGTCGAGAACGCTTTGTGGAATGGTTAAACAGCAAGAGTCAGGATGGGCTTTTTCGATTGGTAGATGGAGAGAGGGAGAAAAATCACTTTCAGGTTACTTGGTCAGGAAAACAGGATCAAGTGATCCGGCACCCCTATCTATACCAAAATAAAAAAGGTGATTATTTCGTTTGGATTCGAAATAATCACCTAGTTGAACCAGTTCCAGAATTAGAAGCAGAGTACCTTTTACTTTTTAGCCTAAGCATGCTAAGCCGCTATGAGTCGCCTCTTTGGGCTGAAGTAATGGATGCTACTACCTCGATGGAAGGAATCCTCATTCAAGAATTACTTCGCATCGTACAACGGAAATTTCCCAATCTGATTCTCAACAAATTACACTGTAAAGAGTATATCTACCTTATTCGGTAGTTTCTTCAGAAGGATTCTCTGTCTCTGGAGACAATTCCAGCTCTTCATCATCAGTACGTTGAACACGTGCCACAGTTGCAACTTCTTCCTCGCCGTTTACGCGGATCAATTTTACACCTTGTGCATAACGACCCATGGAAGAGATGTCGTTAATATTTAGGCGGATCACAATACCAGATTGAGTAACAATCATCAGGTCTTCTACTGGAGAGACGACTTTATGACTGATGACTTCACCTTTTCTCGCTGTGATTCCCATGGTTTTAATTCCTTTGCCCCCACGGGACTGAACTCTGTATTCCTCGATAGGAGTCCGTTTCCCAAAGCCTTTTTTCGTCACAATGAGAACATCCAGCTCAGGAGTCACTACGTCCATATCAATGACTTTGTCAGCTTCTGACAAGGTAATTCCTTTGACACCTGTAGCTGAACGACCCATTTTACGCACATCCATCTCTGGGAAGCGAATCGACATACCTTGCTTGGTACCCATCAGAATTTCTTGATGACCATCGGTTAAATGAACGCCAATTAGTTCGTCCGCCTCGCGTAGATTAATCGCAAAAAGACCGTTTTTACGGATGTTTTCAAATTCGGAGAGAGAGGTCTTTTTCACAACTCCTTGCTGGGTAGCAAAGAAGAGGTATTTGTCCTCAACAAACTCTTTTACCGTAATAATCGCCTGAATCCGCTCATCTTGATCAATTTGAATCAAGTTAATGATCGGAGTTCCCCTTGCAGCTCGTCCTAACTCAGGAACTTCGTAAGCTTTCATACGATATACTTTCCCTTTGTTAGAGAAGAAGAGCAAGTGATTATGGGAGTGGGTAGCAAAGAGATGATGAACAAAATCATCGTCTTTTGTTCCCATACCGGTCACACCACGTCCACCGCGTTTCTGCGCACGATAGCTGTTAAGTGGCATCCGTTTGATGTAACCACGATGGGTCATCATGATGGAAACCTCTTCTTGAGGAATCAAGTCTTCATCTACAATCACACCTTCATCCATCTTGATGCGGGTTTTTCGCTCATCACCAAACTGTCTCTGCACCTCGACCGCTTCTTCTCGAACGATCGCTAATATCTTAGCAGGGTCTGCTAGGATCCCACGTAGTTCCGAAATCAGTTTGATTAGGTCTTGATACTCACCTTCGATTTTATCCCGCTCAAGGCCGGTTAAGCGCTGGAGACGCATATCGAGAATGGCATTCGCCTGCTTCTCAGACAAACCAAAACGCTCCATCAATCCAGTGCGTGCTTCAACTGTCGTTTGGGAACCACGGATCAATGCAATCACATCATCGATATGATCGAGCGCAATCCGAAGTCCTTCTAAGATATGGGCACGATCTTCTGCTTTATTCAGATCGAACTGAGTACGGCGTGTAATAACCTCAATTTGGTGTTCTAGATAATGGCTAAGCATCTGCTTCAGGTTTAAGACTTGCGGTTGTCCTTTTACCAAAGCTAACGTGTTTACACCAAAGCTTGTTTGTAAGGTAGTGTGTTTGTAAAGATTGTTCAGGATGATCATTGGATTCACATCACGGCGAAGTTCGATGACCACACGCATTCCGTTACGGTCTGACTCGTCGCGTAAATCGGTGATCCCCTCAATCTTTTTATCACGTACAAGCTCAGCGATTTTCTCTACCAATCTCGCTTTATTTACTTGATACGGAAGCTCTTCTACGATAATACGTGTCTTACCGTTGTTTGACTCTTCCATTCTCGTCTTGGCACGAATCTGAACAGATCCACGACCTGTACGGAACGCTTTGCGGATTCCCTCATAGCCGAGGATGATCCCACCGGTAGGAAAATCGGGTCCTTTAACAACCGTCATCAGTTCGTCTATTTCCACCTCTGGATTATCAATGACCATTAACAATCCATTGATCACTTCTGTCAAGTTATGAGGTGGAATATTCGTTGCCATCCCCACGGCAATCCCTGCAGCTCCGTTTACCAGTAAGTTAGGGAATCGGGCAGGTAATACAAGTGGTTCCTCGTATTGACCATCGTAGTTAGGACCATAATCAATGACATCTTTCTGGATATCACGAAGGATCTCCAGCGTAATCGGTGCTAATCGTGCTTCGGTATAACGCATCGCAGCCGCAGCATCGCCGTCCACAGAGCCAAAGTTTCCGTGACCATCTACCAACATGTAGCGGTAGGAGAAGTTTTGGGCCATCCGTACCATCGCATCATAGATAGCGGAATCCCCGTGAGGATGGTACTTCGCAATTACATTACCAACTACGTGTGCCGATTTTTTATAAGGCTTATCTGGTGTCATGTTGTTTTCATACATCGCATACAAAATACGACGATGTACAGGCTTGAGTCCATCCCGCACATCAGGTAGCGCACGACTGACAATAACACTCATGGCATAGTCTAGGAACGATGTTTTCATCTCTTGACTAATATTGATTTCTTGAATCCGTTCACTTGCTGACAAAATTCATCACTCCTCGCTCCTCTATCAACCCACTCTAGATGTCTAAATTCGCTTGTTTTGCATACTCTTGGATGAAATCACGACGCGGCTCTACGCGGTCTCCCATCAACATTTCAAATACTTCATCAGCATCCATTGCATCGTCTAGAGATACTTGAAGAAGGGTACGGCTCTCAGGGTCCATCGTGGTCTCCCAAAGTTGACCAGCGTTCATTTCACCTAATCCTTTGTAACGCTGAATATCAATTCGCCCTTTTCCTTCTAAGGTTTTAACCAACTCGTCTTTCATCCGATCATTGTACGCGTACAATTCCTTTTTCCCTTGGGAAACCTTAAACAAAGGGGGCTGAGCGATGTACACGTAACCATGTTCAATCAAAGGTCTCATATAGCGGTAGAAGAAAGTGAGAAGCAGAGTTCGGATATGGGCTCCGTCAACGTCCGCATCGGTCATAATCACGATCTTGTGATATCGTGCTTTTTCAATGTTAAAATCGTCGGAGATCCCTGTACCAAAAGCAGTAATCATCGTACGAATTTCTTCATTGGATAAGGCTTTATCTAAACGTGCTTTTTCCACGTTAAGGATTTTTCCTCTAAGTGGCAAAATCGCTTGGAACATGCGGTCGCGTCCTTGCTTCGCTGTTCCACCCGCGGAATCACCCTCTACTAGGTAAATCTCACTAATTTCCGCATCACGGCTTGTACAATCTGCTAATTTTCCTGGTAATGAGCTGACTTCGAGCGCACTTTTGCGTCGGGTCAGTTCACGAGCTTTCCGAGCGGCTTCCCGGGCACGAGCTGCCATCAAGGCTTTCCCGATTACTTTTTTAGCAGTAGCCGGATTTTCATCTAGGAACTCAGCTAGTTTCTCACCAAAAACCTGCTCTGTCGCTGTACGGGCCTCGCTATTTCCTAGCTTTGTCTTGGTCTGTCCTTCAAACTGTGGATCAGCAAGTTTTACGCTAATAATTGCAGTAAGCCCTTCCCGAACGTCATCCCCGGATAGGTTGCTATCGCTATCTTTGATCAGGCTGTTTCTGCGCGCATAATCATTTACTACACGTGTTAACGCAGATTTGAAGCCGGACTCATGCGTTCCACCCTCATGCGTATGGATATTATTAGCATACGAATAAATGTTCGAGGTATAAGAATCATTATATTGCATCGAAACTTGAACTGGGATTCCTTCCCGCTCACCTTCGACGTAAATCGGGGGATCATGTAATGCTTCTCGATTCCGATTCAAATATTCGACAAATGATTGAATTCCACCATCGAACTTAAATTCCTTCTTTTTTCCATCTCCACGCTTGTCCTCAATGGTAATCTTGACACCACGATTTAAGAAAGCAAGTTCACGTAAGCGATTTTGTAGGATATCAAAATCGTATTCGGTCGTTTCGGTAAAAATCGTTGGATCGGGTGTAAATGTAATGTGAGTTCCTCTTTGATCCGTTTTACCGATTACTTTTAAGTCCGCTTCTGGGGCTCCACGATGATATTTTTGATAGTGGACCTTCCCATCCTGGTGAACGTGTACCTCTAGTTCAGTAGAGAGAGCATTTACGACCGATACCCCAACCCCATGAAGGCCTCCAGAGAACTTATAACCTTCTCCATCAAACTTACCACCTGCATGTAGCACGGTCATAACGACTTCTACTGCTGTCTTCCCAAGCTTAGGCTGAATACCTACAGGGATTCCCCGTCCGTTATCGATAACGGTAACACTATTATCTTCGTTTACAATGACTTGAATGGTGTCACAGAAGCCCGCTAAAGCCTCGTCAATACTGTTATCGACTACTTCCCATACCAAGTGATGCAAACCGCGGCTGGAAGTAGAGCCGATATACATCCCTGGACGCTTTCGAACTGCCTCTAGACCTTCTAGCACTTGAATCTGCGAAGCATCGTAATTGTTGTTGTTTTGTGCAGTCAATCTACTCACCTACTCTCTCATGAATCAACTTCATTTGTTTTTATGAAAAACTCGGATTTGCCTTGCCCGTCTCATCAAGGTAACGGAAGAGATGGGAGAAGGATACACACGATGAGGCGTCACAACATACGACTTCACTTCATCATCTGGAATATCAACTAGCCGACCTGCTTGTTTGCTCGATTCTAAAAAGGAGCGCGAATCCATGGATTGATGATCCAAAATGGCAATCACATCCCTCGCCCTTACAACTTGATCTCCACCTAAGTGAATGTACATATTCTCACCTCAACTCCCGAATGTTTCCTTGCTGGATTTGATAAATCCGTGCCTTAGCCAGCGTCTCCCCGTCAATTCCTTCTAGATTCGTTGTGGTAACAAACGTTTGAACCCGCCCTCGAATCGCTTCTAGTAGATGCGTTTTCCTCGAATCATCTAGCTCCGATAAAACATCATCCAATAGTAAAATGGGGTATGTACCTGTTTCCTGATGAATCAGCTCGATTTCAGCCAATTTCAAGGAAAGGGCAGCCGTTCTCTGTTGCCCCTGTGAACCAAATGTATGAAGATCCAATCCATTCGCAACCAATCGAAAATCATCGCGCTGCGGTCCGAGTAGCGTAGAGCCTCTGCGGATTTCTTTTTCGCGAACTCTTTGTAACTCAGCTTGAAAAACCGTGCGCCATTCTTCAATCGACATGTCGGCTGTAATGGGGATGGAGGGAAGATATTCGATCAGCAATTCTTCATGGGCACTCGTGATAGATTGATGAATCTCTTGTGACCACTCCGTTAATTGCTTGAGAAAATGAAATCTCTTTCTCCACAATTCTAGGGAAAGAGACATGAGTTGTTCATCGTATACATCTAAAAATTCAACTTGGAATTTTTTATTTGTACCGAGTCCTTTCAGCAAACTATTTCTCTGAGTAAGAAGTTTATGTAACTGAGACAAATGGTACAAATAGGTAGGACTCACTTGTCCAATCTCCATATCCAAGAAACGCCGCCTAATTTGAGGGCTACCTTTGACAATTGCGAGGTCTTCTGGGGCAAACAGAATAGCGGGTAAGAAGCCAATATACTGGCTTAACTTCGATTGCTCGATCCCATTAATGCTAACTTTTTTTCCCAGATCGCGCAACTGTACCTCTAATCTGGATCCGGTTTCATCTCGTTTGACCCGCGCTTTTAAGATCGCATGTTGTTCGCCAAACTGAATTAATTCCTTTGTAGAACGGGTTCGATGCGATTTTCCAAGCGCAAGGAGATAGAGAGATTCTAAGATGTTTGTCTTGCCTTGCGCATTGGGGCCTACGAAGATGTGGAGATCTTGTGGGCAATCAAGTGAAAGCTGAGAAATGTTGCGGTAGCGCTGGATCTCTAGTGACTGAACACGCACCTGGGCAACCCCCTATTTCTCAGACAATATGAGAAAACGACCGAAGCCTCGGATATCCACAACATCCTGTGGATAAATCTTTCGACCTCGCCGATTCTCTAGCTCTTGATTGACATATATTTCATTGTCGGCTAAAAACATCTTTGCGAAACCACCACTATCAATGGCATCTACTTTTTTTAATAGTTGCCCTAACTGAATATAGGGCCCGTCAATATATACGTGCTTCATGACTCAACATCCTTCTTTTTAGCGCGTACGGATCGGTACGATGAGGTGCAACGTGTCTTCACGGTCTGCAGGCTGAATGATAAATGGAGTCATCGTCCCTGTAAATTGAATGCGAATCTCATCACTATCAATCGATCTAAGCGCCTCAATCATGTAACGTGCATTAAACGAGATCCCCAGCGCAGTCCCCTTTACACGAGCCTTCACTTCTTCTGTAACGCTCCCGATATCTTGCGACACAGAGGTAACTTCCACCGTGTCATCACTCATCGTCCATTTTATCACATTATCTCGTCCATCTCGGCTAATAAGAGAAGCACGCTCAACAGATTGTAACAATTCTCTGGTTGAAGTGATCAACTCTGTGTCACCGCATTGTGGAATCACTCGATTGGTATCCGGATAGGTACCATCTAAAAGACGAGAGTAAAATTCAATATGCTCATTTTTTACCAACAGTTGATGATCCGCCACGACGATTTCAACCGAATCCTCGTCATCGGCAAAGGTTTTCGCTAGCTCGCTCATACTTTTACCAGGGAGAATTACGTTATCCAAAGACAGTTGACCTGTGTTTGGAGTCGGAATCAGGCGCCTAGAGAGACGGTGACTATCTGTGGCGACACAGGTGAGAACCCCATTTTCTAGTTGCCATAAAACGCCTGTCAACACGCCTCGAGCTTCATTGGTTGCGACTGAAAAGCCAGTTTGCCGAATTAATGAACGAAGCTCATCAGCCGGAATCGAAAAAACCTGATCCTCTGATAGACGTGGAAGGCGAGGGTATTCGTCTGGATTAAATCCATGTAGTTGGAACTCAGTCGAACCTGATTGAATCGTAATTTGATACCGCTCATTTACTTCCCATTCTACATACTCACCAGGTAACTTCCTTACCATCTCTCCAAAGATTTTACCTGGAATGACAACACTTCCTTTTTTTTCCACAAATACTTGTTCTTGATCCTCTTTTACATGAGGAATCCTTACTTGAATTGTGATATCAGAGTTACTACCTGTTAGAAGCAACCCTTCTTGATCAGCGATTGCTTTCATACCTGTTAGAACGGGAATCGTCGTTTTTTGAGATACCGCTTTACTAACTTGTGCTACCGCTTCTACGAGTACCGATTTGGCAATACGGATTTTCATGAGTTCCTCACCTCTGTCAATCAATTGTGGATAAAGAAAAAATATAGCATGAATGTGTCTTGTGAGCCATATACATATATATTATTTAATAAAAAAACCGTAGTAATAGTAGTAGGGGCTGTGGATACTGTGGATAAGTAGGTTAAAGCTAGATATGAAGCCTAAACACGCTGTGGATAAAGTGTGCATAAGTTTGTCAAAATTATCCACAGTATCCACAGCAACCTAGGAACCTCGCAAAATTCGTTTCTTTAATTCATCCACTGCCTGCTGGAGATGTGGATCACTGAGAAGAGCACGGTTGATTTTTTCATGGGCATGGATGACCGTTGTATGGTCTCTGCCTCCGAAGTCTTCACCGATTTTCGGTAGGGAGTAATCAGTCATCTCACGTGCGATAAACATCGCAATTTGACGTGGGAGAGTGATCGTTTTCGTGCGTTTTTTGCTTTTTAGATCTTCAACGCGTAACCGATAGTAAGTACTAACTGCCTGCTGAATATCGGAGATCGTAATAACTTTCGGTCTAGCATTGGGCATTATATCTTTTAATGCCTCGGCTGCCAAGTCAGCACTGATCGGTTGATTCATTAAGGCAGAATAGGCGACGACGCGGATGAGAGCTCCTTCTAATTCCCGGATGTTGGTATCCACTCGATCAGCGATGGTAGCCAGTACATCACTTGGCACATCCAGCTGGTCGGCAATTGCTTTTTTTCGAAGGATGGCGATACGGGTCTCTAGATCGGGGGGCTGCACATCGGTAATTAATCCCCATTCAAAACGAGAGCGCAGGCGATCTTCTAGTGTTGGGATTTCTTTAGGAGGACGATCACTGGAGATGATAATTTGTTTGTTCTCTTCATGCAGAGCATTGAATGTATGGAAGAATTCTTCTTGTGTTTGCTCTTTGCCTGCTAAAAATTGAATATCATCTATTAACAAGATATCCACAGTTCGATATTTGTTACGGAAACCAATAGCTCGATTGTCCCGGATCGCATTGATAAACTCATTTGTAAATTTTTCAGATGACAGGTATACCACACGACTATTCGGATTATGAGCCAGTACGTGATGGCCAATGGCATGCATTAAGTGCGTTTTTCCGAGACCAACTCCTCCATATATAAAGAGAGGATTATAAGCTTTAGCGGGTGCTTCGGCAACAGCGAGAGAAGCAGCGTGTGCAAAACGGTTCCCGGATCCAATTACAAATGTATCGAATGTATATTTGGGATTTAACTGTGACTGAACAAACCCTTCGATTTCTTCATCGGCCTCTTCACTTGGTTCTTCATTCGAATGGGAAGTGGTTGCACGACGTGGAGCTTCTGTGTCTTTCTTTCCCTCTTCTGATTTAGAATGAGGTGTTTTTGCTATTTGCTGAACAGGTAATTCCCCTTGTACTTGAATCGGTTCAGTCCCAAGACTGATCACCTCAATCTCCAGATTTGTCCCCGAAACTTTTTTAACAGCATCTTTTATCATCGAATAATAACGATTTGAGAGCATGTCCTGTGCAAAGGTAGAGGGAACTCCAATGATCAATTTATTGCTCTGGAGTTCGATTGCTTCGGTTTGTTTTAGCCAAGCTTCAAAGCTGGGTTTGCTTATCTTCGATTGAATCAAATCAAGGCTTTTTTTCCATAAGTCATTAACATGTTCCACAATGATCAGAACCCTCCTTCCAAAAAATTATTTTTTCCATGTTATCCACAGTATTCATTTAGATGATATCTAGGTTAAACCAACTTATCCACACTATCCACAAGATCGTTATCCATATGTCTATCCACAGATTATGATCAGAAGGATAGAAAGTTATCCACAATTGTGGATAACTAATGGAGACAAAAAAGTTATCCACGGGGAAAACAACAATAGAATATCAGAATATACCAGTATTTACAATGGACATATCCGTTTATCCACACCATCCACAGGCTGTGGATAACTTTTTATCCACAAGTTGTGTGATTGTGGATAACTTCTGGATAATGAGTGAATAAGTAGTGGAGAAATGTGGATAAGTCCCGTTTGATTCCCACAAGTTATCCACATTTCTTCTATTCTTGACATGAAACAGGGATAAAGCTATAATGTGGAAGATTGTCTACGGAAATTTTTCATTTTATCGTATGAAGGGAGGCACCCTGGTCGGCGTATGTCCGGTTTGTTGATTTGTCATAGATCGACAATTACCAGGTAAATAATATGAAACGTACCTACCAACCATCTAAACGTAAACGTAAAAACGTTCATGGTTTCCGTGCTCGTATGAGTACAAAAAACGGTCGCAAAGTGTTAGCGGCTCGTAGAAGAAAAGGCAGAAAAGTACTTTCTGCATAATGAAAGGCCACTAAGTAGAGTGGCCTTTTTCTCTATATGGGAATCGTTTATAGAAGGATGAATCTGCCGATAATGTGAGATAAGGAGGGAGCTGGATGCAAAAGGAATATAGACTGAGGCGTCGGAATGATTTTCGTCGTGTGTTTCGCTTCGGAACTTCTGCTGCCAATCGTCAGTTCGTTGTATACATCTCTCCACGTCAAGCTGGGGCTGGGAGTCTTTCTGGACCTCGCATCGGTATATCGGTGAGTAAGAAGGTAGGTAATGCGGTTGTTCGCAATCGTGTTAAACGATTAGTAAAGGAAGTTACCAGACACTGGATTCCTGATTTAAAAGAAGGAACCGATGTTGTGATCATCGCCCGCAATCCTGCTGCTACGATGGATTTCTACCAAGTGGAATCGAGTTTACGTCATGTATTTAGACGAGCCAAGCTCTTCAGAAAAAATACACGGGACTGTAGAAGGGGAGAGATCGTTTGAGGGACTTTGCCATTATTCTGATCCGATTTTATCGCAAATTTATCTCTCCTTTAAAACCCCAGCCCACTTGTCGATTTTATCCGACTTGCTCACAATACGGATTAACTGCCTATCAACGATTTGGTTTTGTGAAAGGAACATGGCTTACGATGATGCGAATTGGAAAGTGTCATCCGTTTCATCCAGGTGGAATGGATCCTGTTCCAGAAAAAAAGATACATATATAGCTTGGGATGACCTGAAAGGAGGAGAGGACGTGCGTTACTTAAATCGCAAATGGATTGTGCTAACGGTACTAATCCTTAGTTTTGCGCTACTTACAGGATGTTCGCCGACGGGGAGCATTGACCCATCATCAGGCGTTTGGGCTAAATACTTCGTGCATCCGCTGTCTCAATTACTTGACTATTTTTATGATTTGTTTGGTACATATGGGGTCTCGATTCTAATCGTTACTTTTTTGGTACGTTTATTGATTCTACCTTTATCCATTAAACAACAAAGAAGTATGCAAGAGATGCAAGTGATTCAGCCGAAGATCCAGAAGTTACGTGCTAAATATAAAAAAGATCAACAGAAGCAACAGCAAGAGATGATGAAGCTTTATAAAGAGCATAATGTAAATCCGATGTCAGGATGTTTACCTATGGTGGTACAGATCCCGATCTTTATTGCCTTTTATCAAGCGATTCAGTTTGATCCACAGATTGCAAAATCAACCTTTTTATATCTTCAATTAGGGAAGCCTGATCCATACTTTATCTTCCCGATCATTGCAGCCTTTACGACATACATTCAAATGATTGCCCAAGGAAGTGCGAATAGTGCACAGACACGGATTATGATTTGGATTATGCCGATTATGATTTTAGTCATTGGTTCCAACTTGGCTTCTGCTCTTGCATTGTACTGGGTATACGGAAATATCTTTACTATTTTGCAGTACATGATTTTCAGCCGCAAAAAAACAGGAAAAGCAACTGCGTAGAAGATGACAACTGTGAAAAATGCCTCTTGTGTGAGGGAATTCAGACTGTAAACAAATGTAGCTTTTGTCGACAAACTGAATCCTCACTAGGAGGCGTTTTTTGTTAAACTGCATCTTTGAAGGGAATTGTAAAATTGTGTTATGATGATCGAGGTGAAGTAAGATGCAATTTGAAAATGATACAATTGCTGCGATTGCAACTGCACTAGGAGAAGGCGGTATCGCTGTCATCCGTGTGAGTGGTCCGCAAGCAATTGAAAAAGTAGATCAACTATATGCAGGTAAGGAATCCTTACAACAAACGCCAACGCATACGGTGCGTTATGGATATATGGTTCATCCGGGAACGGAAGAACGGATTGATGAAGTGCTTGTTACAGTGATGCGTGCACCCAGAACTTTTACCCGAGAAGATGTGGTAGAGATTAGTTGTCACGGTGGACTTATTCCTGTACAGGCAACGCTCAAGGCTCTGCTGTCTGTCGGAATTCGCTTGGCAGAACCAGGGGAATTTACAAAGCGGGCCTTCTTAAACGGTCGGATTGATTTATCCCAAGCGGAAGCTGTGATGGACCTGATTCGTGCGAAAACGGATCGTGCAGCCAAAGTAGCAAACCAACAAGCAGAGGGACGCTTATCTAAGCTAATCCAACAATTGCGGGAAGAGATCGTGGAAACGTTAGCCCATTTAGCGGTAAATGTGGACTATCCTGAATATGACGCTGAGGTCATGACGAGTCAGTTTTTACAAGAACGATGCGAATATATCATGAATCATATTGACGAATTACTCCAAACAGCTCGTCAAGGGAAGATCTTGCGTGAGGGAATCGCGACTGCCATTATTGGGCGACCTAACGTCGGGAAGTCCTCTTTGATGAATGTATTAACTCAGGAGAATAAAGCGATTGTGACCGATATCCCCGGAACGACTCGGGATGTGCTTGAGGAATATGTAAACGTTCGCGGGATTCCGCTTAAATTATTAGATACAGCGGGCATCAGGGAGACAGAAGATCTGGTAGAGCAGATTGGAGTCGAGCGTTCTCGTCAAGCTTTAGAACGGGCTGATTTGGTGTTATTAGTGCTAAATCAAGCAGAGGAATTACAAGCGGAGGATCGCAGACTCTTAGAGCAGGTGAAGCATGTTACGACGATCGTGATTATGAACAAAATGGACTTGCCTGGTAAATGTTCCATTGAAGAGGTGCGTTCATCTATCTTAGAACATACACCCGTTATTACAACTTCTTTGAAGGAAGAGAAGGGGATTCACCAGTTAGAAGAAGCGATTTCCTCTTTATTTTTTACAGGGAAAGTAGCGATGGCGGATAGTACGTATGTAAGCAATGCGCGCCATATTCATCTGCTGGAAGAGGCTCAAAAAAGTATCCAAGATGTGCTAAACGGGATTGAACTCGGGATGCCGTTAGACTTAGTGGAGATCGATCTAAAAAATGCATGGCAGTATCTAGGGGAAGTAATTGGAGATGCGGTGGCGGAAGACCTGATTGACCAGATTTTCTCCCAATTCTGTCTAGGGAAATGATGAGGTGAAGAGATCAAGATGAATAATCAATATGATGTGATCGTCATCGGTGCGGGCCATGCAGGATGTGAAGCGGCGCTTGCTTCGGCTCGCATGGGATGTAGGACACTACTCCTAACATTAAGTTTAGATACCATTGCATATATGCCATGTAATCCATCCGTAGGGGGACCTGCGAAAGGTCATGTGGTACGGGAATTGGATGCGCTTGGCGGAGAGATGGGGAAAAATATAGATAAGACCCATATCCAAATGAGAATGTTAAATACGGGTAAAGGGCCTGCTGTTTATGCGCTACGTGCTCAAGCTGATAAATTGTTATACCAACGTGAGATGAAGCGGATTTTGGAGCAAGAACCAAACTTAGAGATTCATCAAAATATGGTAGAGCGATTTATCATAGAGGATGGGGAGTGCCGGGGTGTTGTGACCCGAACAGGTACTCGTTATTATGCGAAATCCGTGGTGCTTACAACAGGGACCTATCTACGAGGGAAGATTATTATTGGAGACTTAGCTTATGAAAGTGGTCCGAATAATCAACAGCCATCGATTAACTTAGCCCTCCATTTGCAGGAGTTAGGCTTTGAGATGGTGCGTTTTAAAACGGGGACTCCTCCACGGGTTAGTGCGAAGAGCATCGATACCAGTGTAATGGAAATTCAGCCTGGGGACGAGACTCCACGTGCCTTTTCTTATGAGACAACGGAGTACATCACGGATCAACTTCCTTGTTGGCTAACCTATACGAACGAGCAAACCCATGAATATATTCAAGAAAACTTGCATCGTGCTCCGATGTATTCCGGGACGATTGAAGGGAGAGGTCCGCGCTATTGCCCATCGATTGAGGATAAAATCGTTCGTTTCTCGGATAAAAATCGCCATCAAATCTTTATTGAACCAGAAGGGCGCGAAACTGAGGAGATTTATGTTCAGGGATTATCGACAAGCTTGCCAGAGGACGTACAACTTGAGATGTTGCGTACAATTAAAGGCATGGAAAAAGCTGAGATGATGCGGACAGGCTATGCGATTGAGTACGATGCGATTGTTCCTACGCAATTATGGCCTAGTTTGGAGACGAAGAAAGTACCAGGACTCTTTACAGCTGGACAAATCAACGGTACTTCGGGGTATGAGGAAGCCGCGGCTCAAGGTGTTATGGCAGGTATCAACGCTGCGAGAAAGGTACAGGGTAAGGATTCCGTTGTGCTAGATCGATCTGAGGCATATATTGGTGTTTTGATTGATGATCTGGTTACGAAGGGGACAAACGAACCGTATCGTTTGCTTACTTCGCGGGCGGAATATCGTCTCTTATTGCGCCATGATAATGCAGATCTTCGCCTAACGGAGATTGGGCACGAGATTGGATTAATTAAAGAGGATCGCTACAGTCGCTTTACTGCCAAGAAAGAAGCGATTGCCCGTGAGATAGCCCGTCTTCGTGAGACGAAAGTACGTCCAACACCCGAAGTGCAGCAAATCTTACGCGATATGGGGACAAACGAAATCAATAATGCGGTTGAGTTAGCGAATTTAATTAAGCGTCCGGAGCTCGGCTATGAACAGATTGTGAGAATGGCACCGCCAGAGGAATCTGTGTCGCCAGATGTAGCGGAACAGGTAGAAATCCAGCTAAAATACGAGGGTTATATCTCGAAATCGCTACAACAAGTAGAGAAGATGAAGAAGATGGAGGAAAAGCGAATTCCCCATTGGATCGATTACTCTAAGATTGCGGGTATATCTTCGGAAGCAAGAGAGAAATTAGCGCAAATTCGTCCGATTTCGCTAGGACAAGCAACACGTATTTCAGGTGTGAACCCAGCTGATATCTCGATCTTGATGGTGCATATGGAACAGGGAACAAAAGCAGTTGAAGCATAATGAGATGGGTCTGGTGAAAGCCGGACCCATTTTTGAAGGAGGATGTTGTTTGGAGCAGGGATTGTGGTTACAAGAGGCTGTGAAACCATGGGGAATCGATCTCGATGAGACACAGCTAAAGCAGTTTGATCAGTTTTTTCATCTATTAGTTGAAACCAATAAAGTAATGAATTTGACGGGAATTACAGAGGAGAGGGAAGTGTATGTAAAGCACTTCTATGATTCCCTTACCCTGATGTTGCAATTAGGAGAGAAAGGGAAGTCAGAGATCCGCATGATCGATGTAGGAACGGGAGCAGGCTTCCCAGGAATCCCGCTTACAATTGCCAATCCAGACTGGAAAGTAGTGCTGTTAGACTCTTCACGGAAGCGGATTCAGTTTCTCGAGCAAGTAGCGGCAGAACTTGGTTTACAACATGTGACCTGTATACATGGGCGAGCAGAGGACTTTGCCCATCAAAAAGAGTATCGTCAGATGTTTGACTTAGCGACCGCTCGTGCAGTAGCGAAGCTAAATGTTATCGCTGAATATTGTCTACCATTTGTAAAAGTAGGTGGAAGTTTTATCGCGATGAAGGGTTCCGCAGTCGATGAGGAAGTAGCGGAAGCTAAGCGTGCCCTTCACGTCTTAGGTAAGAACCAAGTGGAGGTACGAAAACTCACGCTACCCGACGAGATGGGAAGCCGCCATCTGGTGCACTTAGGTAAACGGGATCATACCCCGAAAGCATATCCGCGAAAAGCAGGTACGCCAGTAAAACAGCCTATTATATAGTAAAAAAAGCGAATTCCTACCAACGATAGGATTCGCTTTCTTTATCCAAGATTATCAATTAAGTTGTGCAACCCACGCAGAGCAAGCTTTCGCTTTTCGATTTGATCGAGCTCTTGTCGTTTGCGATTGTTCTGGGAAATAGGAGTGAGGAATTCCTCCCATGAGTTATATCCATAGGCGTCTTCAAACTCAATTTCATCGGCTTTTAATCCATTTTTTTGTGGAGGAGCAAATGGGTTCAAGTCATTCTCCTTCTCATGGAGAAGCTGTTTATCAACATGATGACTACTCTTGCCTGTGCTAAGATCGCCTTCAGGTGAGAAGGAGAATAGATCAAAAGGGGAGTGATCACCTTTTGTCTCTATACTCTTTTTTTTCAGGTCCTTTGATGCATCCTTTTCCACACTTAGATCAATATTCTGGAACAGTCTACTTTTCTTTTGCGTACGAGAACGCCTTCTAGGAGAAAATGGGGTATCTGTTGTTACCGGTTCATCTTCTAGATGGGTTGTCGTATGGGACTGGGCATCTTTTGGCTTCTCCAATAAGGTAAGAGAAATCAAGTTAGATGTTTTCTTTAATGGTTTTGGAGTCTCTACCTCGACCGGCTCTACGGATTCCTTTTGCTCGGATGCTTGTTCCGATTCTTTGGAAAAGAACTCAAATGTGTCAAGAGAGGGCTTGCGTTGTCCGGACTGAGAAAACTTCTTTCTTAAGCGAATATCACGTTCCTTATAGGCGCGATGTGGTTCTGTAGCTGTGTTCTGAAACGAGAATACAAATTCGGTGTCCAGATTCCGGTTCTCAACTGATTCTGATGCCGTTTCCTCTAATTTCAGCTCTGATATTGATTCTGCTAGATCTGGTATATCTGAGGTCGGTTCAACAGGTGTGTCTGATTCTTCGGTAGAAGGGTGGGACTCCTCTAAATCAATGTCTGATTGAGTTAGGGTCTTTTTATCAGTCTGTTGCATTTTATCAAACAAAGGACTGGTAAGAGAGCTTTGCAGACCAGCAGGGATCTTAGTATGCTCTCTAGTGAGACGATCTTTGAGCGAATTTTCCCGATTCCAGAGAAGACTCGGTAAAATGGATTCAGGTTGATTCTTAGTAGCTGAAACCGAGTCATCTGGGTCCTCTTCCTCAACTGATTCGATCACTTCCTGTTGGAAAAGAGCTGGCTGTTCCTCTGCTTGTTCGGGTGCGGAATCCGTTTCCTGTGCTACTGGTGGGGATTCCAGTAGGACCTCTATAGGGCTTGCATCTAAAGTGGGATCGAATTCTTCTATCGGATCAAAATAATCATCTTCTACCTTTAATTCTAAATCATCATTCACTTCTAGATAACTTGATGAGATAGTAGGCTGTGTTGGTACTATATCTGGCATTTCAAAGGAAGCAAGGTCTTCATCTGGTAAGAAAATATCCTCTATCGTATGGTCATTTGATGCTTGGTCCACAGCAACCAATTCGGTTTGAAAGACGAATGTAGTTGTTTTGTGGAGTGGGGTATGTACTTCTTGCTTATGGGCAACAATTTTGTGGTCTTTGCTTAGCGACGTATTCGATGAAAGGGTTTCTTGACAGATCAACGATGTCGTAACGTGGAGGTCTAAATCGATCAAGAGAACCTTCTGACCCTGTTGTTCGCTAGCTAGAATTGCTTGTTCAGCTTTTTCTCTCGATCCTAGAATTATCACGTCAAATTGTTCTAAGTGAGACATATTTTCCCTCCTTCTTTTGGGTAATTGCAGTCGGGTTATAATTATATATTTTATTATCTCTCTTTTTGCAAGTCATTTCTAGATAAAACTATTATGTTTGGTTGATTTTTTAGTTGTTAGATGAACAAATTGAGAAGGGACAAATAAAATCTGCTACTGGAGGCAGTCCCGGGGCATGGATTTGTCTACAGTTCAATAGTGAAGAAGGGAGTAAGAAACAAACAAAATCTAATCCCTAGAAACAGATACATAGTTTCTAGTCTGTTAAGTTTACTAATAAGAGATAAAAATAAAACTTGCTACTGTAGAAGTCCCGGAGCTTTATATCTGTCCACAGCTCAAATAGTGATCCAGCGAGGAAGTAGGGGAGTCCGCTTCGCCCTTCTTCGCTTCGGGCAAGTGGCAAAACTCGCAAAGAGCGCTCAAACATTGCCACAAAACGCCCTAGCTACGAAGGACTACTCTAGGTAGGATCACTAACATCGCAGTAGCCATATATAAAGCTCCTAGTAAATAATGTATTTTCCCAGTTATGACTTGGAACTAACAAGTCCAAGTAATACAAACACAAACGACCTCCCAAAGATATCAAGGGAGGTCGTTTGTAGACAAGACAGAGCTATTTCTTTGTTGGCACGGAGACTACTTTCTTCTTTGCACCTTTTTCGCTTAAATGATCTGGAACAGTGAATTCTTGTTGAATGGTTGCAGCGGCTTCGAGTAAATCTTTGACTGGTTGAGCTTTTGACTTGGATTGGGAGAATTTGCAGAGACCAAATCCATTGGCAAATTGGGCATCAATACCGTAGTCCTCAGCAAAGATCAACTTATCGCCAAAGCGTTCACGGTAGAACGGTTTAAATGGAATGGACGCGCCACCGGTTAGGATGATGTAGGTGATGTCATCCCCAAAGTCTAGACGCTGCCAAACTTCTTCTACTAGCGCTTCCCCTACTTCGCGAATGGACTCGCTCACGATGTCGCTAATATCATGAGTTTTTCCTTTAAAGCTAATCTCACCAGAGCGAACAATGCGTGGCAAGCTCCAAATCGGATACTCTTTACCATTGTTCTCTGGATCGATACCGCGGGTAAACTCTAGTAAACGCTTGGAAAGGAGGGTATATACATTTAGCATGGCATGACGGGAAGTAAAGCTTTGTCGTTTAATAATAGTCTCCCCGTGCAAGGTCTCAATGTCAGATGTACCGAAACCGAGATCGTTAATACTTACTTTTTGGATAAAGAGATCTTCATTCAGCAACTTTCCATCACGATCAAGCGCGATGTGGAAGAGAGTGGCCATCGGTTGGCTGATCACATAGAGATTTTCTTTCTTGATTTCAAACTCAATTCGACGCCAAGGGAGATTTCCTTGCTTCACTTCGAAGCTATGTCGTCCGATCAGGCGACGTTTTAACTCTTCTTTATAGTCAATATAGCTATCTGTTGGTAAAGCTACGGATACAACAGGCTCGTTACTACCTTGGAGCATGAGTCCTGTACTGACGCGGAACATAATTTGATACTCTTGTTCACGAAACCAAGTTGGACTAAACAGACGGCGCTTATGGGAATCAAATAACTCGTCATCTCCAGACTGTTCAACTGCAAGCTTTCCACAGAACCACTCGCGATCCCCTTCACGCTCCCGATACATGATGTTATGAGGATCATTGTTGTATGTAATTTCTCCCACTCGGTTTGGTACTACCATGTTGCGAATAAACATTTTATAGAATTTTCCGTTAGATTTAGATACTACTTTCGTTCCATAGTATCCTTGATCATTACCTATATAAACTGGTGAATTCATATGTATTCCTCCTAATTATGGATGAAATTCTTCTCTCCAACGATTCTATCAAGTGCAGAATGAAAGGGTCAATCATATTTCGTTGTTTTTTACATTTTCACGGTAGAAACATTCTTATTCGAACAGTCAAATAATACACTCCTATGTTTCACGTGAAACATAGGAGGTCCTATTTTTTTCTTTTTTAGCAGGTAGTTGCTAACATGTAGCGAAATGTATACCAATCCCTCCCAATTTATTATGCATAGGAAGGCGCAGGTGGTAAGTGTATGAAAGAGCCTTTTACTCGTTTCTTTGGCTTATCAGAGAAGATAGCGGAGCAAATGAAGGATATTTCTGTAGCAGAGATTTCGGTCAGTCCTTATCAACCGCGTACGATATTTGAGGATGAACGGTTGGATGAATTATGCCAGACGATTCAGCAACATGGAGTTATTCAACCTATTGTGGTCAGAAGAAAACAAAAGGGGTATGAAATTATTGCGGGGGAGAGAAGATGGAGAGCAGTTCTTCGCTTAGGGCTTCCTACCATTCCAGCTATAATTAAAGACATGTCAGATCATCAAGCCGCATCTGCGTCACTCATTGAAAATTTACAACGTGAGAATTTAACGGTGATTGAAGAAGCGAGGGCTTATCAGAACTTGATCGAGATTCAATCTCTCACACAAGAGGAGCTAGCCCAGAAATTAGGAAAAGGGCAATCCACAATTGCCAATAAAATTCGGCTACTCCAGTTACCAACAGAAGTTCAAAACGAGCTTTTAAAACGAACCATCACGGAAAGACACGCCAGAGCCTTATTGACGTTAAAAGAAGAAACGCTTATTTTATCTATGCTGGAAGAGATCATTCAAAAAGAATTGAATGTAAAGCAGTCGGAAGAAAAGATCAAGAAGCTGATGGAGACAAACGAAATTGAACAAAAACAGCTACGACGCAAGAGTTATACACGCGATCTCAGGCTTGCTGTAAACACGATTCGACAATCCATTGATCTAGTGAAGCAAACAGGGATGGAAATATCCACAGAAGAGAACGAGCATGATGATTTTTATGAGGTCGTGATACGGATTCCTAAGCAACCTGTTCATGCATAGTTAAGCTGCTACAGTGTGCATTCGACAAGATCATACAAGCTTTACTTATAACGCTTATTTTCGATATGATGAGTAGGAAGTTTCTTAGAATGAGGTGATTGTATGGGTAAGATCATTGCTATCGCCAATCAAAAAGGTGGAGTGGGTGTGCGTCCGTACAGGTTTCATAGAGATGCCAGAAAGGTGTAGGATTAGAGAGAAATCCTACTGGTGATTGGGCTTACCTGTAAGGGAAACTGGACAGGGAACATCGCATGCCCAAAAAGTGAGTTGTGAGAACTTGCGACACCATGGAGTAATATGGTTAAGGCTAAACTGCTTGAACTCTAGCTTTGAGGCCCTGCCACTGGGGATATGCATGGTATGAAAATAACTGCATATGAGATGGTTACAGAGACCGTTACCCATAGTCAATGTACTCTCTACGATCTCCCAATCAATCAATGGATTGAGAAAGAAGCGAACGGAGAACCTACGTTACTCAGATAGCTCTATGAAACTGAAACGGAGAGGCCTAAAGGAAGATGACATTTTCCCATGGCGTCGGAGCCTTCATAGTAGTCTGAGATCGAGAAAGACGGTTACATGGCGAAGGAAGGCAGGTTATCAGATTACAGGGATGAAGTGAGGTATGCGTAATGCAATCGGCCGAACTAATGCTATCTCTGATCGAACGGAAAGCAAGACAAGACGAAAATTTCCAATTTAATCGACTGTATCGAACCTTTTATAATCCGGATGTTTACTCCCATGTATGGAAATCATCAGAGGGATCGATATCGGACCCTCTCGGTGCCTATCAATGGGAAGAATGGTACCAATTGATTCAATCGGAGCGTTGGCATCCACAGGGAAAAGTGGAGGGGCAAACGCTGCTTCCTGAGATGACGGTCATTCAAATTCTACAGGTATGTCATCAGGCTCTATTTCCAGTTCATGAAAATCAGTTTGTGGTGGATCATGGAACATCTATGACTATGAAACATCATGATTTTCGTGAATTAGGGAGTGCATTACGAAATGCTGCTAACAGTTGGTTGATTCCATTTTCGATACCCGTTGATCTAATGAATTCTTGGGAGCATTGCCGCACGCTACTGAAGGTGCGATGTCAAGATGGTCGATGGTTAGAGTTGGTTCGAAGATGTCATAACCAAAAGTGGCTTCATCCACATCCAGATTACAAGCGGTACGGTGTACAGCCATTATCTTTTACACTACATAAAGCGATTGATACCCTCGTGCAACGTACGCTTTTGGGAATGGAAATGTTTTATATTCGGATTCATTCGCAGGCTCATATCTGTGTAGATGCTCCATTTTCGGAAGTGAAAAAATACCAACAGCAGCTGCAATCGGCTTTTGATCAGCGTCATCTGCCGATTGTTGTGAAGGCTCCGGAGCGTAAAGGGAAGAGAGTGATCGGTCCCTATCAGATTGACTGGCAGAGGAATGATCAGGAGTGGACGGTTTGCATAGCAGAAGAGGAATGTTGGAACTGGATTAAATCCTTCACGAAAAGAGGGAAAGCCTGTCATGTTTCGAATCGCATTCATTTATCTATTCCACAGATTATCGAGTTGTATAATCGTGATTTGCAATTATTTGATACTCATACAGAGGCGAAGAAGTATTTTCCGAAACAGAGGGACCAATTCTGTCATATCCATTTTATAAGCTTATGTAAAACCATCGCAGCGAAGGAAAAGAGTTCGGTAAAAAAGGTATTGAATCGATATGGAGCAAAAGAGAAGAGGATTCTTCGGACCAGGGATGGGGATCGATTCGCTGTGTATCATCCATGATAAGGTTTCATTTTCGTCTTGTTTGCTTTCTGTGATAGCTGGAGAGCCGTATATGCCGAAAGGTGTACGTACGGTTCGGAGGGGGTTGGTAGGAGACCTGCTTTTTAGTAAGGCGTCTACCTTCTACCCTACAAAACTACAACCTCTATAAACTTAGCAGCATGTTTGGCGGCGATAGGCAAGAAAATTTTAATAGTAGATATTGATCCGCAAGGGAATACGACAAGCGGGCTAGGCATTAACAAAGCGGACGTGAAGCACTGCGTATATGATGTTTTGATTAATGATCGCTCTGTTGAGGAGGTAATCCTACCAACAGACGTTGATAGCTTACATTTAATCCCCGCAACCATTCAATTAGCGGGTGCAGAGATCGAGTTGGGACAGGCTATTTCGAGAGAACTACGGCTCAAACGAGCCCTGCAAACCTGTAAACATGAATATGATTATATCTTTATTGATTGTCCACCATCCTTAGGCATTATTACACTAAATGCACTGACTGCCGCAGAGTCGGTTATCATCCCGATTCAATGTGAGTTTTATGCATTAGAGGGGCTAGGACAATTGCTTAATACGGTTCGTCTCGTGCAAAAACATCTAAATCGACATCTCGAGGTAGAGGGAGTTCTTTTGACCATGTTCGATGCCCGAACCAACTTGTCGGCTCAGGTGATGGAAGAGGTAAAAAAATACTTTCAATCCAGAGTGTACGAGACCGTTATCCCGCGTAATGTTCGTTTATCGGAGGCGCCAAGTTATGGTAAATCGATTATTGCCTATGATCCAAGATCGAAAGGCGCTGAATGCTATATGCAATTAGCAAAGGAAGTGGCGAGAAGTGAGTAAAGGCTTAGGTAAAGGGTTAAACGCACTTTTTCTCAACACAGACACGGATGTTCGTGACGATGATATTGTAAAAGAAGTAGAGGTAGTTGAATTACGTGCTAATCCGTATCAACCACGAAAACACTTTGATGAAGATGGTTCTTTGAATGAATTAGCAGAGTCAGTGAAACAACATGGGATTATCCAGCCCTTGATTGTACGAAAAAGCATTCGTGGATATGAGATTGTAGCAGGGGAACGACGGTTTCGTGCAGCGAAGCGGGTAGGTTTGGAGAAAGTTCCCGTTGTCGTAAGGGATTATACGGACAATGAAATGATGGAAATCGCGCTGGTAGAAAACCTGCAGAGAGAGGACTTAAACCCGATCGAGGTGGCAATGGCGTATCAAAAATTGCTTCAACACTTGCATTTAACACAGGAGCAGTTGTCAGAGCGAGTGGGGGTAAGCCGGTCACATGTTACCAATTTCATCCGTCTTTTACAGCTTCCCGTGGAGATCCAAGACAATGTTTCACGTGGAACATTGTCCATGGGTCATGCCAGAGCGCTTCTAGGAGTCAAAGATGCAGACCTACAAAAGAGGCTCTCCAAGAAAGTGATCGAAGAAGAGACCAATGTTCGTCAACTAGAAGAATGGATCCAACGGCTAAATCAAAAGGGGAATCCTAAAGCTGAGAAACCCAAGCAGGAACAGGACCTTTCTCCTGAGATGAAGCACTTTGAGGGCTTACTTCAAGAGATTTTTAGTACATCGGTTAAGATTCGTCCAGGGCGGAGAAAAGGCAAAATTGAGATCGAATATTACTCTGAACGAGAGCTGGAGCGGATTGTAGAGTTACTACAACAAGATCGGATTTTGTAGGGAAAGAGAAGAGAGTGCTTGTACGATTACTGCAATGCAGTCCTATTAAGTAAGCATTTAAATAAATATTGGTGATCGAGGGCCGGAGAGTCTATTCGATCACTGCTCAAATACCGATCCCGCAGAGAAGTGGGGGGGTCCGCTTCGCAATCCTCCGCTAGGGCAGGTGCAAAACTCGCAAAGTACGCTCAGGCAACTTGCACCGAAAGCGCTCAACGCTACGGATTGCTACGCTAAGTAGGATCGATAACATCGCAAGTATCGAATGACTCTCCTTTCCCTTTGTTCACATTTCTGGTTAATCCAAAGCTTTGATCTAACATCTCCCACCCGTAAAGCTCGACTTAGCTAGTAAACTACACAGACTATAAGCTTGATTAACTAGTAAGTTGGAAAGAGACTAGGGGCAATGTGTCTACCCACTGCGAGGTTAGTGAGCCTACCTAGCGTAGTACTTCGAAGCGAGGGCGTTTTGTGGCAATGTTTGAGCGCTCTTTGCGAGTTTTGCCACTTGCCCGAAGCATCGATAGACGTAGCGGACTTGTTTTTCTACATCTTCGCAGACTCACTATTTGAGCTGTGGGTAGATACATGCCCCAGGATTTCTCCAATAGCTAATCCACAGTTCAGTTGTTGTATGCAAACGCTGGACATCCTTATAACAGACCAACAAATGAAAACAACCCCAACTTCATGTGAAAACGAATCTCACACGAAAATTAGGGTTGTTTGTTATCTTTGTCCGTTAAGGGTACATTATACATAAGGTTGTGCGCGGTCTAAAGAAGTGCCCTGTACTAGCTGAATGGATTGCTTAATACTCTCTGCAATAATCTCTGCCATATTCATCACAAGACTTAAGCGAGTGTTTTGTAGGACGAGATATTCCATAAAGCCAGACACGTTCACAATACCTGTAATCGAAAGATTTCCTACCTCCGGAAGATCTTTATTAACACCTGCTCCAGGCTTAATGGAGCCTTGAGAAACCTGTATGGCACCAACACTTTTTAATTGTCCTAAACATGCGTCAATGGCGATTATAAAGTGATCTGGATGGTTCTGGTAAATCATTTCTACTGTACTGGCTAGATTGAGAGCATGAACGGGCTCATCGAGCGTTCCGTAAACGGCTCCCTTATGTTGAAATTGTTTTTTCTGTAGGATAGAGCCCACAAGGGGACCTAGTGAATCGCCTGTTGATCGATCTGTACCGATACAAACACAAACAATTTCACGCTCAAGCGAAAGTTGTACAAGGTGTTGATAAAGGGAATGAGTGCAGTGGTGTAGTGCGCTAGGGTCTTGATAAGAGATGCGAAATGGAGAAAGAGTTTTGATTTGGTTACATGATTCTTTCATCACCAGCGTCCTCTCAGAATATATTGATGTTACAGTATACGGATATTTTGAGAGGTTTATACCTACAGATTGAGAGATTTGTAGAGTGGGTAGATTATTAAAAATGTAAGCCACAATCTGTATGGAAGGAGGATGTGTTGATGAAAACATCATCTCTATTAAAATGGATTATTCGGATGTTCCTTCGCTTATATCATCGTATAGAAGTAATAGGAATGGAGAAGTTCCCTCGTGAAGGGGCTGCACTTGTAGTTGGCAATCATATTAGTTATATTGATCCTTTTTATATCGGTTCTATGTTGCCGCGTCATGTACATTTTATGGCGAAAGCAGAAGCATGGAGATTTCGAATCACAAAGTTCTTTTTGGATATATTTCAAGCATTTCCAGTCAATCGAGAGAAAGCGGATATTCAAGCGATTCGAACAGCTTTACATTATTTACAGGAGCAAAAATTGGTAGGTCTTTTCCCTGAGGGTGGGATCCGAGAGGATGTAGCCCCGCTCCAGGAAGTGAAACAAGGTGCTGCTTTCTTAGCCTTAAAGGGCAATGCCCCTGTTGTTCCTATTTATCTGTCAGGTAGCGAAAAGGCGTTACCTGTAGGGAAGATTTGGATTAGGCCAAGTAAGATTCGAATCATTGTGGGGGATTTGATTTTGGTTCCAGAAACAGGGACCTTTCGAGAGAGACAAGAATATCTCTCGAAACAAATATTGCGAGCACTGCAGGACTTGCGGAAGTCGGTTGAGCAAACGGATTAAGTTGTGTACATAGATGATTTTAAAATGGAAAGTGGGGAACTTTCTTGCAACGAAAAGAATTTGGATTAGGCGATGTGGTGGAGATGAAGAAAGCGCATCCTTGTGGGACAAATGCATGGAAAGTGATCCGCATGGGGATGGATATCCGCATCAAATGCACAGGTTGTGAACATAGTGTCCTGCTACCTAGGATGAGATTTGAACAGAAGTTGAAAAAGGTGCTTACGTCTGCTGAGCAAAAAGAAAACGAATGATATTCTAAGTGAGAGCGGTTCCCGTATGGAATCGCTTTTTGTTATGAATTATTTCCGTTATAATAAGGTAGTTGAATCAAGAATCGGAAAAATTGGAGTTGAATTTTAAGATGGCATTGACGACAGGAATAGTAGGTCTCCCGAATGTGGGGAAATCCACATTATTTAATGCGATTACGCAAGCAGGAGCAGAATCAGCAAACTATCCATTCTGTACGATTGACCCAAACGTCGGGGTGGTAGATGTACCAGATGTACGGTTGGACCGTTTAGAGCAGATGATTAATCCTCAGCGAGTCGTTCCAACCTCCTTTCACTTTGTAGATATTGCAGGCTTAGTGAAAGGTGCAAGTAAGGGGGAAGGACTAGGGAATAAGTTTCTTTCTCATATTCGCGAAGTAGATGCCATTATTCATGTAGTGCGGTGTTTTGAAGATGAGAATATTACCCACGTATCTGGACGGATTGATCCAGCGGATGATATGGAAACAATTAATCTCGAGCTCGTATTTGCGGATATGGAAACCGTAGAAAAGCGGATGGATCGCGTTCTACGCCAAAAGAAGAGTGGAGAGAAATTGGCTACTCAAGAGCATGATGTATTATCGAAAATACTCCCTGTATTGGAAGAGGGTAAGCCAGCGCGTTCTGTGGATCTGAGTACTGAAGAGAAGCTAATCGTCAAAAGTCTTAACTTGCTAACGATGAAAAACATGCTTTATGCGGCAAATGTGAGTGAAGAGGAAGTCGCCAATCCAGATGGTAATCCGCACGTTCAACGAGTAAAGGAAATCGCTGCATCGGAAGGCGCTGGAGTGGTAACGATCAGTGCTCAAGTAGAGGCAGAGATTGCCGAGCTAGATGATGAAGAACGAAAAATGTTCCTAGAGGAGCTAGGTCTGGAGCAATCTGGACTCGACCGTTTGATCACGGAGGCGTATCGTTTATTAGGTTTGATCACTTACTTTACGGCAGGGGAAAAAGAAGTACGGGCTTGGACCATTCGCGAAGGTACGAAAGCACCACAGGCGGCAGGTGTGATTCATACTGACTTTGAACGTGGTTTCATTCGTGCTGAGACGGTTGCTTATGAGGATTTGATCAACTCTGGGAGCTTAGGACAAGCGCGTGAAAAGGGTCTGCTTCGATTAGAGGGTAAAGATTATGTGGTGGATGATGGAGATGTAATGAACTTCCGTTTTAATGTGTAGGAAGTTTAATGTTTGCTGATGAATAGGTTGCTCGAATCCTTGATGTAGGGAAGAAAGATTTTCTACATCGGGATTTTTTGTTGATAGATAAATGGATAAATATACCTTTTCTCTATCAGACTACTTCCCAAACGAACGTACGTTTGATATGATTTTACCCATAGACATCAACGGAGTTTCACAAAATAGGAAATTGCTTCTAGCTTGCTATTATAGTTGAGCTTTGCTAGAATGGATTAACGTGAGTAAATATGCTCGCCCCTTGCTCTCTCCTTAGCTGTGAGAGCCGCAAAGTCCAGAAGGAGGTGTAGACGGAATGCACAAATACGAATTGATGTACATCGTACGTCCAGATATGGACGAAGAAGCTGTAAAAGCAACCCGTGAGAAAGTAGCGGGTGTGATTACAAACAACGGTGGCGAAGTTGTGAAGACCGACGACATGGGGAAACGTCGTTTGGCTTACCTCATCAATAAATACCGTGAAGGTGTTTATACAGTTGTAAACTTCAACGGAGAAGCTACTATGGTTTCTGAGTTGGAGCGCGTAATCAACATTGATGAAAATATCATCCGCCATATGGTTGTAAACATGGATGAAAAATAAATACTAGAGGGATTCAAGGGAGAGATTGCGTCATGGTAAACCGAGTTGTTTTGATTGGTCGGTTAACTGCCGACCCTGAAATGCGTTATACGCAGTCTGGGGTTGCAGTGACTCGCTTTTCCATTGCTGTGAATCGTAACTATACGAATCAGCAAGGAGAACGTGATGTAGACTTTATCAATATTGTGGCATGGCGTGGTACAGCGGAAACCTGTGCTAACTACCTAAAAAAAGGTCGCCTGGTTGGGGTTGATGGTCGCTTGCAAATTAGCGTCTATGAAAACCAAGAAGGCCGTAAAGTACGTAACGCAGAGGTAATAGCCGAAAGCGTTCAGTTCTTAGAATCAAATCGTACTCGTGAGGGTAACGGTTCTGATTTTGGCGATTCTTCTTATGGTGGCAACTCAGGTGAAAGCTTTGGCGGTAGCCATAATAACAACAACAACTTTGGCGGTGGCTGGAATCAAAACAATTCTAGCAATCAAGGTCGTCGTAAAGCGGATAATCCGTTCGAAGACGATGGCAAGCCAATTGATCTCTCTGATGATGATCTTCCATTCTAGTTAACGATAAAACTTACCTTTTTTGGACAGGAGGGAATATGAATGGCTCGTCGTCGTGGACATAAACGTCGTAAAGTTTGTTACTTCACAGTGAACAAAGTTTCATACATCGACTATAAAGATACAGACTTGCTCCGTAAGTTTGTTAGCGAACGCGGTAAGATTTTACCACGTCGTGTAACAGGAACTAGCTCTAAATATCAACGTCAATTGACTCGTGCAATCAAACGTGCTCGTCAAATGGCACTCCTAGCTTATACAAACGACTAGGAACATCTAAAAACAATCCATTCAGTGGGTTGTTTTTTTGTTTAGTTGATAAACTTGATTAATTCCTTATTTAGTTTTTCTTTCTCTTCCCACATTAGTCCATGTCCACTATGCTCAAAGGGAACTAGCTTTGAGCGCAGAATTCCTTTATGAAGAGCAGTAGCAAGTGGGTATAAACATACTTGATCGTGGATGCCATGAAGAATGAGGGTAGGGACATGAATCTCGCATAGATCAGAAAATAAAGTTTCATCCCGAAAGGCCTTAGCCACCTTGGCAGTAGCCCATCCCGCTGCTTCTAGCCCCATATTCAAGAACCATTCTGCGAACGGACGAGATATTTTTTGATGGAAAAATGATGCTCCAAACTCCTCTAACATCTTTGGACGATCTTGATAGGTCCCTTCGATCAGACGATTGACTTCCTCAATAGGTAATCCATGTGGGAAGTCGGGACGCTGAACCACACTCGGAGCTGCTGCACCGAGTAATGCTAGTTTGGAAACTTGATATCCACAATGTCGTGACATATATCGAAGGGCAACTGCACCACCAACCGAATGACCAACCAATGTTATGTTTTCTAGCTGAAGAGATCGAATAACACAGTAAATATCATCCGCCATTCGATTTAAACTATACTTCTTCCAAGGTTTATCTGACTTCCCAAACCCACGAAGATCGACTCCAATACACCGAAAACCATGCCCAGGAAGCTCGTTAAATTGATATTCAAATAAGTTGTGATTCGCAGGCCATCCATGGATGAAGAGAATGGTCCGTTTTCCCCTAGGGTTTATGTCCTCCGTATAAATCCTCACATCCGGCTCCACATGTATATAGTAACCCAATACGCTCGCCTCCCATTATCTGACCCTTTGTTCCACCCCACTCTATTCCAGCCTCTCATTGATACATCTTATTTGCGTATAACAGATTCAATGTTACCATTTTAAAGAATATGGGAGTTGTTTTTCCCGAACAGGCAGGAAATAACATAGAAATGTGGAAATTCCTTCTAATGAGAAATTAGAAGAGGAGCGAATACCATGAACCGACCAGAAAGAGGTATACATATTGCGAAAAATATTAAAGTGGTCGACTGGTTAAAAACAGAAATCCTAGACCAAATCGCTAGCTTATTCCGTGGTCTTCATTATGCCAACCAACAGATGATTATAGATAGCCTTTCGAGTATTCTCGTTTCTGTTTACGTATTAGCCAGAAGGATGGGGATTCCTTACCGTGAAGTGGACCAAGTGGTCACACAGAAATTAAGAGAGCATATGAAAGAAGGGCATCAATTGGAAGAGTGGTATGGCGATTTGTCTGCTATGGAGAAATATATTAATAAACGCTAGAATAAGAATGAGAAATGGTCAGCTATAAATAAATCCAAAATCTGGTCAAATTTATAACTCCGCAAGAGTTGAAGCTCCGCTGAACTCGGGTAAAATAGAAGGTATGGGTTATTAGAGTTACCCCAGCTGAGGAGTTAAAGGAATATGCTAAAAAATTTTATGCATAGATGGCTAAGTGTATCGACAAGTTGGATATTAGGACTTACTGTAATACTTCTCATATGGATTCTTACAGAAAAGTTTTCCTATGTTGCGATCGCCATACTCTGTGTAGGATATCTTACTGTCATGCAGTACAAAACAGAGTTTGAACTAAAAAAAGAACAATCCCAATACGTGTTAACGTTAACAGATCGCATTCAATTTGCAGGTCAACTTGCAGTGAAGCATCTCCCAGTTGGCATGATTCTGATCAATCATGCGGGAGAGGTTCAGTGGCATAATCCATTCGTATCCAATCTATTTCCCAAGGTAAAATTAATGGGTAGCAAGATTGCCGAACACCTACCAGAACTGGATCCGGAGGAACATTCGCTATCAGATCCCATTATGATTCAGATTCATGATAAACATTATTCGTGTGTGTATCATCGTGCGGAACGATTATATTTGATAGAAGAAGTAACGAAATGGGTATCATTACAAGAGAAATACGAAGAAGAGAAGCCGATTTTAGGTTTCTTGCATCTGGACAATATAGATGAGGCGGGTCAGGGGTTGTCCGACCAAGAGGAAACCCTTCTGATCAGTAAAGTGTTCCAAGCGATCTCAGAGTGGGCATTGCATTATGAAGTGGCTCTAAAACGAATTGATACAGATAAAATGTTTTTTATCATGTTTCAAAAGAACTTGGACCGCATGATTCATAATCGTTTTGACATACTGGATACAGTACGAGAGATGACACGGAATAATAAGATTCCGATCACATTAAGCTTAGGAGTTGCTAGCTTAGGAGAAACGCTCGTTGAAAAGTCAAAGCATGCACAAGCGGCACTCGAAGTAGCGCTGGCGCGAGGCGGTGATCAAGCCGCTGTACAGACAAAAGAGAAGATTGCTTTTTTCGGAGGGAAGACCAACGCAGTTGAAAAGCGAAATCGAGTAAAAGCTCGGGTCATTTCACATGCGATTAGTAATCTGCTACAGGATTGCGAGCGAGTGATCGTGATGGGACATAAGCAACCTGATTTAGATGCGATTGGTGCTGCGCTAGGTGTAGTAAAACTAGCAGAACTAAACGATTGTGAGGCGCTTATCGTTCTAGATGATGATTTGAGTGCCATTCAAAAATTAATAGATGAGATTTGGAAGCATGCTGATTTAAGAGAAGTGTTCATCACTCCGGATCAAGCCATGCAGTGGATCGATGATCCAGACACCCTTCTTGTGTTAGTGGATACGCATAAGCCTAGTCTAGTGACAGAGAAGAGACTGATTGATCGCGCTGAAAAAGTGGTCGTGATCGACCATCACCGTCGTGGCGAGGATTTTGTTGAAGATTCCGTTCTGGTATACTTAGAACCCTACGCATCGTCTACCTGTGAGCTAGTTACGGAGTTGCTTCAGTATCAGGATCATCGATTAACTATGGATACGCTGGAAGCATCAGCACTCCTATCTGGAATCGTAGTGGATACAAAGAATTTCTCCGTTCGTTCTGGATCGCGGACTTTTGAGGCGGCTGCTTTTTTACGAAGACACGGGGCCGATCTCATGTTAGTGCAATCGTTGCTAAAAGAGGACTTAAGCCGGTTCGTAAAACGTGCAGAACTCATTCGAGATACGGAGTTATACCGAGGAAAGATCGCGATCGCAGTGGGAGATGAGAGCCGAGTTTATGACCAATTGCTCATCGCTCAAGCGGCTGATACGCTATTAGATATGCAAGGGATCTCTGCTTCTTTTGTGATTGGTTATAAAGCAGAAGGAGTTGTTTCGATTAGTGCTCGTTCGGAAGGAGATCTAAATGTCCAATTGATCATGGAACAGATGGGCGGTGGTGGACACCTGACCCATGCTGCCTGTCAACCAGAGCACAAAAGCATTCAAGAGTGCAAACAAATACTAAAATCCCTGATTCAAGAACAGATGGAGGGGGAGGAGACATCATGAAGGTCATTCTATTACAAGATGTAAAAGGAACAGGTAAAAAAGGTGAATTAAAAGAAGTATCAGAGGGGCATGGCCGTAACTACTTATTACCGAGGAAGCTAGCAGTCGAGGCGACTAGCGGAAACGTAAACAGCTTGAAAGAAAAACAACGCCTAGATGATGTGAAAAAGACACAACTGCTAGAAGATGCAAAGGCGCTTGCCGAAAAAATGGAATCATTAGAAGTAGTCCTATTTGCAAAATCAGGCAAAGAAGGTCGACTTTTTGGAGCCATTTCAACTAAGCAAATCGCAGAAGCCTTGAATAAGCAACATCAAATGAAGGTGGATAAAAAGAAGTTACTCCTTGACGATGCAATCCGTACATTAGGCGTAACCAAGGTGCCAGTTAAGCTCCATTCAGAAGTGACAGCTACCCTTTCAGTTCATGTAAAAGAGCAAGGATAGAAACCAAGCTCAAGTTTTCATTAGAGGATTGATAAAGAATAGGCTAGGTAATGTATTTGGTCACTGCGGGGGGCGGCTAACTATTGAGCTGTGGTCAGATATATGCCCTGAACTAGCTTTAAACAGGTCCTCTAATAAAGGATAATCAATAAATTTGTAGAAACAAATGGAAAGGCTCCACTGTTCCCTCTAGGGAGTGGAGCCTTCTCAGTCGGTTGGGAGGAAAAATAGTTTGAACGAATTATTTGCAGATCGTCTTCCGCCACAAAATATAGAAGCTGAACAAGCCGTTTTGGGGGCGATTATCCTCGAACCTTCTGTATTGATTTCGGTAAATGAACGCTTACGGACGGAGGATTTCTATCGTCCAGGACATCAGAAATTGTTCCAAGTGATGAATGAAATTGCCGAAAAGGGAGAACCGGTCGATCTCGTGACGGTTACAGCAGATCTCTCTGATAAAAAAGTGTTAGATGAAATCGGGGGAGTCTCCTATTTGACAGAGTTGGCATCCGTTGTTCCCACAGCAGCAAACGTAGAATATTATGCCAAAATCGTGGAAGAAAAGGCGGTTTTACGTCGTCTCATTCGCACAGCGACCCAAATCGCGATGTCCGGGTATAGTGGTGGAGAAGAAGTTTCCAGCTTGATCGATACAGCAGAGAAAAAAATCCTAGAGATTTCTAAGCGGAATATTAAGGGTGGATTTCTTCCGATTAAAGATGTGTTATTAGAGTCATTTGAGCAGATTGAAAGGCTTCACTATAATAGTACGGGAATCCGTGGTATCCCTTCTGGATTTACCGATCTAGATAGAATGACATCTGGATTTAACAAATCCGATCTCATTATTGTCGCGGCACGTCCCGCGATGGGGAAAACGGCGTTTGCACTAAATATCGCTCAAAATGTTGCCTTACGAGCAAATGAAACCGTTGCAATCTTTAACCTTGAGATGTCTGCACCGCAAATGGTGATGCGGATGCTCTCGGCTGAAGGAAATATAGATGCACAAGCCTTCCGAACCGGAAACTTAAATGAGGAAGATTGGGAAAAACTAACCATGGCAATAAGCTCTTTGTCCGAAGCAAAGGTGTTTATTGATGATACTCCTGGAGTAACAGTACATGATATTCGTTCTAAGCTCCGTAGATTACAGACCGAGCATGGACTTGGAATGGTGGTTATCGATTACCTTCAGTTGATCAATGGCCGAGGAAATGGCGAGAGTCGTCAACAAGAAATCTCTGAGATTTCCCGTTCGCTCAAGTTGATGGCTCGTGAATTTGACTGTCCGATTATCGCCCTATCTCAGCTGTCGCGTGCTGTAGAACAACGACAGGATAAACGACCGATGTTGTCTGACCTGCGTGAATCCGGTTCGATCGAGCAAGATGCGGATATTGTGGCGTTTTTATATCGAGATGATTATTATAATGAGGATTCCGAGAAGAAGAACGTGGCGGAAGTCATCATAGGGAAACAAAGAAGTGGGCCTGTAGGAAAGGTAGAATTACTTTTCCTCAAAAACTATAACAAATTTCTTAGTCTAGAGATAAAAAGCTAGACTAATAGCGAATGAATATTTTATTTATTAGCTTAATGTTCGGTTTTTGTGTTGACATACTCTTTGAGTCACTGATACAATGTTCTCGTTCAGATAAATGTACGGATTTGTTTTAACCTTTATTTGTCTTTAGTTGATCGGAGGAATGGAAAATGTCAACAGCTGTTGTCGTAGGTACCCAGTGGGGAGATGAAGGTAAGGGGAAGATTACGGACTTCCTTGCCGAGAAAGCAGAAGCCGTTGCCCGTTACCAAGGTGGTAACAATGCGGGTCACACGATTGTGTTTGGCGGTGTAAAATACAAACTTCACATGATTCCCTCGGGAATTTTTTATCAAGATAAAATTTGCGTTTTAGGAAATGGGATGGTGATCCATCCAGAAGCATTGATCACTGAATTAGATTATCTTCTCGGTTACGGAGTCGATTTATCGAACTTACGGATTTCGGACCGCGCTCATCTCATCATGCCGTACCACTTGCGTCTAGACCGTCTAGAGGAAACAAGTAAGGGTAGTAGCAAGATCGGAACAACGGGCAAAGGAATCGGCCCTGCCTATATGGATAAAGCAGCGCGAGTCGGTATTCGAGTAGGAGATCTACTAAATCCAGGTCGCTTTGCTGAGAAACTAAAACGTAATCTAGAAGAGAAGAATCGGATTCTCGAGCGTCTATATGAGGTAGAACCATTTCACTTTGATGAAATTTATGATACTTACATGAAGGCAGCCGAACGAATCAAGCCTTTTATCATCGATACTTCCGTCGTTCTAAACGATGCAATCGACCAAGGAAAACGGGTACTATTTGAAGGCGCACAAGGTGTCATGCTAGACATCGACCAAGGTACCTATCCATTTGTAACGTCCTCTAACCCAGTTGCCGGTGGAGTATGTATCGGATCAGGTGTAGGACCTACGAAAATCAACCAAGTAGTAGGAGTGGCGAAAGCATATACCACTCGCGTAGGAGACGGTCCTTTCCCAACGGAACTCCATAATGAGATCGGGGATCAGATTCGTGAAGTAGGACGTGAATACGGCACGACTACAGGCAGACCTCGCCGTGTAGGATGGTTTGATAGTGTAGTTGTACGTCACGCACGTCGTGTAAGCGGGATTACAGGGCTATCCTTAAACTCCCTTGACGTTTTAACAGGTCTTGACACCGTGAAGATCTGTGTAGCTTACAAATACAAAGGAGAGCTGATGGAGAACTATCCAGCTGACCTTGATATCCTCGCCGACTGTGAACCTGTGTACGAAGAGCTACCAGGCTGGCACGAAGATATCACCCAAGTAAAAACGCTCCACAATCTCCCACTAGCTACCCAGCATTATGTTGAACGGATTACCCAACTAACAGGGATTCCGCTCACGATCTTCTCCGTTGGCCCAGGTCGTGATCAAACGATTCAAGTTCGTCCTGTATATGCGTGATAGAAAAAAGAAAGCTGTGCCTCGTGTGAGGTGCAGCTTGTTTGATTTTTTGGTCGGTTTTAAGTGGCCTTTTTCACAATGCAGGTGCGTCTCTCTAACAAGATAAAATATAGAAATAACCCATGAAAAGAACTATAATAAAAAAACAGTGTAATTTTCATTTGATTTAATTAATTTCTAAATAAAAAATAAAACAAACAATCAACTTTGCATGAGGTGACAAGATGGTAGTAGGGGATCGAATCAGACAGTTACGCTTACATAAAGGTATGACACAAGGGGAACTGGTAGGCGGAATTACTTCGGTTGCATATCTGAGTCGTGTGGAAAATGGGAACACGAAACCATCTCAGAATTTTATTTCCTCTGTTGCACCTAAGCTAGGAGTAAAAGTAGAAGATTTAATGGAACGACGGGTCGATGATGTAGAGCAGAGAGTTAGAGAGATCTATCGTCAGTTTCAACAGGAAAAAAATATCATAGAAGAAGATCTATCATTTCTACGATTAAATGCTACGGATTTATATCCAACAAGTGTTCATTTGAAGGTATACACTATATTGATCTATTACTATTCTAAGTTGAATATCGACTTGGAAGAAGCATATCGGATATACGAATTATCCCAAAGATTTATATCGGAGCAAGTAGAATCAGGTTTAGAGGAAGAATTTTTTTACTATTATCGTGCGTGTGGGGCGATGTTCTTCAATAAACAAAACTATATGAAGGCAAGTCACTATGATGACCTACGAGAAGAACTCCTTGTTTATGTGACGAATCGTAAGGAGATAGCTAATTTTTATCTTGATAGGAGCGTAACAAAGCAAGAGATTCTAACCGATCAAACGGTTAGTCTTTTTTATGCACAGAAAGCGTATGATCTGTATCTGGAAGTAAATGATCAGGTACAAATAGCTGGTGTATTAATTACGATGGGGATTCAATACCACATGAATCAGCAATTGGATAAATCCGTTGAATCCTTGACAAGGGCGAAGGAATTGGTTGATCCAAATAATAGCTATTTCCTAGGAATCATTGAATTTCATCTAGGAAGAGTTCATGTTGCACAAAGAAACAATGAGGTAGCTATTGAGTACTATCTAAGGAGTCTGCAGTATTATGAACAGCTTGATGTTGAGGAGAAGCGAATCCATGTTTATAAGAGGTTGGTAGAAGTGTATATAGAGTTAAAGGAGTGGGAAAAGGTGGAGTATTATTTGAACGAAGGGCTGACCGCAGTTGACCCAGACCAGTCTCCCTCTCTGTATATTGACTTGTCCTCTATTAAGGCGGGTACTTATCGATTGCGGCAAGATGAGGCTCGATATGAGAAAGAGATGCAACGAATTATTAACCTAGGGGTTGAGAGCCAGCAATTCATTCTAGTTATAAAGTTAGCTAAGCAAATAGCTAGTTACTATTTTGAGAAAAAAGCATATAAGAAGTCAGCAAATTATTTTATGATGGCTACTGAATATGAAGTGAAACTAACACTATAACAAGGGGGGGCTATTTGTCAGCTTAGATATAGTTGGTTAAATGTTTTTAGAAATTTGAGGGTTATTATCTAAAATAAATTGATGTATTTTACTTATTCCATTAAACTGTGGATCTCCATTATTATGAAGACAGAAGATAAATGAACTAGCAGATAGGATGAATATCTATGAAAAAAGTTTCTTATACTTTATTGATGATAGCTTGTTGTGCGTTAATAGTAGGAATAAATACAACAACCATTAAGCCTCCTAAAGGTGATGGTAAGGGTGATGGTGGTCCAATCACTACTGAAGGTATCGGTCGCACGTAAACAACTGTTTATAAAATATATGCTTTCGTATGCGTACTATCAATATAAAAAATAGTAGCTGTATGTAAGGGGTGAATGGGATGAAAGGTGATATGCTCTACCACGGCTATTTAAAACGGGGATCTGAGTATTATGGGCCGCAGGATAAGGTCGATTCGGTAAAAGAATTTTCCGTAGAAGATCGGATAGAAGATATGATCGTATCCGATGATGAAAAAACGATATGGAGATATTATCAATTTAAAGATAAGGTTTTACCTGAGCAGGGATGGAAAATACATGTTAGCGCGACGATGGATGAGGCAGAGCAAGTTTTAAAAGCTGTAAGCGAGGTTTTGATCGAACATAAAGTAGCATTTAAGCATATCAAAAACATAGAAATGCTTCTTCAAATGAATTCGAAAGGAGCCAACAGAGCGAGCTCTGGTAAGTTTATCGCTATATATCCAAAGGACGATAGTGAATTCGTGCACCTACTAGGTGCTCTTCATAAAAAGATCAAACATTATGAAAAAGGACCTTATATCCTGAACGATAAATGTTGGAAAAAAAGCAACGTTTACTATCGATATGGTGGTTTTAA
This sequence comes from Croceifilum oryzae, assembly GCF_030814315.1. GTDB lineage: Bacteria > Bacillota > Bacilli > Thermoactinomycetales > Thermoactinomycetaceae > Baia > Baia oryzae. The sequence goes on along the minus strand of NZ_JAUSUV010000008.1, from coordinate 46,265 downwards.
TATCATCTATAATGATAAAGGTGAATTATGTATCAGAGATGATAAAGGCGAACTGACTGTAGATGAGAGAACACCTTTTTATCAAGCGCCTAGTTTCGTTAAAGAATTTGATGAATACCTAGATGCATTAAATGATAAGCCAGATAATGAAGATCAAAAGAGCAAGCTTGATCTTTATACCATTCATACGGCTCTCCGTTTTACTAATAGTGGAGGTATATATCTCGCCGAAAGAAAATCCGATAACAAAAAGGTAATTATAAAAGAGGCACGGCCACAGGCTGGTCTAGATGGAAACTCGGTTGATGCAGTAGGAAGACAGAATATAGAGCGCGATGCACTAGAAAAGCTTTCAAGTTTAGAGGGAATTGTTAATGTACTGGATCACTTTAAGGTATGGGAGCATTATTTCCTTGTCGAAGAGCATATAGAAGGAATGGATTTACATTCATGGATTGCGATCCACTATCCTTTCATGAAAAATAAATCGATAGATGACTATCGGGTGAAAATAGGGAAGATCTTATCGCAACTGGTAGTCGTTATGGAAGAAATGCATGATAAAGGTGTAGCAATGGGTGATTTACAGCCAGCCAATATTATGATATCAGAAGATCTTCAAGTGACTTTGATCGATTTTGAAACGGCTAAACAAACCAATTCTCAAGAAAAGCCAGGTATGGGAACAACTGCGTTTGTAAACTCGCAAATTAAAACGAGTGGAGCGATGGATTGGTTCGCATTACAAAAAATTGTACGTTATTCTCTGTTACCAATTCTTTCTTCTGAATGTCTCGATCAATACATAAACGACAACTATTACATGTGGATAAAGACGGTCTACGGAAACGATTTCTATCAGTTTGTTCAAGATATCAATCAAAAATGTACAGATCATCTAGTTGGTTTTGGAGAGGAAGTACAATTGTTTGATAACATTGACGATAGCTATATGCTAAAAAAGGATATTTTGTCCATCATAGAGGGTCTTAGTGATGGGATGAAAGCGAATCTAACTGGGGACATAAGACTGATAAACGGTGATATACGTCAGTACGAACAGAATGATGGGGAGTTAAACGTTTTAAGCGGAGGAGCTGGAGCAGCGATCGCACTTTCGCGAGTGGGAAGCGCAAATGATGAGGTACATCAATGGATTACACAGTATGTACTGAAAAGCGTAGATACGGTTGAGAGTGCAGGGTTGTTTACCGGTAAGTCGGGTATAGCAGGGATGCTGTACGAAAGCGGATACAGAGAAGAGTCATTAGGTATTTTTTCTGAAATAGATAGCTCCTTAGATGATTCAGATATCACATTGAGATCAGGATTAGCAGGGATTGGTTTGGCGTTAGCGAGCCTCTATTTAGAATCAATGGACCCGAGGTTTTTAGAGAAAGCCGAGTCTATAGCAACAAAAATAGATATCTTTTTGGAGGAAAATAGAGAGATTACAGTCGAAGATTGGATAGGTCTTCCAATCGGTTTGATTGATGGATGGTCAGGAGTATCAGTGTTTTATTCAGCGCTCTATGCTCTTACCAAAAAAAGAGGATACTATTTTAGAGCGGTTGAGTTGGTAGTGAGAGATTTGAATAGAACAGTTAGAGATAACGAATTACAGGCATTAAACACGATAGATGACCGGAGTAGACTACTACCTTATCTATCAGGAGGATCGATAGGAGTAGGGATTGCGATATGGTATTTGAATCATGTAAGTGAAGAGAACATGTTTCAAGAAGAGTTGAAGTTCATCTCAAATCTATCCCAGATTAGAACTACCATTACCGGAGGATTATTCGATGGAGCAGGAAGCTTCCTAGTAATACCTCCAATGATCGGGAAAGACCATACAGCGTATCACTCTCAAACAGAAGATATACTGGAGTTGTTGAATCTACATTTGATCGATAAAAAGAACTATTTATCATTTCCTGGTCAGTTTGGGTTTCGTTTGTCGGATGATCTATTCTCGGGTAGCTCTGGTATCATACTAGGGTTGAAAGGGATACTGCAAGAAAACCCATTGTATTGGCTCCCGATTGTAAATATTGATCGATTTTATGAAGGTACTAGATATAAGAGGGAAACCTCGAAAACGATGGTTGGAGTACATTAAGAAGAGGAGGTGAAAAGAATGAATCAAGTATTAGACCTACAAAAACTTGCCCAAAACAACTCAGAGCAACCTGAGATGGGGACTTGGACAGTAGTTGTGCGTACTACTGTAACCACAGTATCCGGCATGTCTACTATCAGTAACAACTGCTAATTAAATTAGACTGTTAAGGAGGTGAAAAGAATGAATCAAGTATTAGACCTACAAAAACTTGCCCAAAACAACTCAGAGCAACCTGAGATGGGGACTTGGACAGTAGTTGTGCGTACTACTGTAACCACAGTATCCGGCATGTCTACTATCAGTAACAACTGCTAATTAAATTAGACTGTTAAGGAGGTGAAAAGAATGAATCAAGTATTGGATCTACAAAAACTTGCCCAAAACAACTCAGAGCAACCTGAGATGGGGACTTGGACAGTAGTTGTGCGTACTACTGTAACCACAGTATCCGGCATGTCTACTATCAGTAACAACTGCTAATTAAATTAGACTGTTAAGGAGGTGAAAAGAATGAATCAAGTATTGGACCTACAAAAACTTGCCCAAAACAACTCAGAGCAACCTGAGATGGGAACTTGGACAGTAGTTGTGCGTACTACTGTAACCACAGTATCCGGCATGTCTACTATCAGTAACAACTGCTAATATGAGTTAGATTGTACCATTTAGTTGAAGATCCTTCAACTAAATGGTACAGCTTTAAATACGGGTTGGATGATGGATTCAGGTTAAACTCCATGAGATCCTTTTTTCTATATCAGTATGTGGAAGGAGAGTAGATATGTCAGTAATGTTGGAAATAGAAAATCTGAGTAAGTGTTTTTCAGGGGGAAAAACGGTATTAAGAGATGTCTCTTTCTCAATTCCACGAGGTACCATTGCCGGATTTATCGGGGATAATGGAGCAGGAAAATCAACAACGATGGGGGTCATTCTAGGAACGTTATCGAGAGATGGGGGATCAGTCAAAATTTTTGGAGAAGAGATGGATTCAAATAAGACCCATCTCAGAGAAGATATCGGTGTCGTATTTGATCAGATGCACTTGCCTAAGCAGTTGAACATCAAGCAGCTAGGTAATGTACTTCGTCTACTCTATAAAAATTGGGATCAAGATATATTTGAATATTACATTACATTTTTCTCTTTACCTATAGATAAGAAGATTGGTGATTTTTCAAGAGGCATGTCTATGAAACTCTCAGTAGCAGTCGCCTTATCGCACGATGCGAAATTACTTATTTTAGATGAAGCAACAGCGGGACTTGATCCGTCCGGTAGACATGATTTATTACAGGTATTAAAGGGTTTTGTGGAGGATGGACAACGTAGTATTTTATTATCGTCGCATATTACAAGCGATATTGAGGCGATAGCGGATGTCCTCATTTTTATTAAGGCAGGAAAGATTTTATTACAAGTTAGTAGAGAGACTCTGATGTCGAGATATGCAGTATTACAGTGTACAGATAAGGAATTTGAACAAATCGAATCAAGTTTGGTTGTTGGATACCAAAGGAAGAGTGATCAGGTTGATGTGCTAGTGTGTGATCTAGAGCAAGTGCCCTCTTCGGTTGTGAGAAAAGATTTTTCTATTGACGATGTGACACTTTTGTTAATGCGAGGTGAGCACGTATGAAAGGCTTATTGTTAAATCAATATTATTCAAATGAAAAGAGTATAAAGGGTTCGTTGATACTAAGTTTTGTTATTACTACTATTTTGCTCTTACTTCCCTATAAACAGACATTACGCCTAGCAGCTTTTCTTCCTTTCGCTATCATGGTCTCTCCTGTACTTGAAGGGTTGAAACTTGAAGCAATGTCTGGATGGAACAAATTTTTGATTACGTTGCCACTGAAAAGAAGCCGTGTGATACAAAGCTATTATCTTTTCTTTTCTATTTTATTGTGTATGGGCTTCTGTGTGGGGATTCTCTCATTTATGTTAGCTGATTTCTTTGCTAAGGATGTACTTACTGAATCTGCACTTATGTCGGTTCTAAAAGGGTTGGGTATGACTCTTATTATGGGAGGCGTTATATTCCCGTTAACCTATCATGTAGGAGTGGAAAAAGCAGAGAAAATCATGACAATTAGTACCGTTGCAAGTCTTGGAATACTTGTTTTCAGTGGTTGGTTGTATGAGGAAACCATTGGTAGTGCGATAATGAATCATTTTCCTAGAGTCCATCCTGATTTTCCGTTTTCGATTCTTTTCTTGGGGATTTCTCTTATGATGTTTATCGCGTCCTACGTGGTTTCAATTCGAATTTACGAACAGAAAGAGTTTTGATTTGTAGTGATGTTCACGGGGGAGGAGATGAAGAAATGAATAGGTCCCATGTGGGAGTTTTAATAAGGATGGTTAAATGGCCCAAGAAAGTTGTTTACGGTGCCTTTTTGGTATCGGTGTTGACAGCTGTTTTAGGAATATTAGTACCATGGGTCACGAAAAACACGATTGATTCGTTTACATCTCATATTGATGCTACCAAGGTATTTTTATTGGTTGGGTTGTTCTTGATGAATGTGGTACTGAGTGGTATTGCACACTACATGATCTCCTATCTAGGTGAGTATACGATCTATCGACTGCGGGAAAAAATGTGGGCTCATATTTTGAGATTGCCCATTGATTACTTTGATAATAATGGCACAGGACAGACAGTAAGTCGGTTAACAGATGATGTATCGACATTAAATAATTTTGTTTCAAAGAAAGTACCTGAGTTTATATCTCAAGCCCTGTTGGTGGTTGGTTCCATCGTATTGTTATTCGTTTTAGATTGGAAGTTAACTCTTGCTTTACTAGTAATGGGCCCCATTTTAACAGTGATTATAGTACCGATCGGAAAAAGGTTGTACACAGTTTCAGGGGAAACCCAAAATGAAATGGCCACTTTTGTTGGAAAATTAAGCAGTGTATTAGCAGAAATGCGCCTCGTTAAAAGTTATAGTGGGGAGAAAAAAGAGTATGCACGTGTGATGAAATCAGGGGAAACTCTATTTCGTCTTAATCTAACAGTGGCGAAGCTACAATCCATCTTTTCTCCTCTTATTTCAGGAATGATTATGTTAATGGTACTTGTGTTACTTGGTTATGGGGGATTGCGTATGGCAGATGGAACCCTTACTCCAGGGACATTTGTTGCGATTATTTTTTATATCATTCAAGCGATTACACCGATTAGTTCGGTAGCTTCCTTTTTTACGGAATATAAAGCGACTTCAGGAGCGACTAAAAGATTGTATGAGATTTACTCTTTATCAGAAGAGAATGTTGATGAGTTAGATGAGTGTACGAAGATTCTTGATGGTCAGATTCGCTTTCACAATGTTTCCTTTTCTTACCATAAAAACTCTGAAGTACTACAAGATATATCTTTTACAGCACAACCAAATCAAATGACAGCGATTGTAGGGCCATCTGGTGCTGGGAAGACAACTTTGTTTCACCTTATTGAGCGTATGTATACGTTTAACAATGGAATGATCTCGTGCGACCAACTTCAAATTGACCAGATTCCATTATCCAGTTGGCGAAAAATGATTGGTTATGTGATGCAAGATAGTGCCATTATGAATGGAACGATTCGAGAAAATATCTTGTATGGTATGGATGCTGCTGATGAAGAGAGGTTGGTTCATTATGCAAAGTTAGCGAATGCACATGACTTTATAAGTAGTCTCCCTGAAGGCTATGATACGGTCGTAGGAGAGAGAGGAATCAAGCTATCAGGGGGCCAAAAGCAACGGATTGCGATTGCGCGCGCTTTTATCATGAATCCCAAGATTTTGTTGCTTGATGAGGCAACGGCTAATTTGGATAGTGAAAGTGAGAGATTAGTGCAGACAGCGATGGTTAATTTGATGAGAAATCGTACCACTCTAGTGATCGCCCATCGGCTTTCGACGATTCGAAATGCGGATCAAATTGTTTTCTTGGATGCAGGGAAAGTGACTGGTATGGGAAAACATGATGAGCTGATGAATACGCATCGTAAGTACGCTGATTTTGTGGAGGGACAGAATTTAAAAATGGCTCAATAGGATGTGGTTAGATGGACAACGTAAAGATAACAACCCACGACTTTGGAGATATACATCTTCATTTATGGAAAACAGATCAATTTAAAACAACATCTATCATGCTAAAGATCAATTCTGCTCTATCGGAAGAGACGGTGACAGCACGAGCGTTGATTCCAGAGATTTTACAAAGTGGAACAACCGATTATCCGAATAGAACGATGATAAAACAAAAGCTTGATGATATGTATGGCGCTGTGCTTATGACAGATATTCAAAAAAATGGTGATCAACATGTAATTACTTTTCGCATAGATGTTGCATCTGAAAGATTTTTATTAAATAAGGTGTCGTTGTTACAGGAAGCACTTCTATTACTACATAAGATTGTGACAGATCCGTGTTTGGAAAACGGTGTTTTTGTAGGGGAGATTGTTGAGCAAGAGAAGCGAGCATTGCGACAGAGAATTCAATCTATCTATGATAATAAGATGGCGTACGCAGCAATGCGAATGACGGAAGAATTGTTTACCGAAGAGATGTATCGTTTGCCTGAGTACGGCCGAGTAGAAGATCTAGATGTACTAGGTCCTAACGATATCTACCATGTATATAAGCAAATGATTCAACATGATCGCATGGACCTATTCATTGTAGGGAGTTTTAATGAGGATTCTACCCAGGAGATAGTGTCGTCCCTGTATGGTGGTAAGCGTTTTGTTCAAGAGCAGCAAATCGTGCGTACATGGAAAAAACCGGTAGAAGAGAAAGTGGTATTTGATAGAAAGGAAGTGAAGCAAGGAGAACTATGTATAGGTTATCGTACATATACAACATTTTTGGACGATGATTATATAGCTATGAGGGTAGCAAACTGTATTTTTGGAGGTTCTCCATCGTCGAAACTGTTTATGAACGTTCGGGAGAAACATAGCCTAGCTTATTTTGTTGGATCAAAGTTAGAGGCTCATAAAGGTGTACTCACTATGACGGCAGGGATTGAGTTAGATACATATGATCAGACTGTGGACATTATGAAAAAACAAGTAGATGCGATGCAACAAGGTGACTTTACAGAAAGAGATTTAGAGCAGGCAAAAGGATGGTTGATTAATCAACTATATGGATCGATTAATACCCCACTAGGCGTTATCGAGTTAGCCTATCCTGAAATCGTAGAGAAACGTCGTCTTTCTGTGATAGATCGTGTTAAGAAAATGAGCAGTGTAACGAAACAAGATGTCATTCGAGCAGCGAATAGATGGGAATTAGATACAATCTACTTTTTGACTGGTGGAGGTGAACAGAATGAAGAAGCTGGTTTATGCACAATTAGATGAAGTACTATATCATGAAGAATTGGATAATGGTCTCAATGTTTACATTTTACCAAAAGAGGGCTTTCATGAAACCTTTGCTACTTTTACAACGAAATATGGATCGATTGATAACACGTTTATCCCACGGGGACTGGTGGAACCGGTAAAAGTACCTGATGGGATTGCTCATTTTCTTGAACATAAAATGTTTGAGGATGAAGAGAAGGACGTTTTCTATGCATTTGGCGAACAGGGAGCATCTGTGAATGCATTTACCAGCTTTACAAGGACGGGGTATTTATTTTCTAGCATGATGCAAGTTGAAAAAAATATCGAAACGTTGCTCGATTTTGTTCAAAAGCCTTATTTTACAGGTCAGTCTATCGAAAAGGAAAAAGGCATCATTGCGCAAGAAATTATGATGTATGCTGATAATCCTGATTGGCGCGCTTATTTTGGTGTGATTGAAAATATGTTTGAGAAGCATCCTGTAAGGATTGATGTTGGTGGGACGATTGAATCGATTACATCCATTACAAAGAAAGACTTAACTATATGCTATGAAACGTTTTACCACCCGAGTAATATGGTGTTATTTATCGTTGGAAATGTTGATCCCGAAGAGATAATGAGGCTTGTACGGGAGAATCAGTCAGCAAAAAAATTCCCAGCTAAGGAAGAAATTATTCGTCATGTGGTACCTGAAGGAACGCCTGCTTATGTTGCAAAACGAACGATATCGATGCCAGTTAGCATGCCAAAGTGTGTCGTAGGGTATAAGGAGAAAAATCCTACAAGGCAAGGAAGAGATTTATTAAAACATCAACTCTCTGTTCAAGTGGTACTCGATTTACTATTTTCACCAAGCTCAAAGATGTATGAAAGATTATATGAGTCGGGTAGTCTTCACGATCCACTTTCATTTCACTACACAGCTGAGTGGGGTTTTGGTTTCTCGGTGATTAGTGGGAATAGTAACAATCCAGATCATATGGCGGATCAAATCACGGAAACGATTACTACATATCAACAAGTAGGTTTTTCGAAGGAGGAAATAGATCGGGCGATTAAGCGAAGAATTGGTGTTGTTTTGCGTTCGCTAAATTCGTTGGATTTTATCGCAAAGGAATTTACGCGATACCAGTTTAATGGTATGAATTTTTTTGATGTTGTTTCGACATTAGAGAGCCTTACATGTTACGATCTGCAAGCTGTTTTAAGAGATCATTTTACACCGGAATATCAGACGGTTTTCATTATTCGGGATGAAAGAGTATAGGGTTCCTTTCATATGTTCGTATTTTGATATCTCAAAGGGGAGTCTCGATGTTTAAGATTACTTGGGATATGGGTCCCATCGCACAGTTTCTAAATGTGGCAGTACTTATTATCATTGTTATTTGGATCATTAGCTTGATAATAAAAACAGTAAAAAAATAATACTCTACATTCTTCTGTTAGAAATAGAAGTACATACAGGGCTAAAAATAGCCCTCTTTTTTATGATGCTTTTACTACTTATGATACGTCTCACCCCTATTAATCTTGCAAGCTCGGTAAATCTGTTCTAACAAGAACACCCGCATAAGCTGATGGGGAAAGGTCATCTTAGAGAAGGATAGGTCCCAGCTTGCGCGGGCATATACTTCCTTAGATAAACCGTGGGAGCCGCCGATAATGAAGCTAAAGTGACTATGTCCGTAAGTGGTGAGGTGGTCTAGTTTTTTAGCTAGCCCTGGGGAGGTTACCATTTCTCCGTTTACGGCGAGAACAATCGCGAATGAGTCGGGGTGGAGGGCTTTTTGGATTCGTTCACCTTCTTTGCGAAGGACTTGCTCAATCTCAGCGTCAGAAGGCTGATCGGAGCACTTCTCTTCTGCTAGCTCAATGACTTCAATCTTGGCATAAGCCTGCAGACGTTTTTGATACTCGTCGCAGGCTTGTTTCAGGAATTTTTCTTTTAGTTTTCCAATGGTAATTAGTTGAATTCGCAAGGTTTATCCTCGATTCTACTCCGTTTGTTCATGAATTCCGTATTCGAGTTCTAGTTGGTACTCGGCTGCTTCTTTGCACCATTTACACGAATGTTCAACAGGTGACTGTAGCGGTTCTAGTGTGGGCGCAGTGTGGAATTCTTCGATCATATCATCCATGACATATTCAAGGTGTTCGTCACAAGCGTACCAAATATGAGAATCTTGCATGAGTCTATCTCCTTTTCACATAGTTCAACACTATTTATTGTGCTAGTTATCCACAGGAACCATACCCTGTCTGTTTTTTATACTCTTCCACGTTCTAACAAATCGTATTGTATGGCTAGTTGAGCGTCAAGGGGAATCGTGTCTTTTTTAAATCAGTTCATGCTCATATTAGAATAGATTTTTCAACAGCCACATATATTGATGGTAATGTACCAATACGCTTGGGATGAAAAATAGCTAAGGAGGGGAAATTTTGAAATTAATTGCTTTCTATTTACCTCAATTTCATGAGATTCCTGAAAATGATAAATGGTGGGGAAAAGGTTTCACTGATTGGGTAAATACTAGGGAATCCGTTGCTCGTTTTCCTGGTCATTACCAACCTAGAGAGCCTTATCAAGATAATTACTACGATCTCGCTGGGGAGCCGCCACGTGAATGGCAGGCACAAATTGCTAAGGAATACGGTATCTATGGATTTTGTTATTACCATTATTGGTTTAAAGGAAAACGAATTTTGCACAAACCACTAGATGCTATTCTACAGTCAGGAAAGCCTGATTTACCATTTTGTCTTTCTTGGGCTAATGATCCTTGGACTCGAAGTTGGGAAGGTTCAGATGAAGTTCTAGAAGCACAAGATTATGGTGAGGAATGGGATTGGCGAGAACACTTTGAATTTCTGCTTCCCGTATTTAAGGATGAACGGTATATTCGAGTAGATAACAAACCGATATTTCTTATATATCGCCCTAGTGATATACCGAGATGTACAGAAATGCTCCAGTATTGGCAGTCATTAGCCAGAGAGAATGGACTAGATGGAATCCATCTCATTCAAACGTTAAACCGCTTTTATAATCCAGAGATAGAAGGATTTGAAGCCCGCGTTGAATTTGAGCCAGGGTATACGATGAATCTCACTCATGCTCATGGTTGTCATGAATATGTGGAAGGTTATCAAAAGCCGTATTTTCTGATCAATTATGATTTATACTGGAAATATATAGTAGATAGAAAGGCTAGCAACGATCCAATCAAAACGTATCTGGGAGCTTTCGCTGATTGGGATAACTCTGCTCGAGCTAAAGGAGAAGAGGATCCCCTCATTTTTTCTAGCGTATCACCAGAAAAGTTTGCTACTTATCTAGATCAACAAATTAAAAAGTCAATCGAAATGGGTAGCGAATTGTTATTTATTAATGCTTGGAATGAATGGGCAGAAGGGGCTTATCTCGAACCAGATAAAAAATATGAATTTCAATATTTAGAAGCAGTACGAAAAGCGGTTGATCATAATCTGTAATAAGTGTTTTTTTGGAAAATGAGCGGTTAGGATCAGTTTTATCCACATTACCCACAGGATATCCACAAGATATAGACAAGATAACACATAGCATATCAAAATGTAGGAAAAAGCCCCACTATGTAGTGGAGCTTTTTTTTATTCCTATTGAGGATTGCGTTCGAGTGTTAGGGAAGCGGTCTGTTTTTGTCCACTTCGATAATAAGTAACCTTTACTTGTTCGCCAATTTGTTTCTTTTTATAGAGGAAGCTACGAAGTTCGGAGCCATTCGTAACGGTTTGATCATCTAAGGCGACGATTAAATCACGGGATTTTAACCCAGCTTTGCTTGCTGGAGTTCCGTTGGAAACGCTTTTGACAATAGCACCACCATCTACATCATTTGGAATGCGCAATTCTTTCCAGAGTGTAGGTGTGATTTTATCTAGGTCAATTAACTCGACGCCAAGGTACGGACGTGGGACTTTTCCGTTCTTAATCAGTGCATTTAGGAGCGGACGAGCTTCATTGGAAGGAATCGCGAAGCCAAGTCCTTCTACACCTTGCTCGGCAATCTTCAGGCTATTGATTCCGATCACTTGCCCAGCGGCATTTAATAAAGCCCCACCGCTGTTACCTGGGTTAATAGCAGCGTCAGTTTGGATGACATCGGTAGAGATACCTTTTCCAAGATCAATCGTCCGCTTGGCAGAGCTGATGACTCCTACTGTAACAGACTGTGAGAATTGTGGACCGAGGGGATTCCCGATCGCGATTGCGGGTTCCCCAGCTTTAACAGCATCTGAGTTTCCGAAATCCGCTACTGTTGTTACATTGGTAGCATCAATTTCGAGAACAGCTAAGTCTGTGATCTGATCTGTGCCGAGTACTTTGGCTGTTACGGGTTTTGATTTCCCTTTTTCAGCTGGTATGTTTACTTGCACACTTTGATTATCGGCAATCACATGGTAGTTAGTAGCAACCAGTGCTTTGTTCGTTTCTTTGTTTTTCTCAAAGACGATTCCAGACCCAGTTCCTTGTTTCCGACTTTCTCCCCCGGAACTGAAGAAGTCGTCCGATTTTGCTATATTATCGATCCCCACTACAGCATTTTGTACTTTGGCTACGGCTTCTGTAATGTTGGAATTCACTTGTACTGAAGTAGCTTTGCTGGGTCCGGAATAGCTACTATTGAGTGGTCCGTTTCCTGAAGGAATGATTCCTGCACGGAACAGAAGGGGTGTACATGCTAGTACGATTAATCCCCCTACGACAGCAGACGCGATCGCAGTAACCCAAGTAGGAGTCCGCTTCTTCTTGGGCTTAGGAGACTCGTTATAGTCCATCGTCATATACTCTGGACGAGACATGACAAAGGGCTGAGGCGTGATAGGCTCATGTGGCCGGGATTGGTAAAAGACTTCTGGTTCTTGTTGCTGAGTTTCATGTGATGCTTTTGTTTCGTGGTTTTCATGATTTGAATTTGCTTTATTTTCCTCTGAGAATTGAGAGCCAAATGGATCTTGGTTGTTGTTCATAATGGGTTCTCATCCTTTCTATTTCCAAAGTGAACAAACTCAGTGTTTGTGATCGATCCTCATATTATACAATAACGTATGTTATCTGACTGCTACGATTCATTCCTTTGCTAATTAGCTACTGATTCTATCTTAACCTCTTTTTTGCGAGGAAACGTTTAGAATTTGTGGTCATTTCTTGCTAAGTTGCGTTTTTCCAGAATATACAAATAGGCTACGTGAAATACGAACTGTATCTCATATAGCCATATGGTCAGATAAAACGACTCCATCAACGCTTAGCTAAGCACCTGACCTCTCGCAGGGGAGTGGGGCGATCGGGATGGGTTTCGTGGAGCTGAAGGTCTCGTCCTATTTTTGCGCCGCCGTTTTCTAGGATTTGTTTGATAGTTAGATGGGCTAATTCGACTACGTTGTTATCTTGGCTGAGATGGGCGAGATAGACTTGTTCGCCGGCTCCTTTTAGGATTTCAAGTAGGGCTTCGCCGGAATCTTCGTTGGATAGGTGACCGAGATCGCTCAGGATGCGGCGTTTGATGTTCCATGGATAGGAACCCATCCTGAGCATAGATACGTCGTGATTGCTTTCCCAGATGAGGGTATCGACTCCGGAAACCTGATCGAGAATCCGTTGATTTACGTAGCCTAGATCAGTAACGATGGCGAGCGATTCGCGGTCCTCGTTTAGCCGATAGCCCATCGGGTCTGCTGCATCGTGTGAAATGGGAATGGTTTCGATATGTAACTGATCTAGGTCGAGAGTGGCTCCCGCTTCTAGGACATTTTGCAATGTAGCGGGAATCTCTCCAACAGACGAAGGGAGTGCATCCCATGTCTTCTCATTCATGTAGATGGGGAGTTGATACCGTCTTGCCATGACGCCTAGCCCTTTAACATGATCAATATGCTCATGCGTGACCAAAATAGCCGATAAGGTAGACGGATCTGCGCCGACTTGCGTGAGTCTCTGTTCGAGTTGCTTCCCACTCAAACCAGCATCCACGAGGATTCGTAAATCCCCTGACTCCACATATAGAGAGTTACCAGAACTCCCGCTCGCTAGAACACTAAATTTCATTTGATTACCTAACCCTTTTATTAGAGTGATTTTCAATTACTGGTAGCTGGTTGTACGTTACTAATACTATCAGAACTAGTTGTACCAATGTAGTAGAACTTCCCTCCAACCTTAAACCGCCAGATCGGGATCATAATCGAATCAGTGTCTTTGTTATACTTGTTGCGCTGATACCCAAGCTCGGCAGATTGAACAGTTGTTTTATTCATTTGCGGCAACAAACTAGCTAACGCATTGTTCAGCTGGTTCGGTCGATGCGACTGTGGTAATGGTTCTTTTAGTTCATAGTGAGCATACGAAATGGATTTCACTTCTTTTTTGCTATTAAACTTAAGCTTAATGGTTCCGTTAAAGATAGGAAATTTATCTTTTGACTGATAGATCATGATTTCACTACTACTTGTACCTTCCATCTTGTCAAAGTTATAGTCAGCCAAGTAAGGCAACCTTTCTTTTTGTAGAAATGCTTTTACTTCACTTGGAGTTTCTCCTACTCCGATTGAAGTAGATAGCTCTTTTTGATAGATACCGTCCCCTACAGGCTTCCAAGATAAATCGAGTAGCTTATCTAGCTTCGTTGTAACGCCGGTGTAGACGGCCATCTCATCGGGTACCTCTGTCTTTTTGTAAGAAAGCTTAATGTCATAAAATTGAGCGAGCTCTTCAATTTGCCGGTCGGATAGAGTGCTTTTCGCTACCCGCAAATCATTTTCCCGATAGTTAGCATAGAGAAGAGAGCCGAGGTACATATCTAAAATGAGGAAGGCAATGATTAGTATGGTTTTTGCTTTCCGCCAATCCATTGACCATCCTCCCCTACATAGAAAGTATGTTCCGAGAAACCAGGGCTACTATCCATTACGACCACTTTCCAGTAAGGGATAAGGGTAACCGTATTTTTATTACTCGCATTTCCCTGATCTGCTAGATATACCAACTGAATCTGTTTGATAGAGCCTAGATCGATCTTGATCTTCCTAAATGTGTTTTTTAACAGTTCCTTATCTGGTAGAGTAACTGACTGTGTTTTTCGATCAGCAGGTTTCCAGAAATCGAGCGAGCGGTGATATAATTTAGCATCCTCCATGTTGCTGTTGGAGATGTACGGTTCTGTACGGATAAACACAGGTGATACGTCGGGTTGAAAAGGATCTGATTGTCCTTTCCAATAGATAGGGATTCCGCTATCAAATTGCCTAAATTTCATTTCGCTGTTCTCAGAGGAAAGGTGTTCGAGGTGAAAATCGCCTGTCCATCCAAAATGTTTTTTTAGAAAATCATTCATCTTCCCTACCAACACCTTTGGCTCTGCTTTTAGAAGGTTGTCTTCGGATTCAATCAATTGTTTATTATATTGAATCTCATTTTTTATCTTGTCATAGAAAAGCGTTTGCCGCGTTCCATGGGCATAAATTTCCCAGCCTTCTCGCGGTTTTAAAGGTTGCAATCTAGGATCTTCAAAGAGTACTTTTTTTACGTCTTCAATTTTGATACTGGAAATCGTATACGTGATTTTGTCTGCCTTGACGGGCTGATCCGGTAAATAGTATAGGCTTCCTTTTGGCAAAATGGGGCCTGAAGCACTAGGATCAAAATTAGATGTTGCTTGATACAAGGTTTGAGGTTTTGCGCCTTGTATCAGCTTGGAAAACTCACTTTTGGATAAGGTTGTGTCTACCAGATAAACTTGAGGGTCTTGGGAGCGTGAGGAAATCAGATATAGCACAGCAGTCTCTTGTTCATTTGGAGCCGTGATCCAAACCCTGTCTACTTCTCTGACTGATAAGCTAGGGGGCGGAGATTTCCAGTTGAAAAAGGAACTTACTTGCTCCAGAGGAACGGCGTTATGATATTGAAACTCCACACCCGGTTGCATCAATATCTTTTTCCAATCCTCTGTATTTAGATCGACGGATCGGGCAGTTCCTAAGGTAGTTTGTGAAATTTGTTTAATCAATTTTTGATACGAATTCGGTCCCGTTTCACTGGTGGATAACATTGCAGGTAGAAAGCGAATCACAGACTGATCGTGTAGATAGGTAATCGGTGGAGCGGATAATTGATACGTCTCTTTTTCGTTAAATTCCTTTTCACCGACAAACTTAGGAATCATTTGGTAGTTGTTTTCAGTTGTCTCGGTCGAAAAGGCACTAGACAGCCAGAAAAAGGCCGTTTGCCAGATGCTTAACATCACAAGTGAAATCAGGAGGGTGGTTTTGATCGGCTCCTTGTATTTCTTCCAATATGGCTTTTTCATGAATGCACCCTCCTTTCAAATGGGGGTAGAGCAAAGAATACGGTAGTTCCTTTTCGCTCTTTACTCTCGATCCAAACGATTCCTTCGTGCGCCTTAATAATCTCTTGGACGATTGCGAGCCCTAGACCCGTCCCACCTTGTTCACGTGCGCGTGCTTTATCAACCCGATAAAAGCGTTCAAAAATTCGCTCGAGGTCTTTCTTTGGGATACCCATACCTGTATCCGTTATCGCTACTTCGATTAAGCCGTCTGGACGTAAACGGCTGGAAATCGTGACAGATCCTCCTTGGGGTGTAAACTTCACCGCGTTGGATAGGAGGTTGTCCAATACTTGATCCATCTTATCCCGATCAGCATAGATTCGAGGTAGCTCTTCGTCAGCGTGGCGCAATGTTAACTTAATCTCTTTTTGTTTACATTGGAAAATGAAGCGATCTGCTACATCTTCTAAGACATCTTCTAAATACATGATTTTCTTATCAAAGCGAGACTGTTTCGCATCGAGTTTCGATAACTGTAGCAGATCATTAATTAAGCGCGTCATGCGATCCGCCTCTGTCCTCGATACCTGTAGAAAGCGCACAGCGAGCTCAGGCTGCTCCAGCGCACCATCTTCCAGTGCTTCTAGATAGCTTTTAATCGTAGTAAGCGGGGTGCGGAGCTCATGGGAAACGTTGGCCACAAACTCTTTTCGCTGCCTGTCTAATCGCTCTTCTTCGGTTACATCTTTTAGGACCACGATCGTTCCGGTCGGCTTGTTTCGTTTCTGTTTGAGTGGTGTAAACGTTAGCTTGATATAGAGAGGATCATCTTGATCGTCATGCTGAACTTGGATCAAATTATGAAGCTCTTGTGTGATAGGGAACTGAACCGGCTCGGACAAGGGAAGGACACTGTTTAGCATTTCCCCCAACTTAATCTCTCGATTTAAGATTTGTTCGGAACGCTCGTTCTTCACGATAATCGCTCCCGACCGATTGGTAGCAATCACACCATCACTCATGTCAGAGAGGACGGTTTCCAGTTTCTCTTTTTCTTCCTCTTTCTGAGTGAGTGCAGTCTGTAAGTGGGATGCCAAATGATTAAATGCCTTAGCAAGCTTCCCAATTTCGTCGGTGCTTCTCACATCGACTCGGCGGTTAAAATCCCCTTCGGCCATTGCTGTTGCCTGCTCTTTGATCTCCTTGACAGGAACTGTAATCGTCCGGGTCATAATCACGATTAAAATACTTACGATGATCATAGCGTAGAAGGTTTGGATGATCAGTGTTTTAATGATAGAACGGATTAATTGGTAGGTCGTATCAAGCGGGTATTCCATATAAATCCGATCAAACTCAAAGTCTGGATTCGTAATATCAAGAGAGTATACCTTCATCAAGACATCTTGGCTTTTGGATGAAGGGCTTCGTCTGATCTCCTCTTGATTAAAAGGAAGGGAATGAACATACGGGTTTTTGTAACCAATTTTCGATTTCCCATCTCCTGTGGCGGCTACAATGAATCCGTTATTGTTCAGGATTTGCACATTAATTAATTGATTGTTTTTGGTTTGGAGGAAGACGACTCGTGCTAAATCCTCGTTTATCTTGTCTTTTAACACATTGGGATTTTCATCTTTTTTTCGATTGTGGATTGTTTCTTCAATTACTTTGGAAATAACGTTCTTTTGTCTGTTTAAGTCATTTGTTACATTGGTGAGTAATTGCTTTTCTAAGCGATCACTGAAATTAACGAAGATGACTTGTAGAGCTACGAGGATGATGAGTGCGAGGATGACCAGTAGCTTCCACTGTAGCCCGGTTGCATAGGCGAACCATCGCTCTGCAACATTTCCCTGCCTCACGGATTGGATCCAGTTTCTCATCCTCATCTACCGCTTGAGTCCTGATCTCGCAACGTATAGCCAATACCACGCCTTGTGATGATATACTTAGGTGCACCGGGATCATCTTCGATTTTCTCACGGAGCCTGCGGATCGTAACATCCACCGTCCGTACATCCCCGAAATAATCATATCCCCAGACAGACTGAAGGAGGTGTTCTCGAGTCAGAACTTGATTCACATGCTTAGACAGGAATAACAATAACTCAAACTCCCGGTGAGTCAGATCGATTGTCTTCGTTGACTTCTTTACTACGAAGGTGTTTGCATCGATGAGAAGTTCGCCGATTTGAATCCCCTGTACCGCTTTAGGGTCGATGATCTTATGGGAGCCAGTGGAAGAAGAAACATTGCGGCGTAAATTTGCTTTAATTCTGGCTAGGAGTTCTCGGTTGCTAAACGGCTTGGTTACATAGTCATCCGCACCGATCTCAAGCCCGAGGACCTTATCAATCTCGGAGTCTTTTGCCGTTAGCATGATGATCGGAAATTGATAATGCTGGCGAATTTGCCTACATACTTCAATCCCGTCCGCTCCAGGTAGCATAAGGTCTAGAAGCATGAGGTCAGGTGGTGTTTGGATTGCTTTCGAGATCGCATCTAATCCATCATGCACACACTCTACTTCAAATCCTTCTTTTTCAAGGTTAAATTTTAAAATATCTGCAATCGGTTTTTCGTCTTCTACTACTAAAATCTTGGCACTCATTGATTCAGCTCCCTTAGCTCGTTCAAACGATCTATGAATAGGATTATTTTCGCATACTCGTTTTGGAGAAACAATATTCTTTCAAATATGATCAGAAATTCACAAAATCAACTCAGATCTATATGCAAGAATTGGAAGACACGTAAGTTTCTATGAAGATGAAAGAGGTTCCGATCTCACAAACTAATATTATATTATTTTACCAGTTATGGGATATAATTGGCGACTACTTTGTTAACTGATAAGAAAATTACCTCGGTAAATGAATTTTTTTTTGAGTTTCGCAAATATACGAGCTGATTCGACAAAGTATCCTGTTGACTTATCTAACTGGATACTGCTACCATTATTATTAATTCAAGTAATTTAAAATTTTTTAATGCCATTTAGAGAGGTGCTAAAATTATGTCATCAATTACAGTTGGTGTATATTTAGGTAAAAAAGATCGTCTTGTGCGTTACTGGTATGAAATTCTTCCAAAGGGCCAGTTTCCTATGCTAGTTAAGTACTGTATCCAATCATATCTGCGAAACAATTATTTTCCGTTGCAATCGATTTGCGATGGTAGAATGTTGAAAGAGCAGATCCAGTCGAGAAGCGACTATGTTCCAACTCAACGTAACGTTACCTTTACTCCAGAAGATGGTCCGGTATATCAGTGGATTAAGAATTTAGAAAGTGGTTACCGTAGTGAAGAGATCAAAAATATCCTGAAAGAAACGGTTCTTCACACTTTGTTGAACGAGCAACCTGTTTTTAGCTCCCGCCCCTTCGGTCAAGTATATAACGACCCACAGCAACAACATGCTATGATGCAAGGACAAGCTGTACCAGCAGGTTACGGGTATGTAGAAGATCCACAAAAGGTAACGATGATCAAACGAGAGCAAATGCCAGCAGGAGTGGAAGACGGCTACCAAATGTGGGACAAGGCAATCATGCAACCCGCTGAAGGAGAGCAAAAGAAAGACCAAGGTCCTGTAAAGGGATATAACCATCTAGTCAATTATCTCGGTTAGCCCGTGCATGCAAACTTTATATGATCTTTTCTAAATTCCCTGATCTGACTGACTCGTCGAGCAGGGTTTTTTGTTTTTGTGGTGAAATGATTTCTAATCTAACGTACCTCATACTTTCTCTTCTAACATAAAGGAGCGCGCAACCATGACAGATAGCTTATTGGACGAAACGATCTCACTAGAACCCCTTCTCTGGGGATGCTTCATCGCGATATTCATTTATTATTATCTACATAATAAAAATAAGAAGCTACGGCGAAAAAATAACGAAATAGCCGAACAGCTCACCGCCTCTCAGCTTGAGATTCAAGAGATGAATGATGAGATTGAAGAGATATATCGCAGGGATTATCTAACCGGACTCTATAATCTGGGCGGGTTTCAGGATGCGGTGGTTCGTAGCTTGGAGAGAATGTCACCGCTACAAAGTTACCATGTAGTAAGTATCGATCTAGCTGACTTTAAACAAGTGAACTTACGAGAGGGTGTGGAATTTGGAGATCAGATTTTGATCGAAGTTGCGGGGCAGTTTCAAAGTCAATTGCCTACAAGTGTACACATTGCCAGATATGATGGGGATCAGTTTGCGATCGGTTTGACAGGGGATCATCATTATCTACGACGATGCGTGGAGATTATCGATAAAGTGATGGGCCAAGTTTGTACCGAGCGAGTGAATATCGAATACTGCATAGGAACCGCATCCTATCCAGCAGAATCAGCGAATGCGAGTGAACTGATTCGATTAGCAGAAAAGCGATTATCGATTGAGCAGAGACGAATGCGGGATAAAGAAGAAGAGAAACGGAGACATATGGAGAAATTGTCAGCAGTGGGGCAGTTAGCGGCTGGCTTAGCCCATGAGATTCGAAATCCACTTACCTCCATCCGTGGCTTTGTGCAGATATCCGCGGCCGAATCCACCGAAGTAAAGAAATGGGAATCGATCATCCTCCCAGAAATCGACCGAATCAACGATCTCCTGACTCAATTTCTAAATCTAAGCGAATCCAGACCTACCCGCTTTCAAAACTTCCATATGGACCAGCTAATCTCAGATATTTGCTCCCTCCTCAAGCCCAAAGTGATGCTAATGGGGCATGAACTCGTTATGGAAGCACCGAAAACCCCGATTTATATCGAGGCGGACCCGGAGAAATTAAAGCAAGTTCTCATCAATTTAATTCAAAACGGTTTAGATGCGCTAGTACAAAGAGGACGAGTGGATCTCAAGTGGTATGTGAAAAATAAGCGTTTATCGATTGAGATTCAAGACACAGGTGCAGGGATTAAGCCAGAGTTTATATCGAGAATATATGAACCCTTTTTTACGACGAAGGATGAAGGAACAGGGATGGGTCTAGCGATCTGCCATCGAATCATTCAAGATCATGGAGGCTGTATGCGAGTGGAGAGCCGCATGGGGAAAGGGACTACATTTCACCTATCGCTACCACTGAAACAAGAAACAGCTCAGGTGGAAGAAGATTGTGCATCGATTAGTGAATAAGAGCAAGTTATTGTTTGAACGATAACTATTTTCTATAATGGAATGATAATATAGTGTCGAGATGATAAAGCGAGGTTGATGGATGGTGGATCAAAAACCAAAGAACCAATTTAACATATTAAGTAATCGCAAAGCGACGACGCATGGCGACTATTACACAGGTACGTTGAATCTAAGCAACATGTCTTCTGTGTTGATCGATCATGATACAGCGAAAATTGATCTAGGTCTTATTCATGCGAAGAGCAAGATTGAGCGTGGTATTAAGTTTACGGCTGACGAAACAGAAGTTTCAGAGGGAAAGACCTATTATGTAGTCTGGGTTGCGATTGATCAAAACGAGCATGGGACCTTTTATGCAGGAGTCACAGCTTGCCCGATGGTGATTAACCATGAGACTCGCAAAGGCTGGAAAAATCTCGCCTTCCACGTAAATCGAATGGATGATGCCTTAAAGCGCCGGATTAAGGTAAGCGAATTAGGTGAAGTGGAGAAAGAAGCATTAAAAGCGCTATTTATCGATCATGATCAAGAGATGTGGGAAAATAGCTCAGACGAATTAAAAGATGCACTTTCGAATTCGTGAACGGAATGTGACATTTTTTTGTGACATATTGCGCAAGCTATTCTTCAGAGAGTAAACTTAATATGGTTTTCGGAACCATTTGCTAGGACACAAAAAAAGCGGACCCCGTTACAAAAAACGGATTCGCTTTTTTTGTGTCTTTTTTTAATTAGACCACCATTTCTTAATACGATCCCATAGAGACGGCTCTGGATTCGTGCTCTCTGGTGCTTGCGTGTACTCGGTTGGTTCCGTGCCGGCCATGAAGTACTCAAGCCGTGCATTTTTTTGGTCCGGGTGAGCTAACTTTCCGGACTCATCATCGATGTATACTGCTTTTACGCCACTTGGAACAGCAAAGATTTTACTCGGCTTCCCGAGAGTCGCTAGACCCATAAAGCGTCCCCATACATGTTGTGAGATTTTGGCTTGATTATGATTTAACTTTTGGTTTTGATCAAATCCGACCCATACAGTGGTCACTAAATCAGGTGTATACCCGACTAACCAGCCGTCCCAGTCCGTGGTACCTGTTTTCCCAGCGGCAGGATGAGCAAACATTTGCTGCACGCGATGACCGGTCCCACCTGTGTCAAATACGCTGCGCATCAGGGAAGTAAGCACATAGGTAGAGCTAGGCGAAAATACTTGCTTGGATTCAGGCTGATTTTGATAGAGAACGTGTCCAAACGAATCCACGATTTTAGAGATACCCGTAAGAGGCTTATGATCACCGTTACTCGCGATTGTGGTATACGCTTCTGTCATCTCATACGGAGTCACTTCATAGCTTCCGAGTGCTAACGAAGGCGTTGCATTCAGCGAGCTTTGGATGCCTAGTTTTCGTGCTGTCTCGATCTCTTGATCGATTCCCACCTGAAACTGAGTGGTTACCGCATAGATATTATCCGATTTAGCAATCGCTTCCCGCATCGTGATCGGACGCTGGGCATAGGTATCTTGAAAATTACCCGGTGTATACGTGTCTCCATTGTATGTAAATGCAGTAGGAGCACTTACCACTTTCTGCGTAGGGGGAATCCCTTTCTCTAGCGCGGTTAAATAGACGATCGGCTTAAAAGAAGAACCGGGTTGTCTTCGGGCAAACACACGGTTAAATTGTGATTCTTGATAACTCTTCCCGCCCACCATCGCTTTAATGGCTCCCGTATGTGCATCCACAGAAAGGAGTGCTCCTTGCAAGTTAGGGACTCGTTCCACCTGACTCACTAGGGATTCCTCTGCTTGTTTCTGCATCTGCTTATTAAGTGTTGTATAGATGCGCAAACCACCATGCCTCACTAATTCCTCATCAAAACCTAATTGGTTTACGGCCGTCTGAATGACATAATCCCGAAAATAGCTTGCTTTACTCTTTTGGCTAGGTAGCGGAGGTTGTAGAGCCAGTGTATACTGCGAAGCTTCCTTCGCTTGTTGCTTCGTAATCAGCTTCATCCCGGACATTTGCTCGATAATCGACCGTTGGCGCTCTTTGGCTCGCTGAAAATGTTGATACGGTGAATAGACCGATGGTCCTCGTGGAATACCGGCTAAAAAGGTGCATTCGGCTAGATTCAGGTCTTTGGCATCCTTGCGGAAATACTCCTGGGCCGCTCGTTGAATCCCGTACGCACCGTTTCCATAATAGATTTCATTAAAGTACATCTCCAATAATTCTTTCTTATTAAAATGGAGTTCAAGCTGTGTCGTCAGCATCGCTTCCTTCGCCTTGCGGGACCAAGTCCGGTCATGAGAGAGATAGAGATTTCTCGCTAATTGTTGTGTGATAGTGCTGGCTCCCTGAACGACGCGGAATTGCTTTAGATTTACGAGAAGGGCACGAGTAATGCCGCGAAAGGAAAATCCGTGGTGCTCAAAAAAATCACGATCTTCCGCTGTTAACGTGGCATCCACGAGATACTTCGGGATTTGTTCCAGCGATATTTTCTCGCGGTGCTCTCCCGCATCCATCTGATCTAGTACATTTCCCTGATCATCATATAAGAAAGTAGTAGCTGAGATGTCAGGGGGAGGTAGGGGCTGTGAGCGTAGATATAAAAGAAACAGGAACAAAACAACACAAAGAATCGCGAATCCGATGAATACGCGTTTTATCCAGTGGGCGCTTCGTTTATACCATTTGTAGACTTTTGTTTGTTCAAGCGGTGATTCTACCTGGATTCCCATTCTAGTTGTCGCTCCCTCTCGCTACCAATGTCCTAGAGTACATATGTCGGCGAGAGTATTATGCGGAAGTAACAGGGAGAATATACCTATTTTGATTCCAAAGAGCCATTATCTATGGAATTTGAGATGAATCATGAGTCTAGATAGTAAGAATTAAAACGGTAGACGATGTCATGAAGGATGACGTTGCCTACCGTTTTAATTTTAACAAACTAGAAATGAGTTCTTTTAAAGGGCTCTTTCTTAGGTTAAATAGAGAAAATCACCTAAATGTAATTCTAACTATGAAATTTGGGATAAATGCATTAGTTCAGATGATAGTAGTCAAGCATACCAATATTAGGAATCATTTGGAAGGAGGTATAACATGTCTCAAGCTAATATCCCTAATATTTCACCTAATATTTCCGTTACGCTAGACGATGCAGTGAATTTGCTACTATCATCGATTGCGTTAGAAGAGCTAGGTCTAAGTCATATTATTAACGCCGAGGGAGAAAAGCTCCAATACGTTCTCGGAACTCTCCCTGGAGTGTCAACCACCTTTCAAGCCACGATTACCGACCTACTCAGGATCAATGAAAGTGTTCGTGACACGATTAATGTCATCGGAAAAAAAGAATGGACTTTAAACGAGAAGTTAGTAAATGTGTTAGCCACAGACGTTTTGAGAGGACCAACGGGATTTGAGGGACCTACGGGACCCACAGGACTAGTGGGGCCTACAGGACCTACGGGACCCACAGGACCTGAAGGACCACTAGGACCTCAAGGATTTCAAGGACCTCAAGGAGCTACAGGCGAGACAGGCGCTTTTGCTACAGGTGGATTCTTATTCCAAGTTCAAGGAAATTCAGGTGCAGATGGAAGTGTTCCAGTCAATTACGGAGATAACCTAAACTTTCTATCCGATACGCTGGTAATCTCGGTAACACCTGGTTCTGCCAATGTAAGGCTAGAGCTTCCTACAGGTGAACACGGACCGACGGGAGATCTAGGACCTCAAGGGTTTACGGGACCCCAAGGATTTACGGGACCTCAAGGATTTACGGGACCGCAAGGATTTACAGGACCGCAAGGATTTACGGGACCTCAAGGGTTTACGGGACCCCAAGGATTTACGGGACCGCAAGGATTTACGGGACCGCAAGGATTTACGGGACCTCAAGGATTTACGGGACCGCAAGGATTTACAGGACCTCAAGGGGAAACAGGACCTCAAGGATTTACAGGACCTCAAGGATTTACGGGACCCCAAGGATTTACGGGACCGCAAGGATTTACAGGACCGCAAGGATTTACAGGACCGCAAGGATTTACAGGACCGCAAGGATTTACAGGACCGCAAGGATTTACGGGACCGCAAGGATTTACGGGACCCCAAGGGGACACGGGACCGCAAGGATTTACGGGACCGCAAGGATTTACGGGACCGCAAGGATTTACGGGACCGCTAGGATTTATAGGCCCGCAAGGGTTTACGGGACCGCAAGGATTTACGGGATTCCAAGGATTTACGGGACCACTAGGATTTCAAGGACCGCAAGGATTCCTAGGACCGCAAGGATTTATAGGACCGCAAGGATTTCAAGGACCGCAAGGATTCTCAGGACCGACCGGACCGACCGGACCACCAGTTGCGACTGCTTATCGATATGTTGTTGTTCGTCAAGCTGCTGTTTCAGTCGCTAATAATGCTTTTGTACAATTTGCAAATAATTTCGGTTCAGCTAATACGCCATATGCTGCACCTAATATAACCATTAATGTCCCGGGAATATATAAAATCGCTTTTCAAGTTACTACAGCGGCGAACGTGACCAATCCAATCCAATGGACTGTAGCTATTAATAGTACTCGTATTCCTCAGGGAGAATTTCATATACAAACAACCGACGGCTCCGGAAATCTTCAAGTATACGGAGAGTACGTTAGGGCTATGACTGCTGGGCAGACAGTTTCTGTACAAAATACTTCAGGAAACTCTCAAACCATATCAGGTGCAAATGGGAGTGAAACAAATGCCTTTTTAAGTGTAATGAGACTCGGAGGATAATAGATCATTTGAAAGGAGGTATAGCATGTCTCAAGCAAATATCCCTAATATATCACCTACTATTACTGTTGCGAGAGACGATGCAGTGAATCTATTACTGTCATCGATTGCGTTAGAAGAGTTAGGACTTAGCCATATCATTAACGCCGAGGGCGAAAAAATCCAATACGTTCTGGGGACTCTCCCTGGCGTGTCATCTGGCATTCAACCCACTCTTAGTGACCTACTTCTTATTAACAACAGCGTTCGTGATACGATTAATGTAATCGGAAAGAAAGAATGGATTTTAAACGAGAAATTAGTAAATGTGCTAGGTGCAGACGTTGCGAGAGGACCAACGGGACCTCAAGGAACGTTTGGGACCACAGGACCATCTGGAGGACCTCCAGGAAACGAGGGTCCTCAAGGGTCGATAGGCGCCACTGGTCCTCAAGGAGGTACGGGACTTGAAGGACCAGTAGGACCGACAGGAACTTTTGCTACAGGTGATTTCTTATTTGTGGTTGAAGGGAATACAGGAGCAGACGGAACTGCTCCACTCGATTTCGGAGATTTACTCAATGTTCTATCCAATACACTGGAGATCAATGTAACCCCTGGTTCAGCCGATGTAAGAATAGAAGTTCCTCCAGGTGATAACGGTCCGACGGGACCAATAGGACCGCAAGGATTTGAAGGCCCTCAAGGATCTACCGGACCACAGGGACCGCTAGGACCACAGGGACCCCTAGGCCCACAGGGACCAATAGGCCCACAGGGACCCCTAGGCCCACAGGGACCAATAGGCCCACAGGGACCCCTAGGCCCACAGGGACCGCTAGGACCACAGGGACCCCTAGGCCCACAGGGACCAATAGGACCACAAGGTCCAATAGGACCACAGGGACCAATAGGACCACAGGGACCAATAGGACCACAGGGACCAATAGGACCACAGGGACCAATAGGACCACAGGGACCACTAGGCCCTCAAGGACCACTAGGCCCTCAAGGACCACTAGGCCCTCAAGGATTTACCGGACCTCAAGGACCACTAGGCCCGCAAGGCCCGCAAGGACCGCAAGGATTTACCGGACCTCAAGGACCACTAGGTCCGCAAGGACCTCAAGGGTCTCAAGGCCCGCAAGGACCGCAAGGATTTACCGGACCTCAGGGGTCTATAGGACCTCAAGGACCGCAAGGACTCCTAGGGTCTCAAGGACCGCAAGGACCTCAAGGGCCTCAAGGCCCGCAAGGACCGCAAGGATTTACCGGACCTCAAGGAGCGGTAGGGACTGTTACTGGACCGACGGGATCAGAGGTGAATACCGCTGTTCGATATGTCGTTGTCACTGGCGGTAATATTCAAGTTGCTAATAATGCTTTTGTACAATTCACGGATAATTTTGGCACAACCAATACACCGTATGCTGCACCTAATATAACAATCACTGTCCCGGGAACCTATCATATCGCTTTTGCAGTTAGTACAGCACGAGGTGCGACTAGTTTACTCCAATGGACTGTAGCGATTAATGGTGTTCGTCTTCCTCAGGGAGAGTTTCATATATTTACAGCTACCGCAGCGAATAATGTGGAAATATATGGAGAATACCTTATGGTTCTAAATGCTGGAAATACAGTCTCTGTACAAAATACTGCAGGAAATACTCAAACGATATCAGGTGCCAATCTTAATGAAACAAATGCGTTTTTAACCGTAACGAGAATTGGCAATGCGCCATAATGTGACCTGTTTATACGGAGGACACTATTTGGAAGGAGGTATAACATGTCTCAAGCCAATATCCCTAATATTTCACCTAATATTTCCATTACGAGAGATGATGCTATTAATTTATTACTATCATCGATTGCGTTAGAAGAATTAGGGCTAAGTCATATTATTAATGCCGAGGGGGAAAAGCTCCAATACGCTATGGGAACTCTTCCTGGCGTGTCGACACCCTTTCAACCCTCACTCTCAGAATTACTCACACTCAATGCGAGCGTTCGCGACACGATTAATGTCATCACAAAGAAAGAATGGATTTTAAATCAGAAGTTAGAAAATGTGTTAGATGGAGAAGACGCTCCTACGGGACCAGCTGGGCCTCAAGGGCCACCGGGACCCGTAGGACCATTAGGAGGACCGCAAGGACCGCAAGGACCGCAAGGATTGATTGGAGAAACAGGACCTCAAGGATTCACGGGGCCTCAAGGCACTACAGGTCCGACTGGAACAATTGCTACAGGTGATTTCTTATTCCAGGTCCAAGGAAATTCAGGTGCAAGCGGAAGTATTCCACTTGGCTTCGGAGATACCCTAAACTTTCTATCCGATACGTTAGAAATTTCGGTGACCCCTGGTTCCGCCCTAGTACAGATAGATGCTCCTACAGGTGCCACCGGACCGACTGGAGAGACAGGACCTCAAGGCGGTATAGGACCTCAAGGTGGTATCGGTACTGAAGGCGGTACGGGTACTGAAGGCGGTACGGGTACTGAAGGTGGAACTGGGCCACAAGGCGGCATCGGTACTGAAGGTGGCACGGGTACTGAAGGTGGCACGGGTACTGAAGGTGGCACGGGTACTGAAGGTGGTACTGGGACTCAAGGTGGTACGGGTACTGAAGGTGGCGCGGGTACTGAAGGTGGCACGGGTACTGAAGGTGGCACCGGGACTCAAGGCGGCACCGGGACTCAAGGCGGTACGGGTACTGAAGGTGGTATCGGTACTGAAGGTGGTACTGGGACTCAAGGCGGCACGGGTCCTCAAGGCGGTATAGGCACCCAAGGAGGTATAGGTCCTCAAGGAGGGAGGGGCCCTCAAGGCGGTACCGGGACTCAAGGCGGCACCGGGACTCAAGGACCATTGGCTCAAGGACCTCAGGGCCCTCAAGGCGGCACCGGGACTCAAGGCGGCATAGGTCCCCAAGGCGGAAGAGGCCCTCAAGGCGGCGTAGGCCCTCAAGGACCAATAGGCCCTCAAGGCACCAGAGGCCCTCAAGGACCAATAGGCTTCCAAGGCGGCAGAGGCCCCCAAGGGGCGACGGGACCACCAATCTCTGATGCATTTCGATATGTTGTTTTTACGGGTAGCAATCTTGCAATTAATAATAATGCCTTTGTACCATTTGTAGATAAGTTTGGTACAGCCAATACACCATATGCTGCACCTAATATAACAATCAATGTCCCAGGGGCCTATAGAGTATCTTTTCAAGTTACTACAGCGCGTGCTGGGGCTGCCAATGCATTACAATGGTGTGGAGCTATTAATGGTACTCGTATTGCTCAGGGAGAATTTCATTATTCATCATCTGAACTAACTGGAGTTTGGCAAATATTTGGAGAATATTTTTTGAATCTAACTGCTGGGCAGACATTCTCTATCATAAATGTTTCAGGATCTACTCAAACCATATCAGGTGCGAATGCTGGTGAAACAAATGCATTTTTACTTGTAATGAGACTCGTCGATCAGTAATGAGACCTGTCTCTCTAAGGTAACATTAGATACTAAAAAGAGTCCTTTTAAAGGGCTCTTTTTTCCCTTCTCATTCCCTTTATTTACGTGCATTTCCCCTCTGTGGTATTCTTATTGAGGATTGTTGTCAACGAAAGGACGGATTACATATGGAAAAGCCACAAATGGAGTTATGGTACACGGAGCGGCAGACTCCGAATCACGGAATTACGACGAAAATCAATAAAACCTTGCACCACGAGGTAACCGATTTTCAATCATTGGATGTAATCGAAACCGAACAGTTTGGGAATATGCTGGTCCTAGACGGTATGGTGATGACGACTGATATAGATGAGTTTGTTTACCATGAGATGATCACGCATATTGCGATGAATACCCACCCAAATCCGAAGAACGTGCTAGTAGTAGGCGGCGGAGATGGCGGAGTGATTCGTGAGATTTTAAAACACTCCTCTGTCGAAAAAGCAGTCCTAGCAGAAATCGACGGCGGCGTAATCGAGGCTTCTAAGAAGTACTTCCCAGAGATTGCAAGTGGTCTATTTGGAGACGCTCGTGTTGATATCCAAGTAGCAGACGGAATCAAACATATCGCCGAAAATAAAAATAAATACGATGTCATCATGGTTGATTCCACAGAGCCAGTTGGTCCAGCAGTCGGATTGTTTGAAAAAGGCTTCTATGAAGGTATTCGTGAGGCGCTAAAAGAAGACGGAATCATGGTCGCACAAACGGAATCCCCATGGTTTAACCGTGACCTCATTCGCCGTGTGTTCGCTGATTTATCGGCTACTTTCCCGATCACTCGCCTTTACACAGCAAGCATCCCGACCTATCCATCCGGACTTTGGAGCTTTACCATCGGATCGAAGAAACATGATCCGTTAGCTGTAGATGTACAGGAACTGCCGGCACTAGATACCAAATACTATCGTCCAGAGATTCATAAAACTGTGTTCGAACTTCCTCAGTTTGTACGTGAGTTAACGGTGAAAGAGGAGAAGTAGGCACATGCGTTTTGAAGAAAAGTACTCAGGAAATGTATTTATCGGTTCAACAGACAACTTTGAAGAATCTACCACTGTCCTATACGGAATGCCGATGGACTGGACCGTAAGCTTCCGTCCTGGTTCTCGCTTCGGTCCTCCTCGCATCCGGGAAGCCTCTTTAGTTCACGAAGAATATAGCCACTATCTACGTCGCGAACTAACTGAAATCGCTTACTACGATGCTGGTGACATTCCCCTCGCTTTCGGGAATCCCGAGAAGAGCCTCGCCCAGATCGCGGACTTCGTAAGTCGTGTCCTCGATGCAGGAAAGATGCCTCTTGGGATGGGCGGCGAGCACTTGGTGACATGGCCCGTTGTGCAAGAAGTGTACAAACGTTACCCGGATCTAGCCATCATCCATATCGATGGACACGCAGACCTACGCACCGACTATGAAGGAGAGCCGTACTCTCACTCAACCCCCCTTCGCAAAATCTCAGAGTTAATCGGCGGAACCAACGTATACCAGTTTGGAATTCGTTCGATGACCCGAGAAGAAGTGGATTATACAGAAGAAGTAGGCATTCACTTCTTCCCATTTGACGTGCTAGAGCCGCTAAAGTCCTGTCTACCCGAACTAGCAGGTCGACCAGTCTATGTGACCATTGATATCGATGCTCTCGATCCAGCACATGCGCCCGGCACAGGTACCCCTGAACCAGGCGGGATCACAACCAAAGAGCTATTGGCTTCCATCCATGCCATAGCGAAGTCAGACTTGAAGATTGTAGGCGCAGACCTAGTAGAAGTCGCCCCAGCCTACGATCCAACCGAGCAAACTCCGATTACAGCTGCGAAGCTCATTCGTGAGATGCTACTTGGCTTTACAACGAAATAGAGATATACAAAGAACCCAGCTAAACGGTGACGAATAGCTGGGTTCGCTTTTTCTATCGATATCAAATACACAGTTTTTTGAATTCCTTTTTAAAATGAAAGGGACTTTCTAGCAGATGAAAAAATGGGGTTGATTCATTGAAAATGGAAAAAGCCATTAGATTTCACGTTAGGATGAGTGGGTCTAATAGCTTCTAATCTTTTATTTGTTTATTCATTACGTAACATTTTATTATTTAGTTTTTCCCTTTCGATCATATCCCTTTCTACATCTTCAACGGTTACATTTCCAAGGGCTTTTTCCAATGCGGTTTGGGCGATTTCAAAAATGGGACCGATTGTATGTTGGATATTTCTACCGACGGGGCATTGAGGATTTGGATTTTCGTGTATGCTAAATAATTCTTTATCTTGTACCACATTTACTGCCTTATAAACGTCTAGTAAGGTAATTTCAGATAAATCCTTCGCTAATTCAGCTCCTGCAATACCGGGTCTTACTTTTACCAGACCTGCATTTTTAAGCATCCCCATGATTTTCCTTATCACCACAGGATTCGTGTTTACACTTCCTGCTAAAAATTCGGACGAGCTGACTCCATTTTTATTCATTTTAATCAGAGTTAATATGTGAATTCCCACAGCAAAGCGACTACTGATTGACATCTTTCCTTCACCTTCTTTTATTCATTGCACCATTATAACACAACTGTAATGATTCCTATTACAAGTTCATTTTCCCTTCATATATGCGCAAAGTATAGAAAATCGTTTTTATGAGTGTTGACAAATGAGATAATTGTAACTATCATAATTACAAGTAATCGATTTGGTTACAACAAAGTGTTGAAGGAGCGTTTTTCTATGACAACAAATAAAGATAAAGCAATTGCGGTGTTACAAAGCCTTGAAAACGGAAACCCAACTGCCATACAGGAGTACATTCATTCTTCCCAATATATCCAACACAACTTAGACTTTCCTGATGGAAGAGAAGTATTACTAGGTGCTTTGGGTGATCTGAAAGAGAATGGAACCAAAGTGGATATTCAGAGGGTTATGGAGGATGGTAATTATGTAGCTATGCACACTGATTACAACTTCTTTGGATTGAAAGTTGGTTTTGATATTTTCCGCTTTGAGAATGGTCAAATCGTAGAGCATTGGGATAACCTACAGGGGAAAGTTGAAAAAACTCCGAGTGGTCATACTATGTTAGATGGGGCAACGGAAATCACAGATCTCGAAAAGACAGAAGAGAATAAAGAACTTGTTAAGAGCTTCGTACAAGATGTATTAATGGGACAAAACCCTACGAAGATTACCTCTTATATTGATGGAGAGAATTATATCCAGCACAACCCAGCCATTGCGGACGGGCTCTCCGGTCTCGGGAAGGCATTAGAGGAGATGGCAGAACAAGGAGTTGCCATGGAGTACCATAAAACGCATATGGTTATTGGACAAGGCAATTTTGTATTAACAGTAAGCGAAGGAGCTTTTGGAGGGAAACACACCTCGTTTTATGATCTATTCCGAGTTGATAACGGAAAAATCGTAGAGCACTGGGACACCATTGAGTTCATATCACCAGAATCTGAATGGAAAAATACGAATGGAAAGTTTTAAGTTCCACGCTCAAGTCATTCTAAAAAAAGCCATTGGATCTCACGTTAGGATGAGTGGGTCCAATGGCTCATTTTCTGTAGCAATGATACTGCAAGGATGTGTAAAGGTTCCTCTAGATCCGGATGGTCTCCCTTTTTCATACGATGAAGAAGGCGGTCGATTACCATAAGTTGTGAAACCACACCCTCTCGTGTATCGAGATCTTCTAGAAACCAATTATATACTCGGCGAGCTATAGCGGGAACGAGTAAGCTATATACATAAAGAGTAGCCGCATCATACCCTTTCGGAGCTAGTCCCCATCCTTCCCAGTCTAGGATGGCAAAAGGAATCATCATATTATTCCAATGTAGATCCCCATGTGCGGCGCCCCACTTCTGGATCGTGAAATCACATTCGTTGCCAAACCGATTCGATAATCGTAAGTCAATCTCTTCCTGGGTGCGTATCACTCGACTTGTTTCCAATAGAGATAGAGAATGAAGGGAATCTCGTAGTTCTTGCCACCAAGAATCAGAGAGACCGAGATATGTTCTACACTCAGAGGTGGGTGAACAGATTTTTCCATCCATCCAAGTAAGTACCTCGGCACGAACACAAACGCTTCCCCATTCCCATTCAGTTGAATAAAGGAAGTTAGGTTTTCGGATTCCTGTAATCTGGTTTGCTTCTTCGTTTCCAGTCCAAAAATCCCCGTCCTTCCACTTCTTCTGCTCCGTTACAACTCGCAACCATACCTTTACTCCATCTTTCAACGAAAGACAAGCAATCGTTCGATCCTGCCAACCGAATACCGGCGTACCGATTAAGTTTAATGAAAAGATAGAAGCCGCCTTTTCCAATGCTTCTCTCATCCATTGTTTCCAGTCCATGTTAATCCCCCATATAGAAGTTAGGGTTTTCTAGAAACCTCCGCCAATTATCCACTAGCTCTAATTCACGCCATGAAGACTTCCGAATCCCGTGCTTTCCTAGTTCCCAGACTGTCGCACCAGGTAGAGCTGTCAAAATAGGGGAATGGGTTGCACAAATAATTTGCCCCCCTGTATGAGCCACCTGCTTCATGATTTCTACTAACTTTAAGCAAGAAGTGAACGAGAGTGCGGCTTCCGGCTCATCCATGATATAGAGACCTGGATCTCGAAACATCGTATTGAGTACAGTAAGAAATCCCTCTCCGTGGCTCATTTCCATCACGTTTTCTTCCCAATAGCCGTACATTCCTGACACAAACGACATAAAGCCATGTGCCGTTTCGGCTCTTAAGAAATAACCTTTTCGATCTCTCTTATTCCCTACTATCCGTCCATGTAGTTTGATGGTCTCACCTAGTAATGTCTTAGGACGATCATTTACGTATTTTCTACCAGCGCGCCCACCACGGGCATCCAAACCATATGCTTCTGCAATCGCTTCTACAATGGTCGATTTACCAGAACCATTTTCACCAACAAGAAATGTAATAGGTGTATCAAGTGTTAAACCATCTTGTACTAATCGAGCAACAGGTGGGATTGAATAAGGCCAACAATCAGTCGAGACTGGCTGACAAGTAATACGGTCGATAATCATGAAAATCATTCCTTATGAATAATTGAACTGCACCTTTTATAGCTCATACAAATCATCCTCAGTTTTAAAATTGAGCTCTTTTTGTAGAGTATAGATTTCTTTGATACAAGCAATGAATTCATTATTACTCTTCATCTTCTCGAAACAGTTAGCCATTTTCCATAAAGCAGAAAATTGACGATGTCTAAAGCCATGTTTCGCTGTAAGTTCAACAGCTTCTTGGAAAAACGGGACTGCATCAGCATAATTCATCTGGTGAGTAAAGCAGTTTCCTTGGATAATTAAGGCTTTAGATAAACGAAATATATCTGGTAAACTTCTACTAATCTGAAGGGCTTTTTGGATATGAGTGTTCGCACGTTCCCAATCTCGTTGTGCTAGAAAGAGAATGGCCAGGTAGGAGTGGGTATCAATATGTTTTCGTGGATAATCTAATTTATGATCCGTCTCTAGCACTATTTGAAATCGAAGCAACGCCTTATCGAATAATCTTAGCTTAAGGTAAATGCTTCCTAGTATGTTTAATAATTCAACATGACTCCATTGAATCTGGTTTCTACGTGCAAGTACTAATCCTTCTTCGCAGAGTTGAATAGCGGTATTAAATTCTTCTCGCTCACGTAACAGAACGGAGCGGTGTTGATACATACTCAATCGAGTTGAAATACTTTCGATTTCGGGTAATGATGCCCATATCTCATTCAGATATTGTAGAGCTAGATCGGATTGAGCAGATTTCATGAGATACAAAATTCTATTACTTAGTAGGAAATCCAGAGCTTCAGGTCTTTTCTTAGTGTGATCATACGTATCCATCCCCTTTTTTACATACGCCAAAGCACCTGGCAAGTCGCTTTGGTGATAGCTACAGGAGCTTAATTGATTATAACAAAGGCTAATGATGTTATTATCTGGATCTAGTTTATGGATTCTACATAACTGGATGGCTTGTTCAAAGTAGGAACGTGCTTTTTTGAATTCCTTACTTTTATAAAAACAACGGCCTTTTAAATACGGCAGCCAAGGGGCATATACATGGAAGTCTTCTAGTTTGATCGCTTCTATCTTATTCAGTATTTCTGTGCCTCCATCCGCCACACCAAAATCTAAATTACTTGTCATTGTTTCGAGGCAGTCAAGGTGAAATCTCAACTCTTCCATTGCATGCTGTTCTTGATGGATCAACGTATTGAGATTTGTTTGATCCAAATTCAACTTCTTTAGCAAGTATGCAAACGTCTCATCCCTCGGATCTACTTCTCCGCGTTCTATATTACTAATTGTCGAAGCGGATAAATTTACATCTTCGAGATCCTTCTGATTTAACCCCAAATCCTTCCTTACTTTTTTCACGATATATCGGGCTATACTAGCCTCTACATAAGGGTTTTCCATTATCACTCTACCTCTCTCTATTAGGAAATAGAAAAAAATTAGAAATAAAAAATATTTTCTCGTTTTAATTCTCCATATTAAAATCATTTCCCTTCCATGAAGAAAAGTCCAGAGAAATAGGGATTTACAGTCTTCTTTGTCCCATTCGTGCCAGTTTCAAAATCAAAATAGTCGATATCAAAGTTAAAATACCAAAATATTGAAAAAACTTAATTGATGAAATATAATTTAGCTGACGAGGCAGTAAGGTTGCAGAACCATATCTGATCTATTTCTGATTTTCCAAAAATAAAAGAACGGAGTGTTTGGAAATTGTTAAAACTTCAAGTAGAAGGCTCACGAGAGAAGATCAAGTCCTTTATGGACGACGTTCACCGTAATCCCAGCGTGAAAGTGCTTGAACAAGAGACTGGTTACAAGATCAAAGACGGCGAAGTCCAGCCCTGCGTCAAATGTTCTATCGATCACATACCCGAACGGCGCATGAGTATCATTCAGATCATCACCACCGACGGTCAGAAAATCGAATTTAAGATGTTCGACATGGTACAAGCCGCTATCACTGAAGGTATAAAAGTCTTCGCCGGACGATCCGTTGACATCTTTAGCGTTATTCAAGAAGAAAAAGAAGCCTTCAGATTATGGAAGAAGCTACGAGAAACATTCGAAGAAAAAGACGAACGCTCCTAGAACTTCCCACAATCTTGCAGGCTCTTAATTTGAAGTGTAGATATATGTTCCAGACTACCCCCAGTAGTCCGGTCCATCCTCTACACCCACCACCCTCTAAGGAGGTGATGCCAAGCTAATTTACGTATACCACCAGCATACACCAATGCCCCCTATCAAGTCACGAACACTGTTTTGATACACAGACATTTTCAAGCCAAATACGAAGGACGTAGGGAATTTTAGCGAGAACTCGTCCTTTGTATTTACCTACAAGACAACAAACGAGGTGGATAGTTTGAAAAAGAGATTGTCGTTATTGCTGTCGGTTTTAGCATTGGTCGTATTTTTTCCAACAGAATCATTTGCATATATTCTGTACGGACATAAGTTAACCAATGGAGTAGGAAATTGGGGTAAGAATCGCCAATATTACTACCTACATGACTCAGCAAACAAATATAAACCCCTTATCAAAAATGCTTGGAACACGTGGATTTACTCATCTAGTATTTTGTCCACACCGATATCCTTTCGGGAATCAACTAACAAGAAAGCAAGTGTTATTGAATTCACTTCCTACGATGATTCCTCGGATATACGTTCTGGTGTGACGTACTTTTACCGTTATAAAGAGAAGGTCGAACCTGAGAAGAGCAACTGGGGATGGGCAAGAATTGAGTTGAATCAAGCGAAATTGAAATATTTGAGTTCAGGAGACCAACAAGGAACGATCGCCCATGAGATCGGTCATGCTATGGGTTTGGCCCATAATGGGGATGAGTTTTCGGTTATGTGTCAATTTGCATTTGGCAGGAAGACAAGCAGACCTTTGCTAGATGACTACAAAGGTATCAACGCAATCTACAATTAAAGGAGCGATTGAACAATGAAAAAAGGACTGATCCTTCTTAGCATTGGCGCTATCTTGTTAGGCTCTGTCATGGTGGTCTCAGCTTCATCAAGTGTCTTTACAACAAACACGGGGACGAAGGCTACAAAGAAAGCTACTGAGGAAAAAGATTTGGGGATCATAACGGTAGAGGCTCATTCCGATATTGTAAGGTTCTATCCCGACATAAGAAGCCTAACGAAAGACTCTGACATTGTAATCGAAGGCGATGTTATGAATGCCAGCACAAAATATTACAAGGATAGGGTTGCACCGTCTACACTCTCGCAAGTGAAAGTTTCAAGGGTGATAAGTGGTGATGTAAAGATCGGAGATGTTCTAACCTTTCAAGAAACGGGTGGCATCACGACTCAAAGGTATATAAGTGAAAGTAGTGGGAGAGGAAAAGATTTTCCTCCTCTTAGCGAAGCCGAAGAAAATAAGCAGGTAGATTTCAAAATTGATGGAATTTCTGCCATGAAAAAAGGCGAAAAGGTCATGTTGTTTGGGGGAAGGTATCAAGAAGGTATTTATCTCATTGTAGGTGGATATCAAGGTAAATTCAAAGTAGATGATGAGCAGATTGAGAGACCAGCCCCAAAGGGTGACGAAGCTGTTTATCCTGCTTTGAAAATGAGTCTATCTAGTCTGGAAAGTGAAGTAAAGTCATTTAAAAAGTAAGCTCTAAGGGCATTCCAATTCACTCTGGAGTGCCTTTTAACAATCCAATATCTATGTCGAAGCGAGTATCGGGAGGTTCTATGTGGAATTCAAAGCTGGTCTATTTATTATTCATAGGCGTGCTGTTCATAGAAGGATGTTCTATAGCAAAAGTCGAGACTGCTAAGGGTAGCGTTTTCCAAGTAGTAAAAAATGATAGCAGTTACGAATCCTTCTGGGCTCCTGGAGAGAACGAACAGTTCATCATGAATCTAGCAATTAATCATTCATCCAATTTACCCGTACAAAAAGAAGACTTTACCTCTATTAAACTTCTTCCTAGTACCGACATGGTAAAAGTAGAAGGGTTCAATATCTCCCCCTATCCACCACAACGAGATCTTGAACAAAAAGGCTTTTTTGTTTATCTATCCACTCAGGGAACTGGTAAGCACACTTTCCATAAGATTGTCTTTCACACCAAAGACGGAAAAGAAAAGGAACTAGATATTGGTAACCTCACGATTAACGTGCATGATGGAATTTATTCGGGCATACAGCCTTCTAGTGAATCGGGCATTTTCTCTCAATCAAGACCCCTCATCATCAACGCCCAAAATGGAAATGATTACCCTGTGAAAATTACAGAGATTCGAATGAATAACCCTCATGTGGCAGTAGCAGATAATGACACCAAGGTAATATTGAACGGAAAAGGGCAACCCTTTTCGAGGGATGGTTATGTCCTAAAGCCAAATGAGCAATTACCGATTCGGATTGATTGGAAGGTTACATTTCCTTTTAATCAAACTCTCAATATTGATCTGAGACCCGTTATTATCAGCGAATACAAAGGAAAAACTGAATACGCGGGGGTTCCTAATGTGATCTTTCGCAATGATTTTTCAGAAAGGAGCAATCCAAAATGAAAAGAGTTATTTCCATTGTCTGTATGTGCTTGATAGCTTTGATGGTAAATGCATGTAATAATACTTCGGCGATTCCAGAGAAAAAGATAGAGTCTCCTCCTACTCAATCCAAACCAACTAAGCCGAAAGAAGAACCTGCCATCAAAGGTGTTTATGTTCTGGCAGATGTATTGACTTTATATAACGATATCCGAAGCTTAACAAGAGCCGCTGCTGTTGTATTTGAAGGCGACGTCATCAGTACTAGCTCAGAGTATCACAAGGATGGTTCTTCCGTGCCGTATACCACTTCTCAAGTGAGAGTTGCAAAGGTCTTGAATGGAAAGGTACAAGTGGGTGATGTTCTAACGTTTGGAGAGATGGGAGGCGTTACCACGAAAAAGGAGGAAAGGAAATACGATGGAAGGGATTTTCATCTGAATAAATCAGAAGAAAATGAGCTGGTGGAGTTTCAAGTGAATGGATCTCGGTCATGAAGAAGGGTGAAAGGGTCATTTTGTTCGGGAAAAAGAGAGAGAATGACGAGATGTATTCTGTAGTAGGTGCATATCAAGGGAAGTTTAGTATAGAGGGAAATACGGTTCAAAGAGCAGTGCCTAAGGGAGATGAGGGGATATATGGACCCTTAGAAATGAGTCAATCCACTTTTGATTTTGAAGTGAAGCAGTCTAGACAGTAAGGAGAATGTAACAGAAGTGAATCAGGAAGCTCAATCAGATGGTGTGGGTAAAGAGAAAAGAGCCATCTGGGGAAAGATGGCTCACAGACTGTAGACAGTGTCTTTTGCTGGTTGAACTGGTTATTTTATAAATATTATCCAATTCTGTAAATGGCTATACTTGAGTAAGCGGGTACTCGCCCTGCAGTGTTAGTGCGGAATAAATTTGCAACACTACCATTATTTGATGCATTTCGAACTCCGATAGTCTGCCCTGCACCCATTGGCAGTATATCCATGATTGTTATAGAACCCGGACCTGTTTCTCCGATTATGGCCATAATGGTGTTTGTTCGTGGTGTTCCATTTACTTCGAATTGAAATACACTAGAGTTATTACATGTAATAGTAGATATCATCATATATACGCCAGGATCGGTTACAGTAAATAGAGTACCTGTTGGGGAAGCGGCAAAACCACTTGATACGATACCAACTGCACTTTCTTGTAGATTATATCCTATTCTTCCTCCCGCAGCTAAGGTTAGACCTGCAGTAGAGTCCCCCATAAAAGCTGCAAAAGCTGGAGGGAACGCAGAGGTAGGTCCAGTAGCGCCCGTAGCGCCTGTAGGTCCAGTGGCTCCCGTGACACCATCTGTGCCCGTGGCTCCAGTCGCCCCAGTAGTCCCAGTAAGACCGAGTTCTGCAACGATTGCTTGAACGATTTCTGCAATGGCTCCAGTCGTTCCAGTGGGCACTTCTAGTCTCACATTAGCAGAACCAGGTGTTACTGTAAAGAAGTCTTCTACAGTAACCACCCCCTTTGAGAGCGAATAGGAGCCTCTCTAAGGGGGGATGAATTGTGGGGGAAGTTAAAATCCCCTTGTTTATTGCAACTTATCTAGCGATACCAGAATTGTAACCATTGAGGGTTATTTCCAACGGGAATGGTTACAAAGATATTGCTTGTTAGCTGATCGACGAGTGCTACTGTTCCGGGGTTTCCATTTGAATTTATGGCAGCAAATACGGATGCGGAGAAGCTATCAAGTATGAGATCTGTTGGGGTTGAGCTTACTGCTAGCTCTCGCCCGTTACCCGCGAATGTAATAGTGGATAGGAGTGCATAATTGTTGTTCGCATCGTATTTACGAGCAGTGTTATTTGAATTTTTGACATAGAGTATATTGGTTAGTGTATTAATGTCTATCCCAATGGGGGCGGGGCTTGCGAAGGTGGTTATGATTGTGTTGGTAATGGCATCAATAGCTGCGACCTGGCTTCCGCCATTGACAGCTACATAGTATCGTCCGGCTGCTGGGTTTACAGCAAATTGATGATCGCCATTTGCTGTAGTAATCGTTGCGACAACGTTGTTCGAATCGCTGTCAACGACGAAAACAAATCCATTGTTTGAAGAAATATAAATTTGATTTGTTACTGGATTTACATCTGTCTCTAAAGGTTGGGGTATTGGGGAGATTGTGGTGATGAAAATATTGTTTTGATCATAGACGGATACATTATTACTAGCGAAGTTTGTAATATATACTCTACCATTGTTAGGGTTTACAGCTCCCCCTCTAGGAGTGGTACCGACGGTAAGTGTTGCAATGACGGTATTGGTTAGAGCGTCGATGACGGAAGCAGTGCGTGATCCAGAATTGGCTACATATACCCGGTTGTTCTTTTGGTTTACGGACCCTCCCCAAGGATTCACTCCTACTGGGATGGTAGCGATGACTTTTAGCGTTCGTACGTTAATAACCGAGACGCTATTTGAACCACCGTTTTGAACATAGATGAAAGGTGTGCCGTCGTCAGCCACTGGACAGGTACAGCAGTCGTCTGGTGGTGAGAATGGGATGGCGTTAATCGGAGTTACTCCGACTGTATCCGTAGCAATGACGGTATTGGTAATCCCATCAATGACAGAGACAGAATTATCACTTCGATTGGCAACATAGATCAGGTTCGTTGAGGTGTCCACGCCGATTCCAGATGGATTCGATCCGACTGGAATGGAAGTGATGATCGTATTGAGATTCGTATCGATGACGGTGACAGAACGGTTAGCGCTATTGGCAACATAGAGCCTCTGTGTTCTTGGATTTGCTTGTAATCCCCGTAAGCCTGTGAGCGCTGGGATGGTCGTGATGACGGTATTGGTGTTTCCGTCTATGACTACGACTCCACCCGCATTCGTAGCGACATAGACTCGATTGGTGACACAGTCTACTGCTGTGGATCTCGGATTGCCTCCTGTAATAATCGTGGCAACGATGTTACTGGTAACCCCGTCTATGGCAACAATGTTATTTAAGTTGGCATTTGGAACATAGACTTGATGTGTCGCAGAGTTTACTCCGATTTGTGGTATTTCGACTAAACCACTGGCTAATGTAACGGTGGCAGTAATGTTATTGGTATTTCCATCGATGAAGGAGACATGTTGGCTCGTTGTATTCACTGCATAAATCTGATTGAGGGCTGTATCTACTCCTACTCCCCATACGTTCGTTCCTGTGGTAACCGTGGTGATGACCGTATTGGTTCTGCTATCAATGACCACGACACGACCAACGGTCTGATTAAGTCCGACATAGATTCGATTGGTTAGGGGATTGACTGCTAATCCGGTTTGATTATTTGTTCCGATTGTAATCGAGGTGGTTAATAGATTGGTATCTTTATCGATGACAGAAACGGAAGTGCTACCGCTATTCGTGACGTAGACTTGGTTGGGAATGGCTGGTGTTCCCGGAGATCCAGTGGGTCCGGTAGATCCCGTATCTCCAGTTGACCCTGTAGCGCCCGTCACGCCGTCGATGCCTGTAGCGCCTGTAGCGCCAGTAATGCCGTCGATGCCCGTAGCGCCTGTAGCGCCAGTAATGCCGTCGATGCCCGTAGCGCCTGTAGCGCCAGTAACACCGTCGATGCCCGTGGCACCTGTAGCGCCAGTAACGCCGTCAATGCCTGTGGCACCTGTAGCGCCAGTAACGCCGTCA
Organism: Croceifilum oryzae; assembly: GCF_030814315.1. Classification (GTDB taxonomy): domain Bacteria; phylum Bacillota; class Bacilli; order Thermoactinomycetales; family Thermoactinomycetaceae; genus Baia; species Baia oryzae. The sequence continues at coordinate 3,726 of NZ_JAUSUV010000008.1, read as the reverse complement.
ATGCCTGTGGCACCTGTAGCGCCAGTAACACCGTCGATGCCCGTAGCGCCTGTAGCGCCAGTAACGCCGTCGATGCCCGTAGCGCCTGTAGCGCCAGTAATGCCGTCGATGCCCGTAGCGCCCGTAGCGCCTGTAGCGCCAGTAACACCGTCGATGCCCGTTGCCCCAGTTGGTCCGTCGACTCCGTCAGCGCCCGTAGCACCAGTGGGCCCTGTAACCCCAGTAAGACCGAGTTCATCAACAATTGCTTTAATAATTTTCCCAATGGCTCCAGAAGCGCCAGTGGGCACATCCAATCGTACATTTGCTGAACCAGGTGTTACCGAAATTTCTAACGCATTGGATATAAAGTTTAGTGTATCTCCGAAACCAAGTGGAACTGTTCCGCTGGCCCCTGAATTTCCTTGAACCACAAATAAGGTTCCGCCGGTAGCAAAAGACCCTGTCGGTCCTTGAGGTCCTTGAGGTCCAAGAGGACCAGTGCCCCCAGTGGCTCCGATTGCTCCTACCGTTCCTTGAGGTCCCTGAGGTCCGGTGCCGCCAGGGGGTCCAGGAGGTCCTCCTGATGATCCTGTAGTTCCTGCTGGTCCTTGTGGTCCCGTTGGTCCCCTCGTAACATCTGTGCCTAATACGTTTTCTAACTTCTGGTTTAAAATCCATTCTTTCTTTCCGATTATATTGATGGTGTCACGAACGCTTTCATTGATCGTGAGTAGGTCGGTAATCGTGGGTTGAAAGGTGGTTGACACTCCGGGAAGAGTTCCGAGAACGTATTGGAGCTTTTCGCCCTCGGCGTTAATGATGTGGCTAAGTCCTAGCTCTTCTAACGCAATCGAGGATAGTAACAGGTTTACTGCATCTTCTCTTGTGATAGAGATATTAGGTGAAATATTAGGTATATTTGCTTGGGACATGTTCTGCCTCCTTCCATAAAGTCTTACTATAGGTATGCTTGGTCACGAATGCATGTACTAGGTTATTGAATCAACTTCTATATTTGTAGGTAAAAAAGAGCCATCTTTGGGGATGGCTCCTATGATCGTGACTATTCGCTGTACAATCCTGATCGTGTAGCTAATTAATTTTCATGATACTAATACCTGCATATGCCGGTCTTCTTGTAGTAATAGGTTGGGTGCCAGATTGTAAAGTTACTGAATTAACACCGCCATTTCGAACAGAAATCGTTTGTCCAGCGCTCATCTGACGTATATATGGTATGGTTACTGAACTTGCTCCAACTCCTGTTGCACCACCTACTGAGAACAGAGTATTACTAACGGCAGCACCATTTATCGTGTATTCAAAGACGCCTACAGATCCTGGTGCAACCGAAATCGTAACTGCCATATAATACAGGCCTGGGATCTGTACTTGGAAGCCAGTTGCCCCGGCTACTAGTGGAAGGTTTGGATCTGTTTTATCAGCTAGGTTATATACTAGAAACGCACTCGGAGCTATTTGAAGATTGGTTGTACTAGAATCTCCGAAATAGGATATAGAAACGGAAGAGAGGGTTCCTGTAGGTCCAGTACCGCCTTGAGGCCCAGTCGGTCCTTGAGGTCCTTGAGGTCCCAGGGGTCCCGTACCGCCTTGAGGTCCTTGAGGTCCGAGAGGTCCCGTACCACCTTGGGGTCCTTGGGGTCCGAGAGGTCCCGTGCCGCCTTGAGGTCCTTGGGGTCCGAGAGGTCCCGTATCGCCTTGAGGTCCTTGAGGTCCTTGGGGTCCGAGAGGTCCCGTATCGCCTTGAGGTCCTTGAGGTCCTTGGGGTCCGAGAGGTCCCGTATCACCTTGAGGTCCTTGGGGTCCGAGAGGTCCCGTATCACCTTGAGGTCCAAGGGGTCCGAGAGGTCCCGTATCACCTTGAGGTCCTTGGGGTCCGAGAGGTCCCGTATCACCTTGGGGTCCAAGGGGTCCGAGAGGTCCCGTATCACCTTGAGGTCCTTGGGGTCCGAGAGGTCCCGTATCGCCTTGAGGTCCAGTGACCCCTGTCAGTCCGGTTGTCCCTGCCAGTCCTGTAAGCCCAGTAAAGCCAAATTGATCAAGGATTGATTTAATGATATTCGCAATGGCTCCAGAAGCGCCAGTGGGCACATCCAATCGCACATTTGCTGAACCAGGTGTTACCGAAATTTCTAACGCATTGGATATAAAGTTTAGTGTATCTCCGAAACCGAGTGGAACCGTTCCGCTGGCCCCTGAATTTCCTTGAACCACGAATAAGGTTCCGCCTGTAGCAAAAGATCCAGTTGGTCCTTGGGGTCCTTGAGGTCCAAGAGGACCAGTGCCCCCAGTGGCTCCAATTGCTCCTACCGTTCCTTGAGGTCCCTGAGGTCCTGTGCCGCCAGGAGGTCCAGGAGGTCCTCCTGATGATCCGGTGGCTCCCACTGGTCCTTGGGGTCCCGTTGGTCCTCTCGTAACATCTGTGCCTAACACGTTTTCTAACTTTTCATTTAAAATCCATTCTTTTTTTCCGATTACATTGATCGTAAGTAAGTCGGTGATTGTGGGTTGAAAGGTTGTTGATACTCCGGGGAGAGTTCCGAGAACGTATTGGAGCTTTTCGCCCTCGGCGTTAATGATATGGCTAAGTCCTAACTCTTCTAACGCGATCGATGATAGTAACAGGTTTACTGCATCTTCTCTTGTGATAGAGATATTAGGTGAAATATTAGGTATATTTGCTTGGGACATGTTTCTGCCTCCTTCCATAAAGTCTTACTATAGGTATGTTTGGTCATGAATATATGTACTAGGTTATTGATTCAACTTCTATATTTGTAGGCAAAAAAGAGCCACCTTTTGGGATGGCTCCTACGATTGTGACTCTTTTCTACCCATCATTGATAATGTTAATTCATGCGTAGCTAAGCTCTTCGCGCCCTGTAAGCGTGGGTATGAATAGCCGTGGTCCGTATTGAGGGAAAGAAAAAATACCTGATAGCATAGCCATCAGGCAAAAAGAAATATCTTCATAACCGAATCGAGCAAGGTCATCGGTTTGTCAATTTATCAACGTAACATGATTACAGAAATTCCACATTGAGGTCTTCCTACTCCTCCGGTGGTCTGGACTATAACTTGCAATGTTGCAGCAGGGCCTGGTGGTACTTGAACAATTGCTACTGCGGAGTTAGAAGAGTTGGTGTTATTCGATTGTGCTACTTGTGTTCCTTGAATCAGAGCTCCGTTTAACTGTAATTCAAACGTAGCGTTGTTAGCAGAAGATCTGGCAGAATAGTTAACCTCGTAATAATGATTTGGAGCCAAGGTAATCGTTCCTGTTGCTCCACCACCACCTGTATCAAGTGTGATTTCACCAGAACCAAATTGAGTGAGAATCGTGTCGTAAGGTAAAGGATTACCTGCATTAACAGAAGGAGAGAATCCAGCTCCAGTTACGGTAGCAAACAAGAAGCTATTTGCCACTGCTCCAGTCGGTCCCGTAAATCCTTGAGGTCCAATAGGTCCCTGAGGTCCTTGAGGTCCTTGAGGCCCAAGAGGTCCAATAGGTCCCGTGCCGCCTTGAGGCCCTTGAGGTCCAAGAGGTCCCGTACCGCCTTGAGGTCCTTGAGGCCCAAGAGGTCCCGTGCCACCTTGAGGTCCTTGAGGTCCGAGAGGTCCCGTATCGCCTTGAGGTCCTTGAGGTCCGAGAGGTCCCGTATCGCCTTGAGGTCCTTGAGGTCCGAGAGGTCCCGTATCGCCTTGAGGTCCTTGAGGTCCGAG